>NZ_CBDIMS010000005.1:0-471731 GCF_965283145.1 Nocardia sp. Marseille-Q1738 | reverse complement strand
CAGCCGGAAAAATAGCTGACTTAAATACCCGACCCTCCACACGGGGGGTGAAGAGCCGGAACCAAAAATAATTGGCACTGACATTCATCGACACACTATTGAGTTCTCAAAGAACACACGCACACACATTCACTCCGGATTTCCGGACCTTCAGTGAGGCAACCTATCCAGCTTAGCTCAGCCGTTCACCCGATCAAAATCAGGGTCCCGATCAAGCTAGTGTGATCGCCAGGCGCTCCTCGTCCTACCTCGTTTCCCGGTCCCTCCGCTCGGCGTTTCCGCTTCGCTTCTCGGCTCCGGGTCGGTGTCCGTGTCGCTCTGACCTGGAATAAGTTACGCGGCGGATTTCACTTCGTCAAATCGCCTGGGCAGCGCACTATTTCGCAGGTCAGAGGCACGCGATCGGCGGCATGAACGGCCGAATGACATGAATGTGATTCAAGCCACCACAAGATCGTTCCGGAGCGGCCGGCTCAGTGGGCGAGGGCATGCGCAGCGCCGCGGTGCAGCGGTACGGGAGCGGTATCCCGGGCGGTATCCCTGCTGATTCCTTTCGCGGCCGAGTTGGCCTGTTCCAGCTGGGTTTTGCGGTCGAACAGGGTCCTGGTCAGCACACAGGCGAGATCCGCGTCCAGGTCGTCGCGGACGAGCAGGACGTTCGGCACGACAATCGTCCTCACCTCGGCGGGCAGGCCGTACGCGGCGGCGGGAATGGTCCCCTCTTCGTACACGGGATTGATCGTGCGCAGGCTGCTCAGCTGGTCGGCGACGTCCAGGAATCGGACGCGGTCCTTCGCCACGGTGAACAAGTCGGTGATTCCCGGCGTGGGCAGGCCGCCGGAGAAGAACATGGCGTCGATCGACCCGTCCTTCATGCCGTCCACGGTCTTGGTGAGATCCAGTCGCTGGGCCGAGATGTCGCGATCGGGATCGAGACCGGCGGCTTGCAGTATCCGCTGCGCGATCACCTCGGTGCCCGACTTCGGCGAGCCCGTGGAGACCCGCTTGCCTCGCAGGTCGGCCACCGAGGTGATGCCCGCGTCCCGGCGCACGACCACCTGGGTGTAATTCGGATACAGCCGCGCGAGCGCCTGCACCGGCTGTTTCTTGCCGTCGAAGCTTCCCGTGCCGAGCACGGCGTCGGCGGCACTGTCGGCCAGGGAGAACGCCACCTGGTAGCTGCCCGCGACGACCTGCTGGATGTTCTGCACGGACGCCCCGGTCTCGGCGGCGGTCGCCTTCACTTTGCCGTCGGTGGCCTGTGCGATCTGGTCGGCATAGGTGTTGCCGAGCGCGAAATACACCCCGGTGGCGTTACCGGTCGCGATGCCGACTCGGGTTTCTCGCTCGAGCGCGCAGGTGACCGCGGCGCCCGAGTCGGTGTGCGGGGCGTCCCTGCGGCCGCCGCAGCCCGCGAGCAGTCCCGCCGCGATCGTGATGACGGCGAATATCAGTGCGGCTCTTCTCATGTCGTTCTCCTTCGCGACAGCAGAGTGATACCGGCGGCCGCGAGCAGCGCGCACGCCCCGGCGATCAGCGTGGCGGGCGCCAAGTACAGCAGCGTCAACCCGCCGACGGCGGCCAGCACGCGTGCCGCGCGCGGCGCGGGTCCGATGCCGGGGAGCCAGCCGCCCGTGGCCGCCGCCAGCGCGGCGACACCGACGCACGCGACCACGGTGGTCCAGAGGATGCCGAGGATCGGCCCTCGCCCGAGCAGGTATTCGCCCGGCCCGGTCAGGACGAACACGATCGGCACCAGGAAGGCGGGCAGGGCGTACTTCAGGGCCTGCCACATGGTGGGCACGGTGCGGCCTCCGGTGATCGCGGCGGCGCCCACCGCCGCGAGCGCGGTCGGCGGCGTCACCTCCGAGAGCACCGAGTAGTAGAAGACGAACATCGCGGCGGCGGGCGCGGGCACGTCGAGGGCCAGCAGCGCCGGACCGATGATCGCCCAGCCGATGATGAACGACGCCGTGACCGGCACGGCGAGCCCGAGCAGTGCCAGCGCGACGGCGGCGAGTGCGACGGTGCAGGCCAGCACGACGGTGTGATTGTCCGACAGCGCCTTCGCGGCGCGCACCAGCAATGCCGCGAGCTGTGCGCCCAGACCGGTCTTGGTCGTCATCGCGGTGATCACGCCCGCGGCCGCGCATACCGCGACCACCGGCAGCGCCGAACGGACGCCGCTGCCGATCGTGGCGAACACCAGGCGCGGCGACCGGGCCGCGCCTCGGGTGCGCGCGTCGAAGAAGGCCAGGACGAACGCCAGCGCGGTCGCGTAGACCACCGCTCGCGTCGCACTCACCCCGATGAGCAGCAGCACGACGATCGCGATCAGCGACAGGAAGTGATAGCCGAACCGCAGCAGGAGCCGACCCGCGGACGGGCCGCCGACCTCGACCGGTTCGGTGCCCAGCCTGCGCGCATCGATCTCGACGGCGAGCAGGATGCCCAGGTAGTAGAGGAGGGTCGGGATCAGCGCCCAGCCGAGCACGGTGACATACGAGACCTCGAGGTATTCGGCGACGATGAACGCCGCGACCCCCAGCGTGGGCGGCGACAGGATCGCGCCGACGCCGGCCGCGGCCAGCATGCCGCCCGCCTGTTCGGGCGGGTACCCCGCGCGCCGCAGGATCGGCCAGGTCACCGCGCCCACGCTCACCGCGGTGGCGGTGCCCGATCCGGACACCGTGCCGAGCAGGAAACCCGAGGCCACGGCGGTGCGCCCGGCAGCCCCGCGCGAACGCCGGAACGCCGCGACCGACAGATCCACGAAGAACTGTGCCGCGCCGGAGAATTCGAGCACCGCGCCGTACAGGGTGAACAGCACGATATAGGTAGCCGCGACATCGAGCGGGGTGCCGTAGAAGCCGCTTCCGGAATTGAACAGGGCGTCGATGATCTGGCCGAAGTCCAGTCCGGCGTGCGCGATGCTCCATTCCTGCGGCAGCAGCCCTCCGTAATACCCGTAGGCGAGGAAGACCAGGCACACCGCGGGCAACACCCAACCCGTCGTCCGCCGGCACGCCTCCATGACGAGCACCAGCAACACCGTGCCGACCGCGACATCGACCGGGTCGAGCAGTCCTTGCCGATCGAGGAACGCGTTGTATCCGCCGCCGCCCGACCCGATCGTCATCGGGGCCACCGGATACAGGCAGACCGCCAGCGCCACCACTGCCAGCAACCAGTCCACGACGCCGGGGCGGTTGCGCCGATCCAGGAAGCGAAGGCCCGACCCGTAGGCGAGAAACACCGTGGGCAACGTGCCCGCCAGGAAGATCACCAGGTAGTACTGGCTACCCTGCGCCAACGGCCGGAACACCTGCCACAGCGCGAGAATCGCGACGGCGAACGCGGCGACGGCGACCAATCGCTCCGCCCAGCCGCTCAACACCCGCGCGGGCCGCTCCTCGTCGTCGAACTCGACGACCGGCGGGCGCTTCTGCTCGTCCACCCGAGCGCCCAGCGTGTCCGACATGGCGAGACGATAGCAACACGCGCACGCCGGTGTACCGGCTTTGACGACAGCCGCAGCGGGATCAGCCGCCAGGGGCGATCGATACGCTCATCCGCAGCACCGTAGTGCCGCCCTTCGCGCGGGTCAGGCGAATATCGGCTGGTCGCGGAGGTGTCCTAGGGTGGATTTCCCGCCGCGCGAAGTAATTTGGCGCCGAGGGTGGTGAGCAGGTCTTTCATTTCCTGGGGTTCGATGACCTCGAACTCGAAGTTCAAGTGAGCGATGCGGATGGCGGTCCACTCCAGGGAATCCGCTGATGTGCGCAGCAGGCAGGTCCGCGCGTCCACGGCCTCGATCTCTTCTGGACGAACCCGGAAGGATTCGACGAGCGTGTCGGCCGGGGCGTGGACGCGCAGGACCACGTGGCGGGCCGGGCGGGAGCGGGCCAGCTGGCTGGTGACGAAGCTTGCCGCGTCCGCGGCGGGCAGTGCGCGTGGCGTGCAACGTATTCCGGTGGGATGCGGGGAAGTCACGCGGTCCACGCGGAAGGTGCGCCAGTCGGCGCGGTCGACGTCCCACGCCACCAGATACCAGCGGCGGCCCGCGGAGACCAGGCTGTGCGGCTCGGCGAGGCGGCTGGTTTCGGCGTCGGCCTTGTCCCGGTAGCGGAAGCGGATCCGTTCGCCGTCGCGTGCGGCGGCGGCCAGGACGACGAGGATCTCGGGGCCGATCACCGGGCCGGCGGCGGGACCGGCGAGCGACACGGTGGCGGTGTCGATCGCGTCGACCCGGCGCCGCAACCGCGACGGCAGCACCTGCTGCAGTTTCACCAGGGCGCGGGCGGCCGATTCCTCGATACCCGCGACCGCGCCTTGGGCGGCCCCGCGCAGGCCGAGCGTGATCGCCACCGCCTCCTCGTCGTCGAGCAGCAGTGGCGGCAGGGCGGCACCTGCTTGCAGCTTGTATCCGCCGACCGCGCCGAGGCTCGCGACCACCGGATACTCCAGCTCGCGCAAGCGCTCGACATCCCGCCGCACCGTCCGCACGGTGACTCCGAGCCGCGCGGCCAGTTCCGGACCGCTCCATTCGCGGCGCGTCTGCAGCAGCGACAGTAGCTGCAGCAGGCGCGCGGCGGTCTGGGTCACGCGATCCAGTATGGACGCGAACGAGGACAGAAACCGACCTCATCGGCTCCTAGCGTGGCGGCCGTGCATGCAGATCGAGACACCATCAGGATCGTCGGGGCCCGCGAGAACAATCTCCGCGACGTCTCGCTGACCATTCCCAAGGGCAAGATCGTGGTCTTCACCGGCGTCTCCGGTTCGGGGAAGTCGTCGGTGGTCTTCGGGACCGTCGCGGTCGAATCACAGCGGCAGCTCAACGAGACCTTCACCTGGTTCATCCGCAATCGGCTGCCCAAGTACGAGCGGCCCGAAGCCGACGTGATCGACAACCTGGCGCCCGCCGTCGTCGTCGACCAGAAGCCGATCGGCGGCAATTCGCGTTCCACGGTCGGGACCATGACCGACATCCAGTCGGTCATCCGCGTGCTGTTCTCCCGGCACGGTGTGCCCAGCGCGGGCGAGGCCACGCGCTATTCGTTCAACGATCCGCTGGGCATGTGCCCGGCCTGCGGCGGGCTCGGCCACGTGGTGCGTCCGGATCTGGACAAGCTCCTCGACTCCGGCAAGTCGCTCAATGAGGGCGCAATCACCTTCGCTCCCTTCGCGATCGGCACCTTCCAATGGCAGCTCTACGCCGAGTCCGGGCTGTTCGACCCGGACAAGCCGCTGCGTGAGTTCACCCCGGAGGAGTGGCAGTTGTTCTTGCACGGCAGCGGTTTTCGGGTACCGCGACGCAACAGGAACGGATCGGCGGGCAACAATGCCTACGAAGGACTGCTGGAGCGGTTCGACCGGCTCTACATCAAGCGTGACCTCGCCGCGCTGTCGGACAAGAATCGCGCGGCCGCCGAAGCGGTGGTCACCGAGGAGGTCTGCCCGGACTGCGGCGGCGCCCGGCTCAACGCCGCCGCGCTGGCGAGCCGGATCGATGGGCTCGGCATCGCCGACTACGGCCGGCTGGAGATCACCGACCTCATCGAGGTGCTCGCCGCCATCGACGATCCGGTGGCCGAGCCGATCGCGAGCGCCGCGATCGGCCGGTTGCGCCGGATCGAGGAGGTCGGGCTCGGCTATCTCTCGCTCGATCGGGAGACCTCGACCCTGTCCGGCGGCGAGGCGCAGCGCCTCAAGGTCGTGCGGCATCTCGGCTCCAGCCTGACCGGCATGACCTACATCTTCGACGAACCGAGCGTCGGCATGCATCCGCGTGACGTGGGTCGACTGAACAACCTGCTGATCCAATTGCGGGACAAGGGAAATACCGTACTGGTGGTGGAACACTCCCCCGACGTGATCGCCGTCGCCGATCACGTGGTCGACATGGGGCCCGGCCCGGGCTCGCACGGCGGGCGGGTGGTCTTCGAGGGCACGGTCGACGAGCTGCGCCGCGCCGGCACGTCCACCGGCGAGCGGTTGCGCCGGGTGCGCCGGATCAAGGAACACACGCGTCGGCCGACCGGATGGTTGACCGTCACCGACGTCGACACCTACAACCTGAAGAATCTCACCGCGCGGTTTCCCACTGGCGTGCTCACCGCGGTGACCGGCGTCGCGGGCTCCGGGAAGAGCACGCTGGTCTCCGGTGCGTTCGTCGCGGCGCATCCGCAGGTCATCGCGGTCGACCAAGCGGCGATCGCCGCCTCTCGGCGCTCCAGCCCGGCCACCTATCTCGGGATCATGGATCCACTGCGTCAGCTGTTCGCCAAGCGGCACGGCGTGCGACCCGGCCTGTTCAGCTTCAACTCCGACGGCGCGTGCGGCGAATGCGGTGGCGCGGGCGTGATCTTCACCGACCTGGCGTACATGGATCCGGTCACCACCGTGTGCCAGACCTGTCACGGACGCCGGTACCGGCCGGAGGTGCTGGCGTACGAGATCCGCGGCGCGTCCATCGCCGACGTGCTCGAAATGACCGCCGAGCAGGCGCTCGATTTCTGGGACGAGCTGGATGACCAGCGGATTCGTACGCCGCTGCGCTCACTGCTCGATGTCGGTCTCGGCTATCTCACCCTCGGCCGCTCGCTCAGCTCGCTCTCCGGCGGAGAACGCCAGCGCATCAAACTGGCCGATCACCTCCATCGCCGCGGCGGCGTCTACGTCCTGGACGAACCGACCACCGGGCTGCACATGGCCGACGTGGACACCCTGGTCGCACTGCTGGACCGACTGGTCGACGCGGGCAACACGGTGATCGTCATCGAACACGACCTGGACGTCGTCGCCCGCGCCGACTGGGTGATCGATCTCGGACCGGACGGCGGAAAGCACGGTGGGGAGATAATTTTCGCCGGTACGCCGTCGGCATTGCTGGCGGACGATCGTTCCATCACCGCGGACTACCTGCGGCGCAGCGCCCCTGCCGGATGACCCGGCGGTACGGGGCAATCGAGATCAGCTCGCCTGCGGATTTCGCGTGGCCACACTCCGGCCCGACTCGCGCCTCTCGCGGTTCGGCGCGGCAGGACAACGGCGCGTCGCGACGTCAGCAGCAGGCGACCTGCGATTTCGCCGTGCGGCGACGGCTCGATCGCCCAGTCGATGTCGGCCGCGACCGGGCTCGCGTGTTCACGACGGGCCGGGCACTTCGCCGCGGCTCCGTGGTCGTGGCACGCGAATCCGCAGGACGGCAGTTTCTCGACGACCATGGCGGCATCATGAATGGATGACGACGCGCGAGGTGGTTCGGGCGGAGCCGTTCGCGCGGATCTACGACCCGGGCGCCGACGAGCCGGAAGCGTGGTACATCAACGACCACACCCTGGTTCAGGACCAGGCCGGGCGATGGCACCTGTTCGGCATCACCCATCGGGAGCCGGCGGACCCGTTCGACGAAATCGAATTCGCGCACGCCTGCGCCGACCGGTTGCACGGGCCGTGGACCAAGCACCCGTCCGCCATGCGGGTCGATCGAGCCTACGGGGAGACACATCTGTGGGCGCCGTACGTGGTCGGCGCGCACGGCCGGTACCACATGTTCTACGCCGCGGGCGGCACCGACCGCACCGCCGCGGCCATGAACCTGGCCACCTCGACCGACCTGTTCCAGTGGACGAGACTGCCGACGGGTCCGCTGTTTCACGACGGCTACGACGCTCGCGACCCGATGGTGGCGCGCGTGGGCGACCAGTGGGTGATGTACTACTGCGCGACCAGCGCCGCCACCGGCGGTCATCACGTCGTCGCTTACCGCACCAGCACAGATCTCGTGCACTGGGGTGAGCGCCATATCGCCTACACCGACCCGGCGAAAGGCACCGAAGCGGGTAACACCGAGTCGCCGTACGTCTTGCGGCACGACGGTTGGTGGTATCTGTTCATCGGCCCTCGCCCGCATTACGTCGGCACCAACGTCTTCCGAAGCGACAGCCCGTTCCGCTTCCGCATCGGGGACAAAGTCGGCCACATCGCCGCGCACGCGGCCGAAGTGGTTCGCGAGGACGGCCGCTGGTGGATCACCAGTGCGGGCTGGGGCCAGGGCGGAGTCCACGTCGCGTCGCTGACGTTCCCGCAGTCGCGTGTGGCCAAAGCGGTTCCGCGATAAGGCGGTCCGAAGCACCGGCCATGGCTCGATTTCCGCAAACGCGCCAACGAGCCCGGCCACGGCTGGTATCTGTTGATCGAGTCGAACTCTCCGACCATCCCCAACGGGAGGGACCGGCATGGCCCGTATCGGCGTTATCAGTATTTCCGATGGCCGCGACTATGTGCATGCGGGCATCGCCGATTTCATCACCTCGACCGAGGACCGTTTGGTGGCCGCGCTCACCGCGGCGGGACACGATGTTGTCCGCGGCACCGCAACGATCAGCGACAACGCACTGGCGAGTTCGGTGGCGCGCACGGTCGCCGCGGCGGGCGTCGATCTGACCGTGCTGCACTACGCGGTCTGGGCGTTTCCGCATTTCACCATGCTCGCGGCGGGCGCGACCCCCGGCCCGCTGCTGTTGCTGTCGAACATCGATCCCGTACAGCCGGGCATGGTGGGGATGCTCGCGGCAGGTGGCGCGCTCGACCAGATCGGGCGCAAGCACACCAGGCTGTGGGGTGATCCGTCCGATCCGGAACTGATCGAGGCGATCGGCGTGCGGGCACGGGCCGCGGCGGCCGTATCCGGTTTGCGTGGCGCGACATTCGGGCGCTTCGGTGGGCGGCCGATGGGGATGAACACCGCGGTCGCCAACACCGACCAGTGGCAGCGGCGCTTCGGCATCGATGTCGAGGAGATCGATCAGTGGGAGATCGTGCGCCGCGCCGAGCTCGCCGACGCCGGGGAGGCGAAGGCGGCGCGCGAGTGGCTGGAGCGGCACACCGCGGGCGTGCACTACGACGGCGCGAAGCTCACGCCGGAGCTGCTGGAACGCCAGATCCGTTCGTACCTGGCGGTGCGTGAGCTGATCGCGGAATGGCGACTGGATTTCTCCGGCATCAAAGGGCAACCCGAGCTCACCCAGTACTTCGCCACCATGGACGTCACGGAGGCCTTCCTCAACGACCCCTACGACTGGAACGGCCCGAAGGAACCGCATGTCTGCGCCACCGAGGCGGACATGGACGGCGCGCTGACGATGCAGCTGCTCAAACGGATCGCGGGCACCCCGGTGCTGTTCGCCGACGTCCGGCACTATCACGCGGACCGGGACATCTGGGATCTGTGCAATTCCGGCCAGCACGCCACCTGGTTCGCCGCGCGCAGCGCCGATCCCGCGGAAAACCTGGCGAAAGTGCACCTGTATCCGGAGGTGTTCTTCTTCCCGGCGGGCGGGGCCTCGGTGCACCATCTGGCCGCGCCGGGCCGGATGACGCTGGCACGGCTCACCCGACTCGACGGTGACTACCGCATGCAGCTGATGCTCGGCGACTTCGAAGCCTACGACCAGCAGACGAACGAAGCGCTGATGAAGCAGTCCACCTGGGAGTGGCCGCACGCCTTCGCCCGGCTGGACGCGCGAGCCGACGACTTCTTGAATCGCTTCGGCGCCAACCACATCCACGCGATACCCGGCGACCACCGAGCCGCGGTTCGCGCCGCGTGCGAGCTGCTCGACGTCACGCTGGACGAGTTCACCCGGTGACGATGTTTCTCGGCATCGACATCGGGACCTCGAGTTCCAAGGGTGTACTGGCCGACGCCGACGGCACGATCGTCGCCAGAGCCGAACGAGCGCACGACGTCTCCATGCCACATCCCGGGTGGGTGGAGCACGACGCGGAGACGGTGTGGTGGGCCGACTTCGTCACGCTCGCCCAGGAGCTGGTGCGCGCCGCCGAGGGCGCTCCGCTCGACGGGCTCGCGGTGTCGGGGATCGGGCCGTGCCTGCTGCCCGCCGACGCGGAGGGCAAGCCGCTACGTCCGGCCATCCTCTACGGCGTCGACACCAGGGCCAGCGCCGAAATCGCGGAACTCGACGACGAATTCGGGGCGCAAGCGGTACTCGACCGCGCGGGGTCACCGCTGACCAGCCAGGCCGTGGGCCCCAAAGCCCGGTGGCTGGCCAGGCACGAGCCGGAAGTCGCCGCGCGCACCGCGATGCTGCTGATGGCGAGTTCCTTCCTGGTGCACCGGCTGACCGGCCGATACGTTCTCGACCACCAGTCGGCCAGTCAGTGCGTGCCCCTGTACGACCTGCGTGAGCGCGCGTGGGCGACGGACTGGGCCGCTCAGGTCGTGCCGGGATGGTCGCTGCCGGAACTGGCTTGGCCGACCGAGATCGTGGGCCGCGTGACCGCCGATGCCGCGTCCGTCACCGGACTACCGGCGGGGCTGCCGGTCACCACAGGGACCATCGACGCGTGGGCCGAGGCAGCCAGCGTGGGTGTTCGCGCCCCTGGCGATGCGATGATCATGTACGGCACCACCCTGTTCCTGGTGCAGGTGCTCACCGATCCGCGCCCGCATCCCGGCCTCTGGGGCACCTGCGGCGCCTGGCCGGGCACGTACACGCTCGCCGCGGGCATGGCCACCTCCGGGGCGGTCACCGACTGGCTGCGCAAGCTCGTCGGCGGCGAGTTCACCGACCTGGTCGCGGACGCCGCCGGCGTGCCGGTCGGCAGCAGAGGGTTGCTCGCGCTGCCGTACTTCGCCGGTGAGCGCACTCCCCTGTTCGATCCCGACGCCCGGGGCATCATCGCGGGATTGACGCTGGGGCACGGGCGCGCCGAACTGTATCGGGCGGTGCTGGAAGGTATCGCCTACGGAGTGCGGCACAACCTGGCGGCCATGACCGAAGCAGGCGGACAGGCGTCGCGTCTGGTCGCGGTGGGTGGCGGCACCAAGGGCGGATTGTGGACGCAGATCGTCTCCGATGTCACCGGGTTGGAGCAGCAATTACCCGCAGATACCGTGGGCGCCTGTCTCGGCGACGCTTTGCTCGCGGCCGAAGCCGCCGGTGTCGACACCTCCGGGTGGAATCCCGTCGTCGACACCGTGCGGCCCTATCCCGAGCGCACCGCGAAATACGAGGAGTACTACCGGCACTACCGCGAACTGTATGAATGCACGACGAATATCGCGCATTTCCTCGCGGCCGAACACCATCGCGCCGGCACGTCTTCCTGATTGCGGATATCGATGCGACGATGCAAGGTCAACGCGCAGAACCACACGAGGATTCCATGCCGACAATCACCTTGACCCAGCACAATTTCGATTCCGTCGTCGCGTCCAACCCGATCGTGCTGGTCGATTGGTGGGCGGGCTGGTGTGGGCCGTGTCAGCGTTTCGCGCCCGTGTACGAGGCGTCGTCGGACCGGCACCCGGAGATCGTGCACGGCAAGGTCGACACCGAGGCCGAAGTCGCGTTGAGCACCAGCGCGCAGGTCACCCAATATCCGACGCTGATGGCCTTCCGGGAGGGGGTGCTGGTGTATTCCGAGGCGGGTGCCTTGGCGCCGGACGCGCTGGAAGACCTGGTGCAGCAGATTCTCTGGCTGGACATGGACCGGATTCGCCGGCAACTGGCCGAGCAGAACGCGCGACAGCTCGCCACCACGGGAGCCTCCACCACCACACGCCGGGCCGGACTCGCGCCGGTCTCGGCCCGATACGGCTGGCCAGGACTGTGACCACGCCGGGCGCGGATCTGTGGCGGCTGGACGGCGCGCGAACGCGGTCGGTCAGCGCCGAGAATCCCACCGGAGCACCCGGCGCAGGCGCACGCGCGCTCGACGGCACCGGCGCGCACGCGGCTCGATTGCTCGGCGCCGGGTGGAAGGTATCGCCCTCGATCGCGCTCGCCGACGGCGAAAACGCCACGCTGGCCGACGTTTCCGGCCCGGGAGTGATCCGGCACTTCTGGTTGACCACCGAGCGCTCCGTGCTGCGCTCGCTGGCGCTGCGCATGTACTGGGACGACGCGCCGCGGCCCGCGATCGAGCTGCCGCTCGGCGACTTCTTCTGCAACGGATGGGGCGAGCTGGCACTGCTCAGCTCGGAAATGGTGGTTGTCGCGCCCGCGGGTGGCCTGAACAGCTACTGGCCCATGCCGTTTCGGCACCGGGCGCGGATCACGCTGGAAAACCGCTGCGGCCGGGAAGTTCCGGTCTACTACCAAGCGACCTACACCGAGGAGGATGTTCCGGACGCCGCCGGTTATCTGCACACCCGGTGGTCGCGTACGGCCCGCTTGGGCAATCCGGCCGTGCACACGATTCTGGACATGGTGCCGGGGCCCGGCCGCTACGTCGGCACCTATCTCGCCATTCGACCCGGCGCGCCGGGTTGGTGGGGCGAAGGCGAAGTCAAGTTCTATCTCGACGGCGACGCCGAGCACCCCACTATTTGCGGGACAGGCACCGAGGATTATTTCGGTGGGGCCTGGAATTTCGACCTCGACGGGGCATATCGGACATATTGCACCCCATATCTCGGGTTGCATCAGATACTGCCGCCGGACGAAATCTATCGACCGGACCAGCGGTTCGGGATGTATCGCTGGCACGTGCGCGATCCGATCTGTTTCGAGCGCGATGTGCGCGTCACCGTGCAGGCGCTCGGGTGGCGGGACGCGGAAACGTATCTGCCGCTGGATGACGCCGAGATCGCGACGACCGCGTGGTGGTATCAGTCCTGAGCCGATGACTCCGGCGTATCCGATTCCGGGAAGTCCGGCGCCAGGAGCTCGTCAGCGCGGGCCAGTGCAGCGTCGATACCCGCGGTCAGATCGTCCATCGCGGTGAGGCCGTCCAGCAGTCCGGTGATTTCGTCCCGCATGGCGCGCAGTTCCGCGATCGCCGGATCGACCGGGTACCACGCGACCGCCTCGTGCCACCACGGATCGCCGGACAGCCAGGACCACAGCACGTCCCGCACCAGCACCGGGTCGGAGGTGTACATCTGGAAGGACTGGGTCGTCGACCCGGCCCGGTGCTCCAGTTCGTAGACGCCGTCGGGCAGGCGCGTGGCCCGGATGTCGTGCAGGTCGGCGCGGCTGAGCTCGAGAATGGCCTGGTCCGGGCAGGGCGGTTCGTCCAGCAGGTCGCCGAGTGCGTTCTCGGTGAGTTCCAGCAGCGGCGTCCCGTCTCCCGCGCGGATGCGCACGTCGGTGGGGTCGATGCTCATTGCGTCAGTGTGCCCGATGGGATGGCCGGTTACCCGAAATGCGCCGTGGCGCGGCGATTCGGATGCAAGGTATGGATATGGCTGTGCTGGAAACGGTTGGAAGGTTCCAGATCGGGGCTAGGATCCGGAGCGGATCGGGGCTGGACGCATGACGACGGTCGCGGGGGTGGACAGCTCCACCCAATCGTGCAAAGTGGTCGTTTGCGACGCCGACACCGGTGCGGTCCTGCACCAAGCGCATGCGGCGCACCCCGCAGGGACCGAGGTCGACCCCACCGCTTGGTGGGACGCGTTGCGCACCGCGGGCGCCGGATTGCTCGACGGCGTCGATGCGATCGCCGTCGCGGGGCAGCAGCACGGTCTGGTCGCCTTGGACGCCACGGGCCTTCCGGTGCGGGACGCGTTGCTGTGGAACGACGTTCGCTCCGCCGAGGCGGCCGAGGAATTGATCGCGGAACTGGGCGGGCCGCAGGCGTGGGCGGACGCGGTCGGCAACGTACCGGTGGCGGCGTTGACCATCGCCAAACTGCGCTGGATGGCCGATCACGAGCCGGAACTCGCCGACCGCACCGCGCGGGTCCTCCTGCCGCACGACTACCTGACCTGGCGGCTGCGCGGCGGCGATCCAGGACGCATGCCGGAGCCGACCACCGACCGCGGCGACGCTTCCGGCACCGGGTATTGGTCACCCAACAGCGGCGCTTACCGCGAAGACCTGCTCACCATGGCCTTTCGCGGACGCACACCAGCGCTGCCCAGAGTGCTCGATCCCGCCGAACCGGCAGGTCGGGCGCCGTGGGGTGCCCTGGTCGCCGCGGGAACCGGAGACAACGCGGGGGCCGCACTCGGTTTGGACATCGCCGAAGGCGACGTGGTCGTCTCGCTCGGCACCAGCGGGACGGCCTTCGCCCGCTCCAGCCGCGCCTGCGCCGACCCGAGCGGCGCGGTCTCCGGATTCGCGGACGCGACCGGCGCGTTCCTCCCGCTGGTCTGCACGCTCAACGCCGCTCGCGTCCTGACCTCGACCGCAGACCTGCTCGGCGTCGACCTGCCCACCCTCGAATCGCTTGCCGCACAGGCGCCACCGGGCGCGGACGGCGTGGTCCTGCTGCCCTATCTGGCGGGTGAACGCACGCCCAACCTGCCGCATGCCACGGGCAGTCTGCACGGGTTGCGCCCGGACGCCATGCGTCCCGCTACCATCGCCCGCGCCGCCTACGAGGGCATGCTCTGCCACCTCGCCGACGCGCTGGAGCATCTCACCGGCATCGGCGTGACGCCGCGCCGGGTGCTGCTCGTCGGCGGCGCCGCCCGCTCGCCGCTCGTCGCGGCGATCGCCGCCCAGGTTTTCAGTGTCACGGTGACGGTGCCGCAACCGGCCGAGTACGTCGCGCTGGGCGCCGCCCGACAGGCTGCGTGGGCGCTCAGTGGCGCGCCCCGACCGCCCGCCTGGCAGGCGCGCACGGTCGCGGAGGTACCCGCTCCGGCCGACGCCGAGGTCGGGCAGCGGATTCGCGCGCAGTACCGGCGGGCACGCCAGGCGCTCTACGACTGACCGAGGCATTCACGCCGACGAACCGCCACCGCGAGTTCGCGCAGATATGCCGAGGTTTCGTCGTCGGCCGGGAAGTATGCCTCCACCGCTATCTCGTCGAGGGTGATGTCGAAGGCCGTACCGAAGGTGGTGATCGTGCTGAAGAAGGACAGTTCGACGTCGCGGTGGCACAGCCTGATCGGCAGCGTGATGGCGCCGTGATCGCTGTCGGCGGTACGCGCGAGACCGTAGGACCGCAGCTCCTCGTGCAGCGCTGCGAGTTCGGGATCACCGGTGGTCATGACCTGGCGAGCCAGCCTGGGCAGCAGAAAGGCGCGGACCTGCTCCAGGTTACGAAGCCGGGAGGAGAATCCATTGGGATGCAGACCGAGTCGCATCATGTTGATCGGTGCTTCGAGCAAAGCCGGGTCGACGTCGTCGAAGAACACCCGCACGCAGCCATTGGCCTGTACCAAGTTCCAGCGCTGGTCGACAGCCAGGGCCGGGTACGGCTCGTGCAGGTGCAGCACTCGTTGGACGGCGTCGCGGGCACGCCGCAGCGCGGGATCGCTCCAGTCGCGCCCGCGAAACTCAGGGGCGTGCCCAGCGGCGATCAGCAGGCGATTGCGTTCACGCAGCGGAACGTTCAACTGCTGGGCCAGGTGCAGCACCATGGATCGGCTGGGTATTGTCCGCCCCGTTTCGACGAAACTGACGTGCCGGGCGGACACGTCCGCCTGAATGGCCAGATCCAGTTGGCTCAACTTCCGCCGGTGCCGCCACTCCCGCAGCAGCTCGCCGACTCCCCGCTCACCGATCATCGGCCCAGTATCACGGCGCTATGGTTGCGTCCGCCATTACATGGCAGGTAATCGACGCCGCCACCGGGCCGCTGCCAGTCTCGTCGGCATGACGGACAACAACGTGGCAGCACGCAACAAAGAACTGGTTCTGCGCGGATTCATGGAGTTCGCGGCGGGCGACATCGAGGTGCTCCGCACTCTGCTGCACGACGACTTCATCGAGCACAGTCCCGGAAACCCCTCCGGCAAAGACGCTTTCATCGAGTTCATCGCGCAGGCTCCCGTGGCCGGTTCCCGCCTCGAGCTGGCCCGCGTAATCGCCGACGACGAGTACGTGGTCATGCACTACCGCATGGTTGCGCCCGACGATGAGCGTGGCGTGGCCGTCGCCGACATCTGGCGCTTCGTCGACGGAAAGATCGTGGAGCACTGGGATGTCGTGCAGCCGGTACCCGAACCAGCGGAGATTCCGCACGGCATGTTCTGAGCGAGGATAATCGTGTGCTCGGTGGGCGGGGGCGGGGCTATGGTCGAGCGCGTGACGTGGACCGCGCCCGACCTCGAACGCGCCGTGACACCGCTGGTCGCCGAGGAGCGCACCATGCTGCAAGCCTTGCTCGACCGGCAGCGCGACACCCTGCTGTGGAAGTGCGCCGGGTTGACCGGTGACCAGCTCCGGATTCGCGGCGTCGAACCCTCACGCATGTCACTGCTCGGCCTGGTCCGGCACCTGACCGAAGTGGAGCGCGGCTGGTTCCGCCGCGCCGCCGCTGGTCAAGACCTCGCGTACGTCTACTGCTCCGAGGACAACCCGGACGGCGACTTCGACGACATCGCCGACGCCGATCCCGGGACGACGTTCGCCGCCTTCCGAGCGGAGATCGCGAATGCCGACGCCGCCGTCGCGGCGCTGCCGCTGGACCACACTTTCCGGCACCGCTGGAGCGACAACGACTACAGCGTGCGCTGGGTGTACCTGCACATGATCGAGGAGTACGCCCGGCACAACGGGCACGCCGATCTGCTGCGCGAGCGGATCGATGGTCTCACCGGCGACTGACGGCCCGCGCTCGGCCGACGCGCTCGCCGCCCGAAGCCCTACCGCAAGTGCGGAATACAGCCGCACCCACCTGACCGCGCTGAAAGAAGCCTTTACATGACCGACCCGGTGCTCGAACTGACCGACGTGACGTTCCGCCGCGACGGCAAGAAGATCATCGACGGGATCTCGCTCACCGTGCGCGCGGGCGAACGCTGGGCGCTGCTCGGCCCCAACGGTGCGGGCAAGAGCACCCTGCTCGGCTTCTGCGGCGCGGTCACCTTCCCCACCTCTGGCTCGGTGCGCGTGCTCGGCGCGGAGCTCGGCCGCGTCGAGCTACAGCGCCTGCGCGGCCACATCGGCCATGTGAACCCGCGCCACCCGCTGCGCTCACCGCTGACGATCCGCGAAGTGGTGCTGACCGGCCTCACCGCGACGATCGATACGCCGATGCGCTGGACACCCACATCGGACGAGTTCGGCCGCGCCGACGCGATCATCGACACCGTTGGCCTGACCGGCAAGGCGAACGAGATCTGGCCCACCCTCTCCCAGGGCGAGCGCGGACGCACGCTCATCGCGCGTGCCCTGATCGCGCAGCCGCGGCTGCTGCTGTTCGACGAGCCGTCCACCGGCTTGGACGTCGCCGCACGCGAACAACTGCTGCACACCATCGACACTCTCGACCGGACCCATCCGGACGTCGCCTCCATCCTCGTCACGCACCACTTGGAGGAACTGCCCAGCACGACTACCCACGCCCTGCTCATTGCCGACGGCCACACCGTCGCGGCGGGACCCGCGCTGGAGACGATCACCACCGAAAACATCACCACCGCCTTCGCCCACCCGGTCGAGGTCCGTTACGACGACGGACGCTGGACCGCCCGCGCGGCCCGCAGACCGACGGCGTGGCCGTCGCAGTAACCGATCTCGCCCAGCCGCACCACGGTGGTAACGCCGCTGTAATCGCCACACCGCAAAGGCGTGTGAGCATGCAACGAAAGCGCCTATCGCCGAAGGGAATCCAGCTCTGTGTGGCAGCTCTATCGAGCAGTACTCTGCACCGACGACCATCGCCTGCTCGGCTACGTCGAGGCGGGCGCGAAGCTCATGGAACACGCCAGGATCGGCCACCACCTCGTCCAAGGAGTCGAGCGGCTGCTCGAAACGCCCGCCCGGGTGGTGTGGGCTGGTCAGGCGGCTCCGCGAGGTCAACCGGACGGCGAAAACCTCTACCGGACAGCGAATTCCGTCGCGGCACTGGTAGCGCCCGAGCACGGCGCCGTCGGCCGCTACCTGCTCAATCACGACCTGCGGGTCTTCGTGGACAAGGCGACGGTGCTGGAGAACGACGCCCGTCATCGCATCCACCCATTGCCTCTGCTCACCGCGGAACCCGCACCGGACACCGGCCGCACCGTCGGCGACCACACCCTCCTGGGCTCTTGGGCGTATGCCCTGGTGTCGGTGCGCGACATCGTGCCGGAGGGATTCGAGCAGATGAAGTTCGACCTGGTCGAACGGTGCAACTGATCGCGACCTAGTGCCGAGCCGTGTCCTCCGGCGAGCCGGAGCGGTATTCGGCCTCGGCGAGTTCCTTCAAGTTCAGCAACTGTTTGCGCATCATGATGACGTCACCGAGCGCCAGCGCCACCGCGACGGGTTTGGGTCCGCCGAAGCGGATCCGGACCACCAGTCTGGTCCCCGTCCCTTCGGGACGCACCGCATAGGTGACACAGATACTGCCGGTGATCAGCGTGATGTGCCGGCCGAGCACGAAGGAGTCCAGGTCGAACTGGGACATGAAGCGCTGTCCCACTGCCAATTCGGTGAGTGCCGGATCGCGCCGGCGCGGGCTCGACTTGCCGAAATTGTCCAGCAGGTCGTAGCTGTAGGGAGCGATGCGCAACTGGCACAGCCAGGCGAAAACGAGCGCGGGCGGCGCCGCGATGCTGATCGCGCGGTCGGCCTGAAATCCACCGGGCTGCCGTTCATCGCACGGTAGCGGTGCCTCACGCTCGGCCTCGGTGGCGCCCCACACCCTCCCGGGGATCATGCCGCTGCCGCGATGCGACGCAGCATCCCACGCACCGCCATGCGGTGGCCGCCGGTGCCGATGACCAGGGCACGATAGACCTTGCCGGACAGTCCCGGGAATTCGGCGAAGCTCCGCGCGCGGACACGCGTCCGGCTCGGACCCTCCTCGTCCAATTCGAAGATCAACTGGTACTTCGAGAACCAGTGCTCGCCCCGCAGCGCCAAGCGACGCGGCTCCTCGGCGGATTCCAGGGCGAATCCGCCGCCCACCGACGACGGATCGTGCGGATCTTTGCAGACCACTTTCAGCACCGCTTTCCACGCTCGATCCCGATTCGCGTCGACCGATCTGGCATGCTCATCTATATAGGACAACCGCTCCATATAGAAGGAACGTACTAGTACATGGCACCACCCCGCAAGCACGACACCGACGTGATCCTCGACGCAGCACGCACCCTGGTGCTCGCCGACGGACCCCGCGCGGCCAGCGTGTCGGCGATCGCCGAGGCCAGCGGCGCTCCGGTGGGCACGCTGTATCACCGCTTCGGCAACCGCAACGGCGTGCTCACCGCCGCATGGTTGCGCGCGCTGCGGCGTTTCCAGGACCGCACCCTCGCCGCGGCCGACGAGTCCGACCCGGTCGAGGCCGGTGTCGCGATGGCGCGGGCCGCCCTGCGGTTCGGGCGCGAATTGCCCGAGGACGCGAGGCTTCTGCTGAATCTGCGGCCGAGCGATCTGCTCGACGGCGGCCCCGACGTGGAGTTCCACGCCACCTTGGCCGAGATGAACGCACCCTTGATCGAGCATCTGCGTCGCGTCACGCACGCATTGTTCGGCCGCGACGGCGAGCGCGAAATCGACGCGGTCACCCGCGCGATCGTCGACCTTCCTTACGCGGCGCTGCGTCGCCACGCCCACGCCCCGGCACTGCCCGAATGGCTGGAAGACGACGTGACCGCCGCCGCCCGCACCCTGCTGACCTCCTACCGAAGCTGACTACTCCGGCGCCCCGGTCCTCGGCGTCTCGACCAGCGCGGGCGTGAGTTCACCGAGATCGGAGATCACCGCGGAGGCCAATCGCAGCGCATCGGAGGCGGGCGGGTATTCCGGACGCGGGGCCGCGATGACGCGCATGCCCGCCGCGTAAGCCGAGCGCAGCCCGTTGCTCGAATCCTCCACGGCGACACAGTCGGTGGGCCGCTGACGCAGGAACGTCGCGACCGTCAGATAGACGTCCGGCGCGGGCTTGCCCCGATCGACCTCCTCGGTGGAGAACGTGACGGTGAAGAATTCGATCAGACCGGTGCGGGCGAGCACACTGTCGATCAGGGCACGGGGCGACGAGCTGGCCAGTCCGAGCGGCCAGTGTTCGCTGATCCGCTGCACGGCCTCGACCGCACCCGGCAGCAGCGGGACGCCCTCGTCGTAGCGCTCGGCCATCCGGTCGACAACCTCACGGGCGACGGTCTCCGGCGGCTCGCCGACGCCGAGCTCACCGCTGAGGTACTCCGACCATTCACCGGTGCTCATCCCCATCAGCCGCCGTTGGGCGTCGGGCAGCCACTGGCCGCCCTTTTCCGCGACATACGCGCGCCGCACCCGCTCCCACACCGGCTCGGAGTCGATCAGGACGCCGTCCATGTCGAAGACGACCGCCGTAACACCCATGGGCACATAGCCTTTCACCAGACGAAGATGTCGATCGAGGTCGAGTCCCGCACTCGACCGCCGGAACCGCGCGTCACCGGGAGGTACGCGATAGCCGATAGCGCACCAGCCTAGGCGGCCGCATCGCCTTCGTTCGGCTGGCGCGCGCTGAAGATGGACAAGTCCGGCGGCCCCCGGCAGCGCCCGTTCTGCGGCGACAGCGCGCTACTGGATGGCCCGGCACCCACCCAGCGAACATTCACCACACAACCTATAACGTGTTCTCATGAACGAACCGCAGACCGGCGACGCGCTGCCGAGCAAGGAGCACCACGAGGGCGGGTTCCGCCCGATGACCGAGCTCGTCGCCGCCCACGAGGCCGCCAAGGACGACATCTCCCGCGGCGGGCCCCACTACGGCCAGTTCATCGAACAGGTCCGCGGCCTGATGGACCGTGTCCGCCTGGCCAGTCCCTCCGACGACTTGGCGGTAGAGGCGATCGGCCTGCTCAAGCAGCTGAACGACAAGCTCGACGACGCCCTCGTGGACGAGTGGTCGACCCCGAACTGGACCCGCTTCGACCTGCCCGCCCGCGGCAACATCACGCTGCCACCCTTCTTCATCGACCACGTCGACAAGCACGGCGTCGACGCCCGCATCACCTTCCGCACCTTCCACCTCGGCGGCAACAGCGCCGCCCACGGCGGCCAGATCGCCATCGCCTTCGACGACCTACTCGGCATGGCCGCCGCCGTCCACGCGGGCGCGGTAACCAGAACCGCCTCCCTCACCGTCGACTACCGCTCCATCACCCCGCTGAACACCGAACTGAAGGTGCGCACGTGGGCCGAACGCCAGGAAGGGCGCAAGGTGTACGTCCGCGCCACCCTGCACGACGGCGAGCGCCTGTGCGCGGAGGCCAACGGTCTTTTCGTCGTGCTCAAACCCGGCCAACCCTGACCTGCGGAGGGTTCAAGAGAACAAGCGCGCCGCCAGACAGAGGCCGCCGCATGATGCGGTTGCCAGTGATGCCTGTCAGCGGTCGCGGCTGATTCCGCGGCTTCGCTCGGGTCCATGCCTGCCACCGCGTTGGACTCGTGGCGCTCGGCCGTCCGGGTCGCGCTGGACGGCGGCAGAAGGTGCTTCGGCTTGGCCTAGTCCGAGGATTTTGACGACTTCGCCGGGGATGCCTTGCTGTTGGAGGCGGGCGAGGTATTCGGCGCGTTCCTTCTCGGCTGCCTCACGGGCGGCTCGCTCTTGTGCGCGGGCTTGCTCGGCGGCCTGGGAGGCCGCGCGGGCCTGGTCTTCGCGTTCGACCGTGGCGGCGATCGCTTCGATGCCCTATACCACGTCTTTCCGCTGGTCCTCCCGGCCCTGTTCGAGCACCGTTTCCATGGCCTTGATCTGTTGTGGGGTGTGTCCGGCTGCCTGGAGCATTTCACGGGCTTGCTCTCGTTCGGCCTCGCGTATCTTTTCGAGGTCTTGGAGCATCTTCGCGTGCGCCGCGCGCAGTGGTTCGACCTCGACAGCGCGTCCGCGTTCGCGTGCTACTTGTAGTTGGCGGGCTTGTTCTTCGACCTGCTTGCGTAGCTCGGCCTTCTTGACTTCGAGCTGCTTGCCCGCCTCGAGGTTGCGGGCTATCTCGTTCTCGCGGGCTATCTGGAGCTGTTGTGCCTCGCGGGCCTTTGCCAGCTCCTTGCCGATCTGGATCGCCTGCGCGAATTGCTCGCGAGAGACGACTATAACCTGAAACTGGTCTGGGTACTTTGTCTTCAGTTCCTGGATTTTGTCGGCCGCTTCTCGGCTGATCGTGGATGTAGGCGCGATGTACCATTCGATGGTGCGACCGGTCTTGAGGCCGTGTTCGTCTTTTTCGAGCTGCCGCACGGCGTCGGCGCCGAGTTTCCCGGCTTTGAATTCCATAGAGTGGGCGAGCTTTTTGTGTGCCGAGTCGTCATAGCGTCGACCTTGGTCGGTTGCTCGGTATACCTCTGTTTTCCAGCCTCGGTCCTCGGTGCGGCCGAGAATCTGAGTCATTCCATCGCGGAACAGGTTTCCGAATTCGCGCGCGTTGCCCCTCCGCTTGCTTTCCTTCCGCCAGTTTTCGATCGAGCGTGCTCGTTTTCCTTTGAACCATTGGCGGATGACATATTTCTTGTAGCGTTCCTGCTCGTCGTCCACGACGATTCCCCCTGCTCAGGGCGAGTGCTCACCCTTGCGGGGAGGTTCTCCCGACTTTCCATATCTCGTAATCCTCGGCTTGGTAGCCGAATATCCGACTCCATTGGTTTCCGGTCCGCCGGAACATGGTGGCGGTCAGTAGCTGGACGACGGCCAAATATTCCGGGTTGTAGGGCAATCGGATGACTGGGCCGAATCCCTTCGGGTTGTCGTCATCGTCGTAGTCCGGCACGTTGCGCCATTCGCCTTCGAAGTTCCGGCGAAATACCTCACCGAGGTAGCGATGGAACTGGTCGGCGATGTCGCGGTTTTCCAGCAGATCAACCGATTCCATGGTCGGGAAGATCCGAAGCGCGGCTGCTTCAGCATGATCCAATCCTGCGGCGGACCATGGATTCTCCGGCATGTCGGGCACGGTGACATCAAGGAATTGGCCGATTCGTTCGGACATATGGCTCAACCATTCCATCCAGCGCGGGTCTTGCTGGTCGGCTGCGATCCGTTCGAGTTCCGCTGCGGTGTAGGGCCGTTCGCTCATGGTTTTCCTCTCGACTGTCCCTTTAGACCTGGGTGTGGGCAGGTCAGTGTCTCAGGTCACGGTTGCACATACAGTCGCTCGTTGGGCAGGCGCGGGTATGTGCGCGTGTCGTGCAGGTCGATGGTGACGGCGTCGGCGTAGTGGTGGGTCTGCTGCTCGTGAACGAACTCGATTGCGGCCGAGAGGCATGCGGTGAAGTCGAACTGTATGCCGTGCAGTGAGATCGCCAGATGCACGTCTGGTTCCTCGGGATGCAGAGATCGTCGCGCGGGCCGAACTGGGTGAGTCGGGGCGCGTGGCGGTGTGGCGGTGCGGTGGTGGCGGTCCAGCACTGGTACGGGTCTCCTCGGCTCGGTATGGCGGGGCCAGGGGTGGGGAAGGCGGGCGGGTTCGGTTGGGCATGCCGAAGCGGGTCCCGCACATGTGCGCAGCCTTCCTTGGTGCCCCGGGGATGAGCGCCGGGCGCAAGGGCCTTGCGCGCCGGGGCGGTCTGGGGATGGGGGTATCTACCTGGGGTCGGGGTTGTCGTGTTGTGCGACGAGTACCGGTATGAGTAGATCGAGCACGGTCAGTTCCTCGGCGGCGGGCACGCTGTCGAGGATCGGATCGAGGATCGGCGCGGCGTACAGCCGTCCGGTGTCCGGCGCGGGCACGGTTCGGGCGCTGGCGATCAGTTCGTAGATCACCAGCGCGAACACACGCACACGAGCGGCGCCGGTCATGCCCTTACCGTCCGTGCACGAGACGACGGTGGTCAGCACGTCGGTGAGGACGTCGATTTCGGCGGCGGCGCGGTCCTCCTCGTCGGTCATTGGCGGGCCTGGGGCCGGTGGGCGGCGAGGCGGGGGTCATTCGAGGGCTGACCTGCGGCGGGGTAACCGTATGGGGCGCGGTCATCGACTACCCGGATGCCGATCCAGGGGCATTTCTGGCCGTAGGGCGTGTCCATCGGCGAGTCGTGGGAGGCCATACGTCCGTTGATGATCGGCACTCGCTGCCCGAAGCACTGGAACGACGGGCACTTCACCCACAACAAAGCACCGGTCGCATCGTTGAATGCCACCATGCCGCAATGGAATACGCTGATCCACGGCTCACACTTCGGGCCGCACCCCTGCGGAACAGGGCTGGTCGTGTGCTCAGGCATAGGCCACCGCCCTCCGACGCCTCTGCATGCGCCGCTGGACGCATCCGCGGATCGCGCCGACCACGATGCAGCCGGAGGGCCGAAACGCGTCACGCGGTGGGTGCACCCAGGCACGGAACAAGCCCGGTCGCTGGCCAGGTCCAGGCAAAACAACGGTGCCGCCGCTGCGGATGATGGACACGTGCAGCCGGGACAGCTCGGCGAACAAGCCGATATCGTTCGGCAAGTCCGGGCCGGTCAGGAACGTCCAACGCTGTGAGCGTGGATGGGTCAGGACCGGTCCCACCCGGTGGCCGTGGCGCTGCATCCACGCCTTGACTTCCCAGCCGACGAAGGCGGGCATCACCAAACCGCAGACGCTGCCGGTCCGTAGCGCGATCCGGCCTAGATGCGCCGGTTCGACCTCTGCGGGCAGACCACACACCTGCCGATAGAAGTGGCACACCGACAACGGGGTGTTCGCAACCTGATCCGGTGAATCCATACGCCCCTCCCTGTGCTTGATTCAACGTGGTAGGCACCCGGCGCCGATGCGGGCGCGATATCAACCCGGCGGCGGGGCCAAATCCAGCCTCAGGGCTTGCCTTAGCAGCCACAATGGCAGTACTGAGCAGCGATGCTGCAAACTACTAATTCCGAGGTATCACGGAGTTGCTTGTGCCCGCGTACCGTTGGCGTATGGGCGCACAACTAGGGGACCGCCTGCGCAGTATCCGCAAACGGCGCGGGCTCACTCAGACCGAGCTGTCAGAACGATCCGGTGTGTCGGTTCAGCTGATCAGGCTGCTCGAGCAGCGAGTACAGGAATCGACGAGAACCGAGACAGCGCGACGGCTGGCGACTGCCCTTCGAGTTGAAACGTCCGCCTTGATCGTCAAGCCGGATGCGGCCGATCCCGAAGCGACAGATGTCGAGCTGTGGGCTGAAGTTCGACAAGCCTTGGCCGGTATCTACCCGGTCGATCAGTTCACTGAGCCGCCTACTATTGCAGGTGTCAGTGCGACGTTCGCAGAAGCTAAGCCGTTGTTCCGCGGAGGTCGCTTCGCTGAACTTGCACCACAGCTTGTGCCGATGCTGCGGGATGCGGATTATCTGGTGTCCGCGGCGGATTCGGGCACAACCGATGCACGTAGGTTGCGGTCGCGGATACGCCAGATGGTGGCATGGCAGATGTGCCTAACCTGGCAGTTCGAGGCGGCTGATCACGCTATCGCCTTGGCGCTGGATGATGCGCCGGACCTCCGCACGGCTGCGCCGTTGGCGGATGCGGATTGCTGGCGCTGGATCAGAAAAGGCGATCTGGCCAAGGCGCGGGAGGTAGCGACCAAATGGGCGGACGATCTCGAACCGCGGCGGATTTCGAAGGCTTCGCGGGAAGATCTCGCCAGTTGGGGACTGATGCTGCAACGCGTCTCCACGGCGGCGATACGTGACAACCGGCCCGGTGAGGCTGACGACGCGCTGGCGTTCGCGCGCGTCGCGGGGATGGCGATCCGTCACGGTGAGCACGACTCCAAGGATGGTTTGCTGCACGCATTTGGACCGGTCACGGTGCAAATGCTTGCGGCTGAGAACGCGATGGTCGTCGATAAACCAGAAGTGACACTGGCGATTGCTGCACAACTGGAGGGTACGAAATACCCGCTCCCGTGGCCGTGGCAACGTCACCGCCTCGACGTCGCGGCAGCACACGCGTCTATGCGGCAGTACGCCGAAGCGTTGGCTGTGCTTCAGCAGATTCGCCGAGAGCTGCCGGAATGGCTTGTGAAGCAGCGGTTTGCGCGTGACATCCTGGCAAGGATGATCGAGAAGCGACGGACGTTGACGGCAGAAGTCCGAGAACTGGCCGACTTCGTGAGGGTTCCCTACTAACCATTCCGTCACTGCTACAGACAAACAGGCCCGGGTAACCGCGCGGCCTGTTGTCGTTTCGTTAAAATCGACGAGTATGTCAGCTCGAGTTGCGGCTCGGTATCAAGGAAATATTGACGACCGCGCAGTCGATGACCAACGCAACATAGGAGTCATAGTGATCATCGCCTTCTCCGTAACCCCGATAGGGACGGGCGAAAGTGTCGGTGCCGCAGTGGCCGAAGCGGTACGCGTAATACGCGCCAGTGGATTACCGAACGAGACCAATGCCCTGTTCACTACCATCGAAGGGGAATGGGATGAGGTCATGGCGGTCATCAAGCAAGCGATAGACGCCGTCATGGAAGTAGCACCACGCTGCAGCATCGTGCTCAAGGGCGATGTGCGCCCCGGGTCGGCAAACGCGATCACATCGAAGGTCGAGTCGGTGGAGCGGCACCTGAAGGGATCCCATCAGCCGTAGCTCGACGTCATCGTCGATAGCTGACGACCGCGGTTGCGAAGGGGTCGAGTGTCACGACAGGATCGGTGATAACCGCGGTATGGAGACCCTTGGTGCCGATCTGCTCTACGACGGATCCGGAATCAACGGTGACCGCGATCGTCGCGTCGGTTTTGTTGATCAGTGCGAGCTTTCGTTCACCGGATCCGGTGACGAAGGCTTGGGCGTGCATCCGTGGGTCGGGAAATCCGGTGGTGGTGACGGCGAGCGAGTCTCCTGGGCCGAAGTGGCGCAGCAGTAGTTCCAGTGCCTGGTATCGCGGGTTCGGTGCGCCGGTTTCCCAGTCGATGAGCGAGGTGCCGGGGATCATGCCGGGGTAGTCCATGAACTCGGCGATCCCGACCAGATCGATCCCCAATGCGACCAGTTCGGCCCACAGGTAGGACTGGACTGCGGCGCTCAATGCCCAGTACTCGTCCGGGATCTCGGGGGCGGGATTCATCACATCGGGGGCGTAGGTACCCAGCTCGTTGATGAACGTTTTGATGTCCGGGGCCAACCTGCGCCGGATCGAATCGATGAACCGCACTTGTTCGAGGAATCCGTCGGCTCGCGCGAAGAAGATGTCGCGCCAGTGCGCGGACGGCGCATTGCCCTCCGGGCCGAATGGGTTGACGATCTCCGGCGACGCGTAGAAGTGGTACGAGAATGCGTCGACCGGGACACCGGACCGATGGTTGGCCGGATCCAGGAAATGCCAGTAGTATTCGGGGTCGCGGTGCATGTGACTCAGCGACAGCCCGACGAACTTCATATCGGGGTCCAATGGCCTGAGGCGCTCGACAACAGCGTCGTAGAGCCTCGTGTAGAGCTCCGGCGGGATCCGGTGCCCGAGATCGGGCTCGCACAGAACTTCCCAGTATGCGAAGCGATAGTGATGGCCGGACTCGTGCCTGCGCCCCAGTTCGTCGGTGAACCCGCCCGCGATATACCAGCTGGCGACGCGGTAGAAGTAGTCCGCGACCTCGGCGAGAGTCGGATCGCTGAATTCGGTGCCCTGCTCGTAGTCCCAATGAATCTGATCAGGGTCCTCCGCTACGGCTACCGGTTCGTCGGTCCGGAACATCCAGGCCGGGATGGTCGCGAAGTTTGCGACGACCGGCCGACCCCCTGCGGCGTCCATGAAGTCCTCGACCAGGGGATCGAGCAGGTCGAAATCCCAGTATGTTTCGGTCGCCGTCGGCGCAGCCAGCTCGGCGACAGCGATACGCGGGTGCGAGAACCACGGCAGGAACCGAACGAGGTCGGCGTCGAGCGCGCGCAACGCGTCGAATGCCTTGTCGTGGATCGGTGAACCGCGCCGCAGCGGGGGTGCGGTCCACAGGTGCGTGGTCAGCGTGGTGCATGAGGTGCCGGTGGTCGTGGCCCAGTCCACGTGGACCGAACGCGCTGGTGCGCTTGTCATTTCGCCTTCCGCTTGGTCGAAAGTGGGAATCCGAGCGCGGGCAAGAGGGCTTCGTCGACGATGGCCGACCTGATGCGCTCGTCGGGCCACTGCCCGGTGTCGATGTGGTGCTTGATCACCAGTGCCTCGCCGATATCGCTCACGATCGGCGTGACCAACCCGGCGTCGATCTCACCGAGCGCCGCGTAGTGATCGAGAACCGTCCTGGTGAACCGTCCGCCGCGCAGGTCGAAGACGTTGCGGTACAACGACTCGACCAGGTCCGGTCGCCGCTGCCGCTCGCTCAATATCGCAGCCGTCGCCGATCCGGTCGGGCCGGACAGCCACTCCGTCAACTGCTCGAGTGCCCGCAGCAGGTCACCGCGCAGATTGCCGCCCGCAGGGGACGGCACTTCCACCGGATACGCCTGCGCCAACGCCTCGATCAGCAAATCCTCGACCGTCGACCAGTGCCGATAGAGCGAGGTCTTGGCGACACCCGCCCGGCGTGCGACACCCTCCATCGCCAGCCGGCCGACGCCGGTCTCAGCCGCCTCCGCGATGACGGCCGCATGGCAGTCGGCGCGTAATTCGAACTTGGTGCGGCGACCTTTCGCCGGGGGGTTCGTCGCGTCCACACGGGAAATATAGCTACTTAATCGTAGCTAGTCAACAGTAGCTACAGGTTAGTAGCTATATGTGCAGGAGCCTCTGGACCAACCCTCGAGACGACATCCCATCGGCGACTGGCCGGATCGCCCCGATTCGGCCAGTCAGCCGCACAGCGGGGCACATCGCCCTCTCGATCCGCTCGACCTCACCGCGCCTTCGACGGAGGGCGAGACGTCGAACGAGCAGGAAGGGACGGGGGCCGACCGCGGCCTGGCCGATTGCGGCACCACACCCGTCACGGGTCGAAGCGGAGGCGAGAGGCCTCGATGTGGCCGAGGTAGTGGTGGGTCCAGTCGCACATTCGGTGAACTGTCTCGCGGAGCGCTTGGCCCGGCTCGGTGAGGGTGTACTCGACGCGCGGCGGCACCGTGGGGTGCACGGTTCGCTCGACCAGACCGTTGCGCTCGAGCATGCGCAGGTTCTGGGTGAGCATCTTGTGGCTGATGCCCTCGATCTCGTTCCGCAATTCGCCGAAGCGCAAGGTGCGTTCGCCCAGAGCCTCGATGATCAGCAGCGCCCACTTGTTGGCGACGTCGGAGAAGATCTCCCGCGCCAAAGAGTCCGCGCGCCTCAGATCAGCTTCGTTGGGCGAGCCGCTGAACTGCTTGGTCACCATGTGGTTCCCCAGTCACTGAAAAGTGCGTTCTTCCATGTCATCGAACACTCTCCTACGGTTCCCGAGTAACCACAAGAGAGCACGCTCTCATGACAAGGAGGCAGGCAACATGGCCATCACCCTGGTGAACCCCCGCGGATTGCCGGAAGTCGATGCCTACCGGCAGGTGTCCATCGCGACCGGCTCGAAGCTGGTCTTCATCGCGGGGCAGGTCGCCTGGGATGCCGATGGGGTCACGGTCGGCGCAGGTGACCTCGCCGCTCAGGTCGAGCAGTGCTACCTCAACATCGGCACGGCCCTGGCCGAGGTGGGTGGGTCCTTCGGCGACGTGGCGAAACTGACCGTCTACGTCGTCGACTGGGCCCCCGACAAGATGCCCCTGTTCCTGGAGGGGGTAGCGCGGGCGGCCGCGAAGCTGGGGGTCACCCCGGTCCCGCCGGGCACGCTGCTGGGCGTTGCGGCATTGGACGTTCCCGAGCATCTGGTCGAGATCGAAGCGACCGCGATCATCGACTGAACGATGCGCTTCGCCGGAGGTGGCGCTCGGCCCATAAGTCATTCGCCTGAGCGCTCCTCCGGATGGTTCAGCGGCATGCCGAAAGCGGCGAACAGCGTTGGTTCGAGAAAGACGGTGATGGCGGCGACCCCGTCGGCGCCGGTGGTGATGACGTGTATCGAATGGGCTTCCAGGACGCCGCCTGCGCCGCGACGGTATTCGGCGACAGCGGGTTGTCCGTTCGCGGCCGTCGGGATCAGGACGAGATCGCCGGGCTCGGCGAAGGCACGCTTGGCGAGGAACCGAGTCACAGCGTCCCGTCCGGTGAACCACAGCGGCACCGGCGGCATTTCCAGCCTGACGTCGGTCGCCAGTAGCTCGGTGAGGGCCGCGAGGTCGGCGTTCTCGAATGCCGCGCAGTAGCGGTCGAGCAGTTCGCGGCGTTCGGCGTCTTCCGGTTCGGTCACGTTTTCGTCGGTGGGGGCGACGTCGGCGAGATGGGCACGTGCCCGCTGCAGAGCGCTATTGACCGCGGATGGGGTGGTTTCGAGCAGTTCCGCGACTTCGGCGGCGCTGAACTGGGCGACGTCGCGCAGGATCGTTGACTCGCGGGCAGCTCCTGCATGGCAGTCACCACGGCCAGCCGGATGCTTTCCCTGGCGACAAGTGCGGCTTCTCGTGTCAACGCGTCGGGCAGTGGCTGCATCCAGAGGTTGGTATCGGCTGTCCCGGTCGAGACCGGCATCGGAGCCGACCGAGCCTGCACCCAGTCCAGTGGGAGACACCAGGGCCAATGCCGCGGTGAGGTTCATGCGGGCATATGTTGTCGGTGGTCGGTGGGATGCTGGCGGGGTGGTGCGGCACACGTCTTTCCGTTTCTGCTTCGACCCGACGGTCGAGCAGCGGATGGTGCTGTCGCGGCATGCCGGGGCGGCGCGGTTCGCGTTCAACGAGTGCTTGTCCGCAGTGAAGTCGGCGTTGAATGCCCGCAAGGCCGATCCGGCAGTGTCAGTGCCGTGGTCGGGGTTCGATCTGATCAACCATTTCAACCGCTGGAAGAAGTCCGAGGACGCGGGGCGAGTCTTCGCTATCGATACCGAGGGCACCGCCACAGTGGTAGTGACCGGTTTGGTGTGGCGTGATCAGGTGTGCCAGCAGGTGTTCGAGGAAGCAGCAGTCGATTGTGGGCGGGCGCTGGCGGGCTGGGCGGACTCACGTCGCGGCGTCCGGAGGGGAAGTCGGGTCGGGTTTCCTAGGTTCAAGAAGAAGACCGCGACATCTGGATCGTTCCGGTTGCGCAACAAGCATTCTGGGGGTCGTCGCCCGTTGATCCGGGTGGGTGACAACGACTGTCCACGGTCGGTGACATTACCGGGAATCGGGACCGTGCGGGTGCATGAGGACACGCGCCGGTTGCGGCGGATGCTGGCGACCGGTCGGGCGAAGATCCTGTTCGCCACCCTCGGCCAGCGGGCCGGTCGGTGGTGGGTCACGCTGAATGTGGAGGCCGCCGAGCTGCATCCGAATCTGTGCCACCCGCCCCGCACGGATGGGGATCACGATGGCTGGGTAGGGATCGATCGAGGATTGTCGGCGTTCCTGGTCGCCGCGACCGCAGACGGCCGTGAGGTCGCCCGAGTCACTGATCCACCGAAAGCGTTGGTGGCCGGGATGCGCAAGCAACGTCGTCTCGCAAGGGCGTTGTCACGGAAACCGAAGGGCTCCAACAACCGGCGAGAGGCAGTCGTCCGGCTGGGTCGCCATCACGCGCGTGTTCGCAACATTCGCCACCATTTCCTGCACATTTGGTCCAGCGAGCTGGTCAAAACCCACGACCGCCTCGTCCTGGAAGACCTCAACACCGCAGGAATGCTACGCAACCGGCACCTGGCGCGGGCGATCAGCGACGCTGGTTGGGCGGAATTCGCCCGCCAGGTCTGCTACAAGCAGTCCTGGCACGGCGGCACAGTTGTCCTCGCCGATCGCTGGTATCCGTCCAGCCAGATCTGTTCACGCTGCCGGACCCGCAACCGTGAACTGGCCCTCGCCGACCGGGTTTTCCGGTGCGGAAACGGACACGAACTCGACCGCGATCACAATGCCGCGGTAAACCTCGCCACCTGGGGCGACAAACACCATGTATCCCAGGTCCGGGAGCCCGAAGCGCGAGCCCCGGTCATCAACGTCCGCCGACGGGAAGGCACTGGCCCACACACTCGTGTGGGTGAAACCCGCCCGAATGACGCGGGAACCAACGCTCACGCCGTATCGGTGTGAGCCGAGGACGTCCGAGAAGGACGGTGTCCACCAACCTCACAGGCTGGGAGACACGCTGTACCCGCAGACCCCGCCCTACGAATGGTGGGACTGGCACGACGCATACGGCCGGCACACGCCGTCGCTTTGGTTCGGCGACCCTGACCCGGACAACCCCAACGACCAACGGCCGCCGCGAGCCGACTCCAAGGGCCGCGCGTCCACATGGTCGACGCCACCGTGCTCCGGTTGGTTCTTTCCGGAGTCTTCGCCGTCACGACCGGGTACCACGTCGTGCGGGTCGTGACGGCGACACCGGTGGCCGAGCGGGTCAGCGGTGGATGACAGGCACTGACCGGCGCGGCGATGGCGGCCATGCTCTGGCCATCGGGCCTACCGATACCTGCTGCGCTCGGCATTCTGGTATTCGGGGGCCCCGGTCCCTGCGCGCACCACCACCGTCAGCGCGATGCGAAATGCGCCTCTCGATACGCCCCGAACCGGGCGTCCACTTGCTCGGCGGTCAGGCCGAAATCATCGAGGGTGTAGCGATGCGCCGGACGTGCTGCGCCCGAGGTGCTTTCGGCGTGCAACGCGGTCATCGCGGCGGTCGCTTCCTCGGTCAACGGCAGATCGAAGTGACGATAGATCGACTCGACCGTGCCGAGCGGGTCGGCGACGAACTCGCCGTAGTCGACGTCGCAGAACTGTGCCGAGTCGTGTCGCTTGCGGTCGGTGAGGAAACGTTCCGCGCCGCGCGCCCAGAGGTCCAGTTGTGCCGCGCCGACCACCGGGCCGCGGAATTTCTCCGACCAGCCCGCGGACGCCTGTTCGTTCAGGCTGCACACCGACGCGATGATGGTACGCGGATCGCGGTGCATTTGGATGATCAGCGCGTCGGGGTAGACCTCGAAAATGGCGTCCAGGGCGAACAGGTGGCTCGGGTTCTTCAGCACCCATCGTTTTCCGGCGTCCGGGAGCCCGATCAGTTGCAGGTTGCGCCGGTGCCTGCGGTAGGCAGGGGTCCAATCTCGGTCGCGCAGCCATTCGGAATAGCGGGGCAGGTAGGCCAGGCACTCGTACGACACCGACATCGCCGACTGCCGCAGCAGCTGCCAGCACTCCTCGACCTGGTCGGCCGAGATGTGATGCACACCCATGAATTCCGGGTGCTCCACGTGGTGCTTCTCGTAGGCCGCCGCCAGGCGTTGGTACACGGGGTTGCTCGCCCATGTCTCCCGCGGCGGGCGCGGCTGCGGCATCTCGGACAGCCACATCTCCAGCCCCTGGTGCGCCGGGTCGGCGTTGAGCAGGCGGTGCACCGCCGTCGTGCCCGATCGCGGCAGCCCGGTCACGAAGATGGGACGCTCGATCGCCACGTCGGCGTGTTCTGGAAAACGTTGCCAGGCCGCCTCGCTGAGCAGCCGGGCGATCAGCGCACCGCGCAGAAAAGCGCGATTCACCTTGTTGCCGAACGGGGTGAGTTCGGCGTCCTTGGCGTAGGACTCGAGCAGCACCTCGAGCCCTTCGCGATAGTCATCGGTACCGAAATCGTCCAGCCCGACCACCTTGGTCGCCGAGGCATGCAGATCGTCGATGGTCCCGACGTCGTCCCTACCGATCACGGTCATCTCCTAGTGGTGGTATTCGCCGCCGTTGACGTCCAGGCACGCGCCGGTGATCGCGCGCGACAGGGCGGACGCGAAGAACACGACCGCGTCGGCGATCTCGTCGGGTTCGGGCAGTTTGCGCAGGTCTATGGTCTTCGCGGTCTCGGCGTAGACCTCCTCGGCGGTGATCCCCCGCTGCTGCGCCAAGTAGTTGAAGTACCACTTCAGGTTGTCGGCCCAGATATAGCCGGGCGCGACGGAATTCACCCGGATGCCCTTCGGCCCGAGTTCGGTGGCCAAGCTCTGCGCGAGCGCGAGCAGGCTGGCCTTCGCCATCTTGTACGGACCGAAGGTCCGCCGTGAGTGGCGCAGCACCGCCGAGTTGATCATCACGACCGAGCCCTTGGTCTCGGTGAGCGCGGGCACGAACAGCCTGGTCAGCCGCAGCGCGGCCAGCACGTTGGTCTCGAAGCCCGCCCGTACCTGATCGAGGTCGACATCGAGGAGATCGACGATGGGCGGGATGGCGAAGGCATTGTTGACCAGTGTGTCGACCTTGCCGAACGCGCTGTGCGCGGTCTCCACCAGGTTGACCGCCGCGGCCTCGTCGTTGATGTCGGTCGGCACGACGACGGCGCGCCTGCCCAGTTCGGTGATCTCCTTGGCCACTTCGGTCAGGCGGGACTCCGTCCGCGAGGCGAGTACCACGTCCGCGCCCGCCTTCGCGCTCTGCACGGCGATGGCGCGACCCAGTCCCGGCCCGACACCCGAAACAACAACGACCTTGTCCTGCAACAACATCAGCCGAGCATCCTTTCCGCGACGGCCACCTGCCGCGCCGCGATCCGCTCGCGCCACTGCTCCGGCGTGACGCGCGCCTGGTCGTAGAAGGGCAGCCGCTCGGGCAGGTCGGCGACCGCAACGATCTCCACGGTCGGCCCGTCGTCGGGTTTCATGTCCCTGGACAGCCGCTGCCAGCGGAACTGCAGATATCCCCTGGGGTGGCCGGTGCGTTCGATCCAGTTGGCCAGGCCGGGGTCGCGCTCGCTGACCACCAGCCGGATCATCCCGTCCGGGTCCACGTGTGCCTGGTCGGCGGTGAGGCTGGTCTGGTGGTTGATGTAGTCCAGCGAGAGGTACCACATGCTGCCGAGCTGGAAGCCCTGGTACGGCGCGTCGGATTTCGGCACCGTGATGATCATGGCCTGGTCGTCGTCCAGGTCGTAATGGCCGACCGAGGAGAACTGCGTGGTGAGCCCGCCCGGCGTCGAGCGCGGCTCGGTCAGCGTGTTCACCGGCAGGTTCAGATAGAACCACTCCGGGAAAGCGAGGAAGGTCTTCAACCGCGACACCAGCATCTTGCCCGCCACGTCGTACCGCTTGGTCAGCACGTCCCTGGTCAGCGGCGGCGGAGCGTCGCCGATCCGGTCCACCCGCTGGATGCGAATCGTGCCCGCCTTCTCGGTCGACCAATCGCTGTAGACCTCGCGGACCACGAGCATCGCCGCGTCGGGGCTCAGGTGCACGTAGCCGGGGCGCGCCTCGCTCGGACCGAACCGGAGCTCGTAGGACCCGTCCGCGCCGATCTCGAGCTCGCGATCGTCGAACGCGGTGAGGCTGTCGGGTACGTCCACCGGCGAATAGTTGCCGTTGAGCACTTGGAAGCTCAGGTCGCGGGTGGTGCCACGGGTGCCGGTCACCACGTACTCCGCATCCGGCCGCAGGTAGGAGTGGAAATAGAGAGTGTCCGGATTGTCCAAACCCATCTTCGTGTACGGCCCCGTGGACTGCACGAAGAACGGAAAGTCCCGCTCATAGGCCCAGGCCATCTGCAGCGACGCACGGATGCTGCCCGCCAGATAGTCGTAGCCCTCGACGAGGTCCTGTTCGGTACGGATGTGCGCGGCTCCGGTGATGATCTGCTCGGCGGCGGCGATGGCGTCCGCGAACGGCTGTGTCAGCAAGAGGCTCTCTCCGGTGTTCCAAATATGTACCACTCTGGTACATTTCGATATGAGAAAGATTAGAACGTGTTCTAGGAGTGGTCAATGGTCGGCCGTCGGTCCGCGCCCACCGCCCGGGTGGTTCAGGTCCTGGATTTCTTCGTCGAGCAGCGCGGCAAACGCTTCGGGCTCTCCGAGCTCGCCCGCGAGCTCGACCTGGCCAAGCCGACCTGCCTGGGCATCCTCACCGAACTGACCGCGGGCGGCTACCTGGTGCGCGACGCGGATACCCGCACCTACGGGCTCGGACCGGCGCTGATCGCCGCGGGCCGGGTGGCGCAGGACAGTTTCGCGATCTCCGCGCTGGCCCGCGTCGAGCTGGAGAAACTCACCGCGCGCTACCGCACGACCTGCACCGCGTCGGCCGTGGTCGGCGAGCAGATCATGGTGCTGGAAAGCACCGGGCCCGGCCTGGTCAAGGTGGGCGCGGCCTACCATTTCGCGCCGCCGGTCGGCCTGATGTACGTGCTCTGGGACACCGACGCCGCCTTCGAGGCCTGGCTGGCCAAGCCGCCGGCGGTGCCGCTGCGACAGGACGAGGCGCGGCTGCGCCAAGTGGTCGCCGAGTGCCGCGAGCGCGGGTTCCTGGTGGAGAGCATGACCGCCGCCGGACGGCGGCTGTACTCGCTCCTGGCCGGGGTCGCCGATCGTGATCTACCACCCGAACTGCGCGAACTTGTCGCCGAGCTGGTGACGAGTCTCGGCGAGCGGGTCTATCTGGGGTCGGATCTGCGGCCGCGCAAGGAGCACGCCGTGAGCCTGCTCGCCGCGCCCACCTACGACGGCGACGGCAGACAGAACATGGTGCTCACCATGTACGTCGGCGCCTCGATCACCGGCGCCGAGATCGCGCGGCGCGGCGCGGCGCTGGTGGCCGCCGCCGACGCGGTGACGGCGAGCTCGGGCGGCCACAAACCATTGACCGATAACCGAAACATGTTCTAGTTTTGCGGTGTGAGCCAGTACGCGAAGTCGACGGCGAGCACCTACGAGCTGCCCCATCTGGACGCGCTCGAGGCCGAGTCGGCGCACATATTCCGGGAAGTGGCAGCAACATTCGAACGCCCGGTGTTGCTGTTCTCCGGCGGCAAGGACTCGGTGGTGATGCTGCACCTGGCGGCCAAGGCCTTCTGGCCCGCGCCGCTGCCGTTCCCGGTGCTGCACATCGATACCGGGCACAACTTCGACGAGGTGATCGCCTACCGCGACGCCACGGTGGCGCGCCTGGGGCTGCGCCTTGTGGTCGGGCGGGTGCAGGACGACATCGATGCGGGACGCGTGGTCGAGGAGACCGGGCCGCGCGCCTCGCGCAATCGGTTGCAGACGACGACGTTGCTGCGCTCGATCCAGGAGGGATCGTTCGACGCGGTCTTCGGCGGCGCGCGCCGCGACGAGGAGAAGGCTCGCGCCAAGGAGCGGGTGTTCAGCTTCCGCGACGAGTACGGCCAGTGGGATCCGCGCAGGCAGCGCCCCGAGCTGTGGAACCTCTACAACGGCAGGCACCGGCCGGGTGAGCACATCCGGGTTTTTCCGCTGTCGAACTGGACCGAGCTGGACATCTGGAACTACATCGCCGCCGAAGGCATCGAGCTGCCCGCGCTGTACTACGCGCACCGCAGGCCGGTGCTGCAACGCGACGGAATGCTTTTGGCGCACACCCGTTTTCTCCAACTCCTCGACGGCGAGCAGCCCTACGAGGCCACCGTGCGATTCCGCACCGTCGGCGACGCCACCTGCACCGGCTGCGTCGAATCCACCGCGATCACCCCGGCCGAAGTGGTGGCCGAGGTCGCCGCCGCGCGGGTCACCGAGCGCGGCGCCACCCGCGCCGACGACCGCATCTCCGAGGCAGGTATGGAAGACCGCAAACGCGAAGGCTACTTCTGATGACGACCACCACCTTGTTGCGCCTCGCGACCGCGGGCAGCGTCGACGACGGCAAGTCGACCCTGATCGGACGACTGCTGTTCGACTCCAAGACCCTCTTCACCGACCAGCTCGCCGCGGTGGAGCGCACCAGCCGCGACCGCGGCGACGACTACCCGAACCTGGCCCTGCTCACCGACGGCCTGCGCGCCGAACGCGAGCAGGGCATCACCATCGATGTGGCGCACCGGTACTTCGCCACGCCCAGAAGGAAATTCATCATCGCCGACACCCCCGGGCACGTGCAGTACACCCGCAATATGGTGACGGGCGCATCCACCGCCGATCTGGCGCTGATCCTGGTGGACGCTCGCAAAGGCGTGATCGAGCAGACCCGCCGCCACGCCTTCCTGGCCGGCCTGCTCGGCATCCCGCACCTGGTGCTGTGCGTGAACAAGATGGATCTGGTCGGCTGGTCGCAGGAGCGGTTCGAGGAAATCCGCGAGGAATTCGCCCGATTCGCCTCCAAACTCGACGTCTCCGATCTCACGTTCGTGCCGGTGTCCGCGCTGCACGGCGACAACATCGTGCACCGCGGCGCCAGCATGCCGTGGTACGAGGGCACTCCCCTGCTGCACCACCTCGAAGAGGTGCACATCGCCTCGGACCGCAACCTGATCGACGCCCGGTTCCCGGTGCAGTACGTCACGCGCAGGCACGCCGAGGATTTCCGCGGTTACGCGGGCACCGTCGCGGGCGGGGTGTTCAAGCCGGGTGACGAAGTCGCGGTGCTGCCTTCCGGATTCACCACCACGGTCACCGCGATTTGGGGTCCTGGCGGCACACCCGTCGCGGAGGCCTTTCCACCGCAGGCGGTCACCATCCAGCTCGCCGACGAGCTGGACATCTCCCGCGGCGACCTGATCTGCCGTCCGAACAACCGCCCGAACACGGGCCGCGACCTGGACGCGATGGTGTGCTGGTTCGCCGAGGAAACCCAGCTCACTCCTGGCGCGACCTACACGATCCGGCACACCACCCGCGCCGCCACAGCCGAGGTCCGCTCCCTGGACTACCGACTGGACGTCAATACCCTGCACCGCGATGAGGACGCGGAGTCGTTGTCGCTCAATGAGATCGGCCGCGTCCAGCTGCGCACCCGCCAGCCCCTGCTGTTCGACCCGTACCGGCGCAACCGCGCCACGGGCAGCTTCATCCTGGTCGACGAGGCCACCAACAACACCGTCGCCGCGGGCATGATCACCGGCCCGACCCTGCCATCCGCCCGGGTGGTCTGGCATTCCACCGCGGTCGGGCGCGACGAGCGCGCCACCCGCGGCCTGACCGTCTGGCTGACCGGGCTGTCCGGCTCCGGAAAGTCGACCGTCGCAGTGGAACTCGAACGCAGGTTGGTGGCCGCGGGCCGCCCGGCATTCCTCCTCGACGGCGACAACCTGCGCCACGGGCTCAACGCCGATCTCGGATTCAGCGCGGCCGACCGGGTGGAGAACGTCCGCCGGGTCGGCGAGGTGGCCAGACTGTTCGCCGAAGCCGGTGTGGTGGCGGTCGTTTCGCTGATCAGCCCGTACCGCGCCGACCGCGACCGGGTGCGGGCCGCGCACGAGGAAGCGGGCATCCCGTTCCTCGAGGTGTTCGTCGACACGCCGCTCGCTGTCTGCGAGGCCCGCGACCCGAAGGGCATGTACGCCAAGGCGCGCGCGGGCGAAATCCGCGGTTTCACCGGCATCGACGACCCCTACGAGGCGCCGGTGAACGCCGACATCGTCCTGCGGCCCGACCACGGCGACCCCGCCTCGATGGCCGCGTCCGTCATCGCGCGACTGACCCGGATGGACTGATCTGAAACCGCCGCCGGTGCGAGGACCCGATCCCTGGGCACCGCGGCCGCAAAGACTCTCCCAGCGTTACTCCACCCGGACCGGCCCGGATGATTCCGGGCCGGGCCGCGATTCGCCCGCCGATCAGTTCGCGATGCTGTCGAACATGCCGGGCTGGTAGGAACCTCCTTGCATGCGCACGATCACGCCGAGCCGGTTGGCCGCGTTGATCATGGCGACCAGGTAGACCAGATTGATCCGGACCGCGGAGCCCTGTTCGATCGACGGCCAGGCATCTACTTCATGAGGCTCAGCAGGCCGAGATTCGGTTCGAGAGCGCCATCCTGACCGAGCGCCACGAAGTCTGCCTCCACGGCCGAGCGCGTGAGTTTTCCCGCGCGCACCGCGCGGTAGCGCACGAACGACCAGAGAAAGACGTCGAGGTTGTCGAAGCGGGTGCCGCCTTCGAGCACCTCTTCTTCATGGAACCACACGGCCACTTGGCCGTTGGTGAGCACGACGTACAGATTGCCGCCGCCGTCGGCGCCGATCGAGTAGACATCGTCGTCGGTGAGCTCGGTCGTGTAATCCGAATCGCGTATGCCGCAGTCGTTTGAGGCGAATTCGAAACCGTAGGACCAGGAGAAGATATCCAAGAACTGCGGCATCCGACGCGAGCGGACCCGTCGGTCGAATGCGGCCAGCGCCGCCGCATCGGCGGGCGCCAGGCGCGCGAGAAACGGTGCCACTGGACGGGTTTGCTCCGGTACGTGGACGGGTGTGGCATCGGGGAACCACTGCGCCAGATCGGCGTCGAGGCCGCGGTCGGTGTAGCCGATCACGTCGGCGAGGGTGAGCGTCACCCGGGGATTGTAGAAGCGTTGGCACAACCGGGCACTGTTGCGTGTTGTGCCCAGTGCCGCTACTGTAGGTGCGGTCTTCATCTTGTGGATGTAGGTGACATCTCCCTCCCACAAGACTCCACATTCGCCACGGCGGTCTCGTATTCCGTGCACTCGGCACCGTGTTCGGACTAGACGGATTCCGGCCACGCATCACGTCGGCGCGTGCAGCGAGCGTCATTCCCAGCAGGCGGCATTCACGGCGACCCGCCGCATCCACAACTCACCTCCAGGAGAAAACCCCATGCAGGACAACACTATCCAGGTACAAGACAACGCAACCGGAGAGAGCCGGAAGACGTCGGTCACCGGCATCCTCGACATCACCGGCAACCACGCCTCGCTGCAGGTCGACGGCTATCTGCCCGGACCGCGCGACGCTCATGTGCCGACGCGTTTGGTCCGCGAGCACGGACTCCGCCGCGGCGATACCGTTACCGGCACAGTCGGACCCGAACGTGATGGCGTCAAACTCGCACCGCTGGTCCGAGTCGACCGCATCAACGGCCTGCCACCTGGCAATGCCAAGGCGCGACCGCACTTCTCCGACTTGATCCCCATCTATCCGCAGGACCGCCTGCGGCTGGAGACCGAGCCGCATGAGCTGACCACACGCGCCACCGATCTGGTCATGCCGATCGGCAAAGGCCAGCGCGCTTTGATCGTCGCACCGCCCAAGGCGGGCAAAACGTCTGTGCTGCAGTCCATTGCACACGGCATCGCCAAGAACCATCCCGAATGCCAGCTGATGCTGGTACTGGTCGGGGAACGCCCGGAAGAGGTGACCGACCTGTCCCGCGCGGTACCGGCCGAGGTCGCCGCCGCGACCTTCGACCAGCCGGCCCACGAACACATCGCGCTCGCCGAATTGGCCATCGAACACGCCAAACGCCTCGTCGAAACGGGCCACGACGTGGTCGTGCTGCTGGATTCGCTGACCCGGCTGGCCCGTGCCTACAACGTGGCGGCCGCCGGGTCCGGCCGCGTCCTCTCCGGTGGCGTCGACGCCGCGGCGCTCGCGCCACCGAAGAAATTCCTCGGCGCCGCTCGCAATATCGAGAACGGCGGCTCACTCACCATCATCGCCACTGCCCTGGTCGAGACCGGTTCGCTCGCCGACACCGTGATCTTCGAGGAGTACAAGGGAACCGGAAACGCCGAACTGAAGCTCGATCGGCACCTGGCCGACCGCCGCTTGTTCCCCGCGATCGACATCAGCCGATCGAGCACACGCAAAGAGGAACTGCTGCTCTCCCCCGCTGAGCTGACCGCCACTCGATCCCTGCGAAAGACCCTCTCGTGCCGCGACCCGCAGCAAGCGCTCGAACTGCTGCTGACCGGCCTCAGGCAAACCGGAACCAACCCCGAATTCCTGACCCAGATCCGCGCCGCACGCTGAGACGGTGTGAACCGTCACGGGTTCGGGACCGGCCAGCTGGCATCCCGCAACATTTTTGGCTTGCAGCCCAGCAAGCGCGACACCGTCGTTTCCTGGTCCTGCTCCCCTCTGGCTACACCATAGCGGTCGAGCTGCCACCGATCTCGGGGCTTTGACGGAGCTGGCCGGTGATGGTTGTATTTGCCTGTGCCTGAAGGGTTTCCGGCACGGTGTGGGGTGGGCAGTGGCCGGTCAAGCCCTTCGGACCGAAGCTGTCCTCGAGGAACGAAAAGAGTCTTGTGATCACCACTTCCATCGCACGCATTCGTCGCCGCTCGGCGACCGCACTAGCGCTCGTCGCCGCGGCCACCAGCATCGTTGCGCAGCAGGCCGGTATCGCGAGCGCCGCACCGGCGATAACCCTGCCTCCGATACATGCCGAGTTCGACTACCAGATCACCAGTCCTTACGATCCGCCGGCGGGAGTCACGGTCGTCAGTCGCGATCACAGCGCCGAGCGGGCCGACGGGTTGTACAACATCTGCTACGTGAACGGCTTTCAGGTCCAGCCGGGTGCGGAGAGCGAGTGGCCGGAGGACCTGTTGCTGCGCGACAAGGACGGCAAGGTCGTCTACGACACGGAGTGGAAGGAGGCGGTGCTGGATATCCGCACAGCCGACAAGCGCACCCGTATCGCGGACAAAGTCAACCAGTGGATCGACGAATGCGCGAACAAGCGTTTCGATGCCGTCGAGATCGACAACTACGACAGCTACAGCCGATCGAAGGAGCTGCTGACCACCGACCAAGCGGTCACCTTCATCGCCATGCTCGCCAAGCACTCGCACGACCGCGGCCTGGCCATCGGCCAGAAGAACGCGGCCGAACTCGTGGACAAAAGGACCGCTGCCGGACTGGATTTCGCGATCTCCGAAGAATGCGGTGACACTGCGGAGTGTGGTGACTACGCGACGGCATTCGACAACCACGTCATCGATATCGAATACACCGAACCAGGCCTGTCGGCGGCGTGCCAAGGCTACGGAAGCAGGCTGAGCATCGTGCTCAGGGACGTCGACGTCTCCACTCCGAGTGATCCCGGCTACGTCCGGAAGACGTGCGGGCGCTAACTGATCGGCAGCAACCGCAGGATCGGGTCGTAGGCCCAATTCAGCATGCGTTCGGCGTCGTCCTTTGCGGCGACGTCGCTGTCGAGTGAGCTGTGCAGGACCACACCGATCAGCGGTATTCCTGCCCTGACCGTCTCGAACAGTAAGCAGGTTCCCGCAGCGTCGGTCCATCCGGTTTTGATGCCGATGGTGCCGGGATAGTCGCGCAGCAGCAAGTTCGTGGTCTTCCAGAGGTGAGCGCGGTTGCCCGGGCCTGCGGGCACGTGATAGCTGCGCGAGCTGACGATGTCGCGGAACACCGGCAGGCTCATCGCGCGCAGGCCGAGGGCCACCAGGTCCGCGGGTGTGGAGTATGTGGAGTGGTCGGTGGGTGCGGGCAGTCCGCTCGGGTCGGTGAAATATGTTCCCGCCAGCCCCATTTGACGCGCGGTGTCGTTCATTGTGGCGATGAAGCCGTCTTGGCCGGGCCCGTAGGCCTCGGCAAGGGTATAGGCGGCGTCACAGCCTGACGGCAGCATCATCGCGTACAGGAGCTGTCGCGCGGTGAGCACCTCGCCGGGGACCAGGCCTGCGTTGCTTCCGTCGTACTTGGTGCAGTAGGCGATGATTTCATGCGGCACGGTAATGGCCCGGTCGAGGTCGCCGGCGTTGATCACGACCAGTGCCGTCATCACCTTCGCAATGCTGGCTATCGGGACCGGGGTGTTCGGCTGCCGCGACCACAGCACCGTGCCGGTGATTCCTTCTGCCAGCGCTGCCCCCAGCGCCTGCACCCCGTCCGGCTCCGGAGCCAGCCACGGCAACTGACTATGGGCGACGCTCGCGGCGGGTGCAGCTGCGACGATCAGCGCCCCAGCAACGACAGCCTGCAACAATCGGGCAAATGTCCGCATGGCCACATTCTGCCGTTCGACCCCGGCAACCAGTGGGATTTCACCGACCGAATTACCGCGCCGCTCCGATGACAGCATATAGTCAGCTAATCCAGGATGCTCTGAGACCGACGCTTCTCGCGTGCGACCGCTCGCTCAGCGGCATGTGCGGGCATCCAGATCAGCGACGGCTATCAAACACCCCTGCCAGCGCGTTAGTCGCTACGAGATACCGTGCCCTGAATCTGAGACGTGCTCGTTCCGCCGTAATCCGCATATTTGTAGGTCGCCGAAACCACCCGGCTACTGCCAGCCTCACAATTCGGAGCGCGCAGGTGAGTAAACGCGAACTCGTTGCCTGTACCAGGCTGATACAGCATCACTTCGGTTCCCGGCGGACCCGACCGTAATGGCAGCTCGTCTCGGAACGAGATCGCGGTCGGCGGGGTAGTTTCGACGCTGCCTGTGCCGTTACGCAGTGTGACCACGACCCCGAACACGTTGTCGGGCACATCCTTCGGCGGATACGACTGTGTCGCGCCGCCCGTGTAGACGGTCGTCTGTCCCTCGTCGGTCCAGTCCGACAAGTTCCTGCCGCAATGGGGGTCGGTGACGAGCCGAGCCAGGACACCGGACGGGGTGCCGCTGCCCGCGATCAGCGGCGGAATCGTGACCACCACACTGACGAGAATGGCAACTACCAGCACTGCTCCGCCTCGCATCGAGGCGGCGCGCGTCCGACCGGATCGGTTGCCATACAAGTGCAAGAAGGCTGCCGCGAACGCTGCGGCAAGTGCGAAGCACGCCGCGACGATGCTCGTGTCGAGGTGTCCGGATAACTCCGGCTTGTAATCGGACAAGTACAGCTCGGTTCCCACCCACTGAGCGAACAAACTGGCAACTACCCCACCCGCGATGGTGCCGCCAGGCGCGAACCGGTATGGCATCAGCCCGAAAATGCCAGTGACGAACAGCACCGGGCTGATCACGAACAGGAACGGCCAATAGACCATGAGGTTGGCCGCGAAGCGGCCGCCCGCTTCGAGCTCGAACCGTGGATCCGCTCCCGGCTCCGAGTACAGTCCGAGCCCGATCGCCACCCACGCCACAGCCAGCGCGCCGACGGCAACGACCTGCAATATGTACGCGAGAAGGTTCAAGCGGTTCCACGATGTATCACGAGCAAACACGCGGTCATCGTATCGACCAATTGTGTCCGATCCGGTTACCAAATGTGGAGAAATCGTGTGGGTCCGGTAGGAGACTCCGAAGTCGCGGAGCCCGAACCCATTCAGAGGACGTCGCGAGTGCAGCAGGATCGGCGGCAATTCAGGTACGCCCAGCGCGGGCCGAGGGCCTCGCCAATAGTGTTCGCCTCATGTCTTGGGCGGCACAGCGAATGCAGGTTGTTCGGGTCGTAGCGCTCGCCACCCCTGCATCCGGCTCGGGTCGTCCGGTGTCTCGAGGGTTGCCGGGTGTGGCTGCTCTGCAGGGCCCTATCGCGCAGTAGCCGGTTTTGCGAGCAGCTCGATCAGTGCCGTGATGCTCTGCTCACCCCGGCCCTCGGCTATCGCTCGACGCAGCAGGTCGTGCATCGGCGCATGCCAGGACATGTCGACACCAGACTCCGCCTCGAGCTGCTCGTCGTTGTCGATCGCGGCGTGGAACAGTGCGATCGAAGAGCCGAGCCGGGTGTAGTCCCGGGCATCGATCTCCTCGGCCATGAGTGGAAGCAGCGACTCGATCATCTGTAGCCACTGGGCTGAATAAGGCACCATCGTGCGTGCCGCCAGACCGCGCGCGGCCAGGATGGCCGCGCCTTCGAAGAAGCCGAGCAGCGCGGGCAGCAATGTGGCGCCGACGGCGGATTCGTAGAGAGCGGCCAGATCCGGTTCGGCGCCCAAGTGGACGAGGTCACCGCCGAGGGCCCGCAGCGTTGCCGCGTGCTCGTCGAAGACCGCCTGTTCGCCGCCGAAATACAGCAACGTGTCCGGCTTGCCCACGGCCGAAGGCACGTTCTTGATCGCACCGCCGAGGAAACGCGCTCCCTGATCGGCCGCCCACTGGGCGAATTCCCGTGCATCGGCGGGTGTTCCGCTGTTGAGGGTGATGAGAGTGCGCCCACTCAGCTCCGCCCCTGCCGTAGCCACACTGTCGTGCGTCGCTCGGAACGTGGTCATGCACGCGATGATCACCGGGCTGGCGGCGATGGCATCGGCGATGGCGAGCTGCTGGTTCGCGCCCGCGGCCACCAACGGAGCCGCTCGGTGCGGGCTGCGGTTCCACACGGTGGTCGGATGCCCTGCCGCGAGGAAGGCTTCAGCGAGCGCGCGGCCCATCGAACCGGTGCCGAGCACGGTCACGGGGGTGCGTTCCTGATCGATCATTGCGACTCCAATCACAGACAATGTGCAGCGAGTGTCTGCGCGTCTCAGTAATTCCAGCAAGTACGCACTTTCCAGGCCAGTTACATACGTTCAGGTAATCTGCCAGTTCGCGACGGCCCACGCGAGGTGCGATATGACCGGAGTCACCACCGGTATTCGAGGAAGGCTGCGGACGGCCGAATGCCTCCCCACAGCTGATAAGTGAAGGCCCGAGGAAAGCCCTCAGACTCCGGCAGAAGACATTTCAGCGGTTGTGGCTCGAGCTGACGTGGTGCATACCGCCGAATGGGGTGGTGAAACCGTCGTAGCGCAGACGCAGCATCATCCCCTGATGAGCATGTGGCAGGTTGTGGCAGTGGTTCATCCAGATGCCCGGATTCGAGGCTCGGAAGGCGACCTCCCATACCTGTCCGGGACGAACGTCGAAGGTGTCGACCCACAGTGGGCTGCCCGACGACGGCGTCCCGTCCCTGGACAGGATCAGCACCGGATGGCCGTGCAGATGCCAGGGGTGGGTCTCGCGGCTCCGGTTGACCACGGTGAACCGGACGATGTCGCCTTCGGCGACGAGCTGATCGGGGATTGATGGATGTCCGCGGCCGTTGACGGTGTGCGCGTACGCCGGTGATCCGTCGACCATGGCCACCCCGCGGTCGAGAACCAGGGTGAAGTGCCGGTCGACAGCGTCGGTGCGCAACGTGACCGGGGCCGGGGTTCCGTACGTCAGCAGGTCGAGTTCGGGCCATCCTGTGGTGTCCTGCGTGGATGGCTCGCCGTCGGAGGCTCCGGCCTGGGGCCGCAACCACACTGTGGCGGAGCGGATGTCGTCGAGTGCCAGCGCCACGGATGTGCTCGGCATGACGAACACGAGGTCGTAGCGCCCGCCTGCGGGCAGCCGCAGCCCGGTCCGGCTGATCTCGCCCGGCTGCTCGAGGTCGCGGCCGTCGACGGCCACCACCCGGAACGAGGTGCCTGCCAGCGCGAACGTGTGTGGCTCGGAATCGGTGTTGATCAGCCGCAGCCGCACCGCGGTGCCCGGCGGTGCGATGTGTTCGGTGCCGCCCGCGATCGTGGCGGTGCCGTCGAAGGTGTGTACGAGCAGAGTCAGATCCAATTGTTCCGTGTCGGATTCCTCGCGAGGTTTCACGACGAGGGCACCGTAGAGTCCCCGGCGTACGCCGATGTGAGACGCGTGATGGGTGTGATACCAGTAGGTTCCCGCTTGGTCGGCGCGGAACCGGTAGACGAACTCGCCGCCGGGTGCCACGGCGTCCTGGGAGACGCCCGCGGCACCGTCCTCCCCGCACGGCACGTCGTAGCCGTGCCAGTGCAGGGTCACTCCGTCGCCGATGTCGTGGTTGACCAGTTCCACCTCGATGAGATCGCCCTGGGTGGCCGTGATCGTCGGACCGGGCACCGTGCCATCGAAGGTCCACGCGTCGATGTCGCGTCCGGACTCCGAGCGCACGGTGGCTTTCCGGGCGACCAATAGGTGTTTGCGCCGGGCACCGCCCGGTGCCGGTGTGTCGGCGCCGCGCAGGTCGGTCACCGATACAGTCGCGTGCGACGCCGGACCGGGACCACCTCCGTCGGTCACCGACGCGGCGGGCCGCACCGACAGGCCGACGCCGGTACCGGCCGCACCGACCACGACCACACCACCGGCAACGCCGAGGAAGCGGCGGCGCGAAACCTCCGGCCGGTCCGAATCGGTGTCCGGTTCCGCGGCCGTGTCCGCGTCGGGTGTCGCGAGCACTCGCACGGTCAGCAGCGCGCCCGCGAACACCAGCGCGATCGTGATCAGCACGGTACCGAAGGTCAGGGGGTATCCGACGAGGAAGGTCACCAGGAAACCTGCCAACGCGGCGTAAGCGGCGGTGAGCAGCGCGACGACGCCTGCGGCATCGACGGTTTCCGGCCGCCGATCACTCGTGACTTGCACGAGCAGCCGGGGTCCGGCCAGCACCGTGGCGGCCAGCGCGGCCACCGTGAGCATCGGCAGTCCGAGCAGCACCTTCTCTTGGACGAACCACCAGCCCCGATCGGCCAGCACCGTCACCGACGCCGCCCTGGCCGCCGTCACCAGCAGTGCCACGGCCAGGAGAGCCAGGGCGAGCCTGGCTCGTCGCAGCGACATGGTGACGCCTGCCGCGAACCACGCGGCGACGCTCAGCAGCGCGAGGGCATGGTCCGCGATGATCCAGGTTGCGGTCGTCATGACGCCGTTCGCGCGGATTCGGCCGACTTCCACGAAATCTGTTGCGATTGCCGCACGATCATCCCGATCACGCCGATGATGACCAGCCCGTTGATCGCGTGCAGGCCGAAGATGAAATGGCTGCCGCTCGAGCCCGCACCGAACGATGTGGCGACTTCCCGGATCACCGACTGACCGATCACCAATCCGGTGACCAGGCCGGCCAGCCCGACGAGCCGTCCCGGCATCCGGGCGACGGCGGCGGCGATCGTGATCACGAGCGCGCAGACGAGTATCGCGTATCCGAGCGTGCGATGCGGCTGGAAGGATTCCTCGACGGGCGCGGTGTCGAACGCACCGCTGGCGGCCAGATAGAACTGGGCGATGACGGCGAGCAGCAGCAGGGCCGCCAGGCCGGTGAAGGCTTTTTTCATGCGGTCGATAGTCGCGGCGGCCGGGCAGGTTCGGCTTCCGGCGACGGGAGTCGCTGTCTACGCGAATACGCGTACGAAACGCGCGATCGGCTGCGTCGGTCGTCGTAGCCGATCGCGCGCCCGGGGCGGAGCACGAGCATCCGCGGATGCCGTACTCTCACGGCATGGTTCTGCGGGCGGTGTCGCGACAGCTGTCTGTCTGGTTCTCGCGTCGGCCTGCCTGGTTGCCGGATGTCCTGCTGGCGCTGTTCGTCACCGCGATCCAGGTGCAGAGTGCCATGATCCCGGTGCCGCTCGAGCCGGTCCCGAAGCCGGTCTCGGCCTTCGGATATGCCCTGCTGATCGTGAGTGGCGTGGCCGTCGCCGCGCGCCGTCGGCAACCTGTCCTGGTTTTCCTGGTCACGGCGGTGGCCAGCTTGATCTATTTCGGTCTCGACTTCCCCGACCGGGCTTCCTATCTCGCACTCTTCGTCGCCCTGTACACCCTCGCCGCCTACGGCGACGGACGGCGATCGCTGATGATCGCCGGTGCGGGCATCACGGTCCTCGCCGTCGGCTGGCTGATCGCCGGAGCGGATGTCGAGCCGGTCGTGGCCATCGGCTGGGTGTTCTTCCGGATCGGCGCGTCGGTGATCAGCACGATACTCGGCGAGTCCGTCCGATCCCGCCGGGTCATCGCCGCCGATGCACAAGAACGGGCCGAACTGGCGGAACGGTCCCGCGACGAAGAAGCCAGGGCGCGAGTCGACGCCGAACGGCTCCGGATCGCCCGCGAAGTCCACGACACCGTCGCCCACGCGATCGCCATCATCAACGTGCAGTCCGGCGTCACCGCACACGTGCTCGACAAGCGACCGGAACAGGCCCGCGAAGCATTGCGCACCATCGAGCAGACCAGTTCGCGGGCACTGCGCGAGATGCGTGCCATCCTCGGTGTCCTGCGCGATGGCGATGAGCGCGAACCCTACCCCGGTCTCGCCCAGATCGACGAACTCGTCGGCAAGGCCCGTGCCGCCGGGCTCGACATCGCTTTCGAGCAGACCTCGCCGGTGACGCCGCTACCGAGCGCGGTAGGCAGCGCCGCATACCGCATCGTGCAGGAGTCGATCACCAACGTGATCCGGCACGTCGGCCCGACCCGCGTGACGGTGGCGCTCGAACCCGGCATCGACGCCTTGCGGATACGGGTAATCGACGAGGGCCGCCGCGGCTCCACTCACGTTCCGGTTCGCACCGGCGACTCCCCCACTACCGGCCGCGGGATCGTCGGAATGCGCGAACGCTGCCAACTGCTCGGCGGTGAACTCGACGCGACGTCGCGTCCCGATGGCGGGTTCGAGGTCACTGCTCGCCTTCCCCTTACCCCGGTCGGATCGCGCCTGTGAACTCCACACCACCGATCAAGGTGCTGCTCGCCGACGACGAACGTCTGGTCCGTTCCGGCTTCAAAGTTCTGCTCGACCTGGAAGACGACATCACGGTGGTCGGTGAAGCCACCACTGGCGCAGAGGCTGTCGAACTTGCCCGCGCCACCCGCCCCGACGTCGTCCTCATGGACATCCGCATGCCACGGCTGGATGGAATACGCGCCACCGCGCAGATCGCCGAGGCCAACGGGATGGAGCGGGTCAAGGTCCTTATCCTCACCACCTACGACACCGACGAGAACGTCTTCGATGCCTTGCAGGCGGGTGCCAGCGGGTTCCTGCTCAAGGACGCGGGCCCAGCCGAACTACTACACGCGATCCGAGTCGTCGCCGCCGGTGACGCGCTGCTCGCACCCCGGATCACCCGCCGCCTCATCAGCCAATTCACCGCGCAGCGCAGGGCTGCCAAGTCCGCCGAGGACCGGCTCGCGGTGCTGACCGACCGTGAGCGCGAAGTGCTGGCACTGGTGGGGCAGGGCATGAGCAATGACGAGATCGGTGCCGCGTTGTTCCTCAGTCCGGCGACCGCACGCACGCATGTCAGCCGCGCGATGGTGAAGCTGGGTGCGCGCGACCGCGCGCAGCTGGTCGTGATCGCCTACCAGACCGGGCTGAGTGATTTCACCTCGTAGCGAGGGGTTCATCCGCTCCCCAGCGGAACCGGCATCCATGAGCACGATGCGCTCAGCGCCCGCAACGACCGATCGGCTACGACGACCGTCGCAGCCGATCGCGATCTTCGTACGCGTATTCACGTAGACGGCGACTCCCCTCGCCGGAAGCGGAGCATGCCTGATCGGCGCGACCATCGACGGCATGATCATGGATCCCGAACTCGAAGCGTTCGTCCCGATGTTCCCCCCGGCCGACCTGAGCGACCCGATCACCGCCCGCAAGAACCTCGCCGAGTTGGCCGCGGCGATACCGGCACCGGACACCGCGAACCTGGAGATCGAAAATCGCACTGTCCCCGGCGATTCCGATGTGCCGATACGGATCTATCGGCCGCACGGGGCTCAGGGCGCCATCCTATGGCTGCACGGCGGCGGCTTCGTCATGGGTGATTTGGACACCGAACATCCGTGGGCCACGCTGCTCGCCGACAACTCCGGCACGACGGTGATCTCGGTGGACTACCGCCTGGCGCCGGAACATCCGTTCCCCGCCGCGCATGACGACATCTACGCGGTGCTGACCTGGACGGCCGAGCACGCGTCCGAGCTCGGCATCGACCCCGCGCGGATAGCGATCGGAGGCCACAGCGCCGGCGCGGGGATCGCGGCCGCGGTGGCATTGCGGGCGCGTGACCAACAAGGGCCGCCGATCCGCTTCCAGCTGCTCAACCAAGCCGTCCTCGATGACCGGCAGCAGACATGGTCGGCGCGGCATTTCACCGATACGCCCTTCCTGACTCGCGGCAAAGTCGCCCAAATGTGGGGGCACTACCTGGGATCCACGCCCGCCACGCCGTACGCCGCACCGGCGCGGGCCATCGATCTGTCCGGCCTGCCACCCGCCTACATCGCCACCGCGGAGTTCTGTCCGAACCGCGACGAAGACATCGACTACGCACTGCGTTTGATGCAGGCGGGAGTGCCGGTCGAGCTGCACCAGTGGCCAGGCACGTTCCACGGATCGCAGGCGATCCTGTCCGCCGAGGTGTCACAGCGGCAGAATGCCGAACTCGCCGCTGCCCTGCGCCGCGCCCTCGTCGGGGAGTAGCCGCGGTCTTCACCGGTGAGATAGCGGTCGGCGATCCGCCGGGGCGGTAGCTATTTTCGACCCACGTCTATGGCGGCAGACCATCTAGACATTGACAAGTTTGCCGACACCGACCTATCTTGCCACTGTCAAGATTTGCGGCCGGGGCCGGCTCGATTCATGCGCGCACGGGACCGCTTTCGAACTGGCCGCGATGTGGTCGCGACGAAATTGACGAAGACAGGAGAACGATGACCACCATCGACCTCGCCGAGGCGAGGGAGCATTCCACAGCACCCCCAGCAGACGTCGATTCCTCGGCGGAACCGAGCGTGGCAGCATTGCTGCGCCCTCATCTAGGCGGTTTCGCCGCCGTTGTCGTCCTGCAGATCATCGGCGCTGTCGCTGGTCTCGCGCCGTTGCTCGCGGTTGTCGAATTGGGTCGAACTCTGTTGTCGCCCGGTCCGATCGATCACGGTCATGTCTGGATCGTCGTGATCGCGGGTGCGGTCGGCTTGTTCATCCGGCTGCTGTTCACCGCCGCCTCGTCCGGAATCGGACATCTTCTCGACAGCCAGGTGCAACTGTCGTTTCGCAGGCAACTGGCCGCGCGGCTGGGGCGGGTACCGATCGGCTGGTTCTCCCGGCGCAGCACCGGCGAGCTGGCGAAGATCGTGGGTAAGGACGTGAGTGCCGTGCACCCGTTCATCGCTCACACCCCAGGCGATCTCATCGCCGCATTCGTGGTGCCGCTGGTGTCGCTGATCTACTTGTTCACCATCGACTGGCGGCTCACACTGATCACGCTGGTACCGGTGGTGCTGGCGGTGGCGCTGGTCCCGTTGATGATGACCCCGACCCGGCTGCGAGAGCAGAAGGAGTTCGATGCGGGGATGGGCCGGATCGCGAGTGCGGCCGTCGAATTCGTGCAGGGTATCGCGGTGGTCAAGGCGTTCGGCTCGGGAGAGCGCGCCCACCGGAAATTCCGCACGGCCGCAGATGATTTCGCGGACTCCTTTCTCCGCATGGTGCACGGTCTCGCCGGAATCGCCGCGGGGATGCAGGTGGTGCTTTCGCCGCCGTTCGTGCTACTGGTCGTGCTTATCGGCGGCACGGTTCTGATCACGAACGGTTCTCTGGCCCCGGCGGATCTGCTGCCGTTCCTGCTGCTGGGACTTGGCCTGACCGCTCCGGTGGCGGCGCTGGGCCACGGCTTCGACGATCTGCAGGCCGCCCGGCGCGCGGTCGGCCGGATCCGGGAAGTGCTCGAGGTGCAACCGCTACCGGAGCCTTCGCGTCCGGTCACACCACAGGGGCATCGGGTGGAACTGCGTGACGTTCGATTCGGGTACGAAGTCGATCACGAGGTGCTGCGCGGGATCGACCTGGTGCTCGAGCCGGGGACGGTCACCGCGATCGTGGGTCCGTCGGGAAGCGGAAAGTCCACGCTGGTGCAGTTGTTGCCGCGGTTCTTCGACCCGACTCACGGCTCGGTCCGGTTGGGCGGTGTCGATCTGCGCGAGCTCGGCAGCCGGGAGCTGTACCGGATGGTCTCCTTCGTCTTCCAGGATGTTCGCCTGCTACGCGCGTCGGTCGCGGACAATATCGCGCTGGCGGTACCGCATGCCGACCTCGACGACGTGGTTCACGCCGCCCGGCTGGCGAATATTCACGATCGAATTCTCGAGCTGCCGCGCGGATACGACACGGTGCTCGGTGCGGACGTCCAACTTTCCGGCGGTGAGTCGCAACGGATTTCGATCGCACGCGCTCTTCTCGCCGAGGCGCCCATTCTCGTGCTCGACGAGGCGACCGCCTTCGCCGACCCGCACACCGAACAGGCGGTGCGCCGGGCACTGGCGACGCTGGAGGGCGATCGGACGATTCTGGTCATCGCTCATCGTCTGGAGACGATCGCCGACGCCGACACCGTCGTGCTGCTGGAGAACGGCTCGATCGTCGAGCGCGGCAAGCCCACCGAACTGCTGGCACAGAACGGAAAGTTCGCCGAATTCTGGCAATCTCACCGATCCGTGCTCGCCGACGAGATCGAAACCCACGGTGGCGTACTGGAGCGTGAGCTCAGGCAGCGGCAGAGGCCCGCGAACGTCGCCGATGACACTGTGCAAGGAGACGAGCCCCGATGATTCGAATGCTGCTGCGCGTGTTGGGACACGAGTACGCCCAGCCCGTGCGTCGCACCGTGGCCCTGATGACGGCAACCTCAGTAGCCGAAGGATTGTCCTACGCACTGCTGGTTCCGGTGTTGCGGGCACTGTTCGGCAGCACGCCCGCAGATGCCTCGCCCTGGCTGATCGCGTTCGGGGCGGCGGTCGCCGGCTATGCGGCGCTGCGCTATCGCAGCGATCTGTCCGGTTTCCTCGTGGGGACCACGCTGCTGCGCGGTGTCTATCACCGTTTCGGCGATCGTCTGGCCCGATTGCCCCTCGGCTGGTTCACCGCCGGTCGTGTCGGGGAGGTGTCGGTCCTCGCCAGCGAGGGTGTGCTGCAGGCGATGAGCGTGATCGCGCATCTGCTGGCACCGTTGATCTCCGCCAGCGTGACTCCGCTGACGATCGTTGTCGTGATGCTCGCCTTCGACTGGCACATGGGGTTGGCCGCGCTGGCCGCCGTACCGGTCGTGGCGGCGATCCAGATCTGGACGGGACGGTCGATGGCCGCCGCCGACGCGGAGCGTACCGAACGCGCCAAGGAGGCCACCGGGCGAGTCATCGAATATCTGCAGGCTCAGCCGGTGCTGCGCGCCGGCGGCCGAACTGCCGAACGCTTCCGGTTGCTCGACGATTCGCTGTCGGGACTCGAGCGCGCGTCCCGCCGTTCCATGCTGTCGGCGCTGCCCGGCATAGTGGGCCTGACGCTCACGGTGCAGGCGATGTTCACCGCTCTGCTGGCCTTGGGCGCCTACCTCGCGCTCGGCGGAAATATCGGTGTAGCAGAGGTTTTGGCGATCCTGGTGCTGACGGCCCGCTGCGCGGATCCGCTGCTGTCGCTGTCGGAAATCGGCGGCCAACTGCGCGGCGCACGTGTCGGGCTGGCCGGACTCGACACGGTGTTGCGCACCGAGCCGCTGCCGGAAGCTCCCGAACCGATTCAGCCGGTAGGCCACGACCTGGAATTCGAGTCCGTCACCTTCCAGCACGGCGGCCGCACGGTGGTGGACGACGTATCGCTGTCCGTGCCCGCGGGAGGGCGGCTTGCCGTTGTCGGCCCCTCGGGTGCGGGTAAGAGCACCTTGCTGCAATTGCTCGCGCGGTTCTACGACGTGGACGAGGGCGCGGTGCGCGTGGGAGGTGTGGACGTGCGCGCGATCAGCACCGACGTGCTGATGCAGCAGATCGCCATCGTCTTCCAGGATGTCTATCTGTTCGATGGCACGATCGAGGAGAACGTGCGTCTCGGCCGTCCCGACGCCGACGACGCCGAAGTGCGAGCGGCCGCGACCGCGGCGCGGTTGGACGAAGTGATCGAGCGACTGCCCGGCGGATGGGCGACGAAAGTCGGTGAGGGCGGCGCACTGCTGTCCGGCGGTGAGCGCCAACGCGTTTCGATCGCGCGAGCGCTGCTGAAGAACGCGCCCATCGTGTTGCTGGACGAGGTGACCTCAGCACTCGACCCGGTGAACGAGGCGGCCGTCCACGAAGGAATCGAGCGCCTGATGGCGGGCCGGACGGTGGTGATGGTGGCGCATCGTCTGCGGACCGTCCAACGCGCCGATCGCATCGTCTTTCTGGACGCCGGCCGGATCGTCGAAGAAGGCAGCCACGACGAGTTGCTGCGCCGCGGTGGGCGCTATGCCGACTTCTGGGAAATCTCCAGGACACCGGTAGCGAGTTGATGAGTCAGCATGTTGTTCCAGTTTTGCGATCGAACCGTCGCAGGCATGCTGAAGACGGCCGCGCGCCGGCCGCGGCCAAGAGGGGACGAGCCTGTCGCCGAGCATCTGCCGGGCAAGACGATCGTCAACCTTTCGTCGGACTCGCCGGAAAGCACACGCACAGCCGGGGCATGGATCCGGACACGTGGCGGTCGATTCCTCGCTGGCGGAGTCATGGCCGACAGTGATGGCGTCGGCAGTCCGGCCCCTCGACTTCCTGGACAGCGACGACGGTGACCGATCTGGAGGCTGGTGAACTGTTGCGGCAGTTCGCGGCCACTGTCCATCGATTCCTCCGGCCGAGCGAGTCCGGCCGATGACAGTAGACCAGACCTCACCGACATTGACAGGCAAGTGACTGCTTGCCTATTGTCGCTTCATGGGCGATATCTTCAAGGCCCTCGCCGATCCCACCCGGCGGACCATTCTCGATGAGCTGACCGAGCGCGACGGTCAGACCCTGTTCGAGATCTGCGTCCGCCTGACGAGTCGACATCAGCTGAGCCTGACCCGGCAGGCCGTATCCCAGCATCTGGCGGTGCTGGAGGAGGCCGGGCTGATCACGACGCGCAAGCAGGGGCGGTACAAGTTCCATCACCTCGACACCACTCCCCTGGCCGCCATCTTCGAGCGGTGGCCGGTCACCAGGAAAGGACAAGCGCCGTGAAGATCTACATCACCAGCGTGTTCGTTGACGACCAGCAGAAAGCTCTCGACTTCTACACCGAGGTACTCGGCTTCACCACGAAGCACGACATCCCGCTGGGCGAGGCCCGGTGGCTGACAGTCGTCTCACCGGAGGACCCCGAGGGCACCGAACTCTTGCTCGAGCCGGACGGGCACCCCGTGGTCAAGCCGTACAAGGAAGGGCTGGTCGCCGATGGAATTCCGGCCACCTCGTTCCAGGTCACGGACGTGCAGGCGGAATACGAGCGACTGCGCGGGCTGGGAGTGACGTTCACGCAGGAACCGCTGGCGGCAGGGCCGGTGACCACGGCGGTCTTCGACGACACCTGCGGAAACCTGATCCAGATCGTCACCCCGGCCTGACCCCGGCTCGACTCGGCCGAGCGGATGTCGTTCATCCCGATACCCGAACAGGTGAGCAGACCGATCAGGAATCGAGAAGCGCCGGTCACCGAGCGGCACATAGCGTTACTGCCATGAACATCACCGCTGATCAGACCACTATCGAATCCGTCATCCTGGAGGTGCCCGATCCCGCGGCCGCCGCGGCCTTCTACGCCACCGCGTTCGGCCTCGGCGACAAGGTGCGCGTGCGCGCGTCCGAGGCGCCGACGACCGGCTTTCGCGGCTTCATACTGTCGCTCGTGGTGTCTCAGCCGAGCACCGTCGACAGCCTCATCGGCACCGCTGTCGACGCGGGCGCGACGACGCTGAAGCCTGCCAAGAAGAGCTTCTGGGGGTACGGCGGCGTCGTCCAGGCTCCGGACGGGGCGATCTGGAAGATCGCGACGTCGTCGAAGAAGGACACCGGCCCGGCCACCCGGGAGGTCGACGATTTCGTGGTGCTCCTCGGCGTCGACAACGTCAAGGCCACCAAGCAGTTCTACGTCGACCGCGGCCTGACCGTGGCGAAGAGCTTCGGCAGCAAGTACGTCGAGTTCGACGCCCCAGCGTCCTCGATCAAGCTGGCGCTCTATGGGCGCCGTGCCGCCGCCAAGGACGCCGGCGTCCCGCCGGAGGGCACCGGGTCGCACCGGATCATCATCGGTGGCGGAATCGGGACCTTCGCCGACCCGGACGGGTTCGCGTGGGAGGTCGCCCCGGTCTGAATCACGGGTCCACGGAGCCGCCAGCCACGATGGTGGGCGCGTCGGGCAGGTGCAGTTCCAGCACCTACGGACGCCACCCAGTCGCGTTCACCGATTGGCAGCCAGCACTGCCGCGAGGCCTTCTTGCAGGTCCTTGACAAAGTACTCGGGAACCTCCAGCGACGGGAAATGTCCCCCGATTTCGGGCGACTTCCATCGGACGATCTGTCGGTACCGCTGCTGCGCCCAGGGACGCGGATACTTCTCGATGTCGCGGGGATACATGCTGATTGCCGTCGGGACGTCGACCCGAAGTTCGGGATCGAGCGAGTTGTGGCTCTCGTAGTAAATGCGGGCCGACGATGCACCGGTCCGCGTCAGCCAATACAGGGTGACATCGTCGAGAACGCGGTCTCTGGAAATCGTCTCGAACGGGCTGTCTTCGGTATCGCTCCACTCAGCGAACTTGTCAAGGATCCAGGCAAGAAGCCCGACCGGTGAGTCGACGAGCGAGTAGCCGATGGTCTGTGGTCGGGTCGCCTGTTGCTTCGCGTACGCCGCGCGGTGGCGCCAGAAATCGCGGGTTTCCTCGGTCCATTTGCGCTCGTCCGCCGTCAGCCCGTCCGTTGTCAACCCGGGCGGTGCCTCCGCGAACGTGGTGTGGATGCCGAGAACGTGCGCCGGGAACCTGCCGCCGAGAACCGTGGTGATATTTCCTCCCCAGTCGCCGCCGTGGGCTGCGAACTTGCTGTAGCCGAGCCTTCCCATCAGTTCCACCCATGCGGCCGCGATCTTTTCGGTTCCCCACCCGGTGGTGGCCGGTTTGTCGCTGTAACCAAATCCTGGTAGCGATGGGACCACGACGTGGAAGGCTGGCGCGTCTGCATCTTTCGGATCTGCCAACTCGTCTACTACATCGACGAACTCGGCGATGCTGCCCGGCCAGCCGTGCGTCAAGATCAGAGGAGTGGCGTCTGCGCGCGCTGATCGGCGGTGCAGGAAGTGGATTCCCAGATCGTCAATGGTCGTGCGGAACTGGCCGATCCGGTTGAGGCGATCTTCGAACGAGCGCCAGTTGTACCCGGTGCGCCAGTAGTTCACGACATCGACGAGGTCGGCGAGCGGAACGCCCTGGTCCCATCGGCGAGGGCCGGGCGCGGCGGGATAGACCGTCTCGGCTTCCGGCAGCCGCGCTACGGCCAGCCGCGCGCGCAGATCGTCGAGGTCAGCGTCAGTTGCGTGGGCTTCGAATGGATGCACAACGACGGGGTCGGGCGTGAAAACCGGATTGGGGTGGCCAAGTGCGGGCATGAGACCTCCTGCTCATCGCGGAACCGGCTACAGCCTATTGAGAACCGGCTAAGACGGTTCTAGCATGCTTCGGCGTCAGCCTGCAACCCGCTAAGGTGGTTCCATGCCTGCTGGGTTCCCTGACTTTCGCCTCGGTAACGTGCTAGCGACCAGCTTCACGGGGACTCTGTCGGAGCGTCATGGCGACCCAGTGGAACGCATTCCCACGCCGCAGCGACTCGTCGACTGGCTGGCCGTGAACGGCCTAGGCGTGGACTCCTGCACCACCGCCCAGCTCGAACTCGCCTGGGAACTGAGGGAGTCGATTCACGCCGCCGCGACAGCGGCCGCGATCCGAGACGCTCTTCCTGCGTCCGCTGTTCGAGTCATCAATGACTGCAGCGTTCAGGGTCGGGCGGCGGCCATCCTGACGCCCGAGGGCAGTCGTCAATGGCGACTCAGCTCGGCTTCCTGCGTAGAAGATGCCCTAGGCGTAATCGCCGCCGACGCGATCAGCATCATCGCAGGCGAACGAGACGGAAAATTGGCCTTGTGCGCATCACCGACCTGCCGAGCCGCCTTCTTCGATACCAGCCAAAGTCGCACCCGCAAATGGTGTGACATGAACACGTGCGGGAATCGTCAGAAGAAAGCGCGCTTCAATGCCAACCGACGCCGAACACCAGAGGCTGACCAGCAGTGAGTTCGAACATAGGACGCGAAAGTCACTCCGCCGACCGCGATCTCAGTAAGTCCGGAGAATGACGAAGGCGCTGCCACGAACGCTTGGATCCATCCGACCGTGCGGACCGCGGTCGATACCGAACCAGAGTAGTGCGAAACCTGCCGGAACTGTTGTCGCCGAGGGCGGGCCTCAAAGCTGCAGGTCTGCCGGAGAGACTCGTGGAGCCTGCCGTCTCGATCCCGGCCGATAGGTCGCTTGCGCTATCGGGCGACGAATCTCCGTGTAGGACTCCAGCGCCGCGGCAATGGAATTTGCACTACGCAGGGCTTTCGCCAAGACGATCGCATCCTCGATGGCGGAGGTCGCTCCCCGCCCTGCCGACGGCGAAACGGCGTGTGCCGCATCGCCTATCAGTACGGTGTCCGCGTTGTGCCAGCGCCCTTCGGGCTCGAGTTCATACAGTGCGATCGGTGCACTCACCTCGGAACGCTCCAGCACCTCTACCACCCGCGTTGCCCGCAGCGCCTCGAGAAACACGTCCGGGTCGATCGAGGCAGCCGCGGACTCGGCGTTTCGCCTGCTGAACCAGAACGAGCCATCGCGGTCATCCCCCACGTACCCCGCTACACCATCCGAGTGCGACCAAAAGTGCAGTACGCCCGTCGGTAGCCCACGCACCGGAACTGGGCAATGTCCGTAGCGGATCAGCTGTCCCGTGTACGTCGGCTCATGGGGATTACCGAGCAAACGCCGGGTAGCTGAACGAGCGCCATCGGCGCCGATCAGCAGATCGCTTGTACGCGCGCTGGGGTCGGCCCGAGTTCCGTAATCGCAGGGGATGTCTGCCTGCTCCAGGCGTTCACGCAGCAAGGCCAACAGATCCTTGCGCCACACATGGATACTCGACCAGCGGTGCCCCGGCTCGGTCCGGGCAAAGGATTTCGTCCGCCCAGTGCGCGTGTCGGCAGTGCTGACACTCACGACCGGGAACCCGGCCGCCCTGACTTTTTCACCCAGACCGATCTGATCGAGCGCGGTCGACGCCGCAGGCCCGAGCGTGACCCAGCCACCTACCTCGGCCGTGCGCGCCGATTTCTCGTAGACATGCACGCGGCCACCGACTTTCGTCATCGCCAGTGCCGCGCATGCCCCTCCGATGCCGCAACCGATGACCTCCGCGTGAAACACCACGTCAGACCTTCGCCGTAGAGCGAACCAGTTGACGACGCACCCGAAACATGTCCTCCCCCAGACTCGCCGCCGCAGCCAGGAGCAGCTTACGGTCTGCATCGAACGTATCAGCTTTGCCCTCACGCACTCCACGTTGTACTTGTCCGACCGCGTGGGACTGTGTCCGGCCGTGGGTGTTTCGGCGGCCAACATCAACGACGCCGACGCGCTCAAACCGCTCGTGCAGGCAGTGCCCGCCGCTCGGTCGCGCCGACCGAAACCGATATCCCATCGACAGGCATGCCACCCTTGCCTTCGTGAACGAGCACAACATCGCCGCGATCCGAAATCTCGCAGGCTTGGTCACACCGATGGCTCTGCGTGTGGCGGTAACCCTGGGCCTGCCGGACCGACTGCGCAGTAATGGTGCCGCCGTAGAGCACGTCGCAACAGAGCTCAATGTGTCACCGATAGCGCTCGAACTCCTTCTGCGTCACCTTGCGACCCTCGGGATCATCGAGCGTGCATCCACCGGCTACCGGACCACCGACTACGGAGCGACGCTCTGCAGCGACGCTGACAACGGCCTGACCAACTTCCTGCACCTGGACATGGCCGGCGGCCGCGCCGAGCTGGCGGTCGTCGAACTCCTGCACAGCATCACCACAGGCGACGCGGGCTACTCACGCCGCTACGGGCAGGATTTCTGGGCCGATCTCGCCCAATACCCGCATCTGCGTGAGTCGTTCGACCAGCAAATGACGCATCGATTCCGCGAACAGATCCCGCAGATCGTCGCAGGCTACGAATGGCACCGCTTCTCCACCATCGTCGACGTCGGCGGTGGTCACGGCACCCTCCTCGCCGCGATTCTGGCTGCCCATCCCAGCGTCCGCGGCCATCTGGTCGACCTCGAACCAACCGCGACCGAGGCCAGCCGCACCTTCACCGCGCACCGTGTCGAGGACCGAGCCCAAGTGACCGCGCGTAGCTTCTTCGACCCCCTCCCAGGAGGGGCACAAGCCTACTTGTTGTGCGACATCCTGCACGACTGGGACGACGAACACGCGCACCGGATTCTCGACCGCTGCGTTGAAGCCGTCCACCCCACCGGCCGCATTCTGGTTATCGAACCGGTCGGCGGACGACGCGCCAACACCGAGTTCGACCTGGCCATGCTCGTGATCTTCGGCGGTCGCGAACGCCGGGTCGACGAGTTCCGCACCCTCGCCTCGGCCCACGGGCTGGTCCTCGATACCGTGACCGACCTAACCGACCAGCGCTGCCTACTGGAGTTCCGCCTCACCACCACCAGCTGACTCCTGGCCCCAGCGCGCAGAGTCGCGATGTCATCGCACAGCGCGGCATTCGCGCGACGTACTGCGTGAACTCGACTCCGTCAGGTAGCTCCACATCCACGGTGGACAGCCATATGGCGGTTCTCGTCCACAAGACGCTCGCCGTGGATTGTCCACTGAGTGCGGCACCTGCTCGACGGTATCGCAGGCTGCCTGAACGTGGCGATGGAGCGGCTATTTCGCGTGATCTGAGCGGTCGGTGGTGCCGGGGAGCGCGAAGCCGGCTTGGCGCAGGAGGCTGCGCAGGTATGCGGTCAGGTCGGATGGTTGCGGGCCTTCGGTTGTGGGGGATCGGGCGGGTTCCAGCAACAGGTGGTGGATGATGGCGCCGTTGAGCATGTCGAGCAGGATGTCCAGGTCGGCGGTTGGCGTGAGGACGCCCGCGGCCTGCGCTTGCTGGAGCAGGGCGCGGGAGCGTTCGCGCCGGGGCAGCACATGGTGGTGCCAGTAGGCATCCAGCAGTGCCGGGTGGCTGGGGCCTGCTCCGAGCAGGCGCGCCGCGAGCAGGCGATACCTGGGGTCGGCCAGGGCCGCGCCCCAGTGCGGGAGCAGCGCCTCGATCAGGTCGGGCAGAGCGGCGGCATGGGTGGTCGACGGCACGGCGCATCCGGCCGGATGTAGCCGATCGCGATTTCTGCCATGTCCACCCCTTGCTCGATTCGTGTGGTGCGGCACCCGGCGCAGGGGACCTCGCGACCCTCCCAGCGACGCCATCGCCGCCAGAGGTGTGCCCTGATGGGGAACGGGCTCTCACCCTGCGCCGGGCCCGGAACATGACTGTGACGACGAACAACACCGCGAACCGGCAAAAGGTTTGTCACTCTTGGGATAAGGAAATCTGTGGAATGGATCCGTGATGACGATGACCCAGGAATCCGGTGTCGGTGAGAAGGTACGTGTAGCTAGGAAGCTCGCGGGCTGGAGCCAGGAGAGACTCGCGCGGGAAGCCAACTTCTCGGCGAGTTTGGTCCGCAAGGTCGAGCGCGGCCGCGCGCCGGCATCACCGGCATTCGTCGCGGCATGTGCGCGCGCTCTGCGAGTGAACCTCGCGGATCTCCTCGAGCAGCCCTATCCGCGGCAGACCCGCGATGAACTGCGAGTGCACGCCGGAGTGCCCGAGATCCGCCGCGAGCTGGCCGCGTACAAGATCGAGCCCGACGGCACCATGAACGCCCGCCCCGAGCACGAACTCGCCGCTGACGTCGCGAGGGCCTCCAAATTGCGGCATTCCGTCAACCTCGGCGACCTCGGCACACTGCTGCCCGGTCTGCTGGCAGACCTCCGCGTCGCATGGCACTGCGCCACCGGAGCCGAACGCGAGCGCATCTTCGGGCTTCTCGCAGAAGCGTTCGCAGCGACCGGACAGGTTGTGTACAAGCTCGGCTATATCGATCTTTCCTCGCTATGCGTCGACCGATACGAATGGGCAGCCGCACAGTCCGGTGACCCGCTGGCCGTCCTCGTTGGCGACTATCAGCGAGCGGGCGAACTGATCGGCGCGGCCGACTGGTCAACAGCTCTCCGCTTCCTCGAATCAAGCCGGGCGACCATCGAATCCGACGTCGGCGGCAACGATCCAGTCGTCCTCAGCATGTGGGGCAACCTCCATCTGAAATCCGGTCTCGCCGCCGCCCGCGCAGGTCGCCGCGACCTCGCCGACGAGCACCTCGCCGAAGCGCGGGAAACCGCCCAGCGCATCGGTGTCGATCGTGACGATTACCGGCTGTGCTTCGGCGTCACGAATGTCGACATCTGGTCGGTCGGCCTGGCTGTCGAGATGATGGACGGAACCGAGGCCGTGAAACGCGCCCAGCGCGTGCACCTTCCGGCCACAACGCAACGGGAGCGTGCTGGCCACCACTACATCGACTTGGCCAGGGGATACCTTCTCCACGGCGACCGCACGAAAGCCCTCGCCTCGCTTCAGAAGGCCAAGGAGATCGCGCCGACACAAACCCGCTACCACCCCATGGTCCACGAAACCATCCGCGTCCTGGCCCGCGACGACGCTCGAAGCAACGAGAGCGTGCGCGGCTTTGCCGCCTGGTGCGGCATCGACCGCGCGTGAGCCGTTGGGGATGGGCCAGCGTCGGGGTGCTCACGCCGAGCTGGCCGGACGCACCGACGTTCGATGTCTTGACCCGCGAGCTGCGCTAGCGGGATCCCGCCCTTGGGGGGGTCAGCAATATGCTGGGCGACTGTGACCGAAACCCACCCCCGAAACAGCAACGACCCCACGATCCTGCCGACGACATTCGTACCGGTGGAGCTGGAAGGTGAGCTGTACGTACGGTGGGTAGAGCGCGGTTATTTCAAGGCCGACGCCAACAGCGACAAGCCGCCGTACGCGATCGTCATTCCGCCGCCCAACGTCACCGGCCGCCTGCACATGGGTCATGCCTATGAGCACACTCAGATCGATGCGCTGACCCGACGCAAGCGCATGCAGGGGTATGAGACGCTGTGGCAGCCGGGCATGGACCACGCGGGCATCGCCACGCAAAACGTCGTCGAGCGTGAGCTTGCCAAGGAAGGCTTGTCCCGGCACGACCTGGGCCGCGAAGCATTCGAGCAGCGTGTGTGGCAGTGGAAAGCCGAATCCGGTGGCGCTATCTCCGATCAGATGCGCCGCCTCGGTGACGGTGTCGACTGGGACCGCGAGCGGTTCACCATGGACGAGGGTCTGTCCCGTGCTGTCCAGACGGTCTTCAAACGGCTCTACGACGACAAGCTGATCTACCGGGCCGAACGCATCATCAACTGGTGCCCGCGTTGCACGACCGCGATCTCCGATATCGAAGTCGACCATCAGGAGCTCGACGGCGAGCTGGTGTCGATCCGCTATGGCGACGGACCGGATTCGATCGTGGTCGCGACTACCCGCGCGGAGACCATGCTCGGTGACACCGCCGTCGCGGTGCACCCCGACGATGACCGCTACCGTCGACTCGCCGGTCGCGAGATTGTTCTGCCACTGACCGGCCGCCGTATCCGGGTCGTCGCCGACGCCCACGTCGACCCGGAGTTCGGCACCGGGGCGGTGAAGGTCACCCCGGCACACGACCCGAACGACTTCGAGATCGGTCAACGCCACAACCTGCCCGCGCTGACGGTGATGGATGAGCGGGCGATCATCACCGCGCCCGGCCCGTTCCAAGGGCTCGATCGCCTCGAAGCGCGCAGCGCCGTCGTCGCCGCGCTGCGTGCCGAGGGACGCATCGTGGCCGAGAAGCGCCCATACCGGCATGCGGTCGGGCACTGCTCGCGCTGCGGCACCGTCATCGAGCCGCGCTTGTCGATGCAGTGGTGGGTCGAGGTCGCGCCGCTGGCCAAGGCCTCGGGTGACGCCGTCCGCGACGGCCGGGTCTCCATTCATCCGCCCGAGTTGGCCAGCCGCTATTTCGACTGGGTCGACAATCTGCGCGACTGGAACATCTCCCGCCAGCTGTGGTGGGGACACCGCATCCCGATCTGGTACGGCCCCGGTGGCGAGACGATATGCGTCGGGCCGGACGAGACCGCACCCGAAGGCTGGGTGCAGGACCCCGACGTGCTCGACACCTGGTTCTCCGCGGCGCTGTGGCCGTTCTCCTCCATGGGCTGGCCCGACCAGACCGACAGCCTCGCCAGGTTCTACCCCAATTCGGTGCTGTTCACCGGCTACGATCTGCTGTTCTTCTGGATCGTCCGGATGATGATGTTCGGGCTGTACGCCACCGATCAGCCGCCGTTCACGACGATCGCCCTGCACGGCATGGTTCGGGACAAGCACGGCAAAAAGATGTCGAAATCCTTTGGCAACGTCGTAGACCCGATCACCTGGATGGACGCCTACGGCACCGACGCGCTCCGCTTCGCGCTTGCCCGTGCCGCCAACCCCGGCACCGACGCCCCGATCGCCGAGGAATCCGTCGAAGGCGCCCGCAACTTCACCACCAAGATCTGGAACGCCACCCGCTTCGCCCTGCTCAACGGCGCCACCACCAGCGGACCACTCCCCACCCCAGCGATGCTCTCGGCGGTCGACCGGTGGATCCTCTCGCGGCTGAACACCGTGATCGCCGAAGCCGATACCCTTTTCGACGACTACCAGTTCGCCAAGCTCACCGAGCTGCTGTATCACTTCGCGTGGGACGAAGTATTCGACTGGTACCTCGAATTGTCGAAAGCCACCTACGCTGCGGGCGGGCCAGCCGCCGACGCCGCACGGCGGGTCCTCGGACATGTCCTCGACAACCTGCTGCGGCTGCTGCATCCGATCGTCCCGTTCGTCACCGAGAAGCTGTGGACCACCCTGACCGGGCAGGAATCCGTGGTCATCGCCTCCTGGCCCACCGATACCGGATATCGCGACCACAACGCCGAAACCGAAATCGCCGAACTGCAACAGCTCGTCACCGAGGTCCGGCGTTTTCGCTCCGAACAAGGCGTCCGCACGAGCCAACCGGTACCTGCCGACCTCGAGCTCACATCCGCGCTGCGCTCACACGAACCCGGGATCCGGCAACTGCTGCGCCTGGAACCCGCCGCCGAGGGTTTCACGCCTACCGCGACGCTGACGATCGGCCGAGCCCGGATCAGCCTCGATCTGTCCCAGGCCATCGACGTCGACGCCGAACGACGCCGCTTACAGAAGGCTCTCGCCGCCGCGCAGAAGGAATTGGACAGCACCGCCAAGAAGCTGAGCAACAACGGATTCCTGGCCAAAGCACCCACCGACGTCATCGAATCAATTCGCGCTCGCAGGCAGACAGCGCAAGAGGACGCCGACCGAATCCAACGCCAACTCGACCTCCTCGCCGAGTAGCGCTCGCCAGAATCTGGTTGCGGCAACGTGAGTTGCCGCAACCAGCCTCACGCGCACGGCTCGTCACCGTAAGGAAAGGTGAAACCACTCCAGACGGCATCTGCCGGTGCTGGATCCGCACTCGGTAACACCGATCTGGCGCTGATCACCCCGGGCGGCTCCGCCGGGAGGACCGGCCACTTCCGCCCGGACCGGCCATGTCACGGGCTGAGCGCGGCCTGGATACGGCCGCAGACCCGCATCAGCTGTTTTTCCTCGGCCGGGCTGATACCGACCTGACACAGCATCGCCTCCGGGACGTGCGCCGCGGCGCGTTGGAGCTCGCGCCCGGCAGCGGTGACGGTGATGCACAAGCGTCGCTCGTCGCCGCTGACCCTGGTTCGCTCCAGGAATCCCTTGTCCGCCAGTCGTTTGACGATCGGGGTGAGCGTGCCAGCGTCCAGGTGGGTGTGCACCGACAAGGTACGCAGGTCCACCTGGTCGGCCTCCCACAGTGACATCATCACGATGTATTGGGGGTAGGTGAGCCCGAGCGGCTCGAGCAAAGGCCGGTAGGCACGCACGATCGCGTTCGCGGTGCTGTACACCGTGAAGCACGGCTGGTCGGACAGGCGATGGGGATCCACGAGGCCATTGTCCCAGCGACGGCCGGCCGTCAGCGCCAATAGTTGTTCGCGGCGGCGATCGTCGCGAACTCGGTCGCGACAACCTGGCTCACTGCCAGCAGCCCGGCCGCGCTGTCCGCATACTCGGGGCGGAGCCGCTCACGGATGGAGTCCTCCGGTTGGGTCGCCTTCACCGTCAGCCGGGCCAGTTTGATCGCCAGAGCTCGACCTTCGCTCGGCGTCGCCGTGATCAGCGTGTCGTTCGGTACCAGGTTCATGACCGCCTCTGATGATTTGCGTACAAATTCTTGGCGCACAAAGTAACTGTTTCCGTGTAGGCTCGTCAAGCCCAACCACGCACCACTAGGAGCGTTTTGGTCGACGTGGGTACTTGCTCGGGCGCATCCGGCCGGTGACGCGCAATGTCTCGACGGCGGCGCCTTTCCACGAGCACTCGTCCGCGTCGCACTCGCGATGCACCTGCATGAGTGCGTGGGCGTCGGCGGGACTGAACTCCGGGCCGTCCACCGGCTCCACCGCTGGCCAACCCAAAGGCGGCCAGCCCAGCAGGCACAACTGCTGATGGCCCACGCGTTTCGCGATGTCATACACACTCGGACCAGGCAACGGCCTTCGCCACCATCTACTCGCCGCGAAGAAGACTCCGAGCACCACCACGACCACCGCCGTCGCCACGACAATGGCTGTACTGAACTCGGACCAGTCGGACATCAAGGTCGCACCCCCCTCGCAGGTGGACCGAACGGAACCCACCGATGCCCGCGTTCCCAAATCTCCTCGGGCATAACGACAATCAGGGTCACAACTTCGGTCAGTCCGCGCCTAGCGGTCCAGACATGCTCGCGGGTCGGGGCAATGACAACCGAAGCACCGACCCGGCGGATGGCCTGCGCGAGTAGAAGCGTCGGCATCAACACGTCACGATCCACAACCAGCACTTCCGGTTCCGGGTAGCCCTTCCGCCTGGCCAGAGCGCGAATCGCGCGCTCCTCCCCTGCGTGGTCACTGCCGGATTGGTCCAGCCGGATGTAGCCGATCGCGATTTCTGCCATGTCCACCCCTTGCTCGATTCGTGTGGTGCGGCACCCGGCGCAGGGGACCTCGCGACCCTCCCGGCGACGCCATAGACGCCGGTGGTGTGCCCGTCGAGAAGCGGGCGCTCACCCTGCGCCGAGGCCGGTTCTGAGCTTCACCGACCAGCGCTTTCAATCCCAGGTACGGGACCGCATGCAACCGATACGCTTCCGATGAGGCGTTGCACGACGCGAGCAGGGGGCGGCAATGATCACTGTCAGCACGTGGACGGGCATAGAGGTGAAAGCCCTTCGCACGGCGGCTCTTCGGATGACGCAGGAAGAGTTCGCCGAGGCGACCGGCTACCAACCTCCGACCGTCAGGAAGTGGGAGCGCGCCACGGCCGCGCGTCCGGTGCGTGGGAAGTCGGCTCTGGACTTGGATACCACCCTCGCCGGGCTCGACGCCCAGCAGCGACAGCGGTTTTGCGCCGCCGTGGCCGATGCGCGACACCGTGTGGTGGCGCATGCTGGTAGTAGCGCCATGACCGCCGATGTCGTCAGCTCGGCGGCTGAAGTCCACCAGGATGTGCGGGAAGAGGACGAGTTGAAACGGCGGAAGTTCGGATTCTTGCTCGGGGCCACGTTGGTGGCGTCCGGTATCAATTCCGATGTGGTCCCCAACCGCATCGGCATCGCAGACGCACAGCGTCTGGCGAACAATGTCATCGAACTGGGCCAGCGTGACCAAATAGTAGGTGGGGGCACGCTCGTCCAGGAGGCAGTGGCTGGCCTCCGGGTCGCCATGGCTGCCTTGGAGAGTTGCGCATTCGATGGGGCTGCCGGGCGCGCATTCATGTCCGCCACCGGCGAGCTGGCAAGCCTGGCGGGATGGCTAGCCTATGACGCCGACCTGCACTCCCTGGCCGGCCGCTGCTACGCGGACGCATTCGCACTCGCCAACCAAGCAGATGACGACACACTGACGGCGCACGTGTGCCTCACTGCCGCTCTCCAGACAATCAATCTCTCCCGTACCGGAAACGGCAGCCCCTATCGCGCGCTCGGACTCATCGGCCGCGCAAAGGATCTAACGCGCGGCCACCCGCCCGGCCGAATCCACGCGCTGATCGCGATCCGGGAGGCGCAAGCGCACGCGGTGCTGGGTGACCGACCGGCGTTCGGCCGCGCAATCGCGACCGCCTGGCGCGAGCTCGATTCCGCTCTCAGCCATGAATCCATGGACGAGTGCCCGGAATGGCTGCGGTTCGTCAGCCCCAATGAGATCCGCTGCCATGAAGCACGCGGTATCGGTGATCTCGGCGACCTCGAGAAGTCCGCAGTGCTGTCGTCCGGTCTTGCGCTCGAACAGGCCGGAGCTCGCAATGCCGCCGCCTACCGCGCCGGTTGGGCTGCCGCTCTGGCGAAGGTCGGGGACATCGGCGGCGCGGTCATCCAGGCCAGCGCGGTGCTGTCCGAGCTGGAGAAACAGGTGTCCTCCACACGCACACTGAAACTACTCGAACCCGTGCGGGCGGCGACTGGCATGCACGATGATTCGTTCAATCAGCGTTTCGACGATCTGGTGCGGAGGGCCACGGCGGTATGAAGGATCCAGTGGCGGTGAAGGACCTTGTCTTTCAACGAATGTCCGCCGCGGAGGCGCGAGACCACCGCGCCGAGGTCGAGGACATCTTCCGAGCTTCCTACGTCGAGGCGATCGACTCCGGAGCGGAGTTCGAGTCGCCCGAGGCGTTCATGCACCGCTTCGACGCCTACACCGATCCCAGCCGATCCAGTGGGTTCGAGCTGGTCATGGCCCGAATCGATAGGCTGGCGGTCGGACAGACGTGGGGTTGGCCGCTCGGACCGCAAAGCCAGTGGTGGAACGGATTGCGGCTGGACGCCGGTGACCTCGCCGCATTCACGGCGGAGAACGGCACACGTACCTTCGCACTGTCGGAAATCATGGTTCGGGCGGAGTTCACCGGCCGTGGAATCGCTCGCGCCCTGCACGACGATCTTCTGGGCAGGCGACCCGAACAGCGGGCGACGTTGCTGGTCCAGCCGGACAATCGCCGCGCATACGACACCTATCGCCGTTGGGGATGGGCGAGAGTCGGAGTGCTCACGCCGAGCTGGCCGGACGCGCCGACGTTCGATGTCTTGATCCGCGAGCTGCACTAGCGGATCCCGGTCGATTGGGCTCAGCATGAGAACTCGAAATCGCTGGCGGACTGGAATAAACGGAGAACGTGATGTCGAGCCCGAAACCGCGGTGGTATTCGGGCGCGAGTTCTCGCCCTGGCACAGGACACGAATGCCGACCGGCAAGCCGATGGATGCTGGGGTGAGCGAGAATATGCCGATGGCTATTTCGCTGGACCAGGCCGACTCGGTGATCTCGGCCGCGCGTAAGGCGGCAGCCGAGCTGAGGGAGACCGTCTCGCTGGCGGTCGTGGAGGACAGCGGCGATCTGGTGGCCTTCGCGAGGATGGACGGTGCACCCCGGTATTCAATCGAGATCGCACAACGCAAGGCAGACGCGGCCATTGCGCTGGGATTCGACACCGTGCACATGACCACCGCCACACCGCAGGGGCAGCCGCTGGTCGGCGGGCCGCAGCAATCGGGTACGCACTCATTGGTGCCCAACGGCGGTGGCGTGATCATCCGGGTCGGCGGCACGGTTATCGGCGCGCTGGGTGTGTCCGGTGCGGCCTCCTCGATCACTGACCACAAGATCGGCACGGCTGCCGTCGCCCAATTGGATTGACAGTTCACTGATGGATCGCCGAGGGGCGATGCTGTCGAGATTGCCTGTCGGAGCCGAGTTGAACCGTCGAGTTCGGGACCGGCTTCGGTTTCCGACAGGCCAGGCGGGCGAGCACGGTCGAATTCACCGCGCGCTAGTCGGGGTCTAATGCAGCTTCTGCTGTAACCGCCGCCGTATGGACGGGTCCGCGAAGGTAGTCGAAAGGCGGTTGGCCACGGCGTGTCGTACCGCCATTCCACTAACGCCGCCGCGTTCGCGAACTCGAATGCCAGCCCACGCGAGTGGAATCCGGTCGCCTGGTCGGGCGTGGTGGCAGTCGACCCACGTGCGCGCGGCTTGGAGCTGGATCGCGGTAGTGCAGCCGGGGACCGCGGCTGGATCCGGTGAGGGCCGATGTCGGATTTTTGCACAGCCGTGAGCTGGGTGTTCGATGGGCGGCTGAAGGGGGTGGTGAAAACAAGACTGTTTGTTTCCCGCATATCTCGGCATCCTGGCACGGCCGACCGAGATGGGAGAACCGCTGATGACGACTGCACCGGACGCCGATACACCGCTGCATCTGGCCGGGAACAACGCACCGGTCACCGAGGAAGTGACTGTGGAACCGACCGGGGTGGCCGGGCGAATCCCGCCCGAGTTGGAAGGCATGTTCGTCCGCAACGGCCCCAACCCGCGCACCGGGTGGTCACCGCACTACTTCGCCGGGGACGGCATGGTCCACGCGGTAGCCCTGTCCGGCGGGAGCGCCCGCTGGTACCGCAACCGCTACGTGCGGACCCCGCTGTATGCCAATCCCGGCCGATCCCGCGCCGACCTCGCCTTCGACCCCGCCACCGCGACGATGGACTACCGGGTCACCACCGCCAACACTCACCTGCTCGCCCACGCCGGCCGACTGCTGGCCCTCGAAGAGGGCGGTTTTCCCTACCAGCTCACCCCCGACCTGAACACCCTGGGACCGTTCGTTTTCGGCGGCGCGCTGGCCACCCCGATGACCGCGCACCCCAAGGTCTGCCCCGTGACGGGGGAACTGCTGTTCTTCGGGACGCGGCTACGACCGCCGTACCTGACGTACTACCGGGCCTCCCCGGCGGGGGAGATTCTCCAGGCCCAGGTGGTCGAGATCCCGCGCGCGACGATGATGCACGACTTCGCGATCACCGAACACCACGTGGTGTTCATGGATCTGCCGGTGGTGTTCGACCCGGCTGCACCGGGCGGGCCGGGGTGGCAGTGGTCTGATGCGCATCGGGCCCGCTTCGGGGTGATGGCGCGCACCGGCGGCCCGGTCCGGTGGTTCGAGGTGGCGCCCTGCTACGTCTGGCACACCCTCAATGCTTTCGAAACCAACGACATCCTCACTCTCACCGGTACCCGGGTGCCGAGTCTGTGGCGCGGCGGCAGCGCCGACATCAACGGCGGGTTGCCCCGCTTACACCGGTGGAGGCTGAACCTGACCCACGGCACGGTCACCGAGGAGCAGATCGACGACGAGGCTGTGGAATACCCCCGAGTGGCCGACACCGTGATCGGGCACGCGCACCGCTTCGGATACGTGACCAGTTTCTCCCTCGACGCCCACCCGTCGCATTCCCGCATCCACCGCTACGACTTCACCCACAGCGTCACCCGCCACACCCATCGACTACCCGACGGCCACACCTGCGGCGAGGCCGTCTTCGTCCCACGTCATTCCGCCACCGGTGAGAACGACGGATATCTGCTCACTTTCGCCCACGACCGCGCCCGCGGGACCGGCTACCTGCTGATCCTCGACGCCACCGACCTCACCGCCGCGCCGGTCGCCGAGGTCCACCTGCCCGTGCGAGTCCCCAACGGCTTCCACGGCACATGGATACCCACATCCGAGACACCCCCGAAATAGGCGGGTGGCGGCATGGCTACACCGCCGACTCGACAGCTCCACCATCAACCCCTGACTATGTGGTGCTCGTGCAGACGACTTCAGCGAAAGTCTTGGCCGAGCAGATCATGTTGGTGCCGAAGAACTGGCACACCGACCGGAGGCGGCCGGCTGGTGCCCACGGGCCCGATCGCCGATCCGGCCTGGACCGCCGCAGCATGCAAGGAACCCAGCAAACGTTCCGCGAAGTCGAGTAGTGGACTACGCGCGTCATCCGGACTCGGGCGCGAAAGGCTCGGATTGTCCAGTTCATGCGTCTCGATCTGGAGAGCGGGGCGATAACCGATGTGTGCTCGGGCTCCGGAGACTCTGGAGCAGCAGGCTCGTGCAGAAGAGGAGTCGTTCGACTACGACGCCTTCATCTCCTATGCCCACGATGATCGGCCGGTCGCCGCGGGAATCCAGAAAGGCTTGCACCGCATCGGCCGGCGAATGGGTCACTTGCATGCCCTGCGGGTATTCCGCGACGCCACCGATCTCACCGCCAGTCCCGATCTGTGGGGCAAGGTCAGCGACGCGATCGATCGCGCACGTTATTTCATCGTGGTGCTTTCGCCACACTCGGTCGCCTCGGGCTGGGTCAACAAGGAAGTTGCCCACTGGCTGCAGCGCCGCGGCCCGGACCGGTTGCTGTTCGTCGTCGCCGACGGACACCTGACCTGGGACGAAGCCACCGGACGATTCGACCCGGAACGCTCCGATGTGGCCCTACCGGTACTGACCGAGCCGGGAACGCTCACCGCCGAGCCGTTCTACGTCGACGTCAGCGAGGACGCGCCGTGGGATCCTCGCGCGGCGTTGTTCCGGGAGAAGGTCACCGACCTGGCCGCCCCGATCCACGGCAAACCCAAGTACGAATTGGCCAGCGAGGACCTGCGGGAGCAGCGTCGCTTCCGGCGGCTACGGCGCGCCGCCATCGCGGGCCTGGTCGTCCTGACCGCTCTTGCGGTCACCGCGGCGGCGATCGCGTTCGTGCAACGACAAGAGGCCGTACGCCAACGCAACGAAGCGGTAGCACGGCGACTGGTGTCGGAAGGCCAGGCCATGCTCGCCGGCGTCACTTTCGGCAGTGATGTACGCGCGCTGACGCAGATCTTGGCCGCGCAGTCGGTCGCGTCACGGCCGGACGAGGGCGCGCTGCTCGGCGCCATGCTCGAGCGGCGCAAGTTGCTCTCGATAATCGAGACCACCGCGCAGGTGTTCAGCGTTGCGGTCAGCCCGGACCGGCAGCGAATCGTATCCGGCGGCGCCGACGTGCGGCTGTGGGATGCCACCAACGGCAAACTCATCGGCGAACCAATGGCCGGACACCAAGGCCCGGTATGGAGTGTGATGTTCAGCCCAGATGGTCGGCGCGTCGTCTCCGGAGGAAGCGACCGCACCGTGCGGCTGTGGGACGCAGCCACCGGCAAACCCATAGGCGAGCCGATGACCAGGCACCAGAAGGGGGTGCGGAGCGTCGCCTTCGCCCCGGATGGGCGGCGCATCGTCTCCGGGGGTGAAGACAACACTGTGCGGCTGTGGGACCCGGCCAGCGGGCAACCCATCGGCGAGCCGATTATCGGACACCGGGGCGAGGTGATGAGCGTGGCGTTCGCCCCGGATGGGCGGCGCATCGTCTCCGGTGGCTCCGACGAAACAGTGCGCATGTGGGATGCGGCCAGCGGCCAACCCATCGGCCCTCCTATGACCGGACACCGGGGCGCAGTGACGAGCGTGGCATTCGCCCCGGACAGCCAGCGCATCGTCTCCGGCGACGTGGGCAGTCGTGGCACAACCGTCCGGCTGTGGGACGCGAACACCGGAGCGCCGATCGGCGAACCGATCACCGGACACCAAGGCGCGGTGAATAGCGTGGCGTTCGCCCCGGATGGACAGCGCATCGCCTCCACCGGGTCCGACGGAACCGTGCGGCTGTGGGATACGAACAACAGAGCGTTGATCGGCGAACCGATCACCGGACACCGAGGCCTGGTCTGGAGCGTGACGTTCAGCCCGGACGGGCAGCGCATCATCTCCGGCGGCGCCGATGGCACCGTCCGAGTGTGGGAGGCGACCACGGGCAAACCGACCATCCCGGGCGACGTGCTGAGTGTGGCCTTCAGCCCGGACGGGCGTCGGTTCGTCTCCGGCGGCGACGATGTGCGGCTGTGGGATGCGACCACCGGAGCACCGATCGGCGAACCGATGACCGGACACCAAGACGCGGCGCGCAGCGTGGCGTTCAGCCCGGACGGGCGGCGCATCGTCTCCGGCGGCGACGACAGCACCATACGGCTATGGGACGCGACCACCGGAGCACCGATCGGCGAACCGATGACCGGACACCAGGGCTACGTGATGAGCGTGGCGTTCGACTCCGACGGGCGGCGCATCGTCTCCGGCGGCGCCGACAACACTGTGCGGCTATGGGACGCGACCACCGGAGCACCGATCGGCGAACCGATGACCGGACACGGAGACTGGGTGATGAGTGTGGCGTTCGCCCCGGACGGGCGGCGTATCGTCTCCGGCGGCGCCGACAGCACCGTGCGGCTGTGGGACACGGCCACCCGCCGACCCATCGACAGCCCGATGACCGCACACGTGGCCAAGATACCCAGTGTTGCATTCAGTCCGGACGGGACGCGCATCGTCTCCGGCGGCGCCGACGGCACCATGCTGCTATGGGACGCGACCACAGGGCAACCGGTCGGCGAACCGAGGGCCGCGCACCAGGGAATTGTGTGGAGAGCGGTGTTCAGTCCGGACGGGAAGCGCATCGTCTCCGGCGGCACCGATGCCACTGTGCGGCTGTGGAACGCGGCCACCGGCGAACCCATCGGCCCTCCTATGACCGGACACCCCGGCACGGTGTGGAGCGTCGCGTTCAGCCCGGACGGGCAGCACATCGTGTCCGGCGGAGACAACGGCAGCATATGGATATGGGAGGCAACGCTCGCTGAGTGGAAAAAGAATCTGTGCAGCAAGCTCACTCGCAACATCAGCCACGAACAATGGCGTAAGTGGGTCTCGCCCGATATCGGCTACATCCAGGTCTGCCCCGAACTACCGATTGCCCCGGACGACGACACGGCCGAGAAGTGAAGGTAAGCAGACACCGGTTTGCCACTACCGATCGCCGGAGTCCGAACGGACGGGCTCGCTCGAACGAAGGAATCCGTTAGCAGCACACAGCGACACGCCAGGGAAAGGTGGACCGTGCCCCAGAACGATCGCCAGTCCGAGCTTCGCCACCGACTCTGGAACGACCCGGAAGACAAGACCGGGCTCGGCCGCGCCACCACCTACGACAGCGTGGTCCTCGACCAGTACCGGCTGTACGTGGAGATGGCCGACCGCATCAGCGCACGACGCGGCCTGACGAACTCGTTCTTCTTGACCCTCAATACCGGCATCTTCACCCTCGTCGCCACTTTCGGGAAGAACCCACCGGACACCAAGGAATGGTGGCTGGCGATCCCCTTGGTCGGGATCCTCGGCCAGTGTTTCGCATGGTTCTACCTGGTACGCAGCTACCGTCTCCTGAACAGTGCCAAGTACCAGGTCATCGGCGCCCTCGAAGAACGACTTCCCGCCTCACCCTTCTGGAAGGCCGAATGGTGGGCCCTGGGTGAAGGGAAGGACCGGGCACGGTATTGGCCTCTCACCCACATCGAGCAATGGATCCCGGTTCTCTTCGGTCTCGCCTACGTCGCAGGGTTCCTGGCAATAGTCTTCGCGTGAAGCGCATCCTGGCCAGGAGCGAGTTGGCGACGGTAGGCAAATGGCGGCTGGCCGGTGGTCGATAGCGACCCTTTCACTACGCTCGCTCAACCAGTAGTCGGCGGAGGGCAGGCGACCAGCACCTGCCCTCCGGGTGCCGCTGGAATCAGTCGCCGAGCGTGCGGAAGAACTCGCGGATGTCGCCGACGAGCAGGTCCGGCACCTCCAGCGCCGGGAAGTGGCCGCCGGAGTAGAACTCCGACCAGTGCGTGATGTTGTGCGCGCGTTCGGCGAAGCGGCGGATGGCGTAGTCGCCGTCCTTGAACACCGCGACACCGGTCGGCACAGTGCCCTTCGGCTTCGGCGCGAACATGCTCGCGTCGTGGAAGCGCTCGTAGTAGAAGTTCGCGACGCTGCGGGCGGTGTCGGTGAACCAGTAGATGCTGACCGTGGCCAGCAGCCGGTCCTTGTCCACGGCCTGTTCGGGCAGTTCGTGCGAGGAGTCGGTCCACTCCTGGTACTTCTCCGCGATCCAGCCGAGCTGGCCCGCCGGGGAGTCGGCGAGCAGCTGCGCGATGGTGTTCGGGCGCGAGCCCTTCAGGTTCATGTAGGCCGAGCCGTCGTCCTGGAACTTCTTCATCGCGCCCAGCCGCGCCTTCTCCGCGTCGGTCAGTGCGGCCATGTCGGCGGGGTCGCCGGTCGGGAAGGTGACCAGCGCGTTGACGTGCACGCCGGCAACGTGCTCGGTGTCGATCCGGCCGAGCGCCGGGGCGATGAACGCGCCGTGGTCGCCGCCTTGCACGCCGTAGCGGTCATACCCGAGGCGTGCCATCAGCTCGGCGAGCGCGGCCGCGATCCGGCCGTCGTTCCACCCGGTCTCGGTGATCGGACCGGAGAAGCCGTGTCCCGGCAGGGACGGGATGACCAGGTGGAAGGCCGGGGCGTCGGGTGCTCCGTGCGCGGCGGGGTCGGTGAGCGGGCCGATCACGTCGAGGAAGTCGACCACCGAACTGGGCCATCCGTGCAGCAGCAGCAACGGGGTGGCGTCCTTCTGGGCCGAGCGGACATGCAGGAAGTGCACGTTCTGGCCCGCGATGGTGGTGGTGAACTGTGGGTGGGTGTTCAGTTCCGCCTCGACGGCCCGCCAATCGAACTTCTCGGCCCAGTACCCGGCCAACTCCTTCAGGTAGGCGGTCGGCACGCCGCGTTCCCAGCCGGTGCCGGGCAGGTCGTCGATCCAGCGGGTGCGGGCCAGGCGCAGGCGGAGGTCGTCCAGGTCGGCCTGTGGGATGTCGATGCGGAAGGGGCGGATTTCGGTGTTCGTCATGGCAGTAATACTTCGGGTAACGAGGGGGTCGCCGAATCACGAGAATTCGTTATCTTGCCGCCGAATGTCTCTTTACCCGCCGCGGTTCTTACCCGCGGCACTTGGCAGCGACCGCGCGTTCCGGGCATGATCGCGCCCGTGGTGAGCCTTCCCGTGTGCGGTGCCTTTGTCGGGCGGGCCGCCGAAGTCGCGGCATTGCAGGACGCCTACCGGGACCCGGCGGTGCATACCGTACTGGTCGCGGGCGAGGCGGGCATCGGCAAGTCGCGGCTGATCGCGGAGTTCACGACGCGGGTCGGCGCGCAGACGGTGGTGTTGCGCGGACGCTGTCCGGAGTTCGGCGCCAAGGGGATGCCATTCGCGCCGTTCGTCGCGGTCATGCGAGCGCTGTTGCGGGACCAAGGGGTGGACGCGCTGGCCGCCCTGCTTCCGGTGGCCCAGCCCGCGCTGGCGCGGTGGCTTCCCGAGTTGGCCGCGCGGTCGGGGGCGGCGCAGGCCGACACGGATCGGATCCGGTTGTTCGGTGAGATCCTGACCGTGCTGGAACAGCTGGCTTCGGTCAAGCCCGTGGTGGTGGTCCTGGATGACCTGCACTGGGCCGATGACGCCAGCCTCGAGCTGCTCGCCTTCCTGGTGGCCAACCTCGCTCAGCGGGATCTGCTGCTGGTCGGCACCTATCGGCCCGCCGATTCCGAACCACTGCGCAGACTGGTCGCCGGGTGGCGCCGCGACCCCGGCGTCCGACTGCTGACTCCGGCGCCGCTGACCAAGCACGAAGTGGGCAGACAGCTGGCCGCACTGCTGGGCCGGGAGCCGGAACCCGGGGCGATCGCACGAGTCTTCGAGCGCAGCAAGGGAATTCCGCTGTTCGTCGAGGCACTGGGCCCCGCACCCGAGGACACACCCGCCGACCTGTCGGAGCTGTTGCTCGGGTACCTCTCCGACCTGCCCGACCACACCGGTTCGGTGCTGCGGCTCGCGGCGGTGGCCGGGTCACCGATCCGCCACACACTGCTGCAGGGCGCCACCGACCTCGCCGAGGACGCGCTCGCCTCCGCCCTGCACCAGCTGGTGGACCAGCAACTGCTGGTCGCCACCGACACCGGCTACGAGTTCCGGCACATTCTGATCCGCGACGCCGTCTACGACGATCTGCTGCCAGCCCAACGAAAGCACCTGCACGCCAAGCTTTCCCAGGCCCTGGCCGCCGAGCGCGGCGCCGACCGGTCCAGCGAGCTGGCCTATCACGCGTACGCGGCTGGTGACCTACCGCTCGCGCTCGAAGCCGCGTGGCATGCCGCGGCGGACGCCGAAAACGCTGGCGCACACGGTGATCAGGTACATCACCTGGATCGGGTGCTCGAACTCTGGGATCGGACACCGGAAGCCGCGAGCCGGGTGGACGCCGATCGCCTCGGCGTGCTGGAAGCGATCGTGGCGGCATGCCATCGCGGTGGCGTCATCGAGCGGGGCATCACGGCCGCTGACGAGGCGCTGGCCGCCATCGATGCGACAGCCGAACCGGAGCGTGCCGCGCGGCTGCACCACTATCGGGCCGGATTGCGCAATCAGAGCAGCAGCGGCGGCGAAGACGACCTGCTCGCGGCGCTGGCGTTGCTTCCCGCGGACCGGCCGACGGTGCTGCGCGGCGAAGTGCTCGCCGAACTCGCCGCCGCGCGCGTATTCAGCCGCGACTCGGCCGCCGCCGAAAGCGATGCGCGCGCCGCCGTCGATGTTGCCGAACAGTTGGGCGATCGGGGACTGGCCGCGCGTGCCTACGCGTATCTGGGGCTGGCCACCGCGGACCGCCCCGAGGCCATGGCGCATTTCGAACGGGCGCATGCCGCCGCGACGGCCGCGCGCGATCCGGAAACGCTGCTGACGGTGGTGCTGTGGGAGGCGGCCCTGCTGGTCGCGTCGGGCGCGAACGAGGCGGCCATCGCCGCGATCCAGCAGGGGCTGCGTGCCGCGCACGAGACCTACCGTTTCGTCGATGCCGGGCCGATTCTGCTGGTCAAATGGGCACAGGCGCTCACCGCGCTGGGCCGCTGGAACGAGGCGCTCGACCTCATCGACGAATCGCTGACCGAGCGGCTGCCGCCGCTGAGCACCGCCGCGCTGCTGCTGTGCCACGCCGAGATCATGCTGGCGCGCGGTGACACGGACGCCGCGGCGACCAGCACGAAAACCGCGCAGCCCCTGCTCGGCGACCGCCGATGGGCCAGGCAGTACCAGATCCAGTTGCACGCCGTGCAATCCGAGATCGCGCATGCGGCGGGCAACCCGCAGCGCGCCGCCGAGATCGGCGCCGCGACCCTGACCGCCGACGACCTTGCCGCACATCATCACGAGGCATGGGCACTGGCCGCTGTGGTGGCGCGAACCCGCTGCGCGACAATGGTTCTCGACGCCGTCATAGAAAGGCTACCGGTGACCACGGCGGTCGACGCCGCCCACCGGAACACTTGCCGCGCGGTGCGCAGTGGCCGTCCCGCCGACTGGACGGCGGCGGTGTCTTCCTGGCGAGCCCTGCGCCGGCCATTCGAGCTGGCGCGCAGCCTGCTGGAATCCGGCGAAGCCGAACTCGCCACCGGCGATCGCTCGGCGGCGCGCACCGCATTGCGAACCGTCCTGGAGCTGGCGGGCGAATTGCAGGCGCCGCCGCTCCGCGAGCAAGCCGAGCACCTGGCCGACCGCGCCGGGATCGTTCTCGATGGACCCGCCGACCGGGCACCCGTGGCGCAGCGGCCGAGCACGGCGGGCCTGACGCCCAGGGAACTCGACGTGCTGCGGCTGGTGGCCACGGGCGCGAGCAATCGGCAGATCGCGGCCGAGCTGTTCATCAGCGCCAATACCGCGGGCGTCCACGTCTCGCGCATCCTCACCAAGCTGGGCGCGGCCACCCGGACCGAGGCGGCCGCGATCGCGCGGGACCGCGGACTGCTCGTTGCCGACGGATCACCCACCGGCTACGGTCCTTAGATACACTGGCTCGAACATGTCTCGAAAGGACGGGCTGATGCGGTCGACCTTGCTGTCCCGGCGCGATCTCGATTTCCTGCTCTATGAGTGGCTCGACGCGGAGGGGCTGACCAAACGCGAGCGGTACGCCGAGCACTCGCGGGAGACCTTCGACGCCGTGCTCGAACTCAGCGAGCAGCTGGCCACCAAGTACTTCGCGCCGCACAACAAGCTCAGCGACGCCAACGAACCGACCTTCGACGGCGAACGTGTCACCATCATCCCCGAGGTCGGCCAGGCGCTGGAAGCCTTCGCCAAGTCCGGGTTGCCCTCGGCGGCGATGGATTACGAACTCGGCGGCGAGCAACTGCCCGCCACTGTCGCGCAGGCCAGCTACGCGTGGTTCCAGGCGGCCAACCCGGGCACCGCGGGCTATCCGTTCCTCACCGTGGCCAACGCGAATCTGCTGGTCGCCCATGCCGATCGGCAGCTAGTGGAGAAGTTTGTCCGTCCGATGCTCGCGGGCCGGTTCTTCGGCACCATGTGCCTGTCGGAGCCGCAGGCCGGTTCGTCGCTGGCCGACATCGTCACCCGCGCGGAGCCGCAGGACGACGGCACGTATCGGTTGTTCGGCACGAAGATGTGGATCTCCGGCGGCGATCACGAACTCGGCGAGAACATCGTGCACCTGGTGCTGGCGAAGATCCCCGGCGGACCGGCGGGCACCAAGGGGATCTCACTGTTCGTGGTGCCGCGCTTCCTGGTCGGCGACGACGGCGCGATCGGCGAACGCAACGACGTCGCACTGGCCGGGCTCAACCACAAGATGGGCTTCCGCGGCACGGTCAACACCGTGCTGAACTTCGGCGAGGGCCGCTGGGCGCCCGGCGACGCGCCCGGCGCCATCGGCTACCTGGTCGGCGAACCGCATCGCGGGCTGAGCTACATGTTCCACATGATGAACGAGGCGCGGATCGGCGTCGGCCTGGTCGCCGCCGCGCTCGGCTACACCGGTTATCTCGAGTCGCTCGACTACGCCCGCACCCGCACCCAGGGCCGGGCCAAACTGCCCGCGGACCCGGCCGCGCCGCAGCGCCCGATCATCGAGCACGCCGACGTGAAGCGAATGCTGCTGGCGCAGAAGAGTTATGCCGAAGGCGGACTGGCGTTGGTGCTGTACTGCGCCCGGCTGGTGGACGACCAGAAAACCGCCGAGTCCGAGGAGGACCGCCGCACGGCCAACCTGCTGCTGGACATCCTGACCCCGATCGCCAAGAGCTGGCCCTCGCAGTGGTGCCTGGAGGCCAACAACCTCGCCATCCAGGTGCTCGGCGGCTACGGCTACACCCGCGAGTACAACGTCGAGCAGCATTACCGGGACAACCGGCTGAACCCGATCCACGAGGGCACACATGGTATCCAGGGTTTGGATCTGCTCGGCCGCAAGGTGACCCAGCAGGGCGGCGCCAGCCTGCTGGCCCTGGGCAGGCGGGTCGAGGCGACCATCGCCGCCGCGCGCACGGCGGGTGGCGAGGCGGCCGAGCTCGCCGCCCAGCTGGATGCGGCGTGGCGCCGGCTGGTAGAGGTGACCACCGGGCTGTTCGCGTCCGGCGACATCGAAGCCGCGCTGGCCAACAGCTCGGTGTACCTGGAGGCGTTCGGGCACATCGTGCTGGCGTGGATCTGGCTCGAGCAGTTCCTCGCCACCGGAGACCGTTCCGGCGACTTCTACAATGGCAAGCGGCATGCGGCGCGGTTCTTCTATCATTTCGAATTACCCAAGACCGCACCGGCACTGGATCTGCTCGCCCGCCTGGACCGGACTACGCTGCAGATGCAAGATTCCTGGTTCTGAGCATGGCCTGTTTCGATACACGCTCTAGAGGATGTATCATTTCTCGGTGATCGATTCCAGTCAGCGGACCACCCGCCCTCCCGGCCGACCGGCCTCCGCGACCAGGGAACAGGTCATCGAACACGCCCGCAAGGCGTTCCTGGCCGGTGAGCGCGTGGACATCCAGGCGATCGCCGGGCAGCTCGGGCTCAGCCGCGCCTCGGTCTACCGCTGGTTCGGCTCCCGCGACGGCGTGCTCGGCGCGGTGCTGGCCGGGGAGTTCGAGGCCCTGCTCAGCCGCGCCGACGCACGCCGCCGCTCCACCGGCGCCCGGCGCATCCTGGACGTGCTCTACCGGGTCAACCGCTGGATGACCGACAACGAACCGTTCCGCCGCTACTTCGAGAACGAGCCGCTGTCCGGGCTGCGCATCCTCACCGCGAGCGACGGACCGGTGCAGCCGCTGATCGTCCATACCGTCCGGGAGCTGATCGTGCGCGCGGCGCAGGAGGACGGGTATCGCCCGCCGCTCGAGCCCGCCCTGCTCGCCTACGCGCTGGTCCGGCTCGGCGAGGCGTTCCTGTACAACGACAACGTCGCGGGCATCCGCGGCGACATCGACCGCCTGCACGAAGTACAGGCGGCGCTGCTGGGCATACCGGAGGCGATCACGCCATGACCAGGGCGCTGCTACACCAGCGCTTCCCCGAGGTGGCCGACACTGTGCCGTTCATCCGGCTCGGCACCGCTCCGACGCCGGTACGCAGGTATGACCTCGGCACCGCGGCCGAGCTGTGGTGCAAAGACGAGAGCGGATACGGCGACGGCGGCTGGGGTGGCAACAAAGTACGCAAGCTGGAATGGCTGCTGCCCGAGGCGCGGCGCCGCGGCGCGCGCACCATCCTGACCGTCGGCGGCACCGGCACCAACTGGGGCCTCGCCACGGCCTTGTACGGCCGCGCCAACGGCATCGATACCGCTCTCGCCCTGGTCGACCAGCCGGTCGACGACCATGTTCGCGCGCAGCTGCGGCGGCTGGAAGCCTCCGGCGCCACGTTGCATTTCACGCACAGCAAGCTGCGCACGATGCTCGCCGCGCCCTGGTTGTATCTGCGTCACCTGCGTGGCGGCACGCGCCCGTATTTCCTGCCCGCGGGCGGGTCGTCGCCGATCGGCGCACTGGGTTACGTCGAGGCGGCGTATGAACTCGCGGCCCAGATCGACGCGGGAGAGCTCCCCGAACCCACCCACGTCATCACCGCTGTCGGATCCGGCGGCACCGCGGCCGGTCTCGCGCTCGGGCTGCGCCTGGCCGGATTGCGCACGCGCGTTGTCGGGGTCGTCGTGAACGACACGCTGCCCCTCGACGCCGCGCACATCGTCCGCCTCGCCGAGCGCACCGAAAACCTGCTTCGTTCGCGCGGAGCCCGCTTTACCCCGGCTGGATTGCGGCCCGAGGACGTCACGATGACCACCGACTGGCTCGGCCCCGGCTACGGCCACACCACGCCCGCCGCCCGCGACGCCGAACAGCGTGCCGCCGCGGCCGGGCTGCGATTGGAGACCGTCTACACCGCCAAAGCATTGGCCGCGCTGCTCCACCTGGACACCACAGATGCCCTCGGCGCGGGTCCCGTGCTATTCCTCAACACCTATGGACCGCGCCCAGCGGCTCACTGAACGGACGAGCGAAACCGCCCGCACGAAGTACCGACGGCGTCGCTCAGTATCCCCGCGGGTGATCGAGTCGTAGCGGCCCTCTCGTCGTGGGTCGGCACCCGACACCGGAAACTGTGGGCGTTGCCGCGCCCGCGGTAGCTCTACCGGTTGCACAGGGTCTCGATGATCGGTGCCCGACGAGACATTCGCCGCGCACGGCAGCACGACGACCCGCACAACGCGAGTATCCGTGCCTTTCGACGCCGGAGCGGAGCTTGCCGAGTAGAACGACCGGTCACCCCCCGCACCACGTGGAATTCGGATCGGCGTGATCCGAATCCGCTGTCCGTGGTGGGAGGTGGCGTATTGCCTCGGCCGCCACGCAAAGTGCCAGGTCTCGCCGTGTACCGATCGGCGCAATAACGTCCCCTGTTTTTCCGGCGGCCTCGACGCGGGCCCGAGGGTGGTCACGGCCGCATTATCGTCGCTATCCGTGCAGGTCAGAGATAGAAAGGTGGAGGCGGTGGCGGCGGAACCCACTCCCGTGCGGCAGTTGCGCGCCGATCAGGCGCGGCGGGTGGCCGATATCCTGCGCCACCAGCTGCACGCGGGCGCGTTCGACAGCACGCTGCCGAGCGAACAGGAGCTCGCCGTCGAGTACGGCGCCTCCCGCAACACGGTTCGCGACGCCTTGGCGTTGTTGAAGGACGAGGGCCTGATCGACCGCGCGCCCAAGGTCGGCACCCGGGTGGCCACCCGTAAATACGACCACGGGCTCGACGCGCTGCTCGGTTTGCAGGAGACCTTCAAAGGCCACGGCACCGTGCGCAACGAGGTGCGCGCCGCGATGCACGTCACCGCACCGCCCGCCGTCGCGCGCCGCCTCGGTCTCGCACCGGGCGAACGCGTGGTCTATCTGGAGCGGCTGCGCTACCTCGCGGATCTGCCGCTGAGCCTCGATCTCACCTATCTGGCGCCCGACATCGGCACCGAGGTGCTCGGCCACGATCTGGAGCACACCGACGTCTTCGTGCTGCTGGAACGCATCAGCGGCCATTCGCTCGGTTCCGCCGATCTGGCTGTGGAATCCGTGCCCGCCGACCCGCACACCGCCTCCACCCTCGACGTCCCCGGCGGCGCGCCGCTGCTGATGCTGGAACGGCTGACCCGGCTCGACGACGGCCGCCCGGTCGACCTGGAGTACATCCGCATGCGCGGCGACCGGATCACCCTGCGCGGCAGCCTGACCCGCAGCACCCCCGAATGGAAGGTCCTCTAGATGGCACTCGCGAACCAGCGCGCCGACATCCCCGTCACCGTCGACGAGTCGCTCTGCATCCAGGGATGCACGCTGTGCGTCGAGATCTGCCCGCTGGACTCGCTGGCCATCAACCCCGAGAACGGCAAGGCCTTCATGCACGTGGACGAGTGCTGGTACTGCGGTCCCTGCGCGGCCCGCTGCCCGACCGGCGCCGTCACCGTCAACATGCCCTACCTGCTCCGCTGATCTGGAAGACCGATGAAAGCAAAACTCGTCCCCGTCCTGCTCGCCGCCGCGCTCGCGCTGACCGGCTGCTCCCTGGAGAACACCGACGCCACCCCGGCGGGCACCGTCAAGGTGGTCATCGGCTACCAATCCAAGACCATCAACACCGTCACCGCGGGTACCCTGCTGCGCGCGCAGGGTTACCTGGAGCAGCGGCTACAGAAGATCACCGACAACGGCGGCGCGAAGTACCAGGTCGAGTGGCAGGACTACGACACAGGCGCGCCGATCACCGCGCAGATGGTGGCCGAGAAGATCGACATCGGCTCGATGGGCGATTACCCGCTGCTGATCAACGGCTCCCGCACCCAGGCCAACGAGCGCGCGAAAACCGAACTCGTGTCGGTCACCGGGTACAACTCCAAGGGTGCGCTGAACATGGTCGTGGTGCCGAATGATTCCGCGGCGAGCGGTATCACCGATCTGGCCGGGCTGAAGATCTCCGCCAGCGTCGGTTCGGCTGGGCACGGCACGTTGGTGCAGGCGCTGTCCCGTGCCGGGATCGACCCGGCCAAGGGCGTGGATGTGCTCAACCAGCAGCCGCAGGTGGGCGCGACCGCGCTGGAATCCCACCAGGTGAGCGCGCTGTCGCAGTTCGTCGCGTGGCCGGGTCTGCTCGTCTTCCAGAACAAGGCCAAGCTGCTCTACGACGGCGCCGAACTCGGCGTGCCCACCTTCCACGGCGTGGTCGCCCGGCGCGCGTACGCCGCCGATCATCCGGAAGTGCTCCAGGCGTTCCTCGCCGCGCAGCTCGACGCCACCCAGTTCCTGCGCGACAAGCCGTTCGAAGCCGCCGAGATCGTCGCCGATGGCTCCGGCCTGCCGCAGGAGGTGGTGTACCTCTACAACGGCCCCGGCGGAACGAGTTTCGACACCACGCTCGAGCCGAGCCTGATCGCGGCGCTGAAAGATGATGTGGCGTACCTGAAGTCGATCGGAGACTTCGCCGATCTCGATATCGACCGGTTCGTCGAGGACGCCCCGCTGCGCAAGGCCTTCGCCGAGACCGGCCGCGACTACGACCGCGAACTGGCGGACAAAGCCAACCCCGCGCGGGTCACCGGCACCGATCCCGTCTGCGGCACCGCGGCGCAGAACCCCGCGCTTGCCGGGGAGCTGTGGCTCGACGGCGCGGACAAGCCGCAATCTGCCGCCGACCCGACCTGCCTGCTGCGCGCGATCCAGGCCGCGAAGGCACAGGGCAAGACGATCCGTGCCGCGTACGTCCCGGACGCCGAACTGGGCACGCGCTGGTTCGCCGACAAGGCGGTGTGGCTGCGCGACGGCGCGACCTACCTGCCTTTCACCACGGCCGCCGCGGCACAGCGCTACCGGCAGTCACACCCGTCGGCCACGCCGGTCGGCTATGACCAGGCCGTCACGGAAGTACGCGGATGACAAGCGAACTCGCCACCCCCTCGGCACAGGTCACTACGTCGGAGCCGACCGCGACCCGGTCGGCCTCGACGCCGCCATCGGTGTGGCGCTCGCGCCTGCTGCGGGTGGCATCCGTCGCCGCCGCGGTCGGTGTGTGGCAGCTGCTCACGATCAACAACATCCGGGCGGGCCTGCGCTTCGACACGCTGCCCACCGTCACCGAGATCATCGCCGAATTCGGCACGCAGCTGCGCGCCGACCAGTACTACCTGGATATCGCCCAGTCGCTGCTGCGGATCGTCACCGGTTTCGGCCTGGCCGCGGTGGTCGGCGTGATCGCGGGCATCGGCCTCGGCCGATCCCGGCTGCTCGCCGGCACCCTCGGCCCGCTCGCCGAACTGGTGCGACCGATTCCGGCGATCGCGCTGGTGCCGGTCGCGATCCTGCTGTTCCCCAGTGACGAGTCCGGCATCGTGTTCATCACCTTCACCGCGTCGCTGTTCCCGGTGCTGGTCAGCACGCGGCACGCGGTGCGGGCGCTGCCGACCATCTGGGAGGACGCGCTGCGCACCCTCGGCGCGTCCCGGCTGGACGTACTGGCGCGCGTGGTGTTTCCCGGCATCCTGCCCGGCGTCTTCAGCGGCCTGTCGGTCGGCGTCGGCGTGGCGTGGATCTGCCTGATCTCCGCGGAGATGATCTCCGGACGCCTCGGCGTCGGCTACCGGACCTGGCAGGCGTACACCATCGTGGACTACCCGGCGGTGTTCGTCGGCATGATCTCCATCGGCGTGCTCGGTTTCGCGACATCGGGGCTGGTCGAGCTGGCCGGCCGCCGCATCACCCGCTGGCTGCCCAGGGAGGTCGAGGCATGACCACAGTGATCGAAGCACCGGCGTCGACCGGAATGCGCTTGACCCTCGACGGCGTCCGGATCACCTACGGCGGCGAGCCGGTGCTCGACGGGCTCGACGTGACCATCACGCCGGGGGAAATCCTCGTGGTGGTCGGCAAATCCGGCTGCGGCAAGTCGACACTGCTGCGCGCACTCGCCGGACTACGCGCTCCGGAGGGCGGCGCGATTCTCGCCGACGGCGCCGCGGTCACGGGACCCGCCGCCGACCGCGCCTTGGTGTTCCAGGACGACGCGCTCCTGCCGTGGCGCACGGCGCGGCAGAACATCGAACTCGCCCTGCGCCTGCGCGGAACGCCCCGCGCCGAACGCCGGACCACGGCACTGCACTGGGTGGACGAGGTCGGGCTCACCGGGTATGCCGACTATCTGCCCCGCGACCTGTCCGGCGGCATGCGGCAGCGGGTCCAGCTGGCGCGCAGCCTTGCCGCCGCACCGCGCGCCGTGCTGATGGACGAACCGTTCGGCGCACTGGACACGCAGACGCGAGAGACCATGCAGCGCCTGCTGATCGAAACCTGGCGCGCCCATCCCACCACCGTCGTCTTCGTCACCCACGACCTCGACGAGGCCCTGCTGCTGGGCGACCGCATCGCCGTGCTGGGCGGCGGCACCCTGCGCGCGCTGGTACCGGTGCCCAGCCCACGCGAGGCGATCGACCGGTCCGCGACGAAGGCCGAGATCCTGGAGAACCTGTGAACATTCCGCCGCTGACGGAGCGGATTCGACTGGACTGCGACGTGCTCGTCATCGGCGGCGGCACCGCGGGCACCATGGCCGCGCTCACCGCGGCGGAGCAGGGTGCGAACGTGCTGCTGCTGGAGAAGGCGCACGTACGGCACTCCGGTGCGCTGGCCATGGGCATGGACGGGGTGAACAACGCCGTCATTCCCGGCAAGGCCGAACCGGAGGACTACGTCGCCGAGATCACCAGGGCCAACGACGGAATCGTCGACCAGCGCACCGTGTACCAGACCGCGACACGCGGCTTCGCCATGGTGCAGCGGCTGGAACGCTACGGCGTGAAATTCGAGAAGGACGAGTACGGCGAGTACGCGGTGCGCCGGGTACACCGCTCCGGCTCGTACGTCCTGCCGATGCCCGAGGGCAAGGATGTCAAGAAGGCGCTGTATCGCGTGCTGCGGCAACGCACGATGCGCGAGAAGATCCGCATCGAGAACCGCCTCATGCCCGTGCGCGTGCTCACCGACAACGGGCGCGCGGTCGGCGCCGCCGCACTGCACACCCGCACCGGCGAGTTCGTGGCCGTCGGTGCGAAGACGGTGATCCTGGCTACCGGCCCCTGCGGCAGGCTCGGGCTGCCCGCCAGCGGATATCTGTACGGCACCTACGAGAATCCGACGAACGCGGGTGACGGCTACTCGATGGCCTATCACGCGGGCGCCGAGCTCAGCGGCATCGAGTGCTTCCAGATCAACCCGCTGATCAAGGATTACAACGGCCCGGCTTGCGCGTATGTCGCCAATCCGTTCGGCGGCTACCAGGTCAACGCCAAGGGCGAACGTTTCGTCGACTCCGACTACTGGTCCGGTCAGATGATGGCCGAAGTGAAGCGCGAGATCGAATCCGCGCGCGGACCCATCTACCTCAAGGTCTCGCACCTGCCCGACGAGACGCTGAGCACGCTCGAAGGCATCTTGCACACCACCGAGCGCCCGACCCGCGGCACCTTCCACGCCAACCGCGGCCATGACTACCGCACCCACGACATCGAGATGCACATCTCCGAAATCGGCTTGTGCGGCGGGCATTCCGCCTCCGGCGTGTGGGTCGACGAGCATGCGCGCACCACGGTGCCCGGCTTGTACGCGGCGGGCGATCTGGCGTGCGTGCCACACAACTACATGATCGGCGCGTTCGTCTTCGGCGATCTGGCGGGTGCGCACGCCGCGTCCACGCTCGATGAGGTCGCGGCGCCGGGTGGGCTACCCGAAGACCAACTGGCCGCGGCACACGAACTGATCTACCGCCCGCTGCGTCATCCGGACGGGCCGCCGCAGCCGCAGGTCGAATACAAACTGCGCCGCTTCGTCAACGACTATGTGGCGCCACCCAAAACGGCCACGAAACTGGCCATCGCGCTGGAAACCTTCGAGCGGATGCGCGGCGAGATCGAGGAGATCGGCGCCCGCACCCCGCACGAGCTGATGCGCGCGGTCGAAGTGTCGTTCATCCGCGACTGCGCCGAAATGGCCGCCCGCAGCTCCCTGACCCGGACCGAATCCCGTTGGGGCCTCTACCACGAGCGCGCCGACCTCCCCGGACGCGACGATGTCGAATGGCGATACCACCTCAACCTCCGCAAGAACCCCGACGGAACCATGGCATTCCTGAAGCGGCCGGTGGCCCCGTACCTGGTTGCGGTGCCCGGACTCGACGACCTGCCCTCGGCCGATGTCGCGGCGGTACCGGTGCACCAGCCGCAACCGGCCGCAGGCCGTGCGCCGCACACCGGCGTCGCCGCTGAGCACGGCTCCGGCGCCGGGAAGCAACCGGCCACTCCCCCGTCGCCCCGCATCGTCGCGTTGCTCGCGCTCGACGAGCCGACCGTTGCGCAGCTGTCGGCCTATCTGACGGATCCGGACGCGGGCGTGCGGGCGGCGGCGATCTCGGTACTGACCGAACACACACCGGACGGCTTCACGGCCGCCCTGATCGATGCGCTCGACGACGACGTGGCCTCGGTCCGGCGCGCGGCCGCGGCGAGCCTGCGCGAACTGGTGGAGGTCTTGCCCTCGGCAGCCGGGCTGTCCGACCGGCTCGGCTCGCCCGACCCGGTCGTTCGCGCCACAGTGATCGATCTGCTGCGCGCCCTGCGGGCCGGAGCAGCCGAACACTACCGCGAGGCGCTCACGGACGTGGACCACCGGGTGCGCATCGAGGCGGTGCGCGCCCTGGTCTCGCTGGACCACCGCGACGGCGTCGCCACCCTCGCCGACGACGACAATCGCGAGGTGCGCATCGCGGTCGCCCAAGGACTCGCCGCGATCGGCGGCGGCGCCGACGTGATCCGCCGCTTGGCCGACGACCCGGACCCGCTGGTCCGCGCCGCCGCGCTCACCGCGTTCGCCCAACTCGGCGCCGAGTCCGACGACGTCCTCGCGCTGGAGGCCGCGCTGCGCCATTCGGCCTGGCAGATCCGCGTGGGCGCGGCGCGCGGACTCGCCGCGGCCGACCCCGACCTCGCGGTGCCGATCCTGGCTGCGGCACTGGGCGATCCACATCTGGACGTGCGCAAGGCGGCGGTCCTGTCGCTGGCGGGGTGGCCGGACCTGCCCGCCGCTCGCGACGCGCTACGCGGCGCGATCGACGACACCGACGCCGATGTCCGCGCGTATGCCCGGCGGGCGCTGGCCCCCCAGCCCACCGCCTAGGGGAAGCTGGTTGCCGCAGCTCGAATCGCTGATTAGATTAGCGGCTCGACCGTTGCCGATCCGCTAGCTGAGTCATAACCGGGGCGGCGACGCCGGCCGCAGGCGAGGAAATCGCCGGCGTTCTCGATGATCAGCGACGGGAGTGTGGCGTTGACCTTGCCGAACTGGCTGGATCTCGCCGTGCTCGTCGCACTCGTCGGCGCCGCGGCGCTCGGCTGGCGACGCGGCGCGATCGTGGCGCTGCTCGGATTGGCGGGCGCGCTGGCCGGTGCGATTCTCGGAGCGACGCTGTCGGCCACGGCGCTCGCGAATCTCGCCCCCGGCGCCGTGCGGCTGCTGCTCGTGCTGATGGTGATCACCGGATTGGTCGCGTTCGGCGCGATCGCCGGGCACCGGGCGGGGCGTACCGCGCGCACGGCCGTGTCCACGCGCGCCGCGCGGCGCGCGGACGCCGTCTGCGGATGCATCGTCCATGCGCTAGCCGTTCCGCTGGTGGTGTGGTTGTTCGCCGCGCCGCTGGAATCGGCGGCCCTGGTACGCAATTCGACCACCGTGCGGACCGTCGACGATATCGCGCCGTTCTGGTTGTCCGGGCTGTCCGAGGTACTCACCGCGCCGATCGCGGACGCCGGGCTGGCCCGACCGCTGGCGCCGCCCGATCCGGGCATCGCCAACGGACCCATGCCCGCCGAGTTGCGGACCAGCGTGCTTCGCATCCAGGATCTGTCGCCGATCTGCGGAGTTCGTCAATCCGGATCCGGATTCGTGATCGCGCCGGAGCGGGTGCTGACCAACGCCCACGTCGTCGCGGGGTCCACCAGGGTCTCCGTCGACGCCGCGGACGGGCCGCTCACCGCGATCGTCGTGCAGTTCGATCCGACCATGGACGTCGCGGTGCTCGCCGTCCCCGGTCTCACCGCGCCCGCCCTCACCGTCGCGCCCCGGCCCGCCGGAACGGGTGCCGACGCGGTCGCGCTCGGCTACCCGAGAGGCGGGTCGTACACCGCGGTAGCGACCCGCGTGCGCAGCCGCGCCGCACGCCAGGTGCGCGACATCTACCGCACCGGTCTCGGCGAACGTGAGATCTACACTCTGGACGGCTCGATCCAGCACGGCAATTCAGGCGGACCGCTCGTCGACCTCGACGGCCGCGTGCTCGGCATCGTCTTCGGCGTGGACGAGAACAACGACAGCGTCGGGTTCGCCACGAGTCTGCCGGAAGTTCTCGATCGACTCGATTACGGTTGGCTCTCCGACCGGCCCGTCGACACCGGCCCGTGCGCCACGTAGCGCACGACTACACCTCGCTGGCGTTCGGCTCCGTCGCACGTGGCCGGGCGCTGTATCCACGGTTCACTCGCCGACACTCCCCCACAACTACAGCTCCCCCGCGCACAGCTCCATCGCACGCGACCACGCGGTGTGTCCTCGGTTCACTCGCCGACGTTGGCTGCCCGCGCGGAGATCGAGCGACTTCATCGACAAGGGTGCAGCGAACACGCCGCGACGACGTCCGGCAAGATAACACTGTGCGCATCTTCCTGGCCGGTGCCACCGGCGTGATCGGCGTCCGCTTGCTTCCGCTGCTGGTCGAGGCGGGGCATGAAGTCGCGGGGATGACCCGGTCGGCGGCGAAGGCAGCGCAGGTGCGGGCTGCGGGGGCCGAGCCGGTGGTGTGCGACGTCTATGACTCGGAGGCGCTGACCGCGGCCGTGGTCGCGTTCGGGTCGGAGATGGTGATGCACCAACTCACCGATCTGCCGGACGACGCGGCGCTGCTTCCGGAACGGGCCGAGGCGAACGCGCGCATTCGCACCGAAGGCACGCGCAACTTGATCGCCGCGGCGCGGGCCGCCGGAGCGAAACGTTTTCTCGCGCAGAGCATTGCTTGGGAGCCGCCCGCCGGGCGGGGCGCGGTGATCCGCGAGCACGAAGCGGCGGTGCTGGATATCGACGGCGTGGTGGTGAAGTACGGCCAGTTCTACGGTCCCGGGACCTATTACGAGACCGAGCTGCCCACGCACCCGCGCGTGCACGTCGACGACGCCGCGGAACGGACCATCCCGCTGCTGGATGCCTCCAGCGGCGTCGTGATCGTCGCTGACGCGTCGTAAGTGAGCCCCCGCGAGCGAAGCGTCGACACGCCCGACGGAGCCGTGCGCGGCCGATAGTCGGGAGTGAGCGTCGGCGGGTAGAGCGAGGACACAGCGCGTGGTCGCGCGCGATGGAGCGGTGCGCGGGCCAGAGTCGTGAGTGAGCGTGCGAGCCCGACCGACGTCGTTCACGGCCCAGCACACGTCCGAGCGGGCGAAGCACGCGCGCCGCAGAGTCAGCGGCAGCCCACCCGGGCGGTGACCTCGTCGCCGTTCACCGAGTATTCGATCCCACGGCTGGTCAGCATGCGCAGCACCGCGGTGTTCTCCGTCGTTGTGCTCACGAACAGTGACGTGTAGCCCTGGCCGGTTGCCCGCTCGATCAACTGCGTGAACACCGCGGTTCCGATGCCGCTGCCACGATGGGAACGGCCGGCCCACACCCCGGCTTCAGCGACACCCGTTTCAACCGGGCACAACCGGGCGGCCCCGACCACCGCACCGTCCGCGACAATGCAGTAGGTCGATTCGATCGGCGGATCTGCCAGTGCCCTACCGCGATGGAACTCTCGGAACGCCGCTTCCCGCTGGGCATTCCAGCCCGCGCGCGGTCCTTCCACCGGCATCACCTCGCCCGGGTCGGCCTCCGCCACGGCGGCGTGCAGTAGCTCGGTAAGTAGCTGTTCATCGAGGGATTCGAGCGTGACGTGGGCGGGCACAGGCCGATCCTGTCACCGTGGTCGGCCGCGGGCGAGAGATTTATCGGCGCAGAGCGGCGTGATCGGCAGTCGCAGCCCGTGGCGCTGCCCGGAACCCGTCGCGCGAGCGTTTGGCGGCATACCTGCGGCCGCGTCCGCTTTATGCTCACTGCGTCGCGTCCAGGAGAGGAGAGCCGGTGGCAGATCGGGAAGTGCTGACCTGGGAGATGTTCGGTGCGGCGAGCCGGGAACTCGCCGCGACCATCGCGGAGGACGGCTTCGAGCCCGACCTGATCCTCTCGATCGCCCGTGGCGGGCTGTTCGTCGCGGGCGCGCTCGGCTACGCGCTGGATGTGAAGAACCTGCACGTGATGAACGTGGAGTTCTACACCGGTGTCGACCAGCGCCTGGACATGCCGGTGATGCTGCCGCCGGTCCCGCAGGCCGTGGACCTGGCCGGCGCCACCGTGCTGGTCGCCGACGACGTGGCCGACACCGGCGCCACCCTGAAGCTGGTCCGCGACTTCTGCTCCGGCCAGGTCGCCGAGGTGCGCTGCGCGGTGATCTACCAGAAGCCGTGGTCGGAGGTCGACAGCGAGTACGTCTGGCGACGCACCGACCGCTGGATCAACTTCCCCTGGTCCACCGAGCCACCGGTGGCGCGACGCCGAGCGCGGGTGCTCGACGCGTAACCCGCCTCAACGCCGATGCTGTTCGAACGCCACCGCGTCCAAACGCTCGCCGAGCGCATTGACCTGATCGCGCAGGGCGACAACGGATTCGATGGGATACCCGACGGACGCCAACACCGATTCGACCATCTCCCTGGCTCGCCGCCGCAGCGCGTGTCCGGCCTCGGTGGAACGCAACTCGACCGATCGGCGGTCATGCGGGCAGCGCACGCTCTCGACCAGACCGCGCGCCTGCAGGCGCTGGATGAGCGGCGAGACGGTCCCGTAGTCCAACCGCAGCTGTTCGCCGAGCTCCTTCATGGTCATGCCCGGTCTCTCCCACAGCGCGAGCAGGGCGATGTACTGCGGATAGGTGACCTCCATCGCGTCCAGGAAAGGCCGATAGGCGGCGGTCATCGCCCGCGAGGTCGAGTAGAGAGCGAAACACAACTGGTTGGCGAGCGCGAGCAGGTCGTGGTCCGCGTCTCGTGCGGTGACGGGCGCCCCGGCCGGGTCGACACGCACCGCTGAAGAAGGATGCGCTGCATCGGACATCAGGACACCTTACTGGAACGAAATCGCCCCCCGAAACGTGTTGGCAGCGCGTCACTGCGCGAGCGGCCCTGTACCGGGGCGCCCGGTGGCGCCGGGGGTGCGATGGGGCCTTGTGGCGTCGGCACTGCCGGGGGCGCCGACCGGACCGGTGCGGTGGCCCGGTCGGCGCACGGCCACCGACGCCGTAGCACCACAGCCGAATGACTCGGTGCTCGACAGACCCGACCTTATTGAGCTCGGAGGCCTACAGGCACACGGATGCCCGTGCAATCAAACTTCGGTCCGGCGCTCGACATTTCATCCCAGGATGTTATCGGCACGGTCCTGATCGTGCGCGTGTCGTTACCATCCGAATTTTTGGGAATCGCAATCTCCGAAATTCCGCAACTCGCAGGCTGATTCGACGTCTACTATCAGTCTCGACTCAAACGGACTGCCGTGTAAGACAATTCAACGACGCCTGGTTTGCCCAGATTGATGTGCGCGTACCGATTTGCTGTTGCACCACCCATCAGATCCGACAACACGCAGACTCACCCCTTTCCCGCAGTGCGCCAGGCCGCGCGCTCCGCTGCCGACGCCGCGGTCGCGAGATCCATCCGGATAGAACGGAGTCTCCGCATGGCCTTCGAGTTTCTCGTGCCTGCTCTCACCGCGCTGGTCGCGGTATCCGTACTCATGGCCGGGGACCGCCTACATCCGAAGACGTGGCGACAGACCGACGACGACACCGTGGGCGCATTGGTGCTCAACCTGATCAACACGATCTTCATGGCAGTGGTCGCATTCATCGTCGTGATCGCCTGGCAGCAATACGACAATGCACGCAATCACACCATCGCCGAAGCAAAGGCACTCATCGATACTTATTGGGCGGCGCACGGTATGCCGGAACCCGACCACACGCAAATCCAAGGTCTGGTACGCGATTACACCGCACAGGTTCTCACCGAGGAGTGGGCCGTCATGGCCGACCACGGCCGGCTCAGTCAATCCACCCAGGACACCCTCGACACACTGCGCGACGCGGTGGCGTCGGTGAACGCGGCGGACCCCGAGATCGACACCCTTCGCGCGGGTGCCCTGGCGAGCCTGGAGGCGGTAGCCCAGTCCCGCGCCGATCGTGCGCTGGACGCCGGTTACCGAGTTCCCGGATTCCTCTACGTGGCTATGTGGGTCAGCACGGTCCTGCTGCTGCTCAGCGTGGTGCTCTCCGGCGTCCAGGTGACCAAACGCAGTGTCGTGACGACCGCGCTGCTCGGCGCCATCGTCGGTGCCGTGATCCGGGCGATCTACAACCTCGACGAGCCGTTCTCGGGCGGGAATCTGGTCCCGAAAGACGCCTTCGAACTCGCGCTGTCCCGCTACCAGCACACGACCTGATCTCCGGCCAAGTTTCGAAACGACGAGGCGACTGCACATGCGACGCAATCGAGGCGCAACTCGAACCCGAGAACTCGCAAAGGGATTCGCCGCGGCGATGCTCCCACTGACCATCGTCGCACTCGCGGCTGGGCCGAGAGAAGCATCCGCGGAGGCGCCACCGTGGCTGCCCCTCGGCGACCTCGCGACCGGAAGTTCGGGCCCGGGAAGCGGCGCCAACCCGGCGGGCACGTCCGCAGGCAGCGCTTCGAGCCTCGGCCCCGGCGCTGTGCCATCCGGCAGCGCCTTCGGTTCCGATGCTGAGGGCCCGCCTTCGGGTGGGCCTTTGGGGCTCGGCCCAATTCGTACGCCTTCCGGCAGCGCGGGTTCTGGGAGCGCTCGCCCCGGCTATCTCGCCACCGGCAGTGCCGATCCTGATAGCGCTGGCCTCGGCCTTGCCGGAACGGGTAATGGCACACACGCCACCGCGGATGCGGCACCCCGCCCGACCGGGATGGCAGGTAGTCCAGCCGAGGCACTGCAACTCGATACGGGCAGCGTCCAGATGGCGTGTTCCGGAAGCGCCTTGGCCGGAAGCGCCTTGCTCATGCTCGGATCGGCCACCGGCAGCGGCTTCGGCTCGTTCGGGTCGAGCCTCATCGGCCCGGGATCGAACGGATCGGCGCTCGGCAGCGCCGCCGTCGGTAGTGCCGCCACCGGCAGCGCGTTGCTGACCTGCCTACTCCTGATTCCCGCCGCCCCGCCGGTACCTATGAGCCCCCTCAACTCGGCCCGCCCGCCCCGAATTCATTCCGTTCCCAGCCACCGTCATCACGCAGACACCGCCGTTCCAGGCGGAGCGACCTCTCGCCGAGGTGCCCCCGCAAAACCGCCAGCGGCCAAGGGACCTGAAAGCGGCCGAACCGACCGCAGACCCGATCGCCTGGAACCTCATGAAGCTGATGACGATTTTGGTGGTCACCGTCCTCACCATCGTCCGCGTCCGTATGTCCCCCAGCCCCAGGCGAACCCACTGAAGCCAAGCTGAAGCCCGTTGCCGGAGGTTATCGCCGCGCAGGAGGCGAAGCCCGACCGTTGAGACGTCCAACAGCGGCTTCCCGCAACACTTTTCGGAACAAGGTACCGGGACCCAGAGCTGCCGCGGAAGTATCCGCCGCTATTGACGGTACCGTTGGCCAACGGTACGTTACTCAGGTCACGCCAGGTGCCGCGAACCCAACAGGCCTCAGCGCCCGTCGCCGAGTTCGTACTGGCTTCTGCTTCCTGAACAGAAGGACGGGTCATGGCCTTCATCGGTCTCGGGCTGGTATTCCTCTTCATTTTCGTGTCCGGTGGGCTGCGGTCCGTCGAGGTCGGGTTCCAGAACACGCAGAAAATCTATGTGCGGAACGTGTGGCTGTGCGCGGTGTTCTCGTATGCCGTTGCGCTGGCCGGCTTCTCGATCTTCCTGGCGGTGTCGAAGGTGGTCGCGCCGTCGGCGTGGCCGAGTCTCGACGACCTGCGGCAGATGCCGTGGTGGGCGCCGTTCGGCGGCTTGATCGGCGGTGTGGCGGTGGTCGGCATGATCACCGTTGCCAAGTACGTCGGCGTGGCGACCTTCAACGCGGTGGTCATCGTGAGCGAGATGGTGGTCGCGCTGGTGATGGATCACCTAGGGCTGATGGGGTTCGACACCAGGGAAATCACCCTGCCCCGCCTGGTCGCCGTCGGGTTGATCACGGTAGCGGTCTACCTGATGGCCAGCGACTCGCCGGAACAAGCACCCGCCTCACTCAACACCGCCACAGCCGAGGGGATTTCCCGATGACCACGACCGCTACCGGTACCACCGCGGAGAAACGTCCCACACCGGCGCGCTCGACGATGGTGCTGATCTTCGTGCTCATGCTGGTCGGCGGCGCGTTGCGGTCCGTCGAGGCCGGATGCCAGAACACGCTGAAGCTGGCGCTGAAGGACGTCTGGTTGTGCGGGGTGATCTCCTACGCTGTGGCCCTCACCGGCGTCGGCGCGATTCTCCTTGCCTCGCTCGTGGTTTGGCGCCGCCAGGAGTGGCCCACCCGAGCCGACCTCGTGGCCATGCCCAAGTGGGCGCCATTCGGCGGCCTCACCGGCGGCGCGGCGATCTTCGCCATGATCGCGTTCGCCTCCAGCGTCGGAGTCGGCACGTTCAACGCCTTGATCATCGCCGGTCAGATGTTCGTCGCGGCGGCGATGGACCACTTCGGAGTGCTGGGCTTCCCGCGTCGCCGGATCAGTGCCCGACGCGTCGCGGCTTGCGCCATGATCATCGTCGGCTCCTACCTGATGGCGAAATACTGAGACCGCGGACAAGCTCGCAACCACGCACTGGGCCGCGCTGCACGCTGAGTGCTCAGCCCCGCGCTGCCACTGCCCGTGGTCCCGGCGGCGATTTTGCGCCGTGCCCGGCGGCACCGGCGTACTTCTCGCCCGCCACGAGCGACAATACGGCGGGGTTGACGAGCTCGACCAGGGCGATGTTACCTGTCACAACTGTGCACGATCCGCGGTTGTGGCGGGATAGTTTCGTTACGCTCTGCGCGGGTATTGGGTGAGGCGCCGTCCGGGCTGGACGGGGCCGCGTCGGAGGTAGGCATTACGCGTGAGCAAGTGGGCCGAGCTGCGCAAATCCGCTGTGGGACTGGCGAGGTCGAGCCAGCGCAACGTCCGTGGTCGAGTCGGTGTGCGCGTGCGGCTGTTGGCGATCGTGCTCATCTCCAGCGTCACGCTCCTCGCGATCGGCGTCGGCGCGGCAGGCTATCTGGTGAATTCCAGCCGGGCGTCGAAGGAATGGGCGGAGCTGGCCAGCAGCACCACCGGACCTGCCATTCTCATGGTGCAAGCGTTCGAAGAGGAGCGGCGGTTGTCGCTGCTGTATCTGGCGGGCGATGCCGAACTCGCGCAGGGGCTTGCCGCCGCGCGCCAACGCTCGGACGCGGCGCTGGCGGCGGTGCGGGCCAAGGGTGATGCCGCCCGCAAACTCAATCCCGGCGGTTCCGCCAGCGATATCGAGGGTTACAACAAGCTGTTCCAGATGGTTCCGACGTTGCGCGGTGGGGTCGACGCGCAGCAGGTCCCGCCGAATCAGGTGTTCGAATTCTTCAGCCAGGTCATCGGAACGATCATCGCCGCGTCGATGCTGGCCGCCAGGGTAGCGCCGGAGGCCGACATCGCCGTCGAACTGGGCTATGGCGTCGATCCGCTGCGAGCAGCCGAGTCGCTGTCGATGGCGGATACATTGGGCGCGGTAGCGCTGACCCTCGGCGAACACACTCCCGCGCAGCTCACCGAATTCAACCGGCTGGTGGGCGAATTCCGCAGTGAGGTGGCTTATTCAGGGCGGGTGCTGAAGGGCGCCAGGCTCGCTCAGCTCAACGAGATCACCGCCGGACCGGCCTATCGCAAGGTGATCGCGATGCAGGACGCGGTGATGTTGCGCGGTCCGGTGTCGGCGAACGACACCGCCTCCGACGAGTCCACTCGTTCCAGCGACGGCACGGGACGGTCCCAGGACTCTCGCTCCACGTCCACAACCGCCCCGCTCCCCATGAGCGTCGCGGCCTGGCAGGAGGCATCCGGTCAGGTGGTCTCGGCCCTGCTGAAGCTCTGGGAGGACCAGAGCCGCGACGCTCACGACATCGCACGGGAACACGGCGAGCGGACCGCGCAACAGTCGCTGCTCGGCGGCGCAGCGGTGCTGCTTATCACCACCCTCGCCTTCCTGGCGGCATTGGTGCTGGCCAATCGCTTCATCGGGCGCATGCGCCGATTGCGCCGCGACACCTTGGAATTGGCGGACCATCAGCTGCCCGATCTGATGCGCCGTCTCGGTCAGGGCGAGAACATCGATTCGACGGCCGAGGCGTCGCGTCTGGATTTCGGCACCGACGAACTCGGCCAAGTGGCCGACGCCTTCAACCGGGCCCATGTCGCGGCCGTGGGCGCGGCGGTCGCCGAGGCGAAGACGCGCGCTGGCGTCAACGCGGTGTTCCTCAATATCGCCCATCGCAGCCAGGTCGTGGTGCATCGCCAGCTCGCACTGCTCGACCAGGCCGAACGCAAGGAGGAGAACGCCGACCAGCTCGAGCTGCTGTTCCAGCTCGACCACCTGGCCACCCGGGCCAGACGTAATGCGGAGAACCTCATCATTCTCGGTGGCGAGCAACCCGGTCGCCGTTGGCGTAAGCCGGTTCCGCTGCTGGAGCTGGTCCGCGGCGCCGTCGCGGAAAGCCTCGATTACGCCCGGATCCAGACCGGTCGGATGCCGGAGGCGCAGGTGTCGAGCAACGCCGTAGCCGACCTGATCCATCTGATGGCCGAACTGATGGACAACGCGACCGCGTTCTCACCCCCACAGGCGCGCGTCGAGGTATCCGGCGTCGTGGTCGGGCGCGGCGTCGCGGTCGAGATCATCGATCAGGGTCTGGGCATGTCGGAGGCCGACTTCGCCGCGCGCAACGACCTGCTGTCGAATCCACCGGACTTCAGCGTGGTGTCGCTGTCCAGCGACACCCGGCTGGGGTTGTTCGTCGTCGCGAAACTGGCCAATCGCCACGGCATTTCGGTGCGGTTGGGCGAATCGGTCTACGGCGGTGTCCGGGCGGTGGTGCTCATCCCGACCGCACTCCTGCAGCCGCAGAGCCCATCCCACGATGAGAACGACGAGCTCGAGCCGATCGAGGCCGCGGGCACCACAGCGCCGGACGACGCGACACCTCAGCCGTCACCGGTAGCGCGGCAATCGGCATGGTTCACACCGTACTCCGAACAGGGCTCGTCCTCCCCGGCAGCACCTGATTCCCGGCCACCGCTACCGCGACGCCGCCGCCAGTCCGAATCCGCGACGGAGACGGCGACGCCCGACGTCGCGCCGGTGCGGCAGCGAACCGCCGACGAGGCACGCAATCTGATGAGTGCCATCGAGAACGGCACCCGCCAGGGACGCCGGACACAGCCCGACGTCGACTAGACCGCGACGAAAACTCACCACGAGAAGGCGACGATGACTACTTCCCCGGCAACCGGCCTCGGCTGGCTGCTCGACGAGCTGGTCAACGGACTGACCGGAGCGCGGTCGGCCGTCCTGCTGTCCTCGGACGGGCTGCTGCTCGGCCATTCGAATCAGCTGGACCGGACCGATGCCGAGCGGTTCTGCGCGATGGCGTCGGCGCTGCACAGTCTGTCGCGCAGCGTGGGCCACCATTTCGATGCCGGTGGGGTCAGCCAGACGGTGGTGGAACTCGACCGCGCGGTGCTGTTCGTCACCGCGGCGGGCGCCAACGCCTGCTTGGCGCTGCTGGCGTCCGAGGACGCCGACATGGGCATGGTGGCCTACCAGATGAATCAGACGGTACAGCGGGTCGGCACACATCTGTCGGTCGACATGCGCCCGCACCCGCCCGCTTCGACACAGCCATGAGTTATCCGCGCGAACCCTGGTATGAGGAGGACGCCGGCCCGCTGGTCCGGCTCTACGCCATCACCCGCGGCCGGGGTCGTGCCGTGCGGCCGGAATTGAACGTGGCCACCCTGGTGATCGACGCCGGGGACGGTGCCGTACTGCGGCGCACCGAACCGGAATACGCCGCCATCGTCCAATTGTGCCGCACCCCGCAATCGGTGGCCGAGGTGGCGGCGCGACTGGGCCTTCCCTTGACGATGACGAAGGTTCTCGTCGGCGACCTGATCGATGACGGCCGGCTGGTCTGCCGGCCGGAGCGGTCGACGGTGGAGGCCAACTCGGACCTCGGCTTGCTCCATGCCGTGCTGAACGGAATTCGAGCGATCTGACAACCGCCCTGCCGTCACGTCAACGAAGCTGCGCGGCCAGCCGTTTCGCGTTCATGTAGGCGATCGCCTCGATCGACACCATGGGGTTGACCCCTGATGCGGTCGGGAAGGACGAGGCGTCGGCGACGACGATATTCGGCACCTCCCAGGTGGCGCCGTCGGGGTTGGTGGCCGACATGTCCGGTGAGCCGCCCATCCGGGCCGAGCCCATGATGTGCAGGGCACCCATCGAGCATTGTCCCGGCCCATATCCGGCGGACCGGCAGGCGGCGGCGAAATCGGCATGCGAGCCGCGCTTACCCGGTTCGTAGGAGATGCCCGCCTGGTGTCCGGAGAAGATGCGGCGTGCCCCGGCGGCCTCCAGAATGCTTGCGGCTCCTTCGATTCCGGTATGCATATGGGCGGCGTCATAGTCCGACAGCCGGTATTCGACGAACGGCTCACCGCTGCGATCGATGGAAACGGTACCCGGATCACGGTCGCGCGTGATGATGCCGATGGCGTTGGTCCGCGCGAAGTCGAGCATGACGGCACGATGGTCGGACGCGCCGCGCCAGCTCATGAATCCGGTGGCGAGGCCGGGATGCACCGGTCCGGTTTCGTAGATGACGCCGTAGCCGTTGCCGTCCAGATTGCGGTGCCTGCGGCAGATGCGGGTCTGCATGCCGCCCTCCCATGGGCGGATCTCCTCGTCGAACACCCCGAACACGGCAGCGGCCGGATGCAGACGCAGGTAGCGGCCGATGTTCTTGTTACGCAGTCCGGAACGCCGCAGCAGCGCGGGCGTCTGGATGGCACCGGCCGCGACCACCACCGCACGAGCGTGCACCTCGATCTCGACGCCATCCGAGGTGCGTGCCGAAACACCGTGCGCACGACCATTTTTGCGATTGATCTGCCGTACGTCGGCGTCCACGACCAGTCGCGCACCCCGTTCGGCCGCATCCGCGAGCCAGGTCTTGGTCACCGACTGTTTGGCACCCAACCGGCATCCGTAACCGCATCGGCCGCACTCCACACCGGCATCGCAGGCGTCGGAGACGTTGCGTGGCAAGGTCTCCACGTCCCAGCCCAGCGCCAGGGCACCGCGCTCCAGGATGCCGTCGCGCGCCGACAGCGCCGAGCGCCCGTCGGTGACGCCGAGCCGCCGCCGCACCGCGTCGAGTGCGTCGCCGAATTCGGCCCCGGCGAATTGCCGGGCACCCAGGGCGGCCCACTCCGTCCGGACGTCGTCGGGCGTGGGCAAGGAGGTGCTCCAGTTGACCACGGTTCCGCCGCCCAGGCAGGTACCCGCGACAAGAGTGATCTGACCTTCCGCGGATGCGGACGGGCCCGGCGCGTACAGGTGCTGTAGCGCGCCGAGTTCGCCGGTGCCGAAATCCCGGTCGTCGTAATAGTTTCCGCGTTCCAGCAGCACGACGTCGAGACCCGCTTCGGCCAGCACCGCGGCCGCGGCACCCCCACCTGCGCCCGAGCCGACCACCACCACATCGCAGGACAACTCCGTGTTCTCGCCGCATCGCAGTGGATTCAACGAGGGCTCCGGCGCCGTCGGCAGCGGGCCCGCGGGGGCGGGATAGCCGATCTCTTTCCAGAGTGGGTTGGCGCCGGAGGGGCCGGGAGTGATGTTGTAGGACAGCAGCGAAGCTTGCTTGAGCGCCTGGAAGATCACGCGCACCGACGCGAAGCGCGAATCGGCGAGCCGTAGCAGCGCCCGCTCCCGCTGCTGCTGCGACAAGCTCGAGAACCGTCGGGGGCCGCTGCCGGTGAGCAAGCCGGTCAGCGGTGAGTCCCAGAAGTCCAGCAACATGGCCAACTGCTTCTTCTCGGCCTGCCGGGGATTACGGCCAAGCAGTCGGAAGACCGTATCGACCGCACCGAGCGCACTAGCGCCGGGCAGCGCCAGCCCGTCGCCGGGGTTGAAGGTGTCGCAGATGATGCTCAGCGCGGCGCGCTGCTTGGCCGTTGGTTCCATATCGAACAGTACCCTCCGTATCCGCTGGTAGCGTTGTATCACATCGCGCGAACAGGCGGTTACAAAATCCCTATTTACCAGTGTTTAAATGCTCATATTGCACAGAATCAACAGACACATAGCGGCGCATGGATTGTCCGCACACCACAGCTTCCCGGCCGTGCGCGGCGCCGAGCGGGCCCACCGGCAACCCCCGACACCAGGAAGGTCGTCGACTCGCTGTGAGCACGGCGCAAGCCCGCCTGGGCCGATCCCGCGACGCCGGGTACCGAAAGAGCCGCGAGAGGCCGCGCACAGTGGCGCCCTGCACCATGACGGCGGCGCCCGCCCCCGTTCGACCGCGAACCTCGAGCACGACGCCGATCGACGCCTGTGTCACGCTCGGCCGGTCAGCGGCGGGGTGGGTCGAGATCCAGGTCCGTGACCCGCGACCCTGGCGAAAGTCCCGGGTGACCAGCCGCGGGCCGCCGGCCGCGCGACACCGATGCTCGGCACGATTGCGCGGACGGTGGTTTCGGAAGGGACGGCGGCTCGTCCCGATCCAGGTCCACGCGAACATCGAGACCGGCGACATTTCCGCCGTCGTCGAATTCGATGTCACCCGCGACACCGTGGCCACTGAATTCGAGCCACCGGTAATCATCGAGAAATTCGGTGCGCAGGCCCCGCCGGGTCAGGTAGCTGTGCACGGCGCGTCGATGATCGCTCAGCGGCACGGCACCGACACCGAAGGCCAACACGCGCGCGAGGCTGGACGCCGTGGGCGGCGGCAGCAGGAACGCCGGATGTTCGACGAGAAACGCCACGCACGTGCCGTCGGTGACACCGCAGTAGGAACTCCAGCGGCCACAGACGATCTTCGCGGCGTCCGCAAGCAACCCGGCGACCTGGTGCGGCTCGGGCGCCGCGCCCGCGAGGGAGACCGGCAGCTCCGCCGAGCACAATTCGGCGACGCCGTAGCGAATACCGAACTCGCGCACCATTTCCGCGGCCCGGAGCAGCGCCGGCGGGTAACCCCATGGGTTGGCCCATCCCCACAGCCAGGACTCGGCGTCGGCCGTGCCGATCAGGTGGACCTTGGTGCATACGAAGGAGCCCGTTTCGCCGACGAATTCGAGCCGCCGTGCGTCCAGATCCGCGTGCCATACGTGCTCGCCCAGCACTTCTTCGAGATGGAGGCGATGCTCGAGCGACAGCAATCCCGCGTCATCGAGGAGCCTCGTCAGTGGCACAGGTTCGGACACCTGCGTCAGCGTACTGAAATGGCACTGCTCCGCTGCTGATCGGATCACATAGGCGGACGTGGTATCGGTCACCGTGCAGGCGAGTCCAGCATGCGGAGCCTTTCAGCTGTTCGCGTCCGCGGCCCCGGTCTCCTCGTCCATGCGGGACGGTACGTCCACGACAAGTGCGGTGGTGTTGTCGGTCCCCCCGGCACGAAGTGCGGTATCCACCAGGGTGTTCGCGACGGTTTCGATCGTGCCGCCCGCTGCGAGCAAGGCTTTGATCGTGGCGATGCCGAGTCGCTTGTGCACTCCGTCTGTGCTCAGCAGCAGCCTGCCCGTGCTCGATCCGGTCACGGCGTAGCCGATCTCGGCCGGTCGCACGGTGCGCACCGACGTGGTGACGAGATGACTCGTCCGTCGCGCAGGAACGAGCCCGCGGGCTCGGCACAACTCCTCGACGGTGTGGTCGGTGGTGATCTGGTGCAGTACACGCCCGTTCCACCGGTACGCGCGACAGTCACCGACCCAGGCCACCTCGCAGGGCCCCTCGGGCCCGCTCGTGGCGGGCAGCACCGCGACGACCAACACGCTGTCGGCCGAAGGCTCCGGGACGGCCTGCCGCAATTCCCGTTGCGACGCAAGGATTGCCGCCCGCGCCCCGCGACGCGCGCCAACCCGCGCCGCCACGGATGCCGCCGTGCGCGCCGCCTTCGCGGCCAGGAGATGGTCACCGACGCCATCGGCGACCACGAACGCCGTCGCCCCCGTCACCGGGTCCGTCTCGACGGCCACCGCATCCGCGTTGATCGACCGCTCGCCACGCCGGCTCACCGATCCGCAGCGTGCGCCGCCGAGCCCGAGCGTCCGGATCCGCGGCATGCTCGGGGTGGTGGCGGAAGGCATGGCTCTCCTCGGGCTGGGGGTGGTGCCGCCGATCGGCGCGCCTCTTCAGGACACCGGCCCAATCCGTGCGCTTCGCCAGAGGCCCCCGTGTAACTGCTGAGAATCAGTCATCAATCGGGTCACGGCTCGCGTGCCGATTTATGTCATGGTCATCTGACCAATTATGTCGGTGTCCCGATCTGCCGGGCTGCGGACGTCGGGACGCACGGCCGAGTCACCGGCCGTATGGCGGCCCTCGAGCCACACACTCACCGCCACCGTGGCATACGCCGCGGCCGCTGCCAAACCCGGCAGCATGAGCATGAGCGTGAGAAACGAAATGAACGAAGACACAAGCCCTCCCGGAGCACGCGATCGGATATCTCGCACCGGTGCGCCACACGGCATCACCGTCATGGCCGCGCATACCCATCATTCGAGGTCCGATGCACGCCGAGCCGGGAGAGCCCGGCGGGGAGTCGCCCTCGCCGGCGACTCCACCGAGCGGTGGCCCGCCGGACTCGGCGAATCCGCCGCGAGGCCGGTGCTGTATCGCGGCCGAGACGTCGGGTTTCGTAAGCCCCGGCGCGGGAATGCGCTGTGCGAAGGCGCTTGTATCGCACCGGTAGCCGCTGGCTTCATACCTGGTCGGCGGCGAGATGAAGCGGCCATCCTGGAAGGAGAACAAGCATGTCGCCTGCAACGATCAATTCGACCTCGGACGCCGTCGACTTCTTGGTCGAGCAACACGGACGGATCCGGCAGCTGTTCGTCGAAACCGCTCAGGCATCCGATGTCAAGGAGCGTGAGAAGAAGTTCTTCGAGCTGCGACGGCTCCTGGCGGTGCACGAGACCGCCGAGGAGGAGATCATCCACCCGCGCGCACGCCGGGAGATCGGCGACGGCGCCGGCATCGTCGAGGCGCGTCTCGAAGAGGAGAACAAGGCGAAGAAGCAGCTGGCGGATCTCGAAGAGCTCGACATCGGCTCGGTGGAGTTCGAGGTGAAGCTGGACGGGTTGCGCCGGGCCGTACTGGCGCACGCCGACCACGAGGAGACCGAGGAGTTCAACCGTCTGCGCCAAGAAATGGACCCCGAGTCCCTGAAACGGATGCGCAGCACGGTCCAACTCGCCGAAGCCATGGCACCGACCCGCCCCCATCCCGGCGTCGAGTCGGCCGCGGCCAACGCTCTCGTCGGTCCGTTCGCGGCGATGATGGATCGCGCCAAGGACATGATCACCAAGCCACGCTGAGCAGGACTCCCTTCGACCCGCTGCGCCGGGTCGCCCTGATCAGGGCGACCCGGCGCAGCGCTCTCGTACTCGGTCAGCCGCTACAGACTCGGGTCCGCACGCATTGCCGCAGACCGTCCGCCTGCCCGCAGCGCTCGGATCGGGTCAGCGCATCCGCCCTCACAGCAGAACCAGCGCGACACTCAGCACGCACACCATCAGCACCCATGCCGCGACGGTCAGACGGATCGAACCCTCCGCATCGGAATCGCCGCGATAACGGCGTCGACCGGCGCGGTACGGCGGGCGCGAGGCCGAAACGGACATGACATCCTCCTTCGGTCGGCTTGCGTCGGGGAGTCGCATACCCGCTTTCGGCGCCGATCGTCGCGATGTGCCTGTGGCGAATGCCACCGGCCGGGCGCGACGACGAAAATATGGCAGCTCACCTGCGGTGTTTGGTGTCCACGGTGGCGGGAAGTCGCTCGATGTAGGAGAGGAGCCGGCAATGACCGAACCGAAAGACACCTACGACCCACCCCAGGACACGGGCGCGCCCGACTCGGCGGAATCCGATCCGGCCGCCCTCAGCAGCGCCGAGGATCTGGACGAGGACCGGCTGCGTTCCGATCCGCTCGAGGCCGGGATGGACCCGCCCGAGCACTGGTCGGGAGCCACCCGGTACGGCATGACGCACTGGGAGGAAGCCCATCCTCGACCGATCGGAGACCGGCTCGCCGAGGAGGAGCCCGATGTCGACCCCGGCGGGGAGCCGGGAGCCGAGGACACCGAGAAACTCAGGGATATCACGTCCGACAGCGACGAGGTGCCCGTCGAGCACAGCTACGAGGAGGAACTCGGCGTCGCGGCCGATGTCGCGGGTGGCTCGGTGGCGGACGAAATCCGCCACGCCGCACCGCCCGAGTGATCAGCAGGCCGGGCGCAATGGCCTGGGCGGTCCACAGGACCGCCCAGCGGCGGGGTGTCAGGCTCGAGCCGGGCCGTAGTCGAGGTGGACGACGCCAAGAACCGGCCCGACGGGAATCCGTCGAGCCGGTGGTCACGAGTCACGGCCGCCCGTCAGCCGATGATGGCGTTCATGATCGTGCCCGCGCTCGTCGCCACCGCGCCGCCCGCCATCGCGCTGGCGACCATCTTGGGCGACTGCAGGGTGCCGCCGTTCCACTTCTCCCATGCGAACCTGCCACCGCCGTATGTGATCGCCGTAATGCCGGAGAGCTGGACAAGCCAGGTGAAGTAGCGACCCAGCTGCATCAGTTTGTCCGCCATCGGCGGCTCTTCCGGAGTCGGATTTTCGAACTGCGCCACCACTGTCTCGTGTAGCGCGGCGAGAATCATGCTCACGTTCGTGCTCCTTTTTCGCATGCCGAAGGTAATGCCGGAGACAAGTTCGAGAGAAAAGAGCGGAGCTGCTGAGCGGCAAACTCGTGACAAGATCGATTAGAACGTATGGCGGTGGTGTACTCCCCGCGACACACCGCACCGCGCATGACGCGAGTCACAGCGTCGCTCCGTGCCGAGCGGGGCTGTCACCTTTAGGATTTCACTAGTGCAGGGGCTGACATGATGTCGGTGCAGTGCGGCGCCGACCCTACCGCAGACATCACCGTGACCGCGGGGAGGGCACAATGCACACCGCTTTCTTGATTCCACTTCTCATCACACTGCTGATTGTCACGGCCACGGCTGTCGTGGCCGGTTACGCCACCGCTATCGCGGCTTATTGGTTCGAGCTGCGCTCCACCGAACGACACGGCGGACGCGCGGACCCCTCGCTGCACTGACCGGCCCAGAATCCGGGCTCGCGTAGGTCACCGCGCGGGAGATCGCGGCCAGGTTCGCCACGGGACCCGGGCAGGCGATGACGTTTGAGCCGTCGCCGTTCGGAAATCACGACGAGGGAACCCAACGGCCGAGTACGGCGAGGTGACAATGGTCGACGATGTCGAGAAGCGCTGGCACGATCCGCGGATGTTCCGCCGTGCCGCAAGCTATGTCGCCTCGGTCATCGCCACGGCCACGCTCGTCTTCCTGCTCATCCTGCTGTGGGCCGCGCAGAGCGAGTGTGTGGACGCGGACACGCTGCTGTGCGACACCACCGCGGAAACCGCCGTGGTGATCGGACCGTCGGCCGTCCTGCTGATCGGCGGGATCGGCGCCTTCGTCGAAACCTTCCTCCAGTGGCGCCGCGGCCGCGCCTGGCCGATCTGGCAGGGGGCGGGCTGGTTCCTGTTCGTCCTGATGGTGGTCTACCTCGGCATCGGCGGGGGCGCGGCCGCGAGCTGATCAGTCGGCGACCTGCACCACGACCTTGCCGAAGTTCCGGCCCTCGAGCATGCCGATGAAGGCTTCGGGGGCGGCGGCCAAGCCGTTCACCACGTCCTCGCGATAGCGGACGCGACCGTCGGCGACCCATTCGCCCATCTCGCGCAGGAAGTCCGGATACAGCTCGCGGACGAACTCGGTCTGGATGAATCCACGCACGGTGAGGCTCTTGGTGAGGATGCGGCCGTAGAAGGCGGGCAGCCGGTCCGGCCCCTCTTGAACGCCGGTCACGTTGTAGTCGGCGATCAGGCCGCAGACCGGCACACGCGCATAGGTGTTCAGCAGCGGGTAGACCGCGTCGGCCACCGCGCCGCCGACGTTCTCGAAGTAGACGTCGATACCGTTGGGGACCGCCGCCGCCAATTGCTCCGCGAAATCGGGCGCACGGTGGTCGAGTGCGACGTCGAAACCGAGTTCGTTCAGGTAGGCGACCTTGCGCTGCCCACCCGCGATGCCGACGGTGCGCGCACCCTTGATCTTGGCGATCTGGCCGACGGCCGAGCCCACCGGCCCGGTGGCGGCGGCGACCACGAGTGTCTCGCCGGGCTGCGGCCTGCCGATCTTGCTCAGTCCGGCGTACGCGGTGAATCCCGGCATGCCGAGCACACCGAGCGCGGTCGAGACCGGAGCCGTCGCCGGATCCAGGGCGCGGAGGCCACGCGCCGGTGCGACGTCATGCGTTTGCCAGCCCGAATACGCCAGCACCAGATCGCCTTTCGCCACCGACGGGTCGCGGGATTCGAGGACTTCGGCCACCGTCGCGCCGACCATCACCCCACCGATCTCCACCGGTTCGGCGTAGGACTTCGCCGAGCTCATCCGGCCGCGCATGTACGGATCGAGGGACAGATACAACGTTCGCAGCAGCACTTCTCCCTCGCCCGGAGCGGGCAGTTCCACTGTTTCGGTCCGGAAATTCTCCGGCGTGGGCGCACCCACCGGCCGGGAGGCAAGCACGATCCGTGTCGACTCGACCATGCCGCTCACCCTAGCCGCGCGGCGCGGGCGCCGAGAGTGCGCGCCCGCGCGTGTCCGGCGATCACCAGGACGGCGTTCTCCGCCCGAGGAATGAGCCGCCGTTCACCTCCAGCGTCTGGCCCGTGACCAAGCGGCCGTCGTCGAAACCGCTTCCCGGTAACGAAACCGAGTGCCGACCAGCAGGATCGACGTGAGCGTCCGTGACATCGAGATGAGCGACGGGAACATTGGCGGGGCAACCGCGGCTTCGTAGCGTCGAAACCATGACCTTGGAAATCGGCACCATCCTGCCCACCTCGACGCCCGATCCCGCCCATCCCATCCTCGGCGACGTGCGGGCGAGCGCCCGTTTCGCCGAACAGATCGGCCTCGACTCGGTGTGGTCCACCGATCATCTCGTGGCCAGTGCACCGATCCTGGACAGCACCGTGGTGCTGGCCACCGCCGCCGCCGTGACCGACCGCATCCGCATCGGCTACAGCGTGCTGTTGCTGGCGCTGCGCCCGGCGGCCTGGGCCGCGAAGCAGATCGCCACGTTGCAGTACGTCTCCGGCGACCGGCTGATCCTCGGTGTCGGCACGGGCAACCCGGCGCATGGCGACGTCGGATGGCGCGCGGCGGCAGCACCGTTCGCCGAGCGCGGCCGTCGCACAGACGAGGCATTGCGCGTGCTGCCCGACCTGGTCGCCGGGCAGCCGACGACGCTCGCCGACGGGACCGTGGTCACCCTGTCACCGGGCGCGGCCATGCCACCGGTACTCGTGGCCGGCGACGGTGCGCGGGCGCGCCGACGCGCCGCCGCCTACGCGGACGGCTGGGTCGGGATCGGTCTCGAACCGGATCAGGTGCGGGCGAGCAAGGCCGAGTTGGCTTCGCTCGCCGATGAGTACGGCCGTCGTCCCCCCACCGTCACAGTCGTCGCGCCCTCGCTGGCAACCGATCCCGGCCACGCCGCCGACCAATTGGCCGCCTACGCGGACGCGGGTGCGGAACGTGTCATCCTGGCTCCCTCCGGAGCGGAGTGGCGCGCCGATTACGAGTTCGCCGCGAAGATCAAGGAACAGCTGAATACCCTGCTCACCCAATGAAGAGCAGCCCTAGGCCCAGGCTGAGCAGCACCACCGCGATCACCGTATCCAGCACCCGCCACGCGGACGGGCGAACGAACAGTGGGCCGAGCAGTCGCGCGCCGAATCCCAGCGTGGTGAACCAGAGCACGCTGGCCAGCATCGCCCCCGCACCGAGGAACCAGCGATCCGGACTGCCATAGGTGCTGGCGAAGGAGCCGAGCAGCACCACGGTGTCCAGGTAGACGTGCGGGTTGAGCCAGGTCAATGCCAGGCAGGTGGCCACCGTGGCACCGAATGCCGCGGTGGCCCGCGCCGATTCGACGGTCAGCGCGGTCGAGTCGAACGCTCGCCGTGCCGCCAGCACCGCGTAGCCGATCAGGAACGCCGCGCCCGCGTAGCGCGCCACCACCAGCACCGCCGGAGCGGCCTGGACGATCACGCCGAACCCGCCGACCCCGGCCGCGATCAGCACGATGTCCGAGACCGCGCACACCATAACCACCGCCGGCACGTGCCTGCCGCTGATTCCCTGCCGCAGGACGAACGCGTTCTGCGCACCGATCGCCACGATCAGTGACAGGCCGAAGCCCAAACCGGACGCGGCCGCCACCGCCGCGGAAGAAATACTCACATCCAGCGACGCTAAGCCGGGCACCATACCCAGACAAGCTAAAGATTCTTACTTGTCATTAGCATCTCTTAACCATGGATGTTCAGCTCGACCAGCTCCGCGCCCTCGACGCCGCGATCACCGAGGGGACGTTCGACGCCGCGGCGCGGCGATTGAGCGTCACCCCGTCGGCGATCAGTCAGCGGATCAAGGCACTGGAGGACTCGGCGGGACGGATTCTCGTGCAACGTACGAAACCGGTGCGTGCCACCGAATCCGGCCTCGCCGTGCTCCGGCTGGCCAGGCAGATCCAGCTGCTGGCCGCGGACACCGCGCGCGAGCTGGGTGGCCACCCCTCGGACGGTCCGATCCGGGTGCCGATCGCGGTCAACGCCGACTCGCTGGAGACCTGGGTGATGCCCGCGCTCGGCCGCGCGCCGCGTGGAGTGTGCTTCGAGATCCATCGCGAGGACGAGGAGCACACCACGCGGTTGCTGCGCGACGGCACCGTGATGGCCGCGATTACGTCCACCGCGCAACCGGTGCAAGGCTGCAAGGTGGATCGTCTCGGCGCAATCCGCTATCGGCCGATGGCCAGTCCGGAGTTCGCCGAGACCTGGTTCGCCGACGGCGCGACGGCGAAGTCCTACGCGGCGGCACCGGTGGTGCTGTTCGACCGCAAAGACGACCTGCAAGATCGCCTTTTGCGCCGGCGCAGCCGCAAACCGCTGAACCCGCCGCGCCACTATGTCCCTTCGTCCACCGGGTTCGCCGAGGCGGTCCGTCTCGGACTCGGCTGGGGCATGCTGCCCGACCTGCAAACGCGAGAGGATCAGGCCGCCGGGCGCCTGGTCTCGATCGATCCCGGCGTCGTCATCGACGTCCCCTTGTACTGGCAGCAGTGGCGCCTGGACTCCCCCGCCCTCGGCGCCGTCGCCGCGACCATCGCCGCCGCGGCCGCAGCCGTGCTGCGCTGAGCTTCGTTTCCCGGCAATACATTCGCGGCCCCTGACATCGCCGGGCCAGAAGTGCGAGCACTCCCACCCCGGCGACGCCGTATCCGAGAAGGCGCGACCGTGGGCACGGCAGCACCGCAAGGTGATTCGGAGTCGGGCGAAGGGTGGATGGACTTTCGGTGCGGCGACTCGGCGGCCGCGGGCGACACCCGCCACGACACTCGGCGGTTCACGCACGTCCGATCCGGCCGTCTCGGCCTGTCGAGAGGTAGTTTGATTCCGCACGGCGACCACAGGTTCAGCTCCACCTCGCACCCGATACCAGATGCTCGAGGAGTTCACTTGGCACGGCACCGTCGTTCGCACCGATCGCGCACTCGTGGCGTAGCCGCCGGTGCCGCCATGATCGGCATCCTGCTGACCGGCATCGGAACCGACGCGGCCGCACGCCCCATCGGCCCCTTCGACGTGGGCGGAGCGATCGAGGTCGAATACGACCGAGCCGGTGGACCCGCGTTCTTCGGCGACCCGGTCTCCCCCGAATCCGCCGCCGCACGCGGCGGCCGCTACCAGGCTTTCGAGCGCGGTTCTTCCATCTACTGGCACCCCGACACCGGCGCCCATCAAATCGGTGGCGCCATCCGCGACAAATGGGGCGACCTCGGCTTCGAGGGCGGGCTGCTCGGTTACCCCGTCATCCGCGAAGCAGCGACACCGTCCAAACCCGGCCGCTACAACGTCTTCCAGAACGGCTCGATCTATTGGTCGATCGGCACCGCCGCTCATCAGATCGGCGGCACGATCCGGGACAAGTGGGGCTCCTACGGGTGGGAGAACAGCCCGCTGGGCTTTCCCATCACCGACGAATCACCCGCGCGCGCCGGCTACGGCCGCTACAACCTCTTCGGCGGCGGCGCCATCTACTGGTCTCCGCTGACCGACGCCCACGTCATCTGGGGAGCGATCCGTGAGTCCTGGGAAGCCGCGGGCGGCGAAGCGGGCCGCTACGGCTATCCCACCAGCGACGAATACGACTTCCAGAACGGCAAAGCCCAAGACTTCCAGGGCGGCCGGATCACCTGGAGGCCTTGATTTCACGAGCGACCACAGCATCGTCGTGTCGCCGTGAACTCTCGGCAATCCGGTGATTCCATGCGGTCACGTCGGCTCCGCCGGCGGCCCCAACCAATATTGGGGCCGCCGCGGCCGAACCAGCCTGTGCCCGAGTCGATCCTCAGACCCCGACCTCGACAGGGATACTGCCACATCGTTTCGACGGCGTCGCTGCGATGATCGTCCATCGGTACGCACATGCGCGCGTGCATGTGCATGGACAACAGCGGACCCGAGATCCTCTGAAATCGAGGTCGAGACGGCTACATTGATAACGAATCGGCATCAGCGAATGGTCCCCGATACCAAACTGTTGTCTATCACAGCCAGGGCTCGAGCCAATTGGCCTCGACAACAATCGCATTCGCGTTCCCTCGGAGCAATTGCCGTCTGTTCCTGGTTGATTCGTCAAAAGCACCGCGCTCATCCCGCTCTCACGGCTGCCCGAGTGGCCGCTACGCGTACGAAGCGGATGCCGCACCTCAGGACCGCCACAGCGACGAAGCACTCATGAGCTAACGCCCGGCGCCAGCTACCCGCCACCGCGGAGCACGGCACAGCGTGCCGACTCGCCGGGTGAGCCGATCCAGAGCGAAATCAGGCGTTCCGCTAACCGGAGAGGTTCTCCGACAGCAGCGCGCGCAGAAAGCGCACGCTGTCCGCGGGCGACAGTGCTTCCACGCTGAGCCGGTTCATGACGGACATATACACCTCTACGTCGCGTCGTTTCTCGAAGTAGAGCGAGCTGGTGAGTTGCTCGGTGTAGACGATGTCGGGCAGTTCGGGCTCCGGGAATCGGAGAATGCTGAACGGTCCTCCCGCGGCCGAGTGCCCTCCGGCCGCGTACGTCAGGACCTGGATCCTGACATTCGCGCGGGCGGCCATCTCGACCAGGTACTCGATCTGCTCCCGCAGAACTCGCGTCCCGCCGACCGGCCGACGCAGCGCGTTCTCGTCGATGACCGCCCAGAGGGTGGGAGCGGCTGCCCGGTCGAGAATCCGCTGACGGCGCATGCGGATGGCGACCCGGCGCTCGGTCTCGTCATTGTTACCGAGCTGGATCACCGCACGCGCGTAGTCGGCGGTCTGCAGCAGGCCCGGAATGAACTGCGCCTCGTAGGTGCGGATCGTGGTGGCGGCCTGTTCGAGGCCGATGTAGGTCTCGAACCACGTCGGGAGCAGATCGCTGTAGCGCTGCCACCAGCCCGGGTCGTTGGCGCGGCGCGCCAGTTCGAAGTACGTTTCGCGTTCAGTGGGGTCGACAATGCCGTACAGGGTCAGCAGGTCGCGTAGATCCCGTTCCTTGAACCCGGTGCGGCCCAGCTCCAGACGACTGATCTTGGCATGCGAACCGCGGATGGAGTCGCCCGCGGCCTCCCTGGTGATCCCGCAGCCCTCGCGGAGCTGACGCAACCGGCTGCCGAGCGCGATCCGCAGAACGGTCGGACCGCGTTCTGCGGCAGGGAATTCCGCGGTGTCGCCGCCGTCCTCATCGTTGATCATGGGTGCCTCCGGTCGATGCGGGGTAGACCGCGGGGCGCGATGCCTCCACCATTACAGCTCACTCGACGTCGGCTGCTGATCCTACTCGGACGTACCCCCGGCCCCGATCACGATGCGACGACGAACCGCAAACTTCGGTGCGCGTGCATGTATTCGCAAGAGCGGCAACGCAATATCTTGACCGCAAGGCTGGGCAAGCCGGAACCGGTGTGCGTAGAGTCGCCCCCGACGGTGGCCGCGCGGAGGAGGAGAGCCATGACGTCAGCAGAAGGGTCGACCCGGCTAGCGGGAGTCGACCCGAATACCCCGAGCATCGCACGCGTGTACGACTACGCCCTCGGCGGGACGAACTGGTTCGAGGTGGACCGGGAGGCCTACGAGCACCTGAAGAAGGTGGTGCCGCACCAAGACGACGTCGGCACCGCCAACCGGCGCTGGCTCGAGCGTGTGGTCCGGTACGTCACCCGCTCGGCGGGCATCGATCAGATCCTCGATCTGGGCAGCGGACTGCCCACGCAGAAGAACACCCATGAGATCGCCCAGGAACTCGACGCCGAGGTCACGGTGGTCTACGTGGACAACGACCCGGTCTGCGCCACGCGCGGCAGGGAACTCCTCGAGGCGAACGAACGCACCCACTTCCTCGGCCTCGATCTGACCCGGCCCACCGACGTATTCGGCAACCCCGCGATCGGCGAATTCCTCGACCTGGACCGTCCCTTGCTGCTGATGCAATGCGGCACATTGCATCACATCGACGACGATCAGGACCCGGCGGGCATCATGCGCCGGTACGTCGAGCGCCTTGCCCCCGGCTCGTACGTGATGATCAGCCACTTCTTCGATCCGGCCGACGAGGACGAGTACCTGCACGGGCTGGCAAGGCAGGCCGAGCGGGCGCTGCGGGACGAGCGGCTCGGTACCGGCCGGTGGCGCACCCGCGCGGAGATCCAGGCGTTCTTCGCGGGACTGGACATGGTTCCACCCGGACTGGTGGAGCTGCACGATTGGTGGCCCGGCGGGCCCGCGCTGCGCACGCCGTGGCCCGACGAACGTCTCATCATCGGCGGCCTCGGCCGCAAACCGTAAACCCTTCCCCCACCACGGAGCGCGATATGACATCGAACGACGTGCAGATCAGCGATCAGGACATCCAGGACACGCTGTCCGAGGTCCTCCGTTTCACCAGCATCGACCTCGCGACCTCCAAGGAGGGCGTCAACTGGTGCTCGAACGCGTTCTTCGCCGAGCTGGACGGCGATCCGTTCCGCTTGACGCTCGCGCTCGAGTCCGGGGGACGGACATTGGCCGGGCTGCGCGCGAACCCGAGCATCGGAGTCAAAGTCGTCCCCGACGGATTCCTCAACCCGTTCGCCCAGGGTTTGGGCACCGCTGCGGTGCGAACGCAATCCAGCGAGCGGGAGGAGACCTTCCAGGCCCTGCTGCGCAAGGAGCCGCGGATCGAACCGTTCCTGTCCACACCGATCGAGGCGGTGGTGGTGCAGGTCGACTGGTGGCGGGTCACCCACGTGCAGGGTGGTTTGCTGCCAGGACGCGTGCTGCACCGGCCGGGCGTATAAGCCGCGAACCAGACGAAATCGTCTCTGGCCGAACGCATCCGCACGATTGCCCGGGAATTCGAGGGACTCTACGCTGATGAGCCAGGCCACGGAAACGCAGAGAGAGGTCTCCATGTCCGATACCGCTCCCCGGACCGGCGTCAGGGTGCCGGTCGGCGTGGACACGACACGCGCGAGCATCGCCCGCGTCTACGACGCGACCCTGGGTGGCAAAGACAATTACGAAGTCGACCGCTTCGTCCGCGACAAGGTCGCCGAGGTGGCGCCGCGACAGAGCGATGTGGCCTGGATGAACCGCCGCTGGCTGCACCGCGTGGTGCGATATCTCGCCGATACCGTCGGCATCGACCAATTCCTCGATGTCGGAGCGGGTTTGCCGACGGTCGGCAACACCCACGAGATCGCGCAACAGCAGAATCCGCGAGCGCGCGTGGTGTACGTCGACAACGACCCGGTGTGCAATATCCACGGCCGGGTGCTGCTCGAACGCAACGAGTACACCCATTTCGTGCCCGCGGATCTGACCGAGCCGCAGACCTTGCTGGCGCACTCGGAGGTCACGCCGCATCTCGACCTCACCCGCCCGCTGGCGCTGATCCTGTGCGGCATCCTGCATCACGTCGATGACGCGCTCGATCCCGCCGGAATCATGCGGCAGTACATCGACGCGCTCCCGGCGGGTTCCTATGTGGCGATCACCCACTTCTGGGATCCCGCCGACGGATCCGAAGCCCACGATATGGCCATCGAGCTGCAACGACGTTTCACCGAAATGGGCTTGGGTTCGGGCTGGTACCGCACCCGCGAGCAGATCGCCTCGTACTTCGGCGATTTGGAGTTGATCGAGCCGGGCCTGGTGGAACTCGACGACTGGTGGCCGATGGGTCCCGCGCTGCGCCCACGCCTGACCGAGGAACGCCTCCTGCTGGGCGGGGTCGGATTCAAAGCGGGCTCAACCAACGGTGTCGTGACTCCGTTACGCCGCCGCTCGACCAGCAAGAACGATCTACCCGGTTCCGCCGATGACGAGTCGGCAGAGAGGTAATGCCGCGATGACGTACGACGACCTGAACGGACCAGATCTCCGCGAAGACCGGTGGCGTTTTCTGGAGGTCCCGCTCGGGGAAGACCGGACCTGGCGCTACGCCGACCCCGCCGCCGAGACCGAGATCGGGGACGGCACGGTGTCGGTCCGCATCGGCGCGTTCACCCGGTCGAATGCCGACGTCCAGATCCTCGACAACCCCAAGCACCTGCTGGTGTCGACCGAGGCGTTCGATCTCACCGCCGGATCACGCACCTTCGCGGTGGAGATGGCCGCCGAGAACATCGGCGTGACCGGTGAGGACTACCGGGACGGGTTCGCCGCCTTCAACGTTCTCGATATGGGCAGTGCCCAGGTGTTCGACCTGATCGCGACCGGCGAGAACGCCTATGCGATCCACGAACGGCTGTTCGTGCCGGGTGTCGTCCCGAAAGAGCAGGCATTCACTCATGTGGTGCACGCGCCGCTGGCGGGCGTCGACATCAAACCCGGCGAGTTCCACCGCTACGCCGTGACCATCGACCGGGCTGCCGACACCGTCGGCTGGTACGTCGACGACTCGCCCGTATACCGCACTTACGCTCCGCAACTGCCCGAGACGGTGCAGATCGGGTTCGGCATCATCACGCTGCATCCGATCGAGGACGGCCGCAGCACCTCGCTGCGTGGGCAGGGCCTGCACGGGTGCTGGCGGAATTTCACCGTCGACTGATCGAGTCCGAAAACACGTGGTGCCCGGTCGCCTTCGACCGGGCACCGTTTCGTCCGCCGCCTATCGCGGGGCTACCACCGCTCGGACATCTCCTTCCGCGGCCATTCGACACTGCCCTGGCGGGCGTACTCTTGCGACATAGCGTCGGTCTCCTCCACGTCGAATTCGTACTCGTCGAACTCGCGACGGCGCGGATCCCACACCATCGCCGCGGCCGCCACCGCCAGCAACGTTATGACTATGGCGGCTATGACTCCATACAGCACGTCTAACACCCTCCTGAGAAAAAAACGAATCGCCGACGCGGCCGTGCCGGATACTCAACGCGCACAGCTCTTTTCACGTCGAACGCATCCTAAACCGAGCCGGTCCCCACGGCAGGCCGAGGTCGGGTGACCCCACTCACCATTCGCGCCGATTCGGCCGGGAACACGGCGCGCACCGATTCGGTGGAAACACCACCGCGAACGTTCAGCGTCGCCTAGGCTCAGCGCTGTCCCGGTGGCTCCGGGACATCCACGCGGAACCGGTACGCCCAATCCGGCCGCGATTGCTGGTGGTAGCGGTGGGGTTCACCCGACTAGATGAACCTCGCCGTTCCCCACTTTCCCCTGAATCCCGCGGACATTCGCGTGGAATCACGCGCTTCGGGCATCCTTGGAGCTACCGTCTTCGGTCATGGACGACATCGAACTGCAGCCACCGACCGTCGCCTCCCCCAAGCACACCGGACTGGTCCTGGACATCGCCACCCTCAGCATCCACAACCCCCTCGCCGCCCCCGGCGAGATCACCTACCCCTACATTCGCTGCACCGACCACCGAGTCCTGCGCCTACCGGAGCCGTTGCACCGGTGGGCGACCGAAACCATCGCGCTCAACCACGCCACGCACGCCGCAGGCGCACCACCGCTGTTCCCCGGGCAGGTCGAATTCGGCATTCTCGACGGCATCATGTACGCCGAAGTCCTCTGAACGACAGGTGAATTGCGGCGAGAGACCGATCGGTTCGGTCCGGCTCTCGCCGCGTGTCAGCCGCGGCCGTCACGCCGCCGCGGCCGGACTGCAGTACCGGATGCCAGGCTGGTGGCGGCGTACTCGGGCCCCGCCTGTGGCGCGCGTTCCGGCCGCACGACACACTGGAGGCCGTGAATCGCATGTCAAACCGACCGCGCGCCCGCGCACTGGGCGGCCTGCCGTGACCGATCTCGCTCGCGGTGAGAACCGCCCCGCGCCCGGAGATCGGCTGACGGTCACCGTCACGTGTTCGGCTCCCGTCGACGTTTCGGCGCTGCTGCTGAACGCCGCGGGGAGAGTACGCTCCGACGCCGACTTCGTGTTCTTCAATCAGCCCGTCGCGCCCGGCGTCACCTACCGGCACGGTCAGGGCGCCGGTGACGTGGTGGACATCCAGACCAGCGCGTTGCCTTCCGATGTCGACCGGATCGTCGTCACCGCGAGCCTGGACGGCAGCGGGCCGCCCACCTTCGCGGCCGCCGGCTCGCTGCGCGCGACCATCGCGTCCCCCTCGGGCACGCTGGCCTTCCCGATGACCGGTCTCAGCACCGAGACCGCCGTGGTCTGCGTGGAGATCTACCGGCGCGGCGGCGGATGGAAGGTCCGCGCGGTCGGCCAGGGTTATGACAACGGCTTGGCCGGGATCGCGACGGCGTTCGGCGTGAACATCGACGACGAGCCCGCCGCAGCGCCTGCTCCTGCTTCCCCGCCGGTATCTCGCCCAGCGGCTCCGGTGCCTCCGTCGTATCAGCCCGCGCCGCAGTCCGCCTATACCCCGCCTCCGGCCTATCCATCGCCTCCGCCGCAACCGGCCTATCCCCCGCAAACGGCCCATTCGCCGCAACCCGCCTATCCGCCGCAACCCTCCTATTCCGCGCCCGCCGCGGTGCCGCTACCACCGATGCCTTCACCTCAGCAAGGAGCGCTGCCGATGCAGAGCGAACTGTTCGCCCCCAGCCACGCCGAAGTCACCGGCGCCGGCATCCAGAAGCAGGGCGGCAAGATGATCAAGGTCGCCGTCAACGGCGAGGTCATGGCGCGGGCCGGCTCGATGGTCGCCTACCAGGGCGACCTGCATTTCCAGGCGCTCGGCGCGGGCGGTATCGGGCGGGCGATCCAGCAGCGGCTGACCGGTGAAGGCGTTCCGCTGATGAAGGTGTCCGGCCACGGCGACCTGTTCGTCGCCAGCGGCGCCGCCGACGTGCACACCATCGATCTGGACGGCACCGACGGCCTCACCATCAACGGCGCCAACGTGCTCGCGTTCGACTCCGGCCTGCGCTACGACATCCGGATGGTGCAGGGTGCCGCCGGATTCGCCAGCAACGCCGGATTGTTCAACTGCGTCTTCACCGGCCGCGGCCGCATCGCCATCACCACGCACGGCACACCGGTGGTGCTCAACGTCGATCAGCCGACCTACGCCGATCCGCAGGCGGCGGTCGCGTGGTCGTCGAGCTTGCAGACCGGCATCAAGCGCAACGACTCCTTCGGCCTCGGCAGGCTGATGGGGCGCAGCACCGGCGAGGGGCTCACGCTGTCGTTCTCCGGCCGCGGTTTCGTCATCGTGCAGCCCTCGGAGCTTCCGCCCGGCGGCTTCCTCGGCGGCACCGGCGGCGGCCAGGAGGCGGGGCAGAGCGGCGGCGTGCTGGGCGGTCTGTTCGGGTAGCGCGACGTTATGCCCGGAGCGAAACGAGCTCCACGACAGTGATGTCCGACGGTGCGCCCACGCGCACCGGCGGACCCCACGCCCCGGCTCCCCTGGTGACGTACAGCTGGGTGTCGCCGTAGCGCTCCAGCCCGGCGACGGTCGGGTTCACCAGGCCCGCAAGGTAATTGCCGGGCCAGATCTGTCCGCCATGGGTATGGCCGGACAGCTGGAGATCGACACCGTGCGCCACCGCGTCGTCGATCAGTATCGGCTGGTGCGCCAGCAGCACCGCCGTGCGGGCGCGGTCGCGGTCGCCGAGTGCCTTGCCGAAATCCGGGCCCTGCCCGATCCGTTCGCCCTGCACGTCGTTCACTCCGGCGAGGTCGAATCCGGGTAGTTCGGTGCGGGCATTCGCGAGCAGGTGCATGCCGAGTTCCTGGACGTGCTCGATCCACTGCTCGGCGCCGGAGAAGTACTCGTGGTTGCCGGTGACGAAGAACGCGCCGTGGCGGGCGCGCAGCCCGGCGAGCGGCTCGACGGCCGAACGCAGGTGCTCGACGCTGCCGTCCACCAGGTCACCGACGACCGCGATGAGGTCGGGCTGGGTGTCGTTGACGGTCCGGACCACCCGCTCGGCGAAGCCGCGGCCCAGGATCGGGCCGAGATGCACGTCGCTGACCACCGCGATGCGGAATCCATCGGCACCGCGCGGCAATTTCGCCAGCGGCACGGCCACACGCTTGACGCTGGGTCCGTTGAGGACGCCATACGCTCCGAGGCCCACCGTGGTCGCGGCGGCCGCCACGGCGGCTCCGCCCACCACCCGCGAGACGAAGACGCGTCGAGGTAGTCGAGTGACCGGGGACGTGGTCGGCGCATTCGCCATGGACTCGGCCGGTGCCCCAACAGGCTTGTCCGGCACAAGTTCCGGCTCGACCGCCGATTCCACATCGACGACGGCCGCGCCCGGTGCACCCGCAACTGCCTTGTCCGGCAGACGGTTCGGGGCGAGCGCGGAGCCCGCGTCGTCCACGATGGCCCCCGGCTCCCTGGCGACACGCTTATCCGGCAGACGACTCGGCGCGAGCGTAGCGATCGAATCCTCCACGACGGCGCCCGATCCCGTCGCGACAAGCTTCTCCGGCACGGGATCAGGCGCGAGCGCCGAGTTCGCATGAACCACGGCGGCGCCCGGTTCCCTCGCAATGGACTCATCGTGCTCGGGATGCAGAGCGGACGCGGGTTCCGCCTCGACAACGGCGGCCGGTGCCCCCACCACTCGGTCGTGATCGACCCAGCGCAGCAGCAGGCGCCGGATCGGCTCACCCACCAGCAGCGCCAGCAGCAGGTAGACGAACAGCGCGCCCCACAGATAGCCCGGCCAGGCGATGATCCGGACCACCGCGAACGGAGCGGACGCCACTTCGGCGGCCGTCGCCCCGACCAGCAGCAGCGGACCCGCCAGCACGACCGCGGTCCCGAGGCGTCGCCCCCAGGAGCCCTCGATGGTCGTGTCCCGCACCAGGCGCCGCCACAGGTACCAGTGCAGCGCGCCGAACACCGCGACGACGCCGAGCACCGCGAGGACGGCTCCGACGGCAACAAGCACAACAACCACTGGCGGCACTCTCTGTAAGCTTTTGGATGCGCGGCACCAACTTACGTCACGGCATCGACAACGCGCGCCGTGCCGGGTTCCCGCTGCCGGTCATCTCGTCCGCTCGAGCACACCGCGCACGAAGGCGGCTTGACCGGCGTGCTGCAAATCGTCGGCGATCACGCTGACCAGCCGCACGCCCAGCGTCACCGGCGGGTCCCATCGGGTGTCGACGACGCGGTCCAGGTCGCCGTCTTCGAGTTCACGAACGAAACGCAGCGTCTGCTCGTGCACGGCGTCGTAATAGCCGGTGAGCAGCTCGGCCGGGGCGCGGACGACGGCCACGTCGGCGGGCCGGTCGCCGTATCCGGTCGCGGTTTTGCCGACGGGCAGGCCGAACCGGTCGTACCAGCCTTGCGCGGTCCATACCTGCTCGATGCCCGTCACATCGGCGATGTGGTCGTCCTGCACCCGGGCCAGATGCCACACCAGCCACGCGATCGAGTTGGCTCCTGGATCGACTCGGTGGACGAGGTCGTCCTCCCCGAGCCCGTCCACCGCCTCGTGCACCGTCTCTTTGATCCGCTCGTAGGCATCGGTCAGCACATCGGCACTCGTAGCCATCGTCGACTCCTCTCGATGTCCGGTGCCATGACGGTACCCAGCGCGACCGCCCCGCACGAGCGTCGGCGCGGCCGGCGAGCCGAAATTCTCGCACGATCGCACCACATTGAACGTGCCGTTATATGACGGTACGATATTCGATGGCGAGATCAGGTCCGGCGGATTCACCCGGGTCACCGACCGGACGACTACGTACCGAAGTGAGGAAGTACCGATGATGCACGACCACAAGGCCGGACGCGCACGGCGAACGGTTGTCCGCGTGGCGATGGTCGCCGCGCTCGCACTGACGCCGGTCGCCGCGACCGCGGCGCCCGCGCTGGCGCAGCAGCCGACCGTCGCTCAGACGAATCAGGCCGAAGAGATCCACGGACGCGGCTGGCATCACCACGGCGGGTGGGGCCGCCACGGCTGGGGCGGCTACGGCGGCTGGGGCGGTTACGGCTACTGGGGCAGCCCGTACGGTTTCTGGGGCAGCCCGTTCGGCATCTGGCCCGGACTCTTCGTGCCGCTGCTCGGCACCGGAAGCGCGTTCTGAGCATCAGCGCACATGACCAGGTGATTCCGGCTCCGCGGCAGCGCTTCGGGGTAGCGACCTCGCGCACTCCGCCACCGCGGAGCCGGAAATCGCCTGTCGCCGAACAGACATCGGTCCTCGACGGCCGACCCCGCCGCCCGCGTGAACCCGCGCCTGCGAAGCGACCGTCCCGGCGAGACGTAAATCCGCAACATGACGGCGTCCTCGAATCGTGGTACGGCACAACGCGACCGCCCGAGCTGTAGGAGCTCGTCACCCCGTGGCCGCCTCGCCACACGCCACAGCCACCCCGAAGCAGCATCGAGGCAGCACCACCGGTGCGCTCGTCATCACTATGCGCTCGCGCCTGGAATTTTCGAAGAAATTCGTCATTCGAGCGATCGAATTACTTGCCACATCGGCCGATTCAGCAGATATTCGGCAATCCATCGAAATATCCGGACGAAACCGGCACGGTCCCTTCGTAATTCGCGTGTGCGTACCGATGGAGCGACATGGTTATTTTTCAGTGAAATTCGCAGAACGATTGCTTCGGCACAGCCGTCCGGCCAGAATGGGTAGGGCCGAGAACCGGCACTTCGGGGATTCGTCGGCACTCGTGGCCGACACGACTATGTGGGGAAATACGATGAGAGTCAACAGATTCGCCGCCACCGCCCTACTCGCGGTCGGAGCCACCGGAATTGCGACGGGCGTCGCGAACGCCCAACCCGCCGACCCCGCGCAGGTCAGCGTGCACGGTGTCGAACAGGGAGTCGGATTCACCTCGGCGCCTGCCCCCGACGGCAGCGCGGTGGTCACCACCGTCGAGGCGGGCAGCTTCGCCTTGACCGCCGACGCCGAAGCCGTCGAACTCCGGGACGGCGCGGGGCAGGTCATCACGACCCTTCCCTTGGCCTTCCAGTCCTCCGGCGCGACATACGGGCTTGCCCCGACGATCACCGACGCGGGCCGCACCCTCACGGTGACTCCGGTCGGCGCGCCCGCGGCGACCGAGCGGCTCAACCAGTTCGTCAACGAGCAGGAAACGCTCGCGCGCAAGCAGCACAACGCCGGAGTCGGCGCCCTGATCGGCGCGGGAATCGGCGCCGTCATCGGCTTCTTCCTCGGCGGCGTCGGCGCGCTGGTCACCGTTCCGATCGGAGCGGGCATCGGTGCGCTGATCGGGTTCGCCACCCCGTAATCCGGCTGGTTCAGGTGTGCGGTCGCCGCTCGGACGACCGCACACCGAACACCGGTCGCAGCAGGCGGATCGGCGGCGTCCAGCCCACGGAGCCGAGCCGTCCAACCGACATCTCACTTCACCCGCAGCCGATCTCCGCTGCCGCCCCTCGACTCCGCGCAGCCGCGCGCAAAACGGAATGCCCGAGGCGCTCACTGCGGCATGATGAGAGAGCACGGAGACGATCGGAGCGACGGCACAGGACGCGAGATGGCACAGGGCGGTTCCCTCGCGCGGCAACGCGCTGCACTGGAACAAGAGTGGTCCCGATGGGTACCCGCCGGAACACCCCAGGGTGATTCCGCGCTGCGCAGCGAGGTCGCGCAATCCTGGCTGCGATCGCTGCGCACCGTCGATCCCGCGTGTGAGCACGCTCCCCTCGCCGAAGCCGACGTCACCGCCCGCTGGGCCGAGTCCCCGCTGCGCACACCGGTATCCGAGCTCACCGACCAGCTGCGCGGCGTCACCGAGGACGCGGGCTACGTCGCCGCGATCACCGACGAGACCGGCACCATCCTGTGGTCGCACGGCGGCCCGGTCATGCGCCGCCGCGCCGAGCAGGTGAACTTCGCGCCGGGCGGGCGATGGGACGAGGCGCACATGGGCACGAACGCCCTCTCGTTGGCGCTGCGCACCGAACGGCCGCACACCGTGTTCTCCGCCGAGCATTTGGTAGCGGCCCTGCACGGATGGGTGTGCTATTGCGCGCCGATCCGCGCCGCGGACGGACATCAGCTCGGCGTGCTCGACCTGTCCACGACCTGGGACCGAGCCCATCCGCTGGCCATGGCCACCGCGCGCACCCTGGTCAGCGCCATCGAGACCAAGCTGCACCACCGCATGGCCGCGCCGGGCGTCCGGCTGACCTGCCTCGGCACCGGCCGCCTGACCCGCGACGGCTCTCCCGTGCGGCTGCGCCCCAGGCAGCTGGAGATCCTGGCTCTGTTGGCGCTCGAGCCGGAGGGCTACACGCATGAGCGCCTGCACTTCGCGGTGTACGGCGATCGGCCGGTGGGCGCGAGCACACTCAAGTCCGAGATGTCCCATCTGCGGCGCGCGACCGGCGGTGATATCACCAGCCGGGTCTATCAGCTGATCAGCCCGCTGTCCTGCGACGCGGTGGACGTGCTCGCGGCGCTCGAGGCAGGCGACACCGCCACGGCCGTCGAGTTGTATCGCGGGCCGCTGCTGCCCGACTCGGATACTCCGGGAATCGTGCGGTGGCGCGAGTATCTGGAGGTCGGCGTGCGCACCGCGGTGCTGTCCAGCGCGACCGCCGAGCACGCGCTGCGCTACGGCGAGCACGCGCCCCACGACATCGCAGTGCACGAACACGCGCTGCGCCTGTTGCCCGCCGATGACGGTCGGCGCGCGCTCGCGGCGGCCCGGCTGCACAGCGCGCTGCACGGCTGAGTCACGGACCGCGCTCGTCGCGGCGGGCCTGCTGCGGGCCGGCGCCGGTCTCCGGCTGTGACAGCGGACCGGACCACGATGACGCGCGCTCGGCGAACGCGTCGCGGTCCCTCTGGCATCGGCCGCCACGCTGCCCGGTAGTCACCGCCGCACGCCACCACCGGACCGCGCTTCAGCCGCACCCGTGCGCCTCAACGTTTCGTCAACCCTCGCGGGGCATAGTGACCTGCATCACGGCCGGATCGCCGTGCGCTTCACGTCCGCAACCAGCGAGGAGTTACCCGCCATGAGCTATGCAAAGCCGGGAACCGAGGGCAGCGTCGTCGAATTCGCCACGCGCTACGAGAATTTCATCGGCGGCGAATGGACCGCCCCCGTCGAGGGCCGTTACTTCGAGAATCCCTCACCGGTGGACGGACAGACATTCTGCGAGGTTGCGCGGTCGTCGGCCGCCGACATCGACCTGGCGTTGGACGCCGCGCACCAGGCGGCCGACGCATGGGGCGCCACGTCGGCCGCCGAGCGCGCGAACATCCTGAACAAGATCGCCGACCGGATCGAGGACAACCTCGAGGCGCTCGCGGTCGCCGAGACCTGGGAGAACGGCAAGCCGGTCCGTGAAACGCTGGCCGCCGACCTGCCGTTGGCGGTCGATCACTTCCGCTACTTCGCCGGAGCCGTCCGCGCCCAGGAGGGCGGGATCAGCGAGATCGACGCCGACACCATCGCCTACCACTTCCATGAACCGCTCGGGGTGGTCGGGCAGATCATTCCGTGGAACTTCCCGATCCTGATGGCCACCTGGAAGCTCGCGCCGGCACTGGCCGCGGGCAACGCGGTGGTGCTCAAGCCCGCCGAGCAGACCCCGGCTTCGATCCTGAAGGTCGTCGAGCTGATCGCCGATCTGCTGCCGCCCGGCGTGCTGAACGTGGTGAACGGCTTCGGCGTCGAGGCGGGCAAACCACTGGCCGCCAGCCCGCGGGTGGCCAAGGTCGCCTTCACCGGCGAGACCACCACCGGCAGACTGATCATGCAATACGCGAGCGAGAACATCATCCCGGTCACACTCGAGTTGGGCGGCAAGAGCCCCAACATCTTCCTGCCCGACGTCATGGCCGCCGACGACGCCTTCCTGGACAAGGCCATCGAGGGATTCGTGATGTTCGCGCTCAACCAGGGCGAGGTGTGCACCTGTCCGTCGCGCGCGTTGATCCACTCCTCGATCTATGACGAGTTCATCGCCCGGTGCCTCGAGCGGACCAAAGCGATCAAGGGCGGGGACCCGCTGGACGAGACCACCATGATCGGCGCGCAGGCCAGCAACGACCAGTACGAGAAGATCCTGTCCTACATCGACATCGGACGCCGTGAAGGCGCGCAGGTGCTCACCGGCGGCGGTCCGCGCAAGGTCGAGGGCTATCCCGGCGGCTACTACGTGGAGCCGACGATCTTCTCCGGCCGCAACGACATGCGGATCTTCCAGGAGGAGATCTTCGGGCCGGTCGTGTCGGTGACCACGTTCGACTCCACCGACGAGGCGCTGAAGCTCGCCAACGACACCCTCTACGGTCTCGGCGCCGGAGTGTGGACCCGCGACATCAACTCCGCCTACCGGCTCGGCAGGCAGATCAAGGCGGGCCGGGTCTGGACCAACTGCTATCACGCCTATCCCGCGCACGCGGCCTTCGGCGGCTACAAGAAGTCCGGCATCGGACGCGAGAACCACCGCATGATGCTCGACCACTACCAGCAGACGAAGAACCTGCTGGTCAGCTACTCCCCGGATAAGCTCGGATTCTTCTGATGCCCGATCCGGTCCGGCGCGTCGAGCTCACCGAGCCCGCGGAAGCGCTGCTGCACAGGCTGATCCAGCAGCACGGCCCGGTGATGTTCCACCAGTCCGGCGGCTGCTGCGACGGCAGCTCACCGATGTGCTATCCGCGCGGCGAGTTCCGGGTCGGGGCGTCGGACGTGCTGCTCGGGCAGCTCGACGCGGACACGCCGTTCTGGATGAGCGCGGACCAGTTCGAGTACTGGCGGCACACCCACCTCACCGTCGACGTGGTGCCGGGACGCGGCAGCGGGTTCTCCTTGGAAGCACCCGAAGGCGTGCGCTTCCTGATCCGCTCGCGGTTGCTCACCGACGAGGAAGTGGCTTTCCTCGACGCGCATCCGCCACGAACCGGGGCCGACCAGCCCCAGTGACCGGGGCACCGGCCGACTGCGGGATACGGCGGCACCGGTGCACCGACCGGGCTGCTCACCGAAACGCCGCCTCGGTGAGCAGCCCGCCCTTCCCGAGCGCGGCGCGAAAAAAATTCCATGCGGGAATAACTGAGGAGCGGATACGGTCGTCCGAGATGATTAGATAAGCGAACGAGAGGGGCCGCGGTGGCGACCGAGACTGTGACGGCGTCTGTCGGGCTCCGCTCCGAACGGGGCGCCATCCTCGGTTCGCTGATGCTGGCGACAGGGCTGGTCGCGCTCGACTCGACGGTCATCGCCACGGCGGTGCTGACCATCACCGACAGTTTGGGTGGTTTCGCGCAGTTCCCGTGGCTTTTCTCGGTCTATCTGCTGGCGCAAGCGGTGACCGTGCCGATCTACGGCAAGCTCGCCGATACCGTCGGCCGCAAGCCGGTGATCCTGTTCGGAATCGCGATGTTCGCGCTGGGTTCGCTGCTGTGCGGGGTGGCGACCAGCATGTTCGCGCTGATCATCTTCCGCGCGGTGCAGGGCATCGGCGCCGGGGCGATCCAGCCGATGACGATGACCATCGCGGGCGATCTGTACACGCTGTCCGAGCGCGCCAGGGTGCAGGGCTACCTGGCCAGCGTGTGGGCCATGTCGAGCGTGGCGGGTCCGCTGCTGGGCGGCCTGTTCGCCGAATACGTCAGCTGGCGCTGGATCTTCCTGATCAACCTTCCGCTGTCCGCGCTCGCCGGTTGGATGCTGGTGCGCAGCTTCACCGAGAGCGCGCCGCGGCGCATGCAGCGCGTCGACTACCTCGGCGCGGCCCTGCTCACGCTCGGCGCGGGCGCGCTGATCCTGGGACTGCTCGAGGGCGGTCAGGCGTGGGCCTGGTCCTCCCCCACCAGCATCGGGATCTTCGGCGGCGGCGCGGTCGTGCTCGTGCTGTTCGGGCTGGTGGAACGGAGGGCACGGAACCCGATTCTGCCGCTCTGGGTGTTCACCCGCCGGGTGGTGATAGCCAGCAGCCTGGTGTCCGTGCTGATCGGAGCCGTCCTGCTCGGGTTGACCTCCTACGTCCCGACTTTCACCCAAGGCGTGCTCGGCACCGGCGCGCTGGTCGCGGGACTCACGGTGGGCGCGCTCACCCTCGGGTGGCCACTGGCTGCCTCGCAGGCCGGGAAGGTGTACCTGCGCGTTGGCTTTCGCACGAGTGCCCTGATCGGCAGCGGGCTGGCCGCGGTCGGAGCCGCCAGCACGCTGCTGATCACGCAGAGCTCGACGCTGTGGCAGGTCGCCGCGTCCTGTTTCGTGATCGGCACCGGCATGGGCCTGGTCGCCACTCCCACCTTGATCGCGGCGCAGACCAGCGCCGAATGGACCGAGCGCGGCGTGGTCACCTCGGCCAATATGTTCGCCCGCTCGATCGGCAGCGCGGTGGGCGTGGCGGTGTTCGGGGCGATGGTGAACGCCCGGGTGGGTCATACCGATCACCCGCAGCCCGCGGCGCTCGCCTCGGCGGTGCACCTGGTTTTCGGCACGATCGCGGCGATGGCGGTGGTGATGGTGCTCGCGTCGGCCATGATGCCGGGCCGCTCGTCGAGCGATTGACGCGCGAGGATAGCCGGTTTTCGGAAGCTCTCCCGATACCCTCCGAAGGATGCTGGGCTTCCTGACCGAACCGGACTTGGAGGAAACAGTGGCGGTAGCCGTCTGCGCGATCATCGGGGTGTGCTTTCTGGGGATGGGCGGCTACGCGCTCGGTGCGCCCGCCGCACTGATCCGGCCGTTCGGCGTCCAGCTCACCGAACCACCGGCACGCTATGAAGTGCGCGCCGTCTACGGCGGCTTCGGCGTCGCGATGGCGGCCGTGCTCGCCGTGGCCGCGGTGGACGTCGGAGCACTGCGCGCCGGGATCATGGTCGCCGTCGGCGCCGCCTTGGCGGGCATGGCCCTCGGCCGAGTCGTCTCCGCCATGCTCGACGAGCGAACGGCCTTCTATCCCAATTGGTTCTACGGCGCGGTGGAGGCGATCGGCGCCACCGCGCTGTTCCTGACGGTTTAGCGGGGTCTAGCGCAGCACGGATTCGCTTGTCGCGCTGGACTTGGCGAGCTTGCCGAGCACCAGATAGCCGCCCGACACCAGCACCGCCCACACGACGCCGACGACGACAGCGGTGCGGCCGCTCTCGGTGAACAACAGCAGCACGACCACCAATCCGAGGAACGCCAGCGCCAGCACCGTGGTGTAGGGCGCGGCGGGCAGCCGGTAGTCGCTCGCGGGCAACTCACCGCGGGCGACCTTGGCGCGGTAGAGCAGGTGGCACACCAGGATGACACCCCAGACGAAGATGATGCCGATCGTCGACACCGAGGTGATGTAGGCGAACGCCTTGTCCGGGGAGATGACGTTGACGATCACGCCGATCACCATCGCCGCCGCCGATGCGGTGATGCCGACGTAGGGCACCGCGTTCGGGCTCAATTTGCTCAGCCGGGCAGGCGCCTCGCCGTGCAGAGACAGGGTGCGCAGCATGCGCCCGGTCGAGTAGATGCCCGAGTTGCACGACGACAGCGCCGCGGTGAGCAGCACGAAGTTGACGATGCCCGCCGCGCCGGGAATGCCGATCTGTTCGAACACCTCCACGAACGGGCTCTTGCCCGCGTGGAAGTTGCGCCAGCTGGACACCGACATGATCACCACCAGCGCACCGACATAGAACAGGCCGATCCGGAACGGCAGCGTGTTGATCGCCTTACGCAGGGTCTTGCGCGGCTCGCGCGCTTCCCCCGCGGTGACGCCGACCAGTTCGACACCGACATAGGCGAACAGCACGATCTGCAGCACCAGCAGCGACTGGCCGATGCCGTTGGGGAACACGCCGCCGTCGGCCCAGAGGTTGGTCACGGTCGGGTCGGCCGCGTGGCCGAATCCGAACAGCAGCACACCGATGCCGAGCAGGATCATGCCGATGATCGCGGTGACCTTGATGGTGGAGAACCAGAACTCGCCCTCGCCGAACAGCCGCACGGAGATCAGGTTGGCGGCGAACATCACCGCGAGCACGACCAGCGCGGTGATCCACGGTGCGATGTCGAACCAGTACTGGACGTACTTGCCCGCCACGGTTATCTCGGCCATGCAGGTGGCCACCCACACCGCCCAGTACGACCAGCCGGTGACGAAACCGGCGAAGCGGCCGAGGAACTCGTGCGCGTACTCGGCGAAGCTGCCCGAGACCGGGCGATAGGTCAGCAGTTCGCCGAGTGCCCGCATGATCACGAAGATGGCCAGGCCCGCGGCCAGATAGGCCAGGATCAGACCGGGTCCGGCCTGCTCGATCGCACCGCCGGCGCCGTAGAACAGGCCGGTGCCGATCGCGCCGCCGATGGCGATCATCTGGATGGTGCGCGGGTTCAGGCCCCGTGCGTAACCTTCCGAGTCGTCGCTGGCTTCCAGCGGACCCGCGTCCTGAAGGTGGCGGTCGGAGGTGGTCATACGGCGGCCTTCCCCTCGTTCGGCAGCGACGCGACGGCGGTACCGCCGGTCGGTGCGACGCACACACGACGCCGGATCGTCGCATGGTCGGCAGTGGATCAGCTCGACACGCTACCGAACCCCGCGACACAGCACGGCCTGCGGGCCGTCAGGCCATGACTATCGGTGGCTACCCGACCCGCCGGCCGGCATGCCATCATCGGTTTCCCTCCCACTGATGAGCGTTTTCATGACTGAACAACCAACGCGGCGGCCGCGGCTCCGCCGCTACGCCCTCCGCACCGCGGTTGCCATTGTCGCGGTCGTCGCCGTCCTGATCGGCGCGGCGGTCGTGACGACGGCGGTTCTCCGCATCCCGGCGCCGCCGACATTGCTGAACCTCATGGTCGACCCGCCCTCCACCCAGGGCGCACTGTTCGAGAGCCGGACGGTGGCCGCCTCCGCCACCCCGCGTCCGTTCCCCGTCGCGACGCGGCCGCTGCCGGACCGGGTTCCGTGGAAGGGCGGGCAGGTCTCGGTCGCCGACTTCCTCCGCATCACGCACACCAATTCGTTCCTGGTTGTGCGCGGCGGCGCTCTGACCCACGAGTGGTATCGCGACGGCGTCGCGGCGACCACTCGCCAGTCCTCGTGGTCGGTGGCGAAATCCATCGTGTCGTTGCTCACGGGCCGGGCCATCGACGCTGGGAAACTCCGCGAAGACGATCGCCTGGTGGACATCCTCCCGCAGCTGGCCACGGGCGGCCCCTACGACCGCGTCACCATCCGCGACCTGCTGGACATGGCCTCCGGCGTCGACGTCGGGGAGAATTACAACAAGTACCTGCCGCTGACCGGCACCGCCCGCATGTATCTTACCGAGGACCTGGCCGGATTCATCCGCGAGCACCGGAGCTTGCGATTCGAGCCCGGCAGTGCGGGCGAGTACCGCAGTGTGGACACCCAACTGCTCGGCATGGCGGTGGCGAAGGTCGAGCGGATGCCGCTGGGTGAGGTGTTGCAGCGCGACATCTGGGGTCCGATCGGCGCCCAGGACGACGCGCTGTGGAACCTCGACCGCGCGGGCGGCCAAGAGAAAGCGTTCTGCTGCCTGAACGCCACGGCCCGCGATTTCGCCAAGATCGGCCAGCTGGTGCTGGACGGCGGACGCGCGGGCGACGCGCAGATCGTCCCGCCCGCGTGGATCGAGCGCATCCGCACCCCGGCTCCGCACCCGGTCGGCGACTGGCGTTATGGCGCGCAGTGGTGGCATCCGACCGGCGGGGACGGCGTGGACCTCACCGCCGTCGGGGTCTACGGGCAGTACGTCTACGTCGACCCGCCGAGCGGCACGGTCATCGTCAAGCTCAGCGACCACGGGACCACGCAGGACGAGCAGGAGACAGTCGAGGTGTTCCGCGCGATCGCACGCGGGTGAGACGGCCTCGAAATACACCGGGCATGCGGGGCGTTGGGACCGGTGATCGGCACTCTGGAGGAGACCCATGATCGACGTCCCGTTGTCCGTACTGGATCTCGCGCCGGTGCAGTCCGGCCGCACCGTCGGCGAGGGGCTCGACGCGACCACCGAATTGGCCCGGCGCACCGAGGCTTTGGGTTATCACCGGTTCTGGGTCGCCGAACACCACAACATGCCGGGCATCGCCAGCTCGGCGCCGAGCGTGCTGCTCGCCCATCTGGCGGCCGCCACCTCGAGCATCCGGGTCGGTTCCGGCGGGGTGATGCTGCCCAACCACGCTCCGCTGGTGGTCGCCGAGCAGTTCGGCACGCTGCACGCGCTGCACCCTGGACGGGTCGACCTGGGCATCGGACGCGCGCCGGGAACCGATCAGGCGACCGCCCGCGCGCTGCGGCGGACGGAGAACGGGTTGTCGGCGGAGTCGTTCCCCCAGGAACTGGCCGCGCTGCTCGGCTACTTCCGCGGCGCCGATCCCGGTGGCATCGCCGCGACGCCGGGCCGCGGCGAGGAGCCGGAGATCTGGCTGCTCGGCTCCAGCGGCTACAGCGCGCAGGTCGCCGCCGTGCTGGGTCTGCCGTTCGCCTTCGCCCACCACATCGCCCCGGATAACACCGAGCCCGCGCTGGCGCTGTATCGCGAGCATTTCCGGCCCTCGGAACGGCTGACGCAGCCGCACGCGATGGTGGCGGTCGCCGCCATCTGCGCCGATACCGACGAGCGCGCCGAAACCCTCGCCGTACCCCGTGACCTGGCCTTCCTGAATCTGATCCGCGGCACACCGCAGGCGCTGGCGACGCCGGAGGAGGCCGCCGCGTTCCAGCCGTCGGACCATGAGCGCGCGTTCATTCAGCAGCGCCGGGCCGGGCAATTGCTCGGCTCGCCGGAGACGGTGCGCGCTCAGCTCACCGAGCTGCTGCGGCGCACCGAGGCCGACGAGCTGATGATCAACACGCTGGTCTACGACATCGACGACCGCGTGCGCTCGTTCGAACTGCTCAAAGAGAAGGTCGCCGCTTGAGCATCGGCAGACGTCGCCGGAGCCGGTGAGCCGATGCAGGCCGCAGCCGTGGTTGGCAAGCGATTCGCGCAGCCGGTGTCTGCCGTTGAGACTGGCCTCCGGGGCGAGACCGGCCAGCATGCGCTTGGTCCAAGTATGCGAGAGTGGTTGCCGTGCATACAGTTCCGCGCTTCCGGTGCTCGGACTGCCCACGTGCGCACGCTGGGCTTCCGGTGCGCAGCTCCCCGAGTGCGGTCATCCGTGCCCCCGGGCGGCACGCCGCCAGTGGTTGCCCGCAGCCTGAGCCGAACACAGGTAGGGTAAGTAAGGCAATCCTAATTATTCTCGTATCGGAGGTTCCCTTGGCCCGCCCTCGCACCACCCTCACCGTGCAACGCACCGAGTGGCTGACCCCGCATCTGATCCGGGTTCATCTCGGCGGCCCCGGCTTCGCCGCGTTCCCGCCCAGCGAGTACACCGACTCGTATGTGAAGTTCATCTTCCCGCGCGACGGGATCGAAGTGTTGCGCACCTACACCGTCCGCTCGGTGGACCCGATCGCCGGGGAGATCGCCGTGGATTTCGTCTTCCACGGCGCGGAAGGAATCGCGGGACCGTGGGCGGCCGCGGTCCAGCCGGGCGAAACGATCGAACTGCAGGGTCCCGGCGGCGCGTACTCGCCCCGTCCGGACGCCGACTGGCACTTGCTGGCCGGAGACGAGGCGGCGCTGCCCGCGATCGCGGCAGCGCTCGAGGCGATGCCGGGGGACGCGACCGGGTTCGCGTTCGTCGAGGTCGCCGGGCCGGACGACGAGCTTCCGCTGCAGAAGCCGGACGGCGTCGAGCTGACCTGGCTGCACCGCGGTGTCCGGCCGCCGGGCGAACTGCTCGCCGAGACCGTCCGCCAGGCGCCGTGGGCGCCGGGACAGGTCCAGGTGTTCATCCACGGCGAGGCCAAGGCGGTCATGCAGGACCTGCGCCGCTACGTGCGCAGGGAGCGCGGCGTGTCCGCCGAGTGGGCCGCGTCGATCTCCGGTTATTGGCGCCGCGGCCGCACCGAGGAAGGCTTCCGGGAGTGGAAGGCCGAATTCAACGCGGCCGAGGCAGCACCGGCCACCAGCTGAACCGCCACCGGTGTGCGTTCTGTGGACGCCCACCGCGTTGTCGCACAGTGGCTTCGGCAGGCACGATGCGGTCAGTCGCCCCAACTGCTCTGCTCCAAGATCCCCTCCCAGGTCAGAGACGGCAGCTCAGGGTGGCGTTGCTGCAGGAGCACACCGGCCAAGCTCCCTGGCAGCGCTTTCTGCGGCTTGGCCAGGGCTTGCGCTTCGATCGCGTCACCGAGTGCGCGGCTGCCGCCCAACCGGGGATACGCGGCGTGCACCAGGTCGGCGAAGCCGGGCGGCAGGTCGGTCGGCGCGCCACCGACGTCGAGACCGATGCCCTCCACGGCGATCCAGGTTTCCGGCGGTCGGCGGCGGCGCCACACCGGCGAGTCGGTGAAACCCGCAGTGTGCGCGGCGATCGCGTCCCAGATCGTGTCCACCCTTGCATCGGTGACTCCGTTGTCCTCGAGGAATCGCGCGGCATAGTCGGCGCCATCGACCTCGAATTTCTGGTCTCCATTCGCGATGTCGGCCAAGCCGATGTCGTGCAGCGCGCAGATGAGGTACAAGGTCTCCTCGTCGTAGTCGACCCCGGGCCGCAGGCCCTGCCGTTCGGCGATGGCGCGTCCGAAGAGGAAGCCCCGCACGCTGTGGTTGCGCAGGAACGGCGCGAGGTGGGTGGCGATCAGATCGCCCACCTTGCCCGCCAACTCGGTCGGCGGAAGATTCAACGAAAGTGGTTGCGCCGTCGCGGGTTTCGCGGCAACGGCGTAGGCGCTCGCGGCAATTCCCGCGCCCATGGCGGCACGGCGTGATATCGACATGGTCGACTCCCTGGTGAGTGGTGGTGCGATCAGCGCGCGGACGCGCGGAAGCGCCTGCGGTAGTCGCTCGGCGCGGTGCCGAGCAATTCGACGAAAGTGCGGCGCATCGTCTCCTCGGAGCCGAACCCGCAGCGGCGGGCGACCACCGCCATCGGCTCGTCACCGGATTCGAGCAGCGCCTGCGCGGCTTCGAGCCGGGCCTGTTTGACATAGCGCCCCGGCGTCATACCGACTTCCTGCTGAAACAGTCGGCTCAAGTGGCGCTCGCTCATCGCGGCGCGGGCCGCCATCGCCGCCAGGCTGTGGTCCGCGCACAGGTCGGCGACCACCGCGTCCACTACCTGGCGCACACCGCCGGTGCGCGGAGCCGGGATGCTGGTGCGCACGCTGAACTGCGACTGCCCGCCCGGCCGGTGCAGGAATACGACGAGGTGCTTGGCCAGGTTGCGCGCGAGTTCGGCGCCGTGCTGCTCCTCGACGAGCGCCAGCGCCATGTCGATGCCCGCGGTGACGCCCGCCGACGTGATGATCGGCCCGTCCCGCACGTAGATGGCGTCCGCGTCGACCCGGACGCGCGGAAACCGCTGGGCCAGTTCGGCACACGCCATCCAGTGCGTGGTGGCGCGCCGACCGTCGAGCAGTCCCGCTTCCGCGAGCACCAACGCCCCGGTACACACCGACGCCACCCGGCGAGCGGCCCCGCCGACCGCGCGCACCGCGTCCACGAGTGCGTCCGGAACCCGATCCTCGGGCGCGTACCCCGGCACCAACAGCGTCTCGATCGGTCCGCCGAATTCGCTGAGTGCACCGTCGACACCCAACGGCACTCCCACGTCCGTGCGCACGGCCGCGCCGTCCGGCGAGGCGAACCGGATTCGGTGTCCAGCCCAGTGCAGCACCTGCACCGGCCCGGCGACGTCGAGCATCAGCACCCCGTCCGACACCGCGACCACGACGTCACCACTTGCCTGCATAAGCCCAGTCTCGAGCCGCTGGGTCCTGTCCGCAAGGACATCTGCCCCACAGATCCGGACATGCCGCACGCCATCCAGTCCACCCACCAAAGCGGCGGCGATACGCGGAACATCGACCGCGACACATATGTGCAGGTACAGCGCCGAGCCGCCCTAAGACAGTACGGCCCTCGGGCATCGGGACGACGCGATGCTGCCGCGGCGCGCGCAGTGACTCCTCCACGAACCAACAAACGGTATGACTCGGTAATACCGCCCTTGGTAGACTGGCCTCGTGAAGAAGATCACGATCAGCATCCCCGACGAGATCGCCGACAAGGCCGCCCGCGCCGTCGAATCCGGCAACGCGTCCTCGGTGTCCGCGTGGTTCGCTGACCTCGCCCGCCGCGAACCCGATTGGGCCGCCGCCGCCGACATTCTCGCCGAACTGGCCGCTGAGGCCGGTGTCACGGACGCCGATCGCGAATGGGCCGCCAGCGTGTTCGACGAGATCGACGCCGAGCACACCGACGCCCTTGGCGGCGCCGCGTGATCGTGCTCGACACCGGCGCTTTGATCGGACTCGAGAAAGGCAAGCCGCGCGCTATCGGACTACTCGAGGAAGCCGCCCGCCGGAAAACGCGGATCGTCGTCCCCGCTACGGTGCTGGCTCAGGCGTGGCGCAACGATTCCCGTCAGCATCCGATTCGGCGGTTGCTGAAGACCGATACGGTGACCGTCGCCGCGCTCGATGAGGCCACCGCCATCGCTGTCGGCGCGGCGCTCGCCGCGACCGGCACCGCCGACGTGGTGGACGCTCACGTGATCGTGACCGCCCGCACCTTGCGGGCCGATCGTGTGGTCACCTCCGACCCGGACGATTTGACCGCGCTCGACCCCGCCGTGCGGCTGGTAGTGGTCTAGCAACCCATGCAGCCTGGCGGCCGTTGCCCTTGCCATCGATGACAGCCCGCGTCGGGCACGATTGGCAAGACGTAGCCAGATCTGACCACACCAACGGCCGGGCGGACTGGATCACAGTCGCCCGGCCATCGGATTCCGCTGCGGCGCGCTACTGTCGTGGCGCGCGCAACGCCTCCTCCACGAACTTCGTGGTGTAGGTCTCGGACAGGTCGATGCGGTCACGCATGGGGCGCACGTTCTTCGAGTACTTGCCGAGAATGTCCAGCACGTTCTGCGCGCCTTCGGGTTTCATCAGGCCGTCGCCGTTGAACATGCCGATCGAGTCGCGGATCGACTGGACGTACAGGTCCTTGCCCGCGCTCGCGTACTGCGGTGGCATCTTCTCCGCGATCTGCTCCGGGGTGTGCGTCTTGATCCATTGCAGCGTCTGCACGAACGCGGTGGCGAGCTTCTGCACGATCTCCGGGTGGGCATCGACGGTCGCGCAGCTCATGTACAGCGACGTCGCCGGATACAAGCCGCCCAGGGCGGCCCTCGTCCCCGCCTCGGTGCGCATGTCGACCAGGATCCGCGCCTCGCCGGAGTTCACCATCTGCGCCACCGTCGGGTCGGTGGTCATGCCCGCGTCGATGCCGTCGTGGTTCATGCCCGCGATGAACGTTTGTCCCGCACCGACTTTCACCCGGGTGTAGTCCGCGGTGGTCATGCCCTCCTTGCCGGTGAGCGCCTGGGTGAGGAAGTCGGTCGAGGAACCGAGCGAGGTGACACCCAGATTCCTGCCGCGCAGGTCGGCGACCGACGTGATGGTGGCCGCGTCGGCCTTCGACACCAGTTCCACCTCGCCCGGCACGTCCGACATCTGCACCACCGAGCGGATGCATTGGTCCTTGGCCTGCAGGTCGACGGTGTGGTCGTAGAACCCGACCACACCTTGCACGTCGCCGCTCAGCAATGCGGTTTCCGCGGTGGCGCCGGACTGCTCGCCGAGCAGCTTCACGTCGATGTCGTTGCTCTTGAAGAATCCGAGCTGCTGGGTGAGCATGGCGGGCAGGTAGATCACCTTTTCCAGCCCGCCCACCATGATGGTGATCTGCGGGCGGCCATTGGCCATCGGAATGGTGCGGGAGTCCCGGCATCCGGTGGTCAGCAGCAGCGCCGCGATCGCGACGACGACGAGTGCCCAATGCTTGCGATGCTTCATGATCAGATCCCGTGGTTGGAGTTCGCCTGGGAAGGCCGCCATTTCAGCAACCGGTTCTCCGCCATGCCGATCCCCCACTCCGCGATCAGAGCGATCACGGTGATGATGATCATGCCCGCGTAGATGCCCGCCGAGTCGAAGGTGCCCTGCGCATTACTGATCAGCAGGCCCAAACCTTTGCTCGCACCGGCGTATTCACCCACCACCGCGCCGATCAGGGCGAAGCCGAATGCGGTGTGCAGGCTGGACAGAATCCAGGTGGTCGCGCTCGGCAGCACGATCGACACCAGCACCTGCCTGCGGCTCGCGCCGAGGATGCGGGCGTTGTCGATCACGTTGCCGTCCACCTCGCGCGCGCCGGTGAACGCGTTGAAGAACACCGCGAAGAACACCAGCACGACCACCGTCGCCACCTTCGAACTCAGCCCGAGGCCGAACCAGATGATGAACAGCGAGGCGAGCACGATGCGCGGAACCGCGTTGAGCGCCTTGATGAACGGCGCGAGCACCTCGGCCCAGTACCGGCTGCGGCCCAGCAGCACGCCGAGCACAACACCGGCCACCGTGCCGATCGCGAAGCCGAGCACGGCCTCCTGCACTGTGGTGTAGATCTGCAGCCAGATCGAGCCGAACTGGGTGCCCTCGGTGAACCATTCGACCAGCCGGGCCCAGATCAGCGACGGCTTGGAGTAGAAGAACGGGTCGATCCACACCGTCGCGGTGAGCTCCCACGCGCCCAGCCACAGCGCGACCAGAGCCGCGCGCAGCCCCCAGGTGCGCAGACGAGCGCGGCGGGCGTTGGTCCGCACCCTGGCCAGGATCTGCTCTTCGGTCTCGTGCTCCACCACCGGCGTTACGGCGGCGTCCTTGACCAGCACGTCATGCGACACGGGAGGCTCCCTTCGCTCGCGCCGCCTCGACCTGGTCGCGCAGCGTTTCCCAGATCTCCTTGTAGATGTCGCGGAACTCGGCGGTCAGCCGCACGTCCTCGACGCTGCGCGGCCGCTCGAGCCCGACGGTGAAGTCACCGCAGATGGTGGCCGGGCTCGCGGTCATGACGACCACCCGGTCGGCGAGCACGATCGCCTCCTCCAGGTCGTGGGTGACGAAGATGACCGCCGCGTTGGTGCCCGCCCAGACCCGCAGCAGCTCGTCCTGCATGAGCTGGCGGGTCTGCACGTCCAGCGCGCTGAACGGCTCGTCCATCAGCAGGATTTCCGGCTCGTTGACCAGGGTCTGCGCCAGCGCGACGCGCTTGCGCATACCGCCGGACAGCTGGTGCGGGTAGTAGCGCTCGAACCCGGCCAGGCCGACCGCGCGCACCCAGGCCGACGCCTTCTCGCGCGCCTCGGATTTGGACGCGCCGCGCAAACGCGGACCGAGTGCGACATTGTCCAGCACGCTCTTCCACGGCAGCACCGCGTCCTGCTGGAACATGTAGCCGATCCCGTCCGGAATGCCGTGGACGTCTTTGCCGCGCACCAGCGTCCGCCCAGCCGAGGCCGGTTCCAGCCCGGACACCAGCGAGAGCGTGGTGGACTTCCCACATCCGGTCGGGCCGACCACGGCGACGAATTCGCCGGGGCGCACCTCGAGGTTCAAATTCCGCACGGCGGTGTGGATTCCGCCGCCGCTGCCGGGGAAACGCTTGGTCGCGCTCCGCAGCTCGATGAGTGATTGCGTCATTGCTTCCTACTCCTGCGAGATCGGGATAGGGCGACCGTACGTGTCCCGCGTCACACCGCGGAGCTTGTGCGCACAACCGCCACAAACGCGGGATTCGCAGGTTTTGCGCATTCTGCTCACCGGTCGGTAAGTGGTCTAAGCTGCGCCTATGGCCACTGAGGGCGCGCGGGCCGTGCGGTTGCGGACCCAGGTTTTGCTGTCGCAGATCGTGGTCGTCACCTTGACGCTCGGTGTCGCGTTCGCGGTGTTCGGCTACCTCAGCGATCAGCGGCTGCGCGACACCTACGGCCAGCGTGCGCTGGCCATCGCGCGGACCGTCGCCGCCGACCCGGTGGTGCGCGCGGAGGTGGCCCGGTACGCGCCCGGCGCGGTTGCCGACGACCCCGCGGTTCGCCAGGAGCTCGCCTCGGGCCCCCTGGAACGGCTTGCGGTGGACGCGACACAGCGCAATGAGGCGTTGTTCGTGGTGATCACCGATGACGCGGGCATCCGCCTCGCGCACCCCGATCCGACTCGACTCGCCGAACACGTCAGCACCGACCCGTCCGAAGCCCTCGCGGGCCGCGAATCGATCACCGAGGAACGCGGCACCCTGGGCGACTCGGTCCGCGCGAAAGTGCCCGTGCTCGCGGCCGATTCCGACCGCGTCGTCGGCGCCGTCAGCGTCGGCATCTCCACCGACGCGGTGCACGACCAACTGCTGGCCGATCTGCGTACCGCGGGCCTGCTGGTCGGCGCCGCGCTGCTGGTCGGCATCGTGGGCTCGGTCCTGCTCGCCCGGCGGTGGCGCGGGCTGACGCTCGGGCTGGAGCCGGACGAACTCGCCGAACTGGTCCGCGGCCAGGCCGCGGTGCTGCACGGCATCGGCGGTGGCGTGCTCGCCGTCGACGCGTCGTGGCGCACGACCTTCGTCAACGACGAGGCGCGCAGGCTGCTCGGCATCGCAGCCGACATCGGCCGACCGGTGGACCAGATCGGCCTGACCCCTCGGGTGCTGGAGGCGTTCCGCAACCTGGACGAACAGCCCGCGCCGGCGACGGTCGGCTCGCACATCGTCATCGTCTCGGCGCGGCGGGTCAGCCGGGACGGGCGCGATCTCGGCGCGGTGCTCACCGTGCGCGACCGCACCGACGTGGAGTCGCTGACCAGGCAGCTGGACGCGGTGCAGTCGATGAGCACGGTGCTGCGCGCCCAGCGGCACGAATTCTCCAACAAAATGCACCTGATCAGCGGCCTTCTGCACAGCGGACGAGTCGAGGAGGCGTCCCGATCGATCGACGAGCTGATCGGCGCGGGGCCGCTCGGCCCCGCGACACCGGGCATCGACGCCATCCACGATGCGTACCTCCAGGCGTTCCTGGCCGCCAAGGCGGCGCACGCCAGAGAGAACGGCGTCGAACTCGTGCTCGGACCCAACACCTGGGTCGAGGGCAGCCTCGCCGATCCGGTGGACGTGACGACCGTGCTCGGCAACCTGCTGGACAACGCGATGGAGGCCGTCCGCGATCGTGACCACCCGGTGCGGCAGGTGGAAGTAGAACTGATGCAAGAGGATTCGACCTTGCACATCACCGTCGCCGACAGCGGCGACGGGGTGGCGCCCGATCTGGTCGATTCGCTGTTCACCGAGGGGACCTCTACCCGCGAGGACCACGGCGTACCCGGCGGACGCGGAGTGGGTCTGGCCCTGATCCGCCAGATCGCGCGCGCCCACGGCGGCGACGTACGCCTGTCCAGCCCCGGTGGCGGGCAGCCGCCGCTCACCGGCGCCGAATTCATCGCCCGCATCCCCGGAGTGCTCGTGGAGAGCGAGGTGCCATGGCCGCGGCAGCTCTGACCGTCCTGGTCGTCGACGACGATTTCCGGGTCGCCAACCTGCACGCCGGAATCGTCGAGTCCATCGCGGGATTCACCGTGGCGGGCACCGCCAACACTCTCGCCGCCGCGCGGGAACTCGTCGCGGCGAAACCGATCGATCTCGCCCTGGTGGATGTCTACCTTCCCGATGGTTCCGGCATCGACTTCGTCCGCGAGATCCATTGCGATGCCATGATTCTCACCGCGTCCACGGAGAGCGACGCCGTGCGGGCTGCGATCGCGGCGGGTGCGCTGGCCTATCTGATCAAGCCGTTTCCGCACACCGAACTGGCCGCGCGGCTGGCCGCGTACGCCCGCTACCGGCGCATCCTCGCCACACCACAGATCGACAACACCCGGGTGTCCGCCGCGCTGCACGCGCTGCGCCCCGCCGCCACCACGACCACGTCGGCCACGGTGGCGCAGTCACCCACGAAAGAGCTTGTCCTGCAATCTATTCGCGAAGCGGGCATGCCGCTGTCCGCCGGTGAGGTGGCCACCGCCATCGGCGTCTCCCGAGCCACCGCTCAACGCTATCTCGCCGCCCTCGTCTCGAGCGGCGCCGTGCGCATGCGCCTGCGCTACGGCAGCACCGGACGGCCCGAGCAGGAGTACTCCGCGGCGACGCAGCGCTGAAGGAACGGCCCGCCGCGGTCGTTCACGCGGTGCGGACGGGGAATCGCCGCGCCCACGGCTCGTGCGGAGTCCGCGCGGCGTTGAGCACGGTGCTGAGCAGTCGATACCAGCCCGCGATGGTGACGAGTTCGAGGATCTGATCGTCGCGGTAGCGGGCGGTGAGTTCCGGCCACAGGTCATCGGAGATGTCGGCGGTGTCGTGCAGTTCGTCGGCGAGCCGCACGAGCACGGCGTCCTGCGGCGACCACACCGGGTCATCGGCGGTTCCGGCCACCGTGGCGTCGGTCTGCTCGACGGTCAAACCCACCTCGGGCGCCTGGACGACGGCGTGCACACCCCACTCGTATTCCGCACCCGCCCTGGCGCAGATGCGATGGATGACGATCTCGCGGTCGCGCGGCGGGACGCGACCGTGACCGAGGATGCCCGCGCCGAGTGGACGCATCCGGCCGAAGAGTTCCTCGTGGATCGCGAGGGTGCGGAACAGCGCCAGTGGCTCGACCGCGGCGCCGGGCGGCATCCATTTGAGCAGCTGTTCCTCGATGCCGGGCGGGTACGGCGGGCTCAGCGGCGCGATGCGCGGGCGGGATTGTTTCGCGGTCATGGTCCGGCCTCTCGATGTAGGTATCCTTGCTTCGGAAATCAGAGCAAGGATGGTGACGATGGTAGCTTCGGAATCCGAAGCAGGCAAGGTGCCGGCGGTCGGCTCGCCGGTGCGCGGATCGCACTCGGGGCGCCCGATCATGGTTCTGCTGGATCTGCTCGGCAGACGGTGGGCGCTACGGGTGCTGTGGGAACTGCGCGACGGGGGCGCGGTCACCTTTCGCCAGTTGCAGGCGCGGTGTGATGGCGTGTCGGCCAGCGTGCTCAACGATCGGCTGCGCGAATTGCGTGCGGCGCACGTCGTCGTCGCGGGAACGGACGGGTATCACCTCAGCGGCGACGGAGTAGATCTGGTCGCCGCACTCGCGCCGCTACAGGTCTGGGTCCAGCGTTGGACCGCCGAAGCCGGAGACGAACCGAACTGAGCTTCCGCCACCGAGAACCGTCCATATCGTGCGGCCGCGCACCCGCGGTGGCTGCGTAGCCGGTTCGGGCGCTGCCCGGATGCGGGCCCTGATCCGCTCCGCGCAAGCGCCAGAAGCGGCGTCGGCAAGACGACCGCAGCGTTTATCCGGCGACGGTAGCGTCGCGGTATGAGCATCCTCGACGTCGCCATCGTGGGCTATGGCTTGGCCGGGTCGGTGTTCCACGCTCCGCTGATCGCCGCCGAGCCTCGGATGCGGGTGGCGGCGGTGGTCACCTCATCGGCCGAACGCGCCGAGCAGGCGCGCCATGAGCACCCGGGTGTGCGCGTGGTCTCGCACGCCGAGGAACTATTCGGCGCGCCGACCGGCATCGATCTGGTCGTGATCGCGACGCCCAACCGCACGCACGCGCCACTGGCCGGGCAGGCACTCGACGCCGGGTTGCCGGTGGTGGTGGACAAGCCGTTCGCGGTGTCGGTGGCCGACGCCGAAGACCTCGTCGCGCGAGCGGAGCGGTCCGGGCTCGCGCTGTCGGTCTTCCAGAACCGGCGCTGGGACGGTGACTTCCGTACCGTGCACGAACTCGTACGGACCGGAAGGCTGGGCGTGGTGCGCCGTTTCGAGTCCCGGTTCGAGCGCTGGCGTCCGGTCCCGAAAGGCGGCTGGCGGGAGATCGGCTCCGACGAGGAGGGCGCGGGCATCCTCATCGATCTCGGCAGCCACTTGGTGGACCAGGCCGTGACGCTGTTCGGCCCGGTGCGCTCGGTGTACTGCGAACTCGACCGGCGGCGCGAGGCGATCACCACCGACGACGACGCGTTCGTCGCGCTCACCCACAGCAGTGGCGTCCGGTCCCATCTCTGGATGAATGCTGTTGCCCCGCAACTCGGTCCGCGTTTCCGGGTACTCGGCTCCGAAGCCGGTTACCTCACCTACGGGCTCGACCCGCAGGAAGACGCGCTGCGGTCCGGTCGCCGCCCCGACGACGGATTGCCATGGGGCACTGTCCAACCCGAGCGCTGGGGCGTCCTCGGCGCCGAACCGGACTTCGCGCCGCTACCGACAGCGCCGGGCGACTACCCCGCGTTCTACTCCGCGATGGCCGCCGCCGTACTCGACGGCGCGCCGGTTCCGGTCGACCCGCGCGACGCCATCACCACCGTGCGCCTGCTGGCGAAGGCGCGCGAATCGGCCGCCGCGGGTGTGACCGTCACCGCCTGACCGGGGCTGGCCACCCAGGCCGCGACTCGATAACGTCGATCTGGCGAGGTCGGCCCGGGCGGGGCCGGTCGGGTGGAGAGGAGATCCGCATGGGTTCAACGGTTTTCGCGGTGTTCCTGCCGCTGGCCCTGGCCTTGGTGATGTTCGGGCTCGGATTGACCTTGACGGTGGACGATTTCGCGCGCGTGCTGCGGTTTCCGAAAGCGGCGCTGATCGCGCTGGTGTGCCAGATGGTGGTGCTGCCCGCACTGTGTCTCGGCATGGTCTACCTGTTCGGCCTCGACGGCGCGCTGGCCGTGGGCATGATGCTGCTCGCCGCTTCGCCCGGCGGGGCGTCGGCCAATCTGTTCAGCCACATCGCCGGCGGCAATGTCGCGCTGAACATCACGCTGACGGCGATCAATTCGGTGCTCGCGGTGTTCACCATGCCGGTGGTGGTCGCGCTGTCCTACACGTTGTTCCTGGACGGCGACGGATCGCTCGGACTGCGACCGGACAAGTTCGCGCAGGTGTTCGCCATCGTGCTGGTGCCGGTCGCGATCGGCATGCTGGTGCACCGCCGGTTCCCGGCGTGGTCGCAGCGGATGCGCGGCACGGTCAAGATCCTGTCCATCGTGGTGCTCGCGCTGGTGGTCGCCGCGGCGGTCGGCAAGAACTTCGAGACGCTCACCGAGAACATCGGCACGCTGGCCTCGATCTGCCTGTCGTTCGCGGTGCTCAGCCTGACCATCGGCTACTTCGTGCCCCGGTTGTTCCGGGTGGACACCGACCAGGCGATCGCTTCGGCCATGGAGATCGGCATACACAACGGGGCGATCGCGATCGCCGTCGCCGCTTCGGTTCTGCACGAGGACGCTATGGCCGTGCCGGGCGCGGTATACGGCGTGCTGATGAACATCCCCGCAGCGCTCGCGGCATATCTGCTGGCCAGGCGGGCGCGGCGGGACCGGAGCACGCCGGAGCCCAGCATGGCGAGCTAGCGGCGGTACCGGGCGATCCGGACACGGACTCGCCCACTGAGTAGCCTTTCGGAGGGTCGATGCCATTCGAAGGGAGCCAGCAGCGCGATGCAACCGCTCGGTGCGAGCGATCCGGCGCGGATCGGCGACTATCGGCTGCTCGGTGTGCTGGGCGCGGGCGGCATGGGGCGGGTTTATCTGGGGCGGAACGCGGGCGGGCGCACCGTCGCGGTCAAGGTCATCCGTCCGGACATGATCGACGCCGAATTCCGCGCGCGCTTCCGGCGCGAGGTCACCGCGGCGCGCCGGGTCGGCGGACGGTTCACCGCGCCGGTGCTCGACGCCGACGTCGACGCCGATCCGCCCTGGCTGGCCACCGGTTACGTGGCCGGTTTCGCGCTGGCCGACGCGGTCGACACCTACGGTCCGTTCACCGAGAATTCGCTGCTCGTGTTGGCGCACGGGCTGGTCGAGGCGCTGATGGCGGTCCATCAGGCGGGCGTGGTGCACCGCGACCTCAAACCGTCGAATGTCCTGCTGGCCCTCGACGGCCCGAAGGTGATCGATTTCGGCATCGCACGCGCCATCGAGGACAGCAAGCTCACCACGACCGGAAAGGTCATCGGCTCACCGGGATTCATGTGCCCGGAGCAGGTGACCGGCGATCCGATCGGTCCGCCCGCGGACATTTTCGCGCTCGGCGGCGTGCTCGTGTTCGCGGCGACCGGTCACGGGCCGTTCGGCGTCGGCGAGACGTTGCAGATGCTGTGGCGGGTGGTGTACGAGCAGCCCCACCTCGACGACGTGCCGGAACGGCTGCGTCCGCTGGTGGCGGCCTGCCTGACCAAGGACGCCGCGGCGCGCCCGACCCTGGGCCAATTACTCACGCAGCTGACCGCACTCGGCATCCCCGACCGCGGCGGCTGGCTGCCCGGCCCACTGCTCGAGCAGGTCAGCAGGCGCGCGATAGAACTGCTCGACCTGGACTCCGGAACGATCGACCGGCTCGAGCCCACGAAGCTCGGTCCGCCGGACCGGCGGGAGTCCGCGACCCCCGCTTCGGTCGATGGACCGCAGTCTCCGACGCCCAGTTCGGTCGACAGGCCGCACTCTCCGGCACCTGGCTCGGTCGACGGGCCGCACTCTCCGACACCCAGTCCGGTCCACCGGCCGTACTCTGCGACACCTGGGTCGGTCGACGGGCCGCACTTTCCGGCACCGGGCTCGATCGACGGGCCGCACTCTGCGACGCCAGGCTCGATCGACGGGCCGCAGTCTCCGACGCCTAGTCCGGCCAACTCGCCGCACGCTGCAGCGCCCGGCTCGATCGACCGGCCGGACCGCACGATGCCCGGCGCGCCGGATCCTGCGCGCACCGCCGACACCATTGCCCGCCCGACGACTCCGCCACCGCATACCCGGAGCGGCAACGTCGAGCATTCGGTGCCGACACAAACGTGGCAACCAGGCCCGCACCCCTCCCACGAATTCGGCCACCCACCCGCCGGACAACCGACTTATTCACCCGCGCAACAGCATTCGCCCCAGTTCGGACCACCTGCGCAGACATCTACTCCGCGCGGCACGCACCGCGCGATCTTGATCGCGGGCGCGCTCGTGTTCGCCGTCGCCGTCGCGGTGGCGGCGTTCGCGGTCGGCTCCCAGCTGCGCGGCAGCGACTCGACCGCGGCCACCGCCACCCAATCCGCAAGCGTGGTCACGACGACAACGGCGTCCCGGACGCTGACCGGTTCCCCCGTCACCACGGTTCCGAAAGCGTTCGTCGGCGAATGGCGAGGAGTTGCCCGCGACGCTCTCGCCACGTTCGACATCGTGCTGACCATCCGCGACGGCGCTGTCGGCGAGGAAGTGGCGCAGTCGTCGAACACCGGCAAGCTGTGGGGAGAGCGCTGTGAGCGTGCGGAGAGGTTGACCGGCGCCACCGAGACCCAGATCGCATTCGTCGCGCGCCTGTCCGGCGGCTCCCCCGGCTGCTGGGATGACGGCTCCACCTCGACCGTCACGCTACGGCCCGATGGTTCGCTGTCCTACAGCACTTCCGGAGGGGTCGGCAACATCGAAGGCGTGCTCCGCAAGAGTTGAGGCGGTCACAGCCGGTGTCCCGGCCGGGAACGCTTGCCCGAGCGCTGGCGTGTGCGGGCGGTTAAGGTGCGGCGGTGGATAGAGCGGAATTTGTCGAGCGCGGCGCCTCCATCGCCGACCGTCTGACGACGACGCAGGCGCAACCGCCGTGGTGGCTGGTGGCGGCGGCCGCGGTGGCGGCGCTCGTGCTGGTGGGTTACACCCCGATCTGGCGGTTGACTCGCAACATCGTCACCATCGCGCATGAAGGCGGGCATGCCGTGGTGGCGCTGCTGACCGGACGGAAACTCAACAGCATCCGCTTGCATTCGGACACGTCGGGCCTGACGGTGTCGAGCGGAAAACCCTATGGCCTCGGGATGATCCTCACCACGATGGCGGGCTACCCGGCGCCGCCGCTGCTCGGTCTCGGGTTCGCCGCCCTGCTCGGCGGTAGCCGGATCACGCTGATGCTCTGGACCGCGATCGCGCTGCTGGCGGCACTCTTGATCAAGATCAGGAACATTTACGGCGGCATCACCGTGCTCGGTCTCGGCGGGGCAGTCTTCGTGGTGTCCTGGTTCGGAACCGACACCCTCCAGGCGGGTTTCGCGTACCTGGGCGCATGGTTCCTGCTGTTCGCCGGGGCGCGTCCGGTGGCCGAACTGCAACGCAGCCGCTCCCGCCAGCAGCGTTCCCGGTATCACGAGGTCGACTCCGACGCCGATCAACTCGCGCGGCTCACGCGGCTGCCCGGCCTGCTGTGGGTCTTCGTGTTCGGCGCGATCGCGGTGGGTTCGCTGCTGCTCGGCGCGGGCCTGCTGATCTCCGACATCGCCGAACTCAGCCTGCCGACGGTGTCCTCCGGTTCCTGACCGGTGTTCGAGAGCAGCACTGTTCCGCGCCGCGGGCGCCATGGGAAACGACCAACGAGATCTTGTGCCCAGGCTCGGGTTGTGGATACTCGATTGATCTGTAAGGAAGAGTTCGCGTTTCGTCAGCACTGCAGGAGATCTCGCTCATGAAGTTCGTTCGTAGGCTTGTCATTTGCGCGATGGTGCTCGCCGTTCCGGGGTGGTCGACAGCTGGGACAGCTGCGGCAGCCACGACGATTCCGTTCCAGGTCAACGCGGCTCCGTTCGGGAATCCGAACGGGAGCTTCGATCTTGTCGGATCAGGCCGCTGCGTTGCCGTCGTCGGCGAACAGTCCGGCGTCGTGGTCGTCACCGGAGCGAACCCCGGCCGTTGGGGCTGTTCGGTGTCCGCGCCGGTACATTGGGTCAACCTCTCCACCGGTGCGACTGGAACCGCGCAGATGTCCGACGGGCTCCATGGATTGCCGCCCGAGGCAACACTGCACACGGGCGTCGGGCAAGTTCTACTCGTCCTCAATCCGGGCGGCGTCTACACCCCCGGGTTTGCAACGTTCTACGCACCGTAGGACCTCTTCCTCGAAATCTGCGGCCTCGGCGCCGCGCTGACTGCGCGGCCCGCGCGGCGCAGGCAGGCCAGCTCGGTTAGGCTCGAAACCCGCCCTGTGCCGCCGCCACGCCGCGGGGCACAACGCCGAGCAACGTCGCTTCGGGCGTCCCGATGCCAGCACTTACGACATCCGGAGCGACGACGATGCACACCCGTGCGCGCACAGCATTTCTGCGCCAGCGCCTTTCGATGATCCCGCTCGTCACGATGGTTTTCCTCACGGGCGTGCTGGACGGAAGCACCGCCTCCGCCGCACCGATCCATGCGGCCTGCGGCACACCATTGACGGCCGCTGAAACCGCGGAAATCGCAATGTTCTCCGACACCACGACGCTGACCGGTTCGTCACTGCGGCGCCTGGAACAGGCGATCGACAATCATCAGCGGATCTCCGAAATCCTGGTCCGTCATCGTGACTGGCGCGGATTGTTCGCATTCGGGCTCGACGCGGTCGAACACGCCGCGGTGCTGCCGTTGCAGCGTGACCCCGCGTCGTTCGCCGACCCGGAGTGGGCACACCGGATCAGTCTCGAGCTGCTGTCACGATTCCTGCGCAATGTGCATGCCGAATTCACCGGCGCACCCGCGGAACCGCAGTGGGCGCACTACTTCGGCCTGGCCCGCCGCTGCGAGCTGTCCCCCGCACGCGTCGCGATGGCAGGTTACAACGCACACCTGACCGTCGACCTGTCCTACTCCGTCGCGGCGGTCGGCAGCACACCGGCCAATGCTGCCGACTATTTCCGCATCGTCGACGCGATCGCCCAGCAGGGCGCCCTGATCGTCGGCTCAACCAACGCGGTCTACGGTGCGGACCTCGGACCACTGTGGCGCTTCTACTTCGTCGGCGAGGGCCTGGACGCGCTGCTCGGACAAGGCGTCGCGACCGGCCCGCTGCTTCGTTTCGCCGACGCGGGCGCCAACGTCGTCATCTTCGGTAATGGGCTGGCCCTGCGGGACCCGGCCCTGGCGCCCACAGCGACCGCCGAGATCGACGCCCTGTGGCGCGGCCTCGATCTCGCTTTCGCAGTGCTGTCCCACCTCGGCGGTCTCTAGCCGACTCGCACCTCGAGCGCGAGGGCGACTCCCCTGCTGGTTCGCTGCCGGGCCGAGCGGATCGAGCCGACCACGCCCGGGCGGATCGACCGGCTCATCCAATCGGCTCGGACGACGGGTGGCCGGAGCCCGTCAGGGCTCGAGGTCGACCACGCCTTTGCCGCTGGGGATGTCGAGCGGCACCGACACCTGATCGTGCGCGATCAACCAGGTGTCGTCGATCTGCCGCATGCCGTAGGTGACCCGGACCCACATACCGCTCGTCGCGGCCCCGTTCTTCAGTGTGCCGCGGAGACGAGCGAAGGCGTGCCCGAATGCCACATCATCGCCTACGGTGAACGCCAGGTCGCGAACCTCATAGGTCACACTCTCGAAGAACAGGAAGACTCTCGCCCAGTTCGCGAGTTTCGCCGCTATCCCGACATGCTGGAGCGGCGGCTCGACATCGAAGGACACGACGTCGGTCGTGTACAGCTGTTTCAGTGCGTCGAGATCCTTGGCGCGCAGTCCCTCGACCACCTTGTCGATTTGGCGGCGAATCTCCGCTTCAGCGGCCTCGACACGGTCAGTGCGCGACTGAAAGTCCTTCGGCGTCATCGTGATTGCTTCCTTCGGAGTTGGTGTGCGGGGTATCGGTGGCGGGCCGCCGTAGCGGCGCCAGGGCGGTGCTCCATGCGATGAGCTGATCCAGCAAGGTATTCAGCGCTGTGGTGTGGCGGTCGCCCGGTGTGAAGGTGGTGTGGTTCTCGAAATCGGTGAGCACCGAGATCTCCACCGGGCGGCTCACGTCGGCCATGCCCAGCGTGCCGCAGACCACCCGCAGCTGCGCCACCGCGCGGGCGCCGCCGCTCACGCCGTAGGAGACGAATCCGACCGCCTTGTCGGCCCACTGCGCGCACAGGTGGTCGATGGCGTTCTTCAGCACCCCGGGGGCGCCGCCGTTGTACTCCGGGGTCACCATCACGAACCCGTCGAACGGGGCGATCCGCTCGGCCCAGGCGCGGGTGTGCTCATGTACGGAGGGGCCGAACATCGGCGCCACCGGCTCGTCCAGATGCGGTAGCGGGTGGTCGCGCAGGTCGATCAGTTCGAACTCGGCGTCGCCGCGACGCGATGCCGTGTCCAGAACCCACCCGGCGACCTGCGGACCGTTACGGTTGGGCCGGGTACTGCCGAGAATGATGCCGATTCTGATCATGTCCGGAACTCCTGCTCTGCGGAAAACTGTCACAACCTTCCGACGACGCAGCCGGCCGGAATGTCAGGCCGCCTCGCCCACCCGTCGCCCGACCACCACCCCTCATCGAGACGCTTCGCGTCGCTCACATTTCGGGTCGCTGTTTCGTCGATTTCGGTGAGGGACGCACCGACCGAAGGAGTCGAACACCATGACCGATCCGCACCTACGCTCGGTGATCAATGAACGCCGTCAGCTGATCAACCTCGCCTACCGGCTGCTCGGCTCGCTGGCCGAGGCCGAGGATGTGGTGCAGGAGACCTACGCGCGCTGGTACGCGTTGCCGGAGCGGCAGCGGCAGGATGTGGCGGCGCCCGGGGCTTGGTTGACAACGGTCGCCAGCCGGATCTGCCTCGATCTGCTCGGCTCGGCGCGAACCAGGCGGGAACGCTATGTGGGTGAATGGATCCCGGAGCCGCTACCCGACCGTTCCGAATGGCTCGGTGGTCCCGCCCCCGACGATCCCGCCGACCGGGTCACCCTCGACGAGTCGATCAGTATGGCCTTCCTCGTCGTGCTGGATTCCATGACGCCGGCCGAGCGGGTGGCGTTCGTCCTGCACGACGTCTTCCGCTACTCCTTCGCCGAGGTCGCCGACATCGTCGGGCGCACCCCCGCGGCCTGCCGCCAGCTCGCCTCCTCCGCCCGCCGCCGCATCCACACATCGCAGGGCCCGTCGAGCACCCAGCGCGCCGAGGTGGTCCGGAACTTCAAGCGAGCCTGGGAGACAGGGGATATCGAGGCCCTGATCGGTTTGCTCGATCCGCAGGCGACCGCGACCGCCGACAGCGGCGGCCTGACCCCGGCGTTCCGCCGCCCGATCACCGGCGGCGAGCAGATCGCCAGCGCCTGGATCGAAATCGCCGCCCGAGCCCCCGAGGTGACCCTGCTGGAGCGCACGGTGAACGGTCAACCCGGCCTGGTGGCGCAGCTCGCCGACACCATCGTCTCGGTCTACGCCTTCGACATCGCCGACGGCCGGATCACTCGCATCTGGGCGATCCGCAACCCGGAGAAACTACGGCCCTGGCGAGCCCGCTGAACCGAACAGCGGATCCAGGCAGCTGGTCCTCGGCTGGGGTGAGGTAGCGGTGCAGCGATGTCTTGGGGATGCCGGTCTTGCTCGCGATCTCGCCACCCCTTGACTAGACCGGTACTCTAATGAAATATTTTCACTAGACCGCAACTCCAGCGAAAGAGTGGCTGCGCTGCCGCGCGGCCCCGCAATGGACGAGCGTGCCGGTACACCGATCCCGATACCTGGATGGAGGCAGCCATGACAGCTGGAAGGCATGGCTACAAATGGATCCGCGCCGAGATCGCGCGGCTGGATCCGGACGTCGACGCGGAGCGCATCGTGCGGCTGACCACCGCCCAGCTCCTGCCCCGGAGCCTGATGGTGGTGCACCTGCTGTACACGATCGGTTTCGTCCGTTTCGCGGGGCCACCGGAAGCGGCGGCGCCGGTGGATCGCGACGGCGCCGGAATGCTCTACGAGCACGGTATCCGGCGTGCCGACGAGACCATGTTCCACTTGTTCTCCTGGATCGATGACGGCGTGACCAGCCGCGAGTCCGCCGAAAGCATGACTTACGTGCGCAACTGGCATTCGTCGGTCGCGCGCGGCTGGCCGATGCCGACGCATACCTTCCTGCACAGCGCGGTCGTCTTCGCTCTCTTCTACGACCGGCTCTTGCGAAAGGTCGCGGGAGCACCGGGGTTGACCGAGACGGAGCGCCGCGCCCAGTACTCGCATTGGATCAGGGTCTCGGAGGGAATGGGCATCGCCGAGCTGCCCCGCACTTGGCAGGAGGCCGAGGCCTATCTCGAGAGCTATGAGCACGGCCCGGATTTCGCTTACTCACCCGAAGGGCAACGATTGGCGAACGCATTGATCGACCAGTTCGCCACCCGCTGGTTCCCTCGACCGCTCCAGCGGCTCGGCCGATGGCTGGCCCTCGCGCTATGTGAAGATCATGTTGTTTCGACGCTTCGACTCGCCGTGCCGCCTAGAGCTTTCACGTCCGCGGTTCGCGGAATCGCCCGTGTCGGCGTTTTCGTCCAACGGCATCTGCTGCCGGACCCGCGCGAGGTCTTGCGGCTCGGTGACATCATCGGCAACCACAAGGATTCAGCTCTGCGCCACCCGGCCCGCCCGCACGGCTGACGGTTCGCGAGGCGGAATTCTGCCGGTCCCTCCCAGGCCGCGTGGGTCACCTACCCAAATCCGCGACGACCTCACCGACCAACTCCTGGGGCGTGCGGGTCGCATCGACGGTGATGCCCTTCTCGTCGGCGTCCAGTGGCTCCAGCGTGGCGAGCTGGGAGTCGAGCAGGCTCAGCGGCAGGAAGTGTCCGCGACGGTTGGTGATGCGGCGCTCGAGTTCGTCGCGCGGCACGTCCAGATGCAGGAAGAAAGCATCGGGCGCGGCCGCGCGCAGCCGGTCGCGGTAGGCCCGTTTGAGGGCCGAACAGGTGACGACGGCGCCCCGCTCGGACCGCTGGGCCATCGCGGCGGCCAGGGCGTCCAGCCATGGGGCGCGGTCGGCGTCATCCAGGGGCGTCCCCGCCGCCATCTTCGCGACATTCGCGGGTGGATGGAAGTCGTCACCCTCGGTGTATTCGACGCCCAAGGCGTCCGCGAGGCGGGTGCCGACTGTCGTCTTCCCCGAACCCGACACACCCATGACGACGATCACCGGTAGATCGTGCACTCGACCACTCCATCCTGTCCGTATCCCGCAAACCTTCGTCATCGGCAACAACCTGGCGGACCATTACTTCGTCTACCCGTGCAGTGACGATCGAAGCCACCAGGCTTCAGATTTCAATGACCGCGACCTCGCGATAGCGCGAATCCCGTGTGATGTGAACTCTTTCCCCGCAATCCCCAGCGCCCAGGTACGCGCCCCGACAGGCCGGGAGCCGCCGAAAACCCACCGGCTAGTGTCGGAGATATGGAACTACGCATCTTCACCGAGCCGCAGCAGGGCGCCAGCTACGACACGCTGCTCACCGTTGCGAAGGCCACCGAGGACTTGGGCTTCGACGCGTTCTTCCGCTCCGACCACTATCTGAGCATGGGCGACACCGACGGCCTGCCCGGTCCGACCGATGCCTGGATCACCCTGGCCGGGCTGGCCAGGGAGACCCAGCGGATCCGGCTCGGCACCCTGGTCACCGCGGCCACCTTCCGGCTGCCGGGCCCGCTGGCCATCCAGGTCGCCCAGGTGGACCAGATGTCCGGCGGCCGAGTGGAATTCGGCATCGGCACCGGCTGGTTCGCCGAAGAGCACGCCGCTTACGGCATCCCGTTCCCCGCCGACAAGTTCGCGCGGATGGAAGAGCAGCTGGCGATCATCACCGGGCTGTGGGCCACCAAGCCCGGCGACACCTTCAGCTATGACGGCAAGCACTATCAGCTCACCGACTCTCCCGCCCTGCCCAAGCCGGTGCAGGACCCGATACCGGTGCTGATCGGTGGCCAAGGCGCGACCCGCACCCCGCGGCTGGCCGCACAGTACGCGAGCGAGTTCAACATGCCGTTCTCCTCGATCGAGGACAGCACGCGGCAGTTCGATCGGGTTCGCGACGCCGCCGAATCGTACGGCCGCAAGGCCGGGGACCTGGTCTACTCGAACGCCTTGGTGGTGTGCGTCGGCGCGACCGACGCCGAAGTGGCGCGCCGAGCCGCGGCGATCGGACGCGAGGTGGACGAACTGAAGACCAACGGCCTGGCCGGTTCGCCCGCCGAGGTGGTGGACAAAATCGGCCGGTACACCGAGATCGGCACCAGCCGGATCTATCTCCAGGTCCTCGATCTGTCCGACCTCGATCACCTCGAACTGATCGCCACACAGGTGCAATCGCAGCTCTGAGTGCGCACGGCGGCCACGGCCGCCATCCGGACCGCCCTGCGACCGGCTCGCCGTGTCCGCACGCTCTCTGGACGTGACGGATTGTGCGGGAACCATGGCCGGGCCGGTTGTCGCGGGGCGGCCAGCTGGTGAACGGCCGCGAGCCGGGCCGATCCGGCCTATGGTTGGGCCTATGACGCCGTTGCAGCGCTATATCGCGGAGGAGATCGCCGCCGATCACGCCGACGGCATTCTGCCCCGGCGGGAGGCGCTGCGCCGATTGGCGCTGCTCGGGGTCGGTGCCAGTGCCGCGGTCGCGCTGCTCGCCGCGTGCGCAGGAAACGACACCACGATCACCGACGGGGATTCCGCGCCTGCGGCTCCCTCGGCGCCGCCCGGCTCGGCCAACGCGATCCCCACTACCGCCATCACGTTCGCGGGGCCGGGCGAGACGCCGTTGCAAGCCGCGTGGGCGGGGGCGCCGCAGCCGCGCGGCGGGGTGTTGGTCATCCATGAGAACAAGGGCCTCACCGACCACATTCGCTCGGTGGCCGGGCGATTCGCGGGGGCCGGATACTCCGCGCTCGCGGTCGATCTGCTGTCCTCTCGCGGCGGCACCGCGACGTTCACCGATCCGGCCGCGGCGACCGCCGAGCTGAGCCGTATTCCGCCGGAGCAATTGCTGGCCGACTTGGTCGCCGGGCTGGACGAACTCCAGCGCCGAGTCGACGGAAAGAAGCTGGGCGCCACCGGTTTCTGCTTCGGCGGCGGCCTGACCTGGTTGCTGTTGACCACCGGCGCGCCGCAACTGGCCGCGGCGACACCCTTTTACGGACCGTTCCCGGAAAACGGTGATCTCTCCGCGTCGAAAGCCGCGGTGCTGGGGATCTACGCCGCGGCCGACGCCCGCGTGAACGCGTCCCGTCCCGCGGCGGAGGCGGCGCTGGCCCGCAACGGCAACCCGTACGAGGTCTTCACCGCACCGGACGCCGACCACGCCTTCTTCAACGACACCGGCCCGCGCTACAACGCCACGGCCGCCACCGAAGCGTGGCGGCGCGTACTCGACTGGTACAGCACGTATCTCGGCTGATGGCGGAGTCGTCCATGGGAAAGCCGCGGCCCCACATGCCATGGTTCCGCGCGGCTGTCGCCGGGTTGCTGATCGCGGGGGCGATGGTGGCATGCGCCGAGGAGAACCCGGCCGATCCGAGCGTCCCGCCGCTACCCACCGGAGTGGGCACCACCTCGCCGAGTAGCCCGACCGGGCAACCCGATCTCGGTGCGCCCGAGCAGGTGGCCGAGAATATCGACGTCCCATGGGGATTGGCGTTTCTTCCCGACGGCGCCGCGCTGGTAGCCGAGCGCGACACCGGACGGATACTGCGACTGGTTCCCGGACGCGCGCCGGAACAGGTGTACCAAGTGCCCGGCGTCGCCGCACGCGGCGAGGGCGGGCTGCTGGGACTCGCCGTCCCGCCGGACTATGCCGAAACCCGTTATGTCTACGCCTATTTCACCGCCGACGCGGACAACCGAATCGTGCGGTTCCGGCTCGACGGCCAGCCGGAAGTGCTGGTCGCGGACATCGCGAAGGCCGGTAACCACAACGGTGGGCGGATCGCGTTCGGGCCGGACGGCATGCTGTACGCCGGAACGGGCGATGCCGGGCAATCCCGCCGGTCGCAGGACCCGGCGAGCCCGAACGGCAAGATCCTCCGGCTGACTCCCGAAGGCCGCCCCGCCCCGGGCAATCCGGATCCCGGCTCACCGGTCTACAGCCTCGGCCACCGCAACGTGCAGGGACTGGCATGGGATCGGGCCGGCCGCTTGTTCGCGGCGGAGTTCGGCCAAGACCGGTTCGACGAAATCAACCTGATCGAGCCGGGCCGCAACTACGGCTGGCCCGCCGTCGAAGGCGCGGGCGGCACCGACCGCGGCTACACCGATCCGCTGGTCACGTGGACCACCGCCGAAGCCTCCCCATCGGGAATCGCGATCGCCGCGGACACCCTGTACGCCGCCGCGCTGCGCGGCCGGCGGCTCTGGGCCGTACCGCTGGAAGACGGCCGCTCGGGCACTCCCCGTGCGGAGCTGCACGACCGCTACGGCCGCTTGCGCACGGTAGCCGTCGCGCCGGACGGTGCGCTGTGGCTGACTACTTCCGACACCGATGGCCGCGGGGATGTCGACCCCGGCGAGGATCGCGTGCTCCGCTTCCCAGCTCGCTGAGCCGGACATCCTGGGACGTGCTGTGACGACCACAACTCAGCATATTGATTGTGCACAACATAGTTGTCCACTACATTATTGCTCATGACCGATCACCTCACCCTCGACGAGCAACTGTGCTTCCCGCTGTACGCGGCGTCCCGGGCGATGACCGCGGTCTACCGCCCGAAACTCGAACGACTCGGGCTCACCTATCCGCAGTACCTGGTGATGATGGCGCTGTGGGAACGCGACGGACGCAGCGTCGGCGACGTCTGCCACGCGCTCGCTCTGGATTCCGGCACGCTGTCCCCGCTGCTCAAGCGGCTGGAGACGGCGGGTCTGGTCGAGCGGCGGCGGTCGGCGGCCGATGAACGTCGCGTCGATATCCAGCTCACCGAGCGCGGGCGCGCGTTGCGCGCCGAGGCGGGCGACATCCCGGCCGAGATGGCCGAGGCCTGTGGCCTGGCCCCGGCGGAGTTCCTCGCGTTGCGCGACACCTTGCGGCGACTGACGCGATCGCTGATGTCCCAGTTGAACGAAGGAGAGTAGACATGCAGATCCTCTACACCGCCCAAGCCCTGGCCAGCGGCGACGGACGCAACGGCCACGCACGCACCACCGACGGCAAGATCGACGTGGAGCTGTCCGCGCCGAAGGAGCTGGGCGGCAACGGCGAGGGCACCAACCCCGAGCAGCTGTTCGCGGCGGGTTACGCGGCGTGCTTCCACTCGGCGCTGCGCCTGGTGGGCAAGCAGGTCAAGGCGAACATCGACGATTCCGCGGTCGGCGCGAAGGTCGGCATCGGCCCGAACGGCGCTGGAGGCTTCGGTCTGGCGGTTACCCTGGAGGTCTCGCTTCCCCATCTGTCCCGGGAGGACGCGCAGGCGCTCGCCGACAAGGCGCACCAGGTGTGCCCGTATTCCAACGCGACCCGCGGCAACATCGACGTCGACGTCGTTGTCGCCGACGACTGATCGAGAAGGAGCGGATATGCGTGCCGTTGTCATCGAAGCATTCGGCGAACCGAAGGACGTGCTCACCACCGCCGAACGGCCGGCCCCGGAGCCGGGCCAGGGCGAGGTGCGGCTCGCGCTGATCCTGTCGCCGATCCACAACCACGACCTGGCCATCGTGCGCGGCGTGTACGGCTACCGGCCCGAGTTGCCCGCCATCCCGGGCACCGAGGCGGTCGCCCGTGTCGACGCGGTAGGACCTGACGTCACCGGACTGTCGGTGGGCCAGCGTGTCACGGTCTCCGGTGCGCAGAACGTGTGGGCCGAGTACTTCGTGGTCCCGGCCCGGCAGGTGATTCCGGTACCGGACTCGGTGTCCGACGAGACCGCGGCACAGCTGCTCGCCATGCCGTTGAGCGCGCTGATGCTGGTGGAGGACCTCGGTCTGAACTCCGGCGAGTGGCTGGTGATCAACGCCGCCAACGGCGCGGTCGGCAGGCAGGTCAATATCTTCGCCCGGCAGCGCGGGCTGCACGTGCTGAACCTCGTGCGCGGGCCCGCCTCGGTCGCGGCGCTGCGCGAACTCGGTTTCGAGCCGGTGCTCGACACCGAGAGCGAGGGCTGGCGCGACCGAGTGGAAACCGTAACCTCGGGCGCGCCGATCGCGCGGGCGGTCGATCAGGTGGGCGGTCGCGCCGCGGCCGACGAACTGGCGCTGCTCGCGCCGGGCGGCGAGCTGATCTCCTTCGGCGCGCTGTCGGGCCAGCCGCTGTCGCTCGATCCCGGCGGTCTCATCTTCAAACAGGCTGTGGTCAAAGGCTTCTGGGGCTCCAAGCGGATCGAGGAGATCGGCGGCGAGCAGCGCAGGCGGCTGATCGGCGAGCTGATCGACCTCGCCGCCCGCGGTGTGCTGAAGCTGGCCATCGAGGCGGCCTATCCACTGGATTCCGCCGCCGAGGCCGCGGTCGCCACCGAGACGCCGGGGCGCAACGCGAAGATCGCGTTGAAAGCTCAGTCCGCCTGAGCGATGTCGAGCACGGCCATCGCGGCGTTGTGCCCGGGGATGCCGCTGACCCCGCCACCCCGGATCGCACCCGCACCACACAGGAACACGTTGCGATGGCCGGTCGACACGCCCCACCGGGCGGCGGGATCGGCCGGATCGGCATCCTCGGGGAGGTAAGGGAAGGCCAGATCGCGGTGGAAGATGTGCCCGCCGGGGAGACCGACCTCGCGCTCGAGTTCGGGCGGGGTCTTCGCCTCCAGGCACGGCGCGCCGTTCGCGTCCGTCGCCAGGCAGTCCGCGATCGGTTCGGCGAGCACCGAATCCAGTTGCGCCAGTGTCGCTTTCAACAGCTCCGCCTTCGCGCCCTCGGGATCGGCGGCGAAGAGTTTCGCCCGGGCGTGCAGACCGAACAACGTGAGGGTGTGCACGCCCCGCACAGCGAGATCGGACGCCAGGATCGTCGGGTCGGTCAAGGTGTGGCAGTAGATTTCGGCGGGCGGGGCGGAGGGGATACGACCTATCGCCGCCTCGCCATAAGCTCGATCGAGTTGGGCATATGACTCGCCGATGTGGAAAGTTCCGGCGAACGCCTCGCGCGGATCCACCTCGGTGTCGCGCAAGCGCGGCAACCGGCGCAGCAGCATGTTCACCTTCAGTTGCGCGCCTTCGGGTTTCGGCGGCAACGGCTCGCCGAGCAACTCGGCGAGTAGGTACGGCGCGGCGTTCACAAGAACGTAGCGCGCGCCGACCTTTCCGTCCGGATAACCGACTTGGGCTGTGCTACCGTCGGTTTCGATGCCGGTTGCCTCGCAGCCGGTGACGATCTCGGCGCCCGCCGTGCGCGCGGCCTCGGCCAGTGCGTCGGTGAGTGCGCCCATGCCGCCGACCGGCACGTCCCAGTCGCCGGTGCCCCCGCCGATCACGTGGTAGAGGAAGCAGCGGTTCTGCCGCAGCGCGGGATCGTGCGCATGGGTGAACGTGCCGATCAGCGCGTCGGTGAGCACCACGCCGCGCACGGTGTCATCGTCGAAGGTCGACTCGATGGTCTCGCCCAACGGCCGTTCGAACAGCGCTTCCCACGTGGCCGCGTCATCCACCAGATGCCGCAGCTCGTCCTTGGTGGGCAGCGGCTGCGTCAGCGTCGGGAACACCCGCCGCGCCAGCTGCCCGGTGGCGCCGTAGAACCGTTGCCAGGCGCGGAATTCCCGATCCGCCCCGGTGAGCCGCGCGAAACTCGCCTCGGTCCGCGCCTGCTCCGCGGACACCAGCAGTCCACCGTCACCGACCGGCGTATAGGACGAGATCTGGCGCCGGCGCGTGGCGAATCGCAATCCCAACTCGTCCACGATCGACCGCGGCAGCAGGCTCACCAGGTACGAGTACCGCGACAACCGCGCGTCGACGCCCGCGAACACCCGCTCCGACACCGCGGCGCCGCCCGTGTGCCGCTGCCGCTCGAGCACGAGCACCGATCGCCCGGCGCGCGCCAGGTACGCGGCCGCCACCAAACCGTTGTGGCCGCCGCCGACGATCACCACATCGTAGGAGGAGCGTGTCGGCGTCATCCGTCCTCGATAGCACGGATCGCGTCCGGACGACAGCATCCCCGCCGACAAGGGCACGGACGCCGCCGGATGCGGTTGGACCAAGGTTCACAGCGGGCACCCCGCCGTCACTGCTCGGCGTTCCAGAAGCCGATGAGAACGGCTCCCCACCAGCAAATTTGGGAGATCACTCCGGTAGCCGCCGCCCAGATCAGCACGCGCGGGGGCAGCGCGGCCGACCAGTGCTGGTCGAGTCGCTTGCTGAGCATCAAGGCCTGGAGTCCATTGAGCGTGAGAACGAGGACCAAGACCAGTTTGGTCCGGGTCAGTATCGATGCGAGGTTCGGCTCCAGAACGCAGCCGCTGGCGATCAGGCCCACCAGTCCGGCCCAGATCGGCGCGTGCAGCCGGTTGGCGCCGTGCAGCGCTTCCGTGAAGGTGCTGCGGCCGGCCAGCCAGCGCAGCGCCAGGTAGTCCGCCATCAGCACACCGCCGAAGCCGACCACCAGTGCCGCCAGGTGCACGAACAGCCCGGCGGTGTGCAGGACCGGATGGACGACCAGGTGGACGGAGATCCAGACGGCCGCCGCCAGCACCGACGCCGCGAGCACGCCGGCAGCGGCCACGATCCACCACGAATCGTGCAGGCTCAGCGGTTTCTCCGGCTCCGCCACCGGCCACCGCGTGCTACCGCGCGTCAGCCGGGCGCCGGTATGGTGCTCGCCCCATCGCACGGTGTCGGCCCGCGGACCCGGCAGCACCACGATAACGGGAGCGACCGCCGGGCCGGGAGTGTCGACGAGCGGGATTCCGGTCACGGATTCCTCCGAACGATATCGTGCGAACAAATGAGTTAGGACAGGCTAAACTACCCTCTCGGGTCGGGTAAAGGTCGTGCCGGATGAGGGACGGCACGACCTGAACACGATGGGAATGGGTATGTCATGTGGTGTTGGTTTGAGTGTCGGCACGGTGAACTCGGTGGCGGCCGTCGTATCCGAAGGAGTCGAGAAAGGGATACGGATATGCCGTACGCCGGTCGCTCCGCTCGGAGTCAACGGTGGTTTGCCGTTCATGGCCGCGATCCAGAATTCCGCTGCTGACGCCGGTGCGGAACCGGTTGCCCGTCACCCTATCCTGTCCGATGCCGAAATCGTCGCCGCGATGGCGAGATATTTGATCGACGCGGTGGATTCGGACGCCGATGCGATATTGGCCTGTCCGGCAATATATTCCGTCGAGGAATTGACCGCGTTGCGGGCGGCGCTCGATGCCGAAGGGTTGGCGCGAATCGCGTTGACATCCGAACCGGTTGCCGCTGCGACTTGGCTCCAAATGCAATGGGAGCCAGACAAATCCGTCGTGATACTGGTCTACGACCTCGGCGGCGGTGGTCTCGACATCACGTTGCTGCGGATCGATCCCGATGAGGGTGCCCGGATCGTCGGCCGCCCGGTGCGCTCGTCGGCGTTCGGCGGACGGGCGTTCAGCGCGCTGCTGGCCCACTACGCCCACGATCTCGCTGCCGGCACGACATCACCCGGCCTTCCCGGTGACCTACCGGATGCGGCGGTGGCGGGGCTACGAGCCGAATTCGTCCGATCATCGATGCCGCTGCTGCACGAATGCATCCGGTCCGCGGGGCGCACACTCGCGGATATCGATCGAGTCCTACTGGTGGGCGGCGCGGCCCGGCCCGCCGAGGTAGCCCGGGTGCTCGCGGACGAACTCGACTGTCCGGTCGTCACGGCGTCAGATCCCGCGCACTGCATCGCCACCGGTACGGCGGCGCTCGCCGCACGCGGCGTCGGCGGCGCCGAACTCTTGGTCCCGCCACCACGGACCGGTCATCCAGCGAAAGGCGTCGCGGCGCTGGCCGGAGCCGCTGCCGTCCTTGCTGCGGCGGGTGTAGTCGCGATGCATGGCGTGAATCCTGCCGAATCGAGCGGCCCGCAGGTCCAAGCGCTGGATGTGCGCGAGGTTGCCCCGCTCGGTCCCTTCGTTCCCGACAGTGCCGGGCAGGACGGTGAGCATGCGGACCGTCCTGGCTCGACCCGGCCGCATACCGCGCGCTGGCTTATCACCGATTACTTTGTCGGCTACCGTAATTCGGCGCTCCACGCCATGGTTGCCACATCCTCCGGACGTCCGGACGCGCCGCTCGTACCGTCGCATTCCATACCGACGCCGGGCGCGAACATCGTGGAATCGTCCACCTCCGACACGCCGCAGATGCCGGTCCGGCTGGACACCTCGGGATCCGGTGGATCGCGACCGGGAACGGGCGAAACCGCCGAATTGCCCGCCGAACTCCCCATACCGACGGTCGGGAGTCTTCGGCCCTCGGAGGCGCCGACCGTGTTCGACCTCGGAACTGTGAGCGCGGGTACACCGATCGCTTCCACGGCGAACGCGTCTGGTCGGTCGGGGGTGTCCGCGATGGGTGGATCCATGAGTACGGCGAGCGCTGCGAGTGGAGGGCCGGAGAGTCGCTCCGCCACGAGTACATCGAACCGGTCCGGCGGAAGTACAGGAGCCGCCGCAGGAACATCGAGCCGCACAGGAAGTGACTCCCACACCGGGGCATCGAGTCAGACCGGAGCCAGCACGGGAAGCGACTCCAACGCAAGCATCGGCGCGAGTGCATCGAGCCGCTCGGGCGGAAACGCAGGAAGCCATTCCGGAACGAACGCGTCGAGACAATCGGGCGGAAGTACGGGCAGCGATTCCGGCACGAACACGGGAAGCGACTCCGCGGGACGTTCCGGGTCCCGCGCCGGGTCTTAACGAGCACGAGCGACAGGCGTCCCTGGCCTAGACCTAGAGGGCTCGGCGCCAACTCCACTTCCCCGCGGGGCCGGCCGCCGCTACGGTCCGGGACATCCGCCGTGAAACTACTTACACACGCGCCGGAGTCGATACGATACGGATATCGACTGACTCGAGGGGAGGAGGGGTGTGGCCGTCTTCATCAGCTATCACAGCAGCAAGCGGCCCGTCGTCGAACATATCGCCACATACTTTGCCCGCCATGACATTTCGACGTGGTGGGCGCCGCGCGACGTACCACCGGGGTCGGACTGGGACGAGGCGATCTCGCGTGCGATCAAGAATTCCAAGGCACTGGTCCTGCTGTTCTGCGCCTCGGCGGATTCGAGCGTCCACGTCAAGCGGGAGGTCCATCTCGCGGACAAGGCGAAGATCCCGATCTACTGGGTCCGGCTGGAGCAGGTTCAGCCGGAACGGCTCGGCTATTACCTGTCACCGACACAGTGGGTGGACTGGCTGGACCGGCGCGATACCACTCTGGACTCGCTCGTCAAAGACCTGCGACGACCCGGCCTCAGCGGTCGCGCACTGGATACCGACGCGACGCCGCGCCCCGCCGAACCCGTACCGGTCTCCGGGTGGCCCGCAGGCGTCGCCGTCTTCGAGAACGAACGCGTCGCGGCGGAGGCGGCGGCGCACGTCTACTTCCGGATCGCTCGCGACGCCTCCGACCGGAGCGTGGTCCTTCCGACGGGACGCGCGGCGACGCAGGTCTTCCGTGGGATGCTGCGGATCGCACATCGCTACGCGCCCGCACCGTTCGGTGAGGCGCATATCCTCTCGGACACCGAGACTTTCGGTGTCCACCCTGGTCACCACACCTCCCGCACCAGGCATGTGGTCGAGACGTTGATCGAACCGTTGACCGAACGCGGGCTCGGCCCCACCTCCGATCAGTTGCATCTGCTGACCGGCCAGATCTCCGAGCGCGAGGATCCACTGCTGCGAACACAGCGCATTCTTCGCCTGTACCCACCGGCGGTGCATGGGATTTCGATATCACCGGCGGGTGAGGTGCTGGGATACGAGGTCGGCGCGTATACCGATCCGGACGAGATCGTCAGCGACGGCTGCCGGATCGTGGAACTGAGCGAACACGGCCGCCGGTACATCGATCCGCATCAGCCGTCACGCTCGGTGCTGACCATCGGGTTGGCCTCGGCGCTGGAATGTTCCGGCCTCATGGTGCTGGCCTTCGACAAGACCAAGGCCCGGATCATCCACCAGATGACGCACTTCCCCGAGACGGCCGGAGTACCGGCCACCCTGTTGCGCCGCAACCCCAGGGCGGTCGTCGTCACCACTCGCCCCATCGCCGAAGCGGCAGAACTCGACAACATCCACTTTCCGGAGTCAGCGGAGGCAGGCAGCGCATGGATCGTCAGCAGATTCGCCTGAAGGATATGCCGAAGGTGGCGGTCGTCGGCATGGCCACGATCGACTACCTCTACGTTCTGGACACCCACCCGGCCGAGGACAGCGAGAATCCGGTCCGCAGGCACACGGTCGTGATAGGCGGACCGGCCGGTCGAGGGTCCATCACCGCGGCACGACTGGGCGGAGGCGGCGTCGGCCTCTATGCGATGTGCGGCACCGGCATTCACGCGGAGGTGCTGCGACGCGAGTTGACGAGCGAACCGCTCGAGCTCGTCCTCTTCGAGCGCGCCGAGGAGAGCCAGCACTCCGCGGTGATCATCGCGGCCGATCGCGGAACCCGGACCACGATCTGGACGCCCCAACCGCGGGCCGACCTGGCGATGCTCGGCACCTTGGCGGAGGCGTTCACCGGGGCGGACGCCGCGCTGCTCGACTGCACCGACCCCGCACTGAGCAAGGCGGCCATCGAGTCGTGTCGAAAGCTGGGTGTTCCGATCGTGATCGACACCGGCGGGTACAAGGAGTCGAGCGAGGAATTCCTGCACGGCGTCGACTACATCGCCGCTCCGGAGAAGTTCTTCACCCGCAGGCACCCGGGCGAGCCGCTGGATAGCGCCATGGCGCGGGCCTTCGCCGACTTCGAGCCGAAAGTCCTCGTGGCGACGCAAGGCAAGCGGGGTGGGGTCTACCTCGACGCGACCGGTACGCACCGCTATCGAGCGTTCGAGGTCACGGTGGAAGACAGCTGCGGTGCGGGCGACACGTTCCACGGGGCGCTGGCCTGGGCGATCGCAGCGGGCGCACCGGTGGACGCGGCGCTGGACATCGCGTCCTGGGCGGCGGCTCAGAAGTGCGCGACGTTCGGGAACGCCGGTATTCCGGACCATGTGGCCTTGAAGCAATTCCTGGCTGTACAGCGCTGACCATCGTAGGCGGGCAGGGGCACGTTGCCGGAAACATCCATCGCGCGACAACCCGACGACACCGACCCGGTGTGGGTACGGTTCGTCGATCAACTGAACTGGTACAGCAAGAAGAGCGCGTCCATGCAACGCGCCTACAAGCGGGTGAAGCTCGGCCAGATCGTCGTCGGCGGGGCGGTGCCCGTCGTCGCGGCCCTGTCGGCGCCCGCGGTGATCACGGCCACGCTGTCGGCGATCGTCGTCGTGGCCGAGGGCGCCCAACAGCTGTTCCAATGGCATGCCAACTGGCTCACCTATCGCGCCACCACGGAGGCGCTGAAACAGGAGAAGGTCCGCTATCTCGCCGCACTCGTCCCCTACGACGGCGCCGACGCGCGGCAGGTGCTCGCCGAACGGCTGGACAGCGTTGTCGCACAGTCGAATGCGCAATGGGGCTCAGCGCATCAGCCGCGCGAACTCGGCTGACCTCGCCGTATCGCGGGCTGGGTCTTGTCTTGACCAGTGCACGGCTAGGTTCTGTGTCCTCGTAGCCATTGGTGAGAATGTGTCGACACAGCGTGACTGCTGGATTCGACAGACGTGTTTCGGCTTGCACCTGACGTAAGGTCAGGTTCTACCGTCGGCGACACCGGCGCAAGGTGCGTCGGTGGAAGTGGGATGAAACGGATGGACCAGCACGGAACCGAGCGCGTATGGAAGGTTGGTGAACTCGCGGGCGAGGCCGGGCTGACGGTGCGGACGCTGCATCACTACGACCGTATCGGGTTGGTACATCCTGCGGAGCGGACCAGCACCGGACACCGGCTCTACACCGCCGGCGATGTCGAGCGTCTGTACCAGGTGCTGGCCCTGCGTCAACTGGGCCTGGGACTGGACCAGATCACGGACCTGCTCGAGGGCACTGTGGCGATGACGCAGGTGCTGTCTGCTCATCGCGACTTTCTGGCCGCGCAACTGGCCGCGACCCAGGAACTTCATGCCTTGGTCGCGGCACTGGCCGCTACGGCGGAGAGCAGGCCGGACGCATCCGCGGATCGCTTCCTGGAATTGATCAGGAGGACCGTCATGGTCGACGACACCTTCAAGGAGTATTTCACCGGAGAGCAATTGACGCAGCTCGCGCGGCGTCGGGAGGAGCTCGGTGAACAGCACATCCGGCAAGCCGAAGCGGAATGGGGTGAGCTCATCCCAAAGGTCGACGCGGCGATCGCAGTGGGAATGGACCCGGCCTCACCCGAGGCGCAGCACTTGGCGGCGCAGTGGATGAAGCTATTGGAAGGGTTCCACGGTGGTGACACGGGCCTGCGCGACAGCCTGTACCAGATGCAGGCCGGCGAGGCCGACCGGATCGAGAGCGAGTTCTGCGGACCGTCACCCGCCCAGATCGAGTTCATCACGGCCGCGAACGCCGCACGCCGATAACGGGTTCGGCAGACGCTGGCGTACCGCTTGGAGACGCGGGAGCAACTGAGGATACGCGAGCGCCTGGTGCGCGGGAAGGATTCCCGCACACCGGGCGCCGTGCCGTGAATTCGGGCATGAGAATGCGTTCGGCAGGCACACCAATCCGACGAAATGCAGCCTGGACGCCGGATAATGCCCGCCTCGGTCAGTAGTTCGCGCAGGTGACCGCCACAGCCAACACGGCGTTGCGCAGGTGCGCCCAGCGCGGCGATTCGTCGAGCTCACGCGCCAGCTCGGGGTTCTGCTCGATCATCTGCCGCAGGGCGGCACGCCGCTGCTCCACCGGCTGATCGAATTTGCGCCGCAGATCGGCCTTGAACGTGGGATACGAATCGAGTGCTGCGGCCAGTTGGGGTGACTCGACGTGCAGTGCGGCATCGGCCTGGGCGAAGGTGCAGTTCGCGGTCAGCAGCGGCTCGGCGCGTTGCATCGGGTCGGCCGACGCGGTGGCCGTGCCGAGAACGAGGGCGATGATGGCGAATCCGGTCGAGAGGAGCGGAACGAAGGCCGACCGGCTCCGGAACAGCTTCATGGTTTTCATTAGAGTCCCGTCACGGCAACCCGTCAACGAATTCCCAGAACACACCGCGCGGTACGCGAATTTTTCTGGAAAGCTCGGCCGCACAGTCAAATTCGGCCAATTATGACGTAACGGTAAGCGCCGCACCGCCGACCATCTCGGTGACACCTGTCGTCGCTGCGAGGCGGTAGTCATGGAACGAATTTTCCTCAGTCACGCCGGACCGGACTCCGCTATTTCCGAGATGGTGTACAACCGGCTGTCCGCCGCGGGATACGAGGTGTTCTTCGATCGCTCCCCCGACCACGGCATGGTCTTCGGGGAGGACTGGGAGCAGCGGATCTACCGAGAAATGCATCGGGCCGACGCGATGCTGTGCGTAGTCACCTCCGCCTATCTCGAGTCGAAGTGGTGTGCGTACGAACTCGTCCTCGCCAAGGCCTCCGGCAGGCGGCTGCTTCCGCTGCGGTGCGAGGCCGGGGTGAAGGCCCCGAAATTGGACCGATACCACCGGATCGACTTCGACGGCGATGGGCGGTGGCTGCGGGCGATCGCCGTCGCGCTGGACCCGTCGACCGCGGCGGTCGATCTGCCGCCCTACCCCGGACTGCATGCCTTCCAGCGGGAGGCCGCGCCGATGTTCCGTGGCCGGTCGGAGGAGTCGTTGGAGGCCGCCGGACGATTGCGGTCGTTGGGCGATCGTCCCAGCGATCGGCTGCTGCTGGTCAGCGGGCAATCCGGTTGCGGGAAGTCTTCTTTCGTGCGCGCCGGGGTGGCGGCCGTGCTGGCCGCCGATCCGAGCTGGCTGGTGGCCGAGCCGTTCACTCCCGGAACCCACCCGATCGCAGCGGCGGTGACCGCGCTGGCCGACACGGCGCAGGAGGTCGGCGCGTCGCTGACCGAGGCCGAGATCGCGGCGTTGCTGAGCGGCGAGGACGGGCTCACCGCGGTGGCGCGGCGGTTGCTCGGTTCCAAGGAGCGGCTGCTGCTGATCATCGATCAGGGCGAGGAACTGCTGCGCGCGGACGAAGCCGAGCGAGATCGATTGGCCGCCTTGGTGCGAGCGGCGCTGAGTGGGCCGGTCAGCGTAGTGCTGGCCGCCCGCTCGGAGTTCCAGGACCAGTTGATCGCGCTGATCGAGGTGGAGCCCGGTGTGTTCCCGCTGCGGCCGCTGACTCGGGACATGCTGCGGGTCGTGATCACCGAACCGGCCAAGGCCGCGGGCCTGAAGCTGGAAGACGCGCTGGTGCGCAAACTGGTCGAGGACACCGGCAGCGGCGAAGCACTGCCGCTGCTCGCATTCACTTTGGAGCGCCTCGCCGACGGGCGCACTCCCGGCGACACCCTGACTCTGGAGTCCTATCTGGATCCTGAGATCGGCGGGGTGCAAAAGGCGCTGGTGCACTACGCCGACAACGCACTCGTCGAAGCACGCAACGTCAGCGGGCTGACCGAGGAGCAAGTCCTCGTCGGCTTGGTGCGACTGGTCCGTGCCGAGCTCTTGGAGGAGGAGCCGCGCGTGGTGCGTGCCAGAGTCGATCTGGACGCGATCGATCCGCAGCTGCGCCGCGCGCTCGACGTATTCGTCGAGGCCAAATTGCTGACCACCGCGGGAGACGGCGGCACGCGGTGGGCCGAGCTCGTGCACGAGGCGCTGTTCACCGCGTGGCCACCGCTGGCGGCGATGGTCACCACGTCGTTGCAGGCGCTGCACACCGCCAGGCGGGTAGAACTCGCCGCGCGGGAGTGGGTCAGCGGCCAGAAGCAGCCGCGATTGCTGTGGACCAGCGACCAGTTGACCGCGGCCGAGTTCGCCCTCGGCGATCCACGGGCGGTGGTGCTGTCCGTGGACGCCGGGCAATTCCTGACCGCGACCCAGGATCGGGTGAAGTCGGAAAAGCGCAGGCGCACTCGGCGTTTCATAATCGCATTCACAGTCCTGTCGGCCTTGACCCTGGCGAGCGTCGCCGCCGCCGCGGTGGCATTGAGCCAGTGGCGCGATGCCGAGCGGCAGCGCGTGGTCGCGGGTGGCCACAGCCTGCTGTCGCAGGCCGCGGCGACTCGCGACACCCAGGCGGGCACCGCACTGCGGCTCGGTATCGCCGCGATGGCCGTGCACCCGAGCCCCGAGGCCCGTGCGGGCTTGCTGACAACCCTGCTCGGCAACCACTACGCGGGCACGCTGGAGGGGCAGCGTATCCCGGTATCCGCCGTGGCATTAAGCCCGAGCGGACCGATCGCGGTCACCGGCGGAGGTGATGCGCCACTGGTGATCTGGGATGTCGCCGATCCGGCGCACCCGGCGCGACTGGCCATGCCGACCGAGATCGAGGGCGAGGTCTGGGCGATCGTCTTCAGCTCCGACGGCCGCATGATGGCGACCGCGGGCACCACCGGCCTGGTGACCTTGTGGGACATGACGACACCGGCGCGTCCGCGCGTGCTCGCCACGCTGGCCGGTGCGCTGAATTGGACCTCGTCGCTGGCATTGAGCACGGACAACCGCACACTGCTTGTGGCCAGCTGGGACAACGCGAGCGACCGGAACAAGGCCACGGTGTGGGACGTGACCGACCCGGCCCGTCCGAAGCTGCGTTCCACGCTGGTCGGCGGGCCCGGCCGCACCGGCCCGGTACGGGCGGTGGCACTGGGCAACGGCGGGCGCACCGCGATCACCGGCAGCGACGACGGCGCGGTCCGGCTGTGGGACATCGCCGACCCGGCCGCACCCCGGCCGCTGGCCACGATGACCGACCACGGCAATTCGATCTGGACGATGGCCACCGCCCGCGGCGGTGACCTGCTGATCACCGGGGGTGCAGACCGCACGGCGCTGCTCTGGGACATCACCGACCCGGCACACCCGACGCGCCTCAGCACCCTGACGGGGCACACCGGCACGGTGCGCGCGGCGGCCTTCAGCCCCGACGGGCAGACCGTGATCACCGGCAGCGAGGACCACACCGCCATCCTGTGGCGGGTCACCGATCCACAACGCCCTGCACTGCTGAAAACCCTTGGCGGCCATGCTGAACCGGTGTTCTCGGTCGCTTTCGACCGGGAAGGCCGCCGAGCGGCCACGGGCAGCGCGGACCACAGCTCCGTGCTGTGGAACGTGGTCGGTGACGCGGCGCCGATCAGATCGGCCGACCTGGCCGGGCACAGCAAGAGCATCTTCGGGAGCGCGTTCGACCCGACCGGTCAGATCCTCGCCACCGGTGGCGACGACAACACCACGATCCTCTGGGACGTGGCCGGGCGCAGGCGACTGGCGACGCTCACCGGGATGTTCCCCTACGCCTTCGGGCCGAAGGGGCGCACGCTCCTCACCGGCAGCCTGGACGGCATTGCCGCGCTCTGGGATGTCACCGATCCCACCCGGCCGAACCGGCTGTCGGTGCTGCCCGAACACCGCGGCACGATCACCGCCGCGTCCGTCAGCCCCACCGGCCGCTTGGTCGCGCTGGGCAACGAGGACGGCTCCATGGGCCTGTGGGATATCACCCAGCCTGCCCAACCGGTGCGGAGGGCTACCGTCGGAAACCACCGCTATCTGGTGTCGGCTGTGCCCTTCACTCCGGACGGGCGCGCCGTGGTCACCACGAGTGCGGACCAGACCGCCGTGGTCTGGGATATCACCGGCCCCACCCAGCCGCGTCCGATAGGCGAGATCCAGGACACGAACTCGTTCTATTTCGCGACCTTCAGCCCCGACGGCCGCATCCTGGCCATGGCGGAAGATGGCCGCAAGGCGACACTCTGGGATCTGACGGACCGCTCCCGCCCCCGACTCCTGGCGACCATGCACGGTCAGGCCAGCTCGGTCTACGCGATCAGCTACAGCCCGGACGGACGGATCATCGCCACCGGCGGCTACGACAAGACCGCGATTCTCTGGGACGTCAGCGACCCCACACGCCCCCGCCAGCTCACCACCCTCGCCGGAAACCCGGAGTCCGTGCGCACGATCGCGTTCAGCCCCGACCGCCACACCCTCGCCGTCAGCACCGGCGACACCCCGGTCCTGTGGGACATAGGCTCCATCACCGAAATCGTCGCCGACCCCGTCACCGTGGCTTGCCGAACAGCGGGCCGCGAACTCAGCACCGAAGAATGGGCCATCCTCGCGCCCGACCTGCCCTACCGCACCATCTGCCCGAGCCGGTGAGGGCACAACTTGTAACCCGCCTCAGCACCATGAGCGCGTGAAGTCGGCCGCTCCGCACCAGTGCACCAGGAGTCCGAGCCTCGCGAGGAAGGAAACCGGCGTGCGAGGCTCAGCGCGGTGCGCAGTCCGCGCCGAGGGAATGCGCCGACACCGGGTCAGTGTTTGAAGGCCTGCCTCAGTTTGTCCACGACTCGTTCGATGGGGCCGTCGGGACGCCTGCCGCCGATGTCCGTCCGGCGGCGGCTGTCTTCGTCGGGTTTGGCAAGCAGCGTCCGCAACCTCACCCGCCCTGACCGGGCCCGGCGCGCGATCTTGTTCTTGATCGTCATCGGAACGTTCCAATCTCCCGGTTGCGCAGTTCGGCCACGAACTCCTTCGCATCGGCCTACCAGCAAAATGCGCGAACCGGTCGCACCCAGCTTAGGGTCTAGATACGCCGTCTGTCTACAGCGTAGACTTACAACGGTAACAATGACAGCGTCCGACCGAGAGGAGGCGCTGATCCGATGAGCCGAATCAAGGCCGAACCCATCGTTTCCACCGACGTCTCAGCAGGTCGCGCCGACCGCGGGAACACCACGAACACCCCACTGACCCGGTCCGCGATGCTGGCGGCCGCGCTCGAGATCATCGATCGCGATAGTGTCGAGCACCTGTCGATGCGGCGCCTCGGCCAGGCGCTCGGCCGCGACCCGATGGTGCTGTACCGGCACGCGGCCAACAAAGCCGCACTCCTCGACGGTGTCGCCGAGATCGTGCTCGAGCAACTGACTGTCGACCCCACCGACCCCGACTGGCGCCGTCAACTGCGCATCGTCGCCCGCGACTTCCGCCGGCTGGCCGTAGCCCACCCGAACGTGGTTCCCCTGCTGGTCACTCACCCGCTGTCCACCCCGCTCGGACTGCGGCCACTCGGGATGCTGCGGCCGCTGGAACGGACCCTGGAGCTACTCACCCGAGCCGAATTCAGCAGGACCGACGCCCTGCACATCTACCGCGCGCTGTTCGGATTCCTCTATGGCCACGTCCTCGACGAACTCCAGGAAATCGTCGAACGCCCGGAAGAGACCACCGACCTGCTGCGTCTCGGCCTGCATCGCCTGCCGGTCGGCGAATTTCCCTTACTTCGCGGTCTCGCCTCGGATCTGGCCGCTTACGACGGCGGAGCCGAGCTCGAACGGGGCCTGGACATCCTGATCACCGGTCTCACCGAGACCTTGATCCCGGCCGCCGCGCGGCCGAAATGGGAGCGTCGACCATGACGCCGAAAGGATTGCCGCACAGCAATGTTGGGATTTCGAAGGCGGGGCCGTCGACGCAGACCGAGCGACACGTCATCGCCCGGGGTCGGGCAGCGTGGCGGTGAGACCGGTGAGCAGGATGTCGAGACCGCGTTCGAGTTCGGCTGCGCCGTCGTAGGCGGCCAGGACCGGTGCGAGTTCACGCAACAACGGGAACTGCCCTATCGGCAGGCGGTGCAGCCCGAGCCGCAGCACGTCGTCGGTCTCCTCGGGACGCTCCACGATCTCCTGCAACTCGTTCAGAACGTGCCCGTAAAGGAATCCGAACACCGCACGGTAGATGTGCAGCGCGTCGGCACCGGAAAACCCGGCGCGAGTGAGCAATTGGAGGATGTCTTCCAGCGGACGGACCACCGCAGAGGGGCGCAACCCCAACGGTGTGGCCAGCGGCCGGGTGACCAGCAGCGGCACCACCCGCGGATGAGCCAGAGCCAGCCGGCGGAAATCGCGGGCGACCACCCGCAACTGCGCCGCCCAGTCCGGGGCGGCGATATCGACCGACAGCTGTTGGAACACGATCTCGGCCACACCATCGAGCACAGCCGCCTTGTTCGGCACATGGCGGTAGATCACCATCGGGTCCCGGCCCACCGCCTCGGCCAGCCGCCGCATCGACAACCCGTCGACCCCATCGCGATCGATGATCTCGAGCGCCGCGGCCAGCACGGCCGCCCTGGTGACCGGACCGCTGCCCCGGCCGGTATTGGCGCGGTCCGGCCGCCGGTTCGGAACTTCGGCCATCTCGGATGCCTCCATCGTCCTCGGAATCTCCGATGAAGTTACGAGTGTAGACCTACAACGTTGACAACGTGAGGGAAACGGCGTGTACTGGACATACAGGGCGACTACCCGGTATGCACGTCGCCGATCCGGACCGAAATCAGGTATCGGCTCATGACCCTCCGCTGAGGCGTCTCATGATCGGATTTCGCATCGGCGACCTGCGGATCATGATGCCCGCAGTCATCGTCGCCGTCGGTTCGGTGCTCATGCTCGCGGGCACCAATGGCCACTTGGTCGCGGGCGACGCCACCCTGACCGCCGCCGCATGGTCATACGCGCGGCGCCGGCGGCTACCCACGCCATGGCGCGACCATTCGCGAACAGCGCCCCGAGAGGACTCGAAATGCGATTCCACCGCCGAAACGACAGCACCACCATGGCGCCCGAACAGATGCGCCCGCAGTACGCCCGGCATCGCGTTCCGCCCGACTTCACACCCCGCTTGAGGTTGAAGCCGAAAACCCAACGCGGCGGATACATCGACGGCGCGTGGTGGCCCCGATCCCGCGAACTCACCACCGAACTGCCAGATCTCCTCGCCGTCCTGACCGTACGACTCGGCCCCATCTGGCGAGTCGTCTACGACCCCGCGTGCTGGTCGGACACGCCCCGGCAGACGACCGTCAAAGGTCACACAGTCCGCCTCGACCCCTACCCCTTCGAACTGTGGAACACGTTGTACGTCTTCGGCCGCGACAGCGACCTGATCGTGCTCCGCGTGATCCCATCGTCGACCGCCTACGACACCGCGCACACGGCCCTGATGGCCGCCGTCACCCCCGAATCGGCAACTCGCACACCCCGATGAGCAGAGGAACAGACATGCCCCGAATCGTTCGACAACGCCCGATCACCAACCACCACGACATGAGCCGTAGTACCGGCCCGCCCGAACCCAACCGGCAACCCTTCGGAACACCGACCCGCACCCCACGCCTCCTGCTACGTGAACCCGGCACCCACTCCGAGCGCGTCGACGGCGCTTGGTGGCCATGGACGAACAACCTCACCGCCGAACTGCACGACCTGATCAGCGCCCTCACCCCACGCCTCGGCCCCACCGCTCGCGTCAGCTTCGACTGGAACGCGGTCAGTCTCGGCCAACGCCGCATCGACAACCAGGACGGCGTCGAAGTACACGGACCCGACGCCGGCCAACCACCCGGCACCATGCACCTGATCGGCACGAACGACACCCATGTGTGTCTCCTCGTCATCCCCGCCGGCACCCCACCCGATCAAGCGGAGGACCAGATGCGGCGTGCGGCAGGGAAGTCCTGAGTCGGCGACCCCGGCCATGCTGCCAACTCAGACGTGCGCCGGGGTGTGGAACCAGTGCGGGATCGTAGCCCGGGCATTGGCGCCGTGCAGCGCCTCGGCGAGCGCCTCTACGGCGAGCGTGCGAGCGACTTTGGTGGCGTGGCATTCACGCAGGCTGTCGAGCATCAGGAAGTCGTGCACCATGCCCAGCACCCGTACCGCGGTCACCTCGACCCCGGCTTCGCGCAGCTTGGCCGCGTATGCCTCGCCCTCGTCCCGCAGCACGTCGGCCTCGCCGGTGATCACGAGCGTGGTCGGTAGGCCGCGCAACCGGTCCGGGCTCGCCAGAAGCGGCGCGGCGTAGATCTCCTTACGCTCCTGCGGGTGGGTGGTGTACTGATCCCAGAACCATTGCATGCCTTCGCGAGTCAGGTAGTAGCCGTCGGCGAACTGCAGGTAGGAGGCGGTGTCGAAATCCGCGTTCGTCACCGGGTACAGCAGCACCTGCGCCGACAGGTTCACCACGCCGCGGTCCTTGGCCATCAACGCGAACACCGCCGACATGTTGCCGCCGACGGAGTCACCGCAGACCGCCATCCGCAAACCATCCAGGTCGTGTTCGGCGCCGTGTTCGACGACCCAGGTTCCGACGGCCCAGTTCTGTTCGATCGCGGTCGGATACTTGGCCTCCGGCGACCGGTCGAACACGGGGAACACCACCGCAGCCTGGGCGCCGTCGGCCAGTTCGCGGACCAGCCGGTCGTGCGTGTTCTCGTCACCGAAAACCCACCCGGCGCCGTGGATGTAAAGGATCACCGGCAGGCGGCCACGCAGGCCCTTGGGCCGGACGATGCGGGTGCGCACCGATCCCGTCGGACCACCCGGAACCGACACCCACTCCGCATCGATCGGAGGTTTGTGGACACCTTCTCCGGACTGTAGATCGGCGAGAATGTCACGTCCCTGCGAGGGCGGAACCTCGTAGATACGCGGGTGCGCCGAGGTAGCCTCGGCAAGTCGCCGGGCCTCCGGCTCCAGGACCGGTTCGGGAGGGTTCGGAAGCTGAGGCATATAGGGCTCCTTTTCGGTGTCACGGCTGATCTGCCGAGAAGCAACTCCGCGCATTTGCCAGGTACTTGCCAGTAGCTTGCGCCACTATAACCACCCCCGGGATCACCGGCGCCAAAGCCTTGTTCCGGTTACGATACGCAGCCACCACAATCAGCCGAGGCGAATTAGCCAAATATTAACTATGTGCGTCCCCTCCGTGGCTGGACCGGCGAGCGCCGCACAAGCACGATCGCGCTCCAGCGACAACGTCCCGGCCGGCAAACGCCGAAGACCCCGCTCGGCCGGGTCGCCGAACCGGGTCGCCGAACGGGGTCGGGTGTCCCCAACGAACGAGACGTTGGGTTCTTCGGTCAGCGCAACTCGCGGATCAGCACATCGAAATGTGGGGCGTCGGGCCAGGATGGGCGCCGCCATCCGACCTTCTTCCAGCCCCATCGCCGATAGCGCTCGTAGGCGCGGTCGTTGTCCGCTTCGACGAGGAGTGTCGCACGCTGCTCGGTTCTGGAGCTGAGCAATTCGTCATGCAGAGCGTGTGCGATGCCCTGGCCGGCATACTCGGCGCACACCATGATCTCGCTGAGCCCGAACGTGCGTGTGCCGCCCTCGGCAGTGAACTCCTCGAGGTCGCCGCTGTCGAGATGCAATCCGGTCCACCATCGCGCGTTCGGGGGTAGCGGCCAGCCCCAGATCTGGCCTGCGGGCTTACCGTTAACTCGCGCAAGCACATACGCGAATCCGCTGTTACGGGGCTCGGTGTAGGAATCGAACCGGCGCATGAATTCCGAGGGCGAGTCGAACGGGTCTCCGGAGGCGATGGCATCGACATATGAACGGCGGTAGATATCCTCGACCATTTGGCGTCGAGAACGTGCTTCGGCAGCAGTGCAGTGCTCGAATTCCAGGCCGTCCGGCAAACCGGTCATGCGGTTATCGCTTTCTGAGCCAGGGAGTCGTACAGGTCGCGGAAATCCACACCGGCGGGCAGTTGATCGACCGCTGTCCGAACCGGCTCGAGGCGACGCAGTATGCGTGTCGACGCCATGGCGGACAGGTCCACCAACGCCGGGAACCCATGCTCGAGTGCGCCACTGATGTCGCCGAGGCGAGCCCTGGTTGCAGCCGACCATGCGCGCACGATCGTGGCGTTACGCACTCCTGCGGGTCGGTCCACGGCAGTCGCATACAACTCGACAGATCGACGCAAGTCACCCAGGTCAGCGTAGCCGCGGGCCTCGTGGTCGGCGATTTCCGAATATGTCACGAATCGCAGCCATTGCGGAACTTCCTCCAGCGGCTCGAATTGCATGGCTTGGTCCAACTCACGCCATGCTGTCGCAATGGCCCGGCCGAATGCCGCTCGGTCACCGAGCAAACCGTACGCCTGCGCCTCACGAACGGCGATCAACGCATGGATTCGACCTGGTGGCCGACCACGCATCAGGTCGCGGGCCCGATTGGACAGTTGCAGCGCCTTATAGGGGCTTCCGCCGAGGTCGGCACGTGTAAGAGAGCAGGATTGAAGCGCCGCATACAAGCAAGTGTGTGCGATCAGGTCACTGTCGTTGGCCTCGGTGGCGAGCGCCATGGCGTCAGCGAAGCATCGGCGCGCGAGCGGGTGCCGATCCGCGTCGTAGGCGAGCCACCCAGCGAGCACCGCAAGTTCTCCGGTCGCCCTGGTGAATGCGTTCCCAGTAGCCGGGTCGAATGCACCGGTTTCGAGCCAGTCTATGGCGTGCGCCAGCTTTTCGACGGCAACATCAACCAATTGGGCTCCGCCTGTGCGCTGATCCTCCTGATCGAGTGCGTCGACACCAGCCAAGAGCCGTTGGACGTCGCTCTTGCCGATCCGGCCGCGGCCTTCAGGGAGAAAGATCGCAACCGCTCCGGCCGTGGCCAGCTTGCCGAACTCACGCCGTTTCACGTCGTCCTCGACTTCCCACGCAACAGTCCCAAGATCTCCTATCCGCGGCGACTCGTCTGCACCCGAGATCACAGTGCCGCTGCGTACAGAATGCCTGTCCTGGAGTGCGGGTGCATTCGCGAGTGCCGACCGGAACCGTTCGAGCTGACTGGCGTCGAGCCGCCGAAGTTGCTCGTCGAGCGCCGCTGCCGACTTGCGTACGACCGGGCGATCGGCCCTTGTCTTCCGTTCCCATTTCTGGATCGTCTCGACGTTGAACCCGAGCGTCTCGGCAAACTCCTCCTGCGTAATCCGTAGAGCGGCAACGCGCAAAGCTCGAACCTCGGTTCGCGTCCATTTGTCGATAACGAACATTGGCCACCCCTTGCCCGCGCCTGCGACGGTCCGTACGGGAAGAGTACAGCCTCCGTACGCATTCGGTGCCTGGGAATACATACCGAGCATGACCAGGCTGGAGGTAGCCCCGCCGCCGGGTTGATGCGGTGCCCCTCATCGGCTCCCCGGCGGCGGGTGCACACCAGTGCATCGAGCAGGGAGTCGTTTGTGGATTCATCGAAACAGCCTGGGCACACACCATTGTCGGTGTGTCACTTCTACCGGACGGTGTGTGACCTGCCCGCCGAGGTCGATCCGCCGCATCTGGGTCGAATCACGCTGCGCGTGGGTCGGGTGTGCGGGTTGATGATGCCCGCGTTCATCGGCGCGGACGTCAAAGCATGGATGCACCGTCGTGGCCAGCAGGCCGGGCCGGTACTGACGCATCCGCGCTCGCGGCACTGGACATTCTTGACCGGGCCGGACCTGCCGGACGACATTCGGTTGTTCGCGGAAATGTCGCGGCTGAACGTCTCGATTCTCCGCGCCGGAGACATCGCTCTGCCCGGCCCCGGACAGCGCCCCGGCCTGTTCCGGGCATGGGTACAACCACCCCGCGACGCTTACCGGCCGCCGGGGCGGGTTGTGGTCGAGGCGATCCGGGGATGCGTCGCTCAGCGGGCGCGGCAGCGGCGGGTGGTGAGGGCGTATGCCTGAAACCACCACGGCCCCCGTGCCGTACGGGTGCGGCCCGGCATGTGCACCGTGGATCACCGTCGAGCAATGCGGCCTGTTCACCTTCAACCACGACACCGGAGAGGTGTTGTCGGTGAAGTGCCCCTCCATGAACTGTTTCGGGCAGATGGTCAAGGTCGTCAACGGCCGCATGGCCGACCACGACTCCCCGATGGACATCGCACTCGGAGGCCAGAAATGCCCGTGGATCGGTATCCGCATCGTGTTCGACCGCACCCGATACGCCGAACTCACTCCCCAGCCTGCCCACCACCGGCGCAGCCGCCGCAGGCCGGTCGGTGACCGCTGACCAGGACGCCGAGCGCGCCTCCGCCGAGCTGGACGTCCTCACCGACGTGATCGGCACCCTGGTAGCCGCCACCGCGGATGCCGCGCGGGACGGGATGAGCGACACCACCCGCGTTCGTGTGATGGCGATGGTGATCTATGAACTGATCAGCAGCGCCCGCACCGCCGCCGCACCCCACACCGGCCGCCTGTACGCGGCACCGCTGCTCGACCCGATCATCGAGAACATCCCCGACACCGACGACATCACCTTTCTGGACCTGTTGATCCCCGCGATCGTCGGCCAGCACATCCACCGCACCTGAACCACCTAGACCGCCCCGGCGTGGATACGCGCCCGCTGGTCCCCCCTTTGCACCAGAGGGAGCACGCACGTGCCGGGGCACCCAAAGGGGGAAGGCTGCGCGGACGGGGCTCCGCTTCGGTCTGCCCAACCGAACCCGCCCGCCAGCCTTTCCCCGCTCTCCGAATTCATTGCACCACAGCAGCATTCACGCCACGGTGAACCTTCACGGAAGGCCCTCACATGCAACCCTACACAGCCGAACCGCACCACTCCTCGGCAGGAATCCTCTCTCGCGACGAACACCGATGCTTCCAGGACCGGGGCATGTGATGACTTCACCACTCCCGGACGAACCCGACGTGCACCTGATTGTGCGGATTCGCGGCTACCAGCTGCACTACGCGGCGTGCTTGACGGCGGCTCTGGTGTTTGTGCAAGACGAAGGTATCCGCCGTTGCACCGACGCCGTGTGCGTCGCCAGTGGCGGGGCTGATCGCCTGCCCCGTTTGCCGTGTGAGCAGTTGTATGTCGAGCGATGATGCGACACCCAGCCCGCCCGCTTGCCCGGTGACACGTGCGGGCGCGACACTGACCTGTTCGGACCATGACGAGAAGGAGTAGACGTGGGGAATGAGGAGCAGCTGACGATGGATCTCGGCGTACCCGTCGAGCAGACCGAATGGGGGAAATGGGTTGATCCGGCCCGCCGCAAGGCGCAAGCCCGGAAGTTCATGGACTATGCGGGCATACGTGAGATCCCCTCGGAGCCGTGGCCGGAAGACTCAGCGGAGGTTAAGCGGCTCGATCCGATTATTGCCGAGCTGTTCCCAGATATGGCTACAGCGATGGCTCCCGAGAACGCGGACATGGCCGACGCTTTCATCTGTTTCATTGGTGAGTGCTTTACCAAGTTTGCAGGTGCCGAGTGGATCGAATACAAATGGTTCGGTCGCGATCATTCATTTTATGACCACGTGAATCCGGCCCTGCAATTTGACACGTTGGATGAAGACGTAGACACCGTATGGGGACTGATGGACAGCATGATCGGATTCGACCCTGATGTCTATGACGGGATGTTCTCCACAATGACTGCCATCTTCCGTGAATATGCAGCGTATCACCAAGAGAAGCTTGACGAAGAAGCCTCGACTGCTCGATGAAGGCTAACCAAACAACCTCCTTGACAAGGGCTTTCCGCACACCGGGGGGTGTGTCCAGCGATGGACGAATACGACAGAGACCGCGACAAGTTCCCGAATCATGAACGCGGCAGGATATTTGAGAACGGCATCGACCGATTCTTTCGCGACCGCGAGAACGGGTATGTTCCAGGGTCGCGAGTATACGAAACCACGAAGGGGCGAATCCGGGTCGACCACTCCAAACAAGTCGGCGCACGGACATTCACCATAGAAGATAAATCCGGTCGAATCGAAGGGCAGAAAGACAAAAAGCAGCTGGAGGCGATGCGAGAGATTCTTAAAGAGAATCCGAACCACCAGCACATTTTGCGATCCGTCGAAGGTGAGACGGTAGCGAAAGACCTGCAAAAACTGATAGACGGCTTGATCCGTGATTTCCCGAACCAATTTCAGCATAATGTAATATCGCGAGCCGACGCCCGCGAAATTTGGGCGCGTGGTCTCGCCCTGGAGCGCGGTAAAGCGCAGCAGCTCGAATTGCCGGGTATCCGGGAGAAAGCTCGGCAGGAGAAGGCTCAGGCTCTACAGAAGCGGCGGGATAAAATTGCGTTGCTGGCGCGAGCGCGTGCGCGAGCCGAAAAATTCGGGAAGATGCTGCGGTTCCGGGAAGCCGCTTCACGCGGACGGGCGGATGCCCCGCAGAAGATCGAACGTGGTCGGCAGGCCAGGGAAGAAGCTGAGCGAGCCAGGCAGGCACGGGGACCCGATGAGCGTGCGCAGGTTGAACGGGCGGCTGCCGAACGGGTGGCGCTGGAATTCCCGGTGCCTGAACAGTTTCAGGTACGGGAAGCCGTCGACGCTGGGGAACAGGCGGCCCGAGACGTGGCCGATGCTGCCAGCCTAGAGCGCGCAGCAGCCGAAGCCCGCACTGCGGAGGAGAAAGCGCGCGAAGATGCCCGCATTGCACGCGAGGCAGCCGACAAGGAACGCGTGGAAGAACTGGCACGACTCCAAGCCCGCGGACTGCCCCCGGACGTAGTCGAGCTTCTCGGGCTCGGCCAGGCACAACCACCGTCAGCGGCGGCGCGGGAGCCGCTTGGTCCTGCGCCGGGCGTTGTGCGTGGCGGTACCGGACACGGACAGGACCGCACGCGCGGACTATCCCGCGACCGATAACCGTCCGCGCTCGATCGGCTCACAGTGTGGTCGGCCCCTGTCGGGGATGGGGATCTCACAACCGGCGGACAGAACATCAGGACAGCCCAAAACGGCCCCAAACCCGGGACGGTTCACCATCCAGCAACATTGCGCCAAGCCCAGCCTTGCCCGTGTTCACACCGCTATCCACACGAGAGGATGATCCAGCACATGCACTTGATCGAAGTCGAGCGTAAACGCGAACTCGCCGACCCCAGCACCCTGCGCCAACGACTCACCGAACTCGGCTACCGCGAGGCCGGACACCTCGCCGAGGTGGACACCTACTACAGCCGACCAGACGTCGATTACATGAAAACTGTTGAGTGCCTTCGCATTCGGTGTCGCGACGGGTTCGCGGAGATCACCTACAAGCCGCCGTCCAACGCCGCCACCCACAGCGACACCAACGTGATCGCCAAACGCGAAACCAACGTCACGCTCAACGGTCCGGACCAAGCCGACGCCGCCAACCAACTGCTCTCCGCAATCGGCATGGTCCAACTCGTGCGCGTCGAGAAAGATCGCACCATCTACCAGCACCCTGACCACGACGACATCATCGTCAGCATCGATGCCGTGAAGGATGCCGGGACCTACGTCGAGACCGAGGTCACCGCCGCAGACGCCGAGGCAGCGACCCTTCACCTCCAGGAGATCGAATTCGAACTCCGCATAGCCGACCACCCCGTCGTCAACCTGCCCTATCGCGATCTCGTCATGGCCGCCGCCAACTGATCGCATTACCGGCTTCCTCCGCGCGAGTACCTATTCGCCCGGTCAACCAGATCACATCGCATGCGGGAAGTTCGCGGGATTCGTTGTAGCGCAACTGACCTGTTCGGACCATGACGAGAAGGAGGTAGACGTGGGGAATGACGAGCAGATGACGATGGATCTCGGCGTACCCGTCGAGCAGACCGAATGGGGAAAATGGGTCGACCCGAATCGGCGGTCAGCCCAGGTGCGGAAGTTCCTCGATTACGCGGGATTGCGCGACATTCCATCTGAGCCGTGGCCCGAAGGGGCTCCAGAATTGTCCAGGCTGGACGCCGTTGTAGCCGAACTGTTTCCTGATATGGCTACCGCTACGGCTCCCGAGAACGCCGACATGGCCGACGCCTTCATATGTTTTCTGGGCGAACTCTTCATCAGGTTCGCGGGCGCACACTGGGAGGATTATCAATGGTTCGGTCGCCAGAATTCTTTCTACGATCACGTCAATCCGTTGCTCGAATATGGCTTCGACACCGACGGCGACACCGCGTACGGATTGATGAAACTCATGATCGACGACTATGACCCAGCCGACGGTGGCATGTTCTCCAGCACGGCCGAAATGCTGCGCGAATTCGCCGACGAATACGCGTCGTCACGCGACGGTGCGTAGCTCAACGCTTTCAACCTGAAGGCATCGCAATATTCCGGGGTTGGCGCTGCCATGCCTGACGAGTACGACAGAATCCGAGATCCATACGATAATCATACTCGCAGAAGGATTTTCGAGAACGGCATACAACATCTTTTCCGCGATCGCGAGAACGGTTATGTACAGCAACCGGATCGATATACCGCATCGCTAGTACTCCAGCGCGACTTCGTGATCGTTGGTGTTGGTGCTGGTCAGAATGGTGCTGTGGGGTGGATTGCGGTGTCGGGTTGAGTCTCCATCGGGGGGAGACATCAAGCTTGTGGGCATGGACGACGAGAACCTCCTCACGATCGGGGCTTTGGCCGAGCGGACCGGTTTGACGGTCAAGACGATCCGGTTCTACTCCGACAAGGGGATCGTTCCGCCGACCTGTCACAGCCCGGCTGGCTACCGCCTCTATGACGTGCACGCTTTGGCGCGCCTGGAACTGGTCCGGACGTTGCGTGAGCTGGATATCGATCTGGCCACAATCCGACGCATCCTGGTTCGCGAGATCTCGGTGACCGATGTCGCTGGAGCACACGCAGCGGCCCTCGACGTGCAGATCCGCGTGCTGCGTCTTCGGCGTGCGGTGTTGCAAGCGGTAGCCGAACGGGGTTCGAACCCACAGGAGATGGATCTGATGCACAAACTGGTGAATCTGTCGGAAGCCGAACGGCACCGCTTCATCCACGACTTCATCGACGACACCTTCGGCGGCGTCGATGCCAATCCGGCCATGGTGGAGTTGCTGCGCTCGAGCATGCCGGAACTTCCGGACGACCCCACGCCCGAGCAGGTCGGGGCATGGATGGAGCTCGTAGAGTTGGTGCAGGACAACGACTTCCGTACGGCAGTGCGGCGGATGGCCGAATATCAGGCCAAAGAACGCGCCGAGGGCGACACCACGGGCCTGCATCACGATCTGACCGAGACTGTGTGTGAGGAAGTCGGTCGGGCACTCGCGGCGGATATCGCGCCGGATTCGGCGAGTGCGGCCGACATTGTCGACACGCTGACCGCACGGTACGCCGAGACCTTCGGTCGGGCCGATGACGACCAGCTGCGGCGGTGGGTGCTCGAGCGGCTCGCGGTCGCCAACGACCCTCGCGTGGCGCGGTACTGGCAGCTGGTCGCCATCATCAACGGCTGGCCGCCGCTTCCGGATCTGGGACCGGTGTTCACCTGGTTCGGACAAGCGCTGCACACCTATCTCGACAAGCAGCACTGAGGTCTGCGTGCGACGCAGCGGCTGGAGCGGTGCTCGCGGCGTCGGGTGATGAGGGCGCGAGGAAACAGTGCGCAACCCAACTGAACTGGTAGCGGTCGGTGACGGGGTGGACCCGGTCCGGTGGCGGCGGGAATTCGAGAACCTGGTTCGGCGGATCGGCTCACGATTCGCGCGGGTGGAGACCCACCGCCGGTCGTGTCGAGAAGTGGAAGCTCGAGGGTGGGGGCAACTCGGCCGAGTACGAGTTCGACATCCATAGTCCCGGCAATGCCGACGAAGACTACGAGGTGCAGGTCGACGCCTACTCCGGTCAGCTGAGGACCGCCGGGTAGCCCGGTCACAACCGGCCCCTACTCTGTTGCCCAGCGTGCTAAGAGTTCGTGATCTCCTCGATCACCGTGGGCGGGCCGGGGACGCTGGGCGATCTCGTCCGCGATCGCGCGGGCCCGGTCACGGTATGCGCCGTCGTCGAGCGTCTCCGTCACCGCCGCGGAGATCGCGGTCGCGGCATCGACTGTGATCGCGGTTCCCGACGCGACGGCGCGGGCGGCGTTGATGGGTTGGTCGGCGCCCTGGGGCCACAGCACCATGGGTAGGCCGTGGGCCAGCGCGCCGAGGATCGTGCCGACGCCCCCTGCAATGCTGGCCAGCCAGTCCGTAATTCCGTTGTCTTATAACAGATCTCGGCAGGCGAGCGCACCCCGGTACACCCTGCGCCGCGACCGCCCAATACTGTGCTATCGACATCGGGAGGGAACATCGTGTCGGACGACATCGAGACACCATCGGACAAGCCGTCGCGGGCCGTCACCGCGTGGACGCTAGGGCTGCTTTGCCTGTCGATCGTGGCGGGGGGAGTGATCGTCGGCGGACTCTTGCACCATCCGGAACACGAACTGACGACCGCACCGGTGACCACCACCAAGCCGAAGCCGGAGAAGGAGCACACCTACGTCACCCCGCCGGTCACGTACCCGACGCAGATTCCTGGCTGTGCGACGGTCGAACCACCTGGCAAGAACGAAGGGTTCTCGATGGTCTCGGAGGGAAGACCCAGTTACGACAACCCGGCGTACCCCTGGTTCTCCGGGCCCAAGGCCGTCGCTATGTCGGCGGCGGCGCTGGACGCGCTGCCCGACGGCGTCGCTCTCGGCTTCGCGTCCCTCGACGACTCGCTGGTCTTCCAGCCCATCGACAGTCCCGAAGACCCGGCGGACGCCGCGCGATTCGGTGGTTCCACGACCGCACACGCGACGCTGACGCGGGGCGGCCAGACGGGCTCGCTCTTTGTCTCGGTCGAGCAATCCACCGAACCGATCCCGGCGTGTGTAGCGGGCAGCCTCGATGCGCGCCGCATCCTCCCCGACGGCACGACCGTCGACACCCACGACACCTGGTCGGAAACCGATGGCGTCCGCACGCTCCGCCGCAGCGCCACCGCCTATGCGCCCGACGGCAGCAGGGTTTACGCGTCCGCCGATGACTCGTCGGAGACCAGCTTCCCCTCCGGGAAGGTGCCGATGACCATCGATGAACTGGTCGCGCTGGCGACTGCGCCCGGCGTCCGTGTCACCACACCGGTTCCGCCGGGAACGCCGGACGCGCCCCTGCCCTGCCGCTACTGGCCAACGCCAAAAAAGGCGTCTACTCCGATCGACGAGACAACTGCCCGCAGGCTGGATTCGGTGCTGTCGCGGATACAGCTCGACGGCCTCGTCCTCGACCGGCCGCTGGGCGCCCTGCGGCCGGGCTCGTACGGACCCGGCGTATGCCAGGCGGTTCGCGTCACCGCCACCGGGCAACAGTCGGAGCTGCGCATCGTGATCACCGTCGAACCAACGCGCCCAACGGAATCCACCCAGCCGTCGAGAAGCGACCCGCGGACCAGCACCCGGACGTTGCCGGACGGGACGGTCATCGAGACTCAGGAACCTGATGGTTCCGGCGTGGCGACCGGGGAGAACTCACCTCAGGTGACGCGGACCGTCGTCGTGACACACCCCTCGGGCACCGAGGTGGAGGTGTCTTCCACCGCGAAGTCGGCACCCGAACTGCTCAGCGCCGCCCAACTCGAGGCGATAGCGTCGACCCCCGATCTGGAGGTGAAGTGATGGCATGGGCGCCAGGTGTGCGCGGTCTGGTGCTCGCCGCGGTGCTCGCCGTCGGCACCAGCGCGGGCGCGGTCGCGGTGCTGCTGCACCCCGAGGACAGCATCCGCAAGATCACCGGAACCAACGCTGCCGCACCAGGTCTCGCGTGGTCGAGCACGGCCGCCGAGCTCTCCGGCCAGGCGTCCGCGAAGTTCCACACCCCGGTCGACGGCACCGAATACGACTACGGCAGTGTCGGTTTCATCGACGCGGGAAACACGATGATCACCGTGATCGGCACACCGGGCGAGTCGTCGCTCCGCGACCCGCAGATGTACGGCATCGATGCGCGAACCGGTGCGATGCGCTGGCGCGCGCCTGCCGCCAAGTTGGGCGGTTGTGCCGAGGTGCCGATCGACGGCAAGCTCGTCTGCTTCACCTCCCTGTCGGACGATACTCCCGCCCTGGTCGGGTTCGACATCGACAGCGGCGCCGTCACCCGCACCCCGGTCGAGTGGAAGTACCCATTCGGCATCGCCGCCGACCACGATCGCCTCTACGTCGCGGAGGGCGACGTCGAATCCGACGACGTGCGCGTGCACGCGGGCACCCTCGCAGACCCGAAAGCGCACTGGTCCCGCACCTTCGCGATGGGCGCCTCGTATGAGAGCGATTACAGCCGACCCCTGGATGTCGCACACGGCCAGGGCGTGTTCGAACTCGGCGCAGACCTCGCCGGTTTCGACCTGCGCACCGGCAATCCGACCTGGACCGCCGAACTGTACGGATGGCCCTACACCCGTACAACTTTCGATGCTCTCGTCGTGCGCACCGGGTCCCGCCTGGAAGGCAGCAACGGCCGCACCGGCGCCGATATCCTGGACCGCACCGGCCGCATCCTCGCCAGCACCGACAGCCCGGCAGTGCAGGATGTCGAAGTCGATCGCCCCACCGACGACACCATTCCCATCCTGCTGGCCGACACCGCCTATGACCGCCGCGACGGCACTGTCCGCTGGACCAACCCCGACCTGGTCACCCACGACACGACGCTGCGAGTCGCCACCCTCGGCGACACCGCTGTGCTCTTCAACTACACCGCATTCACCGCCACCGGCGTGGATCTCCGCACCGGCCACCAGCTTTGGAAGACCACTACCCGCCGCGTCGGCACCGTCCACACCTGGAACGGCCGCGTCGCCGTCCTCTCCGACGCTGAGGGACTGTGGGCAATCGACCCCCACACCGGCAACACGGTCTGGGACATCCCCTTCCGCGCCGTCACCGACGCCCCGACCGGCATCACCGGCGGCGGCCAACTCACCGAAAAGAACAGCGGCACATACACCTACACCGACTCACATACCATGATCGGCCTACGCCCCCTCGACTAGGCCCTAGCCCTGCTCGAGGAAGGTGGTCAGTCTGTCCAGGGACAGATAGGCCGCCAGGGGTGCGTGTCCCCCTGCCGCGTCGGTGCACGCGAGATCGAACTCGATCAGGCTGATCGGCTCGATCCGGCGGTAGGTCATGGTGACGTACAGGTCGAAGGCGCGGCTCGACAGTCGCCGCAACCCATCGGCTTGGAGTTGGGACAGCAGCACCAGATCGTGATCGATTCTGGCGGCGTAGATGTCGTTGTAGAACTAGTACTCCAGCATCACGTGATGCTGGAGTACTAGACCGCAAGGGAGCATTCGCGGGTAAAGCAGGTGCGTGTGACGACCGCATGGCGTGCAACGCCGAAGACCCCGCTCGGCCGGGTGGCCGAACGGGGTCGGGTGTCCCCCAACGAACGAGACGTCGGGTTCTTCGCCACTATCTACTTCGCCGGGGCCGGCGGAGGCTGGTTGATAGTGGAGAAGTATTGGATGGCCGCGCCGATGGCGACCGGGGCGGTGACCAGCAGCTGGCCCGCGATGGTGCCGAGGGCGCCGATCGCGACGATGCCGCCGAGGCAGCCGATGGCCGCGGCCGGGATGAACGCGCCGAACAGTCCGACGATCGCGGCCGAGGCGACGGTCGCGCCGGCGATGCCGCCCAGCACGCAGCCGACCGCCGCGCCGCCGATGCCGCCGACCAGGGTTCCGAGCGTCGCGCCCATCGAAATGGTGCTGGTCATCCGGGACCAGGCGGCCTGCTCCCGGTCGTATTCGGTCTTCCAGGGCGCCTTGTCCTCGAACGGCAGAGCAACCGGCTTGTAGGTCGCGTGCCCCACGTCGAACTGCGGAGTCAGCGTCGCCGTGCGACCGGCGATGTCGGCCGCGATCGGGAATTCGAAGTCGTCGACCCGGAACTTCAGCGGCATGCCGGTGAGCACGGTGCCGTTGGCGGCCTTGATCTTGAAGACACCGTTCTCGACGACCATCGAGCCGGCGTCGGTGGTGACGATGGACTGGGTGTCGGTGGCGTAGGCGGTGAAGTCGACCGCGTCTTCGGTCTCGGGCTGCGCACCGGCCGAGCCGGACGCGATCCCGACTGCGGCGACCAGACCTGCGGCCACCGCAACGATTTTCCTCATCGTTGTTTCTTTCCTCTCGGGTTTTCTCGGGGAAGCGGCCACGTCGCACGCGCCGCACGCCTGCCGCGGATCACGGCCGGCAGGTCAGAGATCGAGCACGAGCGGGCCCGACCCGGCCCGGGAGACGCACAGCATCATCGTGTCGCCGCGCGCCTGTTCCTCCGCGGTGAGCACCGTGTCGCGGTGCTCGATATCGCCTGCGAGAACAGCGGTTTCGCAGCTGCCACAGGCGCCTTCGCGGCATGAGGTGACGATGCCTATCCCGGCCGATTCCAGGACGTCGGCGATGGACTCGTTCGCCCCGACCTGGAATGTCCGTCCGCTGGCGGCCAACCGCACCTCGAACGTCTCGTTGGCGGCGAACTGCACCCGTCGCGGCACGAAACGCTCCAGATGCACCGGCAGACCGCGCCGCGTCCCTTCGGCTTCGACGGCGGCCAGGAGTGGTTCGGGTCCGCAGCAGTACACGGCGGTGTCGCGGAGGCCATCGAGTATCCGCGCCAGCGGCAGCAAGCCGTGCTCGTCTTGCGGCAGCAGGTGCGCTTGCGGGTAGCGCTCGGCGATGGCGTCGGCGAAGGCCATGTGCCGCCGGGTGCGGCCGCCGTAGTAGAGCGACCAGCGCGCGCCCGCGGCTTCCGCGGCGGCCAGCATGGGCAGGATCGGGGTGATCCCGATCCCCCCGGCCAGGAACACGTAACTCGCGCGGGGAACAAGCTCGAAGTTGTTGCGCGGCTGTGCAACTCGCAGCACCGATCCGGGCTGCGCGGCCCGGTGCAGATAGGCCGAGCCACCGCGCCCGTCCGGCTCGTGCAGCACCGCGATGCGCCAGCGCGACCGGTCAGCGGGGTCGCCGCACAGCGAGTACTGCCGCACCCCTGCCGCGCCGACCGCGACGTCGATGTGCGCACCTGGCGTCCACGACGGCAGTTCACCACCGTCGACGGCCGCCAGATCCAGCGAGAACACGCCCACGGCCTCGTCGCGGCGGCGCCAGACTCGTACCGCTGTGTCAGTCATTTCCGTCCCCTGGTCCGGCAACGTCTCCGCGATCACCGTCGCCGAGATGGGGCGCGTCCGCAGCGGACGAACGGGCAGTCGATTCGCACAATCGACGTTGACTATCGCCCCCGCCCGCATCCGCACGCCGCACGGAGACTGACGCCATGACCACTGTGGCGGAATTGGTGGACAAGACCACCCAGTTCATTCGGGACCACGTCGTTCCGGTGGAACGCGAGGTCGTTGTCGACGGGCGGGTGATGGACGACGCGCTGCGGCTCGAGCTGCAGAAGAAGGCAAAAGAGGCCGGTGTCTTCGGCCCGCTGTCGGATCCGAGGTACGGCGGACTCGGCCTGGACACCCGCGCCCAGGCGCAGGTGCTCGAGGCCGCGGGCGCCAGCCTGCTCGGACCGATCGCGCTGAACGCGTGGGCGCCGGACGACGGCAACATCCACCTGCTCGCGCACGTGGCGAACGAGGACCAGCAGGAGCGCTACCTCGCGCCGCTGGCCTCGGGCGACGTGCGGTCCGCGATCGCGATGACCGAACCGGCTCCCGGCGCCGGTTCCGACCCCGGCATGTTGCGGACCGTCGCCGAGGAAACCGACTCCGGCTGGGTCATCAACGGCGCCAAGCACTTCACCACCGGCGCGCAGGGTGCGGCGTTCACCATCTGCGTCGCCCGCACCGGCGACGGACCGACGATGTTCCTGGTCGACCAGGACAACCCCGGGTTGCGGGTAGGGCGCCGGATGCCGACCCTCGATCACACCAGCGCGCCGGGCGGCCACTGCGAGGTGACCTTCACCGACTGCGAGGTGCCCGATTCCGCCGTGCTGGGCGAGGTCGGCCAGGGCCTGACGCTCGCTCAGGTCCGGCTCGCGCCCTCGCGTCTGGTGTTCTGCATGAATTGGCTCGGGCTGGCCGTGCGCGCGCACCGGCTGACCATCCAGCACATCGGCACCCGCACCTCGTTCGGCGTCCCGATCGCCGAGCACGGCATGGCGCAAGGACTGATCGCCGACAACGAGATCGACATCGCCGCGGCTCGCGGCGTGATCCGCACCGCCGCCGAGACCATCGACGCGCAGGGGCCGACGTCCTCGCAGGCACGGCACGAGGCGTCGATCGCCAAGACGTTCGTCTCCGAGGCGGTCTGGCGGGTGCTCGACCGTGCGGTGCAGCTGCACGGCGGACTCGGCGTCTGCGAAGACCACCTGGTTGCCCGATTCCTGGTGGAGTCCAGGGCTTTCCGCATCTACGAGGGCCCGTCGGAGGTCCTGCGCTGGTCCATCGCCCGCCGCGCCCTGCGCACCGAACGCTGAAGGAGACATCATGACCACGCGTGAGATCACCGGTTTCGCGGCGGCATATCCCGAACTCGACTGTGCCGCCGTGGATTACGAATACCTGCGGGCGGTGTCGCAGGAGCTGGTTCCGTTCGGCCGTCACGTCGGCACGGTGATCACCGAGATCGGCCCGGAACGCGCCGTCGTCGAGATCCCCGCCACCGGCACCGTGCGCAACCACATGGGCACCGTGCACGCCGGTGCGCTGTTCACCGCCGCCGACATCGGCGGAGCGGCCGCGTTCGTCGGCGCCGCGGCCAGCCGTCTGCGCAGCGTCGAACGGTTGGTGCTGCGCGGGGGAACCGCAACCTACCGCAAGCCCGCCGTCGGCCGCATCCGCGCTGTCGCCACCGTCGACCAGCGCGAGCTCGCCGACGTGCTCGCCGCGAGGGCATCGAACCGGTTCGAGCTGTCCGGCAAGGCGACGCTGCTCGACGACGGCGACGTGGCCGTCGCCAAGTTCACCTTCGACTACGTCTGCGACGTCACCATTCCGGAGGGCGACCGATGACCACCACGGCACCGCACAATCGCTCGGAGTTCACCACGCTGGAGTCGACCAAGGTCGGCACCGCCGACGGTGTCACCTTCACCGTCCGCTTCCTGCCCGCGAAGAAGGCGGGCGCGCCGGTCGTGCTGATCCTGCCCGCCATGGCCATGAAGGCGAAGAACTACCTTCCGCTCGCGAAAGAGCTGCATGCCCAAGGACTTTCGGTCGCGATGACCGACCTGCGCGCGCACGGCGAGGCCCAGCCGGAGCTGGGGCTGCACCGCGATTTCGGCTACCGGGAGATGCTGGAGACCGACCTGCCCGCACTGGTCGCCGCGGTGCGGGAACGCTTTCCCGAAGCGCCGATCCACCTGTTCGGGCACAGCCTCGGCGGTCAGCTGGCGCTGCTGTTCACCGCGGCCGAACCCGAGCGGATCGCGGGCGTCACCGTCATCGGCACCGGCACCGTGTTCTGGTGGGCGTTCGGCGCCCGCCGATGGTGGGAGGCGCTGAGCCAGATCCAGTGGATCGGCCTGGTCTCCCGCTGGAAGGGCCATTGGCCCGGCGGCGTGCTCATTCCGGCCCCGATGCCGGGCGGCGTCATGCGCGACTGGTCGATGCACTCGCTGACCAGTTACTACCGCCCGAAGGGCAGCAAGCGGCAGTACAACACGCTGCTGCGGACCATGACCGCGCCGGTGCTGGCCATCTCGCTGTCCGACGACGTGCTCGGCCCGAAGTCCAACGTCGACTTCCTGGTCTCCCGGATGCCCAACGCGCGGGTGACCCAGTGGCACATCGACGAGAACTCGCCGGTCGATCACCGCGACCACTTCCTCTGGGTGAAGGACTCGCCCGCGATCGCGGCCAGGGTGGCGACCTGGATCGTCGCGGGCGAGCTGCCGGGCTGAGGGGTATCGGTGGCACGACTGCGAATCGAAGCGGTGTCGAAACAATTCGGCGCCACTCACGCGGTGCGCGAGGTGAGTCTCGACATCGCCGACGGCGAGTTCCTGGTGCTGCTCGGCCCCAGCGGGTGCGGCAAATCCACGCTGCTGCGCATGATCGCCGGTCTGGAGGACCCGACCGGCGGCCGAATCCTGCTGGACGACAACGACATCACCCACCAGGCACCACAGCGGCGCGACTTGGCCATGGTGTTCCAGAGCTATGCGCTCTACCCGCACCTGACCGTCGCGAAGAACATCGGGTTCCCGCTGCGCGCCCGGCGCACGCCTCGAGCGAAGATCGCCGAGCGGGTGTCGGAGGTGGCCGGGATACTCGGTCTCACCGAGCTGCTGCGCCGCAGGCCCGCCGCGCTGTCGGGCGGGCAGCGGCAGCGAGTGGCCCTGGCGCGCGCCATGGTTCGTGATCCCGGCGCGTTCCTGATGGACGAGCCGCTGTCCAACCTCGACGCCAAACTGCGCAGCGCGACCCGCGCCGAACTGATCGCTCTGCACCGGCGCCTCGGCGCGACCTTCCTGTACGTGACCCACGACCAGGTCGAGGCGATGACCATGGCCGACCGGATCGCGCTGCTCAACGAGGGCCGGGTGGAACAGGTGGGCACCCCGACCGAGCTCTACGACCGGCCCCGTTCGACTTTCGTCGCCGGTTTCCTCGGCGCGCCGCCGATGAACCTGTTCCCCGCCGTCGTCACCGAACGCGACGGCGCACTGCGCGTGGTGGCCGACGGCATCGATACCGAATTGGCCATCAGTGCCGGGGATTTCGGCGATGGCGTCGAGGTGGTGGCCGGTATCCGCCCGGAACAGCTGCGGCTGGATCCCAGCGGTTCCGACATTCGCGGCCGAGTCACGATGGTGGAGAACCTGGGCAGCGAAGAGCTCATCCACTTCACCACCGGCGATCGCACCCTCTGCGCCCGTGCGCCCCGGCCCGCGGGCGTCGCGGCCGACGACAGCATCGCGCTGCGGGTCGATCCGGCGCACATCCATCTGTTCCATGCCGCCTCCGGACTGCGCCTGACCTGGCAGGAGCCGCGGCAGGACGCCCGAATCGACAGCGCGGACGAACCCGTAGCCGTCGCCTGAACCAGCAACATCCCGACTCGATGAGGAGACACACCGTGAAACGCACCGCGCCCATTCTGGGCCTGGTGTTCGCAACCACCGTCGCGCTCAGCGCCTGCGGCGGACTCGGGAGCACCACCACCGACGCGAACACCGACACCGCGCTGATCCCGGAACTGAAGCCGGACCAGCAGGTGTCGATCGTGTTCGAGTCCTACAACTACGGACTCGCCGGCGCGTGGACCGACACCTTCAACTCCCTGATCGCCGATTTCCGCACGAAGTTCCCGAACATCACGGTGACCGCGCAGAAACCGCAGGGCAACAGCCCCAACCCGGCCACCGACACCGTCTCCAGCATCCAGAACCAGATGGTGGCCGGTGCGCCGCCGGACGTCGCGCAGCTCGGCTTCAGCGAGCTGGACTTCACCATTCACCAGCTCGGCGCCAAGCCGCTGGACACGCTGGTCGGCAAGCAAGAGGTGGAGCGTAACTTCGACGGCGCCGAGCACCAGTTCGCCCCGAAGGCCCGCACGCTGGCCGACTGGGACGGCCACACCTACGGCGTTCCCTTCGTGTTCTCCACTCCCGTGCTGTATTACAACGCCTCGCTGTTCGCCGAAGCGGGCCTCGATCCCGCGAAGCCCCCGGCCACCTGGCAGCAGGTCGCCGAGGCCGCGGCGGCGATCACCGGCAAGACCGGCAAGGGCGGCGTCTACATCGACTGCCTGACCAAGACCGCCAAGGACTGGTGCTTCCAGTCGCTGGTGCGTTCCAACGGCGGCCGGGTGATCTCCGAGGATCGCACCAAGCTCACCTTCGCCGACGCGCCCGCGGTCGAGGTGACGGCGATGAGCCAGCAGCTGGTCAACTCCGGCGCCATGCCCAAGTTCAACCAGAAGCAGGGTTACGAGGCGTTCGCCCGCGGTGAGATCGGCATGATCCTGGAGACCAGCGCGATCCAGGGCACGTTCGTCACGGGCGCCAAGGACAAGTGGGATCTGCGGTCGGCACCGATGCCGAGCTTCGCGGGCAAGCCCACCGTGCCGACGAATTCCGGTGCCTCGCTGCACATCCTGTCCAACGACCCGGCCAAGCAGCGCGCCGCATGGGAGCTGATCAAGTTCCTCACCAGCGAACCGGCCTACACCAAGATCTCGCAGGGCATCGGCTACCTGCCGCTGCGCACCGGCCTGATGGACGATCCGGACGGACTGCAGGCGTGGTCGAGGCAGAACCCGCTGCTGGCGCCGAACGTCGCCCAGCTGGCCGCGATGGAGCCGTGGATCTCCATGCCCGGCACCAACTACCTGCAGATCCGCGACGGCATGATGGAAGCCGTCGAGGCGATCGTGTTCCAGGGCAAGGACCCGCAGTCCACCCTCACCGCCGCTCGGGACCAGGGCGCCGAACTCCTTCCGGCGTCATGAGCGTGGCGACGATCGTCCAGCTCACCGACACCCATATCCGGCCCGCCGGGGAAATGGTGCACGGGATGGTGGACACCTACGCCAACCTCACCCACGTGTTGCAGCAGCTGCGCGCGTCGCGACAGCGCATCGACGCCCTGGTGCTCTCGGGCGATCTGACCGACACCGGGTCGCCCGAGGCGTATCGGCGGCTGCGCGGCGCGGTCGAGCCGGTGGCCGAGGAGCTCGGCGCGAAGACGGTCTACGTGATGGGCAACCATGACGAGCGCGGAGCCTTCGCCACCGAGCTGCTCGGAAAAGACGCCGCGGCGGTCGATCCCGAAGCCACACACGATCAGGTGGTCGATGTGGCGGGCTTGCGGGTGATCGCGCTGGACAGCACGACGCCGCGGCGGCACGACGGACGGCTGGAGGAGCGGCAGCTGGACTGGCTCGCCGACCAGCTGCGCGAACGCGCGCGGCACGGCACGCTGCTGGTGCTGCACCACCCGCCGATCCGCTCGCCGGTCGCGGCCACCGAGTACCTGCGGCTGGAACGACCGGAGCTGCTCGCCGAGGTGCTGGCGGGCTCGGACGTGCGATTGATCATCTGCGGGCACAACCACCTCACCGGCGCCGCGGCGCTCGCGGGGATTCCGGTCTGGATCGGTCCGGCGCTGTCCTACCGGATCGATCCGATCGCTCCGGCCGGTCGGCATCGGGGGTTGACCGGTTTCGGCTACAGCCGCATCGATCTGCTCGGCTCGACACTGGTGGCCACCGCCATCGAGGCGACGCCCGCCGAGACCGTCTACGACCGGCCCGAGCAGGACGTGCTCGAACAGCTCGCCGCGCTGGCCGCGGAGGCCGGGTGACCGCATGTTCGTCGTCGAATCCCCCGTGGTCCGTGCCGCGGACCTGGTAACCGCGGAGGCGTTCGATCCGGTCGCGTCGTCGCGCCGCCCCGCCCGGTTCCGCCGGGCGGGGCGGCACGCCGTGCCGTACCTGTATCTGGCGCCCGCGCTGGTGTTGCTGGTCGTGTGGATCTATCGGCCGCTGGTCCAAGCGTTCGAGCTGTCCACCTACTCCTGGAATCTGCTGCCGACCGCACCGATGAAACCGGTCGGCTTCGGCAATTACCAACGGTTGCTGGATCTTCCGGCCTTCTGGGACTCGGTCGGCCGCACCGCGGTGCTGATCGCGGGCATGCTGCCGTTCACCGTGCTGCTTCCGCTGCTGATCGCGCTGGCCAGCAGGCGGGTGCACGGCCGGGCGCGCACGGTCTACCACGCGTTCGTCTTCGCGCCGTTCCTCGTCGCGCCCGTCGCGGCGGCAGCCGTGTGGCGCTGGCTGCTGCACCCCGGCAGCGGCTTCGTCGACCAGGTCCTCGGCTCCGACCGCAACTGGGTCTACGACGCGAGCACAGCCCATGAGGTGATCATCGTGATCACCGGGTGGCAGCTGCTCGGATTCGCGGTGCTCGTGGTGTGGGCCGGGCTGGCCGGCATCAGCGGCGAGTACGACGAGGCCGCCCGGGTGGACGGTGCGAGCCCCGGTCAGATCCGCCGGTGGATCACTTTGCCGCTGCTGTCGCCCACGCTGTTGTTCCTGGTGCTCACGACGGTATTGCTCAGTCCCACTTTGACTTTCCCGCTGATCGACTCGATGACGCAGGGCGGCCCGGCACAAGCGACCACCAATATCTACTACCTGCTGTGGGATTACGCGTTCCACAGCTTCGACGCCGGACTCAGCGCCGCGGCCGGTGTGCTGCTGTTCGCCGGGTTCGGGGTGATCGCCGGAATCCTGGTGTGGATCTCGGAAAAGGTTGCCTTCCATGATGATTGACCGCCTGCGCACCGCTGGCAGCCACCTGCTGCTCACCGCCGCCGCCGTGCTGTGCGCGTTTCCGATCTACTGGCTGTTCGCCACATCGCTGCGGCGGCCCGAGGACGTGACCTCGCTGTCGCCGATCCCCTGGCCGATCTCGTTCGCCAACTACGGCGACGCGGCCGGCAAGGTCGACGTGCTGGGCCTGATCGGCAACACCTTCTTCGTCGCGGCGCTGTCGGCGGCGGGACAACTGCTCGTCGCACTGCTGGCCTCGTACGCGTTCGCGATGTACACCTTCCCGTTCCAGCGGATGCTCTACCTGGCCTTCGTCGGCACCTGGCTGGTTCCGTTCCAGGTGACCATGCTGCCCAACTACGTGCTGCTGACCAAACTCGGCCTGCTCAATTCCCTGATCGGCGTGGTGCTCCCGACGCTGTGCTCTGCACTCGCGGTCCTGCTGCTGCGCCAGCACATGGCGAACTTCCCGAAGGAACTCGTCGCCGCGGCGAAAATCGACGGCCGCTCCTCATGGTCGATCCTATGGACCGTCGTCGTGCCGAATCTACGACCCGCGCTTGCGGCGCTGGGGATCCTGCTGTTCATCAACGCGTGGAACGAATACTTCTGGCCCGCCATCGTACTACGTCGATCCAACAGCGTGCTGCAACTGGGCCTACGCAGTTTCATGGGCACCGAGGGCGACCAGTGGGGGCCCATGATGGCGGTAGCCAGCCTCGCCTGCCTGCCCGTGTTGCTTATGTATCTGCTGCTGCAACGCCACATCGTGAATGCGTTCGTGCGGTCAGGGTTGAAGTAGGGCGCGGGCCGGACGGCGCCCGGGCCGATTCGGTCCAGGCGCCTCGCGCATCGAACGTGTCCATGCGCCACCGGTGGGCGGTCAGTCGCCGTAATGGTCGTGTGTCTCGAACTCGCCGAAGTCGTCCTGTAGCCAGCCCAGGTCGCGCCAGGTCCCCGTGCCGTCGAGGGGGCCCGAATAGACGATTTCCAGGTAGCTGCCAGGCTGGTCGTCGAGCCGCAGGCGGCGGCGTCGGCTGTACAGGAACAGCGACACGCTGATGTCCGGCTGTCCGTCGATGTACTGCATACCGAGTACTCCCTCCCACGCCACCTGGAGGGATGGACCGGACGGCTCAGGACCTCGGACGAGACAGGAGAACCCGTCCTCGAGCTCGCTCGCGTTGACCACGGTGACCTGCTCGCCGAGGTGAGTGGCGAGGCTGGCGGCGAGGACGTCGATCGTCGACCTCCACCGGCTGGGTGATGGGTTGTCCTCGAGGCCATTCTCGACCGTCATGGCCAATCGCTCCTTTCCCAGCGCTCCCAGTCGGAAAACACCACTTCGTCGGCGCCGTCGACGGTGCGGATCTCGACATAATGCGGGCTGTCCGCCCATTGTTTCGGGCTGACCGGTCTGGGATTCGGGTCCCTCTTTTCGATCAAACCATAGAGAGCATCCCGGCCGTCGTCATTGGACATCCCCCGCGGACCTCCTCTGTGATGTATGTCCGCTGAACGAGCACCCACAGTGCAACTATGCCGACCTGAGCATCGAGTCGGCCGAATATTTGCTATTCTGCCGGTGTTCATTTGTCACAAGCGCTCCCAGCTGCGCTGCAACTCCGCTCGACGCGAGATTCTGCAAATGTCGAGCATTGGGTCATGACAATGGAATTGGGGGCAGATCACTTTCAGACCGATTGTTGCATTGCTGATTCAGGCGATTGATCGCCTCTCGAGTCGATGTAACTCGGGTTGCGCGGATCGGGATTGTTTGTGCCACGGACTGTTTCGGCTGCGGTCGACGAGCTGTGGGGTCGGTTGGATACGATGCCTCGTCACAGACGCCGAGGATTCGTGTCTACCACTTCTGTCCGCGCCAGCATGCTTCGGCCGAGTGGTTCGGGTGGACACCGAGGGCGCGCAGGTCGTTGTCGCAGTACGCCCAGCCATCGCCCCCATAGTTGGCTGCCGCCTTGGTGCACGCGTCGGTGGCTTTGTCTCCGACCGAGTAACCCAGGTGGTCGAGATACCAGGTGCAGTCAGCCGTATCCGCCTGCGCCGGGCCCGCCGTGACGACGGCGAGCGCGGAAGCCGCGACGGCCGTGGCAGCCACCGCGGCGATTCTCGGGAGGCCCTTTCTCATCGAATGTTCCGTTCAGGTCGAATTACTCACCGGAGTGCGGGCCGACCTCCGCGCGTTCGGCCCGAGCGAGCTGCCGCGCGCCTTTCGTCACCGGCACTTGGCCGCCGAGGTGGCCAACTCACCACCGTGCCCGGCCGCACGCCTCGTTCGCGTGTCCTTGGGCGACCCGAAGGTCGTAAAGAGCCTGAAGACACAGGGCGGTGCCGACGGCGCCCTCGCCACTCAGGCACGCGTTGTATGTCCTTTCGCCGGCAACGTAGCCGACACTTTCCAGATACCACACGCATTCAGCCGCGTCGGCCTGAGCGGGCGCTGCGGCGAAGAGAGTGCAGGCTGTCGCGGCAGCGGTCGTGGCGGCCGATGCCGCGATCCTTCGAATGGTTGTATGCATCGAATCATCCCCTTGGTTTCCTGACACGCCGGAATGGGTTCGCGCCGTTGCGAACCCGTCCGGCTCCGATCACCCCCTGGATCGGAAACGTTGGTACCGAGTTCAGTATGTCGGGACGGGAAGTGTCGGTCCTTGTCCATTCGCGCAGCGGACTTGCCTATTCGCGCAGGAGGGCGTTATGGCGGTAGTCGCTGGGCGGCAGGCCGAATGCCTTACGGAAGACGCGGCTGAAGTGCGCCGGGTCGGTGAACCCCCACTGGGCCGCGATCGAATGAATGGGTCGGCGGCGCAAATACGGGTTGACCAGATCGCGGCGGCAGCGTTCCAATCGGCGTCGGCGTATCCAGGCCGCCGGGGTGGTCTCGTCCGTCGCGAACAGTTGCTGCAGCGTGCGCAGGGAGATGTGGTGGGCATCGGCGATCGTCTTCGGCGTCAGGGCGGGGTCACCGAGTCGCTGTTCGATGAAGCCGTTGATCTGCAATCGCAGAGCACGTCGACGCGAATCGGGTGCCAGCATCTCCTCGGCGTCCATGGGTGCGGCGAGCACAGCAGACAGCAGATCCACGGTGACGGAGGTGAGTGTGGGTGCGTCGGCGGGGCTGTACTCGTCGGCCCGAGTGGTGAGATCGGTCAGCCAGCGGGCGAATGCAGCGCCTATGCCGTGGTGTGCGCCGAAGGGAATGGCGGTGAGCCGGTCGATCCCGTCGGCGGGCAGCGGCAGCAGCGCCCGGGAGATCTGCAGCGTCATGGATCGACCACCGAGACCGCAAGAACGCCACCCTTCGAACGGGCGGGAGGTGTCGAACAGGGCGAACTCACCGACACCGAAGATCGTCTCCCTGCCCGCCTGACGGATCGCAGCCTCACCGTCTAGCACAAGGTTGACCTGGTAGGCCTCCGGATCGGACTGCCGGATCAGCTTCGGAGTCCGCGCAACCTGCACCGACGGGTAGGACATCGCGGAGATCTGCACGCCTTCCCAGGTCACCGTCCGCGCCCGGGCGGAAAAGCCCTCCTCGGTGGTGCTGCGCATCCGGGTTGGAATGAGTTCCCGATCCATGAGGTCCAGCCAGCACGCCAACTGGTCCTCGCTCGATAGGCTCTCTGTGCTGAACTCGGTCACCAGCATCGCTACCTATCGCCCTTCGATTGGCGTGGGTGGGCACCTGCCGAACGAGCCGCGATAACCGTTGTGTTTTCAATCGCGCGAGAAAGTGATGTGGCGGTAGTCGCTGGGTGGCAGGCCGAATGCCGTACGGAACACGCGGCTGAAGTGGGCCGGGTCCGTGAACCCCCACCGGGCGGCGATCGCGTGAATGGGGCGTGACCGTAGGAGCGGATTGGCCAGGTCGCGGCGGCAGCGTTCCAGGCGGTGCCGCCGGATCCAGGCCGCCGGGGTTGTGGCGTCCGCGGCGAACAGCTTCTGCAACGTACGCAGGGAAATGTGATGGGCATCCGCGACCGCCTTCGGCGTCAGGGCTGGGTCACCGAGTCGCTGTTCGATGAAGCTGTCGATCTGTAACCGCAGGCAGCGTCGCCGCGAATCAGGGGGCAGGATCTCCTGCGCCTCCAGCGGCGCGGCCAGCGCGGCGGACAACAGGTCCACGGTGACCGAGGTGAGTGTGGGTGCGTCCGCGGGCGTGAACTCACCAGCACGTGCGGTGAGGTCCACCAGCCACCGAGCGAACAATGCGCCGACGCCGTGATGCGCGCTGAAGGGGACCGCGGTGAGCCGGTCGATCCGGTTGGCGGGCAACGGCAGCAACGCCCGGCTGAGCAGAAGGCTGATGGACGGGCTGTCGAGGCGGCTGGAACTCCGCCGGCTCTCGAACGGGCGGGACGTGTCGAGCACAGTGAACTGACCGGCCGACAAGTGCGCTTCCCTACCCGATTGGCGGATCATGGTCTCACCCTCGGCAACAAGGCTGACCTGGTAGGACTCCGGATCGGATTTTCGGATCAGCTTCGGAGTCCGCTGGGCGTGTACGGACGGATTTGCCAGCGCGGAGACCTGCACGCCGTCCCATGCCAGCACCCGCGCTGAGGCAGGGAAGCCGTTACCGGTGGCGCTGCGAAGCCGAAGGGGAACGAACCCCTGATCCATAAGGTCGAACCAGCAGTCCAGCTGGTCCGCCCTCGGCAACCCTAAGGTGCTGAACTCATGGACAAGCATGGCCACCCCTTGCGAACGCCTGCGATTCATATTGTGCCGCAATATGATCCGACTATCCGCTCCCGGCCCGACAGTTCGGGGATGGAGCGCACCCATCTCAGATATGTGCCCCTGCAGTAGGCCACGCCGCAGGGGGTTCGGCCCGGTGCGGTGGTCTCGATCGACGACCGCTCATCGTCGGGAAAGCGGGCTTCGTTCGTGCAGATCGGGGCAGTTTCGGAGCCGTCACGGTGCTTCGCACAATTCGTCCGCGGCGCGGCGGATTTCGGGAACGCTCAGACCGATTGCCGGATATAGGACGCCCTCATCCGTGTCCTTCCTGCGAACGGCGCGACCGCGCGGGTCACCCCTGCGATCACGCCCTCACAAGCAAGGCTGGCCGACGACGCCGACTCAGAATCCCCGAAGCCGGTCAGGGACGATGCGAACCGGAACCGAGTAGTCGGCGAAGAACTGCTCCCTGGTCATCCCGATATCGACCAATCCCTCGGTGTACTTCTCGACGAAAGCATCGAGTTCGGAGGCGGAAGCACCCGCGGCATCGACCTGGGCCGTGCCGGTGAACACGACCACGTCGCCGCCGGTGGCCGTGCTGTTGAAGTTCAGCGAAACACGCGGGTCGGCGGCGATATTGCGCAGCTTGGGGGTACCCGGTTGGGTGAAGATCAGGAACGCCTCGTCGCGCCATTGGAACCAGACCGGATTGGGTTGCGGTGTGCCGCTCGGGCTTACGGTGGTGAGCCAGATGATGGCCTCCTGCGTGAGGCGTTTGGACACTTTCACGCCGAAGTCGGAGTTCGAGTCGATGAGGGGCGAAGAACTGGACATGCGATCTCCTTGCGAGATGTCGGTCGAACCTGTTCGAAATTCGTCAACCCGCCAACTCTCCGTCGCCATTGCGGCCGAGAGTGGACGAAGTACGGTGTGTTTGCACTAGTTCATAAGAGCCGGACCGAGTCGGCGACCGGAGGTGTTCGGTCGGAAAACGGGGCGCCGTCCGTCAGCGGCGGTGGCCTCCCCATCACCGCGTCGATGATAATACGCCGGATCTGCCGGTCGGCGACCGTCCGGGCGAAGTCGGTCACCGACACACCATGGTCGTCGACGATCACCGGCCCGCCGCGTTGGAACTCCGCGGCGAACCGCTCATCACCCAGCGCACCGCGCACGGCCGCGGAGATCCGTTCGACATCCATTCGCTCGCCACTCGCCAGCGGCGCGCCCGTCGAAGCACGCGCCCTCGTCGCCGCGCCGAGCAGCCGAGCCGCCCGGTCGAACTGGTCGGCCAGTGCCGCGGCCCCCGCCAAACCTTCGACAGCGAGGGCAACCGCCCGGATGTCGCCTGTCGCCGATGCCGCCGACAGGCTCTCGGCGTGCAGTTTCCACGCGGACTCGAGATCTCCGCGCAATTCGGCGATGAATCCGAGCTCGGCCAGCACGAGAGCCACTCCATTGTGTGCCTCTATCGCGGCGAGCCAGCCCAGCCATCGAGTCAGGTGTTTCTCGGCGTCGTCCAACCGCCCTTGGCGTCGCGCGCTCAATCCCAACCCGATCTCGGCGAAACCCTCACCGAGCCGGTTGGCGTGGCTCGCGGCCAGCCGCAAGGAACGGTGATGCAGTTCGTCCGCGGTCGCGAACTCTCCCCGCAGTAACGCGATCCGCCCGAGTAAGGCGAGTTTGTGCGCTGTTTCGGTCCAGAGACCGAGATCCTCCACGATCCGCAACCCTTCATGGTGCAGGTCGTTCGCGTCGTCGTAGCGCCCCTCGAACTCGGCGAGCACGGCCAGCGCCTCGATGGCCTTGAGCCGGCCCCATCGATCGCCGACTTCGTCGAAGATCGCCGCACTCGTTTCCGCGTGATCGCGCACCACGGCCAATTCGCTGCGCGCCGTACCCTGAGCGGCGCGCAGGCTCAGCGACGCCGCGATCCCCCAGCTGTCATCCAGCGACCGGAACGTCGCCAAGGCGCGTCCGACGCGATCCTCGCTTTCCGGCAACGCACCCGAATACCATTGCGCGTAGCCGAGAAACCATTCGCCGCGCGCGAGTGCGCACAGCTCAGCGGCTGTCTCGTCACCGGTGAGCGCAGGTGACGGACTGACCAGCTGATCGGCTTCCCCGATCAGCAACGCCATGCCCGCCTGCCACCGCAGGATGGTCGCGCGCTCGACCGGGCGCAACTCCCCGGCCATCGCGCTCACCGCGCGGAGATATCGATGTGCCTCGGTAAGCCTGCCGCGGAGAAATCCGAACCAGGTCAGCGAGTTCACCAGCCGCATGGCAAGCCGGGCGTCGCGGCGGCCGATCGCGAAATCGGCCGCCTTGCGGATGTTGGGCGATTCGACGTCGAGCCATTCGAGCCAGTGACGCTGATCGGGGCCACGCAGCTCGGCACCGGCACGCTCGCCGAGCTCGGCGTAATGCGTCGCATGCTGCAACCGCAGTTCGACGAGCATCCCCGCCGTCTCCAGATGCTCGACGCAGTACGCCGCTATCGACTCCAGCAGCCGGTAGCGAGGTCCATGTTGCGCTTCCTGCATGACCACCAACGACTGGTCGACCAATCGGGTCAGCGCACCGAAAATCTCGTGGTCTTCGGCCGGATCGCCGGCCAATGACAGCGCGGCGGGCAGCGAGCAGTCTTCAGCGTGAATCGCCAGCCAGCACAATACGTCACGTTCGGCGCCGGACAACAGTTCCCAGCTCCAGTCGATCGCGGCGCGCAGGGTTCGGTGCCGGTCCGGCGCATCCCGGAATCCGCCCGCGAGAACCTGGAAGCGGCGATCGAGCTGGATCAGCAATTCGTGCACTCCGAGGACCCGGACCTTCGTCGCGGCGAGTTCCAATGCCAGCGGAATCCCATCGAGCCGTCGGCAAATCGCGATGACGTCCTCGAAGTTGGCCTCGTCGAAGCGCAGACCGGGTGCCCTCGCGGCGAACAGCTGCGCGGCACTCGACGCGCTGAGCAGCTCCGGGCGCGCAGTATCGGCGGCAGGCAGTTCGAGCGGATCGACGGATCTGATCGTCTCACCGCGTACCGCCAACGGCGACCGGCTGGTCGCCAGTATCCGGCAGTCCGCCGACTCCGCGAGAATGGCCTCCACCAGCGCGGCCGCGGCGTCGACGACATGCTCGCAGTTGTCCAGAACCAGCATCGCGCGCCGGGAGCGCAGGAACGCCACGACCCGGTCCACCGAGTTCAGCCGTGCCTGTGGCGGTGGTCCCGGTGGGACGTTCACATCGATGCTCAACACCGAGAGAACCGCGTCGGCCAGCACCTCGGGCCCGTGCGAGCGATCGAGGGCATCGAATTCGACCAACCAGATACCGTCGGCGAAGCTGTCGACCATGCTGCTCGCGACGGCCAGGGCGAGGCGGGATTTTCCGACACCGCCGGGACCGACCAAGGTGATGAGCCGGTCCGATCCGATGCGCGTTATCACCTCCTGGACCGCCGAGTCCCGGCCGATCAGCGCGTTCGGCGGCTCGGGGAGATTGTGACCGAGTGCCTTGCCCCCCAGTGATATCGGTTCGGGCCGGAGTCCGGCATCTTGTTCCAGGATGGCCCGGTGCAGCTCGACGAGCTCCCGGCTCGGGTCGGCTCCCCGGGTCTCGGCGAGCAACGTGCGCAGCTCGTTGAAGCTGTCGAGGGCGTCGGCGGCACGGCCGCACCGATACAGCGCGCGCATCTGAATCGACCGCAGCCTTTCGCGCAACGGGTGCTCCCGGACCAGCTCGTTGATCTCCGCGATCAGCATCCGATGCTCGCCGAGTTCCAGCCGAACCTCCGCCAGCTCACTGCGTGCCGCGATCCGCGCCTCGTCGAGCCGGGCCGAGGCCTCCGCGCTGAACGGCAGGTCGACGAAGTCGGCGAAAGCGGGACCGCGCCACAGGGCCAATGCCTCCCGCAACAGGCTCGCCCGCACCCGCAGATCCATCGAAGCCTGGGCCCGCGCGATGAGTTCGAGGAACCGCGTCGAATCCAGGCGGTGCGGTTCGGCACGCAGAAGGTAGCCAGCAGGTGTCGTCACGATGTATTCTCGACCCCCCGGTTCGGCATCCTCCAGTGCGCGACGCAATTGCGACACCTTGGTGTGCAACGACCTGGTCGGGTTGGTGGGCGCGGACCCCGGCCACAGGTCATCGATCAGCCGGTCCGTGGACACGGGCACACCGACATGGGCGATGAGATCGGCGAGCAATGCCCGGACCAGCGACTCCGGTATCGATACCGTGTCGCCGTCATCCGTTGCGACGTCCAACGGGCCCAACACCCCAAAACGCACGCCCCAATCCTACTCACACCGATCAGCAACCTCGCGACCCAAAAAGCTACGGACACTTCGGAAGTGAGCCCGAAGCAGACCCGAAGCACGATTCGCCACAATGGTGCCGAACGACCAGCACGGGCCACCGAAGTGAGGGAGTCGAGCGGTGACGGATAGTGGCCCGATCGTTCGAATCGCGTGTGCCGCGACCCGCCTCCAGTGCGGGCCGCTCATGTCCCATCTGCCGGATCTGGGGAGGACTCCGCTCCCGGGACAGGCACCGCACCAGCGCCTCCAATGTCGTCGGCGCGCGGACAGTGGGGTCCCGGCATCGGGTCCCACGAGCCCGATCCGTTCCGTCGCCTGCTCGGCAGATCAACGAAAGATGTTGCCGGGAAAGGGATTCGGAACTGGGCCGTCCGTGAATCAGCACAATCAGCTACCTGTTGATCAGGGGGAACCGTGTTGTTCAGCGTTCTCGGGCCTCTCGAGGTTCACCACAATGGAAAGCCGCTGCGCCTCGGAGGCGTGAAGCAGCGGGCAACTCTCGCGTACCTACTCCTTCATCCCAATACCGTCGTCCCGGCCAGTCAGCTGCTCGATGCCTTGTGGCCCGACGAGGCGATGCCGACCTCGGCCCGGAAAATCTTGCACAATGCGGTCTGGGGACTGCGCAATCTCTTCCCCGGCGACAGCAGCGAACCGATCGCACTGATCAGCCGACCGCCGGGGTACATGCTCGAGGTCGACACCGACCGCATCGACCTCTACCGGTTCTACCGGCTCGCCGACCTCGGTCGTGCCGCCGCGGCGGCAGGCGATCTGGACGCGGGTGCCGCCCGGCTCGGTGAATCCCTGTCCTTATGGCGCGGTTCGGCGCTGTCCGATCTCACCGAGCACGGTGTCGACTGGCCGAAGCTGGCCGCCGCCGAGGATGCCCGAATGTCGGTGTCGGAGGACTACTTCGAGATCGAACTCAGGCGCGGTAACCACGCCAAGGTAGTCGATGCGCTGAGCGCGCTGGCCGAGTCCAACCAGCTGCGCGAACGATCCTGCGGGCAACTCATGCTCGCGCTGTATCGCAACCAACGACCATCCGACGCGCTCGCCGTCTACACGGCGTGGCGGAACAACCTCATCGAGAATCACGGTCTGGAACCGGGTTCCGAACTGCAGCAGCTACAGCAAGCCATTCTGCGGCAGAGCCCGTCGCTACTGCTGCCCGGCGCCGCGTCGAAAGCCGCGCTGCCACCCGAACACCGCGGCGGCACCGGACCGAACGGGGCTACCGACCTGTCGTCCCACCGGGCCGGTCGGGTGGTCGCACCGGCTGCCGAGGTCACCCACGCCACTGTGTTGTTCATCCAGGTCGACCAGGCGGACAGTACACCGGGTCCGATCGCCGACACCCCCATGATCGGAGATCGGTTCCTGCCGACCATTCGAGCCACGGTCGAATCGCTCGGCGGCATCGTTGTCGGCGTCATCTGCTCCACCGTCATCACGGTGTTTCCCGCACCGTGCGAGGTGCACGACGTGGTGGCCGCGGCGATTCACTTGAACCGCTGGGTCACCGCGGTGCGGACGGAAATCGCTTCGGGTATCGCGCCGCGGTTCCGGGCCGCGGTGGTGACCGGCGAGTGCGAAGGACGGCTGCCGAAGACGTATGCCGACCTCCGCAATAAGAGCATGTACTGCGATCTCTTCGACGACTGCGAGCGATTACTGTTCCAAGCGCCCGACGGTGTGGTGACGGTCAGCTGGCGCGCCCGGCGCGAGAGCGAGCACGTGATCCGCTACCTGCGGCATCCGACCGGGCACTGGCATGCGCTGGGCATCGGCGTCGCGTCCGGCGACGCCCACGCTTCCAGCGGCGAACCCGACCCGGACGTCCGGATGCTGCTCGGGCTGCGTGAGCGGGTCCGGCATCGGGCGGTGTCGCATCTGGTCGCGGTGGTCGCGCCCGCCGCGGCGTGTGCACGGCAGGTGGCTGGCGAGTACCGCAATATCCTGCTGGGACAGGGAGATTCGGACCTGATCCTGTGTGCCCGGTTCGGCGGTGCCGATCACCTCGAGATGCATCGGACGATGCTGGCCGACGTGTGCGGATTCCGGGCCGATGACCCGCCCGCGGAGATCTCGGCGAAACTCGCCGACGCGGCACGCCACCCACAACGCCCACCGAACGCGGTACGCCAGCTCGCCGAGACGCTGTATCCGCTGGCCACCTCGACGGGGCCAACCGATCCGATCCAGGCACGCACGATGTTCGCCGCCTGGACCGAATTGCTGTGCGCGAAAGCCGGACTGCAGCCGACGACGCTGATCTTCGAAGACGCCCACCTGGCCGATCAGGCGAGCCTGGACTTCCTCGAAACACTGCTCGACCGTGCCGAACACGCCCCGCTGCTCGTCGTCCTGACCGGTGAGGGTTCGCTGGCCCGCAGCCGGTTCGCGCGCATTACGGGCACGAGGGAATCCACGCTCATCACCTGCGATATCGGACCGGGCAGGCAACCCGCCGATCGCAGGCAGACGAATACCCGCACCACCGATGCCGACCGGCCCGCGACGGTAATCGCCGCGAGCTGAGCCGAGCTGTCCGCTGTGGCCTAACCAGAATGGAAGAGGAAACGACCTGATGACCGAACCGTTGACCATCCGGCCCGACGATGCGCGCTACCGCGGGCTGACATCCGGTTCCAATACCCGGTGGGTGGGATCCCCGGACTACATCCGACTGGTGTGGTCCACCGAGCAGGTCGTCGACGCCCTGCAGCAGGCGGTCGACGCGAACCGCCGAGTCGTCGTGCGCAGTGGCGGACACTGCGATGAGGACTTCACGGCGAACGCGGACGTCCGGGTGGTGATCGACGTATCGGGAATGGACGCGGTGTACTTCGACGCGGCGATGGGCGCGTTCGCCGTCGCCCCGGGGGCGACCCTCGGCCGGGTCTACGCGACGCTCTACAAGGGCTGGGGGGTGACCCTGCCCGGCGGTACCTGTCCTACCGTCGGCGCGGGAGGCCACATCGCCGGTGGCGGGTACGGCGCGCTCTCGCGGCTGCACGGGCTCATCATCGATCACCTCTACGCCGTCGAAGTGGTCGTGGTCGACGCGGACGGCAGGGCGCGAGCGGTCGTCGCGACCAGGGAACCCGGCGATCCGCACCGCGATCTGTGGTGGGCCCACACCGGTGCCGGCGGCGGCAATTTCGGCATCGTGACCCGGTATTGGTTCCGTTCACCCGAGACCGCGGGGGACGATCCCACCGGGCTGCTGCCCACGCCGCCCACCGAGCTGATCGTCTCCGATGTCTCGTGGGCATGGGATACCCTCGACGAGGCCGGATTCGCCCGCCTGGTGACCAATTTCGGCGAATGGCACGAACGGCACGCCGGGCCCGACGCCGCCCACCTGAGCCTCTACAGCCAGTTGAAGATCCAGCACCGTTCGGCGGGATCGTTCCGGATGAGCACCCAGATCGACGCGGGCGAGCCGGACGCGGAACGCACTCTCGACACCTTCCTCGCCGAGGTCGGCGCGGGCACGGGTGCGACCTACACGGTGAACGACCGCAGCCGGGTCCCGTGGTTCTACGCCGTGAAGGAATGGTTCGGGTTCGTCGAAGCCGCGGTGGCCCGCTGGAAGGTGAAGTCCGCGTATATGCGCCGGGCCCTGCCCGCGCCGCAGATCGACGCGCTGTACCGGCAATTGACCCGGGACGACTATCCGCACCCGTACGCTATGGTCGCCCTGGTCAGCTACGGCGGCAGGATCAACGCGGTACCAGCGGGCGCGACCGCCGCGGCACAACGCGATTCGATTCTGAAATTGATGTACGTCACCTTGTGGACCGACCCGGGCGAGGACGACCGGCACGATCGCTGGGTGCGCGAATGCTATGCCGACGTCTATGCGGCGACGGGCGGCGTACCGGTTCCGGGTGAGGACACCGACGGCTGTTTCATCAACTACGCCGACGCCGATATGGCCGACCCGGCCTACAACAGCTCGGGCGTGGCCTGGCACAGCCTCTACTTCAAGGACAACTACCCGGCCCTGCAAGCCGCCAAAGCGAAATGGGACCCGCGGGACGTGTTCTCGCACCGGCTGTCGATCCGACCGGCCTGAAGTCATGGTTTCGATGGGCGACCACGCTGTCGCCCATCGAAACCTCACCTCAGCGCCCTGGTTCCCGAAGACACCATGACGTGGGCGGCTCCTCCGCGGGTACCGGCAGGGCCCAGACCGCCGCTCTGACCGCCTCCGCCCGCTTCGGAGGCCGCGGCAGACCGATCAAGGCCAGTACCAACGCGACGAGTTCGTCATCGGTCGGCCTCCCGGACTCCACCACCAGGTCCGGTTGTTCCCCGTTCACGCGGGCGGATTCCCGTGCTTGCGCAGCGGCAGATGCGCGTGCTTGGCGCTCAGCATCGCCAGGCTGTCGATGAGCACGGCCCTGGTGTCCGCCGGGTCGATGACGTCATCGACCAGACCGCGCTCGGCGGCGTAGTACGGATGCATCAGCTCCTGCTCGTACTCCTTGATCCGTTGTGCCCGAACGAGTTCCGGATCCGGAGCGGCACCGATCTCGCGACGGAATATCACCTGCGCCGCCCCTTCCGCACCCATGACCGCGATCTCGTTGGACGGCCACGCGAAGGACAGGTCGGCGCCGATCGACCGGGAATCCATGACGATGTAGGCGCCGCCGAACGCTTTGCGGAGGATCACCTGAATCCGGGGGACGGTCGCCGCACAGTAGGCGTACAGCAATTTCGCGCCGTGCCGGATGATGCCCGCGTGCTCCTGATCTGTTCCGGGCAGGAAACCGGGGACATCGACAAGCGTCACGATCGGGATATTGAACGCGTCACAGGTCTGCACGAAACGGGCCGCCTTCTCGGCCGCTTGGATATCGAGCACGCCGGCCAGGACACTGGGCTGATTCGCCACGATCCCGACGACCTCACCACCCAGGCGGGCGAACACGCAGAGGATGTTCCGGGCCCACTGCGCGTGCACCTCGAAAACCTCTCCATCGTCGACGATCTCCTCGATCACGGCTCGCATGTCATAGGCCTGGCTCGAATCGGCGGGCACCAGATCCACCAGTGCGTCGTTGGGCCGATCGGCTGGGTCCGACAGCTCCGAGGCGGGCGGCCGCTCCCGGTTGTTCGCAGGCAGCATCGAGATCAGATAGCGAACGTCGTCGAGGCAATCCTCCTCGGTGTCGTACACGAATCCCGCCACACCCGAACCGGACGCGTGGATATCGGCACCACCCAATTCATCGTGTGACACCTGCTCGCCCGTCACCGTGCGCACCACATCCGGGCCGGTGACATACATCTGCGATATCCCCCGAACCATGAACACGAAGTCCGTCAAGGCGGGCGAGTACGCCGCACCGCCCGCGCACGGGCCGAGCATCACGCTGATCTGCGGGATCACACCCGAAGCGCGGACATGCCTGCGGAAGATGCCGCCGTAGCCGGCGAGTGCGGTCACGCCTTCGTGAATCCGGGCGCCCGCACCGTCGTTCAGACCGACCAGCGGCGCTCCCGCTGCCTCGGCCATATCCATGACCTTGTGGATCTTCTCCGCGTGCGCCTCGCCGAGCGATCCACCGAAGAGCCGGAAATCGTGGGCGTAGGCGAATACCGTACGGCCGTGTACCTTTCCCCACCCGGTGACGACGCCGTCGGTGTACGGTTTACGGTCGGCCATGCCGAACGCGGTGGCCCGGTGCCGGCGCAGCTGATCGACTTCGCGGAAGGTGCCCTCGTCGAACAGCAGGTCCAACCGTTCCCGCACCGTGAGTTTGCCGATCGTGTGCTGCCGTTCGGTGGCGTTCGGCGGAATGCCGTGCACCGCTTCGTGCTTCACACCGTGCAATTCGGCGACCCGGGACCGCAACCTCGGTGGCACGTCGGCGGCCGGATGCTCGACGAGTTCGGTCATCAGCGCTCACTCCGTTCCGGCGCCGGGAAATGGCCCGACTCGATGAAGAATTGGACGTAGGTACGGAAGAGTTCATCGGTCACCGGAGGACACGCGATGCCACTGCCCGCGATCAACGCCTCGGTGTCGGAAACGTCGATGGCCGGATAGAAAGCCTCGGTGTCCGCGATCATCGCCTCGAAGGCGTCGAGCAATGGGACCAGGGCGTTGTCGCCGGCCGAGCCGACCGCGTCGAGCCAGGCCGTCCGGTCGCGGTCGGCGATCGCGTAGCCCATCGACCGCAGTCTGTTCACCAGCTCGGGCAACGCGACGCGGGCCGGATTGTGCAGATGGAAGGTCCGCTCGGCGGCCTCGGGCCGCCGGGCCAGATCGACGATCGCCGCGCTGACGAAGTCCACCGGGGCCAGATGGAAGAACCCGCCGCCGACCGGCGGAACCGCCCGCGCCTGGATGATGCCCTTGAGGGTGAGCCAGACGAAGTCACGGGTCTGGCACGCGCCGTGTCGCTGATCCCCCGAGATCACGTCGACGCGATATACCGACACCGGCAGCCCGCGTTCCCGCGCCAGTGTGATGCATTGTTCGGCAACCCATTTCGTCCGCAGGTAGCCACTCGGCAACGCCTCCGCCGGACCGGTAGGATGATCCACCGCGAGTGGACTGCCATCGGCGGGTGCGCCGGCGAAGACGCCGACCGTCGACACATGGTGCACCGGGACCGTCCGGTGCCGGGCCGCGAGCCGCAGAATTTCCTCGGTACCACCGACATTGGCGGCCCGTAGCTGTTGGTACGGCTGGAGCCAGTGCACGGTCGCACCCGCGTGGTATACCACGTCGACCCGGCGGGCCAGCTCGTCGAAATCGGCTTCGGACAGTCCGAGCCGGGGCGCGGCGAGATCGCCCACGACGATCCGCACCCGATTCAGGTCCACCTCGTCGGCCACCCGGTAGAAAGCCAGGTTCGCTGCCAGCCGCCGGGTCGCGGCCGCCGCATCCGCGCCGCGAATCAGACAGTGCACCACGGCATTCGTGGTGGCCATGAGGTCGCGCAGCAGGAACGCGCCGAGAAAACCCGACGCACCGGTGAGCAGAATGTGCTCGGGATCGGTGACGACCCGGATGACGGTGCTCGCAGGCCGGATGTCATCGGCCAGACGGACTTCGCTGCCATAGTCGACCGCGTCGGTGACCCGGCCGTCGCGCCATTGGTCCAGGATGAACGACGCCAAGGCATCGGGGGTCGGGTTGTCGTAGGCGACGGTGGTGGGCAGCCGCATATCCAACGCGGCTTGCAGCCGATTGCGGAACTCCACCGTGGCCAGCGAGTCGAAGCCCGATTCGCTGAATTCCCTTGTTCGGTCGAGTGTTTCGGCGCTTCGATGGCCGAGTACCCCGGCCGCCTCCCGCAGCACGGTCTCGACCACGATCCCGTGTTGTTCGGTGGGTGACCGGCCCTCCAGCAGGTCCACGACCGAGGGGGCCGCTTCGGAATTGCCCGCGACCGTGCGTTGGGTGGGCAGCAGACCGGACAGGAGCTTCGTCGGCCGGGCGCGCACGGCGGACATGTTCAGCGGCGTGGCGACAAGGAGCGAGCCGCCCAGTCCCTCGGCCCTATCGAACAGCGCAAGCCCGGCGTCCGCGGGCAGCGGCGGGAAGCCGCCACGCGCGATCCGCTCTTTGTCGGCCTCGTCGAGGTGTCCGCTGATTCCGCCTTCCTGCTCCCACAGGCCCCAGGCGATCGAAGTCGCGGGCAGACCCGATTCGGTGCGGTGGGCGGCGAGTGCGTCGAGGAAGGTATTGGCGGCGGAGTAGTTCGCCTGGCCCGGGCCGCCGATGATTCCGGCCACCGAGGAGAACAGCACGAACGACGTGAGGTCCCGCTCCCGGGTGAGTTCGTGCAAGTGCCAGGCCGCGTCTGCTTTCGGACGCATGACGGCCGCCAGCCGGGCCGGATCGAGGTCGGTGATCAATCCGTCGTCGGTCACGCCCGCCGTGTGCACCACCGCGGTGACCGGGTGCGCGGACAGGACCTCGGCCAGCGAATTCCGATCGGTGACATCGCACGCCGCGATGGTCACCTGCGCACCTGGGGCCGACAGCTCGGCCTGAAGCTCCCGTGCTCCAGGGCTTTCCATGCCACGGCGACTGAGCAGCACCAGCCGCGACACACCGTGCACGGCGATCAGGTGGCGGGCCAGCATCGCGCCGAGCGAACCAGTGCCACCGGTGATCAGAACGCATTCGCCGGACCGCCGGATCGGCGTCGATGCCGGTAGGGCGGTCCGGTGCAATCGGGGCACGAAGACGCGGCCGCCGCGCACGACGATCTGCGGTTCGCCTGCCGTCACGACCGAGGAGAGCGCTGCGCTGGAGGCGGGGTCGTCGTCGATGTCGACCAGCACGATCCGGCCCGGCAACTCCGACTGGGCCGAGCGCACCAAGCCCCACACACTCGCCGCCGCGATGTCGGTGCCGCCGGGCCCCACGGCCCGCTCGGTCAGTACGACGAGCGGGGCGGCTGTCCGGTCCGCGACGGCCGTCCATTGCTGAACGAGGGACAGTGCTCGGCGGCCGAGTTCATGCGCTCTGGACACCGGGTCCGCTGACTGAGCGGCTCCGATCGTCGCCAGAATGGCGTCGACCGGCTTGTCGGCGTCGGCAGCGTCCGCCAGATCCGCGAACAGGGTCGTCTCGCCGATCTCGAGCACGGGTTCGGTGCCCGTGATCGCGCCCCAGCGGATCGGGCGTCCGGTGGTCGCGGCGGGCACCCAGTCGACCGTGAACGCCATGTCGTCGACCTTCGGCCGTGGCGAATCCGATTCCGGCGGTCGGGCGGCGGCCCCGGTCAGCGCGCCGATCGCTGCGACGGGCGCGCCCGTACGGTCGGCGAGCAGCAACGCCGTCGAGCCGTCGGCATCGGTGCGCGCGAGCACCCGCAGGGCCGTCGCACCGGTCGAATACAGCCGGATATCCCGCATTGCACCGACATTGTCGGCCGTGGCGGCCGCGAGCGCGGCGTCGAGCAGGACCGGGTGCAAGCGGTAGGCGGCCGCTTCGGCGGCCAGCTCGTCGGGGAGGGCCACCTCGGTGCACCGCTCGTGCTCGGACAGCGTCGGCGGCCACTGCGCGAGGTCGAAATCGGCGCCGCCGATCCGCAGTCGTACCATCCCGCGGGCGTGCAGGGTCCACGGTCCGGGCGATCCCGCGGTTCTGGAATGGATCGACACCGGTCGCTCACCGGAGTCCGTCACGCCGCCCACCCGTGCCTGAATGTGCAGATCCGCTCGAGCGGGCATCCTGAGCGGGGTGAGGATGGTCAATGCGGACAGCTCTGTGCAGCCGAGTTCGTCGCCTGCGCGGATGGCCAGCTCCACCAGCACGGTGGCGGGCACCACCGCGCCCGGCGCGATCCACCGTTGCCGCCGCGACAGCCGGCCGGTGGCCACCAGCCCGTCGGCCTCGCTGTCGGCCAGATCGATCGCGACATCGAGAACGGGATGGCCGACGGCCGACCCGGTTCCGGTCGCCTTCGTCGCCGTATCGTCGGCCCAATGCCTGGAGCGCTGGAAAGCGTAGGTGGGCAGGGGGATTCGCCGGGCGCCGGTGCCGGAGAACACGCGCTCCCAGTCGACGCCCACGCCGTTGGCATGCATGGTGGCGGTGCTGCTGAGCAGGGCCACGTCGTCGCTCGAGGCGCGGCGCAGCACCGGAATCGCGAGGTGCGGACGGTCCTGCAAGGTTTCGTCGACCAGTGCGCTCAATACCGCGTCCGGGCCGATCTCCACGAACTTCGTCACCCCCGCCGCCGCCATGGCCTCGATGCCGTCGGCGAAACGAACGGTCTCTCGGATGTGGCGCACCCAGTAGTCGGGGTCTGTGTGGTCGCCCGGTGCCGCGACGGCTCCGGTCACGTTGGACACGATCGGGATACGGGCGGGCGTGAACTCGCAACCGCGGGCCACCTTCCCGAATTCGCCGAGGATCGGGTCCATGTGGTGGGAATGGAAGGCGTGGCTGACCGTGAGGCGTTTGGTGCGCAGCCCACGCCGTTCGAGGGCGGCCGAGACCGCTTCCAGATCCTCGATCGCACCGGCGAGCACCACCGAGGCGGGTCCGTTCACTGCGGCCACGCACACCGTGTCCGGAAGTTCCGCCCGCACATCGTCCTCACTCGCGCGCACCGCGAGCATGGCCCCGCGCGGCAGCGACTGCATCAGGCGGGCTCGCGCCGCCACCAGGGTGGCCGCGTCCGCCAGCGACAGCACGCCCGCCACCTGGGCGGCGACCAGTTCGCCCACCGAGTGGCCGGCCAGGTAGTCGGGCCGGACGCCCCAGTCCGCCAGCAGCTGTGCCTGGGCGAATTCGACGGCGAACAAGGCGGGCTGGGTGACGGCGGTGTCGTCGAGCCGGTCGCCGGATGCGATCTCCTCGCGCAGCGGCCGCTCCAGCAATGGGTCCAGGTGGGCGGTGACTTCGTCGAATGCGGCAGCGAAGGCCGGGAAGCGTTCGTAGAGCGGCACTCCCATGCCGAGGCGTTGCGCACCCTGACCGGTGAACACGAACGCGGTCTTGCCCGCACGCGCCGCGACCGGATCGGCGTCGGTCAACCCGGCGATCAGTTCGTCGCGGTCGCGGCCGAGCACCGCGGCCCGGAACTCCATCGCGGTGCGTGTGGTGGCCAGTGAGTACGCGACATCGAGATCCCGCGCCGGGGAGTCGGCGGCGAATTCGCGCAGTCTGGCCGTCTGGGCGGCGACCGCGGCCGCCGTCTTTCCCGACACCAGCCACGGCACCACCGGCAGACGCACCGAGACCGGTTGTGGTTCAGCAGGTTCCGGCTTCGGTGCCTGCTCGAGGACGACGTGGGCGTTGGTGCCGCTCACGCCGAACGAGGACACTCCGGCGCGGCGCGGCGCGCCGGTGTCGGGCCACGGCCGTGGCTCGGTGAGCAGGCGCACCGTGCCCGAGGACCAGTCCACATCCGGGCTGGGTGTGTCGGCGTGCAGGGTTCTGGGCAGGATGCCGTGGCGGATGGCTTCGATCATCTTGATGACGCCGCCGACACCTGCCGCCGCGACCGAATGGCCGATGTTGGACTTCAGCGACCCCAACCACAGCGGACGATCCGAAGTCCGTTCTCGCCCATAGGTTGCCAGCAGTGCCTGGGCCTCGATCGGGTCGCCCAGCCGGGTTCCGGTCCCGTGCCCTTCCACCGCGTCGACGTCGGCCGGGGACAATCTCGCGTCGGCCAGTGCCGCGCGGATGACGCGTTCCTGGGACGGACCGTTGGGTGCGGTCAACCCGTTGGATGCCCCGTCCTGGTTCACCGCCGAACCCCGCAGTACCGCGAGCACTTCGCGGCCCGAGGCCACGGCGTCGGAGAGCCGTTGCAGCACGAGCAAACCGGCGCCCTCCGACCATCCCGTCCCGTCGGCGCCCGCGCCGTACGACCGGCACCGTCCGTCGGCCGACAGTCCGCGTTGACGGGAGAATTCGATATAGCCGCCCGGATGTCCGTAGACGGTGACCCCGCCCGCCACCGCCAGATCGCATTCGCCGCGGCGCAGGGACTGCGCCGCGAGATGCAGGGCCACCAGCGACGACGAACACGCGGTATCCACGGTGACGGCGGGACCTTCGAGCCCGAAGGTGTAGGCCAGGCGGCCGGAGACCACACTGCCGAGCCGCCCGGTCATGGCATAGCCTTCGAGTTCCGGCGGGGCGGCCAGGTCGAGGTAGCTCTGTTCGCCCGCTCCGACGAAGACGCCGGTGCCGCTGCCGCGCAACGTCATCGGGTCGATGCCCGCCGATTCGAACAACTCCCACGCGGTTTCCAGCAGCACTCGCTGCTGGGGATCCATGCCGAGCGCCTCACGCGGGGAGATGCCGAACAGTCCGCCGTCGAAATTCGTCGCGTCCTCGATGAATCCGCCGTGGCGGGTGGTCGAGGTGCCGAGGTGATCGGGGTCCGGGTCGTACAGCGTCTCCACATCCCAGCCGCGGTCGGCGGGCCATTCGGAGATCGCGTCGGTGCCCGAGGCGACCAGGTTCCACAGCGTGGCCGCGGAGGTGACGCCGCCCGGATAACGGCACGCCGTTCCCACCACCGCGATGGGTTCGGGTGTGGCGGATTCGAGCTCGGCGATACGGCCCTTGGCCTTGGTGAGTTCGGCTGTCGCCCACCGCAGGTACTCGACCAGTTTGGTGTCTTCCGACATTGCTGAGGTCCCTTCTTCAGCCGAGATCGTGGTCGGGGATGCGGCCGAGTTCGCTGTCGATGAAGCTCAGCAGTTCGTCGGCCGAGGCTGCTTGGATGCGCGCGTCGACGCTCTCGGCGGCCTGGGCCGGCGTCGCCGACCATCGGCTCGCCAAGTCGCGCAGTCGCTCGGCGACCCGCTCGCGTTCCGCATCGCCGATTCCGTCGGCGAGTTGTTCCCATCGATCCAGTTCCGCCCACAGCACGTCGGCGGGTGCGGGCGGGCGCAGGGCGTCGAGCACGAACGCGGCGAGAGCGGTCGGCGTGGGCCGGTCGAAGACGACCGTGGCGGGCAGGGTGGTTCCGGTTGCCGCCGCGAGCCGATTGCGCAGCTGCACGGCCGTCATGGAATCCAAGCCGAGTTCCTGGAACGGGCGATCGTCCTCGATGCTCACCGGGTCGGCGATACCCAGGACCGCGGCGACCTGGACTCGTACGACGTCCGCCACGGCGGCGAGCTGCTGCTGCTCGCCGAGATCGGTCAAACGGTCCCGCAGGACCTCGGCGGCGTTCGCGGCGACGGCGGCAGGGCGTGTCGGTATGAATCGCTTTGTGCCGCCATCGGTTTCGGTGTCCTCGCCCAGGCTCAGCATGCGGAACTCCACGGCGGCGGCGGTGAGCACCGGATTGCCGGCCCGGTCGGCCAGGTGCGCGGTGACGGATTCGTGGGCCAGCGGCCGTACGCGGGCCAGGATCTCGTCGGCGCCGGTCGCGTGCAGGCGAACTCCTCGCCAGATGACCGGTGCCAGGACCGAACTCGTACCGGCGGTGCTGGGCAGGGCCGCGTCGAGCAGCTCCGGGTGCAGCGCGAAATCGGTTGCCTGCGTGGCTAGCTCGGCGGGCAGCCGGTGCTCGACGGCTGGCTCGTCCGGCGTCGGCTCTACCGATTCGCCGTCGCGGGCGAGCGTGCCCGTCGCGACGGTCGTCCACTGCCCGCCCCCGAATCGGACGCGCACCCCGACGGTGCGCCGGCCCGTGTCGTCGGACGCGCCGACGACCACGTGCAGTTGGGCCTCGTGCCCGTCCGGGACCGCCAGCGGTCTGGTGAGTTCCAGGTGCTCGATGTGGTCGGCGCCCACCTCGTCACCGGCTCGAAGCACCATTTCGACCAGTACCGCCGGCGGTACGAAAGTGGTCAGGGCGGTGGTGTGCCGGGAAAGCCAGGGCAGCGCGTTCGGGTCCAGGCCACCGGTCAGTAGCACGCTGTCGGTGTCGGGCAGAGGCAGCACACCGGTGAGGATCGGATGCTCGACCGGGTCGAAACCCGACGTGGTGGACATGGTGTTCGGGTGCAGCCAGTACCGGTCACGCTGGAACGCATAGGTGGGCAACGCAACGCGCCGCGCACCGGTGCCAGCGAAGAAGCTCTCCCAATCGACGCCGACGCCATGGCAATGCAGCCGCGCCACACCCGCGATGAGCGTCTCGGCTTCATCAGTGCCGCGCCGCTGCAAGCCGATCGCGGGGGTAGTGGTCACCGCGTCCACCAGTGGTGTGAGTACGGCGTCGGGCCCGACCTCGGCGATCGCGGCAACACCGAGGTCGGCAATTGTCGTTGCGGCATCCGCGAACCGGACAGGCCGACGGATCTGATCGACCCAGTACTGCGCAGTGGAGGGTTCGGTGATCTCTCCGGTGACGGTGGAGACGAACGGGATCGTCGACGGTGAGTAGGTGACGGTTTCCGCGACCGCGCGGAACTCATCGAGCATCGGCTCCATCAACGCCGAATGGAATGCGTGACTGACCGTGAGCCGCTTGTGACGGCACCCCAACTGATCGACCACCGCCAGCACCGCCGCCTCCGGACCCGACAACACCACCGACTCCGGACCATTCACCGCCGCCACCGACACCAACTCCCCCAGCAACGGCAACACCCGCTGCTCGGACACCGACACCGCGACCATCGCCCCACCAGCAGGCAGCGCCTGCATCAACGCACCCCGCGCCACCACCAGACGCGCCGCATCCGGCAACGACAACACCCCCGCCACATGAGCAGCCGCGAACTCACCAACCGAATGCCCGGCAACGTAATCGCAGCGGATACCCCAGTGCGCCAGCAGGCGTGCCAGTGCTACTTCGACGGCGAACAGTGCGGGCTGTGCCATACCGGTGTCGTCGAGCCCCTCGCCGGTGGCGATGGTTTCCCGCAGGGGCCGGTCCAGCAGCGGGTCGAGGTGCGCGGCGGCTTCGTCGAATGCGGCGGCGAATACGGGGAAGCGTTCGTACAGCCGCATTCCCATGCCGCGCAGCTGCGCACCTTGGCCGGTGAACACGAACGCGGTCTTGCCCGCATGCGCCGCGACCGGCACCGCGTCGGTCAGACCGGCGAGCAATTCGTCGGTGCTTCGGCCGACCGCCGTGATGCGGTGTTCGAATGCGGTGCGCGTGGTGGCCAGCGAGTACGCGACATCCAGATCCCGCACCGACGATCCCGCCACGAACTCGCGCAGCCGGTCGATTTGAGCCTCGACCGCCGCGGGTGTCTTGCCCGAGACCAGCCACGGCACCACCGGCAACTCCACCGACACCGGCAGCGGCTCCACCGGCTCCGGCACCGGAGCCTGCTCCACGATGACATGGGCGTTGGTGCCACCGAACCCGAACGACGACACCCCCGCCCGCCGCGGCTCACCCGACTCCGGCCATTCCCGCGCCTCGGTCAACAACTCCACCCCACCCGACGACCAATCCACCTCCGGAGTCGGCGTATCCGCATGCAAAGTCTTCGGCAGAACACCCCGCCGCATCGCCTCGATCATCTTGATCACCCCACCCACACCCGCCGCCGCCTGCGCGTGACCGATGTTGGACTTCAACGACCCCAACCACAGCGGCCGCTGCTCCGGCCGGTCACTGCCATAGGTCGCCAGCAAAGCCTGCGCCTCGATCGGATCACCCAACCGCGTCCCGGTCCCATGCCCTTCCACGGCGTCCACGTCGGCTGCCGTGAGTGCGGCGTCGGCCAGTGCGTCGCGGATGACGCGTTCCTGGGACGGCCCGTTGGGCGCGGTCAATCCGTTCGAAGCCCCGTCCTGGTTGACGGCCGAGCCGCGCAGCACGGCCAGCACCTCGCGGCCCTCCCGGCGCGCGTCGGAGAGTCGTTGCAGCACCAGCAGACCCACTCCCTCCGACCACCCCGTCCCATCCGCACCGGCGCCGAAGGACCTGCACCGGCCATCAACCGACAAACCACGCAGCCGCGAAAACTCCACGAACGCCTGCGGCGTGGACATCACCGTCACACCACCGGCCAACGCCAGATCACACTCGCCGCGGCGCAACGACTGCGCCGCCAGATGCAACGCCACCAACGACGACGAACACGCGGTATCCACCGAGATCGCCGGACCTTCCAAACCCAGCGAATACGCCAAGCGCCCCACCGCGATACTGCCCGCACTCCCCGCGAACAAATACCCTTCGAACTCTCCACCCACACCGGGCCGCGACCCATAATCCGAATACATCACCCCCGCGAACACACCGGTACGCGAACCCCGCAAGGCCCCCGGCACCACCCCGGCCGATTCCAATGCTTCCCATCCGGTCTCCAGCAGCAGCCGCTGTTGCGGGTCCACCGCCAGCGCCTCCCGCGGCGACAACCCGAAGAACCCCGCATCGAACAAATCCGCGTCCATCAAAAACCCACCGCCCCGGCTATACGAACGACCCACCCGCGTCGCATCACCGTCGAACAAACCACCCAAATCCCAGCCGCGGTTGACCGGAAATCCCGACACCGCATCAACACCGCGCGACACCAGATCCCACAATCCGCGCGCATCGCTCACACCGCCCGGATAACGGCAACCCACACCGACAATCGCTATCGGCTCGTCGCGGTCAGCCGCCACGATGCTGGTGACAGGGGTCTGCTTCTTCGTTCCGATCAGCTCGCGCGACAGCCGTGCCGACAGTGCGGTCGGCGTCGGGTAGTCGAAGACCAGGGTCGCGGGCAATCGCACACCGGTGGCTTCGGTCAATCTGTTGCGCAGTTCGACCGCGGTCAGCGAATCGAACCCGAGATCTTGGAACGACCGATCCGTGCCGACCGCGCTGGAGGTGGAATGCCCCAGCACCGCAGCGGCGTTGACGCGGACCAAGTCCAGCAGTGCCGCATCGCGCTCGGCATCCGGCAACTGCGCCAGCCGCGCGGCGTAGGCGCTGCGGGGACTGCGCCGAGTCCGCGCATGCGGCGCGAGACGGCGGAACACCGCGGGGGCCTCGGCGCCGGAGGACCGCAGTGCGGTCATGTCGAGGCCGGTGGCGGCCAGCACCGGGACATCGAGACTCGTCGCGGTGTCGAAGGCGCCCAGCCCGGCGGTCGTGGACAGGGGACGCACGCCGATGCGGCGGATACGCTCGCGATCGACGGCGCGCATCTCGTCGGTGATTCCGCTCGCCTGCTCCCACAGACCCCAGGCGATCGACACCGCGGGCAGTCCCAGCGACGACCGGTGCCCGGCGAGTGCGTCGAGGAAGGTGTTGGCTGCGGCGTAGTTCGCCTGGCCTGCTGTTCCGACGATCCCCGCCAGGGACGAGAACAGCACGAACGCACCGAGGTCGAGTTCCCGGGTGACCTCGTGCAGAGCCCAGGCCGCGTCGACCTTCGGGCGCAATACGCTCGCGACCTGTTCGCTGGTCAGCGATTGCACGATGCCGTCGGCGAGTACGCCCGCGGTGTGCACGACGGTGTGCACCGGGTGTTCGGCCACCACCGCCGCGAGGTCGGCCGGGTCGGTCACGTCGCAGGCCACGAGGGTGACCTCGGCGCCGCGCTCACGCAGTTCCCGCTGGAGCTCGGCCGCACCCGGCGCGTCGGGACCGCGCCTGCTCAGCAGCAGCAGCCGCTGGGCGCCGCGCTCCTCGACCAGGTGTTTCGCGACGGCGGCGCCGAGGGTTCCGGTGCCGCCGGTGATGAGAACGCTGCCCTGTGCCCAGGGGTTCTCGACGGGCGCGGTCGCGGTGCGGGCACGCACGAGACGCGGGACGTACAGTGCGCCACCACGAATCGCCACCTGCGGTTCGCCGCTGGCCACCGCGGCATCGAGGCTGTCCCAGGATCGCGGGTCCGCGTCGATGTCGATGAGGAGGAATCGGTCGGGCTGTTCGGTTTGCGCCGAACGGACCAATCCCCACACACCGGCGTGCGGAAGGTTCCCCGCCCCGGGACCGACCGCGGATTCGGTGACGACTACCACGCGGGAGGCCGCGAACCGCTCGTCGGTGATCGCGGTGCGCACGACCGAGAGTGCATCTTGAACGAGATCGTGCGTCGCGACGGGGATGTGTTCGTCCGCGCCGGACATCCGGATTTTGGTGACGACGACGGAATGGGTTCCGGTGACCGAATCGAGGTCGGCGTACCGAGTCGGCAGGTTCGGCACGTCCTGGCCGATCCCCGCCCAGCCGGTGCGATCGGATTCGGTTGCCGTGGGGGTGATTTCGGACCATTCGAGCTCGAAGAGCGTCTGGTCCGATGCCGGGCCGGATGCCTGCGGACGCAGGGCCAGCGCGTCGACGGCCGCGACGGTGGTCCCGGATTCGTCGGCCAGGACCATCGCGACCGCGTCCTGACCGGCCGGAGTGATCCGGACGCGCAGTGCCGTCGCCGACACGCGTGGAATCGTCACTCCCGACCACGAGAACGGCAGCAACGCGGGCCGGTCGGTGTCGGCGATACCGGGGACGAGCGGGTGTGCCGCCGCGTCGAGCAGAGCCGGGTGCAGCGTGAACTGCTCGGCGCCCGTCGCGTACTCCTCGGCCAGCGCGATCTCGGCGAACAACTCCTCGCCGCGCCGCCACAGCCGCCGCAGTCCGCCGAATGCCGGACCGTAGTCGTAGCCGTGGTTCGCCGCGGTGTCGTAGGCGCCGTCCAGGTCGAGCTCGCGGGCGCCCTGCGGTGGCCACTCCCGGATCGGGTCCGGTTCGGTGGCCTCGTCCGCGGGGGCCAGCGCCCCCGTCGCGTGCAATCGCCACTCCTGCTCGCCGGCGCGCCGGGAACGGATGTCGAGCTGCCGCCGGCCCGCATCGTCCGCGGCGGCGACGCTGACCCGGACCGTCACCGGCTGATCGGTCAGTTCCAGTGCCGCGGCGATGGTGAATTCCTCGACCCGGTCCAGTTCCGGATTCACTTCACCGGCCGCCCGGAAAGCGAGCTCGAGCAGCAGCGTTCCCGGGACGATCGTGGTGTTGCCGATGGTGTGCTGAGTGAGCCACGACTGGGTGTTGGGGTCCAGCACGCCGGTCAGCAGCACGCTGTCGGTGTCGGGCAGAGGCAGCACACCGGTGAGGATCGGATGCTCGACCGGGTCGAAACCCGACGTGGTGGAGGTGATGTTCGGGTGCAGCCAGTACCGGTCACGCTGGAACGCATAGGTGGGCAACGCAACGCGCCGCGCACCGGTGCCAGCGAAGAAGCTCTCCCAATCGACGCCGACGCCATGGGAGTGCAGGTGCGCGACGGCGTTGATCAACGCTTCGGGTTCGAAGCTGTCGCGGCGCTGCAATGCTATTGCGGGGGTGGTGGTGACGGCGTCCAGAAGCGGAGTGAGTACGGCGTCGGGCCCGATCTCGGTGATCGCGGTGACGCCGAGTCGGCTGAGTGTCGTTGCGGCGTCCGCGAACCGGACTGATCCCCGGATCTGATTCACCCAGTAGTCGGCGCCAGCCGGTTCGGTGATCTCGCCGGTGAGGGTGGAAACGAACGGGATCGTCGACGGTGAATAGGAAACGCTTTCCGCCACCGCCCGGAACTCATCGAGCATCGGCTCCATCAACGCCGAATGAAACGCATGACTGACCGTGAGCCGCTTGTGACGACACCCCAGCTGATCGACCACCGCCAGCACCGCCGCCTCCGGACCCGACAACACCACCGACTCCGGACCATTCACCGCCGCCACCGACACCAACTCCCCCAACAACGGCAACACCCGCTGCTCGGACACCGACACCGCGACCATCGCCCCACCAGCAGGCAGCGCCTGCATCAACGCACCCCGCGCCACCACCAAACGCGCCGCATCCGGCAACGACAACACCCCCGCCACATGAGCAGCCGCGAACTCACCAACCGAATGCCCGGCAACCGCGCGCACGCTCACGCCCCACGAGCGCAGCAGTCGCCACATCGCCACTTCCACGGCGAACAGCGCGGGCTGCGCCATACCGGTGTCGTCGAGCCCCTCACCGGTGGCGATGGCCTCTCGCAGCGAACGTCCCAGCAGTGGATCCAACAGCGCCGTAACCTCGTCCAGTGCCGCCGCGTACTCCGGGAAGCATTCGGCGAGCCCGGCTCCCATGCCGATCCGCTGTGCGCCCTGGCCGGTGAACACCACCCCCAAACCACCCTCGCCGGCGACTACCGGATCGAACTCGGCCACCCCCGAACCGGGCCACATGACCGTGCGGTGTTCGAATGCGGTGCGCGTGGTGGCCAGCGAGTACGCGACATCCAGATCCCGCACCGACGAATTCGCCGCATATTCGCGCAGTCTGGCCGTCTGAGCCTCGACCGCCGCGGCCGTCTTGCCCGAGACCAGCCACGGCACCACCGGCAACTCCACCGACACCGACAGCGGCTCCACCGGCTCCGGCACCGGAGCCTGCTCCACGATGACATGGGCGTTGGTGCCACCGAACCCGAACGACGACACCCCCGCCCGCCGCGGCTCACCCGACTCCGGCCATTCCCGCGCCTCGGTCAACAACTCCACCCCACCCGACGACCAATCCACCTCCGGAGTCGGCGTATCCGCATGCAAAGTCTTCGGCAGAACACCCCGCCGCATCGCCTCGATCATCTTGATCACCCCACCCACACCGGCGGCCGCCTGCGCGTGACCGATGTTGGACTTCAACGACCCCAGCCACAGCGGCCGCTCCTCCGGCCGGTCACTGCCATAGGTCGCCAGCAAAGCCTGCGCCTCGATCGGATCACCCAACCGCGTCCCGGTCCCATGCCCCTCCACGGCGTCGACCTGGCTTCCCGACAATCGGCTGTCGGCCAGTGCCGCCCGGATCACCCGCTCCTGCGCCGGACCCGACGGTGCGGTCAAGCCATTGGACGCCCCGTCCTGATTGATCGCGCTGCCCCGAATCACCGCCAGTACTTCACGTCCCGCCGCCACCGCGTCCGACAACCGTTGCAGCACCAGCAAACCGGCCCCCTCGGCCCATCCGGTGCCGTCGGCACCGGCGCCGAAGGACCTGCACCGGCCATCGGCGGACAACCCACGCAGCCGGGAGAACTCCACGAACGCTTGTGGTGTCGACATGACTGTCACACCACCGGCCAGCGCCAGATCGCACTCGCCGCGGCGCAACGACTGCGCCGCCAGATGCAACGCCACCAGCGACGACGAACACGCGGTATCCACCGAGATCGCCGGGCCCTCCAAACCCAGCGAATACGCCAAGCGCCCCACCGCGATACTGCCCGCACTCCCCGCGAACAAATACCCTTCGAATTCCCCGCCCACCCCGGGCCGCATCCCGTAATCGGAGTACATCACTCCCGCGAACACACCGGTACAGCGTTCCTCGTAGGGTTCGCGGCACCACCCCGGCCGATTCCAATGCTTCCCATCCGGTCTCCAGCAACAACCGCTGCTGCGGGTCCACCGCCAATGCCTCCCGCGGTGACAAACCGAAGAATCCCGCGTCGAATAAATCCGCATCCAGCAAGAATCCGCCGCCGCGGCAGTACGACCGCCCCGGCCGTCCGGCGTCACTGTCGAACAACGTCCCCAGATCCCAGCCCCGATTCACCGGAAAATCCGATACCGCGTCCGCACCCCGAGACACCAAGTCCCACAGTCCCGCGGCGTCGGCCACCCCACCCGGATAACGACAACCCACACCCACCACGGCGATCGGCTCGCGCATGGATTCCTCGACCGCCGCCAACTGCTTGCGTGCCTGGTGAGAATCCGCGATCGCTCGCTTGAGGTATTCGCGCAGCTTCGCCTGGTCGGCCATCGGTCATTGCCTTTCACATCACGTCGAAAGAAACGAGCAGGTGTGTCGGTGAAATTCAGTCGAGCTCGTCGACGAGCGCGTAGAGCTCGTCGTCGGTCGCCGAATCGAGATCGCCATCGAAATCGGTGTCGGCGGTGACCATGCCCAGCAGTTCGCGCAGCCGGGTCGCGATGACCGCCGCGTCGCTGGTCGAGGTATCGGTGAGGGCGGCGGTGATGGACGGCCGCAGTTTGTCGATCAGTTCCAGCACCGGCACTTCCGGCGTTTCCGTGTCGAATCCGAGCTGCCCGAGCAGATGCTCGGCCAGCGCCGCCGGGTTGGCGTGATCGAAAATCAGTGTCGCGGGCAGGGATACACCCAGCGCCTTGCCGAGTTCGTTGCGCAGCTCGACGGCCATGAGCGAGTCGAAACCGAGCTCCTGGAACGGCCGGTCCCGGGTGACCATCGTGTCGTCACCGTGGCCGAGTACCGCCGCAGCCCGCGACCGCACGAATTCGACGAGCGTCTGGGTCCGGGCGTCGGGTTCGAGCCCGGCGAGCCGGCGCGGCAGATCCGCTTCGGCTGTCGAGGCGGCGACGCGGCGCACCCGGGTACGGACCAGCTCGCGCAAGGGCGCGGGCACACCGGATTCGTTGGCGCGCAATGCGTCCTGATCGAGCCGTGTCACCGCGAGCACCGGCTCCCCCGTCCGCACGGCGGCGTCGAACAGTTCCAGCGCCTCGGCCGGATCCAGCGGCAGCAGCCCCGAGCGGGCCAGCCGCCGCAGATCCACATCGGCCAGGTGGCCGCTCAGCTCACTGGTCCCGGTCCACAGGCCCCACGCCAGCGAGGTCGCGGGCAGACCCAGCCCGTGCCGGTACTCGGCAAGGCCGTCGAGATAGGCGTTGGCGGCGGCGTAATTCGCCTGACCCGCCGTGCCGAGCAGTCCGGCGACCGAGGAATACAGCACGAACGCCGCCGGGGAGTGGTCGAGGGTGAGCTCGTGCAGATTCCATGCCGCGTCGAGCTTCGGCCGCAGCACCCGGTCGAGCTGATCACGGGTCATGGCCGTGACGACGCCGTCGTCGGTGACACCGGCGGTGTGCACGACCGCGCCGATCCGGCGATCGCCGATCGCGGCCGCCAGCGCGTCACGGTCGGCGGCATCGGCGGCCGCGACGGCGACCCGCGCGCCCGATGCGGTGAGTTCGGAGATCAATTCGGCCGCGCCCGGTGCCCCGTCGCCGCGCCGGCTGATCAGCAGCAGATCCCGCGCTCCATGTCGAGTGACCAGATGACGGGCCAGCAGCGCACCCAATGCGCCGGTGCCACCGGTGATCAGGACCGTGCCGCTGGTCCAGTCCGGCGCCGGTCCGGCTACCTGCCGCACCCGTTCGAGCCGGGCGGCGACCACGTGACCGTCGCGGATGGCGACGTGCGGTTCACCGGATCGCGCGGCGGAATCCACGAGCTCACGCGAACGCTCGGAGCCATCGATTTCGACGACGGTGATCCGCCCCGGATTCTCCGCCGCCGCCGACCGCACGAGCCCGCGGACACCGGCCTGACCCAGCTCCCCTGCCGCGGTGACGATGGCCAGCCGCTGCCCCTTGGACCGTGCCAGCCAGTCGCGGACGGTTTCCAAGGTCGCGCCGAGCACCGCTTTCGGCCCACCGGTCGGCGCCTCGATGACCTGCACGCCGACACTGTCGCGGTCGGTCGGCACCGGCCGCCAGCGCGGGACGAGCAGCCCGTCGACCTCGGTGCCCGCGGTGGCCGCGGACCTCGGGCGCAGTACCAGCGATTCCACCGTGACGACCGGGGATCCGGCCGGGTCGTCGGCCTGCAATGACACCCGCAGCGAATCGGTGCCCGCCTCGTCGATGCCGATCCGCACTCGCAGCGCGGTCGCACCGGTGGCGTGGACGCGCACACCGCTCCAGGCGAAAGGCAGCCAGGATTGCGCACTGTCGTCGGCGACCCCGGGCAGCAGCGCGTGCAGGGCCGCGTCGAGCAGCGCCGGATGCAGGTCCACGCGGTCGTTGTGCCTCGGCTCGGGGAGCTCGACCTCGACGACCACCGCGTCGTCGTCGCGGCGCACCCGCCGCAATCCCTGGAACGCGGGCCCGTAGTGGTAGCCGAACTCGTGGAGCCGCTGGTAGACGCCGCTGAGGTCGATCTCCGAATCGGCGATCGCGGCGATCCGCGCACCGGTGCGCTCCTCGCCTGCGGGAACCACGAAACCGGTCGCGTGCGTGACCCATTCGCCATCGTGGGTGCGGCGCGAATGAACCTCTGCGGGTCGGCGTCCCTGGTCGTCGGGCAGGCCGATCCCGACCTGCACGGTGACCCCGCCGGAGGGCAGCGTGAGCGGTGCGCCGATGGTCAGCTCCGCCAGCTCGTCGCAGCCGACCTGGCTCGCCGCGTGCAGGACCATATCGACGAGCGCGGTGCCCGCCAGCACGGCCACACCGTCGATGGCGTGATCGGCCAGCCACGGCAGCGACTCGACGCCCAACCGGGCGGTGAAACGGATCTCGTCGCGGTTCGCGATCGGGACGGCCGCGCCGAGCAGTTCGTGTTCGACGGCGCCGAGGCCGAGACCCGCGATATTCGTTGCCCGACCGGATGCTTCGAGCCAATACCGCTTGCCCCGGAAGGGATAGGTGGGCAGCGCCACCCGGCGGGCGCCGGGGTAGATGGCGTCCCAGTTCACTCGGTGACCACGCATTCCGACGGTCGCGAGCGCTGTCATGAGGGTCCGCCGCTCGGACCTGCCGCCGCGCAGCACGGGTGCGGCGACTCCGTCGGCCGCGGTGAGCGTCTGCTGCGTGAGCGCCGAAAGCACCCCGTCCGGGCCGATCTCGATGAAGTCGGTGACGCCGGCACGTTCCAGCCACTTGATGCCGTCGAGGAATCGGACCGGTCGGCGAATGTGCCGCACCCAGTATCCGGGGTCGGTCAGGTCCGCCGCGTCGGCCAGCTCGCCGGACACGTTGGACACCAACGGGATTGCCGGTGGGTGGAATCGCAGATCCGCGATGGCGGCGTGGAATTCGCCGAGGACATCGTCCATGTGCGGTGAGTGGAACGCATGGCTGACCGGAAGTTGCCGCACCTTGCGGCCACGCTCGCGCCACTCGGCGGCAACCGCGGTCGCGGCGTCGGCGTCGCCGGAGAGCACGGTCGAGCGCGGACCGTTCACCGCGGCGATCACTACGGCGTCGCCGTACCCGGCCAGCGTCTGGTCGAGCTCGGCCTCGGTGGCCTCGACAGCGATCATCACCCCGTGCGATCGGGCGGCCTGCATGAGCCGTCCCCGCGTGGCGACCAGCGCGGCGGCATCGGCCAGGTCGAAGACACCGGCGGCGTGCGCGGCGGCGACCTCCCCGATCGAGTGACCGGTCAGGTAGTCCGGGCGCACGCCGTAACTTTCGACCGTCCGGTAGAGCGCCGTTTCGACGGCGAACAGTGCGGCTTGGGCGAAATGGGTCTGGTCGAGCAGCGCCGAGTCCGCGGAGTCGACCGGAGCGAACATCACCTCGCGCAACGGGCGGACCAGCCCGGGGTCCAGATGCGCGCAGACCGCGTCGAAGGCTTCGGCGAAAGTCCGTGAGGTGTTGTACAACTCGCGGCCCATCCCGAGCCGCTGGCTGCCCTGGCCGGTGAACAAGAAGCCCAATTTGGTGCGCGATCCGCGCCGAGCCCGCACCACCGCGGTATTCGGCCGGTCGTGGGCCAGATCGTCGAGTGCCTGGGCGAGCTCGGCGCGGTCACCGGTGAACGCGGCGCGCACGTCGTGGCGGGTCCGTCCGGTCGCCAGGGTGAATCCGATATCGGCGGGGGCGGCGCCGGTTTCGTTTAGGTGGTCGCGCAGCCGTGCGGCCGTCTCGCGCAGGGCGGAGTCGTCCTTGGCCGACAGAATCCAGGGCACCGGTTGGTCGGGGGTGTCGGCGTTCGCGGGCTGCGGGAGTGGCTGTTCGATGATGACGTGGGCGTTGGTGCCGCTCACGCCGAAGGAGGACACTCCGGCTCGCCGCGGTGCGCCGGTGTCGGGCCACTGGCGCTGCTCGGTCAGCAGCTCCACCGCACCCGCCGACCAATCCACTTCCGGCGAGGGCACTTCGGCGTGCAAGGTCTTCGGCAGAATGCCGCGCCGCATGGCTTCGATCATCTTGATCACGCCACCGACACCGGCCGCCGCCTGCGAGTGCCCGATATTCGATTTCAACGACCCCAGCCACAACGGCCGCTCCGCCGGCCGGTCGCTTCCATAGGTCGCCAGCAATGCCCGGGCCTCGATCGGATCCCCCAACCGGGTGCCCGTCCCGTGTCCTTCCACGACATCGACATCGGCGGCCGACAGCGCCGCGTCGGCCAGCGCCGCCCGGATCACTCGCTCTTGCGCCGGACCCGACGGCGCGGTCAGACCGTTGGACGCGCCGTCCTGGTTCACCGCCGTACCCCGCAGCACCGCCAGGACTTCCCGCCCGGCCGACTTCGCATCCGAGAGTCGTTGCAGCACCAGCAAACCCGCGCCCTCCGACCATCCGGTGCCGTCGGCCGCCGCGGCGAACGCCTTGCAGCGGCCATCGGACGACAGGCCGCGCTGACGCGAGAACTCGACGAAGGTGTTCGGGGTGGACATCACGGTCACACCACCGGCCAAGGCGAGATCGCATTCGCCCCGGCGCAGGGACTGCGCCGCCAGATGCAGGGCGACCAGCGACGACGAGCAGGCGGTGTCCACCGTGATCGCCGGCCCTTCGAAACCGAAGGTGTAGGACAGCCGTCCCGACACCACGCTGGAGAGGTTGCCCGCCAGCAGCAGGCCCTCGAACTCGCCCGCCGCGCCCTGCACGCGGACCGCGTAGTCATCGTACATGGCGCCGGTGAACACCCCGGTGCGGCTGCCCCGGATGTTCGCCGGGTCTATCGCGGCGTATTCCAGTGCCTCCCAGGCAGTTTCGAGCAGCAGTCGCTGCTGTGGGTCGATCGCGGTCGCTTCGCGCGGGGAGATTCCGAAGAACTCCGCGTCGAACAGGTCGGCGTCGTGCAGGAAGCCGCCGTGCTTGGTCGACGAGCTGCCCGGTCGTTGCGCGTGCGGGTCATAGAGCTCGTCGATGTTCCAGCCGCGGTTGACCGGGAACTCGCTGATGGCGTCGACGCCGTCGGCGACCAGCCGCCACAGCTGCTCGGGACTGCGTACCCCGCCGGGATAGCGGCAGGCCATGCCGACGATCACGATCGGGTCGTCGTCGACGGTCGTGGTCGTCGCCGCCACGGTGGCCGCGCGCTGCTGCGGTCGCAGGAGGCTGCCGAGGTGGCCGGCCAGCGCCGTCGGCGATGGATGGTCGAAGACGATGGTCGCGGGCAGCGCGAAGCCGGTATCGGCGCCGAGGCGGTTGCGCAGCTCCAGACCGGCCAGTGAGTCGAACCCGAGTTCCCGGAACGCGGTGTCGGCGTCGAGGTCGGCGGTGGAGGCGTGGCCGAGCACGGCCGCGCTCGCCTGCAACACGTAATCCAGGATCGCGTCGGCGCGCTCGCCGTCCTCGAGTGCGGCGATGCGATCGGCCCACGTGCCTTCGGCGCTCCGGCTCGCCCGGCGTGCCGCAGCACGCAGGACGACCGGAGCCGCCGAGGCGGGCACACCGGAATCGATGGTCGCCGCGACGACGACCGCATCCGGGCTGCCCAGGGCCGCGTCGAACAGCGCCAGCCCTTGGTCGATGGTCAGCGGCGGGGCACCGATGCGTTTCCAGCGTTCGATATCGGCGGCGGCCAGGCCCGCCCCCATTCCGACGGCGGTATCCCACAACCCCCACGCCAGGGCGCGGGCGGGCAGACCGAGTGCGGTCCGGTGCGCGGCGAGCCCGTCGAGGTAGGCGTTGGCGGCGGCGTAGTTGCCCTGCCCGGCCATGCCGACGGTGCCCGACAGCGAGGAGAACAGGATGAACGCGTCGAGGTCCAGGTCCGCCGTCGCCTCGTGCAGATGCCAGGCGGCGTCGACCTTCGGGCGCAGCACGGCGTGAATCTGTTCCGCGCCGAGCGAATCGATCATCGCGTCGGCGAGTGTGCCTGCGGCATGGATCACCGCGCGCAATGGCCGGTCGGACGGGATCGCCGCGAGCACCTCGGCCACCGCCGCCGGATCCGCCATATCCGCCGCGAGCACGTCGGCGGTCGCCCCGGCCGCGCGCAGGTCGGCGATCAGGTCCTCGACCCCGGGCGTCGCGGGACCGCGGCGGCTGACCAGCATCAGGTGCCGTATCCGGTGTTCGGCGGCCAGGTGCCGGGCGAACAGCGCGCCGAGTCCGCCGGTGCCTCCGGTGATCAGCACCGTGCCGTCGGATCGCACCGATTCTTCCGCGAATTCCGTTGTCCGCGTGGCCAGCCGGGGAATGTGCAGTGCGCCGTCGCGGACGGCGAGCTGGCTTTCGCCGGTGGCCGCGGCGATGCGCGGCCAGTCGCCGATCTCGGTCTCGGCAGGGATGTCGAGCACCAGGATCCGTCCGGGATTCTCGGTGGCGGCGACCCGTCCGAGTCCCCACACCGCGGCACCGGCGAGGTCGGTGACCTGCTCTGTGCTGGTGGTGGCGACCGCACCGCGCGTGATCAGCAGCAGCGCCGACCCGGCGGGCCGTTCCTGCGCGAGCCAGCGCTGGATCGATTCGGTCGCGTGCACCGTCGCCGCGTGCACCTGTTCCGGGGTGTGGCCGGGCTCGAGCACGACGGCGACGACATCGGTGTCGGTCGTCCCCGGATCGCCGATGGCGACGCTGCGATCCTCCGCCCGCCCGACGGTATCCGGCAACGGCTGCCAGGCCACGGCGTACAGCGGCGGCCGGGCGACGAAGCCGGTGGTGGCCGTCGGCCGGAAGTCGAGTGTCCCGACCGTGGCGACCTGCTCGGCATCGTCGGTCGCGACCGTGAGCTCGACCGAGGCCGGGCCGGTCCGGGTCAGCCGGGCACGCAACGCGCGGGCGCCCGAATGGAATGCGCGCACAGCGGAAAACGCGTACGGCAACAGCATCTCGCCGGGGTTCGCCCCGCTGACGAGGTCGAGTACCAGCGGATGCAGGACGGCGTCGAGCAGGGCGGGGTGGATCCCGTAGCGCCCGGCATCATCGAAGCCGTCGGGCAGGCGGACCTCGGCGAACAGTTCGTCCTCGCGCCGCCAGACGCGGGTCAGGCAACGGAACGCCGCACCGTACTGGTAACCGCGCTGGGCGAGTTCGTCATAGGCGCGCTCGATCGGCTGCTCGACGGCATCCGGCGGCGGCCACGCACCGTCGAGGACGCGCGCGGGCGGTGCCTCGGCGTCGAGGAAACCGGAGGCGTGCCGGGACCAGTCCCCGTCGTCGGCGGACCGGGCGTGGACCGTGAAGGCCCGCCGCCCGGAGGCATCGGCGGCCTCGGCGATCAGTTGCACGTCGACGGCTCCGTCGAACGGAAGCGCGGCTTCCACCACCACTTCCGACACCTGATCGGCCCCGAGCCGATCGGCGGCGGTGATCGCGAGATCGACGAACGCGGTCGCGGGCACGATCGCCGACCCGGCGATGGCGTGATCGCGCAACCAGCCGTGCTCGGCGGCGGTCAGCCGGCCGCTGAACAACACCTCGTCTCGATCGGCGCGGTCCACCCGGGTCGTCAGGATCGGATGTCCCTCGACGCGTTCGGTGGCGCCGCGCAGCCAGTAGCTGCTGCGCTGGAACGCATAGGTCGGCAATTCGACGGGAGCCGTGGGAGATTCGAGCAGTACGGTCAAGTCGGCGGACGCTCCGTGCACGTGCGCGGTGGCGATACCGGCCACGAAGGTCTCGTCCTCGGCACGTCCGGCGCGCAGCAGGGGAACCGCGACCGAGGCCGGTGCTTCGAAGGATTCCCGCGCCATGGCGGTGAGCACCGCGTCCGGTCCGATCTCGACGAACACCCGGACGTCCTCGCGTTCGAGGTGGCGGACGGTGTCGAGGAACCGCACGGTGCCGCGCAACTGGCGCACCCAGTGCTCGGGTGAGGTCACCGTGGCGCTGCCGGGCGCCAGCGAGGAGACCAATGGAATCGCCGGTTCGCTGAACGAGACCGATTCGGCGATCCGCCGGAATTCGTCCAGGGCGTCGTCCATGTGCGCCGAGTGGAACGCGTGGCTGACCCGCAGGGTGTGGGTCCGATGGCCCGCACGCCGCCACTCGTCCGCGACGGCCGTCACGGCATCGGTGTCACCGGAGATCACGACCGAGGTGGGTCCGTTCACCGCCGCGATATCGACCGCGCGGCCGGCGATGGACTCGGCCACCTCGTCGGCGGGCGCGCCGATCGCGATCATCGACCCGCCCGCCCTGGCCGCCTGCATGAGCCGGCCGCGGGCGGCGACCAGCTTCGCAGCATCGGCCGATCCGATGACGCCGCCGACGTGCGCCGCTGCGAGTTCACCGATCGAATGACCCGCGACGACATCCGGAACCAGGCCGACATGCCGGCACAGCGCGGCCAGCGCGACCTCCACCGCGAACAGGGCGGGTTGGGTGTACTCGGTGCGGTCGAGCGCTTCGGCGTCACCGAGCACGACATCGCGCAGCGGCAACGGCAGCCACGGTTCGAACGCCGCGCAGACCTCGTCGAACGCGGCCGCGAACACCGCGGAACGCTCATACAGCTGCTGTCCCATACCGATTCGCTGAGCACCTTGCCCGGTGAACAGGAACGCGGTGCGAGCCTGCCGGGCAGCTCGTCCCGATACCAGTTGTGGCGCGTCGACCCCGTCGCGCAGCGCGGCCAAGCCGGCGTGCAACTCCGCGTGGGTACGCCCGAGCACGACGGCACGCTCGGGCAGCAGCGCCCGCGTCCGCACCAGCGAGTGCGCGACCGTGCCGACCGGCGTATCCGGCCGGGCGGCAGCGAATTCCGCCAGCCTGCCCGCCTGGGCACGCAGGGCGTTGCGATCGCGGCCGGACAGCAACCACGGCACCGGCCACGCGGTGCCGGACGGCTCGGTCGCGGTCGCGGGTACTTCCTGCTCGGCTTCTTCGAGAACCAGATGCGCGTTGGTCCCGCTGATCCCGAACGAGGACACCCCGGCGCGGCGCGGACGGTCACCACGCGGCCATGCACGCTCCTGCGCCAGCAACTCCACGGTGCCCGCCGACCAGTCGACATGCGGGGTGGGCGCGTCGACGTGCAATGTCCTTGGCAACAGGCCGTGTCGCATGGCCTGCACCATCTTGATCACGCCTCCGACACCGGCCGCCGCCTGCGTGTGCCCGATATTCGACTTCAGCGACCCGAGATACAGCGGTGTGCCCGCGTCGCGGTGCGCACCGTAGGTCGCGAGGATGGCGTCGGCCTCGATGGGATCGCCGAGCGCGGTACCGGTGCCGTGGGCCTCCACCGCGTCGACCACACCGGGGGCCAGGTCCGCATCGGCGAGCGCCGCACCGATGACCCGTTGCTGCGCGGGACCGTTCGGCGCGGTCAAGCCGTTGGACGCACCGTCCTGATTGATGGCGGTGCCGCGGATCAGCGCCAGCACGCGGTGTCCGTTGCGGCGGGCGTCGGAGAGTCGTTCGAGCACCAGCACACCGACGCCTTCTGCCCACGCCGTCCCGTCGGCGGCCGCGGCGAACGGCTTGCAGCGCCCATCGGGCGCGAGCCCGCGCTGGCGCGAGAACTCCACGAACATCCCGGGGTTGGCCATCACGGCAACGCCACCGGCCAGAGCCAGCGTCGACTCCCCCGCGCGCAGTGACCGCACCGCGAGGTGAATGGCGACCAGCGACGACGAGCACGCGGTGTCCACCGTCAACGCCGGCCCGAGCAGCCCCAGCTGGTAGGCGATGCGTCCGGACATCACGCTGGGCGCGGTGCCGGTCAGCACATACCCCTCCGTGCCGGCCGAGGGCGCGTGCATGCGCGGCCCGTAGTCGGAAGTGGTGGCGCCGACGAACACCCCGGTCCGCGTCCCGGTCAGCGACTGCGGGTCAATGCTCGCGTGTTCGATTGCCTCCCACGATGTTTCGAGCAGCAGCCGCTGTTGCGGGTCCATGGCGAGCGCTTCGCGCGGCGAGATGCCGAACAGCGCCGCGTCGAACCGGCCGACGTCCTCGAGGAAGCCGCCGCGCCGGACGTAGCTGGCGCCGGCCCGATCCGGTGACGCGTCGAACAACACGTCGTCCCAACCGCGGTCGGTGGGGAACTCGGTGATGGCGTCGACGCCGTTGGTCACCACCCGCCACAGTTCGTCGGGTCCGGTGACACCACCGGGGTATCGGCAAGCCATACCGACGATGGCGATCGGATCGTCGGCAACCGCCGCGACGACCTCGGGCCGCTCGCCGCCGGGTGCCGCCCCGGTCAGCTTGCCTTCCAGGTACTCGATCAGTGCCGCGGGGGTCGGGTAGTCGAACAACAGCCCGCCCGGCAGGGACAGGCCGGTGGCGCGAACGAGCGCCTTGCGCAGCTCCACCCCGAGCAGCGAATCGAATCCCAGGTCGCGGAAGCGGGCGTGCGTGTCGACTCGTTCCGAACCGTCGAAACCGAGGACGGCCCGGACGTGGCCGGTCACCAGCGCGGCGACATCGATGGCCGCCACAGCGGGGGCCGGATCATCGGCGGACGCAGGCACCGCGAACGGCTCGCGGCCGTCTCCGCCGACGTCATGCGTCGCCTGGCGATCGAGGCGCTCACCCTCGTCCGTGCGCCGAGGACCGTGGCCGCTTCCGGCCGGACCCGCAGCCAGGGGGTACCGGCGGCGCTGGAACGGATACGTCGGCAGGTCCACGGTTCGGGCGTTCGCACCGGAAAACAGTGCGGGCCAATCGACCAGCACGCCCCGCACATGCAGGTGCGCGGCGGCCGCCACGAGGGTGTCGGGCTCGGCCCGCTCCTGCCGCAACGCAGGCACAGCGGTCATCCGCTCCGGGTGGACCACCGCGTCGGCGATCATCGCCGAGCACACCCCGTCCGGTCCGAGTTCGAGAACCTTTGTGACGCCGTCCGTTTCCAGCGCCCGGACCGCGTCGAGGAACCGGACCGGCCGCCGGATGTGCTCGACCCAGTAGTCGGCCGAGGCCCACTCCGCCGCCGCGCCGCCGGTCACCGAGGACACCGCCCGCAGGCGGGGCTGCTCGAAGCGCAGGGCTCGTACCACCGCGGCGAACTCGTCGAGCATCGGGGCCATCAGCGGGGAGTGGAAGGCGTGGGAAACCCGCAGCCGCTTGACTTTTCGTCCCCATTCGGCGACCCGCGCGGCGATGTCCAGCGCTCCCGCCTCCTGCCCCGCGACCACGACCGCGCGCGGCCCGTTGATCGCGGCGATCCCGAGATCGGGCGTCCCGGCCAGCAGTGGCGCGATCTCGGCCTCGGTGGCTTCGAGCGCGATCATCGCGCCGCCGCTGGGCAGCGCCTGCATGAGCCGACCGCGCGCCGCCACCAGCGTGGCCGCGTCCGCGCGCGAGAGCACACCGGCCACGTGCGCCGCGGCGATCTCACCGATGGAGTGGCCCGCGACGAATTCCGGTGTGATACCCCATGATTGCACCAGCCGATACAGCGCCACCTGCAGCGCGAACAACGCGGGCTGGGCGTAGCCGGTCTGATCGAGACCGTCGCCCGTGGCGATGACGGTGCGCAGCGGCCGGTCGAGAGTCGGGTCGAGATGCGCCACGACGGCATCGAACTCCTCCGCGAAGACGGGGAATTCGCGGTACAGCTGCATACCCATAGCGGTCCGCTGGCTGCCTTGGCCGGAGAACACCACCGCCAGCTCTCCCGGTTCGACCGCGCCGGTGCTGACCTGTGCGGACGGCGATCCGTCCGCCAGTGCCGCCAGTGCGCGGCGCAACGCCGGGCCGTCGGCCGCGGTGACAACGGCGCGGTGATCGAAGTTCGTCCTGGTGCGCGCCAGTGACCATCCCACATCGGCGGGTTCGTGCTCGACGGCCACGTCCTGCAACCGTTTCGCCTGGCTCGCCAACGCTTCCGGAGTGCGCGCCGAGAGCACCCATGGCACAACCGCTAGGGGGCGGCGCGGCTCGCGCGGCGCCGCAACCTCCGGGCCCGCACCGACGACGACGTGACAGTTCGTGCCGCCCATCCCGAATGAGCTCACCCCGGCGACGAGCGGCGCGTCAGCATCCGGCCATGCCGAAAGCCGGGTCTGGACAGCGAGATTGAGCTGATCGAGCGGTATGGCCGGGTTTGCCATCGAGAAGTTCAGGCTGGGTGGCAGCTGCCGGTGCCGGAGGCAGAGCAGCACTTTGAGCAGACCGGCCAGCCCCGCCGCGCCTTCCAGATGCCCGATATTGGTCTTCACCGATCCGATCGGCAGCGGATGCGCCCGGCCCGCACCGAGCACCGCGCCGAGTGCGGCCGCTTCGATCGGGTCACCGACCGGCGTGCCGGTGCCGTGCGTTTCGACGTACTGGACCTGCTCGGCGGTCACCCCGGCACGCCGATACGCTTCCCGCAGGACCTGCTCCTGGGCGGCCTGCCCCGGTACCGTCAGCCCGTCGGTCGCACCGTCGTTGTTGACCGCGCTCCCCCGGATCACACCGTGAATGCGGTCACCGGCCGCCACCGCGGCGGCCAGCGGTTTGAGCAGCAGCACGACCCCGCCTTCACCGCGCACGAAACCGTCGGCGCGCGCGTCGAACGCGGCCGAGGTGCCGGTGGGCGAGAGGCCGCCGAATCGTTCGGTTGCCACCGCGGCGGCCGCGGACAGGTGCAGGTTCACACCCGCCACCAGCGCTGCGGACGCCTCGCCCGCGCACAGACTCTGGCACGCCAGGTGCACGGCCACCAGGGCCGACGACTGCGCCGAATCAATGGTCAGACTCGGCCCGTGCAGCCCGAGGAAGTAGGAGATCCGATTGGCGATCACACCCCGGCTCACACCGGTCAGCGTGTGATGGGTGATCGCATCGTCGGACAGCGTCCCGAGCAGTGTCGCGTAGTCGTCGCGGTGGGTGCCCACGAAGACCGCGGCGTCGCTGCCGCGCAGGTCGTCGGGCAGGGTGCCGGCGTCTTCCAGTGCCTCCCAGGCGAGTTCGAGGACCAGTCGCTGCCGTGGATCCATCGCGGCGGCCTCGCGCGGGGAAATGCCGAAGAACGCGGCATCGAATCCCTCGACGTCGGCGAGAAACGCCCCCCGCCGCTCCGGCCGGTCCGCCGAGCCGGTGAACTCCATCCGGTTCTGCGGCCAGGAGGAGATGGCACTGGTTCCCGACCGCAACAGTTCCCAGAACGCTGCCGGGCTGTCGGCCTGCGGAAGGCGGCACGAGAATCCGATGACGGCGATTTCGGCATTGTCGGTTACAGGTGTCGAACTCAAAACAACTCTCCCCTTTGTCGCCACGGGATATGGTTGACACTCTCGCCGTCGAGGGCGTGACTTCAACGTAACCAAACATGTGGCACGACTCGGTAATTCGCTCAGCACGAGCGGGTAATCCATTGGTAATTACGGAGTTACAGGCGGTGGCCGAGGCTTCCGCGCACAACAAATACGCCGCGACCGTCCGGTACGCGGCGTATCGAATTGTTGGCCCCGATTACCTACCGATTATCGAGTCCGCGCCGGACGGCCGGTGACCCGCTCTCGGATCGCGGCCGTGATCGCATCGGCGTGCTGATTGACGAAGAAGTGCCCACCCGGGAACTGCCGCATCTCGAACGTGCCGCTCGTGTGCGACCGCCACTCCGAGACTTCCTCGACGGATGCCTTGGGATCGGCCTCTCCGGTGAAAGCTGTTATGCCACATCGCAATCTCGGGCCACCCGCCCACCGATAGCGTTCGATCGCGCGGTAGTCGCCGCGGAGGGCGGGCAGTATCATCGCCGCGATGTCGGGGTCGGTCAGCGCAGTCGATTCGGTCCCGCCGAGGCGGGCGACGTCGGCCAGCAGTTCCTCGTCACCGGCCAGGTAGGTCGTCTCGTTCCGGCTGGTACCGGGCCCGCGCCGCCCCGAGACGAACAGCTCGGTGAGCTCGACACCGGCAGCTTCCAATCGGGCCGCCACTTCGAACGCGAGGATCGCGCCCATGCTGTGCCCGAAGAATGCCGTGGGCCGATCGATCCACGGAATTACCGCCGAAGCAATGTGATCGGCGAGTTCGCCGATATCGTCGATGACGGTTTCGGTGCGGCGTTCCTGCCGTCCCGGGTATTGCACGGCGACCGCGTCGATTTCCGGTGCCAGCGCGTGCATCAAACGATGGAAATAGGTCGCGGATCCGCCGGCATACGGAAAACACACCAGCCGATCCGGGGCGTCGGGGGCTGGACCGAACTGGCGGATCCATTTGCGTTGATCCGGCCGTGCCGGTGTTTCGAATCGAAGGTTGTCCGCCATGCGAATCCCTTGCTCTGCTCGATCGGATTCCGCGCCGGGCGCCGCGCGAGTTCACCCACGCGGCGTCCGGCGGGAACCATCAGGACATCAGCCCGAGCTGCTTGGACATCTCGAAGTTGTCGTAGCTGATGCGCCACCAGCAGATCTTGCCGTCACGGAATTCGTAGGTATCCATGCCTTCCATATCGAACCGGCGGCCGGTTGCCGCGACCGGCGGCTCGGGGTGCTCCGGCGGCCAGCCCGAGATGCCACCGGAGAGGGTGCCGGACCCCCGCCACGGAATGACGATGCGGTTGCCGTCCAAGGCGATCAGTGGCGCGGCGGTCGCCTCGAATCGCATATCGGGAAACGCGGTGTAGGTAATCTCGGCGAAACGGCGAAAATCCTCGTGTCCCTTGCTGAACCGGCCGAACATGGCCGGGTCCTCCACGAGGATGTCCTCGGTGCACATCGACAGTTGCGTGTCGATGTCAGCGGAATTCACCGCCTGGTACCAGCGGCCCATCAGGTCGCCGATCTGCTCGGCGGCGGGCAGCGAGCCGCCCAGTTCGGCGCGTGCACGGTGGTAACGGTGGTCGAAGTACTCGATCTTCTCGAGCGATGTCATCGGATGCCTCCAGGTCGATCGGGTAGTTCGTCAGTCCGAGCCGCGCACGGCCAGGGCGTGGGTGAAGTGATTCGCCGGGTCCCACTTCGCCTTGATCTGCTGCAGCCGCGGGTAGGCGCTGCCGAAATACAGCTGATGCCACGGGATCGACGAACCGTTGAGCGCCGGGTCGAGCGGATCGGCGTCGGTGTAGTTGAGCACCGCACCGTCGTTGGCTCCGCCGAGGCCGGGAACACCGCCGGTCGAGGCGTACACGTCGCGGTACCAACGGCGGATCCAGGCCAGGTGGGCCGCGTCCTCCTCCGCCGTGGCCCACATCACCACGTACAGCATCTTGATCACCGAATCACGTTGCGGCACAGCGGTGTCCGTGGAACTGACGCTGTTGACCCGGCCACCGTATCCGGCGATCTCCACCAGGGTTGCGGGGTTGTCGTAGTCCGGGTCGGTGAGGTGGCGATACATCGCCCCCACCTGATCGGCGGGCATGGCGGTGCGCAGATACGCCGACTTGCCCTTGAACCGTCCCTTGCCTTCCCAGCCGTCGCCACCGAGTCCGGCCCATGCGGTCACGTGCGCGAGCCAGTCGACTCGCTGCCGCACATCGACGCGATAGGTCAGGCCGGTGCCGTCGGTGACCGCGGCGAGGAAATCGTCGAGCAGCTGCTCGGCATTCGGGGTCGCCGCGTCGATCTGCGAGGACATCAGGAACTCACCGGCGGAGATGTGCCGGGGCTTGAGCGCGCTGAACAGATTCAGATACGGCGAGTCGAGTCCGGAATGACGCTCGTGCCAGGCGGTGAAGTTGCCCAGCAGCGTGCCGAACGACTCCTCGCTCAGCTGGTCCCACGAGAAGGCGACCTCGGAAACGATCAATTCCCTCGGCGCAGCAGGCAACTGGTTCGCCGGGTCACTGCCCTCGGCGCCGGGCGACCGCAGCCAGAACTTGGTGACCAGCCCATAGGTGCCGCCACCGCCGCCGGTGTGCGCCCACCACAGATCCCGGTGCGGGTCGTCGGCCCGGCGGGTCGCCACCACCTTGCGCGCACGACCGTCCGCGTCGGCGACCACCACTTCGACGGCCTCCAGGTAGTCGACGAGGTGTCCGAGCTGCCGCGACAACGCGCCGTATCCGGCGTTGGTCAGCTGCCCGCCCAGGGCGACCGGCGGCCCGACGCCGGCGGGGACCGTGACCTGCCACCCTTCGTACAGCTTCCGGTACAGATCGGCGGTGGTGATGCCCGGCCCAACGGCGAAGGCCGACCGCTCCGGGTCGTAGTCCACCGATGTCATCTGCGAGGTGCTGATGATGACCTTGTTCTCGGGGTTGGCGATCAGATCCTCGTAGCAGGCGCCACTGCTGTGCAGCGAGAACCGCACGCCGCGGTCGAGCACGTGCTGCACCGACTCGACGGCTTCATCGGCCGTCTTGGGCAGCAGCACGTAATCCGGTGCGCCCACCCACCGGCCGTTGAAGCTCGCGCCGAGCACGCCGTATCTCGGGTCCTCCGGCGTTACCCGCTCGACATCGAAGGTTTCGATCATTGCTTCTCCTTCTGTCCGCTGCTTGTTGGTCAGGCGATCGCCGCCAAACGATGTCCACCCGCGTCCCGGATCTCGCGGCACACGTCCCGCAGGGCCGTGATGAGCTTCTCGATATCGGCCGCATCGATGTAGACCGACGGCTCGAAACGCAGTGTGTACACCGCGCTGGAGGTAGGAAATGTGCGAATGTTGTGCTCGCGCAACAGGAAACCGGACACGTAGTAGCCGAAGAAGCCACTTCCGTCGAGCTCCCGCAGCACTTCGGACGAGGAGTCGGCCTGGCCCACGAATTCCAGTCCGGCCATCAGGCCCCGTCCACGCACATCGGCGAGCACGGTCGGGAATTCCGCCTGCAACGAGCGCAGCGCGGTGAGCAGTTCGGTACCGCGCTGGGCGGCCAGGCGGTACACCTCGCCGTCATTCGCCTCGAGCATCGCCAGCACCTTTTCGGCGAGCAGGCACGAGAAGCTGTCCTTGGCGAAAGTCGAGCTGTGCATCATCTCGAAATCGCGCTGGTAACGCGACTCGCGCACCAGCATGACCGCGGCCTTGGCGATCCCGCCGCCGAGGCTCTTGGCCATGGCGTAGTAGTCGCCGCGCAAGCCCAGGTGGGTGCTCGACAGGAACGCGCCGGTGCGCCCCATTCCGCTCTGGATCTCGTCGATGACGACCGGGATGCCCAGGTCGGCCGCGACTCGGGCCACGTCTTTGGCGAAGTCGGACGGCAGTTCGTGAATTCCGCCCTCGCCGAGGATCGGTTCGAGCACCACCGCACAGAACACCGGGAACGGCCGATGGACCACCCGCAGCCGATCACCCTCGACCTGAAGGTCGTGCAGGTCGCGGCGCTCGGATGCGACCACCTCGTCGATCGCACCGGGTTCGTCCACGGGAACGAACCGCGCCTGGGCAGCCAACGCCGAGAACACCGCCCGATAGATCGGGTTGTAGGTGAGCTGGACACTGCCGGCGAGCTTGCCGTGGAACGAGCCGACCGGGGTGAGGAACAGCGGTGTGCTGTCGAACACCGCCTGGTTGTGCTCGTTCACTTCGGCCACGAGCGCGTCGATGCGCTCTTCCCGCACCGCACCGCTGTCGACCGACGCGCGCGCGGCGGCGACATTCGCCTCGATCTCGGCGCGCAACTCGGCGACCCGCGCGAATCGTTCCAGCTCAGCGTGTTTCATCGCCGCTTCGATGGCTTCGGCGCCGCTGTTGGCGAAGATCGCGTAATACGACTCGTCGGAGTCCAGTTCCCGTTGAATGATTCGGTTCAGTTGGGCCGCAACCCGATTAGCGTAGGGGTGGCGGGAGAACTGGGCGTGGATCGGCGTCTGCCCGGCCAGCAGTTCCCTGGCGTAGTCGATGAGTTCGGGGTTGGAGTGCCCGAGCAGGGTCGAGCCGTATCCGCCGACGAAGTCGAGCACCCCGACTTCCTGTCCGTCGCGGTGATAGTAGAGCGTGTTCGCCTCGCCCCGCGTGTATTCGACATCGAGCCCGGCCGTGGCCAGCACCCCACGCAGGTAGGGTTCGGCGTATTCCTGCTCGGTTCCGACCGTTGTCATCGGTTCTCGACCTCCTCGAGCCGAACCAGGTTCACGATTTCCGCCGCCACGGTTTCCGGCGCCTGCTGCGGCTGCCAGTGCGACGTCTTCTCCAGCGTCACCAGCCGATACGGTCCGGTGACGTATTCGGCGGTCTTCGTGACCGCGAGCTTGCTCACGGCCGTGTCGGTGACGCTCCACACGAACGTCGTCGGTACCGGCACCGGGCCGAATCCGAACGGCTCACCGAGCAGGTTGTTGGCGCGATACCAGTTCAGCGCCGCGTCGAGCACGCCAGGCTCGCTGTGCTTGGTCACGTACCGGCGCACCTGCTCCGGGGTGAGCACCCCCTCCCCCGCCTGCGCGAACCACGCCCACAGCTGAGCGGAATCGTCGGCGAGGAACTGCGCCGTCGCGCCCTCGGACATGAGGAATTCCACGTACTGGGAACTGTGCTGCTGCTCGGCGTCGACCCGGTACGCGTGCTGGTACGCGTCCAGATGCGGAATCGCCAGCGCGACCACACTGTGCACCCGGTCGGCGTGGCGCGCGCCCAGGTACCAGGCCACCGCCGCGCCCCAGTCGTGGCCGACCACGTGGGCGGACTCGACTTCCAGCGCGTCCAGGATCCCCAGCGCGTCACCGGCCAGCAGCGGCAGCGCGTAGTCGCTCACCCGCGTCGGGCGGGCATCGTCGGAGTAGCCACGCTGGTCCGGGGCGATGGTGCGCAGCCCGGCCTCGTGCAGGATCGGCGCGACATCGACCCAGGACGACCGGCTGTGTGGGAAGCCGTGCAACAGCAGTACCGCAGGGCCGTCGGCGGGTCCTTCGACATCGACGTCGAAGGTAAACTCGCCCAGGCGAATTCGTTCCAGCGACATCGGGTCACCCCGCCATGATCTTGGCTTCGAGGTGCGGCTCGTGCAGCACGCTCGGGTGGTCGGCCAGACCGATGACACGCTGGTACGCCCGCGACACGTCGCCGTCGCGGCTGGCCGCGTCCTGGACTTGGGCGATGAATGCGTGTGCCGCCAGGATCTCCGGGGTCCGCTCGCCCTGGACCTCGGGGAAGCTCAGGTCGGCGCCGACCGCCATATCCCAGCATCCGTCGATGGCCTCGGCGGCGAGGTCACGGAAGTAGGCCAGCGGATCGATCTCGCCCCCGGCCTGCACGTGCTTGCGCAGCACCATGGAGCCCATTGCCGCGACGGTCATGCCTTGCGCGTAGCTGGGATTGAAGCTTGCCACCGCGTCGCCGATGACCAGGAATCCGGCCGGGAAGGCGGTCATGCGCTGGTAGTGCCTGCGCAGGTTGGTGGGGAACTTGTAGGCCACCGGGTCGTTCAGCGGTTCGGCGTGCTGCAGCGTTTCGTAGATGTCCGGCGCGGCAAGGGTTTTGATGAAAGCGAGGTACCCCTCCGGGTCGGTGGGCGGGTGGTCGCCGAGGATGCCGTAGGCCGTCACGATGGCGCGGTTGCCGTCGATCTTCTGGCAGATGCATCCGCGCGGTATGCCCGCCGAGGCCACGGTGTTGATCGAGATGTCGCCGCCGAACGCCTCGTCCGGGATGCGGTAGTACCGCGTGGCGTACCCCATGCCGATCTTGTGCTTCTCTTCTTCGACCCGCCCGTACTCGAGGTCGTCGAGCCACACCGCCGCCCGGGAGCCACGGCCCGAGGCGTCGAGCACGAGGTCGGCGGGCAGCAGGGTCTCGTGCGAGTTCTCCGGGAACACCCAGATACCGGCGATTCGCTTGCCGTTGTCGACCACCTCGAGCCGGCTGATGTCCGCCTGTTCGACCAAGTCCACATTGGGCAGGGCCAGCACGCGCTCGCGAATGTGGGCTTCGAAGAACGGCCGGCTCGCGGTGAGGCAGATCAGACCGGAGTCCACCTGCACCAGGCGTTTGCCGTTGATGATCCAACGCACGTCGCCGGACGCGTCACCGATGGCCGCACCGTCGGCGACCATCTGGTCGGTGACTCCCGGGAAGAGTTCTTCGGCGATCTGCTGGCCGCGGGAGAGCAGGCCGTGCAGGTGGTGCCCCTGCGGCAGGCCACGCCGCAGGAGGTTCGGGCCGGTGAGGTGGTCTCGGTCGACGAGGGTTACCCGCTCGTACCGGTCCGCGAGCACGCGGGTGGCGAACAACCCGGCGAGCCCGCCCCCCAGTACGACAGCGCGGCTCTCTGCGCGGCTGGTCATGGCCTGTCTCCTCTGTTAGTACAGCTCGTGCCAGTGGCTCCTCGCCCATCCGCGACCAGCCACGGGGCGACCGTATCGAGAGCGTCCTCATCGACCGCTCATCGTCGGGACACTGGACTTCATTCGTGCAGGTCGGAGCAGTTTTCCAGCCGCAGCGGGGCGGCGCGTCGCACGATTCGCGCCGCCCCGTGGCGGATGCCGGGAGCGTTCAGACCGATTGGCGGATATCGAGGACGGCCTTGCCACGCACTTTGCGGTGCAACAGCGCCTCGACGGCGCCGCGATAGTCTGCCCAGTCGCCGCGCCAGCCGATCGACAGGTCGAGTTCGTCCCGCTCGGCAAACCGGACGAGCTGCTCGAGGTCGCCGCCCAAGGGAGTGGCGATATTGAAGGTCTCGATGCGCCCCCGGTCGACCCGGATGCGGGCTTCCTCGAAGTCGATGGTGGTCGATTCCCGCGAGGCCTTGCCGACGGCCACCACGGTGCCACCCGGTTCGAGCCGCAGATAGGCGTCGGCCAATTGCTTCCCGCCGACGTTGTCGATCACCCCGAAGGCCCGGCCACGCATCGCTTCGGGCCCGATCACCACTTCGGCGGCTCCGAGTTCGGCGAGACCGACCCCCCGTTCCGAACTGCCCACCGAGGCAATGACCTCCGCACCGGCGTGGTGCGCGAGTTGCACGGCGTACCTGCCGACACCACCGGACGCCCCGGTGATCAGCACACGACGCCCGACGATGGACCCGAGTTGCCGAACCGCCTGCAGCGCGGTGACCCCGGCCACCGGGAGTGCCGCGGTAGCACCCAGATCGAGCCCGCCGGGCACCACGGCGAGTTGCGCGGTGTCGACCGCGCGCCGTTCCGCCCAGGCACCGGACCAGCCGAACGTGACCACCCGGGTGCCCGCGGGTGGTCCGGATCCGTCCGCCGCGGGGGTGACGATGATGCCCGCGGCATCCCAGCCGGGGATGGTCCCGTCGGGTAGATCGGGTACCCGGAAAGCGACCTCCCCGAAATTGAACGAGAACGAAACTACCTCGACGAGCGCTTCGGACGGCCCGGGAACGGGCTCCTGCGCGTCTCCCATCCGCAGCATGTGCGGACTGACCCTGTCGTGTACGAGTGCCTTCATCTCCTGCGTTCCTCCGTAGGCCGGCGCAAGGAGCGCCGGCGGATGTGTGCGGGCGCGCCGAGACCGCCCCGACGTCGCCCGGAGCCCGGGACCGGCATCGGAGCGGTCATCGCGGATATCAGGCCGAAGTGACCTTGTCGAGAGTCGGGTAGTCGGTGTAACCGGTGCGGTCGCCGCCGTAGAAGGTCGCCTGGTCGGCGGTGTTGTACGGCCCGCCCGCCTTGATCCGGGCGTCGAGATCCGGGTTCGCCAGCCACAGGGTGGCGAGCGAGACCGCGTCCGTGACACCGGATTCCAGCGCCTCCTCGGCCGCTTCGACGGTCGCGGGGAAAGCCTCCGGGGTGCGGTGCGGGTTGAGGATGAGCGCACCGGGCCAAGCGGCGCGCAGCTTCGTGGTCAGCTCGCGGTCGCCGCCTTCGACGATGTGCACATAGGCGATGCCCTGTTCGGCCAACTGCGTCAGCAGTTCGACGTACAGCGGCGCCGGGTCGGCCTCTTCGATGTGGTTGAACGGGTTGCCGGGCGAGAGCCGGATGCCGACGCGATCGGCACCGATGGCCTCGGACACCGCGGCCACGACCTCGAGGACGAACCGGATGCGGTTGGCCACCGATCCGCCGTAGGAGTCGGTGCGCAGGTTGGTGTTGTCGGCCAAGAACTGGTGCAGCAGATAGCCGTTCGCGCCGTGCAGCTCGACACCGTCGAACCCGGCCGCGATGGCATTGCGCGCCGCGGCGGTGAAGTCGGCGATCGTGGTGGCGATGTCCTCGGTGGTCATTTCCCGGGGCTCGGGGTGATCGATCATCCCGTCGGGTGTGAACAGCTGCTCGCCGGACACCACGGCGGACGGGGCGACCGGAAGCGCGCCATCCGGGTAGAGGGCGGGGTGCCCGATGCGGCCACAGTGGGTGAGCTGTGCGATGATTCGGCCGCCCGCCTTGTGCACGGCGTCGGTGACCTGGCGCCACGCGTTGGTCTGCTCGGCGTTGTGCAGCCCCGGGGTCAGGAAGTAGCCTTGTCCGATCACGCTGGGCTGGATGCTCTCGCTGATGATCAGGCCCGCGCTCGCCCGCTGGGCGTAGTACTCGGCGGTGAGGTCGGTGACCAGGCCCTGCAGGGTGGCCCGGTTCCGGGTCATCGGAGCCATCACCAGTCGGCTCGGGAGCTGCAATTTGCCGATCGACACCGGCTCGAACAGGGTGCTCACCATGTACTCCTTAGCTTGTCAGAGTCGCGCGCGGTGGCCCGCCGCGAATACTTTATCGAATCAAGCATCATCGTGTCACAGATCGCTTTAGTGGATCAAGTATCTACGGCAAAGTTGGCCTAGAATTCCGATATGGCAGTACCGGCAGGCCCCGTGAGCACATCCACCGACCTCGAGCAGGTGATGTTCGAGTTCGTGGACGCCTACAACCACGCCTTCGAGGACGCGGCCCGCGAACACGCGATGAGCATGGCCCACGCGTGCGTACTCGGCAGGGTCGGCACCCCCAGGGGGATGGGCGAGCTCGCCGAAGAACTCGGCTGCGACGCCTCCAACATCACCCAGATCGTCACCCGCCTGGAGGGCCGCTCGCTGGTGCAGCGCCAAACCAACCCCGAGGACCGCCGCTTCCGGCAAATCCAGCGCACCGCCGAAGGCGACGCCGTCAACGCCGCCTTCGAAGAATCCTTCGACTTCCCCCGCCGCGCCGGCGCCAACCTCACCCCCGACGAACAACACCAACTGACCGAGCTACTCCGCAAAGCCCTCACCGCTCCCGAGTAGCGATATCCACCGGGAACACGAAAACCGTTGCCTACCTGCATAGAGCGAACAGGACCGGTACGCCGCCGCAGCTCGGTAGGTAGAGCGCTTCACTCGGAAACCAGTGCGGCCCAGAGGTATTCGATCGATTCCGCGACCAAGCCTGCCACGTCCGGATGGCCGTCGAACCCGTGTTCCGCGCCGGGAATACTCCGGTAGACCACTTCGGCGCCCGCCTCGGCCAGACGGGTGTAGAGATGCTCGCTCTGGCGCGCTGGCACGACAGTGTCCAGCTCGCCGTGGAGGAGCAGACAGGGCGGAGCGTCCGGACGGACATGCGTGATCGGGCTCGCCTGCGCGCAGCGTTCCAGCATGTCCGATGGCCAGCCGCCCAGCCAGGGCGAGTACGGCAGCTCGCCGCCCGCGCCGTCCATGTCGACGATGTCGGTCACCGGGTACCACGCCACCACCGCCGCGACGTCCTTCCGCGTGAACGCCGCCATCAAGGCCAGATGGCCGCCGGCCGAATCACCCCAAGTCCCCAGGCGCTCCGCATCGAAGCCGTACTCGTCGGCATGCGCCCGCAGAAACTCGATCGCGGCCGCGACGTCCTCGCCCTGGGCGGGCCAGATCGCCTCCTTGCTGAGCCGATAGTCGATCGACGCGCAGGCGATGCCAGCATCGACCAGCCCGGTGAACACCGAGTTGTCCGGAAACGTCCGATGTAGCCACCGCCGATCTCCCGAATAGAAGCTGCCCCCGTGGATCCACACCACGATGGGTGGGCGATCCACGCCTTCGGGCAGATACAGGTCCAGCAGCAGCGGCCGATACCCACGGATGATCGAATATGTGACCTGTTCGTACACCCCCACACGGGCAGGATATACGACCGTTCGAGCAGCAGGGCGCGGAACTCGGGATCGGTGATGAGCTCGCGTTTTTCGGCGATCTACACGGCGGCATCCTCGGGTGAGGACGGAAGGCATCGGCGTGATTGTCTTGGGAGTCTTTCACCTCGTTGCCCTCTCCGTCGACGCGCGTGTCGGGGATGACGAGCTCAGCGAGGAGGAACTGATCGAGCTCAACGAACGGCGCAACCAGTCATGGTTCCAATAGCCAGCACGGCGACACCTACCGCGGAGAAAATGAGCGTACCGGTACCGCGGTTTTGGGGGCATGCAGCCGCACTCGGTCTCGCGTCCAGTCGAGCGGGGCGCAGTGTCGACCGATTCGACGCTTGGGGTCTCCCCCATCCTGCAGACCTACCGGGGCCGACCTGCACCGATACCGCAGGCTGACCAGCTCGGCTGCACTGAAAGTCCAGATCTCGTCGCTGCGGACCGGAGACCGGCAGGCGCGATGGGGCGCAGTGTCATAGCGCGACGGTAAGAGGCACTGACGTGCGTGGGCAGGCGGATGAAACTCAGTTGCTTCGACCGGCGGCTACAGCGGGAGGTAGTGGTCGCGCGAGTTTGCCGACGGTGTGGAGGTGGCCGAGTGCTTGGCGGTAGGAGTCCAGGAGGCTGGTCTGGCTGTAGGGCACCTGGAGCTCGAGGCAGAACTCTTCGACCATCGGCTGGGCTCGGCGCAGGTTGGCCCGCGGCATGGACGGGAACAGGTGGTGCTCGATCTGGTAATTCAGACCGCCCAGGGCTGTGTCGACGAGCCAACTGCCGCGGACGTTCCGAGATGTGAGCACTTGACGGCGTAGGAAGTCTGTCGATTGGCCTTCGGCCAGTACTTCCATCCCCTTGTGGTTGGGGGCGAAGGTGCAGCCCATGTAGAACCCGAACAGGCCCTGCTGCACGACGATGAAGGCCACCGCTTTGCCCGGTGACAGGACCAGGAATACCGCGGCGAGATACCCGGCGGCGTGCGCGGCCAGCAGGACGGCCTCCCAGATGCGGTTCGGTATCGCCCAGCGCAGCACCGCCCGAACACTCGCGTAGTGCAGACTGCCTGCCTCGAGCAACAGCATCGGAAAGAACAGCCAGGCTTGGTAGCGGAAAATCAGCCGCCGGAAACCCTTGCCCGCCCGCGCTCGATCGCCGGAATGGGCCAGCACTCCCATCACGTCGGGGTCCGCACCCTCGGTGTTGGGGTGGGCGTGGTGCCGGTTGTGGTTGCTGACCCACCAGCCGATGCTCAGCCCGATACCGAGATTGCCCGCGATCACACCGAACAGATAGTTGGCCCGCCGACTGCCGAAGATCTGTCTGTGCCCGGCATCATGACCGAGGAAGGCGATCTGAGCGAACACCACCGCCAAGAACACGGCGACGCCCAGTTGCCACCACGAGTCGCCGACGAAGAAGAACGCCGCCCACCCGGCAGCGAACGCAACCGCGGTGACCGCGCTCTTCCAGACGTAATACCGCAACCGTCGATCCAGCAGCCCCGCCTGCCGCACCCGGCGCAGCAAGACCGCGTACTCGCTGCCACGCGCCGGTCCGTCTCCCCCGGTCTGCACGGTCGGCGACGAGGCAAGTTGCCCCGCTCCCGGTGCGCCTGGATCGATGTGCTCCAACGTTACGAGCGCGCTCGTTGTGGCGGCGGATTTCGGCACCACCCGGCCGGTACTTCTTTCGATTACCACGGGTTGCCTACGCATCCTGTTGTCGTTGTCGGTCTCCGGGCTCGAACTGTCGTCCTCCACCCCCGTGCCCCAGCACAGCGGGCTACCGGAAGTCAGCACATGGAGGCTCGCCTACCTCGACAACAGAATGTCGCGATGAGACCACCGCCAGGTTAACCGACGTACCGACCGACGACACATCTGAGTGACGATTGCGCTGCGTCGGCGGTAACCGCCAGGCCGAGCTTTCGCGGAAAGGTACGAGGGTGCGCCGCCGCCGGACGCGGGCCGTCACCCCGTCCGACGGCGGCGGCTTCATGAGGCGACGCGGGACACCATGGTGAGGGTGCCGATGAGGGCGGTGTCGTGGTCCGCGGCGCGGTGTCGGATTCGAGCGTGGTCATCGTCCCTCCCTCGGCCGGGGCACGAACCGGGCGCAGTCGGCGGGCAGCCGCACGCCCGCGGTGCGCAGCTGGGCGACCCGGGTCAGGTATGCCGCGCCCAGCATCATCTGGTCGGCGATATCGGCGACATGCCGGTTGCGCAGCGCCGCCAGATAGGTTCCCGCCACCCAGTTGTTGAACCCGCCCATCGCGGGTCCGCACCAGATCTGATAGTCGGCCACGCGATCGGACTCGCCGCGGATGCTCCACCCCGACGACAAGCCCAGATACCACCGGAACACCAGCGCCATCTTGCGTTTCGGGTCCGCCTCCGCGCCGGCCAGCTGGGCCGGATCGCGTTCGGTGAAATACGTGACGCAGTCCGCCCACACGGCCTCGAGCGGTCGCCGGAACAGCGTGGCCTCGAGATCGCGGCGCAGGTCGGCCGGGAGGTCGTCGGTGCCGTCGTAGGCGCGATAGGTGTCATACAGCCGCTGGGCGCGGGTGGCGAACATGGTGCCTCTGCGCAGCACCTGCACCTGGACGCCGAGCTCGAACATGTCCGAGGACGGCGACATGACGCAGTCGGCGAAATCCGCTTGGGTGAGGAGCTGTTTGGTGGTGTCGCACTGGGCCGCCTCCCGGGTCGCCTGGTTCACCGAACCGGTCACCACATAGGCGGCGCCCATGGCGAAGGCCGCGGCCGCGGCGGCGGGGGTTCCGATGCCGCCCGCAGCGCCGACGCGGACCGCCGCGGCGGCGGGCACGGTGCGGGCGAGGCGGTCCCTGGCCGCGATCAGCTCCGGCAGCAACACCACCAGCGGCCTACGATCGGTGTGCCCACCGGAGTCGGCCTCGGCGGTGATGTCGTCGGCCATCGGAACCTGTTCGGCGAGACGGGCCTGCTCCGGCGTCATATCACCGGACTCGACCAGTCCGCGCAGCAACCGCGCGGGAGCCGGACGCAGGAACAGCTCGGCCACTTCGACCCGGGACACTTTCGCGATGAGGCGATTTCGCACCTCGATGCGACCCTGACGGTCCACGGCCAGTCCCGCGGCCCGGTACCGCACGACCTCACCGGTGAGATCCATGAACGCCGACGCTTCCACGCAGCGAACCTGGTGGCGCAGGCACGCGTCCACGATCGCGCGTTCCAGGGCCGGTTCGGAGGGGCTGTGGATCAGATTGCACGCGAACGGCCTTCCCGCCAACGAACCGCTCAGGTTGGCCAAGGCCGCGTCCACCGCGGCGGGTGGCACGCCGGCGGCACCGTAGGACGCGAGATATCCCGCCCGAGCCATGGCCGAAACCAATGCGGGCGAGGCGATTCCGTTGGCCATGGCGCCCGCCGCGTAGGCAGCGCGCACACCATGGGCGGCAGCGAAACGCCGGTCGCCCAGCTGTTCGGGCGGCAACGGGGCGACCGCCGCCAGGACATCGGCGCGTGCCGCGATCCGCTCGTCGGATGTCGCGCCGACCCTGCCATCGTGACGCACGATCCAGCACGGCCGCGTCAGGTCCAGCAGGACGGCGGTGATGTCCTCGGCGGTTACCGCGACCATGCTGATGCGAGACGTGGTCATCGCCGTTCCCTCCGCTCGCCGCGTCCGACGGGGAGGTCGAGCAGTTGTTCCGCTGTCCGCTTGTCGGGGGTCACGCCCACCCGGCCGCCGTGACACACGATCCAGCATGGGCGCGTCAGGCCCAGCTGCACGGCCGTATTGTCGTCGGCGGTCTCCACGACCATGCTGATCCGGGACGTGGTCGTCACCGCTCCCGCCGCTCGCCTGGTTCGACCGCGAGGCCCCAACAGTTCGTCGGCGAGCGCCGCAGTCCGCTGGTCGACAGTCACACCCGCGCGGCCTTCGTGACGCACGATCCGGCGTGGGCGCGTCGGGTCCAGCAGCACGGCCGTGACGTCATCGGCAGTCTCCGCAGCCACGCTGATCGGGGTCGTGGTCATCACCGTTCCTTCCGTTCGCCGAGTTCGACCGCGAGATCGATCAGCTCGTAGATGCGCAGTCCCGGCTTCCACAGCGAGCCGTCGGCGATCACGGTGACGCCGTCCGGGCCGCGACGGACTTCCTTGATGTGCGCTTCGAGTTCGACCGTGCCGTCGGTGGGCAGGAATTGCCCGCGGTAGCGCCAGCGGAATGGGATGTCGGAGGGGATGCGGAAGACCGGATCGCCGATCGTGTCGGCGAATCCGGCGTCGATCATCCACTCCTGGATCGCGTGGATCACCGATTCCACTCCGAGGGACCCCGGGATCACCGGGTCCAGGTGGAAATGCCGTGTGAAGTACCAGTCCGACGGGTCGATCTCGCGCAGCGAATGCAGGTATCCGGCTTCGTATCTGCCGCCGCGGTCGACCACGTCGACGCGATCGATCAGCGCCAGCGTTCGCCGCGCACACAGCCTGGCGTTCGGGTCGGCACGCCGGGCGGCGACGTCGATGGTGCGCACCCGCGCGCCGGGATTCTCCGCCAGCCAGCTCGGCGCCGCACGGCCCGCGTCCAAGCCGGTCTGGTTGGCCAGGGCTCGGTCGCTGAAGTAGCCGAACATCGTCTCGCCCGTGTAGAACGGTTCGCCGTCCACGCTGAGCGTGTAGTCGAAGGTCTGCAGCGACGAACCGGGCAGGATGGTGGTCGACAGCAGCCGGGATGACTGGTGAATCGTCTTGTCCCGCAGATCCACCCGCCGCAGCACGGTGGCGCTGCCGCCGAGATTGCGCAGGCTCAGCGTGGTTCCCGGCTGGGTGAGCGTGGGTCCCGCGTAGTAGCCCATCAGCAGCGCCGCCTGCAGCGAGGTCTCCATGTAGACGAAGTGCGGCATGGACTCGTTGGCGGTGTCCGCGTAGTACCAGGAATCGGCGGGCGAGTCGTATTCGGTGCGATAGGACGCCGCATCCAAGTGGCCGCGCCTGCCGTCGAAGTCGAGCACGCGGTCGACCAGCAGCAGTCCGCCGGTCGGCAGCCTGGTCGCCCGCACGCCGGTGTACGGGGCGAATTCCGGCCCCATGGCGATGCCCTGATCGCCCCGGGCGAGGTGCGCCATGTGGAACTCGTTGAGCAACAGGCTTTCCGAGACCTGACCTGGGCCGACACCGCTGCCCTTGCATTCGGTCACCGTGACCGTGACGTCGATCTCGCCCGGGGTGCCCGCCACGATCGCCGTCCCCGTGACATGGGGTCGCGGCACCAGGTCGACGGCTGTCACGGTCAGCGTGATCGTGCCGGATCCGTCCCCATCGACGGCACCGGCACACTCGGCGACGAGCGAGCTACCCGACAGCACCAACGGCATGCCGAGGTACAAGGCGAACACCTCCGCGGCCTGAGCCGCTGCGGCGCTCGGGTCACCCTGGAACAGTGCCGTGACGCTGCCCTTGCCCGACTCGCCGTACAGCGCGATCTCGGTGACCTCGGTCAGAGCGAGCGGCGCCGACGCGGCGAGCCGGGCCACCGTGTCGACTCCGGGACGCCGGTACGCGGTTCCAAAGACGCCGGTCAGGTCGCCTTCGGTGAGGCGGGCCAGCGCGGCTCGATCCAGACGCGTGCGATCGGTGCGGGCCAACGGCTTGAAGGCCGACTCCGCGGCGGCCACCCCCACGGGTGCCGGCCGGTCGCCACTCGGAGCGAGGGCATCGCCATCGCCCGTCCGCGGCTTGAACGCCGATTCCGCGGCGGCCACCTCGAGAGGTGGTCGCGTGTCGCCGCTCGCAGAAAAGGCATCGTCATCGCTCTGCTGTGCGTGGTGGTACTGCCGCAGGTACTGGCCGTCGTGATCGCGACCGTGCTGCGGCCGCGGGTGTGCTGGCTCGTCGTGGACGGCAGGGTGGCCGGTGCCGCTGGCGGGCGAATCGAGCCCGGCGACGCGTGCGGGCTCGGTCGCGTTCGGTTCGACTGCCGCCGTCGTCCGGCGTGTGGCCCGCTGCCACACCGCCCGCTGCATCGCCAGTTGCGCGCTCAGTGCCGCCCGGTGCGCCGCCACGACACCGGAGCGGATCTCGGCGAGCGGACCCGCCGACCGATCGGACACGGCAAACGAGTCGGAGGCCTCTGCGCGCACCGGAGACGCAAGTGCGGTGCTCTCGACCTCCGGGTATGCGAGATCTGCTGTTGCACGGCGCGTTCCGGAAACGGCCGACCGATGGCCGCCGACGGGTTCCCGAGACGCACCGTCGCCGCCGGAACCCGCTCGGCGTGACGGCTGCCGGTCGACGCTCTCCTGCACCGCCTCGGTGTATGCGCCTGTCGCACTGTCAGATCCGAAATCCGACCAATGGTCGTCGCCAACCGATCCCAGAGACGAACCGTCGGCCCCCGCTCGACGCGGCGGCAGACCCTCGCCGCTTCCTTGCCCCACCGCTGGCGCGGCCGGTGCGTTTACCGGATCGAACGGAACACCGTCGAACTCCAGCGTCGTCATGCCATCCACCGCCTCACCGAGGTCTGGAACTTTTCCGTCAGATCAGGTGTCGTCACCACGGTGACGTCGGAGAACCGTTGCAGCACCGTGCCGTCCACCGTCGTGGCGGTGGCGTCGATCCTGGCGTCGAAACGACCGGGCCGCGGGTTGTCCACGGTGAGCAGGAAAGGCTCGTCCATGGGCAGCGGCCGGTAGTAGTCGACCTGTCCGACGCCGAGGGGCAGGCAGGCGCTACCGAGCAGCCGGTAGCCGAGCACCGGCGGTCCCTGCAGGATCAGGTCGGCCAGGACCGGATCGTGCAACCGTCCCGCGTACGCGCCGCCCGCCACTGTGGCGGCGGGGAGTTCGCAGTCGAAGACGATCGCGTCGTCGGTGACGGCCCGAATCCGGCGCAGCCCTTGCAGGGCGGGCGCGTGGAACTGGATGGCGTCGCAGTAGATATCCGTGTCATCGGGTGAGCCGGCGGGAATCGGCTGGTGCGGCGGCCGGTCCGCCGCATCGGCGAGCAGGAGCGTCGCGCGGAAGTGGACCGCATCGGCCCCGCGCACCACCGCATGGACTGCCATCGCCTCCCTCCGCGACGATCCGAGCTCGAGTTCGCCGACCGACCGGTGAACCGCGTTGTTCCCGCGCAGCGCCGCGGTCGCCACCTCCCCCGGGACCAGTTCGAGCTCGAGCTCATCGACCGGATGGTCGAACACGATCCCCTTCAGCACCTGGAAATCCCGGACGCCGACCACCGTCCATCCCGGCAGGGCGCGTTCGGCGACGTTGACCATGGCGCCGAGACCGAAGGTGGCGGGCAGGACGACGTGCTCGCCGATCCGGTGCGCAGCGATGATCGGATCCTCGGTGATCCCGGTGATCGTTCGCCGGGCCCGCACGGTCGCCGTACCGATGCCCGCGGTGCCCGACAGCGACTTCGCAGGTCCGATCAGCACGATCGTGTCGTCGGCGCGGGCGGTGGTGAATTGCTCCGTGAACGCCGCCGCACCGACCTGCGGGTCGAGCAGCTCCACGCCGCGGGCGCGGAAGTGTTCCCGGAGCGCGGGAGTCACCATGCCGCCGTCCCACGCACCCCAGTCGATCGCGGTGACATGGCACTGCGGGTGGTGGCGCCGCCAGCTCACCGCGAATCGCGAGAGCGCTTCGTTCGCGGCCGCGTAGTCGGCCTGACCGGCATTGCCGAACAGCCCGGCCACCGAGGTGAACAGCACCAGATGCCGTAGATCACCGACCGCGCCGAGCACCGCGGCGAGTCCGCCGATCTTGGGATCGAGCACCCGGGCGACGGATTCCGCGGTCTTGTCCGTGATCATGGAGTCGGCCAGCACCCCGGCCCCGTGCACGACGCCGGTGATCGTGTCCCGCCACGGGGCGATGGCCGCTGCGACTGCCTTCTCATCGGTTGCGTCGACGGTGAGATAAGCGGCACGCGACCCGAGGGCCGCCAGCGTCTGCTGGATCTCGCGCGTGGCGCGGACACCGGACACGGCACGCTCGACGTCGCGTGGTGTCGCGCCGGTACCGGCCAGCGCGCGCACCGCGGCGGGCTTGAGCTCCGCGTCGGGAACTCCAGCCGCCCAGTCGGGTTCGGTGCCGAGTTCGGATCGGCCGAGGAGCACGAAACGTGCCTCGCTCCGCGCGGCGAGCGCCAGGACGCAGGTGGCGGTGACACCGCGCGCGCCGCCGGTGACCAGCAGTACGTCGTCGGCGGTGAGCACCGTCGGCTCCTGCTCGGTGCCGGGACGCACCACCGTGACCGAGCGCGCGGACCCATACCGGCTGGGTACCGGTGTGCTGCGCGTACCCGCCGCGTCGATGCCGACCTCGAGGGTGTCACGGGCCGGGTCGAACAGCTCGGCCGTCACCAACTCGGCCAGCCGCCGCGCGGTGCACGCCGGGTCGATGTCCAGCGCCCGGCAGTAGAGCTCGGCCTCTTCGGCCGCAAGCGTTTTCACCACGCCCCCGACGCCGCCGAGCAAGGTGTGCACCGGCTCGGCGCCGCCCAGCAGGCCGAGTCCGCCGTCGAGTCGCGTCACCGTCACGAACGCCGCCGGACCCGGCGCGCGGCGCAGCAGCGGCACAGCGCGACCGGCCAGGAGGATGCAGTCGGTCAGATACCGCCTAGCCGCCACCCAGTCGGCGGACCCGCCGACCAAGACGACGCACACGTCGACCGGTTCGCCTTCGGCGTCGAAGTCGTCGACCGAATTCGCGTGGCGTACCGTCCAGCCGAGTCCTCCCAGCGCCGACTCGAGCGCGGCCCGGTCGGCATCCAGTTCCCCGGTCAGGTCGACGAGTACGGCTCGCGCCCCTGCGCGGTACGGCGCGACCGCCCGATCCAGCGCGGGCAGGGCGACCAGTTCGACGGCATGCCGCGGCGCACCCGCCGCGGCCTCAGCTTTTGGGTGGACATCACCCCCGGCGAGTTCCACCACGATCTGATCCAGCGTGCGTAGCGTGCCCAGTTGCTCCGGACCCAGGCTGGGTAGCTGCGGAAAGCGCTCCTGGAGTGCGCCGATCACCTGCACCCGCTTGATCGAATCCACACCGAGATCGGCCTCCAGATCCATCGACGGATCCACCATTTCGACGGGGTAGCCGGTCTTCTCCGCGACGACCGCGAGCAGCGCTCGCCGCAACGCCTCCCCGGAGACCTCGGCTGCGGCAGGATCGTCGGCCGCGGGATCGGGAGTGGCCGTGGGCGCGCCGTCGCCGAGCAGGTCGATGATCTGATCGAGCGTCCGCACCGTGCCCAACTGCTCCGGACCCAGGCTCGGCAGGTGCGGAAACCGTTCCTGCACAGCGCCGATCACCTGCACCCGCTTGATCGAATCCACACCCAGGTCGGCCTCCAGATCCATCGACGGATCGACCATCTCGACCGGATAGCCCGTCTTCTCCGCGACCACCTCCCGCAATGCCCGCCGCAACGCGTCACTCGACAAGTGACCGTCGGCGGCAGCTGAGCTTGCCTGGGCAGCCTTCGACGCGGCAGCCGTTTCGCCGGACGAGCCACCAGTCGGCGCACCACCGGTGGCGCCGAGCAGATCGGCGATCTGATCCAGCGTCCGCAGGGTGCCCAGCTGCTCCGGGCCGAGGTTCGGCAGGTGCGGGAACCGTTCTTGCAGCGCGCCGATGACCTGCACCCGCTTGATCGAGTCGACGCCCAGGTCGGCTTCCAGATCCATCGACGGATCGACCATCTCGACCGGATAGCCCGTCTTCTCCGCGACGACCTCGAGCAGCACCTGCCGCACCGCCTCGCCCGACACCTGGCCGACGGACGCTTCGACGGAGCCGCCGATGACGTGTCCGTTTGTGGTGGCTTCCGGAATCGACGGCGCCGCAGGGGTTTCCGGCGCAGGCGCGGCACGGTGGTCATCGACGACCATGGCGGTGGCGAGCGGGCGGCGCACCGGTGCGGGTTCGATCGCCGCGCGCGGCGCCGGTACGGCCGGACGGGCGACCTGCGTCGAGACACGCGGTACCGGCGCGAACCCGCTCTCCAGCTCCACCAGTTGGGCGAGCACTTCGCTTGCTCGCGCATGGCTCTGGCTGATCGCGACGCCGTGCTCCTTGACCGCCTCGATGGCACGCACCGTGGCGGCGTCGAGCCTGCCGTCGCCGAGCGCGCCGGCCAGGCCGCGGGCCATGTCCAGCTGGCCGTCCAAGAACTGGCGGTGGGTGTGCAGATGCTGCACGAGCGCGCTCTCCAGCGCGTCCGAACCGGCGTCGCCGGGCTGCGGTGTGGGATACACGGGGGTCTCCGATGCTGCGGTGAAAGCGGTGGGCCCGACCGGGTTCTCGGCGGCGGGCTGGCGATCGACCACGCTGTCGACCGGAGCGGCGGAAGCCGCGAGGACGCTGAGCCGGTATTCGTCGTCGAGCGCGGCCGCGTAGGCGGCGCGACGGGTGTCGGGCACGTATTCGGGGGCCGACAGCGTCACCGTCATCGCGCGGCCGGAGACCTCGGCCTCCGGCGCGGGGGCGGCGTGGCGGTTGATGCCGTGCAGGCCGAAGCCGAGCACGGCCAGGCGCACCGCCGCGCGGGTCACGGCGAGATCGCTGTCGCCGATCGGGCCGGAATCGGTGGCGATGACGACGACGTCGTCGCCGAGGGTGCGCCGCACCAGCGAGGTCAGCACCTGCTTCGGCCCGAACTCCACGAACACGGTGCAGCCCGCGTCGCGCATCGCGGTGAGCGCGGCGACGAATTCGACCGGTTTGCCGAGCTGTTCGGTCAGCACGGCCCGGTTGGCCGCGACATCGCCGCTGTAGCGCGCGCCGGGCGTATTGGCGAAGACCGGCGCGTCCGGCGCACCGATGTGCACCTCGGCGACCGCGGGCGCGAACGCCGCGGTGGCGTGGGCGACATAGGGCGTGTGGAATGCCCCGGAGACCGGCAGCGCGCGAGTGGCCACCCCACGCTCCTCGCAGCGGGCGACGACGGCGGCGATCCCCTCCGGTCCACCGCCGACGACGATCTGGTCGGGCGCGTTGTGATTGCAGATCCACACGTCGTCGACGCCGTCGAGCAGTTCCTCCGCGGTCTGCCTGGAGGCGCCGAGCGCCACCATGGTGCCCGCCTCGACCCCCTCCTCCGGCGTCATGGCCACACCCCGCGCCCGGGCCAGCGCGTAGAAGTCCGCGGTGGCCAGCGCGCCGGAAGCCCACAGCGCGGTCAGCTCACCGAAGCTGTGCCCGAGATAGCCGTCGGCGCGGAAGCCGTATTCCGACAACGCCGTGAACTGCCCCGCCGACAGCGCGCCGATCGCGGGCTGGGCGAATTCGGTGCGGCGCAGCGTCTCTTCCTGTTCCGCCGCCACGGCGTCGTCGAAGGCGGGCGGCGGGAAGACCACCGACGACAGCCGCACGGATGCGCCGGCGAAGGCATCATTGGCCGCGTCGAACGCCGCACCGACGGCCGGATTGTTCAGCGCCGCCTCCAGACCCATGTCGACGTACTGGCTGCCCTGCCCGGCGAACAGCGCGCCGACCTTGCGATCAGGGAGAGCGGCCGCGCGGAAGTACACGCCTTCGGGGTGATCCCAGGCCGTCGCCTCGGGGTTGCGGACGAGTTCATCCACCGCGAGCGATCGCAGGTGCGCGGCGTTCTCCTCGTCGACCGACACGAATCCGATGCGCGCGTGCTGCTCCGGGATGTCGCCGCCGTCGCTGGGCGCCACACTGCGCACCGCGTCGATCAGACCCGCGACGTCCGGGGCGTGCCACAGGTGCGCGCGTGCCGTCCGGTGCAGCACCGGATGTGCGCCCCGATCGGCGTCCGCCTCCTCGAGCACGACGTGAAAGTTGGTGCCGCCGAAGCCGAATGCCGAGGCCGCGGCCCGGCGCACCGGGCGCTGCGGGTCGCGGATCCAGGGCCGGGTCCGCGTGTTCACGTAGTACGGCGCGTCCGCGGCGGCGATCTCGGCGTTGGGCGCGGTCACGTTGATGGTGCCGGGCAGCACCTTCTGGTGCAGCGCCAGCGCCAGTTTCATCAGGCTCGCGGTGCCCGCGGCGCCCTTGGTGTGCCCGATCTGCGACTTCACGCTGCCCAGCGCGGCGAACGTGGTCTCCGAGGTCGCGTCGGTGAGCAGTTCCTTGAGCGCGGTGAGCTCGGTCTTGTCGCCGACGGGTGTGCCGGTGGCGTGCGCCTCGATGAGCGCGACGTCGGCGGGCGAGATCTCGGCGTCGGCGTAGGCCCGGTCCAGCGCGACGCGCTGCCCGCCCGCGCGCGGGGCGTAGATGCTCTTGGCGCGACCGTCGCTGGAAGAACCCAGGCCGCGGATGACGGCGTAGATCCGGTTGCCGTCGCGGCGTGCGTCTTCCAGCCTGCGCAGCGCGAGCATGGTGATGCCCTCGCCGAGCAGCGTGCCGTTGGCTTCCGCGGAGAACGGGCTGATCCGCCCGCTCGAGGACAGCGCGCCGACCTTGCTGAAGCACATATAGATGAAGATGGTGTTCTCGGTGTCCACACCGCCGGTGATCATCATGTCCGCCCGGCCGTCCTGGAGTTCGGCGATGGCGGTGCGCAGCGCGGCCAGCGATGCCGCGCAGGCCGCGTCGACGGTGCAGTTGATGCCGCCGAGGCCGAGACGGTTGGCCACCCGGCCCGCGGTGATGTTGGCCAGCAGCCCCGGGAACGAGTTGGCCTCCCACGGCGCGAACGCCGCGACGAACCGGTCGGCGATGGCGTCGGCGTCGGTGTCGGACAGACCCACGGAGCGCGCCGCCTCTTTCAGCACCGGCGTGGACAGCCGCGCCGCCAGGGGATGCATGAGCGGCACCGGGCCGGTGGTGCCGAGCACGACACCGGTGCGACTCGCGTCGTACCAGGCGGAATCCACCGCGCCCGCGTCGCGCAGCAGATCACGCGCGACGCCGAGGCTGAGCGTCTGCATGGTGCTGGTGACCTCGAGCTGATTGGGCGGCAGCCCGAATTCCAGCGGGTCGAACTCGATGTCGGGCAGAAACGCGCCCCGGCGCGAGTAGGTCTTGTCCGGCGCCGCGGGGTCCGGGTCGAAGTAGTCGTCGATGCTCCAGCGCGACGCGGGGACCTCGGTGGTGCAGTCCACGCCGTCGACGATGTTCTGCCAGTACTCTCGATGGTTGTGCGCGTTGGGCAGCAGCCCGGACATCCCGACGATGGCGATCGGGTTGCGCGCCAGGCGTCTGTCGTCTGTCACGAAATTTCCTCTCGAACCGGGGTGGAAGATCAAGCGGCGACGGTGGTCGCCGTGCTCGACGCGATCAGCTCGGCCACACCCGCCGCGAACATGCGGTGGCCGAGCGAGCTCGGGTGCAGGCCGTCGGCGGTCCACACCTCCGGCCGTTCCCATTCGGGCTGGGCGGCGATATCGAGCAGCAGCGTGCCGGTGTCGGCGACGACGTCGGCGAGCACCGCGTTGGCGAAGGCGAACCGTTCGCGCAGCAGTGCGCGGAAACCGTCCGGCACCGGCAGGCGGGCCGGTATGTCGGGGTAGCTGGCGGTGAAGACCGTCGCTCCGCCCGCGCCCAGCGCGCCGAACAGTTCGGCGACATTGCGCGCGAACCGATCCGCGTCGAATTCGCTCACCAGGTCGTTCACCCCGACCACCACGCCGTAGAGGCTGGACCTGACCGAAACTGCCTCGCCCAGTTGGCTTTTCAGCACGGCGGAGGTCGTGGCGCCGTGCTCGCCGAAGTTGCGCACCGCCGCGGGACGCAGGCCGAGCTGGCCGCCGAGACGCGGCACCCAGCCGCGGTAGCCGCCGCCGGGCGCGGCGTCGCCGCGCCCTTCGACGAAGCTGTCACCCAGCGCGGTCAAGACAGGGGCACTCATGCGGTGACTCCGTGCTTCGTGACGTGCCGGGCCGCCGTGGGGAAGTTCACCTTCTCGTACAGCGCGGCCAGCTCCTCCTCGCCGAAGTACTTGTCCGGCGAGTAGATTCCGGCGATCAGCCCGAAGAAGTGCTTGGTGTAGTCGGCGTCCATCGAGGTCGCGCGGAACACCGAGTCGTAGTACGGGGTCAGCGAGAGCTCCGAAATGCTCTGGGTCAGTTCGTAAGTGCTCGCGCTCTGCGCGTCGCGCTCGCGCTGGTACTCGGCCATCGCCTCGTCCATCGGGCGGGCGCCGGACAAACCTTCATCCACGAGATCAGCCAGCAACTGGGCGTACTTGAACGCGTCGGTGATACCCCAGCCGGTGAACGGGTCCTTGTGGTAGGCGGCGTCGCCGACCAGCGCCCAGCCGGGACCGTAGGACTGGCGGCGGTAGTTGTCCGGGTACAGCATCGGGCGGAACTGCTCCACCCGCTTGCCGGTCTCGCGCAGGCGCGCGCCGATTTCCGGGTCGATCTGCTCGACGATCTCCTGCACGCCGGCGTCCGGGTCGGCGCGGAACTCGCGGAACCGGTCCCGCTTGCGCATGACCGCGACCAGCGCGAGCCCGTCGTTGGTCGGCCAGGAGGCGAACTGCTGCTCCCCGAAACCGGTGCGGTGGTGCATGCCCCAGTCCACGCCCTCGTAGTAGGAGTAGTAGACGAAGCACGCCGCGGGCGAGCCCTCGTACTCCTGCGCGCCGACCGCCTTGGCCACCGTCGAGTTCGAGCCGTCGGCGCCGACCACCAGCTTCGCGCGGAACTCCTGCTCGGCGCCCTCGCCGACCTTGCCCCGGATGCCCACCACACGGTCGCCGTCGAACACCAGCTCGGAGACCGTGAATCCCTGGATGACCTCGACACCGGCGTTGCCCGCGGCCTCGACCAGGATCTTGTCCAGCACCGTGCGGCGCGGGCAGTAGACGGTGTCGATGCCGTCGGCGGACGGATCGGCCATGCCGTTGATGACGATGTCGGTGTAGGAGAAGTTCAGGTGCCGGATCGGCGGGCACCCGGAGGCGACGACCTCGTCCAGCAGGCCCCAGGACTTCAGGAAGCCGAGCCCGGCCTGGTGGATGTAGTGGGTCGACGGGGTGTCGCTGGGGAAGCTCGCGCGGTCGACGGCGAGTACCTGGTAACCCTTCCTGGCGAGCAGCATGGCCAGGGGGGAGCCCGCCACCCGGGTTCCGACAACGATGACGTCGTACATTGTTCGCATCACTTTCCGGTAGTCGAATTCCGATTTCGAGTCTGTGGCCGCCGAGCGCGGACAACCACCGCGGCGGGCCGTCATTCATCGGCCGATCGGCCGCGGCTATCGTGCGGGTCGCGGCGCCGAATACAGCAGTTCGATATCCGCCGCATATGCCTCGGCGATCGCGGCGCGGCGCAGTTTTCGTGACGAAGTCGACAATCCTTCTTCGACCGTGAAATCACCGTCCACGATCCGGAATGCTCGAATCGATTCCGCGCGGGAGACCAGAGAATTCGCATCGTCGATGGCGGATCGGACGGCGGCGGTGAGATCACCGTCCGGCTCGGCGGCACGCCAGCGCTCCAGCTGTACCGGGTCGAGGGTGACCAGGGCGGCGACGAAATCGCGGCCGTCGCCGAGCACCATGCAGTTGGACACCAAGGGATGCAGCCGGATGCGATCCTCCAGCGGTGTCGGCGCGACGTTCTTGCCGCCGGAAGTCACCAGGATCTCCTTCTTGCGTCCGGTGATCCGCAGGAAGCCGTCGTCGTCGAGTTCCCCGATGTCGCCGGTGTGCAGCCAGCCTTCCGCGTCAACCGGCGACTGGTCGGCGGCCGCGCCCCAGTAACCCGGCGACACGTGCGGACCACCGACCAGCACCTCGCCGTCTTCGTCGGCGATGGCCACCGACGTGCCCGGGATCGGCTTGCCGACCGTGCCGAGCCGGTTGGTCTCCGGCGCGCTGACCGTCACGGCGGTGGCGGCTTCGGTGAGCCCGTAGCAGTTCAGCAGCACCACACCGAAAGCCGCGTAGAACCCGACGGTCGAGTCGTCCAGCGAGGCGCCGCCGGAGATGACGTACCTGAGCTCGCCGCCGAGCGCGGACGCCACCGGGTGCGTCACGGGGTCCGGTGTCTTCCGCGCGCGCATCAGGTCGAGACCGCGCTCGACCGCTTCCCGCTCCTCGGCCTCGCTGAGCAGGGTGCGGCAATACTTGCGAATCTTCTCCAGACCGTAGGGAATCATGGCCAGGAAGGTCGGCTTCAGCGTCGGCAGCACGGGCACCAGGTCCGGTATGCCGGGCAGCAGGTGGGTGCGGCTGCCGCCGAACAGGCAGGCGAACAGGATCGTCTGGCCGAACACGTGCGACAGCGGCAGCGCCAGCACGGTGGTGCCGTCGAATACGTCGCCGGTCTGGCGCACCGTGTTGGCCGAGGACACGAACATGTTGCGGTGGGTGATCAGGCAACCTTTGGACACGCCCGTGGTGCCGCTGGTGTACACGATCATCGCCAGGTCGTTCGCCTGAACGGCGGCGATGCGGGCGTCCAGTGCCGGATCGACCTCTCCCGCAGACCATTCCGCGATCTGCTCGAAGGTCCAGACCTCCCCCGAACAGCGCGCCGCGGTCGCACCCGCCGCGCGCAGCCGTTCGGCGTCTTCGGTGCTCTCGGCGGCGAAGTACGTGCTGCCGCTGTCGCGCAGGATGTGCTCGATCTGACTGTGCGAGGAGGTGGGGTACACCGGCACCACCACCGCGCCCAGGGCCAGCAGCGCGCAATCCAGCAGCGCCCAGGCGAGGTTCGTGCGGCCGAGCACGGCGACCCGATCGCCCGCCGCGACGCCGCGCGCGGCCAGCGCCGAGGCGAGCGCCCTGGCTCGGCGATCGACCTCGGCAGTGGTGAGTTGCGTTCCGTCGGCATCGCACAGCGAAAGCCGATCCGGGTGGTCGGCGGCGGCGCCGGAAATCACCGAGTACAAACTCGCGGTGTCCGAAAGATCGTATCCATTTTCACTGACCGAGACCGCGGTGACAGACACTGTGTTCACAATGTCGAATTCTGCTCGCCGACATCGAATTACAGGTCTGTCGATATCGCGGTTCCTACCGCGCGAATGTCATCGCCTATCGACGTGGTCAGGCCGACACCGCGCGGACAATATCGATATGCGCCGCTTCCGGGGAATCGAGGCAGTCCAAGAAAAAGCGGACGGCCGGATTCGACTCGTCCGCACGCCACACCGCGTACAAATCGAGGGTCGGCACCGGATCGAACAGTTTCACCGCGACCGAAGCGCTCCCCGGTCCGCCCATGCCCATCGAAATCGCGCGCGGCAGCGAGGCGAACCCGACCAGCGGACGAACGGAGACCATGTGCGCGGTCGCACCGGGATCGTCGGCGGTGTGCGTGATCGCGAGCGAGATCCTGGTGTCCGCCGCCGCCCGGAAGATCGAGTCGTACATGGCCGGACACTGCTCGCGGGCGAACAGCACGCAGTCCTGGCCTTCCAGTTCGGCGAACGGGACGCCGGGCCGATCGGCCCATCGGTGCCTGCGCCCGACCACGGCGACCAGCGGCACGCGGTGCAGCAGCCGCCGGTACCGGAAGTCGGTGGTGCTCGGATGGCCGTACACCAGAGCCAGATCCAATGACCCGTCGCCGAGCGCGGCCAGCTGCGGGCCGGTGCGCTTCTCCCACAGCGACACCACGATGTCGGGGTGCCGTTCGGTCATCCTGGTGAGCGCCTCCGGCAGCACATGCCTGCTGGCCGGAAGGTTGTAGCCGATATTGAGGGTGCCCGCCCGCCCTTCGGCGGTCGCCTTCGCGGCCTGGGCCGCGCGGTCGAGCTGCGCCACGATGAGCCGGGCCTGACTCTCGAACTCCCGGCCCGCCGGGGTCAGCTTGACCTCGTGCGAGTTGCGTGCGACCAGTTGCACGCCGAGCGATTTCTCCAGCTTCTGCAGCTGGGCACTGAGACTGGGCTGCGTGAGGTGCAAGCGCTGCGCTGCGCGGCCGAAATGCAGCTCTTCGGCGATTGTGATGAACGAAACCAGATGTCGGAACTCCATGCCGCCGGCTCCTTTTCCGCGTACCCAAACGGTAGCGGCACTAGGTAACCGAGGATGAACCACGCCCGGACAAACAGTGCTGGGACCGTAGCGGATGGGTGAACCGGACCCGAGAAGGAGAGCGGTGTGCTATTCGCGCCCGTGACCATCCAGGATGCCCGAAACCATGCCGCGGAGCAAGTTCAGCCTTACGCTGCCACTGCTGACACTTCCACCTGCACTTCGCGGGGAATGCCATTGTCGACACCCCCTGATCCTGTGACGCTGACATCGGCCCCGACGCCGGGGTGAGCGGCCGGTTTCCTCATCCCGGCGCGCTTGGTGCGGCCCTCCTCCAGTTACGCAGGTACTGCCGCTGACTGGGTGCAGGAGCCCCCGGCGTCGGGTGCCACACCATGACAGGCAGGGAGGCGCAGGGGATGCATGTGAACGATGGCGGTACCGATAGAGGCAGTTTGTATTCGGCGGGGATCGCCGATCTGGAACGAATCGCTGAGTTTCTACGCGCCGAGTCCGTCGACACCTCGGCAGGGTCTGCAATGGACACGGAGACCGCGCGAGCGATCGGGTTCCGCTGCGATGCGGTCGCGGGCGCCGACACGGCACGAGACGAGGAGGTCATTCGCGCGCTGGCGAATCGCCACGGTTACCTATTGCCGCACATACTCACGATCGAGTCGCAGTTCGATTCAGGTGCGCTGCTCGGGTTGATCGAGCGTGTGCACGTCACGCGGGCCGGTGCGGTGATCGTTCCGGGAATGGCGCATCTGGGCGGAGCGGCCCCGGCCGCACTCACCCAGACGTGCAGCGTGATCATGCCCGGACATGTCATACTCGGCCGCAGCCTATACCCCACCGCGCCACAGCCTTCGGGGGTGGACCGATCGGAGGGATGCCTCGGGTGAGTGCGCCCGGAATCGGACTGCGCCCCTGAGATCCCGTTACTGCATTAAGCCGCAGCGTATCCGGTGAACTCATGCGCGGTCACAGTGACCATGGTGCCACCCATTGCCTTCACCGCCGAGCGCAATCTGGGATCACCACTGGGCGGTAACGGCATCGACCAGACCGTCGAACCGTCACCGGCGTCGATCGCGTGCACGGTCGTGCCGTCGGTCAGGATGAGATGGCTTGCGTCGGTTATGCCGTCGTAGCGTGACGTGTCCGAGAACGGCGTCGGCTGCTGCCAGATTCGGTGCCCGTCGGTGAGATCGAGGCCGGCCAGCTCTGATCCATCGAGCGATCGGACGATCACGGTGTTACCCACTACTCCTTCGATCGCGCTCATGCGTCCGGTGTACTCGTCGATGCCGATCTGCGGATTGGTCCAGAGGATTCGGCCTGTCGTTCGCTCGTAGGCACTCTCGCCGGTGAGGATCGGTGGCGGCGTCGCGGTCGCAGTCGGGTACCACTCGAGGAGGAAGCTGGCGTTGCCGACCTCGGTGATCGGGTGGCCATTGCGATCGAGCAGCGTGACCCTTCCCGCGCTCCAGCCGCGTTCGAACACCTGTGAGGCGACAATGCCGCCGTCGAAGGTGTAGGCAACGGGTCCGGTGAACAGCGGGTCGCCGGTGCGCAGATCGTAGACGCGAACGCCATGGTCGTGCCCGTCCAGGAAGTAGTCCCGCGCGATCCTGGGAGTGACCGGGTCGCCGGGAACAGGTGTCGGATACGTCCGCCGCCAGGTCGCGTCGATATCGGAAATGGTCCCTCGGGTGACGACGGCGGTCATCCAGTCCGGGGTTCGGCCGGTAACCGAAACGACGCCGTCCCGCACCGTCACGTCCATGACCTCGAAGTCCGTCGTATGGTCCCCGAGCACCGCGCCCGTCGCAGCGTCGATGATCAGCACTCGATGCGTGGCGTGGCAGGCGAGCTGTCCGTCGAATACCTGCTCACGGCAGCCGCGGAGTTCGCCGGCATCGTTCGTCCATCGCACCCGGCCGGTGTCCGGATCGATGCCGTGCATCCGCACCGGTCCCACGGTCAGTCCAGCATTTTCGCCCGGCCCCGGCGCGCCGGGAACCGCGGTTGCCGCGACGATCGTCGTCCCGGCGTCCATCGGCGCCCCGTAGCCGTAGTAGCGGTGCAGCGTCTGCGGCGCTGCCAGCAAGACCGCACCAGGCTCGTCGGACAAGTCGGCAGCGCGCAATGTCCACTGTGGCGCCGGAGTGGAGTCGAGCCGGGCCGAAATGAGGAACTCGCCGTAAGCCGCGGATACCTCCTTCGGCTCCTCTGGCGATCGGTTCACCCACACGACCGCAGCGATACCCGCCACCACAGCCACGATCAGCACCGTGATCCAGATCCCGCGCCTTCCCCGATCAGCTTCCAGACACGTGTCGTCCCCGCTCGCCATAGCTGCCCTCGTCGTTTCGGTCGGATCAGAACGCGACGAAGGTTAGCGAGGGGCAACGACATTCGGGGAACGAGCTGGCCAGTCCTGGGAATTCGGCACCACGCCACGACCTGCACAGCACGACCCCCACTGTCACCAACTCGGCGGACCGATCATCAGGCAGGCATGAGCGGCCCGGCCGGTCGCGATGTCACCTTCGGCAGCGCCGGTCCGACCGTCGGTGTATCCAGCGTTCAGCGGACAGACACCACACGGCGACGCTGCGAAGCTGATCGGGAAAGCACATCGAGTGCGGTTCCGGTCATTCGGCGCAGTTCCCGAATCTTCGGCCGTTCGATGTGCGACAACATCTCTCACCGCACAGTGGAGCGAGGTTCACATGAGTTTGGACATCGATATCAAAGAGGCGGCCAAGTCGCTCTTGATCGCGGCCGGGTTGGCGGCGAACGTTGCCCAAGCCGACATCGCCCAAGCGGCGCGGGACATCGCCAAGAACTATCCGAGAGCACACGCCCAGCAGGTCGAAGCGGAGATAGCGCGCCACCTCCGCAATCGGGGATGAGGTCGCGGCGCGCCGTGTGACCATCCTGGATGCATCCGTTGGACGGCCGACAACAGCTCAGAACCAACGGGGGTACCGTCGCAGGTGGGTAGCCATCATCGGCGGAGGAGTACGCCATGAACGACATTCCACCGAACGAAGTCGGGCGCAGACTGCGTGAGATCCGTGCGTGGCGTGGGCAAAGCCTCGAGGTTGTCGCGGGCCTGGCTGGAATCAGTTACGGATACCTGGGCCGCCTTGAACGCGGAGAACAACCGCTATCCAATCGCGCCACGCTCGAGGCGCTGGCACGTGCTCTGAAGGTGTCGCCGTCGGAGTTCAATGGCCAACCGTGGGAGGTCACCGACGGGCCGGGTGCCGAGGCATACGCCGGACTGATCGCGGTCGAAAACGCCCTGGAGGTCTGCGAACTCGGCACTGACCCTGGAACAGAGATACGTGAATGGTCTGAGATCGCCGCCGAGCTGGCCACTCTGGAGGTCGTTCGCGAGTCCACCGACTACGCGGCTGCTTGCGCGTTGGCTCCGCAGCTGCTCACCGAGTTGCACGCGGCGTATGTCCGACGCCCGCAGTGGAGGCGAGAGGTTCTGGTAGGCATCATCCGCTGCTACTACGCGTTGGCGAACACAACCAAGCGGCTCGGCGTCCGAGGCTTGCCGATCATGATCGTCAAGGCTGCGAACGCCTGCGCGGAAGAACTCGAGTCGCCCGCATGGATAGGGTTCACGGTGTGGCTGCGCGGCACCATCGCAGGCTCGATATCGCGTTCGCAGCAGTACACCCGCGCCGTACACACGGCCGATCGGCTGACGCCACATCTCGATGATTCCGCAGCCTTGCAGGCATACGGGATGCTTCACTTGTCCGCCGCGCTCGCGGGCGCGGTGCAGTCGGACCGGGACACGGCGAACACTCACCTGGCAGAGGCCGAAGCAGTCGCGGCGCGGATGGACGAGGAAATCGGTAGCTTCGGCCGACTGTGGTTCGGCCGGACCAATGTCAGGATATGGCGCTCTTCTATCGGCATGGAACTCGGCGATGGCGTGCAGGCTGTGGAGTTGGCGCGAGACCTGCCCATCGATTCCATCCCGTCGCCCTCTCGTCGTGCCAACTACTACGCCGAGGCCGGACGGACGCTCCTCGCGGAGCCCAAGCACCGAGAGACCGGACTAGCCCTACTGCTGAAGGCTGAAGACATTGCGCCGCAACAGGTCCGCGCTGACTTTTTCGTTCGCGAAGCTGTTGCCGATCAACTGCGCATTGCGCGGCGCGATGCCGGGGGCCGGAATCTACGGGGTCTGGCGTGGCGTTTGGGTATCGCACCCGACCTGACGCGGAACAACTGACCTGGGTGCACCACACCTGTCCTTTGAGGACAGATCCCTTGTGGCCCTGCTCATAACGTCGGGTTCGGCCCCGACGCCGGGGTGAGCGGCCGTTTCCTCATCCCGGCGCGCTTGGTGCGGCCTTCCTCCAGCTGTGCAGGTATTGCCGCTGACTGGGTGCAGGAGCCCTCGGCGTCGGGTGCCTACCCATCACTGGCAGGGAGGCGCAGGGGATGAATATGAGCGATGGCGGTACCGATAGAGGCAATTTGTATTCGCGGGGATCGCCGACCTGGAACGAATCGCGACGTGGCTACGCGCCGAGTCCGTCGACACCATCGCACGGTCTGCGGTAGAGGGGGAAACCGCGCGAGCGAAGATGATCCTCCAGGGCCCCGAACCGGCAACATGCTGACGCTCGCGCGCCGGGAACGGGTCGAGGGCGGATGGGGCATAGGCTCGGCGAGACGTAGCGAATCCTCCTCGGCGTAAGGCGCTTTTGCCGGATCATGAAACCGACCGAGTAGGCCGCGACAGGAAAGGAGCGACGGATGCAGACAGGCACGGTGTGGCGCTGGAAGCCGCGTAACGGTACCGGCGTGATCAAGCTCGATGACGCCGACAGCACCCTTGTCTGGTTCCACCTGTCGGATGCTCGTGGCGATCTGGACATCACCACGATCGCCGAGGGACTACCGGTCGAGGTCGAGATCGAACCGATACCGCAGGGGGAATACACATGTCGCGCAAAGTCGGTATACCGAAAAAGCTGATCTTCGCCGCCCTAGCCGTCGCTATGGGCGTTCTCGCCGCGGGCCCAGCGAACGCCGTCCCCGGGTACGCCGACTTCAGGCCCGGCGACCAGAGCTACAGGTACAACGGCAAGCACGGAACGTTCACGGGAGATGTCGTTTACGCGAGTCAGCAACCTGATGGTGGCAATCGGTTGATCTGGTCGCTGACGCTCTCGCCGTCCGTGCAGAGACTCATCGTGGGCAACACTGGCCTGCGGCGCCTACGTCGAGGGCAATACCGGATACTCGGACAACCACAGCGCCATCCCGGCGGACTATCGGTGGCATTCGGTGGTGCCGAATCTCCAACTCGACAAGCAGTACAAACTTGTCATGAACTGCGCATTCCAGGCCACCAACGGCCATGTCGTGTCGCCGGGCCGCGCTGACTTTCAGATGGTCTTCACGCTGCATTCCAGCTGACTCGCGGACCAACTGCGCTTACTTCTGTGGATTATCACACGTCAGGACCTGGGCCTGAGTTTCCTTCCTCGCCACTCACGCATCTGACGAGAACCAACGGGGTACCGTCGCAGGTGGGTAGCCATCATCGGCGGAGGAGTACGCGATGAACGACATTCCACCGAACGAAGTCGGGCGCAGGCTGCGTGAGATCCGCGCGTGGCGCGGGCAGAGCCTCGAGGTTGTCGCGGGCCTGGCTGGAATCAGCTTCGGGTACCTCGGACGGCTCGAGCGCGGGGAACAAGCCCTATCCAATCGGGCCACCCTCGAAGCGCTCGCGCGGGCACTGCGCGTCTCACCTTCGGAGTTCTACCCCGCACCCTGGCAAGCAGGTTCACCGTCTGACGGCAATGAATCCGCCCATGCCGGAGTCGTGGCGATCGAACGTGCGCTCGATGTTTACGAACTCGGGGAAGACCCGGGCGGCCCAGTCCGCGACTGGCCCACAATCGACGCCGACCTGAAACAACTGGCCGACCTCCAACAACGCGCCGACTACGCCGAACAGGCCCGCGTGGTACCGGAATTACTGGCGGAGTTACACGCGGTCTACGCCCGGTCATCCGAACACCGTCGCGCTGCACTGCTCGGCATGATCATGTGCTACTCCTCGGCTATGTGGGTCACCAAACGGCTTGCCGGGCGTGGCCTGCCGCTTCTGGCAGCCAAAGCCGCGCAGGAGTGCGCCGCCCTGCTGGAATCCCCCGCTTGGGCCGGGTTCACCACCTGGCTCCGGGGTGATGCCACGGGTGGGCTGTCGCGTCCTGAGCAGTACCGCCGTGCGGTGCGCTGCATCGATGAACTGAACCCGCACCTGGACGACGGCGAGGTACTCCAAACGTCCGGAATGCTGCACCTGTCGGCGGCGCTCGCATCAGCGGTCCAGCGCGACCGATCCACCGCCGAAACACACTTGAACGAAGCCGCCGCACTGGCCGCACGTATGGACACCGAGACCGGGACTTTCGGGCGGATGTGGTTCGGCACACCGAACGTGGGCATCTGGCGCGCGTGCATCGGACTGGAGTTCGGAGACGGTGCGAAGGTTGCCGAGAACGCGCGCGGGGTCAACGTGGCCACAATCCCCAGCAAGTCCCGGCAAGCCGAATTCTACATGGAAGTCGGCCGCGCATTGCTGACCGATCCCGTCAGTCGCGACAAAGGAGTGCAAGTACTTCTGCGGGCTGAACACCTTGCACCGCAACGTGTCCACGCCGATGTACTCGCCCGCGAAGCCGTGGCCGACGTCCTACGCTCGGCTCGTCGCGACGCCGGAGGACGTGACCTGCGCGGCCTGGCATGGCGGCTGGGGATTGCTCCCGAACTCGCGCCGAAGAACTGATCTCCCCCGTTTGTCCTGCTAGGGCAAATCCTTTGTGGCCCTGCTCATAACGTCGGGTTCGGCCCCGACGCCGGGGTGAGCGGCCGGTTTCCTCATCCCGGCGCGCTTGGTGCGGCCTTCCTCCAGCTGTGCAGGTACTGCCGCTGACTGGGTGCAGGAGCCCTCGGCGTCGGGTGCCTACCCATCACTGGCAGGGAGGCGCAGGGGATGAATATGAGCGATGGCGGTACCGATAGTGGGAGTTTGTATTCGGCGGGGATCGCCGATCTGGAACGAATCGCTAAGTTTCTACGCGTCGAGTCCGTCGACACCATCGCAGGGTCTGCGGTAGATGGGGAGACCGCGCGAGCGATCGGGTTCCGCTGCGATGCGGTCGCTGGTGCCGACACGGCACGAGACGAGGAGGTCATTCGCGCGCTGGCGAATCGCCACGGTTACCTATTGCCGCACATACTCACGATCGAGTCGCACATCGATTCGGGTGCGCTGCTCGGGTTGATCGAGCGTGTGCACGTCACGCGGGCCGGTGCGGTGATCATTCCGGGGATGACGCATCTGGGCGGAGCGGTCCTGGCCGTGCTCACCCAAGTGTGCAGCGTGATCATGCCCGGACATGTGATGCTCGGCCGCAGCCTATACCCCACCGCGCCGCGGCCTTCAGGGGTGGACCGATCGGCGGGGGTAGTGGGGTGAGCGCGCCCGGAATCGGACTGCGCCCCTTGGATATCGGGTCTGTGGCAGGGCGGGTCGCGTTCTACAAGCGCGTCGCCAATCTCGCGGCCGAGGTCGAACCGGACCGGATCATCATGCGGGCAAGTAACTCCGTGTGCGCGATCTGCATGCCCGAAACCCTCGGTGTAGCCGTGGTGGATGCGATCCGCACACGCGCCCAGAGCCTCGGCCCGATCGTGGCGCACCCGCGTTCGCATACCTGGACATTCCTGGCGCGACCCGACTTGCCCGACACCCCGGAGGTACTCGCGGAACTCTTCCGCCATCGGGTGAAGATGATCACCAGCGGCGGGATCATCGCATTGCCATCCCCGCTGGACGAACAGACCGGATTCCGATCCTGGATCGAAGCACCCCACGACACCTACCGGCCCTCGGCACGCGTACTGCTGAACACGGTCCGCGCCTGCCTGCCCGCACGAGGCCGCGGATGACCCGGCCGCGCCCCGGCGAATCGCCATGCCCAGAGGAACCGGACGTGCGTCTATCGATCGACCTCGCCGAGGACATACGCCTGGACTTCGCCGCGTGCCTGACCGCCGCACTGGTATTCGTGCAGGTGTGGGCGGCGCGAAAACACCACTCCGGCACCTTGACCGTGCACCTCGGCGACACGGCCGGACTGCCCCGGCTGCCCACCGAACGCCTCTACATCGAGCCATGACCCGCGCGCACAGCGCGGTGTGCGTCATTTCAGCGAACGTCCTGGCCGATGGCACGCAAGATGTCGGCCAGCCACACTAGGTGGTATTCCTTCCCCAGCGGAGATCAGGGTGGCGCCGCCGGCTTGTGCAGTGCCCACGGCGACTGTCCATCCGAACTGTGCACCTTCAAGTCGGCGGACCTGGACGTGCCAGGGCCCATACCCTCGCCGCTCTGCCCGAGTTCCAGGTAGCCGGTATTGGCGTGGACTTCCGTGACTCCGGCCTCGGAATGCAGGATTTTCGCCGCGCGGGCGCCCACATCGGACAGCGGTGCATGGGACAGCAAGGCGACCGTCCCGCCGTTCTGCTCGACGGCTTGGCGGAAGTATTTGTTCCCGGCCAGGATTCGAGCGTAATCCGCTTCGCCGACGGCGACGGTTTCCAGCTTCCGGCCCGCGCGCACCTGCAGGAGGACATTGTCGACCGGCGCGGCGTCTATGTCGTCGAGCCGCGGTGACGCAAGACTGGCGTTGATGGCCATGACGGGCGGCTTGTCGCGGAACGGCACCTGCCAGGGCACCCGAGGCTGCGCCCCGGACGTCACACCGTAATTCTCCTTGTACTCGGCCAACTCGTAGTAGTAGGTCCGGAACATGTCCATGGAGTCCGCTCCCGCCCACGCCTTGTACCTCCTGCCATCCTCTTTCGACAGCGGGAACGCGACACCTAGGTCGACAATCGTTCGGAATTCGTCCCGGAAAGATCCCATGCGGCCGATCAGGCGGACGGACTCCACGTCTTTCGGGTCGATCGTCGCGGGATCTATCTTCTGAAAGAACGGGTGGAACCGTAACGCCTCAGCGGAATCGGTCTCCACGTAGCGATTGACCGCTTCGCGCAGCTCATCTCCCGGCACCCGCCTGGACACGGCCTCGGCCGCGTGCCGCAGCTGCAGAGTGAGCCGCTCCGCCACCCACTTCCACTTGGCTGACAGCATCGCTAATCCTGCGTAGCGGATCCGTGGCGGCGAAGAGCTTCGGCCCGCAACCGGAATGCCGCGCGACCGTTCGCATTGAGCAGGATATCGACGCCAAGCGGGACGACCGCAGGCAACTCGTCACCCACTACTGGTAGCCAGCGGTGCACCGGCGAGCCGAACTTCTGCACCTCCGCGGTGACGACGACGACACAAGGCACCTCGTCCGGTGCGGTTTCGACGACCGGTCGGCCGTGTTCGTCACAACCGATCTCCACCACCGACTGCCGCAAGGTCGGCACGAGTTCAGCAGCGGCGTCCGCATCCCCGGCACCGATCAGATGCAGCAGCGCATCCAGCGGGTCGGTCGGCGACCACTCGTCGGGCGGCAGATACGCGGGATTCGGTTCGAACGGACCGACCCGTCCGTCGGTGCCGATCTCCCAGCGTCCGACGATCGTGCGGGCAGGGGGCGATTGCTCCGACTCGTTCGGCTCCCACGCCGGTGACGTCAGGATGAACCAGTCACCCATCCTGATGGTCCCCGACTCCGATTGATCCATCGCTGCTCCCGCTAATGCTGTCCCCGAACCCCGCCGGTCTTCCGCACCTCACACTCTCCGGTCCGCCATGTGATTCGGGGAGCGCGTTCCTTGCACCCCGATCGGGCATGGTCCGGAAGTGCCAGGCATCCGTGCAGCCACGCCGATGCGGGGCGACGGAACAAGCCGGCTCCGATCCGGCCACGCTAGCTGTGCTGAACTCACGGCGCCATCCCCGATTTCTCGCGGCACCGCGCCGATCGTGCGGCCTCCCGCGAGAGGTCCACACCTCGATCGTGACCCAATAGGTAGATCGTCCGCATCGGGATGTACGGGCACAACTCGTCTCAATCCCTCGTGTACATCATCGGGCCCGAGACCGCCCCCGGGCTCCGGGGGCGTACCTATAGGCGAGAATCCACGGTGATTTCTCGATCTTCTCCGTCTACGGTCGGCATCCGACAGAAAGTCATCGTCACGTCGAGGGCTCCGGCGGGCGGGCGGGGGTCCGGCGATGCAGTGCGAGCTGGATCTCCAGCAGCAGGCGGTCGGCGGGATCGCCGAGGTCCATGCCGAGGATCTCCTCGACGCGACGGATGCGGTAGCGCAACGTGTTCGGATGCACGCGCAGTGCCGCGGCGGCGTCGCGCACGTCGCCGTGTTCGCGGAGATAGGTCTCCACGCTGTCGCGCAGGCTCGCGGAATGTTTGCGGTCGTAGTCGAGTAACGCGCGTAGCCGTGGATCGTGCAGTTCGGCGCGTGAGCCGACGAGATCGAGGACCTCACCGAGTAGCACCGCCGTCCGCGACTCGGCGAGCGTGGTCACCCGATGCTTCGGGTAGGTCGCGACGGTGCTGTCCAAGACGCGATCGACCTCGGCCCGCGCCTCGGCTACGCGGCCGAGATCGGCGACGGGACAGGCGATTGCGGCGCGCAACGCCAGCGAGCGCTTCGTCTCGAGCTGTTCGACCAGCTGCCGCGTCCAGGCGGTCACCGTCTGCGCGGAGCGGTAGCCAGGGAGCAGGACATAGACGCGGTCGCCCAACGTGGCGGTCACCGAGTCGCCGCGAAAAGAGCTGGCGCGCAACCGAAGCATGCTGCCGAGGGCCGTGGGCTCGGTAGCGGTGGCCTGCTCGGTCGCCGTGAGCGCGAACCCGACCACCGCGGCCGGACCGCTCGGCCGCACACTCAGCGCTCTCGCCACCGCCGCCGAGTCGACCGCGCCGCCTTCCGCGCCGAACAGTCGCCGGATCAGCAGCGCCTCGGTGGTCGGTGCGTCGAGGCTGCGGGAGATCAGGCGGCCCGCGATGGCCGCGGCGCCCCGTAGCACCTCGGCCGCGTCCGGCTTGAACGGCTGATCGCCCTGCTGCAACCAGATCGCTCCGAGCACGCGCACCGTGCGGGCGCCGGAGTCCGCGGGATGCCGGATGCCGATCGCCAGCCTGCGCTTGATGTTCAGCTCGTCGTGCGCGGGCACATCGATGACTTCGTCGCTGTTGCGCAATCGGTCGAACACGCCCCATTTCCGCAGCACCATCAGGTACTCGGGCGGCCCTTCCCGCCCCAGGATCGACAGCACGCGCAACTGGTCGGCGGTTTCGTCGGACGCCGAGTACGCCAGCACATGCGAGTTCGGGTCCTCGATGGACACCATCCCGCCCGCGTTCTGCGCGACCATCTGCGCCAGGCCGAACAGATCGATGTCCGCGACGGCCAACTCCTCATCCCCGGCCATGTCCATCCTTCGGCCAACTCGACAACGCACTCGCCCCATCTTTGTCCTACTGACTCATTCTTCGGGCAGTTTTCCGGTGTTGACTTCGCTCTACCGGAAAATCGCCAAGTAGACACCGGATCGAAGAGACACCCGCCTACCCCGCAGGAGGATCCATGGACAACGTCGTGTCGCCACCCCAGCCGGTGAACGAGCCGGTGGGCACCTTCGCCCCGGGCAGCGCCGAACGCGCCCGCCTGCGGGCGAAGCTGGCCGAGCTCGCCGCGACGCCGACCGAAATCCATCACGTCCTCGGCGGCGAGCATCGGCGCGGTCACGGCGACCGGCTCGAGGTGGTGCAACCACACCGGCACGCCGCCGTATTGGGCACGCTCACCACGGCGGAGCCGAACGACGTCGAAGACGCCATCGCGGCGGCGACCGCCGCGGCCCCGGGCTGGCAGGCACTGTCGTTCGCCGACCGCGCCGCGATCTTCCTGCGCGCCGCCGACCTGCTGGCCGGACCGTGGCGCGAAACCATCGCCGCGGCAACGATGCTGGGCCAATCCAAGACGGCCTACCAGGCCGAGATCGACACCCCCTGCGAGCTGGTCGACTTCTGGCGGTTCAACGTGCACTTCGCCCGCCGCATTCTGGAGGATCAACCGATCTCTGCACCAGGTGTGTGGAACAAGGTGGACTACCGCCCGCTGGAGGGTTTCGTCTACGCGATCACGCCGTTCAACTTCTCCGCCATCGCGGGCAACCTGCCCACCGCACCCGCGCTGATGGGCAACACCGTCGTGTGGAAGCCCGCGGTCACCCAGTCGGTGGCGGCGTACTGGACGATGAAGCTGCTGGAAGCGGCGGGCCTGCCACCCGGCGTGATCAACATGGTGCACGGCACCGGACCAGAGGTGTCGGAGGTGGCGCTCGCCGATCGCCGCCTCGCGGGCATCCACTTCACCGGATCGACCGCGACCTTCCAGCACCTGTGGCGCACGGTCGCGACGAACATCGACCGCTACGACACCTACCCGCGTCTGGTCGGCGAGACCGGCGGCAAGGACTTCGTCGTGGCGCACAGCTCCGCCGACCCGGATGTGCTGAGCACGGCGCTGATCCGCGGCGCGTTCGACTACCAGGGCCAGAAGTGCTCGGCCGCCTCGCGCGCGTTCATCCCGAAGTCGGTGTGGGCCAGGATGGGCCGCGAATTCGTCGACCGGGTCGCCGCCCTCAGCTACGGCGACGTCACCGACTTCAGCCACTTCGGCGGCGCGCTCATCGACCGGCGCGCCTTCACGAAGAACGCCGACGCTCTCGCGCGCGCCAAGGCGACCCCGAGCCTGACCATCGCCACGGGCGGGCACGCCGACGACAGCGTCGGCTACTTCGTCGAGCCCACCGTCCTGCTCGGCGACGACCCGGCCGACGAGGCATTCCGCACCGAGTACTTCGGCCCGATCCTGGCGGTGCACGTCTACGACGATTCGGTGCGTGGATCGTTCGAGTCCACGCTCGACCTGGTCGACAAGGGCTCCCCCTACGGCCTGACCGGCGCGGTCATCGCCGAGGACCGCGCGGCAATAGTCACCGCCACCGACCGGCTGCGCTTCGCGGCGGGCAACTTCTACATCAACGACAAACCCACCGGCGCGGTCGTCGGGCAGCAGCCCTTCGGCGGGTCGCGCGCGTCCGGCACCAACGACAAGGCAGGCTCGGCGCAGAACCTGCTGCGCTGGACCTCCGCTCGCACGATCAAGGAAACGTTCGTCCCCGCGACCGACCACCGTTACCCGCACCAGGAGCTGTGATGGCCTTCTCCGGACTGCTCCGGCCCGCCGTGCTGGCGGCCTCCCGTTCCCCGCGCTTGGAGCGCACGATCACCCGCATGCCTGCCACCAAGAAGGTGGTCGACCGATTCGTCGCGGGCGAGACCGAGGCCGACGCGGTGACCACGACCTCGGCGCTGCTGCGCTCCGGACGCGCCGTGACGATCGACTATCTCGGCGAGGACACCACCGATCTGGACCAGGCCCGCACCACCGTCGCGCACTATCTGCGGTTGCTGACGGCGCTGTCCGAAGTGCGGGCCGACGACGAGCAACCCGTGCGCCCGCTGGAGGTATCGCTCAAGCTCTCCGCGCTGGGCCAGTCGCTTCCCCAGAACGGGTACGCCATCGCGCGCGAGCACGCGCACCAGATCTGCACCGCCGCGAGGGACGCGGGCATCTGGGTGACCATCGACGCGGAAGACCACACCACCACCGACTCCACACTGGCCATCGTGCGCGAGCTGCGCCTGGATTTCCCCTGGCTGGGCACGGTTTTGCAGGCCTATCTCAAACGCACCGTGGAAGACTGCCGGACGTTCGCCGGTACCGGCTCGAGGATCCGGTTGTGCAAGGGCGCCTATCGCGAACCCGCGTCGGTGGCGTATCAGAGCCGAGCCGCGGTCGACGAGTCCTACGCGCGCTGCTTGCGGGTGCTGATGGAGGGCAAGGGCTATCCAATGGTCGCCACACACGATCCCGCGCTCATCGACGAGGCCTTGCGGTACGTGCACGAAACCGGCCGCGCTTCCGGCGAGTTCGAGTTCCAGATGCTGCACGGCATTCGCGACGCCGAACAGCGGCGGTTGGTCGCGGCGGGCCACGCGCTGCGCGTCTACGTGCCCTACGGCGACCAGTGGTACGGCTACTTCATGCGCCGATTGGCCGAGCGCCCGGCCAACATCGCGTTCTTTTTGCGCTCCTTCGGCCGAGACCGCTGACGCGAGGCTCGAACAACAAATCTTGGTCCCTCTGCACCTGAATACTCACGCTTCGGTGCTATGGGCAACCACACGGGCCCAGCCCCCGCTTTCGAGCGAAGCGAGACCGAGCGTTGCCCGTTCGCGGCCCGGCCGCGAACACGCAGCGCCGCAGGCGCTGCAAAACCAACACTGTCCAAAAAACACAGAACTTTATTTGTCCAACTGAACGATCACAGCGTCCCTGTGGTCGTATTGAGTAGGCAGCTGAAAATGTGATCTGCGTTACTGCCTCTCCGCGTACCGCAGGTGGACGAAAGGATGTACATGTCCCTCGCGCAGTTACGCGGCCAGATGATGCGCCGCAAACCTCTCGGCGAGATCGATGAGGAGACCGCTCCCGCCGACGAGCGGCTGGCGCGGTCGCTCGGCTTGTGGCAGCTCACGGCGATCGGCGTCGGCGGCATCATCGGCGCGGGCATCTTCACCTTGGCCGGTGCGGTGGCGCACTCCGTCACCGGGCCTTCGGTGCTCATCTCGTTCCTCATCGCGGGGGTGGCCAGCGGCGCCGCCGCGCTGTGTTACGCCGAGTTCGCCGGAATGGTGCCCAAGGCCGGGTCCGCCTACACCTACGGCTACGTATCGCTCGGTGAGCTCGCGGGCTGGTTCATCGGCTGGGACCTGCTGCTGGAGTACATCGCGGTCGCGGCGGTGGTCGCCATCGGCGTATCCGGGTACTTCAAGTTCCTGCTCGAGGAGGTCGACATCACGCTGCCGGATTGGATGATGGGCGCCTCCGGCACCGGAGAAGGCCACGTGATCGACGTGTTCGCGGTGCTGTTCTGCCTCGGCACGGCCTGGTTGCTCTCGCGCGGCATCCGCAGCGTCGGCCGGTTCGAGACCGTCGCGGTCGGCATCAAGGTCGCCTTGGTCGTGCTCATCATCGTGCTCGGCGTGTTCCACATCGACAGCTCCAACTACACCCCGTACTTCCCCTTCGGCGCGGGTGCGGTGTGGACCGGCGCGGCCACCGTCTTCTTCGCCGTGTTCGGCTACGACGCGATGAGCACCGCCGCCGAGGAGTCCACCGACGGAAAGAAGCACCTGCCGAAGGCGATCATCTATTCGCTGGCCATCGCCATGGTGCTCTACGTGCTGGCCACCCTGGTGCTGACCGGCATGCAGAAGTACACCGAGATCAGCCCGACCAGCGGGTTCTCCACCGCCTTCGAATCGGTCGGGCAGCCCGGCGTCGCGAACATCATCGCGGTCGGCGCCATCGTCGGCATCATCACCGTGGTGCTGACCTTCATGCTCGGCGTGACCCGGGTGTGGTTCGCCATGAGCCGCGACGGGCTGCTGCCGGAATGGTTCGCCAAGACCCATCCGGTCCGGAAGGTGCCCACCCGGGTGACCTGGATCGTCGGCATCGGATCGGCGCTGATGGCAGGGTTGCTGGACATCACGGTGGTCGCCGAGCTGACCAACATCGGCATCCTGATGGCATTCATCGTGGTGTCGGTCGCGGTGATCGTGCTGCGGCGCACCCGGCCCGATGAGCCGCGCGAGTTCCGGCTGCCTTTCATGCCGGTCGTCCCGCTGATCGGCATCGGGTTCTCGATGTATCTGATCTGGTCGCTGCCGTGGGAGACCTGGGCGCGCTTCGCGGTCTGGCTGGTCGTCGGCCTGATCGTCTATTTCGGCTACTCACGCACGCACTCCAAGCTCGAGCTCACCGCCGCGTCGGCGGGCAAGGGGACCTCCGAGGGGCACTGACGCCAGCCGCTCGGAAACGGCCGGGTGGGTGGATCGTCCACCCACCCGGCCTCGTCCAACGCCGCCGGTGAACCGAACCGGCTCGCCGAGAGTGTTCCTTGCGGATCGGTCGCTCGACTACATACGGTCGGGGTGTCGGGCATCGATGCCGGGGGCCATACGTGGCGGCTCGCAAAGGGCCGAGAGGAGCGGTAGCGGATGGAACTCCAGGACGTCGTCTCGTCAGGCGTACTCGAACAGCGTGAACTGGTGGCCCAGGGGCTTGTTTCGGCGCGACAACTCGTCGAGGCGACACTCGACGGCATCGACGCGGCCGCGGACCTCGGCGCCTTCACCCACGTGCTGCATGCGGAAGCCAGGGCCGAGGCCGCCGAGCGGGACCGGGAGCGCGCAGCGGGCGAAGCGGTCGGACCGCTGCACGGCGTCCCGATCGCGGTGAAGGACGAGTTCCACGTCGCCGGTGTGGTCACCACGTTCGGCACCCGGGCGAACTCGACACCTGCCGCGGCGGATGCCGAGATGGTGCGCAGGTTGCGCGCGGCAGGGGCGATCATCGTCGGCAAGACCGCGATGCCGGAGTTCGGGCAGTGGCCGTTCACCGAGTCCAGCACCTTCGGGATGACGCACAACCCGTGGGACCCCGCCCGCTCCACCGGCGGGTCCAGCGGCGGGTCCGCGGCGGCGGTAGCGGCCGGGCTGGTACCCGCCGCGCTGGGCGGCGACGGTGGCGGATCGATCCGGATCCCGTCGGCGTGCTGCGGCTTGTTCGGACTCAAACCACAGCGCGGGCGGGTGCCGATCGCGCCGAACGAGCACCTGTGGTGGGCGCTGGGTGTCGCCGGACCGCTCACCCGGAGTGTGCTGGACTCCGCCGTCATCTACGACGTCATCCGGGGCAGCACCCCCACCGACCGGTTCCGGGCGCCCGACCCGGAGACGTCGTTCGAGGCGGCGGCCCGCACACCCGCGCGGCCGCTGCGCATCGGCTACAGCATGAAATCCCCCACGCCGCTGGTGAAGCCTGATCCGCTGCATATTCAGGCCGTCCTCGACACCGCGAAACTGCTTGCGGAGCTGGGCCATACGGTCGTGGAAATCAATCCGGCCTACCCGGATTCGACGCACGCCTTCTTCCCGCAGTTCTACGGCGGCGTGCGCGCCGAGCTGCCCCAGATGGATCATCCCGAACTGCTCGAACGCCGCACCAGGCAGACGGTCGCGCTCGGCGCGTGGGCGCGCGGACCCGTGGTCGAATGGGCGATCCGGCGCGGAGAGGTGGTGGCGCGCAAGGTCGATCGGATCTTCACCGAGTGCGATCTGCTGCTCACGCCCACCACCGCGATCCGCCCGCCACTGCTCGGCGTGCTCGACGGTGCGAACACGGTGCGCGCCCAGCTCGCCTCCTTGCCGATGGTCGCCTACACCGCGCTGTGGAACGTGACCGGGCATCCGGCGGCCGCCGTGCCCGCGGGCGTCGGGGAGGACGGGCTGCCGCTGTCGGTTCAGCTGGTCGCTCCCACGAACGGTGAGACGACGATTCTGCCGGTGGCGGCGCAACTGGAACAGGCACGACCGCAGCCCCGTCCGGGTGGATGAGCGCGGTGACCGAACAACATTCATCGAGGGACCCCGGCTAGCGAACAGAATTCGGTACCTTCGAAGTATGCGCAAGACCGACTCGGCGGGCGGCCCAGGCGCCTCCGGCCACCCACCCTCGGGTGTCGCGCTCGACGACATCGACCGGATCCTGCTCGACCAGCTCGCGCGGGACGGGCGGATGACCAACAACGCCCTCGCCGCCGCCGCGGGGATCGCGCCGTCCACCTGCCTGGGACGGGTGCGGGCGCTGGTGCAGCGCGGCGTCATTCGCGGCTTCCACGCCGACATCGACCCGGCCGCGCTCGGCCGCAGCCTGCAGGCCATGATCGCGGTGCGCCTGCACGCCGGCGCGCGCAGGCGACTGGCCGAGTTCGGCGAGCGCATGTCGGCGCTCGACGAAGTGCTCAACGTGTACTTCATCGCGGGCGCCGACGACTATCTCGTGCACGTCGCCACCGCGAACACCGACGAGCTGCGCACGTTCGTGCTGAATCACCTCAGCGCCCATCCCGCGGTCGCCTCGACCGAGACCATCCTCATCTTCGAGCACATGCGGCCCCGGTCGAGCACCGACTGACGGACGTCGTCCGGCCACGCCCGTTACGCGGCGGAACGTTTCGCCGCGTAGCCGTGCGCCTGCGCCACAGTTGCCGACAGCAGCACACCGCGGTCGGTGCTCAGCCCTGCGGCCAGTCCGGGATCGGCGGCCAAGGCGCCGCGCCATCCCCGGTCCGCGAGCGAAACGACATGCGGCAGTGTGGCATTGGTCAGCGCGACAGTGGAGGTGTTGGGTACCGCGCCGGGCATGTTGGCCACGCAGTAGAACACCGAATCGTGCACCTGATAGGTCGGCTCGGCGTGCGTGGTCGGCCGCGAGTCCGCAAAGCAACCGCCCTGGTCGATCGCGATATCGACCAGCACGGAGCCCGGTTTCATCTGGGCGACCAAGTCGTTGGACACCAGGGTCGGCGCCTTGGCGCCCGGCACCAGCACGGCGCCGATCACCAGGTCCGCTTCGCGCACCGCGGTCTCCACCTCGAGCTTGTTGGACATGATGGTGCGCACCCGGCCGCGATACTGCGCGTCGATCTCGCGCAGGCGGGCGATGTTCAGATCCAGCACGGTGACCTCGGCGCGCATGCCGTGCGCCACGGCGATCGCGTTGCCGCCCGCGACGCCCGCGCCGAGCACGGTGACCTTGGCGGGCCGCACGCCCGGCACGCCGCCCATCAGCACGCCGCGTCCACCGGCGCTGCGCATCAGGTGATAGGCGCCCGCCTGGGCGGCCAGCCGTCCCGCGACCTCGCTCATCGGCGCGAGCAGCGGCAGCGAGCCGTCGTGGCCGGTCACCGTTTCGTAGGCGATCGCCGTGATACCGGAAGCGAGCAGTGCGTCGGTGCACTCCTTCGACGCGGCCAAGTGCAGGTAGGTGAACAGCACTTGGTCCGCGCGCAGGCGCCGGTACTCCTCGGCCACCGGCTCCTTCACCTTGAGCACCAGCTCGGCGGTTTCCCACACCTCGTCGGCGCTGTCGAGCACGCGCGCGCCCGCGACCGTGTAGGCCTCGTCCGGGAAGGCCGAACCCCGTCCGGCACCCGCCTCGAGGTACACGTCGTGACCGCGCGACACGAGTTCGTGCACGCCCGCCGGCGTGCACGCGACGCGGTACTCGTGGTTCTTGATCTCGCGGGGGATTCCGATTCGCACCTTGCACTCCTGATCGTCGATGGGACGGGTATCGGCGACGCGCACCGGAGTGCGATCACCGCTCCTCAGGAGTATGAATATTCTGCTAGATCGGAGCTATATTTCTGAATATAATTCTCAAAGAGGCCCGAACTACATCCGAATCCACGAACACAGGACCTTTCCCCGGCCGCCGTCCGCAATATCTTCGGACCGGAACCCGGACGTCTCAGCTCTTCGGCGTCAACAAGACGAGCGGAAGCTCTCGTGTGGTCTTCTTCTGGTAGTCGCCATACGTCGGAAACGCCTCGACGACCTTCGGCCACAGCGTTGCCCGCTCCTGCGCGGTCGCCACCCGGGCGGTCATCGGCACCTTCGGACCGCTCCGCACGGACACGACGACGTCCGGGTTGTCGCGCAGGTTCAGAAACCACGCCGGATGCACGGGGTCGCCGCCGCGCGAGGCGACGACGACGTAGGTGTCGCCGTCGACCACCGGCGCGGTGAGCATGACCGCGTGCGGGCGCCCGGATTTGCGGCCGGTGGTCGTGAGCTCGAGCGACGGCATACCCGAGAACTCGTTGCCGAATTTCCCGAAGCTGATCTTCAGCAAGGCGCGATGCACCGTATTCATGGTTTTCAGCGCGAAATTCGAGGGCATGTGATCCTCACAGTCTTCTCTTCGGAGAGCTCGGCGCGACGGCGGCGTCAGCGGCGATTCGGACTGTACCGGAGGCGATCACCGCGCAGACCACCCCGACCACCGCGTCACCTCGATGGCGATCACCGGTCCGGGCGGCGGCTGGTCCTGGTAATCGGGATAACGGGCGGCCAATCGGCGCTTCGCCATTTCGGCCTCGGCGGCGACCGCGATACGGGCGTCTCCGTCGGCGCGTGTCCACCACAGCTGAGCCCAGTCGTCGCTGTAGTGGTCGACGAGCGCGGCCACCGCGGGGTTCGCCGCGATATTGTCCAGCCGGCGCAGCGCCGTGGTCGTCTTCGGCTTCGCGTCGACGCTGGTGTAGATCCGGTCGCCGACGACGACGAACACGATCGGAACCAGATGCGGGCGTGCCGCCGCCGAAACGGTCGCCAACCGCGCGACCGGACTTGCCGCGAATCGCTCGCGCGCCACCTCGGAACTCAGCCGCACACACGCCTCCTCGATGTCGGCGAACCCGCTAATCGGGGATCGAGTCCGTTCCGCCCCCTATGCATCCGGACATTTGCCATGAAATCCCAGCGATCGTCCACTCCCACGCTACGGTCGAGTCAATGTTTGACCCGTCAACAGGCGTTGTCGCCAGAAGGAAGGCGGTAGTGGACATCGATATCACGACGAGGCTGAACCTAGCGTTCGAGATGTGGGAACGCGCGAACGGGCGGCCACTGGCCGACGAGACGGTCACATCATGGCTGACCGCGGCCGGGTACGACCTGGCACCCGGCTACCTGGGGCAGGTGCGGCGCGGGCAGGCCACCACGCTCCCGGAACAGGCCCGCGCCGGGCTGGCGCACGTGTTCGGACTCGATCCCAATTATTTCGGCTTCGACCCGGGGCCCGGTCAGGCCGAGGACGCGGAAGTGCTCGCGCATCTGGACAATTCGGCCCTGCGCCGCCTCGGACAGGCCGTGGACGGCGTCTCGCTGCGCACCCTGCTCTACCTGGAGTCGGTCGCGGATGTCCTCCGCCAAGCCGACGGTCTGCCCCCGTCCGAGCAAACCGCACAACTCTGATCGACCAGAAACAGCGGCTCGGATTCGGCCCCCGGCTCGGGCAGCCCGGTGGGCCGATCTCAGCGCCGGACACGCGGCGACACTGCTCCGCCTTCCGGCACCTGCTGAACCCGCCACGCCGCGGCGTCCAGGTCACGAAGCACGTCGCCGTGGCCGACACATATGGTCTCGACATCCAGTTCCGCCAGCCGGATCACCGCGCGCTCGACGGCGGCGCTGTCGGCGTCGAACACGCCCGGCATGGTCACGCCCCGGGCGTCGGCCGGCATGTCGCCGGTGCACAGCACCCGATGCTCCGGCACACGACACCGGCCACCGCGAACGAATAATCTAAAACTTAAGTACCGCAAAACGAATACAGGCGTCTGGACAAATCCGGAATCGTAGCAATAGTGAATTTCGAGCAAACGCCTGTCGAACAATTCTCCTGCCGAACACGCTGGGTCCTGGCAGTTTTCGGCCATCGAGGGCGGCGGCGGAGCATCTTCGCCGCATGCGGAATATCCGCCGTGACGGGTTCGGCCGCATTCCTTTCGAGTGGCGCCGCACTGATCGTCCCGCTATGCTCGGGCCCGCAAGGTTCGAAACTGCTTGCCGGGCTGTGCATTTCGGCTGCCGGGCACGCAGAAGGGGGTCAGGGGACGATTTCCCCTCGACGCCGCGAATGCGGAAGTACGGAACTTGTCACAGTTATTGGAACCGGCCCGAAGCGAGCACGGCGAAAGCGCTGTTCGGCGCGCGAAACCGCCGTACGCGACATTCACGTCCTGCGTAATCGTGAGCGCGGCCGTCGTCGCGGCGGCGGTGTACTACGCACCCGCCGAATTCCGGGTATCGCTGGCGGCAGGCGCCGTCGCCGCGGCGATCATCCTGTGCGCCGCCGTCACCGCGGCGGTCCATTTCCGGCAGGAAGCCGTCCGCTCCTGGCGGGATGCCGCCCAGGCCCGGAAGGACAGCGCGCTCGCCGCCGCCGACGCCGACGCCAGGACCACCGCCGCGAACGACGCCGCGGCCGAGCACGCCGCACGGTCGAAGCGCAGCGACAGCCGTCGCGCCGCGGCGATGGCGGCTTTCGCGGGAGCGGCCGGCCGCATGCAGGCGATGACCACCAGCATGCTCGCGGAACTACGCGAGATGGAGCACCGGCACGGTGATCCCGCCGTGCTCGCCGACCTGCTGCAGCTCGATCACCGCACCGCCCAGGCGGGGCGGCTGGCCGACAGCATCGCCGTGCTCAGCGGCGCGCGATCCGGACGCAGGTGGGCCAAACCGATTGCGATGGAATCGATTCTGCGCGGCGCGATGGGTCGCGTCGCGGGCTATCAGCGCGTCCGATTGCGTGCCGTCGCCGATATCGCGGTTTCCGGCCACGCCGCCGAGGGCGTCATGCACGCACTGGCGGAGCTGCTCGACAACGCGTGCAACTTCTCCCCGCCCACAACCGAGGTACACGTCTATGCCGCCGAGGTCCCCGCGGGCGTCGTGATCACGATCGAAGACAGCGGGTTGGTCATGAGCGAATCGGCGCTGCGCCGCGCCGAGGCAGCCGTATCGACGACGGGCCGGGGCGGCGCCGGACCCGGTTCCGGGGTCGACCTGTCCTCGCTCACCGGAACCAGGCTCGGCCTCGCGGTGGTGGGCAATCTCGCGCGCAAGCACGGCCTCACCGTGTCCTACCGTCCTTCCGCCATCGGCGGCACGGCGGTGGTCGTGGTGGTCCCGCGGGAACTCACCATCCGGGTGGAACGGCCCCAGCCGTCCACCATCACCGGTACGCTACCCGTCACTCGGGAGTTCGCCCACACCACCGCGCAGCCACCGCGGCCGCCCAACGAGCCCGCGCACACGCCCACCGGTACCTCGCACATATCCGCCGCCGAACCCCCCTCCGCCGTCACCGTCCCCGCGCTTCCCAAGCGACGCCGCGGCAGCACCCTGGCCGCCGTTCACCCCGACGGATTGTCCGCGCCGGAGCCCGCCGCGCCGACGCCTCCCGCGTCGCGGCCCGACTCACTCGGTGCGTTCCAGCGGGCGGTGACCAAGCGGACCGACGGCGCCGCAACCCCTTCCCCCGCCCCTTCCGCCGCCGTGGAGAACGAACGATGACAACCTCCGAGTCCGCCCAACTGAGCTGGCTACTGGAACAGCTGCTGACCCGCACACCGCGCACCAGGCACGCCCTGCTGCTGTCGAGCGACGGGTTGAAGATCTGCCACACGCCCGAACTCACTGTGGACCAAGCCGACCAGCTCGCCGCCATCGCCGCCGGCATCCAAAGTCTCTCGCACGGCGCGTCGGTGGAGTTCGGCGACGGCCGCGCCGGCGTGCGCCAATCGATGACCGAGTTCTACGGCGGCATCCTGTTCATCGTCGAGGCCGGGCTTGGCGCCCACATCGCGGTCGTCGCCGCGGAGGACGCCGACGCCGGGCTGGTCGGGCACAACATGCGCGAGCTGGTGGAGCAGCTCGGCGAGCATCTGGCGGCCGCGCCGCGCTTCCGGGGAGCGAGCGTGTCGTGACAAGGCCAGGCCGGGACGACGACCCCGATCGGCTGTACACCCTGACCGGCGGACGCAGCAAACCGGACGTGGACACCTTCGATCTGGTCACCCTGGTGGTGAGCGAGTGCGATCCGACACCGGGCATGCAGTCCGAGCACGTGGCGATCCTGGACATGTGCCACGCTCCGACCGCTGTCGTGGAAATCGCCGCGGAACTGCGTATTCCGGTCGGCATCGCGACGATCCTGCTCTCCGACCTGCTGCACGCGGGCAAGATCACCGTGCGTCCACCGCGGACCGGCCTTCCCGGCGCGCCATGGCACTCCCTACCGGACCCCACCACCCTCGAGAAGGTGCTCGTTGGACTCCGCAAACTCTGATCCGCGCCCCGCCCGCGCCGACGCGCCCCTGCACCGCGCGACCAGGCAGGGCCTGAAGGTCGTCATCGTCGGCGGCTTCGGCGTCGGCAAAACCACGATGGTCCGGGCGGTCAGCGAAATCCGTCCCCTCGACACCGAGGCGATCATGACCGACGAGGGCCTCGGCGTCGACGACCCGAGCGGCGCGCCGGGCAAATCGACGACGACCGTCGCCTTCGACTTCGGGCGGATCACCATCGACAGCGAGCACGTGCTGTACCTGTTCGGCGCACCGGGACAGGAACGGTTCCGGTTTCTCTGGGATCGCCTGTTCGCCGGCGCGCTCGGCGCGATCGTCCTGGTCGACCCGCGCCGGATCGCCGACTGCTGGTACGCCATCGACCGGCTGGAACACCAACGGACGCCGTTCATCGTCGCCTGCAACGACTTCGGCGGCGGGCATCGTCCGGACCAGGTCCGTGACGCCCTCGATCTGGACCCGCACGTGCCGCTCACCGACTGCGACGCCAGATCCCGCGCGTCCGGCAAGGGAGTCCTCATCACCCTCGTCGAGCACCTCTCCTCCCTCGCCCCGACGCCGCGGCACACCCTGCTCCCGACTCCGGAGGCCGCGTCATGACTACGCCAGCACCGAGTTCCGCCCGCGGCTGCCCCGTGCACGCCGACCCCGCCGCGGTCGCGTTGAGCGGTCCGCGTTTCCACACCGACCCGCACCAGCTCTATCACGAGATGCGCCGCGAGCACGGCCCGGTTGTCGCTGTCGAGTTACCCGGTGGCGTACCCGCCTGGCTGGTCATCGGTTATCGCGAATTACACCAGGTGACCAGCGATCCGGAGCTGTTTCCGCGCGACGTCGGCTTGTGGAACCAGTGGCCGAACATCTCCGCGGACTGGCCGCTGCTCCCGATGGTCGGACAACCGATGCCGTCGATCTACTTCACCGCGGGCACGGAGCACCGTAGACACCTGGCCATGGTGGAACCGGCCCTGGAAACGGTCGACACTTTCGAACTGCGGCGTACCTGCGAGGAATTGGCCGACCGTCTGATCGACACGTTCTGCGGCCGGGGCGAAGCGGAGCTGGTCGCCGATTTCGCCGAGCCGCTGCCGGTGCTGTCGCTGGCACGAATCCTCGGCTTCCCGGACGAAGACGGGCCGCGGCTGGCGTGGACGATGAAGACGCTCGCCGACGGCGGGGCCGAGGCCCAGGCCGCGCATCAGCAATTCGCCGAGCGCATGCAGCGCCTGCTCGCGGCCAAGAAGGCCGAGCGCGGCCCCGATCTGGTCTCCCGAATGCTGGCGCATCCCGGCCCGTTCACCGATCAGGAATACGTCCTCGACCTGATGGCGATCACCGCCGCGGGCCATCTGCCCACCGCCGACTGGATCGGCAACTCGGTACGGCTGATGCTCACCGACGATCGGTTCGCCGCGGCGCTGGGCGGCGGGCGGCACAGCGTGGGGCAGGCGATGAACGAAGTGCTGTGGGAGGACACGCCGACGCAGATCCTCGCCGGGCGCTGGGCCGCGCGCGACACCCGGCTCGGCGACAAGCTCATCCGGTCCGGGGACATGCTGTTGCTCGGCCTGGCCGCCGCCAACGCCGACCCGCACGTGCGCCAACACGCCTCCGACGGCGCCGAGCCGGCCCACGCGGGCAACAGCGCGCACTTCGCCTTCAGCTACGGCGAATACCGCTGTCCTTTCCCCGCCCAGCAGATCGCCGAGGTCATCGCGCGCACCGGTATCGAGGTCCTGCTCGACCGGCTGCCCGACCTCGACCTGGCGGTGCCCGCCCAGAACCTGGTCCGGCGACCGTCGGCCTTCCTGCGCGGAATGACGTCCCTGCCTGTCCGCTTCACACCCGTTCGCGCCGTCGGAGGTACCCCGTGACTCGAGAATGCCCGCACGCAACGATCCTCGCCATCGATCCCATGGTCGGCGACCTCGCCGGGGAGACCGACCGCCTGTGCGCCGCGGGTCCGCTCACCCGGATCGATCTGCTCGGCGTGCCGGCCTGGACGGTGACCCGCCACACGCTGGCCAGGCAGCTGCTCGTGGACACCAGGCTGGTCAAGGACATCAACGCCTGGTCGCTGTGGCGGTCCGGCGCGGTGACCAGGCAGTGGCCGCTGATCGGCATGATCGACGCAGGTCGTTCGATGTTCACCGTGGACGGCGCCGAGCACCGCAGGCTCCGGATCAAGACCACGCAGGCGCTCACCAAACGTCGTCTGGACGCGCTGCGCCCGACCATCGAACGGATGACCGCCGAGCTGCTGGACGATCTCGAGCAGGCCGGGCGGGACGGGGCGGTGGTCGATCTGAAGACGGTGTTCGCCTACCCGCTGCCGATGCGGGTGATCAGCGAGCTGATGGGTGTGGATCGCGCCGACCATCCGATGCTGCTCGCCTGGTACAAAGCGTTCTTCTCACTGCTGACACCGCAGGACGAGCGGCTGCGCGTGATCGACGAGCTGGACGCGTATTTCACCGACCTGGTTCGCACCAAGACCGCCGCCCCGACCGACGACCTGACCAGCGCATTCATCGTCGGCAGCGTTGACGCTGGACCGCTGACCGAGGAAGAAGTGGTTGGCAACCTGAAGGCGCTCGTCGCCGCCGGGCACGAAACCACGATCGGCCTCATCCTCAATGCCGTGCGCGCCCTGCTGGGCCGCCCCGACCAGTTGCGCGCCATCCACGGCGGCGAGTTCGCGTGGGACGCCGCGGTGGAGGAAACACTGCGCTGGGACAGCCCGGTAACACATCTGCTGATGCGTTTCGCCACCGAGGACATCACCGTCGGCGACATCGTGATCGAGCAAGGCGAGGGAGTGGTGATGTCCTACCGTGCGATCGGGCGCGATACCGCCGTGCACGGCACGGATGCCGACAACTTCGACATCACCCGCCCAACGGCCAACCGGCACATGGCTTTCGGCCACGGCCCGCATATCTGCCCCGGTGCGGCGCTGGCCCGCCTGGAAGCGGGGATCGCCCTGCCCGCCTTGTTCGCTCGCTTCCCCGACCTGCGCTCGGCGGTGCCGATCGAGGAAATCCGCAACCTCCCGGTGCTCACGCAGAACGACCTCGAAGCGTTCCCGGTGCAGCTCGGGAACTGATCCCAGCGCCCGGTTGTTACCGTGCGTATGGCCAGGGAATCCTCTACGGCAGCGCTGCACCGGCGCGCCGAGCTCCGCGACTTTCTCCGTACCCGTCGAGCCCGCCTGACGCCCCAGGACATCGGTCTGGCGGCGGTGGGGCGGCGGCAGACGCCCGGTCTGCGGCGCGAGGAAGTCGCGATGATCGCCGGAATCGGCGTGTCCTGGTACACCTGGCTCGAGCAGGGTCGCGACATCACCGTCTCGACCGAGGTGCTCGACGCGATCGCAGCGGCACTACGGCTGACCGAGCCGGAGCGGGCACACCTGTATCTGCTCGCCGGTCTCAACCCGCCGCAACCCGGCCCGGCGGGCGACGCCGAAGTCAGCCCGCAGCTACGCCAGCTGCTCGACGCGTGGGGATCGCGGCCCGCGGTGCTGCGCGACCGTTACTGGAATCTGCTCGCGATCAACGACACGGCGCGCACGGTTTTCGGGCTCGACGACGCCGACCACAATTGCCTGGTCTCGTTCTTCACCAATGCCAGATATCGCGGCATGCACACGCAGTGGAACGCGATCGCGCCCGCGGTGGTCGCCGCGTTTCGCGCCGACGCGGCGCACTGTCCCGGCGACCCGCGGTTGGGCACGGTGATCGACGAACTCACCGCCGCCAGCCCCGAGTTCGCTCGGCTGTGGGCCCGCCACGAGGTGAACGCCCCGGTCCTGGCCGTGAAGGCGGTGCGCCATCCGGACGCGGGTGACCTGTTCTTCGACACGACCACCCTTGCGGTGGCGGACCATCCGGACTGGTGCCTGGTGCTGTACAACCCGCAGCCCGGCACCGAGACCGCGGACCGGGTGGAAGGGCTGATGCGCATCCGGCTCGCGGCCCCGGCGTGACCGCGGCCAGGTGGTGCCACACCTAGGTCAACTGCACACTGTTCGCCCAGCGCGCCCTTCGGCACGCTGATTCCCATGACGCACAGCATTTCCCGATTCGACGGCAAGATCGCGCTCATCACCGGCGGCTCGAGCGGCATGGGTCTGGCCACCGCACGACGGTTGCTCGCCGAGGGCGCACAGGTGATCATCACCGGCCGGGACAAGACCCGGCTGGAGGCCGCGGTCGAGCAGCTCGGCGAAGACCGCGTGGTGGCGATACCGGGCGACGCGGGGCGTGTCACCGATCTCGACGCGCTCGCCGCCGCCATCCGCGACCGGCACGGACGGCTGGACGTGGTGTTCGCCAACGCGGGCGTCGCCTCGTTCCAGCCGCACGGCGAGATCACCGAGGACGAATTCGACCGTGTCGTCGACATCAATTTCAAAGGCGTGTTCTTCACCATCCAGAAGACCCTGCCGCTGCTGTCCGAACACGCGGCGATCGTCATCAACGCGTCGTGGACGCTGCACCGCGGTCTGCCCGGCGCCTCCCTGTACGCGGCGACCAAAGCGGCCGTGCACAACCTGGCCCACACCCTCGCCGCCGAACTGGCACCCAAGGGAATTCGCGTCAATTCCGTGAGCCCCGGCTATATCGAGACCCCCATGTTCCACGACAACGTGAGTCCGGAAGCGCACACCGCGGTTATCGCCGAGGTGGCCGGCGGGCGGCTCGGCACCGCTGAGGATGTCGCCGACGCGGTCGCCTTCCTCGCGTCCGATGAGGCGTCCTACGTCAACGGGCAGGACCTGATCATCGACGGCGGACTGGTCGCCGCCATCTCCCGCCAGATGATCTAGCCGCCGCGCGAAATCCGGTTGACGCCCGGTTCGGGCCGCTCAGTACAGTGGGCCGGTGATTCGCACCGCGGCGCTGGCCCACATCCGGGATCGCCGCCTGCTGCAGGCGCGCTCGGTCGGCAAGGACGTCTTCTACATGGCCGGCGGCAAGATCGATCCCGGAGAGACGCCCGAGGCGGCCTTGCATCGTGAGGTGCGCGAGGAACTCGGCGTTGGCGTCGTCTCCTACGCCGAGCTCGGGGTATTCCAGGCCGAGGCGTACGGGCACTCCCCCGGTACCCGGCTGCACATGACCTGTTTCACCGCCGAACTCGACGCCGAACCGCGACCGACCAGCGAGATCGCCGAGCTGCGCTACTTCACCGTGCGCGAGTACGCCGCCATGGACCACGTCGCCCCCGGCTCGATGATGGTCTTCCGCAAGCTGCACGAACTCGGCGCGGTCGACTGGTAACCCACCCGTATCCCCGCGCCGCACGTGTTCGGCCCGTGCTTCACCTCCCCTCGCTGTTGCCGGTCGCGAATGGGCCGGATCGGTGCAGCTGCTCCCGGCGAATTCGGACCGAATGAACCAGCAGCCGGATCACCAAGCCGATCAGGACCAGATTGCCGATCATCTGGGTGAGCACGACAGCCCGGGAGGTCTCCGACGTGGCCACGATGTCGCCGAATCCGACTGTGGTGAAGACCGTTACGCAGAAATAGAGTGCGTCGATCCGCGTCAGCGGCTCGCTGAAGTCGCCGGGCGCGGCATGGGAGAGCACGACGTAGACCGTCGCGTAGCCGACGAGATAGAAGCCGAACGTCGCCGTCAGCGCCTGCAACGCCTGCGCGACAGGGTCGCGCGCACGCAGCACCTGCCGGATCTGCCAGGCGGCCACCACGCCCACCGCGGCCAGACCGATCAGCAGAAGTACCAGTGTGTGCATGCCGCTGATGCGGGTGAAGGGTAGCGAGAAATACGCCAGCAGCAAGGCGGTGATGGTGACGATCGGCGGCAGCAGCGCTCGGCGGAGCACCCACCGCCGGTCTCCGGCCGATCCGCTGTGCGAACCGTTCGCTGTCGACATCGAGAATCCCCTCCGCATCGACGTCCGGCCCGCTCGGAGCCGGTCGTCCACAGGATCACGAGAAGCATGCCTGTTGCGACGCTACGCCGTCATTCCGGCCGCCACCTCGACTTATATTCATTCCGGTGCCGAAGTCCGCGCTGACGGTGTTCCGGATATCGAGCGACCTCGAAACGACAGTCCGGATGACGCACATATGCGAGGATCGGTGCACCGGCACCGTCGATCGATACGCGCGGACCCGCCACAGGGTGCGACGAGTGCCGAAGATTTCCAGGCATCGCACTGAATGACGCAAAACGGGATTCTCCACCGACTACAGGAGTAGGCCGATGATATCCAGGAAAAGCGTCACCGGAATTGCCGCAACGGCGGTCGTACTGCTCATGACCGCGGCATGCGGAGGGGACAACGACACGGAATCGACACCGACACGCGAACACACGCCCGATACGCGCACCGGTATCGCCGCGACCACCTCCCCGATCCTGAATGCCGCGCAACAAGCCATCCAGGACGCGATCAACACGGCGCTGGCCGCCGCGCCGATCAACTTCGACAGCGGCAGTTCGGATCTCAGCGCGGGAGACGTCGCCACCATCAAACTGGTCGCGGTCCCGTTGAAGGGCAATGAGGCCAAGATAGAGATCACCACCTACGCCCAGGATGCGAACTCCGCGACGGCCAAAGCCTTGGCCGAGGCCAGGGGCGACAACATCGCGGCCGAACTCGAGTCCGAGGGCATCGACAAGGCGCGCATGAAAGTGAATGCCGAGGCCAACCCGACCGCGCAGGACGTCGAGGTCGACGAGGCGCAGATCAAGGTGGTCGCCGAATAGGTGCGACAGCGTCGGCCATACTGAGGACATGGTCGCCGCCACACGCACACCACGCAGCAGCTGGATCGAACAGGGCCTCGCGGCGCTGGCGGCAGGCGGCCCGGAGGCCGTGCGGATCGAGAGCCTGGCGGCGGCGCTCGGGGTCACCAAAGGCGGTTTCTACGGGCACTTCGCCGACCGGAACGCGCTGCTGGCCGAGATGCTCGACACCTGGGAACGCGAGACCACCGACGACGTGATCACCCGCGTGGAACGCGAGGGCGGCGACGCGCGCGCGAAGATCCGGCGTGCGGGTTTGCTCACCTTTTCCGACGACCGGCTGCGCCCGATCGACCTCGCCGTCCGTGATTGGGCCCGGCGCGACCCCCGAGTCGCCGAGCGGCTGCGCCGCGTCGACAACCGGCGCATGGACTACTTGCGCGCGCTGTTCGGCAGCTACTGCTCGGACCCGGACGAGGTCGAAGCCCTCAGCATGCTCGCCTTCTGCCTGGCCATCGGCAAACACTTCCTCGCGGCCGATCACGACGGCCGCACCCGCGAGGAGGTCGTCGCACGCGCCGGGAGTTTTCTCCTCGACCTCCCGGACAGGTAGCCACGGAAATTCGGTGGTGGCGCCGCGGCGGGTGGCGGTACGGTTGCGCGACCTCGCCAGCGCGAGGGTTTGCCGACGTGCGAAGGAGTGGTTTATGTCCCGGCGAGCGCCGAGCGCGCCTCACCGTGTGGATCCGAACGACCTGTCCGGCCACGCCTGAACCAGCCGACGCCGCAAGCGCTTATCGAGGCGCGCTCGGTCTTCTCCTGCTGCATCGCAACACTGCTCAGTTAGGAGTGATCCGGGTGTCGAGCAACACCTCTTCGTCTCATCGCGGTCCCAGCCCGTCGCTGCGGACCGATACCTTCACCTGCATCCGCTGCGGACTCGTCGTCGCGACGCTCGCGCCGGACGACAGCTGGCGCAACCACTGCCCGAGCTGCCTGAGTTCGCGGCACACCCACGACCACGTCGAGGGCGGCGCGTCCGACTGCGGTGCCCGCATGGCTCCGCTCTCGATCGCCGTGCTGCGCACCGGCGAATGGGCCGTGGTGCACCGGTGCACCCGCTGTCAGGAGCTCGCGCTGCACCCCGTGTGTGGCGACGACAATCAGCTGATGCTGATGCGCATGGCCGTGCGCCCGCTGGCCGAGCCGCCGTTCCCGCTCGAAGTGTTCGGCGATCTGTAGGGGGCGCGCGATGCCACGAAGGAAACCCGAGGCACGTCGCCCGCAGCGCCCCAAGCACGTATTGCACGGGCGCGGAGGCGAATCCGGCGACATGTTCCGCTGCGTCGAGTGCCGCAGGGAAGTCCCGGTCGTCGCACCGGGCACCGCGCACCGCAATCACTGTCCGCACTGCCTGGCCAGCAAGCACGTCGACCGGCGCGTGCCGGGCGACCGCGCCGAGTCCTGCCGCGGCCGGATGGCCGCGGTGAGCATGTCGGCCAGGGACGACGGCGAATGGCTGCTGGTTCACCAGTGCCTGGCCTGCGGCTGCGTCCGGGCGAACCGCATCGCCGGCGACGACAACGCGGTGACGCTGATGCGGATCGCGTTGCGCCCGCTGGCGGATCCGCGGATCGGCCGCCGGGTACTGCTGTCGTTGTGACCGATCGGTGCAACCGTCCGGGCCGAGGACTTCTCGGCCCGGACGGAGAACCGACCAAGTCGGCTGCTCGCCTCCGCTCGGTGCAGGACTACAAACCGGGGTCCGTCCAGGGGTGCCGGTTATTCGGCGGCGAAACGGGTCGGCAACGCCGCCAAGCCGCGGATCACCACGTTCGGCTTGTACGGCGGTGTGTCCGAAAGCAATTCGATGTCGCGGACCTTCCGCAGCAACACCTCGAGCAGCACTTCCATCTCCAGCAGCGCGAGCGGTGCGCCGAGGCAGTAGTGGATGCCGAGGCTGAAGCCGAGATGCTTCTTGGCCGGGTTCATCGGGTCGGCGTAGCGGGCGACGTCGATGCGATCGGGATCGACGTACGCGGCGTCGTCGCGGTTGGCCGAATTGATCAGCACCACCACGCCTTCGCCCGGTTCGAAATCGTGTCCGGCCAGCGTGATCGGGCGGGTCGCCGCGCGCGTGGTGATCTGCACCGACGGCTCGAGGCGCAAGAGTTCGTCGGGCGCCGAAGCGGTCAGCTCCGGGCGTTTGCGCAGGGCGTCGATCTCGCCGGGGTTGCGCATCAGCTGGAGCATGCCGGTGCCGATCAGATTGGCGGTCGTCTCGTGCCCGGCCACGAACGTGGTGATGCAGGTGGCCAGCAACTCCTGCTCGGTGAGGACGTCACCGCGATCCTCGACCTGCGACAGCGCGCTGAGCAGGTCGTCCTTCGGGTCGCGGCGGCGTTCGTTCAGCAACTCGCGGAAGTACCCCATGAAGCCGCGCGAGGCCGCACTGCGCGCCTTCAGCGCTTCCTCGGGCAACGTGTAATCGTGGTCGAAGCCGCGGGCCAGATCCTGCGACCAGCGGTGCAACTGGTCATAGGCGTCCGGCGGCACGCCGATCAGCTCGCAGGCGATGATCAGCGGCAGCGGGTAGGCGATCATCTCGACGAGGTCGAATTCGCCTGCCGCCAAGGCCTGGTCGACCAGTTGCTCGGTGAGCTCGGTGATGCGCGGACGCAACCTGGTCACCATGCGCGGAGTGAAGCCCTTGGTCACCAGGTTGCGCAGCCGGGTGTGGTCCGGCGGCTCCATCCAGAGGAACGAGGTGGGCAGTTCCTCGGGCGCGTCCTCCGGCGACACCGTCGGATGCATCATGGCCGCTTCCTCCGCATGACTCCATGCGGTGGTCGACAGCACGGCGGCGCAGTCGTCGTAGCGGGTGAGCAGGTAATGGCCGAGTGGCGTCCGGTGCAGTCTGCCCGCCTCGCGCAGCACCCGGGCGGGTGTGTACGGATCGGGCCGGCCTTCGGGGCCGAAGAGCTGGGTCAGGGCTGTCTGAATGGCGGAATCCTGTTCCGCGACAGCCGTACCCGCGGTCGACGAGTCCATGGTGGTCCCTCCTGTGCGGAGCACCGACGCTGGACGGTGCTGCCGGTCGTTCGGAATGCGTCAGTGATCGGAGTGGATGCGGGAGCGCGGGCGCGGCGGCGATGACGGACCCGGCTCCGGAACAGGTCCGGGACCGGACGGGGGGATGCCCCGCGGCGTATCCGCGGACGCGCCGCCGCGCAGCAGGACCCGGCCCGCCAGCAGCGGGTGCAGCAGTGCCGCGGGCGGTTCGACCAGGTTCGCCACCCGCAGGAACGTTCGCGCCACCCGCGGGTCGACGTGCGCGGCGCGATGAACGCGGGCGACGTAGGCGTTGCCGAGCCGGGTCCGTACGGTGCGCGGTCCGGCCACGCCAGGATGCGCGAGATCGGCTCCAGCCGACAGTTGCCACGCGACGTCGAGCACCTTGTCCGCCGCCGCGTAGAACCGCGCGGGCAGACCCGGTCCGCTCCCGCCCGTGCACAGGCAGTCGCGCAGCGCGATCGCCTGCTGGGCAGCGACCGCCATACCCTGGGCGTAGAGCGGGTTGAAGCTGCACAGTGCGTCACCGAACATCAGGAATCCGTCCGGCACCGCCGCCCGGCGTGGGTAGCGCCTGCGCACCGGCGAGCGGAAGCGGTGCGGCACCGCGTCGCCGAGCGGTTCGGAGCTGCGGACGATGTCGTGGATATCCGGCGCGGCGAGCGAGGCGGCGAAGCGCGCGAAACCGTCCGGATCGGTAGGCGGATGATCGCCCAGGATCCCGGCGAGGGTGACGTGCCAGCGATCGCCCTCCACCCGGATCGCGCCGCCGCCGCGTCCATCGGTCCCGGTGGAGATGATCACCGAGGACTGACCGTCCAGCTGTCCTTCGGTGCGCCGGTAGAACCGTGAGGCGTAGCCCAGATCCACCTCGATCCGCTGCTCGTCCGGCGGTTGAGCGCCGAGCGCGGTGAGCCAGACCGAAGCCCGCGAACCGCGCCCGGAAGTGTCGACGACCAGGTCCGTGGCGTATGTCTCGTCACCCGATTCGCCGGATATCGCGACCGCGCGCACCTGGCGCGCGTCACCGATCAATCCGCGCGCTGTCCCGCTCAGCAGTCGGACCCGCGGCAGCGCCGAAGTACGTTCGCGCAGCACAGATTCCAGCAGCGGCCTGGTCGCGATCACGGATGTCAGCCCGGTCGAGGTCGGCGCGGCTCGCAGGCCGCCCACATACCACCGGGTGTCGACCAGCGCCTCGGCGATGGTCGCGCCGCGGGCCGCCATCTCGGCGGTGAACCCAGGGAAGAGTTCCTCGATGATGGTCCGGCCACGGTCGAGCAGCCCATGCAGATGCCGCGCCTGCGGCACGCCTTTGCGCATGCCCTCGACATCGAACCCGTCGCGTTCCACCACGGTCACCCGCGCGAAGTGTTCCGCCAGCACCCGGGCCGCCAGCAGCCCGGCGATGCCCGCGCCGATGACGACCGCGTGCCGCGTCTCGTTCACAGGGACACCGGCAGCGACAGGATGCCGCGGTGGATCAGGCTGGGCCGGTATTCGATCGCGTCGGCCGCCAGGGTCAGCTTCGGGGCCCGCGCCAGCAGCGCGCCGACCGCGACCCCCGCCTCGATCCGTGCCAGCGGCGCGCCCACGCAGTAGTGGACGCCCAGGCTGAAGCCGAGATGCTTTCGGGCCGGGCGATTTCCGGCATAGCGGGTGACGTCGAAGGTATCCGCGTCCGGGTAGACCCGCTCGTCCCTGCTGGCCGACGCCGTGAGCACCACGACGCCGTCGCCGCGGCGGAACTGGTGCTCGCCGACCGTGGTGTCGGCCAGGGCGACGCGGATGGTGAACTGGGTGGGCGCGTCGTAGCGCAGCATCTCGTCGAGCGCGGGGGCGATCAGTTCCGGGTTGTCCCGCAGCCGCGCGAGCTGATCCGGGTTGCGCAGCACCGCGAGCATGCCGTTGCCGATCAGGTTGATCGAGGTCTCCATGCCCGCGACCAGGGTGAGCAGTGCCATGCCGATCACTTCCGGCTCGGTGAGCTGGTCGCCGTCCGCGCTCGCCGCGACCAGAGCGCTCAGCAGATCGGGGGTCGGATTCGCCTTCTTCCGCTGGACCAAACCGGCGAAGTAGCCCATGCACTCCATCGCCGCCGCGCCGCGCGCGGCCACGTCCTCCGGGCCGAGCAGCGAATCCGGGTCGCTGCCGCGCGCGATGGCCAGCTGCCACTCCCGGAACTTCGCGCCGTCGGCCGGGTCGGCACCGAGCAGCCGGACCGGGACCATCGCCACCGCCAGCGGGACGGCCAAATCGTTGAGCACATCCAGTTCGCCGCGCTCGAGGGCGGTGTCGATGATCTCCCGAACGACCTGTCCCGCCACCGGAACCATCTCGGCCATCAGTCGGGGCGTGAAGGCCTTCGCGACCAGCTTGCGGTAGCGGCCGTGCTCGGGCGGATCCATCCGGACGAACGAACCGGGGATCGCGGCCGTGGTGTCCCGGAACGGGCTGATGCCCGCCGCGTAGCCGTGGCCCCAGTCGGCGCCGGTCAGGATCGCGGCGCACTCCTCGTAGCGGGTGACCAAGGTGACCGGCACGTCGCCGAAGGCGTACGGGAACAGCGCCGCGGCGTCCCGCACGCGCCGGTACGCCGGATACGGGTCGGCGCGCTCACTCGGATCGAAAGCATCGAAGGTCACATCGGTAGGCGTAACGGTGTTCATCGGGACTCCTGTTGCTTTCTGGACGCCCGCACCCGGTGGGCGCGATCATGCGCTCCGCACTGGTTCCTCATCGCGGCTGCTGTGCGGTGCCGGACACCCACGCCCGGCCGGCGGGACACGGCGGCCGGGCCGCCGCCCCTCATCGCGCCTCCATCCGGACACGAAGTCGCGACATGCCGCGCACGACCACATTCGGCCGGTACGGCGGTTCCTCGAGCAGGGTCATGGACGCCACCCGATCGGCGATCGCCCGCAGCACCACCCGCATCTCCAGCCGGGCCAGCGGCGCGCCGAGGCAGTAGTGCAGGCCGAGTCCGAAGGACAAGTGCCGCTCGGCTTTTCGTCCTCGCGCGTATCGCGCGATATCGAATTCGCCGGCGCGTGGAAAGGCCGCCGGGTCGCGGTTGGCGGAGGCGAGCAACACGATCACCGCCTCGCCCGGCGCGAAAGTGCGTCCGGAGATGGTGATCTCGTCATGCGCGGTGCGCGTGGTCAGGTGTACCGGGGCGTCGTAGCGCAGCACTTCGTCGACGGCGGGTTCGGACAATTCCGGGAAGCCGCGCAGCCGTTCGAACTGTTCCGGATTGCGGATGAGCGCGAGTACGCCGTTGCCGATCAGGTTGACCGTGGTCTCGTGTCCCGCGACGACGAGGATCAGCAGCGTGCCGAGCAATTCGGTGCGGGTCAGGCGCGCGCCCGCGTCGTCGGCCTGCACCAGCGCGGTGATCAGGTCCGCGCGCGGGGCGCGGCGGCGCTGCTCGACCAGGTCGCCGAAGAACTCGAGGAAGGCGCGCACGGCGTCGGTGCGCGCGGCCAACTCCTCTTGCGACAGCAGCACATCGGGGTCGAGGCCGCGCGCGATGCTGGTGGAGATCTGCCGGACGTGCTCGTGCGCCTCAGCGGGCACGCCGAGCAGTTCGCACACCATGGTCAGCGGCAGCGGGTAGGCCAGTGCCTCCAGCAGATCGACGTCGCGGTCGGCGAGCACTTTCGCCATCAGGTCGTCGACCAGCTGCTCGGCACGTTCCCGCATGCCGCTGACGGTGCGTGCGGTGAACGCCTTGCTCACCAGTCCGCGCAGCCGGGTGTGCTCCGGCGGCTCCATCCAGAGGAACGACCCGGGCAGCTCGACATCACTGTCGCCGTGCAGCAGGTCCGGTTCCTCGGCGTGGCTCCAGCGCGGGTCCTGCATGATCGCTTGCGCCTCGTGATGGCGGGTGACCAAGTGGGTATCGTGCGGACCCGGCACGAACGGCCCCGCCGCCCGCAACACCTCGTAACTGCCGTACGGGTTGTGCCGCATATGCGGAGCGACACTCTCGACGACCGCCAGCTGAACCGAGGTCAATTCCTCGACCGCGGAATGGTCGGAACTCACCGGAAACTCCTGAGTAGAAATGGATGCGACACGGAATTCCGCAGCCGGGACCGGAAAGAAATTCCGTCGTCCATGGTGGTGGGCCGCGGACGCGTGGCGCGGCGGCGATTGCCCGTTCCTATCGGCCCATAGTCGAAATACTTTATCCGCCGGTGTGATCGGCTGATCGGCATTCTTTATCGCAGACGTTAATTCACAACGAGTTCAAGGCATTGTCACAATTCGCTGTTGTGGTGGCGGACATGAATTCCGCGGAATCGGCCGAAACCCTGCACGGCCGCCTCGCCGAGATCGCCGCCGCCCATCCCGCGGTGGCGGCCACGTTCTGGTCGGTGTCGGAGACCGTGGACTACGCCGAGTTGCATCGGCGGTCCGAGGTTGCCGCCGCGGCTCTGGTACGGCGGGGTGTGCGGCGCGGGGAACCGGTGGGCATCCTCGGTCCGAACGCGCCCGAGTTCCTCACCTGCCTGTTCGGCGTCGCCGCGGCGGGTGGCGCGGCCACTCCCCTGCCGCTGCCCACGGGCGCGCGGGCGACCAGCGGCTATCCACGGAAACTGGCGGCCATCACCGCGGCAGCGGGCATGCGCACCGTGCTGGTGTCGCATCGCTTCGCCGATATCGCCACCGCGCTGCACGAGGCGATGGACGTCGAATTCATCGACACCACAATGCTTTCGGAGTCCGAAGAGGCGTCGGGTATTCCCCTTCCCGTACTCGGGCCCGACGACTCGGCCATCGTGCAGTTCACCTCCGGCAGCACCGCGACACCCAAAGGCGTCCGCCTGACCCACCACAACGTGCTCAGCGGTCTCGCGTCGATCCGTACCGGCATCCAGCTGAGCCCGGACGATCAGGGCGGCTTCTGGCTGCCGCTGTTCCATGACATGGGCCTGTTCGGCACGCTCTCGGCGATCCTGCGGGGTATTCCGGCGCATGTGTGGTCGCCGATCGCGTTCATCAAGGATCCGGCACGCTGGCTGGCCGAATTCTCTGCCAGCGGCACGACGATCACCGCGATGCCCAACTTCGGCTACGAGTCGCTGCTGGCGGCCGTCCCGCCGGAGCGGGTACGCGATTACGACCTGAGCCGCTGGCGGATCGCGTTCAACGGGTCGGAACCGATATCCCGGGGCGTCGTGCTCGCGTTCTGCGAGCGTTTCGCGCCCGCGGGATTCCGGCCGACGACGATGTTCGGCGTCTACGGCATGGCCGAAGCCACCTTGGCGGTCACCTTTCCCCCGCTCGGACGGGAACCCGTCTTCGAGTGGGTCGATCGCGCCGAGTTGTCCGACAACGCTCTGGCACGACCCGTTTCGCCGGAGACGCCGGGCGCGCGGGCGATCGCGGGCGTGGGCGCGCCGGTGCAGCGACTGCGCCTGCGTGTCGTCGCGCCCGACGGCGACCACGACCTGCCCGACGGCGCGGTCGGCGAGATCCTCATCCAGGGCGACGCGGTCACCGGCGGATACCTCACCGCCGACCCGTCGCGGGTCGCCGGGCTGTTCACCGGCGGCTGGCTGCGCACCGGCGACCTCGGATATCTGCGTGACGGGGAGCTTTTCGTCACCGGCCGGTGCAAGGACATGATCACCGTCCGCGGCGTGAACTACTACGCGCAGGACGTCGAAGCCTCCGTGCGCGGCCTCGACGGCGTGTACAAGGGCCGGTGCACGGCGGCGATCGACCCGGACGGCGCGGACGTGATCACGCTGATCGCCGAATCCGAGCGCACCGGAGCCGAAGCCGACGCCTTGGCGGAGGCGATCCGCGCCAGGATCTCCGCCGAACTCGGCCTGGCCGCGGTCGAGGTCCATCTCGTCGCGCCCCGCAGCATCCCCCGAACCAGCAGCGGCAAGCTCCAGCGGCTCGCCGCCCGCGACCTCATCACGCACCGCCGGTAACACCGACCGAACTGGAGTCCTCTCGTGCACAGCTATGACGTCTTCCGCCACTACGAGCGCCTGCATTGGAAGCTGGCCGACCTCGATCTCGACGCCATCGACAAGTCCCTGGTCCGTCCCGAGTACATCACGCTGGCCAAGAGCGCGACGATGGGTGAGTCCAACGTGATCGCCGCGGTGCACGGATTCCTGAACGAATTCCTCGACGACTACGACTTCTCCACCTTCGCGGTGGTCTGGGGCTACCAGGAAGTGCAGCACCACTACGCGTTCCGTGCCTGGCTCGGCGCCCTCGGCGAGGGTGTGGACGACAAGGCCGTGGACTCGATGCGCGAGCCGTACGCGCCCGGCACCACGCCCTCGGCGACGCTGGCCACCAACATCATCTCCGAGCTCACCGTCAACCACATCTACCGCGCGGTCGCGAGCTGGGTCGAGGAACCGGTGCTGAAAGGCTTGCTGCTCGACGCCAGTCGCGACGAGGCGGGCCACGCGCGCGAGTTCATCCACTACGCCACCGAGCGGCTGCGGCAGCGTCCCGAAGAGCTGCCCTCGGTGCTGGAGACCCTGTACGTGTACAGCTCCGAGGCCAAGATCAAGCACCCGGTCAGCACCTTCAAGGCCGGGATCAGCGAGCTGGGCGACCACGAGACCATCGATACCGGGTTCGACCTGTTCCTCGAGCAGGTCGCCGCGGAGGGCGAGCTGAACGTATTGCACGACAAGGTCCGTCGCACCTTCGGCAACATGACCGGGCTGGACCTGTCCAGCAACGCCAAGGTCCGCCGCGCCCTGGCCGACGCGATCGCCTAGCGCCATGGAACGCCACAGCACGCCCGGCGAGGACAGCATGCACGGCCGGGTGGACACCGTCCGGGTGCCCTGGTCGGTGATCCCGGACTACCACTGCTTCGGCTGCTCGCCGCACAACGCGACCGGCCTGCGCCTGCGTTTCACCCTGCACCCGGACGGCCTGCAGGCACGGTTCCGGCTCGGTCGCGAGTTCGAGTCCTACCCGGGCGTCGTGCACGGCGGCCTGATCGGCGTGATCTGCGACGAGGTGATGGGGAACCTGATCGTCCTGGCTCGCCACCACCCCGCGTTCACCGTCTCGCAGCGGACCAGGTTCCTCACGCCACTGCTCATCGGCCGCGAATACCGCTGCGTCGCAACGCTGTCCGACACCGAGGAAGACGGCCCGATCCGCGCTTCGGCTGAGATCCGCGACACCGGCGATCTCGTCTGCGCCAGCTCCACCGCGGCCTACCAGCCGTTCGCGCTCGACGACGTGCGCCACCAGCTCACCCTCGGCGACGACGAGGTCGCCGCGCTCTCCCACGCCCTGTCCAGCGGCACCGCCCGCACACCGAACGGAGTCCCGTCATGACCAGCACCCACACCGCCGACGACATCCTGCGCACCGTCACCGCCATCGCCGTCGCCGAGACCGGCATTCCGGAGGCCGAGCTGCGCCCCGACGCGGACCTGCGCGGCATGGCGGGCGTCGACTCGGTGCGCGTACTGCGCATGGTCGCCAAGATCGAGCGCACCTACGACATCGAGCTCGACGACCAGGACGTCTTCGGCCTGTCCACGCTGGACGACGTCGCCACGGTGGTCGGCAAGGCGCTGCACGAGGCGGCGGCGTGACCGTCACCGACCAGCCCGTCACCGCCGACACCAACCAGCACTACGACCTCGACCCGGACATCTTCGGCCAGTTCCTCGACCCGCTGCGCAAATACAGCTCCGCGCTCTACGCGTCCGACACCGACACCCTCGAGCAGGCGCAGCGGCGCAAGCTGCGGTTCGTGGCCGACCGGCTCGGCCTGACCGGCGGCGAACGGCTGCTGGACGTCGGCTGCGGCTGGGGATCGCTGATCTTGTTCATGGCGACGGAATATGGTTGCGAGACAACGGGTATCAGCCCGGCGCCGCGCCAGCACGAGTACATCGCCGAGCAGGCGCGCGCCCGCGGCGTCGCGGATCGGGTGCACACCCGCGTCGGCCATTTCGAGCGGATCGAGCTGCCGCCGCGGAGTTTCGACGCCGTGACGCTGCTCGGCTCGATCGTGCACATGCCCGATCTCGGCGCGATCTTCCGTCGCGCCCGCGCGGTGTTGCGCCGCGGCGGCACGCTGTACGTATCGGAGAGCTGCTTCCGCAACGCGGCGGCGCGCACGGCGTTCGACACCAAGGACGGCACCGAATTCGTCCGCGAGGACATCTTCGGATGGGGTGACCTGCGTCCGCTGTCGGACCTGGTGACCGCCGCCGAGGATGCCGGGTTCTCGATCATCGCGGTGGACGATCTCACCGACCACTACCGCCGCACCATCGATGACTGGATCGCGAACGTCGACGCCGCCGCCGAGCGCATCGACGCGCACGGCCCCGGCATGGCCGCGAAGCTGCGGCACTACCTGGAGATCGCGAACGCCGGATGGGGTTACACGACCAAGCATTACGCGCTGACCTGCCGTAACGCCCGCTGACCTCGGAGGAGGAGCACATGAACATCGAATCGGCGCTGATTCCCGTCGACGAGGTGGCCGCGGCCGTCGACGGGTTCCTCGCGGCGTCCCCGGCCGCGCGGGCCTGGGACGTGGAGACCGCGTTCGACTGGCCTCGCGCCGACGCGGGCAGGCTCACCGAGGGCCAGCGCTCCGCGGTGCGGTTCGTCACCCTGATCGAAGACCATCTGCCCGGCTACTTCGACGTCTACCACCGGTATTTCCCGGTGGACGACAGCGTGGAACCAGCGGCGTTCATCCACAACCGCGAGCTGTACCACTTCACCGTCCGCTGGGCGCTGGAGGAGGACACGCACGCTCGCGCGCTGAGCCGCTACCAGGAGGCGTCCGGGATGGCCGGACGCGACGCGTTGCGCGCGGAATTGGCGGTCGAGGGGCAGAAGCCGTTCGACCTGCCCTACCAGCACCCGGTGCAGTTCTTCGCCTACGCGCTGGTACAGGAGAAGGCGACGCAGATGTACTACCAGCATCTGCGCGACGTGGTGGACGACCCGGTGCTCGGGGCGGTGCTGGCGCGCCTGTCCCGCGACGAGGCACGGCATTTCAGTTTCATGGCCGATGTCGTCACGCGCTACCTGCGGGTACAGGGCGACGCGACGGTCCAGCCGATCCGCGACGTGATCGCCACCTTCCGCATGCCCTTGGCCGACACCATGCGCGGCTACTGGCGGTGGGCGCTGCGGATCGCCGATGTGGCCTCCTACGACCACACCGAGGCCTACGAGCACTTGGTGAAGGTGATCGACCGCGCCGTGGACGCACGCAGCGATCGCCTGGACGAACTGGTGCGCTTCATCGAGGAGTGCCGGTCGCTCGCGTGAGCTCGAACGCCGAACGGCCCTGCCGCCGAGTTCCTTTCGCGGCAGGGCCGTTCGGCGTTCGCGGGTCACCCTTCGGGGTGCAGCACCAGGATCGTGGTGGAGCCGTGCGCGATCAGCTTGCCGGCCGCGTCGGTGATCCGTCCCTCGGCGGTGGCCGTGCGCCGCCCGACGTGCACCGCGGTGGCTTCGCAGGTCAGGCGGGAACCGTCCAGCGTCACCGCACGGATGAAGTTCACTTTCAACTCCAGCGTCGTATACGCCACGCCGTCACGGAGTTTGGTGAAGACCGCGCTGCCCATCGCGGTGTCCATCAAGGTGGCCAGGACGCCGCCGTGCACGGTGAACATGGCGTTGATCGTGGCCGGGTTCGGGTCGAGGTAGTAGCGGGTGTAGCCATCCCCGGCCGTCTCCAACCGAATACCCAGGGATGCGCCGACGCCGAGATTCTCGCGAAGCCCCCGCTCGAAGACCGTGGTCAGTTCGGTGACGCGGGACGCGACGGTCCCGTTGGCATGAGTGTCGATGCTGGTCATGACTTTTCCTCCCTCGCGAACCTTGCCCCGATATTCGATCAGCGCCCGATGAACTCCACCCGGCCACCCCCGATTGCATTCCGACTTTCGATCGGCCGATAGGACGCCCCTCGGGTCCATCTCTCGCGGCCATGACCACCCGCTATTGATCAGATGGGTACTCTACGACTGCTGACGCCCGTGTGGCCGATAGCACGCGTCAACGTGCGGATCCGAAGGCAGCAGGTGCCTCGATGGGGATGGCGAGCTGTCGCATCGCCGCGGCCGCGGCATTGTATCCGCTCATCCCGTGTGCTCCGGGCCCCGGCGGAACGGCGGCCGAGCAGATGAACATCCGGTCCGCTATATGGTAGGGGCGCAGGGTGATGCGTGGTCCGCCGAAGACCAGCTGGCGAATGTTCTTGTTGCCGGTCAGGATGTCTCCGGCCACGTAGTTCGGATTGTAGGCCTGCATGTCGGTGGGGCCGACCACGGTGGTGGCGACGATGCGGTCCCGGAACCCGGGCGCGAACCGCTCGACCCCATCGAGCAGTACGTCGGTGGCATCTTCCGAATATCCTTGTGGCACATGCGCGTACAGATCGATGGGGTGCACGTTTCCGCGTGATCGTGTTGGATCCGCGAGGTACTGCTGTCCGACCATGACAAAGGGTCGATCGGGAAGCCGTCCTTGATGGATCACGCGTTCGGCGCGAACCACATCCGCCGCGCTACCGCAGACGTGCAGGCTTCCAGCCCGGCAGGCGTGGGGATTGGTCCATGGGATGCCGCCCTCGACGGCCAGGCTGACCTTGTAGGCGGCGGGTCCGTGCCGGAATCGCCGGTACGCTCGGGAGACCCGCGGAGGCAGGCGGTCCCCGGCGATGTCGGCGATCGCGGCTGGGGCGAGGTCGAACATCACGAGATCGACTGGCGGCAGTTGGTCGAGCGACTCGACCCACAGCCCGGTCTCGATCTTCCCGCCCAGATCTGTCAGTGCGGCCGCTATGGCGCCGGCGATTGCGCGCGAGCCGCCCACCGCGACCGGCCACCCGTAGCGATGGCCGGCGGTGGTGATGCCGAGACCGATTGCCGCGGACAGGATCCGCTCCTGTGGTTGCCAGCCGTGCGCCATGTTCCCAGCGAACAGCGCCCGTCCCTGCTCGGTCCGGAACAATCGTCCGAGCGTGGCGGCGGGTATCAGGGCCGGGATGCCGAATCGCGCCAACCGCAGCGGATGTGCCGGTATCCGCAGGAGCGGTTGCATGAAATCGGTTGCCAGCGGCTCGTATCCAGCGGAGGGACCGGCGAACAGGCGGCGCCAGATCGAGCCGTCGGCGCCGAGGCCCGCGGCGGTGTCCTCGACGGACCGGTACAGCACTCCTGCTGTTCCGTCGTCGAGCGGGTGCACGCAGTCGATTTCCGGCCACGCCCATTCCAGTCCGTATCGGGCCGCGTCGATTCCGGTCAAGAACGCCGACCCCACCGCCATGGGGTGGGCCATTGCGCAATGGTCGTGCAGCAGGCCGGGGAGGGTGAGTTCGCCGGAGCGGATGCCGCCGCCGATGGTGGCGGCACCCTCGAGCACGGTGACGTCCACGCCGTGGCGGGCCAGCGTGACGGCGGCGGCCAGCCCGTTCGGCCCGGAGCCGACGACGATCGCCGTGGTCATCGCACATCCGCCGGGGGCAGAACCCGTGTCTCATCGCGGCGGAGAGGGTGAACCGGGAACGGGTCGCCCGGCTCCGGCCACGGCTGGCGGGCCAGCATGTCCGCAACCAGCACATAACCTTCTTCGATGACTCCGGTCGCGGCGTCGACGATACGATACGCCTGGCGTTGCCGGTGGATGGGCTGGGATTCGAGGACGACGATGCGCAGCTCGCCTTCCTCGAATTGGCAGCGACGCTGCACCGCTGCCAGCAATTGTTCGTTGTGCAGGTGCCCTTCACCGAAGTTCCAGCCCAGCAGCGGGCCTGCGACAACCTCTCCGTCCCGGATTGCGTAGTCCTCTTCGTTGTCGACCGCCCGGGTGATCAGATCGTTCAGCGCCCGGCCGTGGGTATGCATCGATCGCCACCCCATCCCGATCTGGAACAGGATGTCGGCGACCTCCGGGCCGTACAGCTTGGTCAACTGGGTGACCGGCAGTGCGGCGCTCGCGGTCACATGCTGCTCGAGCTTCAGCTCGGCGTCCCCGCGGAAACACCAGGCGCTGGTGGCCCAGTTGCCGGCGTAGTAGCGCATCGACGCCAGGAACGAAACCCATTGCGGCCGAATATGTCCGAGGAGGACGACGAGTGCCGAGAACAGAATCAGCGCGAGTACCAGCGGTGATCGAAGCTCCCAGACGTCGATGTAGCCATAGTGTCCGAACAGGTAGAACAGGCTGCAGATGAAGAAGATGTTCCATTCCAGCGGCACGCCCATCGGCACCGTGGAGATGATGTGCAGGTGGAAGACCGCCATGAAGATGATCGCCGCCCAGGTCAGCGGGCCGCCATTGCCGAGGAAGACCAGGTAGGCGGGAACCAGGTATTCCACGACAGTGCCGCCGTGGGCCAGCAGGGACGGGATCCACGACGGGCGCAGGTCCTGCGGCGGGTTGCGATACATCTTGCGCTCGAGCCATCTGATCCGCATGACCGGGCTGTTGCTCATCATGACGGCTACCACGTGCCCGAAGTGGTGGTTGAGCTTGGACGTGGCCGCACCCCACCACAGTGCCAGCATGACCAGCTTGAATCCGATCATCATGTCGGCGAACGGGACGAAGAACATCAGCAGCATCAACAGATAGTGCTCGGAGCGGGCGGCCAGAAACACCGTCTTGTCCCGCAACCCGAGCGTGCCGAGGGCAACGACGAGAGCAATGACGACCGTGGGATCGAGCAGGCCGGCCCGACTGCCGTCCACCGGGGGCGCACCATGACCGGGTGCGAGCAACGCGCAGATTCCGGATCCGAGGACGACCGCATACAGGGCGACGTCGATGACGCCGCGCTCGTCACCACGGGTGAACGGCACCTTCCCCGGCCACGGCGGAAGCCGCAGCGTGCCGGGACGCAGGAAGTACAGAAACCCGCCGACCGGCGGCAGGAACCGCATGGTGAGCGGCCCGAACCCACACCCGAACCCGAGGATTTCGAACAACAGGGTCCAGACGATCAGTTTCTGGTAGGCAATCGGCTCGGTCCACCATGAGGTGATGTCGGTGAGCGCTCCGAGTCCAGGAGTCAGGGAGATCACCGCTGCCGCGCCGAGGACATACAGGGCGCACTTGAGGATGTAGAGCAGGTAGACGGCATAAGGGGTGCCGAAACCGTGCTCGACCCAGTGTTCGGCAACGATGCGGAGCCGTTCGCCGCGCGGTCGAGTCTTCCATTCGGCGTAGTCGATGTCCGGAAGATCCGGTTTTGTGAATCCCATGGCAGATGTCTTTCGAGGTGGAAATTGAGGGGCGTCAGAGGCGCGCTTCGACCGCGCGGGCGCGCAGCGCCCGCTTGTCGATCTTCCCGACGGGGTTCTTCGGGATCTCGTCTACGGTCACGATCAGATCGGGAAGCTTGTACTGCGCCAAGGACTTCCGGAGATGATCGAGCATCTGTTCCGGCTCGACCGCGGCGTCATCGCGATAGGACACGAAGGCGACGGGCACTTCGCCGTACACCGGGTGCGGTCGCCCGATCACGGCGGCCTCGAGCACCTGCGGGTGGGTGTAGATCGCGGACTCGATCTCCTTGGGAGAGATGTTCTCGCCGCCGCGGATGATCATGTCCTTGATGCGGTCGACCAGGGTGAGGTAGCCGTCGGCGTCGATGCGGCCGGCGTCTCCCGTGCGCAGCCAGCCGTCGACGATCACCTTCGCCGTCTCCTCGGGCCGACCGAGATACCCCCGCATCACCGTCGGGCCTTTGATCACGACCTCGCCGACCGATCCGTGGCCGAGGAAGTTGCCGTCGCTGTCGACGACAGCGATTTCCTGCCCCGGCAGCGCGATGCCGACGGTGCCGGGTTTGCGGACACCGTCGAGCGGAGTACCCGTGCTCGCGCACGTCCCCTCCGACAGGCCATAGCCTTCGTAGATCGGGACACCGTAGCGCTCCTCGAACCGGGTGAGCAGCTCGACAGGCATGGGAGCCGCACCGCAGAGCGCGAACCGGACCGAGGAGGTGTCGGGCCGGATCTCGTCCGGCAGCGCCGACAGCATCGCGTAGATGGCCGGCACCGCGGAGAAATAGGTCGGCCGCGCCGCCTCGACCCGGTCGAAAAAGGTCCGCGGCGAGAACCGGCCGGCGACAGTGGTCCGGCCCCCGGCGAGCAGTGGCGACAGCACGCTGACCACGATGCCGTTGACATGGAACAGCGGCAGGATCAACAGGCTGTGATCGGCAGCGGTCAGTCGCATGCCCGCGACCATCGTCTCGGCCATCGCCATGATGTTCGCGTGCGTCAGCTCGACGCCCTTGGGGCGTCCGGTGGTACCGCTGGTGTAGATGATCAACGCCAGGGCGTCGCCCGAGAACTCGGTTGCCTCCGCGCCACCGACGCGGCCCTCGTGCCGATCCAGGTCGGGCACCGAAAGCCGCTGCGGCACAGTGACATCGCCGGACTCGCTGTGGTCAGCGCAGACCAGCGCCCGAGCGCGGGAATCGTTCAGCTGATAGTTCACCTCGACCGGGGTCAGCGACGGGTTGATCGGTGTCGCCGCGGCACCCAGCCGCCAAGCCGCGAACAACGCCACGATCAATTCCAGCCGGTTGGGCAGCATCACGGCGACAACGTCGCCGACACCGATCCCGGCTTTCGACAACCGATCGGCGTACTTTCGCACGAGGTCGAGGAATTCGGCGTTGGTGATCCGCCCGAGGTTGTCGTCGGCAAGACAGGGGTTGGTGGGGGAGTTCCCGGCGCGTACATCCGGGAGGGCGGCGAAGTGCATGTCGATCTCCTTGCTGACGCAGCAGCTCGCTTGCGTGAACGCCACGTTAGGAAGGTGATGTGACCTGGACCATATAGCGGGCGCATGAAGAAATCCGGTGTGATCGTGCGCACCGCACGACGGATGCTTCAGTCACCCACGGGCTGCAGCACAGTCGATCCCAGCCATCGGCAAGCCAGCAGGGCGACCTCGACGTCGAGCCGTCCCTCCCGCAGCGAATGCCCCAGCACCGCCTCCGCCTTGCGGATCCGGTACTGGACGGTGTTGCGGTGCAGTACCAGCCGCTCGGCCGTTGTCTGGAAGCTGCCGTTGGTGTCCAGGAAGACACGCGCCGTCTCACGCAGCTGTGCCGTGGCATCGTCATCACGCGCCAGCGACCCGAGGATTTCACTGATCCATGCCCGGGTGGCGGCCAGATCCGAGCACATCAGCGCGATCGGCCCGACCTGTGCCGAATACGACACCGGCGCACGCTGCGGTGCCGGTGCGGACATCGCGACCACCTGCGCTTGTGTCGCTTGGCGATGGGTCAGTCGGAAGCCCTCCAGCCCGGCGGCAGGTCTGCCCACCGCGACCCAGGTCGCCTCCGGCGGGCACACCGCGGCCGGGTTCATGTCCAGTTCCGGTTGCGGGAGCCACGCCCACAGCGTCGATTCGTCGGCCGGGATCAGCAGGGGTTGGCCTTGGCAGTGCAGCTGATCGGCGATGATGGTCGCAAGGTGTTTGGCCGCACGGAGCTGGCCAGTGCCCGCGTCGGACCAGACGACCAGGCCCAAGTGGGTTCGGTCGAGGCGATACCCCAGCGCACGTTCGCTGTCACCCGGGTCGACGCGCTGTCCGGACAGGATCGAGCGCACCCGACCGGTGCGGACGGCCATCTGGTTCTGCAACCACCGGTCCCGCTCGTCCTCGTAGGCGGCCACGACTTGCTGGGAGACCCGATCGATGTAGGCGAACGAGCGGTCGGTCATTTCGGCCACCGCCGCCGTGACCAGCGTGGGGTCACTCGTCGCGGCGGTGATCTCACCGAGCATGTGGCCGGTGAACAGTCGCTCGCCGATGCGGTACGCCCGCAGCAGCGCGGTGATCGAAGTGCCGCGCTGGGCCAGGCGACGGGCGTACTCCAACGCCTCGGCCGGCGCATCGATCTCTTCGACGTCCAGTCCCAGCTCATAGACATGCAAGGCGATCACGACGTTGCCGGTGACGCTGGCGCGCAGCAGAGCCTCGACTCGGCTGTCGCCGCGCAGTTCCGGCTCGATCGCGAGCATCTGCTCCGTCAACTGTTCGGAGAGGGCCAGTGCACGCCGGCTCAGCCCTCCCGCGATCCTCGCGAGCAATTCTGCGCCGTTGCTCTGCATGTCCAGCTGCCTCCCGACCGACGAGCGAAGCCGAGACAGCTACGGTTGCCGAATCGGCGACACCTCGCTCGATCGAGCTCCTCTGCGTCGGCTATCTGGACAGTATGGCGCTGGAGAGCGAGCACCACTTCGCCGGCGTTCGGCACCGGTGAACAGCCCCGGCGGCCGACGGGGCCTTCCCGCTCGGACAGACAATCACCCCTTGACGCAACCATTCGGTTGCAATATTGTCAATGGCAACAAAATGGTTGCTATATATTGGAGGCTGTTATGGGATTCCCCGATAAGATCGTGCGGACCGTCGAGTTCGCACATGCGCCCGCGAAGGTGTGGGCGGCGCTGACCACGGCCGAGGGCCTCGGCACTTGGTTCGGTCATGCGGCGACGATCGACCTGCGTCCCGGAGGCGCGGCGGAAATGTCATGGAAGAGTGGCGACAAGGCGGATATGCGCATCGAACGGGTCGAGGAGCCGACGGCGTTCGGGTTCACCTGGCACATCTACGGCCTGCCGGACGACGACCCGCGCCGCACGTATGTCGAGTTCACGCTGGAGCCGGCCGGCGCCGGAACTCGGCTGACCGTGGTGGAAACCGGCTTCGCCCAGTTGCCTCCGGATGAATATCGCAAGGCGTTCGACGGCAACACCGAGGGTTGGGCGAGCGAGCTGGGTGAACTGGTCGAATACCTTGACGCCGCCTGATATCGAGGCGATCGCCGAGCAGGTCTTCGTCGCCTTGGCCGACCCAAGCCGCCGCGGCATCCTCGCCGCGTTGGCGGCCGGTGGCCCCGCCACGGCAACGGATCTGGCCGATCGCCTGCCGATCACCCGGCAGGCGATCGCCAAACACCTCGCCCTATTGGCGGACGCGGGCCTGGTCACGGCCGAACCGGGAGAACGACGCCGAATCCGATACCGGCTCAACTCCGCCCCGATGCAAGTGGCGCAACAGTTTCTGGCCGCGCTCGCCCGCGACTGGGACGGTCAGTTCGACGCCTTACGGAGACACCTCGACGACAGGTAACGCGCCTTCCACGCGGATCGGCTGCAGGCAGTGTCTCGAAGTCTCTGATGGGGTGGCACGGCGAAGCGGTGCCGCCCCATCAGTATGTTCGGTGGAAGCTGTTGCCCGCGTTGGCATGTAAGTGAGGTCTCCGGTATTCGGATTAGCGACCAAGCAAATCTGAATAGTGCCGGAGACCTCATGGCCAGCGTAGCGGTGGCGAGTCGTGCGGACCTGACCGACGCCCAGTGGGCGCGGTTGGAACCGTTGCTGCCCCGACCGAAGAAGACAGGCCGCCCGTCGAAGTGGACGAAGCGGCAGCTCATCGACGGGATCCGGTGGCGGACACGAGTCGGGTCGCCGTGGCGCGACGTCCCGGCCGAATACGGGTCCTGGCAGGCGGTGTATGGACTGTTCCGACGCTGGCAGCGGGCTGGTGCGTGGTCGGTGATCCTCACATCACTGCAGGTCCTGGCCGATGCAGCCGGGGCGATCGACTGGCAGGTGAGCGTGGACTCCACGATCACCCGGGCCCACCAGCACGCCGCCGGTGCGCGCCGCGATGGCGGTGGCCAGGCTGAGCCGCCGGCCGGTCCGGGTGAGTCCGAGCCGGTCGACCATGGGTTGGGGCGCTCGCGGGGCGGGTGGACCAGCAAGCTGCATCTGGCGTGTGAGCAGGGCTGCCGGGCACTGTCGGTACTGGTCACCGCTGGTCAGGCCGGTGACAGTCCGCAGTTCACGGCAGTGCTGGACAGCATCGTGGTGCCGAAAACCGGTGGTGGGCGTGCCCGGATGCGGCCGCAGCGGGTACTGGCCGACAAAGCGTATTCCAGTCGCGGTAACCGGCAATGGTTACGTCGTCACGGGACCGCGGCGACGATTCCGGTCCCGGCCGATCAGGCCGCGCACCGGCGGCGTCGCGGTTCTGCCGGTGGTCTACCGTGACCGCAATGCGGTCGAGCGTGGCATCAACCAGCTCAAACAGCATCGGGCCGTGGCCACCCGGTTCGACAAACTCGCGGTCCGTTACCAGGCCACGATCCACATCGCCGTCATCAACCAATGGCTCCGGTACCAGTGATGTCAGAGCTGATACGGCCACAGGGAAACGGTGGCTGCCTCCACACGGACTTCCACCCAGGCGACGTCGATGCCGTCAGGAAGCGGGGCGGCAAGATCGAACAAGATCTGTGAGTCACCCATCTCGAGGACAGGCTCGCTTCCGGTGGCATCGAGTCTGCCGCGCAGGAGGACTTCGTCGCCGTCCTGCCAAAGTCCGGGTTCGGCAAGAGCGGTCGGCCGGGTGTTCCGCCCCCAAAAGATATCCTCGTCCACGGACCACTCAACATGATGTTGACCGTCTGCCTGCTCCGGAGCGCCGCACCACGCCACCACAGCGACTCCAACAGGTGCGTGAACCCGAACCGCTATCGGCAGGAGCGGGACCTGCGGCATCTCCTCTACACGAACCAACATCTCTCGATCATTGCGCAAACAGGGGGTGCAGTGCTCGTGGATGGCGATGATGCCGCGAGCCTGGCGGATATCGATGCCCGCCACCGCAGCGTCCTCGCACCCTTCGCCGACGAGTCGTTTCCTCATCGCAACACCACCGATCCGTACCCCAGCGCGCATGCGCCCTGCTTCGATGAGGACGTCGATAGCTGCGCCCTTGGCGGCGCACGTGCGGGCGTCGCAGTCGATGTGTTCCTGGGTCACCCAGTGGGCCTCATCCACCAGGTAGGGCCTTTTCGGCGCGGCGTGGGGCCCTAGGCGTTCCGGTATTTCATCAGCGTGCTCGAGTTCGGGCAGCTGGCGGCCCAGGTCGATCAGACAGGGCAGCACCCAGAACAGAAGCAGCACGACCCCGATGACGGCGGCTGCGATGATCAATACAACTCCGAATTCTTCCGACATCTTGTCCCCTTGGCGCGTGTGTCGTCTGGATTGGCCGGTGGGTGCGGTGCTGCAACGCACCCACCGGTCTTGGTGCTCCGGCGCAGGCATCGGCACCACGCCGGAGCTGACGGAACACCCACGGAATCCGCACGTTTCAAGCAAATTCGCTTTCGACGCTAGAGCCGGAGAGCGGACACTGAAACGGCGCCAGACATGGGACCGCGTACTGATCGTCTGCGCCATCGACAACATCGCCTCGGCGAAGACGATCGAACGAAACGGCGGCATCCTCGAAGGTATGCGCAACACCGAACACGGTCCAGTGCGGCGGTACTGGCTCGAGATCGGTGCGCCGGACGCGTGATTCCCCGGCACACAGCCGCCGACGGCTGAGGGCGTGTGGTGGTGAGACGCAGATCTGAAATAACTTCGGTCGCCGCACATTCAGTTGAGAGAAAGCCTGTGGTTGAAGGTTTTTGGCGGTGCAGGGGTTCGTAATCGTCGTCGGCAATCTGCGTGACCTGCTGCGCGTCAGTCCGGCAGCCAGTGCAGCTCGTGTGCCAGGGTTTTGGCGACGGTACGGATCCGGCGGTGTAGTGGTGACTGCACGCGCGGGAGGACCAGGTGGAACGTCAAGGTGGGTGCGCCCCGCAGCGGTCGCCACGTGAGACCGGCCGATAGTGCCGTGACCGCGGCTTCACTAGCCGGGGCGAGGGTGAGCCCGTCGCGCAGGTCGAGCTGAGACATGTCGAAAGAGACTGCGGGCGTGTGGAATCGGGGGGTCGGCCGGGTGTCGCGGAACAGTGCGGACAGCTGATCGTGGATCACGGGGTTGGCCGCACGGTCCGGGAGTCGCAGCGGATACGCGGCCGCATCGGCGATCCCGATCTCCGGGTGTTCGGCCAGCGGATGATGCTGTGCCAATTGGACCCCGACGCGCTCGCGCCGCAGCAGGAACCGGCGCACGCCACGACCCGGCTGTTCACCGCGGGTGATCCCCGCATCGATGCGGCCGTCGGCGACCGCGGGAGAGATCTCCGGTGTCGCCATCGGGACCGCACCGACCTCGAGGCCCGGGCTGCTGCGAATGAGCCTGTCCACCAGGGCCGGTGCCGTCTCGGCCCCCGTGCTGAGGCTGTATCCGATGCGCAGCGTGCCCAGTTCACCGGCCCCCGCATTCCGGGCGGTGTCCCATGCTCGGTCCAGCGCCGCCAGCGCGGGCGGCGCGGACTCCGCCAAAGCCGCACCGGCCGTGGTCAATACGACGCTACGCGTGTTGCGAACCAGCAGGCTCGTACCGAGTTCCGCCTCCAATCGGCGCATCCGGGCACTGAGTGCGGGCTGCGCGATCCCGATCCGTGCGGCCGCGCGGGTGAAGTTCAACTCCTGCGCCAGCACCAGAAAGTACCGCAGGCTCGCCGTGTCCGGCGCCACATGCCCTCCCTGCCGATTGATAACGATCCGTTCTGAGTCTATCCCGTCCCGGTCTTTCCCTCGACCTCACATCAACCTCTAACCTGCGCATATGACGATTCAACTGACCGCGGTACCGGACATCGCACTCACACACACCCCTGATCTGGACGGAGGTCGTCATGCATAAGACGGTGGTCCTATATCCCAAGCCCGCCGACCCTGACCACTTCCGCGACTACTACGTGAACAACCACCTTCCACTGGTCATGAATTGGCCCGGCCTGCTTGCGTGGCGCTACAGCTTCGACGTAGCGGCGACCAACGGAGAAGCGCCGTATTTCGCGGTCTTCGAAGGCGACTTCGCTGACGCCGCCGCCCTGGCCGCGGCGCGGGAGTCGCCGCAAGGCCAGCGGCTGGCCGCCGATGTCGTCAACTACGCCACCGGCGGCGTGGTCGTCATCGACTATCCGGTGCAGGACGGCACCGGCTGAGGCAGGACGGCACGCTCCGGGACGCGTTCGGAGCGTGCCGTTGCGGGCAGGTCCCGGCTATCGGCGGAACGCCGTTCGCGGTTGCCGGTTCGTTGAGCGTCGAAGGTGGGCCGATGTCCTGGCCGGATGTCACGGTGGTTGATGCGCGCGTGCGGCGCGACAGCCGGGGCGGGAGCCCGCCAACCTCGGGCAGGCCCGGCATCGCCTTTCGAAGAACGGTCCAAGCGTTCCGAACCCAGTAAGGAATTCTGACTGTCGGCAGGACCGGAAGCCGTTCACGGGTGCGCTGGTCCATGCGGGCTTTGCGCCGCGAGGTCATCTTTCGGTATTGGGTGTCGTCGGCGCGGATCGGGCAGGGCACGGCCCACCGGCCCCAGCGGCCGGGGTCGTCGAAGGCCCACTGGGCGAGGTCGAGATAGAAGCTGCGCACGGTCATCAGCACGTCGGCCGCGGTGTCTCGTTCGACGGTGATCTCGACGACCTCGCCGTCGGGGCCGGTCGAACGGATGGTGCGGGTGCGGGCCCGCTGCTTCCAAGCGGCAGCGATCTCGTGGCTCAGCCGCAGCGTGTCGATGGCGGGATGATGCCGTTCGAGGTCCTTCCAGAACGCCATGACCAGCGCGATTTTCTCGATCGCGGGCAGCATGGTCGCATCGCCGAGCGAGTTCGCCGCCCGGACCGCTGCCAGTTCGGCGAAGCCGGCCGGGTCGCGGACATGGGCCATCTCGCTAGCGATCCGCAACGGGGACGCCGTGGTCAACAACCAGCTCACCGCCGGACGCACATAGTCGCCGACGATCAGCTGCGCCATACCCAGCCCCAACGCTTTGCGGACGTATTCGGGCAAGTCCAGCGATCTCTTGGCGCATCGCGCTCTTCAGACACAAGCACGGAACATAGCCCCGGCCGCGCAGCATTGGCCACGAGATCGAGCCGGGAGGGGTCGGTAGTTCAGTCAACTCACCGCGATCAGCCGGAGCGGGAGACTACCGAACGCACCTGCTCGTCCGGCGTCTCCCGCACCTCGACATGGCGAGTGTCGCCTACGCCACGCTCCCACGGGAACGCGGATTACCGAGCAACGGCGGGCACAGGCATGACCACCGCGGTATCGACAGACGCCGTGGCGCGGTGCAGCCCGCGGCGGTCGTAGGCGTAGGTGACGCCCGCACCGAGGAGCAGGCCCACGCCGAGGCCGAGCACCGTCATCCACAGGCCTTGGCCGAAACCGGCTTCGATGCGGGCGTCGAAGAACAGGATGGCGCGCACCGCCAAGTAGATCTGGTGCATGGGTTCGAACGCGGCCAGGTTCGCGATGTAGGTGGGCGTCGCTTCCAGCGGGACCGTGGCGGCCGAGGATGGCAGGCCGAGAACGACGAACAGGACCAGGTTGACCATCAGTCCCGCGGTGCCGAAGGCGGCGAGGACAGCCAGCGCGGTCACGCCGACGGCGATGATGGCCAGAGTTCCGTACAGCCACAACAGCAGCGAACTACCCAGCGGAACGTCCAATGCCTTTGCCACGGCGAGGAATATCCCGGACAGAATCGGCGCCGCGGTGGCCACGACAGCCCATTTCACCAGCAGGGTGCGGAAGCGGGAAATCCCGGTGGCCGGGGGATGCACGAACCACGGGCCGTATTCGGTGGGAGTGAAGCCGAGCACCGAATCGACGAGAGTGTGGATGATCATGGCGCCGGTGAAGCCCGCGAGCAGCAGGATCAGGGTGTAGAAGAAAGCGACGAGACCCTGCCCGGCGGACTCGTCCATGGGATGGTAAGGCGCGGTGACGATCTGCACCGGGTCGGTGAGCATCAGCCGGGCCGCGCCACTGGGCTCGACCGGCGCGCCGGGACCCGCGGCGAGGGCGGCGTTCACCTGATCGGTCAGGTTCTTGCCGACCGTCTCGTCCACCTGGTTCAGCGCGCGGTCGGCGATGCGCTGCATGATCCCGGTGGTGTAGGGGCCGACGCGCGGGTTGGTGTGGACCGTGATCACCGGCCGCTCGATCTCGCCGGGCACCACGGCGGCGGCGCCGAGGATCGCCAGCCGTTTGGTGAAATCGGACGGGATGACGATCGCACCGTAGACCTCGCCGTGCCCCAACTGTGTGCGCGCCTCGGCGATGCCGACGACGCGCAGGTCGATCTTCTCCGACGAGATACCCGCGACCAGCGCGTCGGTGACCTGAGCGCCGATATTGGCGGGCTTGCCGTCGATCGTGTCGCCGACGTCCTGATTGACCAAGGCCACCGGGAAGTCGTGCAGGTTCTTCTCGGTATTGCCGGAGTAGCCGAGGTACATGGTCGCGAGCAGCGCCGCGAAAACCATCAGCACCGCGATCGGGGCGGTGAAGGTCCGAACCGTCATGCGAGTCAATGTAGTCAGTGACAACAAAGTAGGCAATGACTACATTTTGTTATCCTGCCAACACCATGCCGATCAGCCGAGCCCGCTCCTACCATCACGGCGACCTGCGCGCCGAGTTGCTGCAGCGGGCCGAGGCGACGCTGCGCGAGTCGGGGGTCGACGGCCTGTCGCTGCGCCGGCTTGCCCGTGACATCGGCGTCAGCCATGCCGCCCCGACCAGGCATTTCAAGGACAAGCAGGCGTTGCTGGACGCCCTCGCGGTGTCCGGATTCGAACGCCTTGCCACCGCCTTGGAGCAGACCGGCGCCGCCGGTTCGATCGAGGGGCACATTCGCGCGCTGGCCAGGATTTATCTCCGCTTCGCGACGGAGAATTCGGCGCTCATCGCGCTGATGTTCGCGCGCAGACACAGCCCCGCCGCGGGCGACGCGATGTCCCAGGCGGTGGACGCGGCGTTCGCGACGCCGGTCGCGCTCATCGCCGAAGCGCAAACGCGCGGTGAGGTGATCGCGGGCGACCCGCGCCGCATCGCGCTGTCCGCCGTCGCCGCCCTGCAAGGCCTGGCCACCTTCGTCAGCTCCGGTGTGATCGCCGCCGATGCCGCCGACGAACTCTTGGACGAGACCACCACGCACATGATCGAGGGGTTGCGCCCGCGTCCGTGAGGCTGCGGCACGGTGCTCGATCGATCGGTGACCGCGATCCAGTTCGCTCTCAGCCGCGCACGGCCGCCAGCATTTCATCGATGCGAGTGCGCAGCGATCTGCCCGCGGCATGCAGGGGTTCGGTCGAGCGGAGCGTGCGACTGAGGACGAAGGCACCCTCGAGGGCGGCGAGAACGGCGAGGATGAAGTCACGGGCGTCCGGGGCCGACAGGCCGCGGCGGACGAAGTAGGCGGTGCCCTCGTCGACCCAGGAGCCGATGACCTCGGCGGCGACCTCGCGGAGGGCGGGTTCGCTGTCGGCGATCTCGCCCGCGATGGTCCCGACCGGGCACATGTTGATCCAGCCGGTCTCTTCGATCTGTTCGGCGGCGGCTTCGAAGGCGGCGGGGACCGCGTCGCGCAGGTCGTCGTGCGGGTCGAACAGGAGCGGGAGCAACTGGATGTAGGCGGCCCCGGATGCGCGCAGGGCCGCGGCGGCAATCTGCGGTTTCCCTCCGGGAAAGTGGTGGTAGAGCGAGCCCATCGGCGCGCGGGCGGCGACGGTGATCTGCTTGACGCTGGTTCCGGCGTAGCCCTGCGTGCGCATCAGCTCGGCCGTGGCGGTGACCAGGCGTGCGGAGGTGCTGGTTGACATCTTCTCGGTCACCCCACCAGACTAGAGCAAATACTCTAGAGCGATCGCTCGAATGGAGGCGAACATGCCGACAATCGACCTTCCCGTGGGACGGGTGCACTATGTCGAGCGGGGCGAAGGACCGCCCGTCGTCCTATTGCACGGCCTGCTGATGAACCACACACTGTGGGACGAGGTGCTCGGCCTACTCCCCGACGGCTTCCGGTACGTGCTGCCGGACCTTCCCCTCGGCGCGCACCCCGTACCGTTGAAGCCGGGCGCCGACCTGAGCCTGCGCGGCCTGAACCAGCTGCTCGCCGATTTCCTCGCGGCATTGGATCTGCGCGACGTGACGCTGGTGCACAGCGACTGGGGCGGTGCGCTGTTCCTCACCGCCTACGGGCTCGACGAGCGCGTCGGCAGGCTGATCGTGCTGCCGTGTGAGGCTTTCGACAACTTCCCGCCCGGCCTGCCGGGCAAGATGGCGACCGTCGCAACCTATCTACCCGGCGGGATCTCCTTGGCGCTGCGGCAGTTACGCGTGCCGTGGCTGCGTCGCTCACCATTGCTGTTCGGCTGGATGGCGCGCCGCCCGCTGTCCGACGACCTGGTGCGCGGCTGGACCGAACCCGGACTGCGGGACGCCCGCATCCGGCGCGACCTGCTCGCCTACACCAAATCGGGCTTCCGCAAGCGGGAACTCGTCGCCCACACCGAAGCGCTGCGGAACTTCTCGGGTGACGCGTTGATCCTGTGGTCGTCGCCGGGCAAGGTGATGCCGCGCGAGCATGGGCGTCGGCTCGCCGAACTCATCCCCCGTGCGCGACTGGTCGAAATCGACGACGCCTACGTCCTTTCCATGCTCGACCAGCCCACCGCGGTCGCCGAGGCTATGTCGGCGTTCCTCACCGAACACCGCGCCACTCCGGGGCCGAGCACGCGGTAGACGTTCCCGGCGGCCGAATCCGTTCTCAGACTTTCACGGTCTCCAGTTCCACTGGAGCCGCCGGGGTCTCCGGAATCTCCGTGGTCTCGGACGGCTCGGAGGGCTCGTCCTGGGCGCGCCGCCGCGTCCGGTAATGGATCCACTGCAGCAGGCCGATCCCGATGAGTCCGGCAACGGTGGTCGCGATGCCGATCCGGCTGCCGGGCGGGCGCCAGTCGACGACCAATTCCGCGTCCTCGGTGCCCGCAGGGATGTCGACGGCGAGGAATACGCCTCCGATCGTGTGGGCGGACAGCTCCCTGCCGTTCAGCGTGACCCGGTGTCCGGGCCAGGCCAGCCGCGCGAACACGACGCGTCCGCCGCTCGCCGAGCTCACCACGGCGCGGGCCGTGATGTCGTCCGAGGAACTGCTCGACACCGCGGTGACGCCCGCGGTGTGGGCGATCGGACCGTTGCGCGTGGAAACCTGCCCATCGGCGCGTTCCAGCACCCAGATGTGGCGTTCGTGTCCGGGGTAGTCGGCCCACCGCCAGCCAGTGGGCGCGGGACGTTCGCGCGCGTCGGGGTACTGCACGCGATGCAGTACCACCCTGTCGACCTTCATCAGATCGACGATGGGTGCCCCCGTGACGGTTTCGGTCGCGAAGGCGCGACGGTACGCGTCGGGACAGGTGCTGCCGTCCCAGGCCATGCACAACATGCCCGCGAAAGCGGCGTGGCCGATGGGCGTGTAGGCGTTGACGTAGTCGAGCCCGACGGCCTTGGCGTAGTTGCCGATGGCCAGCGAGCCGTAGGCGCCCGCGAGGTTCCTGTCCTCGGGGGGCAGGGCGGCGCGGTCGGCCAGTTGCAGGGTGAGGCCGTCGAAATCGGGGAACGCCGCACGCATCGCCGAGCGCCGTTCCGGGAAGTCGTAGGACATCGGCGTCGTGGGCGCCCCCCGCACCTGCTCGTAGGCGATGGGGAACATGGCGGCGATGGTCAGCGCGCACGCGGCGACGGTCCCGCGATTGCGGGCCAGCCATACGGCGGCGGCGCCGAGCGCGCCGACCGCCAGCACCGCGACCATATGGCGCAGCACCAAGTCCGGCGCGGCGGAAACCGACCGGACGAACAACAACCCGACCAGCACGGCGGCGGCCGTGGCGCGGCGGCGCGAAGCGGCGAAAGCGCCGTAACGACTGAGCAATACGCACACCAGCACGAGCAAGACGACGGCCAGCATCGGCAGGACCCGGGCGGGCCAGCGCAGCGGTCCGATGGCGCCCGGCCCGGCCGTCCACATCAGCACCGCTGTGGCGAAGAAGGCCAGACCGCTCAACTCTCGTGCCGCGGCACGCGCGGCACGCCAGTCGACGAATGCGAGCGCCGGGATGAGGAACCAGGCGATATAGACCATCGGCAGCGGCTGGACATGCCCCCACCATGCGGTGAACGCAGGCGTGGTGCTCGGCAGACTGGCATTCAGCGACTCCGACCACGGCACCGTCAGGAAGGGATCGTTGTGGATCTGGGCGCTCCCCCGCCAGGTCACCTGCGAGGACAGAATCCCGGACAGGTTCGCGACAGCCGCCGTGAGCGCGGCACATCCCGCCGCCAGGCACAGTCGTACCGTGGGCCCCCACCGGCGCTGATGCACGACCTCGCCGGCCGCGACCGCGGCGATGATCAGCGCGGATTCCACTGCTGGAAAGGCATATTGGACGGTGAGCGTCAGATACAGGAAGACGAACACCGGCAACGGTCCACTCCGGCCGCGGGCGTACCGCACCGCCGAGGCCCAGGCGTGCACCATCCACGCGGTCGCGACGTGCGGGGTGAACCAGCTCGCCTGATCGAAGAACAAGAACCAACCGCTCAGCGGGAACGCGATCCCCGCCACCGCCGCCCAGCGAGGACGGGCGCCGTAGGCCAGGCAGATGCGGAACACGCCGAGCGCGGCGATGATCGAGAAGACGAGCTTCACCGCCGTCGCGTAGGCGGCCAGATCGTCCATCGACGGCGCGAGCAGGTAGACCAGCAGCTGCGGCGGATTGAACAACGCCGCCTCTTCCAGCGTGTAGTTGCCCGCCATCCACTCGTGCGGAACGAGGGCGGGAAACTTGCCGTCGCGCAACAGCTCTCCGAGCCTGACCCACATGGGGGCGTACTGCGCCTCGGTGTCGTCGGTGTAGTAGTGCCTGGCGTCGGCGAGCAGCACCGCCACATACCCGGCGATCACCCCGATGACGGTGGCCGCACCCCAGACGTAGTGCTCTTTTCGCGCTCCGGGCGCCGCGCCGATCCTCACAAAGCGCGCAGTGTAGTGGCGGCGAGTGAACTCGTCACGTCCTATGCACGCGATATGTCCGACTTTTCGCCATCGGAAGAGGAAGGGCGCCGACTTGCCTTGACGTCGACGAGAAGGTTTAGCGTTGCGGTGACGTCGGTGAAGGAGGATGGATGCGAATCGGCGAACTGGCGCAGCGGGCGGGCACCAGCACGCGTGCCCTGCGCTATTACGAGGAGCACGGCCTGGTGCGGCCGCGCCGCGCCGCGAACGGGTATCGCTCCTACGACGAGGCGGAGCTGCGGATCGTGGCGGAGATTCGCGCGCTGCTCGGAGCGGGTTTCGATCTCGACGACATCCGTCCGTTCGTCGCCTGCCTGCGGGCGGGCAACCCCTCCGGCGATATCTGCCCGGACTCGGTCTCCACCTTGCGGCGCAAACTGGCCGAGGTCGATTCCTACATCGACCGCCTGGAGACCGTGCGCCATCAACTGCGCGGCCAGCTCACGGCGGCCTGCGAGTTCGACCGGATCGAGGAGGGCCGGTGAAGTTCGCGGTCAGCTACAGCACTCCGTTCTTCGGCACCGACCCGGACCGGCTGATCGGCTACGCCCAGCACGCCGAACAGTGCGGCTTCGAAGCCATCTACCTGCCCGAGCACATCGCGTTGTACCCGGGCGCCACGGTCGGACCGATGGAGATCACGCCGTCGGTGCCCTTCGCCGACCCACTCGACGCGCTGAGCTTCGTGGCCGCCGCGACGGACCGGATCCTGCTCGGCACGGCGGTGCTGTTGCTGCCGTACCACCATCCGGTGGTGCTGGCCAAACGCCTGGCGACCATCGATGTGCTGTCCCGGGGCCGGATGCGCCTGCTGACCGTGGGGCTGGGCACGCTGCCCGGTGAGGCGGAGGCGGTTGGCGTCGATTTCGGCACCCGCGGTCGCCGGGCCGACGAGGCCATCGACGTGCTGCGCTTGCTGTGGTCGGGCGACGCGAACGGGGTGAGCTTCGAGGGCGAGTTCTTCCGCTTCGAGAACCTGTGCAGCTTCCCGAAACCCTATGCGAGCCAGCGGTTGCCGATTCATGTCGGCGGATCGAGCCGGGCCGCCGCCCGGCGGGCCGGAGCCCGTGGTGACGGCTACTTCCCCGGCGGCGCGCTCGGTCCCGGCGAACGCGCCGTCCAGCTCGAGATCGCCCGCGCCGCGGCGGCGGACCAGGGCATCGGCGCGTTCGAGTACACGCGCTGGGGATCGCTCGATATGCCGGTCGAGCGTGTCGAAGCGCTGGCCGAGCAGGGTGTCACACGCATCGTGGTGAGCGCGAGCACGGGTGAGCCGCAGCAGGCGCGCGACGAGCTGTCCGCCTTCGCCGAGCGCTTCGGACTCGCACACGCTCCGGCCTGACCCGGCAGCCGGACGCGAACGGCCTCAGACCGCGTGTCCGGCGGTCAGGTCGGCCACCGCGTGGTAGTGCAGCGTCTCGGCCCCGCGGCGCGGCGCTGCTCCGTCCTCCGGTTCCAGCAGTATTCCCACGTGGTCGCCGAAGTCGTAGCGGTCCCGGATGCGGGCACTGAACCAGCTGGGCACCGAGCTGATCACGGGCACGCCGCCGGGCCCGGGGGTCCAGTCGCAGTGCACGAACTTGTCGATGTCGTCGCCGGTCTCACCGCCGAACAGCCGGGCGAGCGACAGCTGTTCGCTGCCGAGCACATGCACCGCGACCCGCTCGGCGCGCTGGGCGACCCGGTAGGTGTGGTTGCGTTTGGACAGACCGACCAGGAACCGGCGCGGCTCGATGCTCACCTGCGTCGCGAAGCCCACCAGACATCCGGCCCGCCGCCCATCGGCCTGGACGGTGACCAGCAGCACGGGATAGTCCGCCGCCGCGACCACCGCGTCGAACACTGCGGTCCGGTCTTCGGTAGCCATGGGTCCTCCCAGCGTGATGCGACGTCTTCCCCGGATGCCCGCGCGATCCTCGGGCAAACGTTCCGGGCTGGGCACCACTCACCCTACAACTGCGGCGGCGAATCGTCTGAGACGGTGACGCCAACAGGGGTGCGGTGCCCATGAGACGGCTGCGTAGGTCAGCGCTTTCTGATCTACGTTCCGTGGATGATAGTCCACCGCAACGCCTTCCGCGCCCACACTGAAAATGCCGAGTGGCGATTGCCACATTGCGTGTGCACCTGCGCTTACCGGGGCACAACCCCACACCCACGGCGTTTCCCACATACCCCGACCCTGTCGATACCCCGCGGAACAAGATGGCGCACGCCGTCCGCTGAACGCGTTCTGGTGTCGGGCACGAAGGCCATTGTCGTGGCGACCGGGCCGACTGTCCATGACGCGGCCGATCCAGCTCGGCGTTCCGAACCGATGCGGTGCCACATGACTCGGTTCCTCGAACAGCAGTGTCCGGCGACGACGATTCCCGGGGCGCGATCGGACGCGCGCAGTGAACTCCGCTCATGGCGGTCACCTTGGCCGGACGAGGTGGACGAGGTGCTCGGCGGCGACCTGACCTGCGCGGTGGCGTACCTGACGCCCGCGGGCGGCGCGGTGGTGGCGGCGGTGGCGCCGATCGGGCTGCGAGGTTTCCGACTCGGCGGCGGTGTACGCGGCGCACACCGCCGCCGGGTTCACGGCGCCGCCGAACAAGACGATCCTGTTGCTCGCCAGTGGTTTTCTCGCGCGCCGCGGACTCGCCCGTGCGCGCAAGACCGGCAGAGCCGAGGCCGTGCGCTGACGTGCCCGGGGCTGGTCCGCGGGCACGTCGGCACCAGCCTGGGCTAGTCCGCAGGCTCCAGGTAGACCGGGAGCCTCGCGTGGCCGTTGGAGATGAAGCTGGGTACGCTGCCGAGTTCGGCCGGGTCGGCGGCCAGCCTCATCCTCGGGAAGCGCTGGAAGATGCCGGGCAGCGCGATCTCGGCTTCCAGCCGGGCCAGCGGAGCGCCCAGGCAATGATGCGCCCCGTAGCCGAAAGCCAAGTGCTCCTTGGTGGGCCTGCGCACGTCGAAGTCGTCGGCGGTCGCGCCGTGCAGCTTCGGATCACGGTTGGCCGCGGCGTACGAGGCGAGAATCGGCTCGCCCTTGGCGATCCGGATCCCGTCGATCTCGATGTCGTCGGCGGCGAACCGCAGCGGCAGGTGCGCCACCGGCGCCTCGAAGCGCAGCGCCTCCTCGATCAGGTCGGTCCAGGCCGCAGCGCCGTCGGTCACCTGGGCGCGCTGGTCCTCGTGGGTCAGCAGCGCGAAGATGGCCTGGTCGAGCAGGTTCACGGTGGTTTCGTGCCCCGCGCTGATGACGAGCAGCAGCGTGTCGATCAACTCCTGTTCGGTCAGCTGCGAACCGTCGTCCTCGTCGCGGTGTGAGATCAGCAGGCTGGTCATGTCGTCACCGGGCGTCTCGCGCCGGTAGGTGACGAGTTCCCCGAGGATCCGGTACATCTCCATGTAGTTGGCCTGGGACTCCTCCGGGCCGAGCGAGGTGTCGAAGATGCCGTCGATGCACTTGCGCAGACCGGCGTTCAGGGCTTCCGGAACACCCATCAGCGCGCTGATCACTTGGATCGGCAGCGGGTAGGCGAAACGCTCACGCAGGTCCACCGGTTCACCCGCGGGGGTGGCCGCGAGCTCTGCCAGCAGATTCGCGGTGATCTGCTCGATCATCGGACGCATCGCCTGGGTGCGGCGATGGGTGAACGCGGGCGCGACCAGTTTGCGCAGCCTGCGATGATCGGCGCCGTACGCGGTGAACATGTTGTTCACCGCCACCCACAGGAACAGTGGCCAGTCCTGCGGTATCTCCCCGTTGATGAACGCCGGCCAGTGCTGCCTGGCGTCTTTCGATACCCGCTGGTCGGCCAGCAGGCGCTTGAGCAGGCCGGCGTCGGTCACCGACCACGCACGCACGCCGCCGGGCAGTTCGACGAGGGTGACCGGTCCACCCGCACGGATTCGAGCGGACTCGCCCTGGATATCGGTGCCCGCCGGGTCGAGTACTAGGGGCTGTGTGTCCATCGGGTCTCCTTTAAAGCACGGTCAACGGAGGGGATTTCGGGAAGACGACAGGTAGGGACACCAGGGCGCGGTGGAAAGGACCGGGCCGCCAGGTCAATTGGCTCGGCGCGACGGCCAATCTCAGCTCGGGCAGTGCATCGAGGAGTTGATCAATCGCGTCTTGCACCACCAGATAGGCGGCCGACCGGGCGGGGCAGGCATGCGGTCCGACACTCCAGGACAAATGCGCGCGGCTGTCGACGCGGTCGCCGATCCCGATCGCCGGGTCGTTGTTGCAGCCCGCCATGCTGATCAAGACCGGTTGGTGCGCGGGCAACCATACGCCGTCGATGAGGACCGGCTGCTTCGGATAGCTGACGCAGTAGTTGTGCATCGGCGGGTCGTTGAACAAGACCTCGTCGAGGGCGTCGCGAGTCGAAAGGCTTCCGCCGAGGAAGTCTCCCGCGAACCGGTCGTCGGTGAGCATCACCCGCAGGGTGTTGACGATCAGGTTCTGCTGCGGCTCGATGCCCGCGCCGTACAAGGTGACCAGCTGGTGGATCATCTCCACGTCGTCCAGGCCCGCGGAGTGCCGCAGCAACCGAGACGTGACGTCGTCGCCCGGTTCCTTCCGCTTCATCTGCACCAGCTCGAACAGCGCGTCGGTGAGCATGGCGTTGCCCTTGTCCGCGTTGACGCCTTCGAAGATGGCGGCCATGCCGGTCGCCACCTGCTGCCCGATCTCCGGCGGGCAGCCGAGCATGGCGTTGAGCACCGCGAAAGTGAGCGGGAAGGCGTACTGGCTGATCAGATCCGCGGCGCCGTCCTGGCAGAAGGCGTTGATCAGCGGGATGGCGATCCGCTCGACCGTGCTGTGCAGAGCGTGCAGATCGATCTCCGCGATACTCGCCACGTTCGCCTGCCGGTAGCGCAGGTGTTCCAGGCCAGCGCTGCGCAACGCGTTCGGCCGCCACTCCAGCATCGGCAGGATCGGGCACTCGCCGGGAACGCCCTTCTGCCAGGTGCGCGGGTCGGCCGGAAAGTGCTCGGGGTCGTTGAGGATACGCAGCGCCGTGTGGTAGCCGATCACCAAGGTGGCGGGCACATTCGGCGCCAGCTCGACCGGAACGAGTGGACCGTATTTGCGGCGCATTTCGCGGTAGGCCCGATGGGGATCCGCGGCGTACTCCTCCGAATACAGGGCGTAGCGGGGCCCATCGGTGTCGATCGGCGAACCGTGCTGGACAGGGCAACCGCTCGTCGGGGAGACGGGCGGCGGGAAGTGTGGCGTGGTCACGAAGGTAACTCCAGAAACGAACAGACAGTCGACGACCGCGGTCGAGCATGCGGGCACGCGCTCCGGTCACGGACGTCGACTCGGTTGAGGCGTATCGGGGTGCCAGGTCGATCGGCGCGTACCTCGATGTACACGCCCCTGGGCGTTGCCTCCCTTCTGAATCGGTGTGCGGTGGCCCCCCGCCGAGCGGATCGAGGCTATGACGCCGATGGTCCTCGAGGATGATCCGGGAATACGTTCAACGGAGGGGATGGCGGAAAGACGACCGGGAGCGCGGCCAGCGCCCGTTGGAACGGACCCGGCCGCCAGGCCAGCTCCTCGGCCGCGACCGCGAGCCGCATCTCGGGCAGGGCATCGAGCAACTGATCGATGGCGTCCTGGACGATCAGATAGGCCACCGACCTGGCCGGGCAGGCGTGCGGACCGACACTCCAGGCGAGGTGCGCTCGGTTGTCGGTGTACGCACCCGTGTTGATCTGGGGGTCGTTGTTGCAGGCGGTCATGCTGACGACCACGGGCTGGTGTGCCGGTAGCCAGACACCGTCGATCAGAATCGGCTGCCGCGGGAAGGTGACGCAGTAGTTCGAGAGCGGCGGATCGGTGAACAACACCTCGTCCAACGCGTCGCGGGTGGAGAGGCTGCCACCGAGAATGCCGCCCGCGAATCGCTGGTCGGTGAGCATCAGCCGCAGGGTGTTGATGATCAGGTTCTTCGTGGGCTCGATACCGGCACCGTACACGCACAGCACCTGGTGGATCATCTCGTCGTCGTCGAGCCCGGCCGGGTGCCGCAACAGCCCCGTGACGATGTCGTCGCCGGGCTGAGTTCGCTTGAGCGCGACCAGGTCCGCCATCGCCGAAGCGAACATCGCGTTACCCTGCTCGGCCTCGATACCTTCGAACATCGCGGCCATGCCCATCGCCGCCCGCTGCCCGATGTCCGGCGGGCAACCGAGCATGGCGTTGATCACCGCGAAGGCCAGCGGGAACGCGTACTGCGCGACCAGGTCGGCCGAACCAGCCCCGCAGAAGGTGTTGATCAGCGGAACAGCGATCTGCTCGACCGTGCCGCGCAGACCGAACAGGTCGATCTCTTCGATGCCCGCGACGGTGGCCTGCCGGTAGCGGGTGTGCGCCGGGCCCGTGGTGCGGATCGCGGCCGGACGCCACTCCAGCATCGGCAGAACCGGGCAGTCACTGGGCACCGTCGCCTGCCAGGTGCGCGAATCGGCCGGAAAGTGGTCGGGGTCGTTCAGGATCCGCAGCGCGGTGTGGTAGCCGACGACCAGCGTCGCCGGTACGCCGGGCGCCAGTTCCACCGGCACCAGCGGCCCGTACCTGCTGCGCATCTCGCGGTAGACACGGTGCGGGTCCGCGGCGAATTCGTCCGAGTACAGGGCGACGCGCGGCCCGTCGGTGTCGATCGGCGAACCGTGCTGGACAGGGCAGCCGTTCGCGGCTGCCGAAGTGTGCGGCGAGAACTGTGGCGTGGTCAAAAACGTGACTCCAAAACGGGGACAGAACGTTCGACGAGCATGGTCAAAAGCGCGCGGCACGTGCCTCGGTCACGTGCGTCGAGGTGGTCGATACGGGCATTCGCCATGTCAGCGAAGTTCGTTGTCGCGGTGCGTATTGACGCCAGCCAGTGCGGGGCTAGTTCTCCGCCGCCAGCAAGACCGGCAGTTCGGAGTGTCCGTTGGAGATGAAACTGAGTACGGTGCCGACTTCGGACGGGTCGACCGCCAAGCGCATGTCCGGGAAGCGCCGGAAGATGGCGGGCAGCGCGATCTCGGCTTCCATCCGGGCCAGCGGCGCACCCAGGCAGTGGTGCGCGCCGTAACCGAAGGCCAAGTGATCCTTGCCCGAGCGCCGCACGTCGAACTGGTCGGCCGTCGGGCCGTGCACCTTCGGATCACGGTTCGCCGCCGCGTAGGAGGCGAGAATCGCCTCGCCCTTGGGAATACGGATACCGGCGATCTCGATGTCGTCGACGGCATACCGCAGCGGCAGATGCGCGACCGGCGCCTCGAAACGCAGCGCCTCCTCCACCACGTCGGACCAGGCGACCCGGCCCCCGACCACGTCGGCGCGCTGGTCCGCACGGGTCAGCAGCGCGAAGATGGCCTGGTCGAGCAGGTTCACCGTGGTCTCGTGCCCGGCGTTGATGACCAGCATCAGCGTGTCGACGAGTTCCTTCTCGGTCAGCCGCGAACCGTCGTCCTCGTCACGGGTGCTGATCAGCACGCTCGTGATGTCCTCGCCGGGGGTCTCCCGCCGGTACGCCACGAGTTCGCTCATGAGCCGGTACATTTCGAGATAGTTCGCCTGGGCCTGCTCCGGCCCGAACGAGGTGTCGAAGAACCCGTCGACACAGGTCCGCACGGCGGGCCCGAGGTGATCGGGCACACCCATCAGTTCCGTGATGACCTGGATCGGTACCGGGTAGGCGTAGCCCTCGCGCAGGTCGACCGACTCCCCCGGCGGGGTCGCGGCCAGCTGGTCGAGCAGGCTTTCGGTGATCGCCTCGATGCGCGGACGCATGGCCATGGTGCGCCGATGCGTGAACGCGGGCGCGACCAGCTTCCGCAGCCGCCGATGATCGGAGCCGTACGCGGTGAACATGTTGTCCACCGCCACCCACGGGTGCAGCGGCCACTCCTGGGTGATCTCACCGTTCATGAAGGCCGCCCAGTGCTGGCGTGGGTCCTTCGACACGCGCGGGTCGGCCAGCAGGCTCTTCAGCACGACGGCGTCGGTGACCGACCACGCGGGCACCCTGCCGGGTAGCTCCACCAGAGCAACCGGCCCACGTTCGCGCAGCCGCGCGGACTCGCCTTGGATATCGGATCCGGTGAGGTCCAGGACAATCGGTTCTTGCGACATCGGACGCTCTCCTTACACCAGGTTCAACGGAGGGGACGCGGGGAAAACGACCGGCAAGGCCGCCAGCGCCCGGTGGAACGGGCCGGGCCGCCAGACCACTTGGTCGGCGGGCACGGCCAACCGCATTTCGGGGAGAGCATCGAGGAGCTGATCAATGGCTTCCTGGACGACCACGGACGCCACGGACTTCGCGGGACAGGCGTGCGGTCCCACCGCCCACGCCAGATGGGAGCGATTACCGGAGCGATCCCCGCCGTGGATCGCCGGATCGTTGTTGCAGGCCGCGAGACTGACCAGCACCGGCTGATGGGCGGGCAGCCAGGTGTCGGCGATGAGGATGGGCTGGCGCGGGTAGGTGATGCAGAAGTTCGCCATCGGCGGGTCGTTGAACAGCACCTCGTCGAGCGCGTCGCGCGTCGACAGGCTGCCACCGAGAATCTCGCCGCCGAACCGGTCGTCGGTGAGCATCAGCAGCAGCGTGTTGGTGATCAGGTTCTGCTGCGGTTCTATTCCCGCGCCGTAGAGGCTGATCAGCTGCGACAGCATTTCCACGTCGTCGAGGCCGGCCGGGTGATGGACCAGTCGTGAGGTGACATCGTCGCCGGGATCCGCACGGCGCAGGTGGACCAGCTCCATCAGCGCCTCCGAGAGCATCTGCATACCCTTGGCGGCTTCGACCGTGTCGAAGAGCATCGCCATGCCGGTCGCGACGCGCTGACCCAGCTCCGCCGAGCAGCCCACCATCCGGTTGAGCACTTCGAAGACGAGCGGGAACGCGTATTGCGTGACCAGGTCGGCGGATCCGGCCTGGCAGAAGGAGTTGATCAGCGGGATGGCGATGCGCTCGACCGTCGCGTGCACCTCGTGCAGGTCGATGGCGTCGATGCTGGCGGTGTACGCACCCCGATAGCGGGCATGTGCCGCCCCGCTGTTGCGCAGCGCGTTCGGGTACCACTCCATCATGGGGCGGATGGGCGAGTCCTCGGGAATGTTCTTCTGCCAGGTGCGCGGATCGGCCGGAAAATGCTCGGGGTCGTTGAGGATCCGCAGGGCGTCCTGGTATCCGATCACCAGCGTGGCCGGTACACCGGGTGACAGCTCGATCGGCACCAGCGAGCCGTGACGTCTGCGCATGTCCCGGTAGATCCCGTGCGGATCGGCCGCGAATTCCTCCGAGTACAGCGGAATGCGGGGACCATCGGTGTCGATCGGCGATCCGTGCGCGACGACCGGGCAGCCGCCCGCGGCCATATGGCTGGTGAGCGTGGACGAGGACTGGGGCGTGGTCAAAGACGAGACTCCAAACGATGGAACAAGAATTCGACTAGCGTGATCAGCGAACGCAGGCACGTGCCCCGGTCACGCGCGTCCAGCGACGTCAGCGGCGTGCCGGGTTCCAGGTCGAGGGCATCGCGCACCTCGTCGAGCGGGTAATGCCGTGCGCCTTCGAACTGGTTGACCGCCACCGAATACGGGACACCGCGTTCTTCGAGCACCGAGAGCACCTCGTCGGACTTCTCGATGCGGCGGGTGTCGACCAGCACGAGGGCACCGAGGGCACCTCGGGCCAGCTCCTCCCACAAGGGGACGAAACGCTGCTGGCCCGGGGTGCCGAACAGGTAGAGCGCGAGTTTGGGGCTGAGGGTGATACGGCCGAAGTCCATCGCGACGGTCGTCTGCGACTTGCCGGGCAACCCGGCCATGTCGTCGACGCCGACACTGGCTTCGGTGATGGTCTCCTCCGTGCGCAGCGGCTTGATCTCCGAGACGCTGCTCACGAACGTCGTCTTGCCGACACCGAAGTTGCCCGCGACCAACAGTTTCACCGAGCGCGTCACGGTCTCGGGCACATAGTCGACGGCGCGATCAGACGGCGAGAGCACGGAGCCCATTGAGTACCTCCTCCAGCAGAGCGATCTCCGGCAGGGACTCGGCCGGGGTGGGGGTGACCAGATGTCCGCCGTCCATGAGGTCGGACGCGACGATCTTGACGACGGATGGCGGCAGGTCGAGGTACGCGGCGATCTCGGCGATCGACAGCGCACCCCGACGGCTGCACAGGGCCATGACCCGGCGCGCGTCGGGCGACGCGCCGGGGAGTGGATCTTTGGCGGTCAGGACCAAAGTGACCAGGTCCAGCTCGCGAGTGGGACGGGTACGTCCTCCGGTGCGCACGTAAGCCCGGACCAGGTCCGGATCGCGCCGTGGCTTGCTCATGACGGTGCCTCGTGGTTATTCGGGTCCGTAATGCCCAGCGGCGCGGTGCCTGTGACTCGCTCGCCGCACTCGATCATGACATTTCGCCGCCGTCTACACGCCTGCGCGGCTGGCTGCCCAGCTCGCGTCCGACCCGGCCGGCCAGCTCGTTCATCCGGTGCGCGATGAGGGCCACATCGATGTCGTTGGTGGTCGCGACGCCGAGCAGCGCGCCCTCCCCTGCGGCGGTGATGAGGATCATTCCCTGGTCGTACTCGGTCATGTTCTGCCGCACGCCGTTGGTGGCATCACCGCAGAACTCGCCCAGCGCCTTGCCGAGCGAGCGCAGGCCGGAGGCGGCGGCGGCGAAGCGCTCCGCCTCGTCCCGGGTAATGCCCGAGGAGTGCGCGATCCGCAGGCCGTCCTCGGACAGCAATACCGCGAATCTGACCCCGGAGACATTGAGATCTTCGAGTAGCCAGCCCAGTTTGTTGCTGCTGTCGGTCACGGGTGTGGCCATCAGGATGTCATCCCTTCCGTGTCATCGGATGCGGCGGCGCGGCCGCTCTTGGAACCCGTCTGCCAAGCTGCGGCGATCTCGGGGCGAGCGAGACCAGGTTCGGTGCGTGGCCCGACCGGGGCCAACGCGACCGTTCGACGGCGTCGCTTCGGCAGGCCGCCAGTGGTGATCTCGCTGACCGCGAGCGACTCGTCCTCGCCGGACTGCTCGCTCGGCGCGTCCGGAGCCGGAACCGTGACCGGGTCGGGTTGTGCCTCCGTCACGGGTGCGACCTCCTGGACGTTCTGCGGGGCGACCAGCAGCGACTCCGGGATGTAGACCATCGCGCGCATGCCGCCGTACACGTTCGGGCCGTCGATGTAGACGGTGAAGCCGTAGCGGCGCGCCAGCGCGGCGATACCCGGGAAGCCGACCTTCGGCGACGGGCCGAGCTGGTGGATGTCGACGGGCCGCTCGTGCGCGAGCACTTGGCGGGCCTCTTCCATTTGCTCGGCGTTCATCCGCACGCCGGCGTCATCGATGATCACGGTGACGCCGTGGTGGCCCTCCTGGAAGCTGACGTCCACGTAGGAAGTCGGCGGGGAATACCGCAACGCGTTGTCGAGCAAGGTCGCCAGCGTGTGCACGAGCGGTTCCACCGCACGGCTGATCACGACGCGGTCCAGCTGGGCCGGCCGCACGCGCAGGTATTCGCGAACGCGGCCGATGGCGCCACCGATCACGTCGGTCAGCGTCTGCGCGGGCCAGCGACGGCCGGGCAGGCCACCACAGACGATCACGTAGGACTGCGCCTGACGGATCATCTGCTGCACGGTGTGGTCGATGCGGGTAAGGGTTTCGTACACCTGGTCATCGCGGTGCTCGCGCAGCGCGGCGCTCACCACCTGGCTGACGTCGGCGCCGAGGCTGACCACGGAGGTACCGAACGAGCGGACCGCGGCGCTGGACGCCTGGCGCGACGCTGCGGCGACCTCGTTACGCGCGGTCTCCTCGGCGGCTTTGATCGCTTGCTGCGCTTCGGTGTTGGTCTGTTCCCTGGTCTCCGAGCGCATCAGGCTCAGATCGTCGGCGTATCGCTCGGAAATCCAGCGCAGGCATTGCGCCAGTCGCGAATTCTCCATGCCCGCCTGGACTTCTACCGGCGGCACCTGCGACTCGAACCGGCGGATCGACTCGGCCACCGCGGGTAGCGTGGTGGCGGCGAATCGTTCCAGCGTGTCCTCCGTCGCGCGCTGTTCTCTGGTCAGGGCCTCGACCCTGACCCGCTGAGCCTTGGCATACTGCACTGCGTACAACGCCCCCGCTACGGCGATCACCAAAGCGACGGCGAGGATCCATGAAAGCACCACGGCGATATCTTGATTCATCAGTTCTTTCGTCGTTGACTGGTCTCGAGGAGTCGGCCCTCTGCCATCCTGCTTCGCTCGCCTTCCCTCGCCTGCCGACCATGGACGGACCGGTCGGTTGAGTCCGCGTCGGAGCCCCGGAGCCCCACGTCGACACCGGCGCTCACTCGAGCGCCTACCGCACAGTGCCCGCAGGACAGGCGATTACACGTCAATCGCCGACCGCTCGAATCGTGTCCGAACGGTTACCAGAACCCGACCATCCGCACATTAGCAGCATTCCAACAAAGTCTCTGCCGATCCCGCCGACACTTTTCGGATTCCCCCAACTGGGACGATAGGTGCCGCTGATCGCGACATAGATGCGCAACAATGTTGGGCTGCCGTGTAACTCGATCACCAGAACACGGCTTCACCGATAAGGGCGGACCACCGGTACCGGATACCATGCGCCCATGGCAAAGCTGAAGGTCTCGGTCGACGTCCCGATCTCCCCCGCGGAGGCCTGGTCGCACACGTCCAACCTCGCCGAACTCGACAAGTGGCTGACCATGCACGAAGCGTGGCGCGGCGATGTCCCCGCCGAATTGACCGTCGGCACCCGACTGGTCGGCATCGCGTCCGTGAAGGGCCTGCGCAACCGGGTGACCTGGACCGTGCGAGCCGCCGAGCCGCCACGCCGGCTACAACTGACCGGCGCGGGCAAGGGCGGCACCAAGCTGGGCCTGCAACTGCTCGTCACCCCGAAAGGCTCGGGTTCGGAGGTCACCGTCGACGTCGAACTCGGCGGCCCACCGCTGTTCGGCCCGATCGGCGCGGGCGTCGCCCGTGCCGTCAAAGGGGATATCCAACGATCCCTCGACCGTTTCATCGCCCTTTACGCCTGACGACCATTAATCGAATTTTGCTATAACGAACAGGTATTGCCGAGCCCGATTTCGATCGCTCTCTCGAGTCCGGCCGAACAAGCTTGCGGCGCAAGACTCGAGCTGGCCGACCTGCCGCCCGATGCCGGGAACGCTTCGCCACATGCGTCCCGAGATCGCCTGCCGAACAGGCGATCTCGGGCTCCTTGGAGCTACGCGTGCACCGTGGTGGCCGCCTCGGCGACCTCCGGATTCGTCGGCTTGGTCCGCGGCAGGAAGAACGCCGGGACCAAGGTGAGCACGATCAGCACCAGCGCCACCACGTAGGTTTGGCTGAACGCGTGCGCCGCCTGCTGGAGACCGGTTTCCACCGTACCCGGCGGAAGTTGGTCCGCCAGCGTGGGATCGAAGGTCGCCGCGATCGCCGGACGGGCGAGCGGTTCATTGTTCAGCAGGTTGGTGAGCACCACCGACATCGTCGCCGTGCCGATGGAACCGGCGGTCTGGTTGACGATGTTCATCAGCGTCGAGCCGCGCGCTACCTGCTGGTGGGTCAGGGTCTGGATGGCCGCGGTCATGATCGGCATCATCGTGCAGCCCATGCCGAGGCCCATCACGAACAGGGCGGCGATCATCGGCAGGTAGGAGCTGTCCGCGTCGAGCTGGACGAAATAGGAGGTCCCGATCGCGATCAGCGTGATGCCGAAGAGCACGATCTTGCCGGGGCCGATCTTGTCCACCAGGCGACCGGCGACCGGCATGGTGAGCATCGCGCCGATGCCCTGCGGCGCGATCAGCAGACCGGCTTGCAGCGCCGATTCACCGCGCACCTGCTGCAGATAGGTCGGCAGCAGCAGACCCGCGCCGAAGAACGCGATCGCGAACAGCACCATGGTGAGCACCGCGAAGGTCAGCGCGCGGTCGCCGAACAGGTGCAGATCGATCAGCGGATGCTCGGTGCGCAGCGCGTGGAACACGAACGCGACCATCAGCAGCACGCCGATGGCGGCGGGAACCAGCACCTTCGCCGCGATGACCGTCCCCTCCTCGGGGATGGAGGAGACGCCGAACAGGAACAACGCCAGACCGGGCGAGGCCAGCAGCATGCCGACGAAGTCGAACGACTCCGACGGCTCCGGCTTGTCCCCGGGGAAGACGATGACCGCCAGCGCCAGCGCGACCACGCCGATCGGCAGGTTGATCAGGAAGATCCAGTGCCAGCTGAAGTTCTCGATCAGCCAGCCGCCCAGGATCGGGCCGCCGATCGGGCCGAGCAGCATCGGCACGCCGAGCACCGCCATCACGCGGCCGATCCGCTGCGGACCGGCCGCGTGCGTCATGATCGTCATGCCCAGCGGCATCAGCATGCCGCCGCCGATGCCCTGGATCACACGAAAGGCGATGAGCGACTCGATGTTCCACGCCGTGCTGCACAGCACCGAGCCGAGCACGAAGAAGGTCAGCGCCATGATGTAGAGACGCTTGGTGCCGAACCGGTCCGCCGCCCACCCGGTCAACGGAATCACGGTGGCCAACGCGAGGGTGTAGCCGGTCATCGTCCACGCCGCGATGGCGTAGCTGGTGTCGAACTCGTGTTGGAAAGTCGGGATCGCGACGGTGACGACGGTGATGTCGAGAATCGACATGATCGCGCCGAGCACGACCACGCCCGCGACCTTGAAGACGGCCACGTCCAGTTTGTCGGCCGCCGGGCCGGTCCCGGCCCCCTTGATATCCGGAGGTTGTGTCACCGCTTCAGCGTGGCAGCTTCCCGACGTTCGCACTACCGATTCGGCGTTCCCGATGCCGAGAATTCCGCGATCGCCGTCAAGGCGGCTCGTGTCGCGCCGTCGCTCGCCGGCAGCAGGGGCAATCGGACCGCTGGACTCGGAATGCGGCCCTGCGCCGCGAGTACCGCTTTGATGACAGTCGGATTGGGTTCGGCGAACAGCGCGGCCGACAAGGGCGCGAGCTGGTTGCCGAGCAGCCGGGCCGCCTCGACCGGTCCGGCGCGCCACGCGTCGACCAGGGCGGCGAACGATGCGGTGTGCACGGCCGCCGAGGCCGTGATCGCGCCGGAGGCGCCGAGAGCCAGCAGCGGTGCCGCGAAGCGGTCATCGCCCGCCAGCACCGCGAAGTCGGCCGGACGCGCACTCATCAGCGTGATGGTGGGGTCGTCGATGGCGCCGACGGCGTGTTTGAGGCCGATCACGTTCGGCAGATCGGCGAGCGCGAGCAGGGTGTCCGCGCCGAGCGCGAGCCCGGTCCGGTACGGGATGTGGTAGACGATCAGCGGCACCGGACTGGCGGCGGCGAGTCTGCGGAAATGTTCCAGCACACCGGCTTCGGAGGGCCGCGTGTAGTACGGGACCACGGTGAGCGCCGCGGTGCTGCCGGCGTCGAGCCGCGCGACAGCATCGACCGAACCCGCCGTGGAGTTCGATCCCGCGCCGACGATCAGCGGCGCGTCGCCGTGCTCCCGGCAGACCCGCGCGCAGATGGCGATCACCTGCGCGCGTTCGGCGTCCGTCAGCGTCGCCGGTTCCCCGGTGGTGCCGAGCGCGACGATGCCGGTCGCACCGTAGGCGAGCACCTCGTGGGCGAGTCGCTCCAGAGCGTCGGCGGCCAGCGCGCCGTCCGCGGTGAACGGCGTGATCAAAGGAACGAAGAGACCTGCGAGCGTCATGCCACCAGCCTGACCGCGCCAATACGTCAGATCCAGTTCACGTTTCTATCGCTGAACCTAAGCTCAACTTATGCTCGATATCCGCAAGCTGCGCCTGCTGCGGGAACTCGCGCACCGCGAGACCATCGCCGCGGTCGCGGAGGCATTCGCCTACACGCCGTCGGCCGTCTCGCAGCAACTCGCCGCGCTGGAACGCGAGGCGGGCGTGCCGCTCCTGGCGCGTACCGGCCGCCGGGTGACGCTGACCCCGACGGCCCTGGCCCTGGTCGAGCACACGGAGACGATTCTCGCGGTGCTCGAGCAGGCCACCGCCGAGCTGGCCACGACCCATACGGAGTTGACCGGAACGCTGCGCATCGGAGCATTCCCCACCGCGGTGCGGACCATCCTCTCTTCCGCACTCGTCGCCCTGAGCACCGCGCATCCCCGGCTGGAACTGCGGGTGACCGAACTGGATCCGGCGCTCGCACCCGACGCGCTGCGAGCCGAGACGCTGGATGTCGCGCTGGTGCAGGAGTACGACTACGTGCCGGTCGCCGCCGACCCCGCCCTGCACACCGAGCCACTGTTCGAAGAGATCGTCTATCTCGCCGCCCGTTCCACGGAGCCACTCGCCGCTTACCGCGAAAGCCCGTGGATCGCAAGCACTCCCGGCACGCTGTGCCACACGATGACGGTGCGCGCCTGCGAGGCGGCCGGATTCACCCCACGCATCCGCCACCATGCCGACGACTTCGGCACCGTGCTCGCGCTGGTCGCCGCGGCACAGGGCGTTGCATTGGTCCCCGAACTCGGCGCTCGGGAATGCCCGGCCGGCGTCGCACTCAGCCCGCTGCCGACGCGGCGACGAACCCGCCTGGCCTATCGACGCGGCACTGGCAACCATCCCGCAGTGCGCGCCGCACGGGTGGCGCTGCGCGAATCGGCGGGACGTTCGTCCGGCCGTTGAGCTGTCACCGCAGCCGGTATCGACTGGTGGGCACGACGTCCAGGTTCCGGTCGCCGCCGAAGGCCGCCACGCTGGTCATCAGCCGGCCGACGCGGCGCGCCAGCAGGTCACGGGCGCCCCACAGCGCAAAGATCGTCTTCATCGGCCCGGCCACTTTCTAGAACACGTTCCATTCGAATGGTCCGAGCCCAACCCACCGGCGCGGTTGGCCGGGGCGGCTCCGGGTAACCGGTCGTCAGTCTTCCGAAGGGGTGATCCATGCGGACCATATCGACCGATATCCCGGCCAGGCTGGATCGTCTGCCGTGGTCGCGCTGGCACTGGATGATCGTGATCGGGCTCGGGTCGGTATGGATCCTCGACGGGCTCGAGGTGACCGTCGTCGGCAGCGTGGCCAGCCGGTTGTCGGATCCGGGCAGCGGCCTGGACATCACGGCGGCACAGGTTTCCGGCGTCGCCGCGGCGATGTACGTCGCGGGCGCGGGCTCCGGCGCGCTGTTCTTCGGTTGGCTCACCGACAGATTCGGCCGCAAGAAGCTCTTCCTGGTCACCCTCGCGGTGTACCTCTGCGCGACCGCGCTGACGGCACTGTCGTTTTCGATGTGGTGGTTCGTGATCTTCCGCTTCCTGACCGGCTTCGGCATCGGCGGCGAATACGCGGCGATCAACTCCGCGATCGACGAGCTGATTCCGCGGCACTACCGCGGACGCGTCGACATCGTCGTCAACGGCACCTACTGGCTCGGCGCGGTCGGCGGTGCGCTGCTGTCCATCGTCGCGCTGAACACCGACCTGTTCGCGCCGAATGTGGGCTGGCGCTTGACGTTCGCGCTCGGCGCCGTATTCGGGCTGGTCATCCTGGTGGTACGCAGGCATGTTCCGGAAAGCCCGCGCTGGATGTTCATCCACGGCCACGAGGACGACGCGGAGCGGACCGTCGCCGCGATCGAACAGCAGGTCCGCGCCGACACCGGCGCGGCGTTGGACGATGTCTCCGATCAGCGGCTCGTGATCCGGCAGCGGCGCGCCATCTCCTTCCGCGAGATCGCGGCGGTGATGGTGCGGCATTATCCGCGCCGCAGCGCGCTCGGACTGGCGCTGTTCATCGGACAGGCGTTCCTCTACAACGCCATCACGTTCAACTACGCGCTCATCCTGTCCAGAGCGTTCGGCGTTCCCGACCACCGGGTCGGCTACTACTTCGCCGTCCTCTGTTTCGGCAACTTCCTCGGGCCGCTATTGCTGGGCAAACTTTTCGACACGGTCGGCCGCAAACCGATGATCGCGGGCAGCTACCTCGGTTCCGCCGTGCTCCTGCTGGGCACCGCATGGCTTTTCGCGGCGGGCCAGTTGTCCGCCGTGACGCTCACCGCGTGCTGGACCGCCGTGCTGTTCGTCGCCTCGTGCGGCGCGAGCGCGGCCTATCTGACCGTCAGCGAGATCTTTCCGATGGAGACCAGGGCGATGGCCATCGCCTTCTTCTACGCGATCGGGACCGTCGCGGGCGGCGTCGCGGGACCGCTGGTGTTCGCCGAACTGTCCGACGAGGGCGACCCCGGCAAGACCGCGCTGGCGTTCACCATCGGCGCGCTCGCCATGTTCGCCGCGGGGCTGGTCGAGCTGGCGTACGGGGTGCGTGCCGAACGGCGATCGCTGGAGGAACTGGCCGAGCCGCTCAGCGCGACCCACGAGCCGGCCCGCACGCCCGCCGCTCAGCCGCCGCCCAGCGGGTAGGGACGGCACTGCGTGGTGTCGGTCGCGGTGGCCCGGCCGCAGCCGTAGATCATCACGGGCTCGGCGGTGGCCGAGGGATCCCAGATCTGCTCCACACTGAGCAGGCCGACCCACTTGTCCTGCGCCACCCGCCCCGCGTACGGGCCCTGGCTGACCGAGAAATCCAGCACGCCGCTGCTGGATTCGATCACCGGTTGACGCGGCAGATCACGCAGCGCGGCCCATACCGCGGCCGGGCTGATCGGGATCGGTTCGGTCCAGACGCCGGAGACGGCGGGGGCCAATGCCTGCACGGCCCGCACGAACAATCCGACCGCGTCATAGGTCAACGCGACGCGCTCGCCCAGCGGATGCAACTGAACCCGTTCACCCAAGGGCTTGTCCGTTTCGGCGCAGGCGTTCCAACTCGGGATCTCCGGATCCACGGTGGTGGCGAGGTTGTAGAACTCGACGCGGCTGCGGAATCCCTGACCTTTGTTCCGGCAGGTGACCAGGCTGGCTTTGGCCACGTAGACGAGCGGGCGTGCGCTGTTGGCCGCCCGGCGCCGCTCCGCGCTGGCCATGAACCGGTTCACCGAATCATCCGCGATCAACATGACGCGCTGGTCGCCGCAGGCTTTGTTGAGGCTCTGCAGGAAATCGGGAAACTCCGAATCCCGGCCGGCGAAGAACAGCACCTCATCGCACGCGTCCGTGTTGTCCGCGTTGACGAACGCGTCGCGCAGGTCCCACGACCCGTCCCAGATCGCACGCCCGTCTTCGGCGAGGATGTGCAGGTCCGCGGCCATGTTCTCGGTATAGAGATCGGTCGGATCGGGACGGTGGTAGATCCGCACCCCACGCCCGGCCAACCCCGGAAGGGAGTTCAGATACTGCCTGATCATGTCGGCGATCTCGTAGTTCGGCGGGGCGATCTGGAAATACAACGGCGAGGACCGCACCATCTCGTCGGCCGACAGACTAGGCGCCACCATCGGCACGCCGAGCCCGGTCAGCGCGTTGATCATGGCCAGTGTGGCGGTACGGCTCTGATCGAGTCCGATCGCCCCGACGATGCCGGGCTCGGCGCGGATCAGCGGGGCGAGCAGCTCGACGACCTGTTGGCCCTGCAGGTTGGCCGGACCGGTATTGGCCAGCAACAGCCGGATCAGCGGGACCGTGTCCGGCGTGACCTCCGCCGACGGCGTCACCGATTGGAGCGCGTGGTACTGGGCGAGCGCGAGTCCCTCGATGTCCTCGCTCTGCGCCGGGTAATCGCCCGGAACACCGGTGAGCTGGCCGAAATAGACGAGGGTGAACAGCGGCCGGGTCGGCTGCGCACGGGCCAACTGCTCGGCGCGCAGATTCTGCCGGTACACCCGCCGCTGCACTTCCACCAGGCGGCGACTGCCCGGCTCATCGCCGGCGAACAGGAAGCCGCGACCGCCGGTGGCCGGATCATCGGGATCGTAAGCGCTGAAACCGATGCAGTTGCCCTCCTCGCCGGGCACGACTCGCACCCACCGCACGGCGTCGCCGGTGCCGCACGCGGGCGTGTCCGTATGCCATGGCCGCCATACCGCGAACCCGCCCGCGGCCACCGCGATCAACACCACCAGCAGTCCGACGCTCACCGGCTTGCCCCGGCGCGCCCACCATGGCGGTGTGGGCGCTGGTATCCGCCGGAACGGGGCCGGCGTGCGATCGTCGGCTCCGGTGCCGGGCACCGTGAACCACAGCTGCCAGGCCCGCGGTCGCTGACGCTGCCGCGCGACCGGCAGCTGCTCCAGCCAGAGCTCGTACCACCGCCGCAGGTCATAGGCCGGTTCCGCCCGTTCGCCCTCCGGCGGGGTCCGAGTGCCGATCAGCACCAGCAGCGGGTCGTCCTTGCCGGTTTCGTTGCGGACGTCGTTGATCAGGTCCAGCAGGCGTGGACCGACTTCGGCGTCGACAGCGCGCAGGACGACGACGGGATAGGTGGTTCGCCGCGCCGCGCCGATGCTCCACCACCGGCGGCGGTAGGCCACCCGCAGATCCTCGAGAAAGGCATGTACCAGCAGTTTGGCCAGTTGCTCCGCGTGCTCTTCCTTGCGGGCGCGCTCGGTGAGCCGGTGGGCGAACCCGACGAACTGACTCGATTGCTCCGGCGCCAGATACTGCTGACGCATGAACCAGCGGAACTCGCGCCCGACGCCCGGAATGCGTCCGCTGGTACGCGCCCGGAACACCGCCGTCGGCAACACGAGCCGCAACACCCCCAACAGCATGCGGTGTAGCGGTCCTACCCCCGAGGAGTGCGCTTCACCGAGCAGCTCCTCGCCCCATCGGCCCAGGTTTTCGCGCAGCAGCTTCGCCAGCTGGTCGAGCTCGTTATCGGAGTCGAGTTTGCGCGCCATCAGCCATTCGGCCAACCGGTAGCGCCGAAAGGGCAACGGGCGCAACCGTCCGAAGCGATCCGCGGACAAACCCTTGCAGAGGCTGTAGAGCAGTTGGCGCAATGTCGTCAACCCTGGCGCCGTGTCCTCCGCCACGGAGCTGCCGTCGGGCAAGGGTGCGAGATTCGCCGCGTCGACGCTCACGTGCACCGCGCTGCCGAGTGCTCCGGCGAACATCTCCAGGCAGGCCTCGACATTGGCGAGATCACCGGATAGACCCACCATCGGCAACATCCGTTCGCCGCGCGGCGGCCGTGGCACCAACAAGCGCAGCAAGTCTTCGAGCACAACGACTCCCTGGAAGGAGACTCCTCTGATGCCGGACATAAACGCCCCCGCGTCCTCCGCCGAATGTGACGATCTATTGAAGCAGACGCCAAAGCTGTTGGCACCCTGGCGCATAGACGATCCACACTGCATAAACGTACTGGTCATCCGACATTCCGATTATGTTCCTGCTCCTACCCGCCCCCGGCACAGTGGTTTTCGTCATGGCCGATATTCAGCGAGCTTCCGTGCCAGCCACCACTTCTTGGACACGACGCGGTCAACCGATGCCGCGATGCCGATTCGGCTCATCCATTCCGACATCCACACCTCGACGCCGGTGGTGCCGTCGTGCAGATCCTCCAACTCGATCGACAGGACGGGATTTTCGGTCCCATAGGCGCCCAGACCGATCCCCCGCGACTGGTAATTGAACGCTCCTTCGCCCTTCACGGCGCGCCAGCCGGCACCCGCGAAGTGCTGCTGGACCGCGGCGCCGACCACGCCGACCGGCGCGGGCACCACCATGACGAGATGCCGCCTGGCCGAGAACGTCAGCGCCCATCCGCCGACCACCAGGAACACCAGATAGATACCGATGAAAACAAGTCCTGTCTCGAATCCGACCGAAAAAGCGGCGAGCAAGCCGACGACACCGACGACCACCGCGAAGACGAATATTTCCACTACCATGCTCCCCACTGGGACGGCCGAAGACGGGGGCCCTGCATCCAGCGCTTCCACCGAACCCGCGGAATCGAACGTAGCACCGCCGCCCCATTCGGAATGTCATTCGAATGATCGACCATCAATGCGAAAATGGGCTGGATTCATCCGGATTCGCACGAGTCGTCGGCTATCCCCTGATCGACCGATACCGCCGCACCGGTCCGCGGTCTAACCTCCGTGGCAACACTTCGCATCGACTCGAGGCATCGCAGGGCGAGCGATCGTCGCTGAAACGTGCGGAGTCCCAATGCCGTCGGCTGGACGGAAGGCGTGAAGTCATGACTCGTCAGGAAGTCTGTTCGATAACGGTCTCCGCCTCGGCCCTGAGCGAGCTGATCCTCGCCGTGCACGCGGCGGCCGAACAGCCAGGATTCGCGTCGTCACGGCGATGGCGTTACGGCAACGTCGTCGGCATCGGCAGACCCCGCATGCGGGACCTCGCCATCGACACCGCACGCTCCAGGCACCACGCCGGGCATCCGATCGCCGCGTTTCGCGTGGTCACCCACCACCGGATCTCGGTGGACGTCGTCTTCGAGCTGAATGGAGCGCATGCCTCAGTACAATTCCACTGTGCGACAAGCGGTTCGGCAAATGCTGCCGATCGAGAGACCTCCTGGGCCGAATTCCTCGCGGCCACCACGTCGGCGACACTCACCGCGGCCGACGTCGCGGCCCGGCTGTGCCGCCGGGCCGCGAACGACGCGGAATGAGGTCTCGGCTCACAATTGATCGATGCCGACGAGCTCGTCCTGCAGGGCTCGCGCCACCAGCGCGGCCTTCGTCGGGGCCGGTCGGCCGACCGCGGCGTACTTGTCGCGGATACGAGACAGGTGCGTATTGACCGTGCCGAGCGAAATATAAAGGCGGCGGCCGACTTCCGTTTTCGAATCGCACTCGAACCAGGCCAGGAGGACTTCGACCTCGCGACGACTGAGCGGCGGGCGCTCGGGACGACGAACCGCCTCGTGGTGGCAATCGGCTGGGACACCCATGGGGTCTCCATTTCTTCTTTTACTGATGCCGAGTCCCCGACTCGTACAAGGCAATTCGATGGATGTTCACTATGTAATCGCTGGCGGTACGCCAGGTCACTCCGCGCGCCGGACCACCGGGACTCGGATGAGAGCGAAGAGTCTCAACCGACGCCGTAACGGCGTGGCCGTGCGACCGGATCAACTCATCGACAGGTCGCGTTCCGTGCCGCGACGCAGGGGCATAGCAGGGGCAAGGAGTAGCCGATTTCCACCGACGACCATGCCGTGATCGAGCTCGTGCAGACCGGACTGAAACTCATGATCGAGCAACCCGGCAAGCTTCTCGACGGCGGCCTACGCAGCGAGGACGTGATCAATCTCGCGAACTGTTCGCATGCCACGTTCTACCGGAAGTTCGCCACGAAATCGCGGTATCTCGCGGCGGTACTCGACCACCTGGTCGATACCGCGCCTGGGCTGCCCACCGACATCAGAACGCACGTGCGCGTGGCCTTGGCTGCCGCGGGCGGCGACCGGCGACGGGCGCTGCGCATGCTGGTGCACGAACATTTCGACCAGGTCTTCGACAACGCGGCCGGCACCCGCAGGCTGCTGGCGACGGCGCTCGGCCCGACCGACCCGCGGACGGCGCGGACGATGCGCTCCTCCTATCACCGCGGCGACGAACTGATTCTGCAGATCTTCGAGGTTCTCTTCGCCCACAGCGGCGCGACGTTGCGAAAGCCGCTCACCGTCAAGAGTTTCTGCGTCGTGCTGACCGCTGTGCTGGATGGCTTCCTCATGCGCCACCGCGCCGAACCGGAGGCGGTGACGGCCGAACTGGTCGCCGACGCCATCCTGGCGGTGCTCAACGTGGCCGTCGACAGTGCGCAACGGCACGGGCACATCGACGACGCGATGACGGCGATCGAGGCTCCCCGCAGCGATCCGTCGAGCCTGCCGAACGAGCCGCGGGCCGCCCTGCTGACCGCGGCCAGGAACGAATTCACCAAACGCGGCTACTTCATGGCGAGCATCGCCGTGATCGCCGCCGAGGCAGGCGTTCCGCTGGACGCGGCCCTGCGAATCTTCCCGACCAAGGCGCACGTCATCGTGGACGCGCTCGAGCCGGCCCACGAGAAGCTGGGCCGAGGCATCGCCGACGACATCGCGCTGGACCAGGACGTCGTCTCCGTTGTGGAGCACCATTTCCGGCGTTTCGCGCGCCTGGTCGCCGACGAACGTGCGTTCATGGACGCGCTGGTGGCGCTCGTCGCCCACGACACGTACGCAGAGCCGGACGGACTCATTTCGGTGCAACGCGAGTTGAACTTTCCCGCCCTGCTGGTTCCCGTGATCGAACACGGACAGCGCGACGGCACGTTCGCCGACGACCAGCCCGCCGCGGACCTTGCCGACCTGCTGACCAACGCGCTGCTACTGCGTTGCTTCACTCGTCGGGCGGCCAGTCCGGAAGAGAACGCGTCTTTCGTCTTCAGATTGACGCTCGATGGACTGGCCAATGCGTCGGCAGCCCGCTGAACAGCGCATTCAGGGTCGCGCCCGTCAGTTGCGGCTCGGGTCCGGGGTGGAGATTTGCGGGCGGGTGCTGCGGCGATGGGCCATGACCTCGGCCCACCAACCGCTCAATGGGCTGGGGTCGGGCCACACGATTCGATCTCGATCGTCGTCGTCTGCGACGTGCGCTTTGGGTTTCTCGATCACGATGACGTTCCTCTGCGCTGAGCTGTAGGTGCGGAGGGCCCTCGTGTTCGCGCGGCGCCGGTGGTTCGCGACGAATCGCTTCGAATCGGCTGGTCGTCGAGCAGCGCAGGTTCCTCGCCCGTGGGTCGGACGACCACGCTGTCGGTCCGATATATACCACCAATACCACGCGGAACGCAGAACGAACTGATCTTTACGGTTTTCGGCCCGCGGCGCCTCGTCACACCCCCGGGCCACTCGACCAGCGGAAATCGTCACTCGCCCCGGTCAGCGCCCACACAGCGAAGGGCCGGGCGGCCACTCGCCACCCGGCCCTTCGAGCTCTTGGCGTCAGCGGCCGCCGCGGCTGTGTTCGCCTCCGCGGACCTTCGCCTCGGTCGGCTGTGCTTCCGCGCCCTTACGCCCGGCCGCACTCGGATCGGCTGAGTTGCTCTCGCCGAAACTACCGGTGCTGGCCCTGCCGCCACGACGCGCCTGCTCCTCGGTGTCCGAACGGTTGCCGAACTGACCTGGGTTCTTCGGATCAGGCATTCGCGGATCCTCCTTCGGTGCGTTGGAACCAAATCGGTGACCGTCGGCAACGGCCACACCGAAGTGCTACCCGAAGCGATCCGGAGCAATCGGCGCACCGCCAAAAATTTCCGAAAAGCGTTCGCGCACAACCGGTACGGCAGCGTAAGAGTGGCACAGAACACGCTCGTGCGGGCACAGGTGTGTGGTGATTCGGAACGGTATCCGCGGGTACTCGTCCAGCGTCCCGCTGGTCCGAACCCACCGCGGCGCCAGCCGCGCGTTCGCAGACGCGGATCAGCGGCGAGGATATTCGTGCGCTATGGGAAACCAGGTGATACCGATGGCCGACCTTCGGCGGATAATCGAAAAGCACGGCCCCTTCGCATCGGTCTGTTTCGACAGTTCACACGACACCGAAGACGCGGCGCATCAACTCGAACTGCGGTGGAATTCGATCGACGCCAAACTGGAAAGCAGCGGGGCGCGGCCGCGGATACGCCGGCTGCTCGCCCAGGAGATCGAACGGCATCCCCCGACGCAGGGGCGGTGCGGCAGACTGCTCATCGCCGATGAGACCGAGGTGCTCGCCGACGAGCGACTGCCGAGCCCGCCGGACGCCGAGACGGTCCGAGTGTCGCCGCTGCCCTATCTGCTGCCGCTGATCGAGACGGAGTCCGAGCAGATACCGCACGTGGTCGCCGTCGTGGACCGGGTGGGCTCGGAGCTCTACTCGCTCGACGAGCACGGCGCCGAATTCGACGAGGCCCTGCGCGGAGCGGATCATCCGGTGCACAAGGTGCGCCGCGGCGGCTGGTCCCATCGCACGATTCAGCAGCGGGTGGAGAACACCACCCGGCGCAATATCCGCGAATTCGCCCGCGAAGTGGACCGTCTGGCCGACACGGTGCACGCGGACGTCATCGTGCTGGCCGGAGAGGTGCAGGCCCGCTCGGAGTTGCGCGCGGAGATCGGCTTGAAGGGGCGGGAGGTCATCGAGGCCGAATCCGGCACACTGGCGCCGAATTCGGATCCCAAAGCGCTCGACGCCGAAGTACGCGAGATCCTGCACGGGGTCGCGACCGACCGGTGCCGGCAGGTGCTCGACCGCTTCGCCGCGGAACTCGGGCGTCCCGACGGCTTGGCGGTGACCGGGCTCGCGGAGACCTCCCATGCCCTCCGCGCCGCCAATGTGGAACGGCTGCTGCTCAACCCCAGGGCGCTGGGCGACCGGCTGGTGGTGGCCGGAGCCACCCCGAACCCGTTGCTCGGCACCGTCGCGAACGGCATGGCAGGCGAGATGCGCCGGGCCGACGAGGCGCTGCCGGTGGCCGCGCTGGCGATCGACGCCGCGATCACCGTGGTGGACGACGCGACAGCGCTGCGCGACGGCGTCGGCGCCCTGCTGCGGCACTGTTGAGTCCGGCGATCCGGATCGGACCGCCGAGCATCACCGCTTCGGAACGCGCTCGTGGACGGTCAGCAGCAGGTGGTCGAAGGCGGTCTGCACCTGCGGTGGCGCCGGGGGCACCCGGTCGATTTCGGCGAGGAGATGTGCGGCCAGGTCACGAAGCTTGACGTTGGTTTCCTGCGAGCGCCATTGCAATACGTGAAATGCCTGGTCGGCATTGATCCGGTACACGTGCATCAGCACGCCCTTGGCTTGCTCGATCACCGCACGCGACTCGACCAGTTTCGGCAGCGTGTCGTCGAGCAGGTCCTGCCGTTCCTCGGCGATGGTGGCGGTCAGATCGATGTAGTAACCCGCGGTGCCGACCACGGTGCCGTCTTTGTCGGTCAGGGTGTCGCCGAGCACGATGACGTGGTGCACCGACCCGGCGGTGTCGATGATGCGGTGGCGGCTGCAGAACGGTTGGGCGTTGCGGACCGACTTCTCGATCGCCTCGGCGACATGCTCCCGATCCTCGGGATGCTTGTGCGCGAGCAACAACTCCGTAGTCGGCGTCACCGTGTCCGGCGCGTAGCCGTGCATCGCGGCGACTTCATCCGACCATTCCCACCGCTGATCGCCGAACCAGAACCGGAAACTCCCCGTAGTTTGGGGCGTGCCCGCTCCCACCACCCGGGCTACCGCTCCTTCGGCCGTGTCCACGATCGGGTCGCCCGACTCGTTCATCGCGTGAGTGTGCTCCTAGCTCCTACTGGGGCTTCAGTCTAGTCCCGCATCCGCGGTGCGCTGGGCACACGCTGCCGCTCGGCCCGGTATCACGATCATGCCATCGGATCGTCCGGACCGAGGTGCGACGAGGCGGTTCTACAAAGCTAAGGCGTGCGCCACTTCTCGTCCGGCAACAGAGTGCTGGCCTGCGGGCCCATCAGGAGCATTCCTCCGTCGACGACGTACGAGGCGCCGGTGACGTAGCCCGCCGCCGGTGTCGCGAGGAAGGCCACCACCGCGGCGACCTCCTTGGCGTGACCGGTACGTCCCAACGGCACTCCCGGCCGGTACTGCTCGCGCGGATCGACGTCTTCTTGACCGGTCATCGGTGTCGAGATCTCGCCCGGCGCCACCGAGTTCACGGTGATGTCGTGTTCGGCCAGTTCCAGCGCCAGCACTTTCGTCAACGCCCCGAGGCCCGCCTTGGCCGCGCAGTACGGCGCGGCGCCGACCCGGGGCGCGTGCTCGTGCACGCTGGTGATGTTGATGATCCGCCCGCCTCTGCCCGCCGCGATCATGTGCCGGGCGGCGCGCTGCGCGCAGAGGAACGCACCATCGAGGTCGACCGACAGGACGTGCCGCCAGGTATCGAAGTCCATGTCCATGACCTTCTGGGCCGACCCGGTACCGGCACAGTTCACCAAGACATCGAGGCCGCCGAGCTCGTCGGCCAATTCATCGATCACCGCGGCGGCAGTCGGCAGATCCGCCAGATCGAGCCGGCGGATCGCGGCGGTCATGCCCCGTTCGCGCACCTGCGCGGCGGTGTTCTCGACACCCGGCCGGTCGCTGTGGAATGTGAGCCCGACATCGGTTCCTCCGCCCGCGAGGGCGACCGCGACCGCCGCACCGATGCCGGAGTCACTCCCGGTCACCACGGCGCGCAGCGGCGCACCCGCGCGATCCTCCGGTAGCGGAGCTGTAGTACGCATGGTCTGCGGCTACCCGGTCGTCCTCGGCTCACACCCCGTCGCGGTGCCGCCATATTTTCCCCCGCCCAGACCCTTGCGCGAGACGAAAGTTGGTGCTATAAGAAATCTGTGTCACTTGGCACAGGTTTTCTGATTCGTTCTATGCAGAATAGAGTGAGTTGGAGGTGACGACCATGCTGATGCGCACCGATCCGTTCCGCGACCTGGAACGCTTGACGCAGCAGGTGTTCGGCACGGCCGCAGGGCCGACGGTGCTGCCGATGGACGTTTGGCGTGAGGGTGACCAGTTCGTGGTCGAGATCGACGCCCCCGGCATCGACCGGGATTCCCTCGGTCTGGAGGTCGAAGGAGGCGTCGTGACGGTCCGGGCGCGCCGCCCGGAGCTCGACGCCAATCGGGAGATGGTCGCCACGGAACGCCCGCGCGGTGAGTTCAGCCGCGAGCTGTTCCTGGGCGACAATGTCGACACCGAGCACGTCCGCGCCGACTACCGCGACGGCGTCCTGCGTCTGGCGATTCCGCTCGCGGAGAAGGCCAAGCCGCGCAGGATCGAAATCGCCCGCGGCGCCGGGCACCAGGCGATCGACGCCTGACCCGTCGCTCGAGTGGGAGGCAGGTCATGACCGGTCTCGTTCCGTGCTCGCAGTCGCCCGACGACCTGGACGTCTGGTTGCTCGACCCCGACCTCGAACAGTTGTTCGCCGAGGTCGATGCGATCCTGTGCGAAGCCCGTGACCGCATGCGCGGACCCGCGTACCGGTGGATCCCGGCGCCGAGGTCGCGTCACGCGGGAGGCCTGCAATCCGTCCAGGACCCGCTGGGGTCGCGTGACCGACGACCCGAGACCGGACGCGCCACCCAGCGTGGTCCTCCGCAGAGGCGTAGTACGCAATCGCGCTGCGAACTACAAAAGCGACGAAGTGAAAGCGAGGTGATGCCCGTATTCGACCGTTAGACACCAGCTCCGCGAAATGCCGTCGCCGACCCTGCACTCGGCGCATTCGAGCACAGCGTGCGACCCGCTCTACGCGCACCGCCACGCCCGTGGCATTGCAGGGATGACGGCACTACGCGGGCTCCTATGCAGAGGTACGCCGTTCTCCGCCGGGGAGGGGGTAACAGGCCCCTTCCCCGGCCTGGTATCCCCGGCCGATCAGCAGCGACAGCACCACAGCGCTCACACCGCTGGCCGTACGCATCCGCGACGCGTTCGACTCCGCCGAAGCCGCCGACCGCATCGAGCAGTCCTTTCTCGCACGCCGATCGTGATATCGGCGGTGCAGTGGGTATTGCCGAGTAGTTGCTCCCGCACCGCGGTGACACCGCAAGGCACCATTCCGCCCAGTTCGGAGGTTGTCGTGACCAGCGATCCACAACAGGCGAAGCGCCCGGTGAGCGCGCTGCTGGCCGGCCCATACGGGCACCCGTTCCATCCGATCCTGGTGACCGTTCCGATCGGCGCGTGGGTGGCCAGCCTGGTGTTCGACATCGGCTCCCGGGTCGTGGACGATCCGGATTTTCTCGCCGAAGGCGCGCTGTGGCTGATCGCGATCGGCGTGCTGGGCGCACTGGCCGCGGCCGCGATCGGGTTCCTGGATTTGCTGGCCATCCCGAGCGGCACCCCAGCGTTCCGGACCGGTCTGCTGCACATGAGTCTGAACCTCGCCGTCACGGTCGCCTTCGCGATCGGTTTCCTGTGGCGACGGGCGGGCGATGGGGCGCACGGCCCGGTCGCCCTCGGCCCGCTGCTGCTGTCCGCGGCGAGCCTCGCCGCGCTGGGTGTCTCGGGCTTCCTCGGTGGAAAGCTCGCCTACCACTACGGCGTCCGAGTGGCCGACGAGGCCAGCCAGGCCGCCGGCTTCCAGCGCTGATCCCCATTCCTTCGCATCGAAAGGAATCGTCATGGCCATCGCGGCATTGATCACCTGGCTGCTGACCGCGGCAGGCGGTTTCGTCCTGCTCAGCACCTGGATCTCGAAAGGCGCCACCCGGCAACCCGACACGACCCAGCTGCCGCCGCCGGCCGTCTTCGGTCACTTCATCCTCGCCGTCGCCGGTTTGATCGTCTGGATCATCTATCTCTTCGCCGACAAAGACGCCCTCGCGTGGACGGCGTTCATTCTGCTCCTCCCTGTGGCCTTGCTGGGTTTGTTCATGTTCGCCCGCTGGCTCCCCGTCTACCGCGCACGGGCCGCATCCGGCACGCAGGAGGCCGCCGAAAGCCACTTTCCCGTGGCGGTCGTCGCGGGTCACGGCGTATTCGCGGTCACGACAGTAGTTTTGGTGTTACTGACCGCTCTCGGCGTCGGTGGAAGCTGACGCTACCGGGCCGACCGCTGAGCGCTGCCGGTGTCCCGGCGATTGCTCAACGTCAAAAGCGCGGTCCCCATGGCGAGCGCCAGGAGCCCCGCGACGTCTTGGGGCATCACGAACCGCACGGATTCAACGCGGGCGTTCGGACCAGAATCCGCATCTGTGTCGGACAGCGAAGTCGTTGGACATGGTGCTGCCGGTCGCGCGCATGATCAGCACTGGACCGTCGGGGGCCTGACGGCTGCGCTCGGGCCAGGCGGACCATGGGGGCAAGCCCGGTCCGTTCGGGTCGCCGGTGTGAGCGAAGGTGGTCCACCATCGCTGCATCTGCCGGGCGAAGGCATCGGACGCGCCGGTCCACGGGATCGGCACGCCCATCAGGCTGGTGAACAGGTAGGGCAGTTCGGCGGAATGGAAGGCGCCCGGCAGCACGGGATTGGTGTCGCCGAATGGCGCCTGGTCGAATTCGTACTGCCACAGGGGATGTCCGGTGTCGCGCGCAACGCGGCTGGTGAGGAGTGCCGGGCACGCGAACAGACCGTCGGTGATGACCGCGGATTGAGCGGCCGCGGGTGCGGGATAGTTATCGAGGGGGTACTCGGCGAGCACTCGATCGGCGTAGGTGCCGAATGATTGGCGCACGTAGCGTTCGTAGCTCGCGGCATCCGGTGCATGACCTCGCGCGTAGTCGGATTCGGCGACGAACAGCGCCCCTTCGTTGCTGTTGCTTCCGACGATGAGGGGAATTTTCCGGTCGTCGACCTCGAGTGCGACGGCGAGTGGGCGCGTGACGACGACACCGTCGATGCTGGGCACCCAGATGGGCACCGGCCCGTCGAATTGGACGGTCGGCGACTCCAGGAGTTTCGCCGCGGGCAGCGTCCGCAAGCACGCCAATTGTGTCGCGGGATCGCCGCATCCGACGCTTTCGGCGTAGCGCTGCGAGCGCGCGAAGGCATCCTCGCGGTTGCCGGGAACCAAAAACGACTGTGCGCAGGATCCGCTTTGGACGATGGCTTTGTGGTACAGGCCGTCGGAGCCGGGTGCGGCCAGGTGGGTACAGACGCTTCCACCACCGGCCGATTCACCGAAGATCGTGACGTTGGCGGGATCGCCCCCGAAGGCGGAGGCGTTGTCGTGCACCCACCGCAGCGCGGCTTGTTGGTCCTGGATACCGACTGTTCCGGTGGGTCCACCCGACTCGGCGGCCAGGTCGGGTAAGGACATGAATCCGAACGGCCCGAGGCGGTAATTGGGGACCACCACGATGACGTCGCCTTCGGCGACAATCCGGGAAGGGGCGTCGTATTGGCTGTTGGAACCGGTGACGTAACCGCCGCCGTGGAAGAACACCATGACCGGCAGGTTTCTGTCGCGTGCGCCCCCGGGCACGTAGAGGTCGATGGTCAGGCAGTCTTCGCTGGTAGGGCCGGTCGGTGGGGTGCCGGGCAGATATCCGTTCTGCGGACACAGCGGACCGTGGGTGAGCGCCGGCCGGACGCCGGGCCACGGTTCCGCGGGCCGAGGGGGGCGAAAACGCGCGTCGCCGCCGGTGGGTGCGGCAAACGGGATGCCCAGGTATTTGACGATTCCGTCCGCGGCGAACCCGGAGATTTCGCCGCCGGTCACGAACACGGTAGGTGGCGGTGACGCGAGCGCCGGAGCGCTCGTGAACGGGAGGCCGATCGCCGCCATTCCGGAGATCGCGGATCGCATGATCGAGCGAATCATTGCTGCCCCATACCTCCGATGCGGTCGCTGAGGTCGGCAGCAATGACCTTCATCAGGCCGCCACACACCCACGACAACACCGTCGGCTATCGGGTTACCCGCACCACCGGACATACGGATCCAACCCTGACCGGATGGGCAGCGGCCAGCATGATCCGCCCTCATCGCCCGCGGCCATCAGCCCAACCACAAGCCCTCGACCAGCCAGGCACATGGCATCTCGGACAGATGCTACAGCGGCCCGCAGCGCGTCGACGCGCACGGCGCAAGCCTCGGTAACACTCGCGGCCGACCGGCCCGGATCAACTTCCAGAAAGCAGAGCGAGTTCCTCGGCTAGGATCTTGACGGTATCGCGAATCTGGTCTTCGGTATGGCAGGCGGTGACGAAGAACCGAAGGCGCGCAAGACCTTCCGGTACCGCCGGATGCAGGATCGGGTTGACGTTCACGCCTCGGCGCAGCAGTGCGTTGGACAACTGCAATGTCTTCAGCGAGTCGCCCACGATGCACGGAATGACGGGCGTGTCGTGGCTGTCGCCCGTGTCGATCCCCGCTTCGCGGGCCAGGTGCAGGAACAGCCGGGCGTTGCGCCGCAGACGTTCCAGCGGCTCGCGGTCGGCTCGCAGCTGCCGGATCGCCGCCGCCGAGGCGGCCGCGTTCATCGGCGTCATGCCGACGCTGTAGACGAATCCGGGCGTGGTGTATTTCAAGAAGCGGATCAGCTCCGCACTGCCCGCCACATAGCCTCCGCAGCCGGCGAGCGCCTTCGACATGGTGCCGGACCACAATTCGACATCGTCGCGGTCGACGCCGAAGTATTCGCCGATTCCGCCGCCGCCCTCGCCGAGCACGCCGACGCTGTGCGCCTCGTCGATCATCAGCAGCGCCTTGTGCTTCTTCTTGATCGCGATGATCGCGGGCAGATCGGGAATATCGCCGTCCTGGCTGTACACGCCCTCGATCAGAATGAGAACTCGCCGGTATTGGTGCCGGATCTCGGTGAGCAGCCGGTCGAGCGCGGCGTGGTCGTTGTGCGGGAACGGCCGCCGCGTCGCGCCGGACAGCTTGCAGCCTTGCAGGATGCTGTCGTGCGCCAGGGCGTCGTGGATCACGAGGTCTTCCGGTCCCGCCACATGCCCGATGATCGTGACGTTGGTGGAGTGGCCGCCCACGAGCGCGATGGCGTCCTCGGTGCCGAGCAGGGCGGCGAGTTCGGCCTCCAGCTCGCGGTGCACCGGCTTCTCGCCGGAGAGTATCCGGCTGGCCGAGCACGAACTCCCGTAGCGCGCCACGGCGTCCTGGACGGCCGCGACGACCGCCGGATGGCCGGACAGGCCCAGGTAGTTGTAGCTGGAGAAATTGGTCACCGGTTCCCCGTCGATCACCGAGGTGTCGCTGGTGACCCCGTCGTTGACGAGGAAGTAGGGATTGGGCAGACCGAGTGCTTCCGCGCCGGAGAGTCGGTCGGCGATCGCCTTCACCTCCGGGAAGTCGGCGATCCGGTACTCCGCCTCGACGGCGGCGGATCTGGGTTCGGAGGCGCTCGCAGCCGTCGCACCCGGGCTGGAAGCGGGCACGCCCGAACCGGGTCCGCCGACCCGACCGGTGACGTAACCGATCATGTCGCCGAGCGTCGTGGTCCGCGTGAACCAGGCGGGGTCGATGGTCAGTCCGGGCAGCTTGCGGATGAGTCCGGCGAACAGGTCGGTCAGCATGAGCGAATCGAATCCGAGGTCGTCGCTGAGCGTTTGCGCGTCGCGGAGTCGATCGATCGGGAATCCGCTCACCCTGGCCAGTTCCGCGCGGACCACACCGGCGGCCGTGTCCGCGGCGAGGGCGGTGTGCCCGGCCGCCGTCTGCGGGGCGACCGACTGGGGCGCCGCCATCGGTGGGACGGCCGGTTGCGGAGCGCCGCTGTGCCCTGTGCCTGCCACCAGGCTCGCCAGCACCGCGTTCTGCTCGCGGAAGAACGAAATCACCTGATCCATGGTCGTTTCCTCGGTATGGGTGGAAGTCGAAGGGACGGTGGGCGGTTCGACCCAGAACCGGTGCTCGGTGGCGAACTCGTACACCGGCAGGCGACGGCGCACCCGCTGGGCCGGTTCGTAGAGCTCGTCCCAGTTCGGGTTGGATCCGTCGCGGTACAGCGCGGCCAGCGTCTCGGCCAATTCGCTGCCGGTCGCGGCGGGCCCCGGGCTGGGTACCAGGCAACGCGCCGCCAGGCCGGGACGAATCCGGCCGACCAGAGCCGCGAGCACGCGGCGCGGACCGACTTCGATCATGTGCGTGGGACCGGTGCCGAGAGCGGCCTCGATGGCATCGCCGAACCGGACGGTGGCACGGACGTGCTCGGTCCAATACGCGGCGTCCATCGCCTCGTGCTCGCCGAGCAGACGGCCACGCACGGTCGAGTAGATCGGAAGAACCGGTGCCCGATAGGTGCATTCGCGGGCGATGGCCTCGAACCGCTCCAGCATCGGCGCCATCAGCGGACTGTGGAATGCGTGGGAAACGTTGAGCTCCTTGATGCTCACCGCACGCGTGGCGAGCACATCCCGAACCCGGTCCAGCGCGGCGGCCGCACCGGAGAGCACGAGTTCTCCGGGTCCGTTGACCGCCGCGAGCGCGACGTCCGGTTCGTTCGCGATCAGCTCGGCGATCTGTTCGGTGGTTGCCCGCACGGCGAGCATCGCGCCGTCGTCCGGCAATCGTTGCATCAGCGCGCCGCGCGCGACGACCAGTCGGCAGGCGTCGTCCAGGTCGAACACCCCGGCCACCGCGGCGGCCGCGAATTCGCCGATGCTGTGACCGATCAGCCAGGCGGGCCGGACGCCTGCGTCGGCAAGCGACTTGGCGAGCGCGTACTCCATCGCGAAGATCGCGGGTTGCGCGAGTTCGGTCCGGTCGATGTCGACGCGCTGGTCGAGCAGCAGCTCGCGCACCGAACGGCCGAGGTGGGCCGTCATGGCCTGATCCACCGTCGCGAGGGCGCGCCGGAACGATGGGCTCGCCGCGTCCAACGCCCTGGCCATTCCCGCGAATTGCGAGCCTTGGCCGGTGAACATCCAGCCGATGCGCAGCGGTTGCGCGACACCATATTCCAGGTCGCCACGCAGACGAGCGATCGCCTCGTCGCGGTCGGCGGCGACGATCGCGAGCCGGTGTGGGCCCGACGCCTTGGCGCGATTGCTCGTCCAGCAGAGCTGCGCGAAGCGATCCCGCGGCACCGCCGCCAATGACTCCGCCATGCGATGCGCGTTGCGCCGCAGCCCCGCCGCGCCGTTCGACGACAGAGTGAGCACGCCGCCGCCGGACGCCGAGGGAGGTTCCGCCGCGGGTGCGCTACCGAGCACGATGTGGGCGTTCGTGCCACCGATGCCGAAGCTGCTGACACCGCCGTGCGCGGGCCGGTCCAGCGGCATCGGTTCGGCGAGCAGTCGCAAGCCGTGCTGCGCCATCCGCAGCCGCGGGTTCTCCTGGTCGGCGAACCTCGACGGCGGAACGACACCGTGGTGCAGAGCGAGTGCGACCTTCATCAAGCCCGCGACGCCGGCTGCTCCCTCGGTGTGGCCGAGATTGCCTTTGATCGAACCGATTCCGCAGGGACGCACGCGGTTCTTCGCGTGCCACTGCCCCAGCGCCTTGACTTCGATCATGTCGCCGAGCACTGTGCCGGTGCCGTGCGCCTCGAGGAAATCGACGTCCTCCGGCTGGACTCCGGCCCGTTCGCACGCCGCGCCGATCACCTGCTGCTGCGCCCAGCGGTTCGGTGCGGTGATGCCGTTGCTTCGCCCGTCGGAATTGACCGCGCTGCCCTTGATCACCGCGTAGATGGGCAGGCCCGCGGCCTGCGCGTCGGCGAGCCGCCGCAGCACGAGCACGGCTACGCCCTCGCCGCGGACGATTCCGTCGGCATTGCCGCTGAACGGTTTGCACCGCGCGTCCGGCGCGGAGAGCCCGGCTCGGGTGTAGAACACCCCGACAGCCGGGGTCAGCACCAGGTTCACGCCACCGGCGATCGCCTGGTCGCATTCTCCGGAAGTCAATGCGGCGCAGGCGAGATGGATCGCCACCAGCGAGGACGAGCAGGCGGTGTCGACCGCCATGCTCGGACCCTTCAGGTCGAACTGGTAGGACAGCCGGTTGGCGGTCATGAAGTATCCGTTGCCCGAGCCGTGCTGCGGCGTGATCGCCGCATAGTCGCTCATCTGCAGGTTGGCCCATTCGTTGGCCATCACCCCGACGAAAACCCCGGTCCGCGAGCCGGCCTCGGCGCGAGGATCGAGGGTGGCATCCTCGAAAGCCCGCCAGGTGGCCTGCAAGAGCAACCGCTGTTGCGGGTCCATCGCCTCGGCTTCTCGCGGAGTGATACCGAAGAACTCGTCGTCGAACGCGTCGGCATCGTCGATGAATCCGCCGCTGCGGGTGTTGATCGTGCCGGGCGCACCGGCCGGGTCGTGGAAGTCGTCGGCGTTCCAGCGGTTCGCCGGAACCTCGGAGATCACGTCGCCTCCGTCGATCAGCAGTTGCCACAGCGCTGCTGGATCGGGTGCCTGCGGGAATCGGCAGTCGAGGCCGACGATGGCGATATCGGTCATGCGGCGAGGGCGAATTCGGCCGCGATATGAGCGGCGATGTCAGTGATGGTGGGGTGATCGAAGACCAGGGTCGGATCCACTTCCAGCGACCACTGGTCCTCGATCTCGCCGCACAGGTTGATCGCCGACACGGAGTCCAGGCCGAGCTCGGCGAGCGGGACCGCGGGATCGACCTGGTGGGGTGCGCGTTCGGTGTAGTCGGCCACGCGCTCCACCAGCCATCCCTGGATGGTTGCCGGGCAGGTGACGGCGGTACTGAACATGTTTCGGCTCCTCGACGGGGTACGGGTCGGTCAGGCGGTCAGAGATCGGCTCAGCGCCGGTTCGAGATCTTGGTGCAGGACACCGCCGACGCGGTGCGACAGGAACGCTTCCCGCATCGAGCCACGTTGGACCTTGCCGCTGGTGGTGCGATGCACCGATCGGGGTTCCAGCAGAACGACATTCGGTGCGGCCACGTCTAATCCGCGGGCGACGGTGTGCTTGATCGCCGAGGACAGCTCGGCGAGCGTCGTGCCGTCTTGCAGGGCCGTCTTCACACCCTGCAGCACGACGAGTCGCTCCCGGCCTTCCGCGTCGACGGATACGGCGACACCGGCGGCGGCCAGCGCCGGGTGCAGTTCGCGTACCAGGTCTTCGATGTCCTGGGGATAGATGTTGCGGCCGTTGATGATCAGCAGATCTTTGCTGCGGCCGGTGACGAACAGCTCGTCCTCGTGCAGCAGGCCGAGATCGCCGGTGCGCAGGAACGGCCCCTCGGCGCCGAGATACGCGGCGAATGTTTCGCGGGTCGCCTCGGGACGATTCCAGTAGCCCGCCGCCACGCTGTCGCCGCGAATCCAGATCTCGCCGACCTGGTTCTCCGGAAGGCGCTGCCGCGTGCGCGGGTCGACGATGCGGATGTCCAGACCGCGGGCCGCCCGACCACAACTGACCAGCCGGGTATCGCGGCCGAGGTCCAGGTGAACCGGCGCTTCGGCGATGGATCCGGCGCTGGCCAGCAGCGTCACCTCGGCCAGCCCATAGGCAGGCAGGAAGGCGGTGGGTCGCAGGCCGGCGGGCGCGAAACGTTCGAGCACGGCCGCGATCGTCCGTTCGCGCACCGGTTCCGCGCCGCTGAGCGCGACTTCGAGGGTGCTGAGATCGAGCTCTGCCACCTGCTCGTCGGTCACCCGGCGGGCGATCAGGTCGTAGGCGAAGTTCGGTGCGGCGGTAAAGGTGGCGCGGTATCCGTCGATGGCCTGCAGCCAGCGCACCGGACGCTTCAGAAAGGTCGTCGGCGCCATGAACACCAGGTTCGCTCCGGCGTACAACGCCCCGAGCAGCGAGCCGATCAGGCCCATGTCGTGGAAGTGCGGGATCCAGCTGACCCCGGTCCCGGCATCGTTCAGCCCGATCGAGGCGATGGCGGATTCGTTGTGCATGAGGTTGCCATGCGTCACGACGACGCCCTTGGGGGTACCCGTCGAGCCCGACGTGTACTGGAGGAAGGCGATGGTCCCCGAGTCGATGGCGGGCATCCGCCACGCGTCCGGGTCGCCGAGCGGACCGTCGGTCGCGGTGACGATCTCGCTTGTCGCGGCCGCGACAAGGGGCTGGACGTCGCTGGTCGTGAGAATCAGTCGCGCCCCGGAATCCGCGATCATGCCTGCTAACCGCTGGGTGCTGCGGTCATCGTGCGGCAAAGGCGCGGGAACGGCGATCACGCCCGCATACAGGCACCCGAGAAATGCCCGCAGGAACGCCAGCCCGTCGTGATAGAGGAGCACGACCGGCCGCACCGATTCCGGACGGTCCGCGAGCCAGGCGGCGACAGCCCTGGCGTCGCGGTCGAGTTCGCGGTAGGTGACGACTTCCTCGCCGAGCTCTCGCCCGGCCTCACGAAGGTAGGTGTAGGACCTGGTCTCCCCGTATTCGAAAACTTGCTGCCTTACGTGGTGAACGTAACTCGGCTGCATCTCGTGGTTCCTCGGTAGGGATCGGCATCGGTGTCGGTTACTACTCTCGGCCGTCCACGACCTCGGAACCAGGGACCTCAGGGATCATCCAGCAAACCCCAGGGGTGGGCAGAATCCCACCCTTGGTGTGCGTGGGCCCGCGTCACGTCGCTGCGCAGCGACGTCCACCGGCCTGCCATCGGCTTGGCACCTCGCTACCTGGAGCGCGGGGCGTGCCGACAGCCGATGTATGAGCCTGTTCGCAACCCGCTCGAGCCGCCCGCGCACTCACCGCCCCGTTGGCGCGGGCCCGCTGCGGTCTCACCCGCGCCGACATCGGCACACGTCTGCAATCACCCCTGGAAAGCTTGCGCAGCGGGGGCAAGAACCGGCACTGTTCGGTCGAACGACGGCGGCAAGGCCGACGGCTTCGCAGACCGGGTGGGCGAGAATCCGGCCTTCGTCGCGGGCATGGATCGAGCCATGGTGCGCCGAGCTACCGCGACAACATGGCATCGCCCGGTTCCCGAGCTGACGACGCTTTACTGCGGCGGCCGCTCAGCGGAACGCAGGTTGGCACCCGAGGCCGAGGCAATGGCTATAGCCAGACAGCGCAACTCGCCGGGGATCAGCACCGATCGAATGGCGCCCTGAAAACACTCCAGCATGGCGCCGTCGGACCACCGGACGTCGTAGCGGTACCAGCAGCGTCCGCCGCTTCGACCGCGCTGGATATCGCGTTCGGTTCGGACGGCCAGTTCGAGCAGCGCGGCAGTGACCTGGCTCGGCTCGCCGATGCTGGCGATCTTCCACCACGGCCGACTGAAATACCCTGGTTCGGAGATCTCGACCAGGTACAGCAGAGGCATCCCCACGGCGTCGGAGGCGGTCATACCGCACAGACTGCACCAAAACGGACTGGCCGGACAGGTGAAACGCCGGAGGTGTACTGAGACGCTACCTGTCGGTCCGGTCGAGAACCAGCTGGCGTCGGACTTGCCGCAGGTCCACCAGCGCTCACGTTTGCGCTCCGAATGCTGCCACCCTGACCGCTACGACCCGATGCGGTCCAGGAGCCAGCGCGGACCGACCGTATTCGCCCCGATCGCCTCGACACGGTCACGGAGACCCCGATCCGCCGTCACGACAGTGACCGGACGATTGCCGCCCTCCGCGATGGCCGCGGCCACCACACCGACTATGGCGTCATCTCCCGAACCGTCCGCGTGCACGACACGCACGCCGGCGAACTCCGGATCCGACGCACCGGCGACCGCGGCCTTCGCCGCCCATTCCAGCACGACAATCAACTCGGCCGGTCGCTCCAGGTGCTCATCGAGCCGGGACATTTTCGCGAGCAGTCGCCGTGCCGCACCGGAACGATCGCGCCACCAACCATCGGGGAGCGAGCCGACGACATTCGCGGCGTCCACCACGATCAGCTGATCGCTGTCCTTCGTCACATACTCAGTCTCTCCCCGCCCGCCATAGAACGCGGACATACACCGCGACCCGATCACGACGTGGGACGCCCCCGCCGCCGTGTTACTCGAGCGAGGCCTCCCCGACGTCGAGCGCCGATCCGGTCATCTGGCCGGATCGGCGCTCAACGTAGTCACATCATCGTCCGGTGTGTCAGAGCACCGGCAGCGGACTGGGCGCCGCGGGCCGGGCCGCTCGAACCGCGGCGAGCGCGTTGAGTCGGCCGTACCCGTACTTGTCGCTGCGCCCGTCCGCGCCGTAGCGGCCGCCTTGCGGATCGATCTTGTCGCACGCTCCTTTCAGCAGGTCCTTGACCTCGCGCCAGGTCAGATTCGGGTTCACCGACAACACCAGAGCCACCACGCCGGCAGCTCCCGGGCAAGCGCTGGAGGTGCCGCCGAAGTCGTCGGTGTAGTTGCCCGCTCCATCACCCGACTGGGGATCGCCCGGGTTGTAGCCGTCCCGGCCGCGCCGGTCGACGGTCCAGATGCCCGGAGTGATCGGGGCGGGATGTCCGAAAGGTTTGTGCCCGAAGTCGCTGCTGGGGAACGCACACCACACCGCTTTTCCGAAATCGCTGTAGACGCTGCGTTTCCCGGTGTCGTTACAGGCGGCGACGGCGATGACCTTGGCGAAACTGGCGTAGCCGTCGTTGTCGACGGACTCGTTGCCGTTGCCCGCCGCGAACAGCACCACACAACCCTTACCGCCGCGTCCGGTGGTGACGGCGTGTTCGATCGCCAACCGTGTGCTGGCGGGCAGCCGCACCACCTTGTTGTGCAGCGGGTCATTCGGCCGGAACCAAGCGCCGTCCGGCGGACCCCAACTGCACGAGATGACGTCGGCACCGTGATCGGCGGCCCACACGAAGGCACGCGCCTCAGCTTGCGATCCGAGGCCCGAGGCGAGCCGGATCGGCATCAACGCGGCCTCCGGCGCCACTCCCGACGCCCCTGCCTTGCCGTTCGCGCACGCCACACCCGCGCACGCCGTGCCGTGGTTCTCGCCGCGGTCCGGGCCGGTGCCGAACATGTCCTTGGGCCGCGGATCGTTGATCTGCAAGGTGACGTCGCGCGGCGCGACCACCTTCCTGCCACCGGTGAACTCGGGATGGTCGATGTCGACACCGTCATCGATGATGGCGATCGTCACCCCCGCACCGCGTGTGACGGCGTGGGCCGCTTCCACCGCGGCGTGCGCGTCCACCGGCTTTCCGCCGATCACCGTCTTCTTCAGATGCCACTGCTGCGGGAAGATCGCCTTGCGGGAACGGCGACGGATCAGCTCGGGGTGGCAGTACTCCACGTCGTCGCGGCTCAACAGCTCATTCGCGATATCGAACACCCGCTGACCGGTCCCCTCCGGCGCCGCGGTGAAATACGCGTTGGTCGCATACGTGACCACCTCTTTCACTCGCAGGCCCGCCGACGCCAAGACGTCGAGACAATGCTCGTGATCGACCCGGTCGACGAACCTCACGAAGACGTTCTCGGTGTAGAGCACCGGCTCCTCAGTGCCGGGATCCACCAGCACATGCCCGGCGAACCGAACCTCCGGCGCGGCATTCAGCACCGGTTTGCGTCGCTCCACCGACTCCCCGGCAGGCAGCCGATACACCTCGACCCCCGCCTCCGGGTAGGCCTGCACCAACGTCGCGTCATCGAGCTGACCGGCTAGCGGCGTCCGCACCGATCCGGTTTTCTGCCGGACCCCGCGCCCGCTGTAGGTCCGTACCACGATCAGATCCGGACTCTGCTCGAGCTCGAAACCAGGATCGTCCTTCGTACCGAAATTAGCTGTAGGCACAGTGATCTCCTTCCCCGTGCGGACCGAGCACCAGCATGAACCTAGCCCCCGCGAACCACCCAAATCCCGAGTAGCGCGGTACTCGCTATTCGTGCTCGGTTCACCCCTCGGATGGTGCCCCCACCGACACATCTCGCAGGCGTTGCGGCACCAGGCCCGCCGACCCGCCCGCGCCATCTTCCCGCCCTTCTCCCCCTCCCCCGACGCGTGACATCGGAACGACCGACCCGAACCCACTCTGACTAGGCGATTAGCCCCCTCCCCGGCTCGTGCGGTAATCTCCTTCGAGCACCCGCGAAGCGGACGCAACGGGCTGTGGCGCAGTTTGGTAGCGCACTTGACTGGGGGTCAAGTGGTCGCAGGTTCAAATCCTGTCAGCCCGACAGACGAGAAAGCCCCTCTGACCAGCGTCGGGGGGCTTTCTTCATTGGCCGACCACCCGAAGAGCGGGACCAGAACGGACCGCAGGTGCTTCGACAGCTTGTCACCAGCCCCAGTGATCTCCCGACGATCCGGATGGATGTACCGCTCAGTTGTCCGGCTGTCGGCGTGTCCGGCGATCTTCTGGAGCACGTGCAGGCTCACCCCAGCGTCCGCCATCCAGGTCAGCCCGGTGTGCCGCAGATCGTGCCGACGCAGGTGTTCGTAGCCGAGCTTGGTGACGACCTCGTCCCAGTGCGTGGCATCCCGCAGCACGCCGGTAGCGATCCGTCCACCGCGCGGACCGCGGAACAGTCGCGCGTCAGGGTTGTCGGTGCCGACGATCGCGATGCGCCGGGTTACCAGTTGCCGAACTTCTTCGATCAATGGCACGTACCGCGCCCGGTTGCCCTTGGTGCCTTTGTCTTCCATACCGCCCGGTGATGGCGTGGTCTGCCGCCGCACTCGCCAGGTCCAGGTATCGATGTCGATATCACCGGGTGCGCGGCGGGAATCAGCACATCCCGCTCGTCGCCCGCTACGACTCCTACGAACGGCTGACTGGCGCGCCACTACCGCACCTGTTCCAGCGTCGCTACGGAGCCGAGATTCGAGTCATGAGCACAGCGGTCACCCACCGTCTTCTGCGGCTCGCCATCCAACGCGCCGAACTCGTCGGTCCCGACGGCCAGTTGCTTGCGCTACACGCCGCACGACTTCCGCAGGATCTTCGCCACAGAAGCCGTCTCCAACGGCCTGCCGGTGCACATCGCCGCGAAACTCCTCGGCCACAACGACATCACCACGACCCAGACCTACGTCGCCGTCTACAACGACGACGTCCCGCGTCACCACCGCGCGCCGTCGAGCACCAGCGACCCACGTGATTGGCAGGATCTCGCGACTCGGCCGGCCGTCCGATATGCGGCATTTGCGGATGTTATCGGCTAGAGGCGTGTCGCCGTACGGACAAGGTCGGCGACGGCTTGGGATCTGCTGTGTGGTGGCCAGGCGATGACGGTCGTGACGGCCGGTGCGTCCGGTACGGGCACGATGGCGTGATCGTCGCGTAGCTGGGCTCGGAGCGACTCGGGCATGAGCGCGCAGGCCCGGCCGAGCGTGATCAGCTGGGTCAATTGGGTATGGTCGCGAACCTGCGGGCCGGGGCCGTCGGGATAACTCCCATCCCGTCGAGGCCAGCGTGGAAGGGGCAGGTCCGTCAGGGCGTTGACCTCGGCCATCGACATGTGGGGTCGCTTGGCGAGGGGGTGCCCCGCGGGCAGGACCACGACCTGCTGTTCGGTGTGCAGGTCCTCGGTGTCGAATCCGGCCGTCGTCTCGTAGGGCCGGTGGAGCAGAGCAACGTCGGCACGCCCGTTGCGTAGTAGACCTTCCGGTTCGCCGGGCCCGCAGAGCATCACCTCGACTGCGACAGCGGAGGGGTCGGCGGCGTAGGCGTCCAGCAACTTCGACAACAGTTCTCTGGACGCTCCTGCCTTGGTGGCCAGCAGCACGCCGGGCCGGTCGGCAGCGGCGCGGCGGGTGCGGCGCTCGGCGGCTTCGACCGCTTCGAGGGCGAGCCGGGCCTCCCGCAGAAGCACCGACCCGGCCTTGGTCAAAGTGATTGCGCGAGCAGCGCGGTGCAGCAGAACGACTCCGAGCCGCCGTTCGAGTTGCTGGATCGCCCGCGACAGCGGTGGTTGCGCCATGGAGAGCCGTTGTGCCGCCCGCCCGAAGTGCAACTCCTCGGCGACGGCGACGAAATATCGCAACTCCCGCGTCTCCACCAGGTCATGGTAACCGGCGATGACCACGACCAATACCCGTGCGGTATCGCCGCCCACCCGATCGGTCTTGGACGCTACACCCGGAATCGCAGCAGGATCGGCGGTGTGAGTGAACAGACGATTGCGCTGGTGACCGGCGCGAACAAAGGAATCGGATACGAGATCGCCGCAGGCCTAGGCGCTCTCGGCTGGCGAATCGGTGTGGGCGCGCGGGATCAACAACGCCGCGACACCGCGGTGGAGAAGCTGCGCGCGGCCGGGACCGATGCGTTCGATGTGCCGCTCGACGTGACCGACGACGCAAGTGTGGCCGCTGCGGCCGAATTGATCGCCGACCATACCGGAGGACTCGACGTCCTGGTCAACAACGCCGCGATCACCGGCGGTATGCCGCAGACACCGACCACGGTCGATCCCGCGACTGTGCGAATCGTCGTGGAAACCAACGTGATCGGGGTCATCCGGGTCACCAACGCGATGCTGCCGATGCTGCGCGCCTCGGCCTCACCGCGAATCGTCAACATGTCCAGCAGCGTCGGCTCGCTCGCCCTGCAAACCACACCCGGCATCGACATGGGCCCGGTTCCCGCCGCCTACTTGGCCTCGAAGACCTTCCTCAACGCCCTCACTCTCCAGTACGTCAAGGAACTGGGTGATACCAACATCTTGATCAACTCCGGCTGTCCCGGTTTCACCGCCACCGACCTCACCGGTTTTCGCGGCGTCCGTACACCGCAACAGGGTGCTGCCATCGCGATTCGCCTCGCGACCCTGCCCGACGACGGCCCGACCGGCGGATTCTTCGACGACGCCGGAACGGTGCCCTGGTGACCGGCGCACCGGTGGCCACCCCAGGCGAGGGGTATTGGTCAGTGAGCGCTGGTCAGCGCGTGATCGAGAAGCCGGTTGATGGCCAGTGGGTCGTCGGAGTCTATGACGGGAAATCCTGCCCCGGGTTCGCCGACCCAGTGCAGTTGGATGCCGGGGTTGTGGATGTCGCTGCCGTCGGCGAGGAAGAAGTGTGGGCTGCCCTGGACCTGGTCGCGATGTGCGCGGTAGTCGCGCATCATGCCCGCGCGGGCAGCGCCGGTCTCCAATGCTGCGGCCAGGTGTTCGCCGTCGACGCCGGGACAGAGGGCGGCGATGTCGATCAGTTCGTGCAGCAGGTCGATGGGACGGCTGTCGCAGAACAAGGCTCGCCGGATCGCCATGTCCAGTTCCTCGGCAGCTCGCAACGACTGCTGTTTGGCGGCGTGGACGGCCTCGTTGGCGAGCAGGGTGGAGTTAGGCCAGGTCGATGTGTCGTTCTGCCAGGGCTTCCACCCGAAATCCGGATCCAGTGCGCCGATGACGGGGATCTCGGCGTCCAGGTAGCGTTTCGGGATCGGGAACCGGTTGACGTCTTCGAGTGCGAACAGTCGCAGGTCGATCCGTAGCTTGTCCTCGGCGCCGATGCGAGCCCTTTCTCGATAGAAGCGGTCCAACGCAATGGTGGACCAGCCACACGCTACGTCGGTGTACACGACGATCATGCCTGCGGGTACGTCGACCATCTCGAGCTGCCCTTTCTCCGCACGGAGGAACTCCTTACCTGAGATACGGCGGTCCCGAGCAAGCGATCCCACCCGCCGGCCGTTGGCTTCATCAGCGTCATCGTCGAGAGTGATTCCGCGTGCTGAGTCGCAGACCTGAGTCGAGTCGATGTATACGTGCGCCGTCTTGTTCAGCACGACACGCAGATAGCGGAGATTGCAGTCTCCATCTTGCGCAGGAGGTGGTGACGGTGCCCGTCTCCTCCAGAGTCATTACCCATACCTCCCGGGGGGCTCGATATTCTGCGTTCGTTCGAGGTGCTACCCGAACGCGGTGTCGCAAAACCGAACCAGAATCCAGTTTCGGTGGGCGGCCGCAGTGCACTGGCGCAGGTCGGCTCCGGCGTGTGCGTTCGAGGCTGGGGTAATGCGATGCGAAGAACGGTTCGGTCCTGTCGAAGGTCTCAGCACTTCGGGAACGGGAATAGCGGGGCGTGCGGTGGCGCTGCTCTCGGGTGTCGCGCAACCGAAACCGGGTATCTCCGTGCGGATCAGTAGTGATCTCCGGAGCGAAAAGGAAAGCGCATGGTAGGCAATTCACCGATTCTCGCCGCCGCGGACGGCTCGGCCAGCTCTTATCATGCCGTCGCGTGGGCGGCGGTAGAAGCCACCCTGCACGGCAGCCCGTTGCACCTCCTCACCGCGATGGCGATCCCGACCGGCTTCGGTCCGGGCATGTCCCTGGGGGAAGCGGACCTGGAGTCATTGCGCCGCGACGGCGACCGGATCCTGACCGAGGCAATGCGTGTGGCCCGCACGGCGGCGCCCGGCGCGGAGCCGGACATCAGCACCGAGGTGACGTTCGAGCCGATCATTCCCACGCTGATCGAGCGCTCCCAACACACCAGAATGCTGGTCGTCGGCAGCCGCGGCCTGGGCGCCTTCCGGCGTGGGCTGCTCGGCTCGGTCAGCGCGGCCACCACCCAGCACGCCCGTTGCCCGGTCGCGGTGATCCACGGGATGTCCGCGATCGACGCGGTGTCTGCGACCAAGCCGATTCTGGTCGGCGTCGACGGTACCGACAACAGCGTTCCCGCCGTCGAACTGGCCTTCGAGGAGGCCTCGCTGCGCGGCGTCGGCGTTGTCGCCGTGCATGCCTGGAGCGACGTCACCGGCCTGGATCTGCCGATCGGTGACTGGGCCGACTTACATCGGCAGGAGCAGGTCGTACTGGCCGAAAGCCTGGCAGGCTACACCGACAAATACCCCGACGTTCCGGTCCGTCGTATCGTTGTCGTCGATCGGCCCGTCCGCGCCCTCCTCGAAGAATCCGGGAACGCCCAACTCATCATCGTCGGCAGCCACGGCCGCGGCGGCTTCGCCAGCATGCTCCTCGGCTCCACCAGCAACGCCCTGCTGCATTCGGTGGACATCCCGATGATCGTCGTCCGCTCCAAGTTAGAAGCCCCGATCACCTAGCGACTGACGGGTGACAGAGCGACCGGGACGGCCACCACGCAATGGTCAACGTCGCCCACGATTCCGGTCCCGGCCTTCCCGAAAGCCGACCGCTCCCCCAACTTTGACGGTTGAATGCCGCGACTTCTACGACGGTCTCGTCCGCGCTACCGGCAGGATCGGCTTCGGCTCCGGCAGCAGCTGTCGATGGTCTTGCCGTGCAACGCGTCCGCGACCGGTCGTCTGTCCTCGATCAGACCAGGTACGCGGACACGGTTGGCACGACTCGGCGTAGGCTCCCGGCGGATCGAGGCCGATCGCAGTTTCGGATCACGCCTCGGCTTCACGGCGTACGACGCTAGAGGCGTCGCCTGTGCTCGCATCGTCAGCACCAGCATCGCCGATTCGGCCTGGGCGGTCGTCGGCAGTGACGGAATCTCCTACGCCCCTTTCATTCTCGCCATCGGCGGGCATCGGCTCGCGTTCGAACCGAGCGCCCCGGCGCAGCTGCGGGCGTTGCTGGCCGCATTCCTCCTCGACTACGACCGAATGCTGCTCGAAGCGGGATCGCGCCCCCAGTCCGTCGATAAGCTGCACCTACGGCTCGGCCATCGCCGGATCCAGAAGGACTAGCTGAAATCACCCCCTGCTGCCTGGCACTGTCGTTCTGGTTGGCCACCTCGCTCGCCGTGCCCGGCGAATACAGCATCGTCTGCGGCTTCTGCTCCAAAGCCCCCCGTTGTACCCGGGTATTCCGTGGCATCGCTGACACCGGTCAGGGGCAAAGTGCCCGGTACCCCGGACTGAAATCGGATGGCACGTACTGGTCCCACTGCTCTCGAGTGAACCAGTTCGGGGTTCCCGAGCACAGCGATGCTGCGGGGTCGACCGTGAAGCCGACGTCATGCAGCAGTACCTTGGGGCCGTTGGTGACCTCGGCCAGTATTCTTCCGTCCGGACCGAACGCCACCGTCTGCACCAATCCATTGTGGCCGTCCAGTGGTTCGCCGAGCGGCCGGTTGTCTTGTACGTCCCACAGCCGGACGGTGCCGTCGTCGCTGGCGCTGGCGAGGGATTTGCCGTCGGGGCTGAACGCCAACGAGGTGATGTTGGAGCGGTGTTCGGTGCGTGGTTCGCCGAGGGCTCGATTGTGTGTTACATCCCACAACTGGACGGTGCCGTCGAAGCTGCCGGTGGCGAGGGTCGCGCTGTCGGGGCTGAACGCCATGGATCCCGCCGCCGGGGTGGCGTAGGTGCGTGGGTCGCCGAGCGGCCGGTTGCCTTGTACGTCCCACAACCGGACCGTGTCGCCGGTGGCGACGGCGAAGGTATTCCCGTCGGGACTGAACGCCATCCTTGCTCTGGATTTGTGGCCGGTACTCGGTTCGCCGAGTGGCCGGTGGTCTTCAACGTTCCACCACCGGATCGAGTCGTAGCTGGCGGTGGCGAGGGTTTTGCCGTCCGGGCTGAACGCCACCGAGGCTATGCCGGATTTGTGGCCGGTCAGTGGCTCGCCGGAGGGCCGGTTGCCTGCTACGTCCCACAGCCTGGCTGTGCCGTCTTCGCTGCCGGTGGCGAGGGTTTTGCCGTCCGGGCTGAACGCCACCGAGTACACCGAGTTGTTGTGACCGGTCAGTGGTTCGCCGAGGGGTCGGTTATGTTCCACGTCCCACAGCTGGACTGTGCCCCTGCTGCTGCCGGTGGCGAGGATTGTGCCGTCGGGGCTGAAAGCGGCTGCACCTATCACCGTGTTCTCACTGGTCAGCGGTTCGCCGAGCGGTCGGCGGCCGGTTGCATCCCACAATCGGATCGTGCTGTCTTGGCCGCCGGTGGTGAGGGTTGTGCCGTCGAGGCCGAACGCCACCCATTTCACTGGCCCGTCGTGGCCGGTGAGGGGTTCGCCGAGAGCGCGGTGATGTTCTACGTCCCACAGCCGGGCGGTGCCGTCGTCGCCGACGGTGGCGAGGGTTGTGCCGTCCGGGCTGAACGTTATCGAGTTCACTGGGCCGTCGTGGCCGGTGAGGGGTTTGTCGAGGGCGCGGTGATGTTCTACGTCCCACAGCCGGGTGGTGCCGTCGTCGCCGGCGGTGGCGAGGATCTTGCCGTCCGGGCTGAACGCCACCGACCGCACGAACCCGTCATGGTCCGTAAGCTCACCGAGCGGCCGGCCGGTTTCCACGTCCCACAGCCGGGCGGTGGGGTCATTGCCGACGGTGGCGAGGGTTGTGCCATCCGGGCTGAACGCCACCGACCGCACCAACCCGGTGTGCCCCCTGATCGGTTCGCCGCGCGGCCGATTGCTTGCCACATCCCACAACCGGGCGGCGCTACTCAGGGAGGCGATGGCGAGGGTTTTGCCATCCGGGCTGAACGCCATCGACCCCACGAGCCCGACAAGGCCGGTAAACGGCTCGCCGAGTGGCCGGTTGTTTTCCATGTCCCAGAACTGAAGCTTGTTGTCGCCGCCGATGGCGAGGGTTTTGCCGTCCGGACTCAATGCCACTTCGCTTATCGGCCAAGAGCTGTGCAGCGGCTCGCCGAGCGGCCGATTGTTTGCCACGTCCCACAATCGGACTGTGCCGTCGACGGGGTCGGCGGCGGTGGCGGTGGCGAGGATGTTGCTCTTCGGCCTGACCGCCATCGATCTCAGCACATCGACGTGGGTGAGTATTGCTATCGCAGGGTTGCGGATAGCGGCGAGCACGGCGTACCGGGCTTCCGGCGTCGGGGCGATTCGCCATGCCGCCAACGCCGACACCCGGGAGCCGAACGGATCCGAGGGGGCCAGGCGCTCGCTTCGGCCGGCCAACTCACGTGACACGGCGTTATCGCGTTGCTCAGCAGAAGTTTGACCGGCACGGAACAGGCCGAGTGTAGCGGCCGCCAAAGCGACGACGAGCACCATCAACACCCCGACGGCGGCTCTGCGTTGCCGGGTGCGGCGGTGTTGCGCCCGGATGCCGGCGGTGAGGAACTGCGTTTCGGTATCCCCGAGCGGTGGGTACCGCGCCGGATCCGCGGCGATCTGTTCAGCGGCCGCGGCGGCGGTATCGAGGACGCTACCGGAGTAGAGATACGCGGGGTCACGAAGATGGCGTTCCCATTCGGCCGCCGCGGCGCGCAGCCGCGCGCATACGGCGCGGTTCTCGCGAGTGTCGGCCATCCAGGTGTCCCGCAGCAGTGGCCAGGTCGACAACAGCACCTCATGGCTGATCTCGACGGTTTGCGCGCCCACGGTGAGCAGACGTTCGTCGGTGAACGCCGCCAGCACCGCGTCGACATCATCGCTCTCGACGCCCTCCCAGACCAGGTCGTCACGATGTACTCGGTCGGCCGTATCGGTGCCGTCGCTGCCGCTGATGACCAGCCTGGTGAAGACGCGCCGCGCGGTCCGCTGCTGGGGCAGGGTCAGCGAATCGTATGCCCGCTGCGCACTGTCGGCGACCGCGCCTTCCAATCCACCGGTGCGTTCGAAATCGGCGACGGTAACGGTGTCGCCTGCCCGCAGCCGCCAGGTCCGATCAAGTGCATGCGACAGAAGCGGCAGCACCCCGGCCGCCGACACCGCCGACACCGAATCATGTCTACGGGCACGGGTCTCTCGCAACAACTGTTCGACGAGGTCGTCGTCGACGCGCGCACCGGCCTGTTTGGCCGGTTCGGTGATCGCCATGCGCAGTTGCCGCTCGGTCATTGCGGTCACCAGGTAGTGATGCTGGATCGCGTCGACCAACGATTCGTAATCGGCGCAGCGAGCCTCGAAATCCGCGCGCACCACCAACACCACCAATATCACGGCACCGGCATGGCGAGTCGTCGCCGCCGCGTGCAACGCGGCGACGAACGCCTGGCGTTGTGACTCGTCCGGACACTGGGTGAAAAGTTGCTCGAACTGGTCCACGACCAGCAACAGCCCACGCGCACCACCCTGCTCCGCCGCAGGCCCCGCGTGCGCGGCCTGCGCGGCGAGCACCGCGAAACCGGACGGGTCCTCGCGTAGCTCACGGCGCGCCACCGCCGCATCCGACCCTGCCACCTGAGCCGTGGACAAGGCCAGTTCGTCGAGCGGAGCATGCCCCGGGGTGAAGACCAAGCACGGCCACGAGTGGGCCTGCGGCATATCCGCCAAACCCTGCCCACGGATCCGCGGCAGGACTCCGGCGCGTAGCAGCGACGACTTCCCCGCACCCGACACCCCGGACACCATCAAGATCCCCGGCTGCCGAATCCGATGTGAGAGCCGTTGCAGCAGTGCGTCAATCGCGGAATCGCGGCCGAAGAAGAACGGGGCGTCACGCTCGGAGAACCAGCCCAACCCCCGATACGGCGACTCCACCTCGCCCGCGACACCGATCAACGGGGCCGGCGCTACTCCGTCGGTCCACGTCCCGTGATAGCTGTAGATCACCTGGGTGTTGTGATCACCGATCTGCACGCCCCGCGCCTCGCGAGCGTCCACGAACCCGTCACGACCAGCGCCCTCGGCGGGTACCTCCTCGATGTTGCCTCCCTCCACAGCGGAGCTCGGTGTCAGCCGAAGGTGTTGTGTTGGGTGCTGTGGTCGCCGATCTGCACACCCCGGGCACGACGCAAGTCGATCCGGGTCCGAGCATGGTCGACGCGATCGGAAGGCAGCCGCGACAGCAGAGTTTGCGCGGCGGCCTGCAGTTCACGATCTTCCATCGAACGATGACGGCTCAGCGTCTCTTCGAGCTCACCGATATTGCTACCCGGCGCTGCCTCGTTCGCCTCGATCACCGTGATGGTTCGGGAATCAGCGCCGCCGCTGAGGCGATCACGTAACGCGGTATATGCATCGCGCACAGCCATGGATGCGGCCTCAGTACCCCCCGCAGCAGCTCCCGCAATCAATGCGGTGGTTATGACGGTCAGCGGATCCACAACCAATCCCTCCCGAACACTCTGCAGCACAAGCTAACACAGGTCTCCGCATCCGGAGCCGATCTTCCTGCAGTCGATGTGCCACGAATTCAGATGCCCGCCGCGAGGTGGTAAGTGCCGAACCTCGGGCGGGGCTCGAGTCGATCGAGTCGCCGAACTTGCAGCTCACACCGACAATCCACGCTCGCCACAACCCCTACGGGATCGCGCTGCAGCTCGAGCCGGGCTATTGCAAACCGTCATCGACGAGCACCACCGCTCTCGCCCACCGATACAGGACCGCCGTGTGTGTCGGACCAGCTGTTTACTGTTGCGAGCGCAGCCGAGCCGTCCAAGGAGCGCAGATGAGCACAAGACCGCAAACAACACCGATCCTTTTCCTCAGCGGTGCCGGGCTTCCAGCCTGGATCTGGGACGACGTTCGAGCTTCCCTGCCCATCGAATCGGTAGTCGCTGTCTACCCGAAGCGGGGCGACGCGACCCTCCGCGACTACGCCGACACCGCTCTGGCACAAGCGCCCGATGGGCCATTCACGATCGTGGCTCACTCTATCGGCGGCGTCGTGGCCAGCGAGATCACTGCGATAGCACCTGAGCGCGTCGACGGCCTGATCGGCGTCGCCGCTGCAGTGCCCGCCGCCGGGACGTCATTCCTCGGTGCACTGCCTGCGCCACAACGCTATATCGTCGGCCTGATCATGCGGCTCGCCGGAACCCGACCTCCCGAGAAGATGATCCGCTCCGGGTTGTGCGCGGGGCTCGGCGACGCCGACATCGCGCGCATCGTTTCGGAATTTGAACCGGAATCGCAGCGCCTCTATCGGGACGGTGTGTCGCCGCGCACGCTCCCGGCCCGCAGCGGATACGTCACGACCACGGTCGACCGGGAGTTCCCCATCGCGTCGCAACGAAAGTATGCCGCCCAACTCGACCCCAAATTCCGCCGTGAGGTGCCGACCGGGCACCTGCCGATGATGCAGGATTCAGCGTCGCTGACGCAGATCCTCCAAGAGTTCGCGGCCGGGGCCTGAACCCCTGCCGCGAACTTCTGTCGCTGGATTCGAGCAGCATGCCCATCCGACAGATCCGATTCCGGCACTCGGCTTGCTGGTGAAGGAGCTGTATGCCGCCATCCGGCGGGATTCGCGGGCCAGGGTTGTCGGGTCGGGATCTGCAGCGTAATGGTCGGGTTAGCGTGGATGTGTTCGGCGGCCTGGCGGGTGGGCGGTTTCGGATCGGGGTTCGCAGCGGCCTGTTGAGAATCCTGTTGCTGCACGTTCGGTGTGGCGGTGTTCTTCGCTGATGCGCTCGGCACGTGTCGAGCGCCGGTTGCGCGTGCGGCGTTGATCAGCTGCCGGGCTTGCTTCGTGCTGATCTCGAGCAGTTCAGCGGCTTGATCGGCGCGATGGCGGGCGATCTCTTCCGCGGCCCGTGTTTCGATCGCGCCGATCTGCTGGCGCAGCGCCTCGATGTCGTTGTGACGCATGGTTTCCCACGCGATGATCGCTTGCCGATCGTTGAGATAGCGCTTCACCGACTCGGTGATCGCAACGGCGGACAGGTCGGTTCTGCCGCAAACGGTGGTGGTGCTGAACTCGAACCGGCCCTTTGCTTCTATCATCACCGTTTCCGCAGGTCGATCTCGGGGTCGCCGTAGGCGTGGTCGACGGCGGTGGCCGCGCCTTTGCGGAAGGTCCGGGGATTCACCCAGGCGAAGTTCTCCCCGCGCGCGGCACGCCAGGTGCGCCCGAAGTTGTTCGGGTTGCGCACCGAGCCGTTGCGGGCAGGAAACAGCAGTCCCATAAGGTTGCCGCAGCCAGACGTCTCCAGGTCCTTGATCGCCTCGCGGATCGCCTCGACAGTATGGGCCGGTAGCAGGATGCGTCGCCAGCCGTTGTTGGACTTCGGCGCGGGTTTGCGTACCCACTTCCCTTTCACCTCGACCAAGGTCCCGGTCACGTCGACGTAGAGCTCGGGGGCTCGAGATTGATGTCATCGAGAAGCAGGGCGAAGACCTCGTGCGGGCGCATCCCGGTGCCGGTGATCACGTCGACGACCTAGACCACGGTCCAGTCTCGCGGGCCGTCCGCAGGTGTAGGCGGGGGTGCCGGGTATCGCCTCGCCGTTGGCCCATGCTCGGATCTGGGCGCGGAAGGCCGGCAAGGTGTCCTGGTCTTGCACCTTGCCGCGGGCGGGGTTGCGGCGCCGCCCGAAAGGGCTGACCCGGTCGACGGGGTTGGTCTCCACCGCGCCGTGGCGAACCGCGATCTGCATCATCGCGCGCAGGATTATCTTGTGCCGCTTGGTTTTTCGTCGCAGGCCCAACGCGATGAGTCGTTTGAGGTGGCGGTCCAGCTCACCGGCGTTGGCCTGCCAGACCTGCAGGGTTCCAACCGAATTCTCGGTCTTGATCGTGGTCGATCCGAAAACGGACGAAATCGGAGTCGAGATTCGTTGCCACGGCGTCGGTCCCGGAATGTTAATGGAAAGTAGCCGGGCCATTGAGCGAGTCGGGCACCCCCCGGTGCAGAAGATCCATCACCACGGCAACGAGGAGGCAGCGCGATGCCTACCATCACTTCCATCTCCCCCACATCAGGGCCCGCCAATACGACTGTGACGATCACCGGTACGGGGTTCGTCCCGATTGTCACGAGCGTGAAGTTCGGTAATGTGGCAACCTCTTTCACGGTGGACTCGCCCACGCAGATCACCGCGATCGCTCCGGCCAATTTGTCCGGGACGGTGTTGGTCACCGTGACCACCTCCACGACTGGCACCAGCAACGGGGTTCCGTTCACCTATGTCGCTGTTCCCTCGTTGAGCAGCGTCAGCCCCAGCCAAGGCTCCACCGCGGGCGGGACCACGGTCACGTTGACCGGATCGGGTCTGACCGGTGTCACCTCGGTGAATTTCGGTGCCACACCGGCGGCTTCGTTCACGGTCAACTCCGACAGCCAGATCACCGCGGTATCGCCTCCCGGCAGCGGGATCGTGTCGATCACCGTCACCGGCCCGGGCGGCACCAGCAACCCGGTCACCTTCGTCTACGTGGTGGTCCCGACCATCACCTCGATCTCCCCGACCGCGGGCCCGGCGGCGGGCGGCAACAATGTCGTCATCACCGGCAGCGGGTTCACCGGTCCATTGACGGTACGGTTCGGTAACACCGCCACCATTTTCACCGTCAACTCCCCCACCCAGATCACCGCCATCGCACCCTCCGGGTCCGGGACGGTCCAGGTCACGGTCACCGGTTCGGGTGGAACCAGCAACGGCGTCTCCTACACCTACGCCGGAGTCCCGAGCCTGACCAGCCTCTCCCCCAACACCGCCCCGACCACCGGCGGCACCACGGTCGTGCTCACCGGAACCGGTTTGTCCACCGCCACCGCGGTCAACTTCGGTGCCACACCAGCGACCTCGTTCACCGTCAACTCCGACACCCAGATCACCGCCGTCGTCCCCGCCGGGACCGGCACCGTGCAGGTCACCGTCACCACCGCCGGAGGAACCACCAACGCTCTGCCCCTGACCTACGTCGCGACACCGACCCTGACCACAGCGGTGCCGAACCTCGGCCCGGTGACCGGAGGCACCACCGTCGTGCTCACCGGCACGAACCTGACCGGAACCACCGCGGTCAATTTCGGTGCCACACCAGCGACCTCGTTCACCGTCAACTCCGCCACCCAGATCACCGCCCTCGCTCCCGCGGGCGCGGCCGGGACAGTCCAGATCACCGCCACCACGCCCGGCGGAACCAGCAACGGCGTCGGCTTCACCTACGTCGCCGTACCTGCCCTGACCACCCTGGTACCGAACGTCGGTCCGGTGACGGGCGGCACCACAGTCGTGCTCACCGGCACGGGATTGACCGGAACGACAGCAGTGAACTTCGGTGCCACACCGGCAGCGTCGTTCGTCGTCAACTCCGCCACCCAGATCACCGCCATCGCTCCCGCTGGAACGGGAACCGTGCAAGTCACCGCCACCACCGCAGGCGGAACCAGCAACGGTCTCGCCTACACCTACGTCGCGGTGCCTACTCTCACCTCACTGGTACCGAACGTCGGACCAGTCACCGGCGGCACCACAGTCGTGCTCACCGGCACCGGATTGACCGGAGCGACTGCGGTGAACTTCGGTGCCACACCAGCAACCTCGTTCACCGTCAACTCCGCCACCCAGATCACCGCCATCGCCCCCGCCGGGACCGGAACCGTACAGGTCACCGCAACAACCCCCGGTGGAACCACCAACGGCTTGGCCTTCACCTACATTCCGGTACCCGCCGTCACCACAGTGGTGCCGAACACGGGCCCGGCGACCGGCGGCACGACAGTCGTCATCACCGGAACCGGTCTGACCGGAGCCACCGCGGTGAACTTCGGTGCCACACCGGCGACCTCGTTCACCGTCAACTCCGACACCCAGATCACCGCTGTCTCTCCGGTGGGGACGGGAACCGTGCAACTGACGGTGACCACTGCGGGTGGAACCAGTAGCGGCGTGGCGTTCACCTACATTGCGGCGCCCGCTCTGACCACGGTCGTGCCGAATGTGGGCCCGGTGACCGGCGGCACGACGGTCGTCCTCACCGGTACGAATCTGACCGGAGCGACTGCGGTGAACTTCGGCGCGACACCAGCGACCTCGTTCACCGTCAACTCCGCCACCCAGATCACCGCCGTCTCCCCGGCGGGTACGGGAACTGTTCAGGTCACTGCCACGACAGCGGGTGGAACCAGTAACGGGGTCGCCTTCACCTATGTGGCGGTGCCTGCCCTCACCACGGTGGTACCGAGCGCCGGGCCGGTCACCGGTGGGACCACGGTCGTGCTCACCGGCACCGGATTGACCGGAACGACAGCGGTGAACTTCGGTGCCACACCGGCAACCTCGTTCACCGTCAACTCCGCCACCCAGATCACCGCAGTCGCACCGGCGGGTACGGGAACTGTTCAGGTCACCGCCACGACAGCGGGTGGAACCAGCAACGGTGTCGCCTACACCTATGTGGCGGTGCCTACCCTCACCACGGTGGTTCCGAACGCCGGACCGGTCACCGGCGGCACCACGGTCGTGCTCACCGGCACGGGGCTGACTGGAACCAGTGCGGTGAACTTCGGTGCCACACCGGCAACCTCGTTCACCGTCAACTCGGATACCCAGGTCACCGCTGTGGCGCCGGCGGGGACCGGGACGGTGCAGGTTACCGCCACGACCCCCGGTGGAACCACTAATGGTGTCGCCTACACCTATGTGGCGGTGCCTACCCTCACCACGGTGGTTCCGAACGCCGGACCGGTCACCGGCGGCACCACAGTCGTGCTCACCGGCACCGGATTGACCGGAACCACCGCGGTGAACTTCGGTGCCACACCGGCAACCTCGTTCACCGTCAACTCCGCCACCCAGATCACCGCCGTCGCCCCCGCGGGAACCGGGACCGTGCAGGTCACCGCAACAACCCCCGGTGGAACCACCAACGGGGTCGCCTACACCTACGTCGCGGTGCCTACCCTCACCACGCTGGTACCGAATTCCGGTGTGGAAGCGGGTGGAACGACAGTCGTCCTCACCGGCACCGGTCTGACCGGAACGACAGCAGTGAACTTCGGTGCCACACCGGCAACCTCGTTCACCGTCGACTCCGCCACCCAGATCACCGCCGTCTCCCCGGCCGGGACCGGGACCGTGCAAGTCACCGCCACCACCGCGGGCGGAACCAGCAACGGCCTGGCCTTCACCTACATTCCGGTACCCGCCGTGACCACGGTGGTTCCGAATACCGGCCCGGCAACCGGTGGAACGACGGTGATCATCACCGGAACTGGTCTGACCGGAACGACAGCAGTGAACTTCGGTGCCACACCGGCCACCTCGTTCACCGTCGACTCCGCCACCCAGATCACCGCCCTCGCCCCCGCAGGCACCGGAACCGTGCAACTCACGGTCACCACCCCAGGCGGAACCAGCAGCGGCGTCGCCTACACCTACATCCCGGTACCCGCCCTCACCGCACTGGTACCGAACATAGGCCCAGCCGCAGGCGGCACCACGGTGGTCCTCACGGGCACGGGACTGACCGGAACCACCGCGGTGAGCTTCGGTGCCACACCAGCAGCGTCGTTCACCGTCGACTCCGCCACCCAGATCACCGCCGTCTCGCCCGCCGGGACGGGGACCGTGCAGGTCACCGCCACGACACCGGGTGGAACCAGCAACGGCCTGGCCTTCACCTATATTCCGGCACCCGCCCTCACCACGGTGGTTCCGAATCAGGGTCCGGAATCGGGCGGCACGATCGTGGTCCTCACCGGAACAGGGCTGTCCACGACCTCCGCGGTGAACTTCGGTGCCACACCGGCCACCTCGTTCACCGTCGACTCCGACACCCAGATCACCGCCGTCTCCCCGGCCGGGACCGGCACGGTGCAGGTCACTGCCACGACCGCGGGTGGAACCAGCAACGGCGTCGCGTTCAGCTACTTCGCGGCGCCCACCCTGACCACGGCGGCGCCGAATCTCGGCTCGGTGTCCGGCGGGACGACAGTCGTGCTCACGGGCACGAACCTGACCGGAGCCACAGCGGTGAACTTCGGTGCCACACCGGCAACCTCGTTCACCGTCGACTCGGCCACTCAGATCACGGCCGTCGCACCAGCGGGGACCGGAACCGTGGCGATCACCGCCACCACCCCGGGTGGAACCACCAACGGCGTCATCTACACCTTCGTCGACGTGCCCACCCTCACCACGGCGGTGCCCAACACCGGCCCCGAATCGGGCGGCACGACCGTCGTGCTCACCGGCACGGCATTGACCGGCGTCACCGCGGTGAACTTCGGTGCCACACCGGCAACCTCGTTCACCGTCGACTCGGCCACCCAGGTCACGGCAGTGTCCCCGGCGGGGACCGGAACCGTTCAGGCTACGGTGACCACCGCGGGTGGAACCAGTAACGGTGTCGCGTTCACCTATATCGCGGCGCCCGCCCTGACCACGGCGGTACCCAACACCGGCCCGGCGGCAGGCGGCACGACAGTCGTGCTCACGGGCACGGGCCTGACGGGAGCCACAGCGGTCAACTTCGGTGCCACACCGGCAACCTCGTTCACCGTCGACTCCGCCACCCAGATCACGGCAGTCGCACCGGCGGGGACGGGAACCGTGCAAATCACTACCACGACAGCGGGTGGAACCAGCAACGGCGTCGCGTTCACCTACATTGCGGCTCCCGCGCTCACCACGGCGGCACCCACCACTGGCCCGGAAGCAGGCGGCACGACAGTCGTCATCACCGGCACGAGTCTGGCGGGAGCCACAGCGGTCAACTTCGGCGCCACACCGGCAACCTCGTTCACCGTCGACTCCGCCACCCAGATCACCGCAGTCGCACCGGCAGGAACCGGAACCGTGCTGATCACCACCACAACCCCAGGAGGAACCAGCAACGGCATCGCGTTCACCTACACCCCGGCACCGGCCCTCACCACGGCGGCACCCACCACCGGACCGGAAGCAGGCGGAACCACCGTCACCATCACCGGAACGAACCTGACCGGAGCCACAGCAGTGGACTTCGGCGCCACACCAGCGACGTCGTTCACCGTCGACTCCGCCACCCAGATCACCGCAGTCGCACCGGCAGGAACCGGAACCGTGCTGATCACCACCACAACCCCAGGAGGAACCAGCAACGGCATCGCCTACACCTACACCCCGGCACCGGCCCTCACCACAGCGGCACCCACCACCGAACCGGAAGCAGGCGGAACCACCGTCACCATCACCGGCACGAACCTGACCGGAGCCACAGCAGTGGACTTCGGCGCCACACCAGCGACGTCGTTCACCGTCGACTCACCCACCCAGATCACCGCAGTCGCACCGGCAGGAACCGGAACCGTGCTGATCACCACCACAACCCCAGGAGGAACCAGCAACGGCATCGCCTTCACCTACACCCCGGCGCCCGCGCTCACCTCGCTGGCACCCAACACCGGCCCGCAAGCAGGCGGCACGACAGTCGTTATCACCGGAACGAACCTGACCGGAGCGACCGCGGTGGACTTCGGCGCCACACCGGCAGCCTCGTTCACCGTCGACTCCGACACGCAGATCACGGCCGTCTCGCCCGCAGGGACGGGAACCGTGCAAGTCACCGTCACGACCTCAGGAGGAACGAGTAATGGACTCAGCTTCATCTATGTCTAACGCGTGATGCGAACTGGGCCGTCGGCAGGTATTGCCGACGGCCCAGTTTTCTCAACCCGGCCGTGGGCCACACGGCAAATGGCGCGCATCCCGTCCCATGCTGATCCTGCACGGTAACCGACCGCCGAGTGTGCCGTGTCCAGCGATCACTGGACACGGCACCCGCTCTCAGCTCAGTGTGAATGTCGCCGTACCCGAGATCTGCTCCATCTCCCTGTCGTTCGAGTCCAGCGCGACGATCCGAGCCTCCACCCGGCCGACGCCCGGCGCCGTGCCGAAACCGACGATCACGCCGTCCGCCGTGTTCTGGACGACACCGTTCACGACGCGGTGCTGCTGCCCGTCCGCGTACCCGGTATCCAGGTTCTTGAAGCGCACAGCGACCTTCCAGTCCGAGCAGCTGTCCCCGGTCTGGGTGACCTTCACCCGCACGCCGAACGTGCCGGGCTTCTCCTGCCGCACGGTGACGGCGTCGATGATCGCGGAGCAGCTGGTCGGAACCAGGCGAGTCAGGGTCGGCGAGAACGGAAAGCCTGGGTCATGCGGAATGGCGGTAGATGGCGCTGCGAGCCCGACCATCCCGGCGGCGGTCACCGCTGCGATGACACCGGCGCGGGCCGAAAACTGTTGCAGCTGTTTCCGATTGAAAGTCATGTCCGGTTTGTCGGGCCACCAGCAGCCGTTGTTACCACAGTAGTGCGTTAGTGAAATCACTGTAACATCCGGAATAAATGCTGTTGATGATCTCCTCGGCCGGGACCGAAAGTCGTTACAGCTCTGAGGATCTCAGCTCTACCGCTGATCCGGCGGCAACGGCAACTGTTCCAGCCCGCCGAGATCCCGTCGCTGGGCGAACTCACATCGCGAGGAGTACGACCGCAATCGCTATCAGCACCAGCAGCCGCACGCACAGCGCGACGGTGACACCGGCTCTGGAGCGGGAACGCGAGGCTTGCCCGGTCGGCGTCAAGGACTGAAGTCCGACGTCGTGGGGCGATCTCGGTCCATGCTGTGCTGACATCTGCTGCCCGGTTCGCTCGACCGTTATCGTCTGGCCAGGATCGACAGGATCGGGCAGCCGATAATCCGCACCGGCTCGACGAGCTGGACGTGGACCCAGGCGCCGAAGCGGGGCATGCCCATCCCTGAGCATGCCCCGTCTCTATTGTGCGCCCAGCGCGGTTTCGCCCCAGCGCGATGTCGGCCGGCTCGCTCTGCGTCGGTCAGGCGAGCTTGCGGCCCAGGAAGTCGCGGATCAGTGCGGCGATTTCGGAGCCGTGCGTTTCCAGGGCGAAGTGGCCCGTATCCAGCAGGTGCAGTTCGGCGTCCGGCAGATCGCGCAGGTAGGCGCGGGCGCCGTCGGCGCCGAAGATCTCGTCGTGCTCGCCCCAGGTGATCAGGACCGGGGGCCGGTGCTCAGCGAAGTACTTCTGGAACTCCGGGTAGCGGTCGAGGTTCAGCTTGTAGTCGGCGAAGAGCTGGAGCTGGATCTCCTTGTTACCCGGACGATCCAGGTAGTGCTGATCCAAGGTCCAGGTGTCGGGGCTGACCTGCGCCAGCCGATCGGCCGGAACGCCGTGTGTGTACTGCCATTTCGTGGCGTCGAGTTCGAGCAGCTTGCGCACCTCGGGCTCGTGCGCCGCACGGTCGTTGGCGTGTGCGAACAGTACCTCCCAGAACGGGGTGAAGCCCTCCAGGTAGGCGTTGCCGCTCTGGGTGATGATCGCAGTGATGCGGTCCGGATTGCGGGAGGCGATGCGCAGCCCGATCGGCGCGCCGTAATCCTGAATGTAGAGGGCGAACCGGTGGATGCCCAAGGTGTCCAACAGTTCCAGGGTGATCTCGGTGAGCTTCTCGAAGCTGTAGTCGAAGGCGAGCACGGACGGCATGGCCGACTGCCCGAAACCGATATGGTCCGGTGCGATCAGATGGAAATCCGCGGCCAGCTGCGGCAGCAGCTGGCGGAACATCGCCGAACTGGTCGGAAAGCCGTGCAGTAGGACGAGTGTCGGCTTGTCCGGATTTCCCGCCTCGCGATAGAAGACCGGCAGACCCTGGATCTCGACGGTGTTGTGACGCACTACGTTCATTGGGATTCTCCTAGTTATGTTGATGGAACGGACATTTGGGTTCGATCGCAGGTCAGCGGATGACCTCGACGAGGACGGCGTGGCAGGAGTGCCGAGTACGAATCGGCCGAGCAGGAATCATGGACGGTCACGCCGCACTGGTGACGAGCCCGGTTGCGGGTTTGCGCACCGGGACGATCAACAGCGCGGCGGCGATACTGAAGGCGAGACCGAGTGCGAAATAGCCTCGGTAGCTGTCTGTTCGGGCATGGATCGCACTGGCGGCCGCCAGACCGGCGGCCGCGGCGAGCTGATGGATCACCCATGCGGGAGCCAAGGTCCGGCCCATCCGGGCTGGGTCGAGGCCGCGGGAAATGATCGCCATGGTCAAGGGGACGACCGGGAACGAGGCCGCGCCGAACACGGCCGCGACCGCGATGAGCACGCCTGGGCCGGGAACGCACACGGCAAGGGTCAGCGCGACTATCCGCATCCCATAGAGGATCCGCAGCAGGGCCTCAGGTCGGTACCAGCGCTGCAGTCGCGCCATCGCCGCCGATGTCAGACCCGCCGCCAATGCCGCGACGGCCACCAGGCGACCGGCCCCGGCGATCGACCAGTCGGTCTCGACCGCGTGTTCGGGCAGCATCAGGATTACCACGTAGAGGGTCGCTGAATGCAAACCGAAGGAGATCAGCACCCGCCCCCGACCGGCCAATGACTCGGCTCGGCGTGCGACGCCGGCGATGTGATCGGCAGGCAACACCCACCACAGCACACCAGTGACCACCAGCCCGACACCGCCGAGGAGCGCATAGGTGACGCGAACACCTACGGGCTCGAACAGAGCTGTGGCAACCCATGGCGCGATCAGCTGCCCCAGGTTGATTCCCACAGCCGCCCTGGCAAGCGCCGGACCGACCTGATTGTCGAGCGTCCGCCCGATCAGGGTGGTGACCGTGAGCGTGGACGACGATGCGAACCCGATCCCACCGAGAAGCACGTAGGCCGTGACGAATTCCCACGTCGTACGCACCACCGCCAGCACAAGATAACTTGCCGAGATCAGCGTCAGACCGCCGATCAGCACCCGCTTCGCACCGACCCGATCCAGCAGGCCGCCGACCAGCGGCTGCGCCAGCCCGGTCACCGTCGTGCCGAGAGCGGCGGCGACGGCCAACGCCGTCGCACTCACCCCATACGAGGCGGCGGTGGGCGCGAAGAACACTCCCATGGAGAAGTTCAGCCCGAACGACACCGTCATGGCCGCCAAGCCCGCCCAGGCAATCTGCTCGCGCCGCATACTCACCACTCTCTAACTGTCAAAATAGATTTTGATGGTTAAAGACTGGCCGCCGTGGAACTAACCTGTCAATGTGATATAAATGGTTAGACATGCGGGAATATAGTCAGTGCCCGCCGCCAGCATCACTACGCGATGCCTCGCCCTGAAAGGCGACGGGCTCCGGCCTGCGGTTCCGCCGCGGCACGCACGAACTCCGGGTCGCCGAGGGGTCGATACCCTGACCGGATGGCAGAACCTGGGCAGCGTCGCATGGATCGGCGGACTGCGCGCACCACCGCAGCCATTCTGGATGCCGCGGAGAAACTGTTTACCGAGGGCAATTACCACGCCGTCAGCATGGACGCCATCGCCGCCGAGGCAGACATCGCGGTCGGGTCGATCTACCACCACTACGGAAACAAGGAACGCCTCTACTTGGCGCTGGTGGAACGCGCGTTGACGGTGAACGAACAGGCGATGGCCCAGGCATACGGCCAAGGGCGAAGTCCCATCGAGGAACTACTCGCAGCCAGTGACGCCTACTGCCGCTTCCACCTGGAGAACCCCGGGTACTTCCGCATGATCGCACTGCGGGTGCTCGATGTTCCTCCCGGCGATATCGCCAGCGAGGTCGAAGGACGCATTGCCGACAAGGTCGAAGCCTTGGTCGGTGATGTGGCGGACGCTCTGGTGCGCGCCGCCGCGACCGGAGCCATTGCCTGCCCTGACCCACAGCGCACCGCGATCTTCCTCTGGGGTTCGTGGAACGGTGTCCTCGCCTTGCACATGCGGCCGGATCGACTGGCCCTGGACACCGACGAGCTCCGTCGAGTGCTGGCGATCGGACGCGAGATCCTCCTGCGCGGCCTCACCACATAATTCTTGTAGTCTCGTTCAGTTTTGTAGTACCGTTCAAGAATGGTACGTGTAGCAGCAGTTCAACTGACGGCCGTGCCGGCCGACATCGACGCCAATCTGGCCGCCTGCGAACGGCTGGCGACGGCCGCGGTCGGTGACGGCGCCGAAATCGTCGCGCTGCCGGAGTTCTTCACCACCGGCATCGGGTTCGACGACCGGTTGCCGGCTGCGGCGTTACCACCGGACGGTGTGGCCACCAAGCTGCTGTGTGACCTCGCTGCCCGACACGACATCCTCATCGGCGGATCGTTTCTGTGTCGCGACCGCGACGGCCACGTCCGCAACGCCTACCTGCTCGCCGGACCCGACGGCATCCTCGGCCGCCACGACAAGGATCTGCCGACCATGTGGGAGAACAGCTTCTACATCGGCGGCACCGACGATGGCGTGCTCACCGCCCCCGGATATCGCATCGGGGTCGCACTGTGCTGGGAATTGATGCGCACGCAGACCGCGCACCGACTGCGTGGCCGGGTGGATTTGGTGCTCGCAGGCTCGGGCTGGTGGTCGATTCCCGCCTGGCAGCCCGCACCGCTGTTCCGATTGATGGAAGCACGCAACGAGGCAACGGCGCGGACCGCCGCCATCAGCTTCGCACGCTACGTCGGAGCACCGGTCGTACACGCCGCGCACGCGGGCCCACTCGACTGCCCCACCCCCTGGTTCCCGCTGCGCTACCGCGGCCATTTCGAGGGCAGCACCGCCATCACCGACACCCACGGTCACGTCATCGCACAACGGCACCACAGCCAGGGAGAAGGATACGTGATCGGTGACATCGTTCCCGGCGCCCAACCACCGCAACAGCAGCCGCCGAACCGCTTCTGGCTCCATCGCCGCGGACCACTTCCCGCATTGGCATGGACCTACCAACGCACACACGGCCACCGCTGGTACGCGCGCCATGGCGGCACCCGATGAACACCCTCGCCCGGATCGGACTGATAGAACTGGCATTCGGAGCCATGCTGGGATGGATCGTGGTCATCCAGCTGGCCGGACCCGATCTGGCACGACGGCTCGGAATCATCGCGCCGCGACGACTGCTCCAGGCACACATCGACTTCATCATGATGGGCTTGATACTCGTCGCGATCGGCCTCGCCGCTCCCGAGCTACCCACCTGGACAGCGGCGGTCGTCGTCTTCGGCACCTGGCTGAATCCAGCCCTATTCCTTCCACTCGCCTGGCGCGAGGACCTCACCCGGACCCTCGGCTACCGAGCGACCAGCATGATCGCCTTCCTCGCAACGAGTGGCGGCCTGACAGCGGTTGCCATCATCGGCTGACCACCCGCGACACCGCACCGTGCCTGGGGGTACCGCCCGGCCGGCTGGTTGCCCGGCGGGCCCGTGCATTTTCGCAGTTCGGGGGCGATCGAGTGGCGTTAGGGTAAAGGGGGGAGAGTGCGAGGAGTCGAAAGATGAGCACCACCATTCTGATCGTGATCATTATCGTCGCCGCATTGGTTATCTTGCTGGCCACCGTGTGGGTGTTGATGCGCAAACGGCGCGAACGCCAGCGGATCGAGGCTCAGAGTATCCGTGACCGCGCGGCGGAACGGGAAGTCGAGGTCGCTCAGCGGAAGGCGCGGGCTGACGAGACTGCCGCGAGGAGCCGGGCGGCAAAGGCGGAAGGCGAGGCCAAGGTGGCGCAAGCCGAGCAGCTTGCCCAGCAGGCGCACATGCATCACAGCGAGGCGGCGGATTCGCGCACCGAGTTGGACAAGGAGTGGAAGCGCGCGGATAAGGTCGATCCGGACTCGAAGTCAGGTGAGACGCAGCAGGGTGCTGACCCGGAACGGCCGTCGCGCAGCCCCTGACATCGATCCTGAGGGTTCGTCCGGCCGTCCGGACCTCCGGGGGCACAGCAGCAGAGCGTTGATGTGGTTGCAGCAGCGTTCGAGCAGGCGGCCGGAGTGACTGCGTCTCGTACTGCCCGGCGGGCCGTCGCGGGAACGTCGTCACCGCGGCCATCACGCCCAACGCTTGCTAGTGCTCCGCTGACCGTGCATCACTCGGGCACGATGCTCTTGGCGCCCACCATGCGCACCAGGCTGAGGATCGGGAGCCCGATCACCAGGTGTTCGATCCCGGTGGAGATACCCACCCAGAGGTGACTGGACAGTGCCAGTGGAATGATCACCGCCGCGGCGGTGAGGATTCCCACGATCCAGCCGAAGAACAATTCCGGTGACGGAGTGCCCAGGCGAAGCAGAAACCAGAGCACCCCGGCCAACAGTGCGCAGATGAAGGCCACCACCGCGAACCAGTACGCATCTTGCGCCATCGGGTTCCACACCCCGAACTCGCCGGTCTCGGTGACCCGGGTGGCGATGATTTCGATGATCCAGGCGCACAGCCAGGCCGCCAGGGCGGTCACCACGGCCGCCGCGATCACACCACCGACGAACATGCCGATGTTGACATCTGGGCCCTGATGTGGCCGAGACTGCCGGTCCGGAGGATCGGACTGCTGATATGCGCTGTATCCGTGACCTTGGCCGTATCCGGAGCCGTGGCTGTATCCGTGATCTTGGCTGTACCCGCGATCTTGGCCGTACCCAGGATCACGGTAATTCCCCGGTTGATAACCGGATTCATAACGTGTGGTGTGCTGGTCGCGCGGATCCATGGGATTCAACCGCCGATCACCTCCGTCTGAAGCGTGCGTGTGCGTCGAGTGTAGGGCCGCATCGAACAGGCTGCTGGCCGCCTACCCAACTCCGCTCGGCCCGTGGCCTCGCCACGGACTACACCGCCTTGGCAGAAACCCGCTGCTTCGCAACGCCGGTCTGCGCCTGCCGATGGGCAGACATTTGGCGATTCGGTTGTTCGACAACAACATGTGCGGTTGGATGGCTGCGTCTGCCGGTGTGCAGTGCCCTACAGACCCACACTGTAGAACTGAAAAGCTCCAAGCCGGGCGAGATTGCGACAGGACGTAATGACACTCCGTACCTTGGCCGCAGCAACCGTGCTGGCAATCGTCTGTGCGGTGGGCGCGGCGACCGGCTGCGGGAAGAACGCCACCGGGAACCCGGTAACGGCGAGCAGCACCAGTACAAAGCCAGCCGAAATGACGACTTCCACGCCATCCACCACCGGCAGTTCGGTGGGCAAGCACGACAGTATCGTCACAAGTCCCGACGCTGAGCCACTGATGGCCAGGATCCGCGCCACCGATCCGTGCTCGATGTTGGACCATGAGCCGTTGAAGTCGATGAATCTTGGAGCGAAGTCGGTAATACGTGAGGGGCGCGGGCTCGCCGGGTGCCAACTCAGGGTAGGCGATCACGTTGGCGAACCCGCCTCGAAGGATCCGTTCTACCTGTTCGAACTGTCACTTGGCGAGGTATACGACGACGATGACCGTGCGCGGGACAAGGCCGAAACGGTCAACGGTCATACGATCTACCGCTCCCACCTGGCTGATGATCCTACTTTCGCCGACACATGCTATTACTACGTGCCTGCCGGGCACACCGGCTACGCGCACCGGTTGCGGCTGCGCAAGGTCCCGCCCGACGGTGCGCCGAAGAATACGCCGTGGCCTGAAAAATGCGATGTAGAAAAGAATTACGTCAGCAAGATCGTCGATCGGCTGGACAACCTTACGCCCCGCGATAAACCGGCCGACGGGAAGGTGCTGTATGGCAAGGATCCGTGTGCGGCCAGAGACGCGGTAGAAACCCGATACAGCGATTGGACCTTGAACTCGGTCAGGTGGGTCGGCCCGTATCACTGCCAGTTGGGTTTCGGCAAACCAGGCGCGAAATACAACCTGCAGGTCGAGCTGCGGTTTCGCTTGGACGTGGAGCAGAAGGCATCGCCAGGACCGGGCAACGGCCCCTACCAGGCTGCGGGCCTGAACGGGATTATTCTCCGTTCGAACGTGTACGGTCCTGTCCCGTCGCGTTGCGGCGTCAGCCTGACGTACCGGCCGAGTAGCGACGGCCTCATGAACGGTCATCTCATCGGGCTTGCGATCGATTGGACCGCGGTCCCTCTCGCTCAGTACGGCGATCCCGATCACCCGACGGACGGCAGCTGGCCGCCGCTTCCGTTCGATGCCTGCGCCGACGTCGATGATTTCAGTACCGCCGCAGTGCGTGCCGCGGACTGACCGCGCTCCCCGGCGTCCCAGGCCAACCCGACACTTCTCGATCGCTGGCCCGCCTACCGCTTGGCGTAGTCGGCGAAGCCCTGCCAGTCGAGCATGACGCAGGGTTCATTTCCGACGGTCCATGCGTCGTGGCCGGGTGGGACGATCATGAAGTCGCCGGGCCCGTATTCCTGTTGCTCGCCGTTGTCCATGGCTACCACCATCCGACCCGAGATGCAGTAGCCGATGTGGGCCGCTTGACAGCTGTCGGTCTGGGCTATCGGCTTGACATGAACCGACCACCGCCAACCGGGTTCGAAGATCGCCCGGCCCACCGGGCCGCGGTCCAGGTTGACGAGATCGACTCTGCCTTTGTCCTGCTCGAAAGGCCTGGTCTCCTCGGGTGATTCGAAACTCTGCCGCACCAGATCAGACATGGCTGTTCTCCTTTGATATGGACCATCGGACCCCCTTTCTCCTGCTGCAGTTACCGGATAGCACTCATGGCCGACGGCAAACGTCACGTTCTCGGATACCAGCAGATGTGTCGCACCGCGCGGCTTCGACGACTTCCACCGTGACGTGGCACGGGACCGATCCTGAACCACTTCCCGCCGGACACTTCGTGGGTGTTCGTCCGGTGCGCCGGACATACATGCCCGCCGGGCCGCGGTGCAACAACGCGATCCTCGTGCCAACCTGGTATTCCGGCACGCATCAGACCTTCCGCGATGCTTACATCGGCGTGGACCATGCTCTGGACCCGGCCAAGTACTTCATCGTCTGGGGTCAACCAGATCGGCAACGGCCTGTCGACCTCACCGCACAACGCCGACGGGCCCAGCTCTGACATCGCGATGTCGAAGTTCCCAAAGGTACGCATCAGCGACGACGTCGCAGCCCAAGAACAGCTGCTGCGCGAGCACTTCGGTATCGAGACGCTCGCACTGGTCGTCGGGGGGTCGATGGGCGCGCAACAAGCCTACGAGTGGGCGGTACGGTTTCCCGACAAGGTGCTGCGCGCGGCACCGATCGCCGGCACCGCCCGAAACACGCCCCACAACTGTCTCTTCACTGAGACGCTGAACGAGGCCATCTGGTCCGATCCTGGCTGGTCGAACGGCGAGTACAAGTCACAAACCGACGTGGTCGCCGACCTCACGCGTCAGCAGATGGTGTCCGGCAGCGAGCTGCGCGTGGTCGAGGACGTCATGGGACACCTCGGCCTGTTTGCGGTCTCGCCAACCTACATGCCGCAGATCGACCAGCACCTTGGCGAGCTCCTGGCGACGGAGATATGACGGCCGACCGCCGGGTCATTGCGAACGTGGGCGGCCGACCGGCGGCTACGCGGCCTGCGACATGTTCCCGGGTCCGCGGAGAAGATCGTCCCGGAGGGTCCGGTGCATGGCGCACCGGTGCACAGGACCGGGAGTGACAAATGCGGGGTCCAGTCGTTGCGCGAAGCTGAGGTTGTCACGGCGCCAGCAATCGATGCACACCAGCTCGTTCATGGTCGTTCTCCTCGAGTCTCCGCACGGGAAGGTCCTCTGAGATTTGAATTCCCATTCGCTGCCAGACGAACACCTGTATCTGTCCGCAGCCACCCCACCGATTCGAGAAGCAGCTCGGTTTCCCCGCGCCTCAGCCGCGCACGCGGTCGATCAGGGCGGTCAGTTCTCGTGTCGCGTCGGGTTCCAGGGGCAGTAGCGGTCTGCGGGGGTCACCCGCTTCCAGCCCGAGGGAACGCAGACCTGCTTTGACGGTGCTGGGCAGGCCCCTGCTGACCAGCATGGTCAGGAGGGGTTGCAGGCGCGTGAACAGCTCTGCGGCCTGATCCGCTTCGCCGGCGCGTAGGTGTCGCCAGAGGTCGACGACCTGGCCGGGTACCAGACATGGTGCCGCGGTGCACCATCCGGCCGCGCCTGCCTGGAATGCGCGCAGCGCCAAGGGGTTGCTGCCGTTGAAGAACGGGATGGCGCCGCCGCCGAGTTCGCGGATTCGGTGCATGCGCTCGATGTCGCCGCTGGATTCCTTGATCATCCGGATGTTGCCGGTGTGCCCGACGAGGCCGACCAGGAACTCCGGTGACATGTCGATGCCGGTGGTGGCCGGGTTGTTGTAGACCATCACCGGGATGCGCACCGATGCGGCGACGGCGGTGAAGTGCGTGCGCAGCTCGTTCTCGGTGAGCGGCCAGTAGGAAATGGGCAGGACCATGATCGCGGTGGCTCCGGCCGCCTCCGCGTAGCGCGCACGTTCGATCGTGCCGTCGGTGGTCAGATCGGAGACGCCGACGACGGTCGGCACCCGCCCCGCGGTGTGCTCTACCGAGGTGCCGGCGACAGCTTGCCATTCGGCCCGGTCGAGGTAGGCGCTTTCACCGGTGCTGCCGAGCGGGGCGATCGCGTCGACACCGGCGGCGATCATCCGGTCGAGCAGTGCTCGCAGCCTGGCGGTGTCCACCTGACCGGTGGCGGAATAGGGCGTCACCGGGTAGGCGACGATGCCGGAAATGGTGGTGTCGGTCATGGGTTTCGAGTCCTTTTTCTGTGGCCTCAGGCGGATTCGACCGCGTCGGGGTGATTACGCAGGGCTTTGCGTGCGTAGTAGGCGAAGTTCGCTTGGCTGCGCCGGGGCGTGAGCGTCCAGTCGTGCGCCTCCGCGGCCAGTTGCGGCGGCAGCGGTTTGATCTCGCCCGCGGCCATCGCCAGCAGCTGCAGACGGGCGGCACGCTCGATGAGGTGTGCCAGTGTGCACGCTTCCTCGATGGTCGAGCCGACGACCAGCTGCCCGTGATGCGCCAGCAGAATCGCCCGTTTGTCGCCGAGCGCGGCGGAGATGATCTCGCCCTCCTCGTTGCCGATCGGGACACCCGGCCAGTCCGGCAGGAACGCGCAGTCGTCGTTGCCCGACCTGTCCTCGCCGGCCGCGAACTACCATGCTCTGGCAACCCGGGTAGCCGGGAAGGCCATGCAGCCCTTCCTCGTCCGGCCGACCACCGAGCAGGGCGCAGACTATCTGACGCACACCGGTGACGAGTTCGTCTTCGTGCACAGAGGCACGGTCGAGGTCACGGTGCCGGGTGAGGTCATCACCCTGACCGAAGGCGACAGCCTCTACTTCGCCGCCACCACCCCGCACCGGATCCGGTCGGTCTCACCCGAACGAGCGCAATTGGTGGTCGTCGTCGCCGAATGAGGAGGTCAGTCTCTCCGGAGCATATGATTCCGAACCCGGAGGTCCCGGGTCGCCGGTGGCCGCGAACAACACTGGTTCGCCGCCACCTGATCCCGGACTGGGTTGGCCGCCACGTGGGGCTTCCGGCTCCCGGGATTCGCGTGGTGGGCGTGGTGATCCAAAAGCCTGCCCATCTCGCTGCGGGAGCCTCCGACGCAAGCCTGGACTGTTGCTACGGCCGAGTCGCCCCTGCGGAAGGCCCTTGGCCCATCAGTCGTCCGGTCCGCCTCATCCCGAGGAGCATCGAGCCGAGACCGAGCAGTACGGCGACTGCGCCGGCGACGACATTGCTCCAGATCGTCGATGCGGTGTCGACATCGCCGCTGACGACCCAGGGAGCGACGATCGTCCACACGCCGATCAGCGGAGCAGCCCAGACGATGCCGTGGGTCCGTCCGTACACCGAGGCGAACCCGAGAGCCAGCATCGCGAGGGCGATGCCGACGATGAGGTTGTTCCCGGTCAAGGTCGGGAACCCGTTGAATCCGACTACCCATGGAGAAATCGCGATGTAGAGCCCGGTCAGGAACATGCAGCCGGCAACCACCTGGGCGGCCGGCGCCTCCGAGGCGAGCTCGTACTTCTCCCGCAACTCCACGATGTCGGGATGCCGGCTCATGCTCACGGTCTCACTGGTCATGGTTTCCACCCTTCGGACAAGTGCACGAATCGAGACTCTCGAGCCGGGGCGGCCTGCGATCGGTCACGGCGGAACGCTGCGCCGATCCTTGTCACCACCTCGGATATATATCATTCTGTGATATTATCACTCTATGACACATGGGTCCATGTCATCGCCGGAACACCTCACCAACCAGGAGTATTCGAGGCTGCTGGCGTTCCGAGCCGGGCTTCGCCAGTTCCTGCGCGGGAGTGAGCGGCGGGCAGCCGTGGCTGGACTTACCGACACTCAGCACCAGCTGCTGCTGGCGATCCGAGGGCATTCCGGCCCGGACGGGCCCAGCATCGGAGAAGTCGCTGGATATTTGGACATCCGGCACCACAGCGTGGTGCAACTGATCGATCGCACCGAGCAACTCGGCCTCGTCGCCCGCAACCGAGGGCAGGGCAAGGACCGCCGGGTCGTCCACCTCACCCTGACCGAGGCGGGCCAGGAAATCCTGGCCCGGCTCAGCGCCACACACCTGGAAGAGCTTCAGCGGCTGGTGCCTCTCATCAGCGCGCTGATCGATCCCCCAGCGGTACCGCAGGCGGGTGAGTATTGCCCGGTTCGGGCATAGGCCGGGTGTTCGCGCTGCTGGGCGGCGGGATCCGTGCAGGCGCACCCCGCCGCTACGCGTACGGCTCGACACGGAGGACGTAGTCGAGGTCTTTGATTCGTTCGGCTACTTCCAGCGCAGCGGAGATGACCAGCCGATTGGCGCCGCCGTCCTGGTCGACCTGGGCATCGGTGGTTTCCAGCCACTCGAAGAAGTTCCTCCGAATGGCCGTCGGGGTGGCGTCGCCGCCGCTGGACCCTGGATCCAGAAGGATGAGATATCTGCGGTGTTGCGCTGACATGGTGGCCCTCCTCGAGTCCCTGTGACGCCGGGGTACCCGCCGATACGGGCCGCACGCGCGGCCTCGCCGGTGCGGCCGCTCGGTCGCTCCGGCGTGCCGCGGCGGCCGTCAGCGGTAGTCGTCCAGGTGGTCGACGGCCCACTGCGCGAAGGTGCGGGCGGGGGTGCCGGTCACCGATTCGGAGGTGGGGCCGACCGGGCTCGGTTCGGTTCCGGCCGCGGCCCAGAGATCGAGCACCGGGCGGTAGTAGAAATCGGCCGCCTCCTCGTGGGTCAGCTCGACCAGGTCGACGGGTTCTCCGAGGGCGGCGGCGATGGCGTCGACCTGCTGCCGGTGCGAGAGGGACTCGGGTCCGGTGAGCGGGTAGATCTTGCCCGCGTGGCCGGGGACGTCGAGTGCGGTGATGGCCGCGGCGGCAAGGTCGGCTTCGTGGATCGGAGTCAACTGCAGGCCCGGGAAAGGCACACGGACAACGCGCTCGGATCTGATACTGGAAAACCAGGTGCGGGCATTGGCCGCGAAGGCGCCCGGCCGCAGGATGGTGAGCGGCAGACCCGACTCGCGCAGCGGGTTCTCCACCGCGAGATGCATTGCGCCGATCGGGTTCTGGTCACTGACCGCCGCGAGCGAGGACAGCAGCACGATGTGCGCGACACCGGCCGACTTCGCGGCGTCGATGAAGGTGTCCAGGCCCTCGCGCGCGGCGTAGTAGAAGATCTTGTCCACCCCGTCGAGCGCGGCGGAGACCGAGTGTGGATCGGTCAGGTCGAGTCCGACCAGTTCGACCCCGGCGGGGGCGGCCGCGCGGTCAGGTCGAGAACTGGCCGCCCGCACCGGCTTTCCGGCCGCGAGCAGCTGATCGACGACGGTGCGACCGACAATGCCGCGGGCACCGGTGACCAGGTAAGTCATGACGTTTCTCCTTCGGAACGGGAATCGCTGAGGTGGGCAAGAATGCGGCGTAACTGTTCGCCGTAATGCCGCTCGAACTCCGCCGACCGCGCATCCATGCCGAACAACTCGCGAACCTGGCCGGATAGCAGCACCGGTACGGCGACCATCCCGAGCAAAGCCAGGCGAAGGGCAGCCGGGTCGAGATCGGCGGCGATCTCGCCGCGCTCTTGGCGGCGCCTGGTGTCGGCGATGTCGTCCGCGGTCAGCGGCTGGTCGACGGAGGGGCTGACATCGGACAGTGCCCGCCACATGAGCAATCGAACGCCGCGCGGGTCGTGCAGCGCTTCGCGCAGATAGTTGGTGACCACCTCCGCCAGCGGCAGCGCCGGGTCGCTGATCGCGGACTCCCGCTCCAGCCAGCGTTGCCGCACCGCCTGGTAAAGGCCTTCTTTGCCGCCGAAGTAGTAGGTGATCAGCTGCTTGTTGACGCCCGCGCGCTCGGCGATATCGCCGACCCGAGCGCCCGCGTAACCCCGTGCGGCGAACTCCTCCAAAGCAGCCTCGAGCAGGCAGCGTTTCGTTCGATCGGCATCACGGACGCGATGGTCGGGATCGGGGGTTCGGTGAGCGGGCACCAGCACACACTAGGCCATAATTTTACAACCGGCTAATTGTTTTAGGCGAATGGATGACTTGCTACAAATTCGCCATCCCCGCTTATTTTGTGGACAGTGTGCCTCTGCCAGCTATGGAGACCATCGCTGGAGAGTTGCGAAGGGAGCGGTTCGCACCGGCCACGGCCTTGTTTACGCCACCACATCGGCGGATGATCGGAGAAGAGTCACCACTGACTCGGTCGCACTAATCGCTCAGCCAAGGAACGTCATCATGTTTACCAAAGCCGCTCAGGCGATTGCCGCAACCGCCATCACCCTGTTCGTCGGCGCCCTCGTCGCTCCGGCAGCATCGGCCGCTCCGGCCTCATCCGCACCGACCACCAACGCGTTGGGCCCGGTGGTGATATGCCTCAACGTCCCGCTGGGGTCGGTCGGTGTCAGCTTCTGCATCTGAGGTTGCCGATCAAGCGGAAAGTCGCGCACAGTCGGACATGCCGCTCATCGCGTCATAGATGGCAATAGCGAGCCCGCTCAGCAGCGCGCTGAGCGGCGCCATCCTCGTGCGCGGGGCCTCCCCCACGACGACCCCGCGACGACATCGTTCACTGCCGCGATGAAATCGCCTGACTTTCAGCGAGTTCGGCGAGCCGGACGACGGATGCCAGCAGTTTCTCGGAGGTGGTCGCGCGGGCGCGGACCTGACGCTTCTCGTCGGTCAGCAAAGTCCAGTCATAGGTGTGGGTGACCAGGGTGCGAGCGTCGTCCACCGGTTCCAGTTCCCAGCGCCACAGGTGACCGGGCGGCTCCTTGCCCGGTTCGGACGGACGCCAAGCGATGCGGCGGCCTTCCGTGAACTCCACCACGTGGTTGTCGCGCACGGCCCCGGTGGTCAGCGTCGTGCTGAACACCTCCCCCACCGCCCGCACCCGCTGCCCCGGCGCGGCCGCCGAGAGGTTGTCGTTGCCGTCCCAGCGTGGCTGCTGGGACGGATTCGCGATGAGCTCGAAGATTTCTGCCGCACCCGCGGCGATTTCACGGCTGGCGCTGACAATGCGAGGAACTTCGGTCTGGTCGGTCACGTGCCGATCGAAACATCGAGCCAACCGCTGAGCAAGCCTTCTGCTCGAGACTGCCGGAATTGCTCTCGTCACCGCCACGACCTACCCGGTGCGGTATGACTGAACCCGACATCAGATCGACGAAGGGATGCGCTCATGGGCGAGCGAGTTGCAGTAGTGTCCGGCGCCGCGCGCGGAATCGGTGCGGCGATCGCCACGCGATTGGCGGCGGACGGATTTCGAGTCGGCGTGCTGGATCTGGACGCGGCGGCTTGCGCCGACACCGTCCGAGCGATCACCGAGGCGGGCGGGCAGGCAGTCGCGCTCGGCGCCGACGTGTCGAACGAGGAGTCGGTCGCCGCTGCTGTCCAGCAGCTGGAGAACGAACTCGGCGCACCGACCGTCGTGGTCAACAACGCCGGCATCCTGCGCGACAACTTGCTGTTCAAGATGAGCGTCGACGACTGGGACGCGGTGCTGAACGTGCACCTGCGCGGCGCCTTCCTGCTCACCCGCGCGGTCCAGAAATACATGGTCGAGCAGCAGTGGGGGCGCATCGTCAACATGTCGAGCACCTCGGCGCTCGGCAACCGCGGCCAGGTCAACTACTCGGCGGCCAAGGCGGGTCTCCAGGGCTTCACCAAGACCTTGGCGTTCGAGCTGGGCAAGTTCGGCGTCACCGCCAATGCCATCGCGCCCGGATTCATCGTCACGGACATGACCGCGGCCACCGCCGCCCGCGTCGGCGTCTCCTTCGAGGACTTCCAGAAGGCCGCCGCCGCGCAGATTCCGGTGCAGCGCGTCGGCCGTCCCGAGGACATCGCGCACACCGCGTCGTTCCTGGTCAGCGAAGGCGCGGGTTTCGTTTCCGGACAGGTGATCTACGTGGCGGGCGGCCCCACCAACTGACCGCGCGGTCGCATCGACGCCCGTCCCCGTGTGGTGACGGATCGGGACGGTAGCGTCGCAGGACATGAGACGGCGTTGGGCTCGTCGTGCCGTGACGAGTTACGTACTGCTGCTGCCGAGCCTGGTCGGAGTCGGGGCGTTCCTGTTGTTGCCGATCCTGGTGGTGGCCTGGCTCAGTATGCACAGCTGGAACCTGCTGGGGCCCATGGAGTTCGTGGGACTGCGGAACTGGCGCTCGGTGCTGGGCGATCCCGCGTTCGGCCATGCGCTGCTGGTGACGTCGGCGTTGACGGCGATCGTCGTGCCGATGCAGACCGTACTGGGATTCGCGGTCGCGGCGCTGCTGGCCCGGCGCGGTGCGCACGGTCTACGGGTGCTGTACGCGCTGCCGTGGATGTGCGCGCCCGTGGCGGTGGGCGTGGTGTGGCAGTGGATGTTCGCGCCGACCGGCGGCGCGTTGAACGCCGTGCTCGGCCGCCGCATCGAATGGCTGTCCGATCCGGCGCTGGCGCTCCCGTCGGTGGCCGCCGTGAGCGTATGGGCGAACTTCGGGTACGTTGCGCTGTTCTTCGTGGCCGGGATCCGGGCGATTCCACGCGAGATCCTGGACGCGGGCGCGCTGGACGGGGCCACCGGCTGGCGCCGGATCCGCTGGCTGGTTCTGCCGCTGCTGCGGCCGACGATGTTCTTCGTCCTCGTCACCGGCGTGCTGACCGCCTTCCAGACCTTCGACACCGTGTACGCGTTGACCAAGGGTGGACCCGGCGAACGCACGGATGTGATTGCGATGCGGATGTTTTCCGAGGCATTCGACGCCGCGCGGCCGGGCCGGGCCGCGGTCATGGCGATCGTCGTGTTTGCGGTGATGGTCACGATCACCATCGCGCAGCACCGCTACTTCCGGAATCGGACCACCTATGAATTCTGATCGCCTGCGTTCGGCCGCGGCGTACGCGTTACTGCTGGCCGGAGCGGTGCTGACCGCGGCGCCACTGGCGCTCGGCGCGCTCACCGCGGTGACGACGCCCGGCCAATTCGCCACCGGATCGCCACTGGCCCTGCCGCATCCGGTGACCGCGGACAACTTCCGGACCGCGCTGGACCATGGGCTCGGGCGAGCGGTGCTGGTCACCGCGCTGATGACGGTGTTCGTCACCGGCGGCCAGCTGGTCACCTCGGTGCTGGCGGCCTACGCGTTCGCGCGCACCGAGTTTCCCGGCCGGGAAGCGCTGTTCCGGGTCTACCTGGGCACGATGATGGTGCCGCCCATGGTGACACTGATCCCGCTGTATCTGATGTTCGCGACACTGGGCTGGCTCAACACCTTCTGGGCGCTGGTGCTGCCGTTCGTGTTCGGCTCGCCGTACGCGATCTTCCTGCTGCGCCAGTACTTCCGGGCGATTCCGGAGGAGCTGATCGGCGCGGCGCGGCTCGACGGCGCGAACACCCTGGATGTCATCGTGCACGTGCTGGTGCCGATCAGCCGGCCGGTCCTGGCCACGCTGACGCTCATCACGATCGTCTCGCAGTGGAACAACTTCATGTGGCCGCTGGTCGCGAGCAGCGGCGAGCGGTGGCAGGTGCTGACCGTCGCGACCGCGAACCTGCAGACCCGGTACAACGCGCAGTGGACCCTGGTGATGGCGGCGACGACCCTGGCCATCGCCCCGCTGGTGCTGCTGTTCGTGGTCTTCCAGAAGCAGGTGCTGCGCTCGATCGCGCGGACGGGGATGAAATGAAGACCTCGACCCGTGCGGTGCTCGCGCTCGGGATCGCGGCGGTTCTGCTCGTCGCGGCCGTGCTGTGGCTCGGTCGCGCCGGTGGGTCCGGCCGCACCGTGGTGAGTCTGCGGATCTGGGACGAGTCGTTCGTTCCCCGCTACCGTGCCGCACTGGAGGAGTTCCAGCGCGGGAATCCGGACGTCGAGGTGCGGATCACCGTCGTGCCGTGGTCGTCGTATCAGCAGAAGCTGCGGCTGGACGTGGCCGGCGGCACCGCCGACGACCTGTTCTGGACCAATCTGTACGAGGACTACGCCGACGCCGGACGGTTGATCGACGTCGGCGCGGCACTCGGTCCCGAAGCCGCGAACTCCTGGGACCCGTCGCCGGTCGCGCAGTACACACGCCACGGAACTCTATGGGCCGTACCGCAATTCGTGGACGGGGGCACGGCGGTGTACTACAACCGCGACTTGCTCGCCGCGGCACACATCGATCCCGCCGAACTGAATGCGCTGCGGTGGAGCCCGGGCGACGGCGACACGTTCCGCCCGCTGCTGCGCCGTCTGGCCGCCGTCGCACCCTGGGCCTACAACGCGGGCCACGACTTCCAATCCATCGAGCTGCCCTATCTGGGCTCGGCCGGAGCACGGTTTCAGGACGACCGCGATCACTTCGTCTTCGACAGCCCGCAGGGTGGCGCGGCGTTCGACTATCTGGTGCGGTTGATCGCCGACCGGCTCACGCCCGCCCCCGCCGACACGAACACCAACCCCGACTTCGCGAAGAACGCCTTCTTGCAGGGCAAACTGGCGCTGCTGCAGTCCGGGACGTTCAACCTCGCGCAGATCGCCCAGCAAGCTCGCTTCGCGTGGGGCGTCGCGCCGCTGCCGCACGGGCCGTCCGGGCGCGTGAGCACCAACAATGCGATCGGTGTCGCTGGAAACGCCGCGACCCGGCACCCGGACGCCGTACGGCGGGTACTCGCCTGGCTCGGCAGCGGTGCGGGCAACCGATATCTGGCCCGCGACGGCGCCACCATTCCCGCGGTCATCTCCGAACAGCAGGCCTACCGCGACTACTGGGCGCGGAAGGGCATCGACGTCTCGCCCTTCTTCGACGTGCTGAGCGGACCACGTATCCCTTCTGGCGGCGGCCCAGGCTTTCCGGCCGCGCTACGCGCCATCGACCGGGTATTTGCCGAAATGTATCTGGGCCGAATCCCGGTGCCACAGGCACTCTCTCGCGCCCGCGCCGCGGCGGAGGCCGCGGTCGCACAGAACTGACGCAGGTAGCGCGACCGCAGGCCGGTCACTCCGATGGGCACCGAGCTCCTCCGGTCGTCAGCTGGATCAGCTGCTCACGCGCCGACCGCTTCGGCCAGTCGGGGCAGCTGCCGCAGCGGGTTGTGCCGTTCGACCTCCATGCGCTGGTCGGCGTCGAAGATGTCGCTGAGTCCAGGAGCCGGATCGTGCGTGCCGGTCTGCGGGAGGGTGAGGGCGCTGAAGGCCAGTCCGAACCGAAGACGCTATTCCCACAGCGCGGCGCACGGCAGCTGGGGCAGCTCATCATCCACCTCGTCATCGACGGTGACGACCAAATTCAGATGCGGATAGGCACGCTCCAGTGCCTCCGAGACGCTCCTGGCATGGTCATCCGACGCGCGAAAAGCCAACTCGAGGGCTCCGAACTGGATCGTGATCCGCCGGATTCGCCTCGGCGGCCGCATGCCGCTCACAGGCTGCTCGTCCGGGGAAGGCAGGCGGCGGCGCTCGATGCGATCCCGCGCAGCCCATGGCGATCAGCGGGAACATGGCGAGGGCGCATTCCGAAATCTCCAAGGCTGGATACTCGTCATCGACGCTAGAGCCGCAACGCGGCTGCGAACTGTTCAGGAAATGGACAATCCGCCGTCGGTGATCCGCAATGCCTTGAGCCTGGCATACAACGTGGTGCGGCTGATGCCGAGATCGCGCGCAGCCTTGAGTTTGTTCCCGTTGTGGCGACGCATGGCCTCGATGATGGCCTCGAGTTCGGCACGCTCCCGGCCGGACAGGCGCCGCACGCGTGAAGCCATGCGATAGGGCTCCGGCAGATCGCCGACGGTCACGTCGCCTTCGCGCCGATGCCGCACCACATGCGCCAGCACGGCCTTGAGCTCGTGCAGATTCCCCGGCCATGGCTGGGCGGCCAGGATTTCGATCACGCTCGGCAACAGTCGTAGATGGGCGGTGGGGTCCAAATGCCGCACAAGGCGTTCCGAGATCGTCGCGATTTCGGGTCCCCGGTTGCGCAGCGGGGGCAATTCCACCCGCTGCAGGCAAACCGCGGCCAACGCGGCATGCGCACCGCGCAGCTCGGACAGCGGCGGCGAGGTGAGGATCAGCCGCGGGCCGCGGCCAGCGGAAACAGCCTCGATGAGGACGTCGACCAGCGGTTCCGGCAGGAGGTCGATATTGTCCACGCACAGCGTGCCGATGGGCTGGCGCAACCGATCACGCAGTTGCTTCACCCATGTTCGCTCGCCCTCGACGGCGACATCGGCGCCGCTGCGGAACTCCACCGTGTCCTCTCGGGCGAGCCTGCGCGCCTCGGTGCTGCGCCCGGTACCGCGGGCACCGGCGATCAGGACGGGCCCGGTGGGCGCCGTGGCCGCGACATCGCGCCGCGGTGTGAGCAGCACGGGGCGGGCACCGTGCGCGTCGATCGGTTCGAAGTGGAACAGCGTGCCGCCGCCGGCTCCGGCGATCTGTGCGAGACGAACGCGGACCACGATGCCGGAGGCGAGGGTGATGTCGGTGGTGCGGGAGCCGCGGTCCAAATCGTCGGTCAACATCCGCAGCACGGCGTAATCGGCCGGATTGAGCAGATCGAGAGCCGACTTGTTGGTCAGCACGATGTCGTCGCCGACGGCGGCGACCGCGCGACGCTGCCGGGAGACCGATTGGAAGGCGGCGAGCAGCGCGCGCTCCGATGCCTTCGCCTGGTCGAGCAACCGCTGTTCGATGTCCTCCGCGGCCCGCACGAGGAACGGAGCCAGCAGCGGATTCACCACCGAGGAGGAGCCGGTGATGTCGAGGACGCCCTCCAACCGCCGCGTCACCGGATGCCGGATGGGGTGGCCGTAGCAGGTGAACGCCTTGAACGGTTCGATGTAGTGCTCGGCGCCATGAACGATGATCCCCTGCTGGGTTTCGATCGCCGTGCCCAGCGCATTGGTTCCGATCGTCTCCTCGGCCAGACAGACCCCGTCCCGGATGCCGAGCTTTTCCAGCGCCGCTTCGAACTGTGGGTCGTCGAACCAGCGGTACACCAGACGGCAGTCGCGGTCGACGAGCAACAAGTTGAACGCGGTGCCCGCGAGGGCGTCGGCCATGCGCTCCAGAACCACCGAGGCGGCTTCGACCAGACGGCCGCTGGGATCGAATTCAGCCACGGGGAGATCGGCGAAACCGTCGAACTCGGGCGCTACGCCGCTGAGCTTCGAACGCTTCCACGACAGTTCGATTTCCGGTCGCGTCACCGACGCTCCGGTTCCGGGGTCGCGAGCCGACGACACCTTACTCCTCGCGTCCTGCCTCCAGGCTGTCACAGACTCCGACATGAGATCGGATCCATGGGCGCCTCGCGTGGCATTGCCATGTGCGAAGTCCAGAGTACTCATCATGCGTGTTTCACATCACATCTGCTTTTTGTCGGCTATTACGGCGCCCGCCACGGCTGCCCACCGCGTCGACGCGTACGAATCGCGGGGTCAGCGGGTCGGCGAGCCGGACGATGGCGCAGCCGCGGCGGTGGCGACTCGGATAATGATGCGTGACGCCAGCCGCAGTCGAGTGTTCAGAAATTGGACACTCCGCCGCCTCGTCGAGATCCGTCATCGGGACGCGGCCAACGGAGGTCCACTCGCAGGACGAAGGCATGAAGACCCAGGCAGCGGTCGCCTACGACACTGGTCACCCAGCGGATCGTCTCCGAGGCATCCGACGCTGCCGGCAAGGACGGCATGGTCGTGATGACCGGTCCGAACTTTCGTCGCAACGCTGTTCAAAAACTGAACAGCACCTGGGCGTCGCAGCGTTATAGCGTCGTTACCAGGCGATCGGACCGGCAATGGCGCCGAGTTTTCCCGGCAATGGCGCCGGGAGCGTCAGGAGAGTGACAGCCGGTCACCGACGACTCCCGTATTCGGACACGGCGGTCGCTCTCCTGACGTCCCGAACGCCCGACCATGTCCGCAAGATCCAGGAGCACGGATCGCGACCAGCTGTGTCGCGTGACCACCGCACCTGAAGCGCTGAACCCGCCGATCGTGCACGACGCGACCAATGGCCGGTCCTGGCAGTTCACCGGAAAGAGAAGTGGTCCATTTTGCCGTATGCCGGAATGCACTCTCGCTCCCCCGACAGCGGCCGGTTTCCGCACAGACGCTGGGTACCGGCAGCCGATACGAATCCGTTCACTCTCGACGATCTCCGCATCGCTGCTCGTGTCCTGGGATTTCCCGACGTGCGCACCCTCGTAGACAGCCTTCTCGAGCTCAGCCCCGAGGCCGGCCCGGAATAGCGCGATCGTCCCACGATCAGACGCCGAGAGCTGCCGCGATGGGCTCGTCCGGCGCGGCGCCGGGTGGTATGGCGAAAATGGCGCTGCCGGTGTGTTGGATGAGGCCGTTGAGCCGGTCGGTTGCGGCCAGGGCGTGTTGGGCTCGGATGAATTGATTCGGCGGGTTGTTCATGTAGGCCGCGAACAGCAGGCCGGCGTCGAGTTGGTTGTGACCGCCGTGGGTGTGGTTCGGATCGGTGCCCGCGGGGTGTTCGTGCGGTTGCGTAGGTTCCGAGGAGCTGGCCAGCAGGACGCCGTAGTCGTAGTTGTAGCCGCGGCGCAGCATCGGGATGCCGTGGACGAGTCGCACGTGAGCGTCGGCGGGAATATCGAGATCCCCGTTCGCGGACCGTGCGGACAAATCGATCGAGTCGAATTCGGCGTGCCCGCCGAGCGGGGCGCCGTTGTCGCGTCGGCGGCCGATGATGCGGTTCTGCTCGGCGATCGGCAGCTGGTCCCACTCCGCGGTCTTCATCCGAATCTTGCGGAACACCAGGTAGGTTCCGCCGTGAAACCAATCCGGCTCGTCGGGAGACGTGGCCCATACAGCGCGATCGAACTCCGGCGTTCCGGGGCGAGGGTTGGCCGTACCGTCTTTGTGCCCGAACATATTCCGTGGCGTTCCGCCACCCGGTCGGCTGAGGAAGCCCTGCTGTGTCCACCGCATGCGCGCGAGACCTGGCATGCGTGCCCGGAGGGCGCGAAAGGTGTGGCTCACGATCTGTGGATCGTCGGCGCAGATCTGCACCAGCACATCGCCGCCGCTCCACGCGGGATTCAGAACATCTCCGGCGAATTCGGGCAGCGGACGCAGGTGTTCAGGTCGACGCTCCGCCACGCCGAACCGGCCGTCGAAGACGCTCGGGCCGAGACCGAACGTCACCGTCAGACGTGCCGGATCGAGGCCGGTGGCGAAGTCGGTGTGCGCACTGAATCCCGGTGGTGTGCCGGGCTTTTCGGGAGCAGGGTCACCCGCTGCGAGCGCGGCCGCCGTTGTCGTCCATCCGGCGAGCAGATCCCGCAGCGCCGCGCGATCCGGCCGGGCGATGTCGCAGGCCAAGAACAGCGCGTGCGACTGCGCCGGAGTCGCGATACCCGCTTGCCGCGGCCCATGAAACGCCTCGACATGGGAGTCGGCAGGCTCCGCGTCGCCCATCCGGCCCGCCGCGACTCCCGCCGTCGCCGCACCGGCGGCAGCGAGCGCCGAACCGAAAAGACCGCGCCGCGACATACGCCAGGACGAGTCAGCATTCTTACTACGCTCGGTAGTAGATTCACCCATGCTCGCCGAGCATACTCGAGCTTCGAGCGATCTTCAATCAGATTGAAGGTTGTCCCCGCCCGCACGGATCGGCTGACCGAGCCGGTGCGAGAGACTGAAGCGGTGACCACCGACAACGGCCGCCCCGGCCCTCCTGCGACCAGCGCCTCGATCATCGTGCTGATGCTGGCGCGTCGCGTGGAGGCCGAACTCGCGGCCGCGCTCGCGCCGTTGGATCTCACCGTCGCCCGGCTCGGTCTCCTCGGTCATATCGCCGGCGTGCCCGGGGCGTCGTTCAGCGATCTGGCACGGATGTCCGGCATCAGCGTCCAGGGCGTCCATACCGCGGTGAAGGCCCTCATCGGCACTGGACTCGTCCGCGATCGCACGGCGCGCGCCGGATCCGCGTCGACCATCGAGCTCACCGCCAAGGGTTCCCGCCTACTCCAGGAGGCACAGCAGGTGGTCTCCGAGCTCGACGAGCGCCTATTCGGAGCGGAGGCGGATCCGGTCCAACGGACAATAGGCGCCGCGATTGTGCACGCCTTCTCGGAGAATCGGATTTCCGGCTCGTAGTTCGGTGCCGTGACGTCGCCCGCCCGAGGAATGCCGGTGCAAGTTCGCGGGACTCGGATACCGACGCCGGGTCCGCCCGACGCCCACCATGTGGCCAACTGACCGGTACGTGGTCCCGTCATGGGATATCTTGTGTCCCTTGGGATTTGTGGCACGATTCTGTGCAATCGGGTGGTCTGGCCAGGGGGTCTGATGCGTTTCGCCGCAATGGTCGTAGCGATCGGCGCTATGGGTTCCGGAGTTCTTTGTGGTTGTAGTCCACACCATCCGGAGACGCCGCATATTCCACCCGCCAACACCGTGCAGGCCGGCACGTCGAGCGAGCCTGCGACCTCGGGCCAGGCACCTGCTGAGACACCCTCGCCGTCTTACCGTGCGACGGGGTCTTACCGTGCGACGGGGATTATTCCTCCGACCGCGGCACCTCCAGCAGCGCAGCAGAACGGAGAGCAGGGAGCGACCGGGCCAACCATTCCGCCAGCGAACACGCCCACGGTGACGGGTACGGTCTCGGTCATACCAACGACGCCACCGGTGATCCCCGGCGTTCCCCGACCAGGCGCGGGAATCGAAAGCGGGACACCTACCCAGACGCCGGCCAAGACCGCGCCTCCCCCGACGACTTCCGCACCGGAGCAGAACCGGTGATCGCCACCCACCTTGTGCAGACCGACCACGCCGGCCATGCCGACGGGCAGCACTCGGATCTTCCGCACGGGCTCCGTGTCGTGTTGTCGGCCGCGGGTGCGATCACCTCGCAAGCGCTGGTCGTGACAGCGATGCTGTACTACTTCGGACAGGTGTACACGCGAACCTGGTTCGCGCACTTCGGGATCGACGTGGGCATGCTCGGCTATTCGATTCCCGACTATGTCGTGCGCAGCGTCAACGGCGCCTACTGGCCCGCCTTGCTGGCGTTGCTGGCCGCGGTGGCGCTCGCCGGGCTTCGTCCGATCCCGATCCTCGTCGCGGTCAGAACTCGGCGACCACGACGCACGTTGCGCCGCTGGTTCGTCTTCGTCGTCACGCTCGGGGCGAGCTTGCACGCTGGGGTGGCGGTCGGGATCCTGATTCGTGAGCAGTTGCCAGCGGCGACGAGTCGCTATCTGCCGCTCATGCTGATCGTCGGCGCGGCATTGCTCGGCTACGCGATAGCGCTCCGGATGTGGTATCCCGTCCAACTCGGCCCCCGACGACGCCGAAGCCGCGAGCGCGCAACGGACTTACCCTGGGTCACCGTGCTTGCGCTTGTGGCCATCGGCTTCCTCGGAGCCATGTGGTCGGTCGGTGGCTATGCCGCGGCACAGGCGAACAAAGATGCCCGGACCGCGGAGGCCACGCACTTCGACGACCGCCCGCTGGTGCTGTTGTTCAGCGTCGACCGGCTCGCCATCGAAGGCGGCGCCTCCCGCGTCGACCCGATCTCCGTGCCCGACGAAAAGTTTCGCTACGTCTACAGCGGTCTGACCCTGCTCGTCCGGACCCCGGATCGCTATTTCTTGATCCCCTATGACTGGAAAGCCAAGCGCGACCGCGTCTTCATCATCGACACGAGCGACAACATCCGAATCGACATCGCACGGCACCCGTGATCAGTTGTCATACGACGCGACGCCGACCGGTCCGACGCCAACGCATAGATCGAGTCCTGTTGTGCGAGAAGAAATCCTGAGCGAGGACCCACTTCCGACAATACGAACGAATACCGTATTCGGCCCCTTCCGGACCGGAGCCGCGACGGCTTTCCCGTGTTCGAAGCCGACAGTTATCCGGCCGTCCTGGTTGGCGAAGTAGTTGAGTTGCGCGGTCCATTCATGCTCGAACATAGGTCCGTCGAGGAGCAGGGGGACCGGCGTGCCGCCGTTGATCCGGTGCCCGCAATTCGGCTGGGGACCAGGAAGGATGATTCGATTCCACCAGACCTCCGCTTCGACGATCCGGCCGGTATCGGTGATCATCCGCAGCTGCGGCGTCGAGTCGGCGAAGGTGCCGGGAGCGGCGATGGGCGAGAGCACCTGACTGGTCAGATTCTGGGGATAAGCCAGCGGATTCAGCACATGCCACGGCACTTCCTGTTCGAGTAGCGGTGCACCGTCCCACTCGTTCAGTTCCGACTTCACATTCGTCACATAGGTTCTGGTCGGGCCGACACGCCACGATCGCACGAAGGTGTGCGTGGACCAGAGACTGCTCACGAGGAACACCGCCAGCGCGGCGACCGCCACACGGCGGCCGGGGAACGAAGCGGCTGCACGTGACGGTCTCGGTCGGGCACGCACCATCAGCGCAGCCGCGGCAGCCAGCACCACCGCCAGGTCGGCGAAGTAGCGCAGGGACTGCATCAGTTCCGCCGCGGTATTCGGTCCGCCGCGGGCCAGCGCCACCGCTATCTGGACGACCAGAATGTAGGCCGCGATCGCCAGCCAGACCGGAGCCACCCGCTGCCGGGCACGGACCGACAAGGCCACCAGCGCGGCCAGCGCGAGCCAAGCCGACACCACTGCCCAGCCCGGCGGATCCGCCCACGGTGCGGACGGTAACCACCGCTCCCAGACCCACGGGCCGCCGAACAATGCCGGAACGATGCCAAGTGATGCCGCGCCCGGCAGCAAATCCCGCAGTTCGCGCAGGTCGTCAGGCCCGGCGGGGCCGCCGACCACCGCGAGATAGCCGATCAGCCAGCAGGCCAGCACCAAGCCGGAACCGGCCCACAGTGCCGCACCGCGTCGCGCGACCACGCGAACCGGGGCCTGGCCACCGTCGACATAGCGCGCGAGGACCACGGCCGCGAACGCGACGAACGGCACGATCACCGACTTCTCGAAGAACAACAGCGCCACCGCGAACACCGCGACGCCCGAGAGGGCGTACCGGCGCCGACCGCTCTGGACCAGCAAAATCGCATCGCCGATCACCCAGGCGACGGCGAATTGCAGCGGCAGCGCGTTCAGGGCAGCCGCCCACCACGCGAATGCCGGCAGCGTCAGCGGGCAGAACAGATAGAAGACCAGCGGGGGCAGGATCATCCACCGCGCACCCACCAATACCATCAGCATCCGCAGTACGGCCACGGATGCCGCGAGCTGGAGTACCAGCAGTACGACCACCGGCCCGGCCCAGGCCAGCGGCGCCATCGCGGTCACCGCCCACGCGGTGGCGAAGGCCAACGGCATTAAGTGCCCGTCGTGGTTGTACAGCAGCAGATCCGCCGACCACAGCGGGAATCGGGCCGCCCGGCCGACCAGGATGAGATCGTCCCAATAGAAGAAGCCGCTGTCGGCTACCCACCCGCGGATCGCCAGCTGCACCACCAGGAGACATCCGGCCGCGACGACCACCGGCCGCGCATACCGAATCCGCCGAGGAAAGCGGAACTTCGCCGACGAGGGCGGCCGAGGGACGCGCACGGGCTCCGGCACGACGAGCGCGGCAGTGTCCATGCCATCCCACGGTAGCGCCGGCGGGCTCCGGAACCCATCCCTCGTTCGCAGCGGCGTTTCCCCGCGGTCCTACGCAACCGCCGGACCCAGGGGACCACGTGCCCGAACTCAGTGGCCGATGACGCCACTCAGTTCATTCGGCGTGCCGGGCAACGTGACGGTTGCTGTTTTCGCTCCGGTCTCCAGATCGATCCGGTGCACCTGCTTGGTGGCGGGATCCGAGACGTACGCCGTGCCGCCGCGGACGAACAAAGCCGGTCGCGGTTTCTGCCATTGCAGCGGTTCCTGCCACGGTCCGGTGACCGGAATGGTGCGCACGACGGCGCCCGCGACCGGATCGATCACGTGGATACGGCCGTCCGTGCCGAGGACCAGGGCCTCATCGTGCGGGCCGCGCCCCAGCGAGCGGAAGGTGTAGCTGGTGCCGAGATCGACCAGGCGCAGCGTGCCCGTGACCGTGTCGATCAGCGAGATCTGCTGTGGCCGTTCGAGTTCGGCGTCTTTGTCACGCTTGTAGTCGCCGAGCACGATGGGCGAGGTCGCGCTGCCCGCCTGGTTGCCGATCCGGCCGTATTCGGTGGGGCTGACCACTTTGCCGATCGTGCCGTTGCGGTAGACGAGCACGCCGTTCTGGCAGCCGATCACGACGGCCTCGCCCGCGGCGGTCGCCTCGCCGTGTACTCCGGGGCAGTCCTCGTTGCGCGCTTTCTCGGTGCGGTTCTTGTCGAGTACCGCGATCCCGGTCCGTTTTTCTTCGGTGCCCAGCGTGACGACGAGTTCGCCGTTGGCGAGTTCGATCGCGACGCCGTGGTGCGGGGCGGCGGCCCGGTAAGTGGAGGTCTTCGGTGTGCCCTCGGCGAGATCGGCGGGGTCGAAGACGGTGACTTCACCGGTGCCGTCGCCGAAGAGCACGGTTCGCCCGGCGTGGTGCACCACGTGGCCTGGCTCGGGGCCCGGGAACTGGGCGCCGGTGAATTCGGCGGCGGTAGCGTCGAAAACGCGGAATCCGTCTTTGGTCGAGACGATCAGGTGACGGTCGTCGCCCGCCGGGTTGAGCCGGTTGAAGCCGTCGAGGTCGACCGTGCCCGCGAGTTCCAGAGTGGTTCCGTCGAGCACGTAGATTCCACTGTCATGCGTGAGCGCGATCGGATCGGCGATGCGCTTTCGCTGGTCTGCCTGCGTATCGGCGCCGCAACCGGCGACGGTGAGCACTGCGGTCATCAGGCCGGCCAAGGCCGCCGATTTCGTGGTTCGCGATCGTAACTGCATGGGTTTCCTTCTGTTGGTCGGGCGCTAACCGGCGGTGAGACCGCGCACGATGGCCTCGGTGTTGGCGCGCATCATGTCCAGGTAGGTGCCCGCGCCGCCGCCCGGCTCGGTGAGCGATTCCGAGTACAGCGGGATCACCCGCGCGTGCACCCCGGCCTGTTCGGCGAGCACCCTGGCCAAGCGATCGGGTTGGGAGGAATCGGCGAAGATCGCGCTGACCCCGGCGGCCCGGATCGTTCCGGCGAGCGCGGCCAGATCCGACGGGCTCGGCGAGGCGAGCGTGGTGCCGCCCGGAATCACGGCGCCGACCACGGCGAAGCCGAATCGCTGTGCGAGGTAACCGAAGACGTGGTGGTTGGTGACCAGTTTGCGTCGCTCGGCGGGGATCGTGGCGAACCGATCGGTCATCCAGCGGTCGAGCTGGTCGAGTTCGGCGAGGTAGCGGTCGGCCCCCGCGCGGATCGCGGCGGCGTCGGCGCCGTCGACGTCATCGATGATCCGATCACGGACAACCTCGACGGCCCTGCGCACGCGACGCGGGTCGGTCCAGAAGTGCGGATCCGGCCGACCGTTCGCCTCGTCGGCGGAGTAGCGGATCGGATCGATCTCCGTGCCGACCGCGACGGTCGCGACCCCGGACTTCTCGGCTGCCTCGACGTTGCGCAGCACGTTCTCCTCGAGGCCGAGACCGTTGTAGACGATCAGGCTCGCGCGTTCGAGCTGGGCCGCCTGCTGGGCGGATATCGCGAAGAAGTGCGGGTCCGCGTTCGGCTGCATCAGGACGGTGACCTCGACCGCGTCGCCCGCGATGGACCGGGTGAGGTCGCCGAGAATATTGGTGGTGACAATGATTCCGTCGCGGTCGGCGCCGGAATTCAGGCAAGCGGTCAACGCCAGCAGCGCCGCGGCGACCAGTGCGCACAGCCGGATCGCGGACTTCATCGGCCGACCTCCACCATCATCGTCGGGCTGATGCCGAGGGGGAATGTTCGTGCGCCGCGGAGGTTGTCCGCGTAGTCGATCTCGTGGATCACCCGTGCCGCAGGATCGTTGACATAGGCGCGGTGGTCGTCGACGAGGATCACCGGCGCTTCCGCATCGGCGGCTACCGGCGCGATCAGTGGTCGCCCCGCGGTGGACTCGCGCCCGGACGCCGGGTCGTAACCATGCAGCAGGCCGTCCTCGGTGAGGGTCAGCACCGCGGTGCCCTCCCCCGCCGTGTTCACCGCGACCACCGGACCCGTCTCCAGCAAGGTCCATGTCCCGCGCATGATGTCGAGCAGCCAGACTCCGCGCCGCCCTGCCCTGGCCACCAGCGTCGCGCTCCCGGGACGATGGAAGAACTCGACCGCACGGTCACCGTCGGCGACAGCGTGCGGATACGGGATCTTCGCACCCGTGAACACCGCGTCTCGCGCCGTCACCACCAATGCCCCATCGGCGCAACCGAAGACGACGCCGCGCCGCGTCACCGCGGAGCCGCGCGGGGCCGGGCACCGCTCCGCGACGACGGCGGACGGTACACCGTCCCGGGTGCGGACCTCGATGGCTCCCCGCGAAGGCACGGACACGAGCAGGTGCTCGGCGTAGGGCACGGCCGCCCCGTCCGTGATCACGCCGCGTTCGTGCAGCGATCCGGTGCCGAGTGCGGACCGGTCCAGCAGAGTCGTGCCACCGGTTTCGAAAGCGACTGCCGTGACACTGCCGTCGCCGTGCGCGGCCGACACCGCACCACCGGGGAACGCACCGAGATCCCGCGCAGGCGCCCGGTAATAGTGCACATGGTCGCCGTGGTCGACCGTCCACGCGCCCGCGTCGACGGTACGCACCCGGCCACGGCCGGACAGGAACGCGAAACGGCCGTCGCCGCCGATACCGTCGACACCTTCCGTCCGGCCGAGGTCGATGACGTCCCCGGTGATGAGATCGACAACCCGCACGGCGCCGGTCTCCTTGTCGGCCACGACAAGTCGCGGCTGCGCGTCCGCGGTCTCCTCGGCACCCTCGACGTAGCCGTGCGGTGTCGCCTCCACCGGCTGGGACGGCCCGCGCGCCCCGCAGCCGAGCAGAGGCGCGATCGCAGCGAGGATCAGCACCGATGCCAGCGGTTTCGACGTCGGACCCGCCGAGCGAACTCGATCACGCAGCCAGGCCGACAGCGTGGAGAGGAAGAACAGGGCGACGGCGGTCGCGGCGATCGTCGCGCCCGCCGCGGTGCCCGCGTGCCACGAAATCACCAGTCCGGCCACCGTGGCCACCGCACCGAGCACCGCGGCGGTGAGCATGATCGACGGGATGCGATGCACCCAGTAGACCGCGGCCGCGGGCGGCGCGATGAGCAGGCCGAAGACCAGCAGAGTGCCGACGATATGGAACGACGCGACGATCGCCAGGGTCACCAGACCGATCAGCGCCACATGTGCGGAACGGGGTCGCAGCCCGAGGGTGTGCGCTTTGCGCGGATCGAAGGTGAGCGCGAGGAACGCTCGGTGGCCCAGCACCGCAACGACGGCCGCGAGAACCAATGCGGCCGCCAAGTACCACAGATCGCGTTCCCCGACAGCCAGCACGTCACCAAAAAGGAATCCGGTCAAGTCGACCGCGAACGACGGCGAACGCGACACGACGATCACACCCACCGACAACATCCCGACGAACAACAGCCCGATGCCGGTGTCGGGCGCGAATCTGGTGCCGCGGCCGAGCACCGAAACCCCGACCGCCATAGCCGCCGCACTGAATGCCGCGCCCAGCAAAAGGTTTCCGCCCAGCAGGGCGGCTATCGCGACACCCGGCAGCATTCCATGCGCCATCGCGTCGCTCAGAAAAGCCATGCCGCGCAGGACAACCCAGGTTCCCGCGATGGCGCACAGACACGACACGAGCAGCCCGCCGCACAAGGCCCGCTGAACGAAGGAAACCTCGAACGGGGCGACCAACCACTCCATGACGCAGCACTCTACAATGACAACGATTATCATTTCAATAAAGATCGGAGTGCGCGATGCCGCCGCCAGACATCCGTATCGCCGAGGTGACGGCCGGATACCGGGGACGTCCCGTGCTGCACGAGCTCAGCGTCACGATTCCGGGCGGACAGGTGACCGCACTCGTCGGACCGAACGGTTCCGGCAAATCCACCCTGCTCGGCGTCCTCGCCGGCGTCATCACGCCCACGGCGGGAACGATCAGCCCGGAACATGCCCGACCGGCATTCGTCGTGCAACAGAGCAGCGTCCCCGCGACCCTGCCGATCACGGTCCGCGAAACCGTCGCCATGGGCCGCTGGGCGCACCGCGGCGCATGGCGCCGCCTCACCCGGCGGGATCGCACGATGGTGCGCGAATACCTCCACCGCATGGACATCGCCGACCTTGCCGACCGCCGGCTCGACACCCTCTCCGGCGGCCAGCGCCAGCGCGCACTGCTCGCCCAGGCACTCGCCCAGGAATCCGGCCTACTCCTGCTCGACGAACCGACGACCGGGTTGGATTCGCTTGCACAGCAGGAGATTTCCGACGCGATCCGCCGCGTCGGCGATCAAGGCGTTACGGTCGTGCACGCCACACACAGCCGCGAGGACGCACTGCGCGCCGACCACTGTCTCCTCTTGCGCGATGGACGGATAGCCGGTCAGGGAGACCCGCACACCGTCCTGCACCGCGAACGAACCACCGAACCGGCCTGAAGTGCCGCCCAGCGGGCCGCCTCTCGGCATTTCGCGACGGCGGGCGATCGCTGGCGAACCGACCTAGCGTGGTACTCCTGGCATTCCAGCGAAGAGAATCCGAAAGACACTGGGAGCGTCGAACGTGACCGCCGTCGATGGGACATAGGGCGCGCCCTCGTTGGTGTCGGTGACGGCATAGTCGGCGTGGCTGCCGGGGACGCGGTCGAGGATCCCGTCGCAGCGCGGGCCGCCGGTGGCGTTCACCTTCGGCAGGTCGTCAGGGTAGGTATAGGGGCGAGCGCCGTACATGAAACCGGCATTGAAGATGGCGCCCGGCACGGTTCCGCCGATGATGGCTTCGGCCGCGGGGATCGCCTTCGCGATACCGACGACCACGCAGTACAGCACGGGTGAGTACCTGTCGAGCAGGGAGCTGGTCGGGCGCAGGAGTTCCACCGCCGCGGCGACACCGTGCTCGTTCTCGGCGAGCACCGCCCGCGTGGTGCCGGCCAAACCGATGAGCTCGAGCAGCAGGGCATCCAATGCTTGCGCACCGGTGGTGATCGTCTCGCTCGTCACGGTCGCGTTGTCCATGGTGCGCAATAGATCGGGCGAAGTGTCGGCATACAGCCCGGCGACATCTGCGGCAGCCGACAGGTCCCGTCGCAGCGCGGGCAAGCTCGCATTGATCTGCCGTAGATAGTCGTCGGCGCGGGCGAGGAGATCGCCGAGTCGATCGCCGCGACCGTGCAGCGCGGTGCCGAGCGCGGTCAGCGTGGCGTTGAGCTTGCCGGGTTCGACCTCGGCGAGGATGTCGCTCAGCCGCTGAAACAGCGTGTTGTACTCGACGGTGACGGCGTCGGTGCGGATCGTCGCGCCCGGTCGCATCGGCGACGGCGACGGCGTGCGCGGCACGACGAAGGTGACGTACTTGGCACCGAACAGCGTGGTGGAGCGGATGTTCACCGTCGCGTTCGCGGGCACCAGCCGCAGCAACTCGGGATCGATCGCGAGCCGCAGGCGCACCCGGTCGTCGCGATATTCCACCGCGCTCACCCGTCCGAGTTCCACTCCCCGCATCCGGACCTTCGCATCGGGATCGAGAACCAACCCCGAGCGGGGCGCCTCGACGGTGATCGTCGCGGTGGACCGGAACCGCCCCGCGTACATCGAGACGGCGAGCACGATGACCGCGGTGATCAGCAGAAGCATCGCCGCCCCAGCGACTTTCCATCGAATCACCCGCCACACGACCAGCACCGACGGCTCGCTGGAATCTTGCTTCGGATGCACAGATCACCTCTTACTGCGGGGCTGTGTGGCGAGGCCCTGACCCGAGTGACGGCGGCGGGTCGGTCCCCTTGCCCGGCGCTTCCTAGCCGTAGTACTGTCCAGACACGTGTCCATGATAGATCTCGGGCACCGATTCGGGGAAGGAATCTCAATGACGATGTCAAGCCGCAGTGGGGACCTGGTTGATGCTCGGGGGCTTGGTGTCGAAGGGGCGGTTGTCGCGCAGCAGGGCCCACAGCACGTCGACCAGGCGTCGGGCCAACGCTAGGAGGGCTTGGGTATGAATGAGCCGTTCGGCGCGTTTGCGCTGGTAGAACGTTCGCGAGGGCCCCTCGTTCTTGATCGAGGACAAGGCGGCCATGAAGAACACACGCCGCAGCCTGCGGTTGTAGCGTTTGGGCCGGTGCAGGTTGCCGCTGATCCGGCCGGAGTCGCGCGGAACCGGCACCAGCCCGGCGTAGGAGGCCAACCGGCCCGGCGTGGTGAACTCGGCCAGGGCGTCACCGCCGGTGCTCACGAGGAACTCGGTGCCCAGGTGCGGGCCCATGCCGGGCAGCGACTCGATGATCCCCGCCTGCGGATGTTCGCGGAAGCGGGTGGTGATCTGCTTGTCGAGGTCTTTGATCTCGCGGTCGATGTCGAGCAGCTTTGCCGCGAGCCGCTTGATCAGTGTGGCGGTGGTGGCTTCGCCGGGTACCACGATGTCCTGGGTCTCGGCGGCGGCCACAGCCGCTGCGGCCATCGCGGAGATACCTTTGCGCCACGCCCCATTGTCGGTGAGATGCGTTGCGACACCGTTGATTCCGGCGTTGCGGATCTCGACCGGGGTGCACAGTCCGGCGACCAGGATCAGCGGCGAACGCGTCGAGTAATCGAACGCGGCCTCCAACGCTGGGAAGATCGCGGCGAGCATGGCGCGCAGCTGGTTGACTCCACGCACCCACTCGGCCATCAGGTCGGTGCGGTAGCTCGACAGCTGGGTCAGCTCGGCGATCAGTTCGTCGGGTGCGGTCACCGGTTGCAGATCCGAGCGCATACGGGCGGTGTCGGCGATGACGCGGGCGTCCTTGGCGTCGGTCTTGCCCTCACCGCGGAAGATGCCGGTCATGGTGGCCACCATGCGGCCGGGCACGTACACCACCGACTCACCGGCGGCCAGCAGCACCGTGATCAGCAGCGCGGCCAGTGGGCTGGTCAGATCGATCGCCCACCGCAACTCGATCCCGGTCTTGCGAGCGCGGTCGATCACCGCCTCGATCGCCCGCTGATCGTTGGCGAGTTTGCCCGACCAGCACACCTTGCCGTTCTCATCGACCACGCACACATGGTGGCCGGCCTTGCCGACATCGATACCGACCCAGATCCGTTGGCGCAGCGCCACTCTCACACTCCAGTTCACCCAACCGAAGCCCGTGGACAACCCCGCCATCAGGTCCCTAACCAGCGACGAACCGCATCAGATCTCAATCAGTGGCCGGAGCGTCCAGCACGGCGGGGCAGCCATTCCTTCCCAGCCACAACAGAAGCAAGCGCCACATCAGCTACACCCCACCGTCCTGGGCATCCAGGGCACCAACCCCAGACACCTACAACTTAGGGATTTCCACATGACGCTGGTGACACCGCGGCGGGTATCCGGAGGCGACCACGAGCACGGTCATCTGGAGGAGTTCCGCGTCGATCCGATCGGGCTGATGCGCCGGGTCCGCGAAGAGTGCGGTGACGTCGGGGCATTCGATCTGGCGGGCCGACAGGTCATCCTGCTGTCCGGGGCGGAGGCCAACGAATTCTTCTTCCGTTCCGGTGACGAGGACCTCGACCAGGCCGCCGCCTATCCGTTCATGAAGCCCATCTTCGGCGACGGGGTCGTCTTCGACGCCAGCCCGGAACGCCGCAAGGAGATGTTGCACAACCAGGCATTGCGCGCCGAGCACATGCGCGGGCACGCGGCGACCATCGCCCGCGAGGTCGAGCGGATGCTGGCGCGCTGGGGCGACGAAGGGCAGATCGACCTGCTCGACTTCTTCGCCGAGCTCACCATCTACACCTCCTCGGCCTGCCTGATCGGCGTGAAGTTCCGTGACGAACTCGACGACCGCTTCACCCGCCTCTACCACGATCTCGAACGCGGTACCGACGCACTGGCTTACGTCGACCCGTATGCCCCGATCGAGAGCTTCCGCCGCCGCGACCAGGCGCGCGCCGAGTTGGTCGACCTGGTCCAAGCGATCATGGACCGCAGGGCCGCGAACCCGCCCACGGGCAAGGACGACCGGGACATGCTCGACGTGCTCATCTCGATCCCGGGCGACGACGGCCTGCCACGGTTCAGCGCGAGCGAGATCACCGGCATCTTCATCTCCATGATGTTCGCCGGCCACCACACCACCTCCGGCACGGCGGCCTGGACGATCATCGAACTGCTGCGCCACCCCGAGGTATTGCGTCAGGTCGTCGCCGAACTCGACGAGCTCTACGCCGATGGCTCCGACATCAGCTTCGGCGCGCTGCGCCGAATCCCCTGTCTCGAAGCAGTTCTCAAGGAGACACTCCGCCTGCACCCGCCTTTGATCATCCTCATGCGCGTGGCGCGCGGCGAGTTCGATGTCCGCGGTCATCGCATCTCCCCCGGTGACCATGTGGCCGCCACCCCGGCCATTTCGAATCGGATTCCGGAGGACTTCCCCGATCCGGACGCCTTCGATCCCGGCCGCTACCTCGACCCCAACCAGGCGGACATCGTCAACCGCTGGACCTGGATTCCGTTCGGCGCGGGCCGCCACCGCTGCGTCGGCGCCGCCTTCGCGCTCATGCAATTGAAGGCGATCTTCTCACTCCTGTTGCGGGACTGGGAGTTCGAGCTGACCCAGCCGTCGGACAGCTACCGCAACGACCACTCCAAGATGGTCGTGCAACTCGCGCAGCCCTGCACCGTTCGTTACCGGCGGCGCAAGCCCAGCGAAGCGTAAGGGGCTCGCGCTCCCCGGCTCCGAGGCCGGGGAGCGCGCAACCAGACCGCCTACTCGTACCGCACCTGCCAGCTCTTGACGCCGTTGATCCACCCGGAGCGCAACCGCACCGGCTCCGACACCTGCCGCAGGTTCGGCATCACGTCGGCGATCGCGTTGAACATCAGATCGATCTCCAGCCGGGCCAGGTTCGCGCCGACACAATAGTGCGCACCGGTACCGCCGAACCCGACGTGCGGATTCGGATCGCGCAGGACATCGAAAGCGAACGGGTCCCGGAAGCCGTCCTCGTCGAAATTGGCCGAGCTGTAGAACAACCCGAGCCGCTGTCCGCGCAGAATCCGCTGTCCGCCGAGTTCCAGATCCTCGGTCGCGGTGCGCTGGAAGGCCGTCACCGGCGTCGCCCAGCGCACGATCTCGTCGGGCGCGGTGCGCGGACGCCGCTGCCGGTAGATCTCCCACTGCTCAGGGTTGTCCACGAACGCCTTCATCCCGTGCGTGATGGCGTTCCGGGTGGTCTCGTTGCCCGCCACCGCGAGCAGGATGACGAAGAAACCGAACTCGTCGGAGCCGAGCGCCTCGCCGTCGACGTCGGCGTGCACGAGTTCGCTCACGATGTCGTCCACGGGGCAGCCGCGGCGCCGCTCAGCCAGGTTCCAGGCGTACCCGAGCAGTTGCGCCGAGGCCGCGGCGGGATCGCCGTACTCGGGGTCGTCGTAGTTGAGCATCTGATTCGACCAGTCGAACAGCTTGCGCCGATCCGATTGCGGCACGCCGATCAGTTCGGCGATCGCCTGCAACGGAAGTTCGCACGCCACCTGTTGGACGAAGTCGCCGCCACCCGCCCGCTTGGCCTCGTGCACGATGCGGGCGGCGCGCTCGGTGAGCGCGGCACGCAGGCTCTCCACCGCCCGGGGCGTAAAGCCTTTGGCGATGATCCGGCGGATCTTGGCGTGTTTGGGTGGATCCATGTTCACCAGCAGGGCGCCGGTCAACGCCATCTGCTCCGGGGTGACATCACCGGGCAGGCGGATGATGGCCCCTTTCCGCTGGGAGGAGAACAGCTCCGGGTGCTTCGAGATCTCCTTGATGTCGGCGAGCTTGCTCACCACCCAATAACCGCCGTCGCGGAAGCCGCCGGAGGTCTCGTCGGATTGCTCGTTCCACCACACCGGGGCGGTCCGGCGTAGCTGCGCGAATTCCTCGACCGGACTTCGGTTTGCCCACAGCGCGGGATCGGTGAAGTCGAAGCCCGCGGGTAATGCCGGTGCTGCCATGGCTACCTCCTGATCACGTCGGTCCACTGGTGGTCGGGTCCCCGACCGGCGACGTACTGCTGGGCCCACCGGTAGTCGGGTTTGCCGCTCGGCGCGCGGACGACCACGTCGGCGACCCAGATCTGTTTGGGCACTTTGTATCCGGCCAGGAAGCGACGCACGTGCGCGCGCAGGTCGGTGAACTCGATCGGCCCGGGTGCGGACAGCGACACCACCGCGGCGACCTGATGCCCCCAGCGTTCGTGCGGCACGCCGAGCACCACCGCGTCGTCGATCGCGGCGTACGCCTTCAGCACGCTTTCGACCTCTTCGACGAACACTTTCTCGCCGCCGGTGTTGATCACCATGTTGCCGCGGCCGAGCAGGGTGATGGACCCGTCGGTCTCGGCGCGGGCGCGGTCGTCGGTGACGACCATGCGCACGCCGTCGACGGTCTTGAACAGCTTCTCGGTCTTGCCGGGGTCTTTGTAGTAGCCCAGCGGCACATTGCCGGTCTTGGCCAGCCAGCCCTCCGCACCGGGCGGTACCGGGCGACCGTCGTCGTCCACGACGATCGCGCCGCGGCCGGACCGCACGCTGGGACCGCGCGCGGGATCGTCGTGCTTCTGCGCGAAACCGATACCCCCGAAGCCTGTTTCCGAGGATCCGATGGAGTCCGAGACCACCGCCCGGGGAAACAGCTCCAGCAGGGTGTTCTTCACCGACTGCGACAGCAACGCGGCGCCGGAGGCGATCGCCAGCAGTGAGGACGCGTCCACCGGCTTGCGACCGAACGCCTCGATCAGCGGCCTCGCCATGGCGTCTCCGGTGATCACCATGACCTGCGGTCGTCGCCTGGCGACGGTCCGCCACACCAGGTCCGCGTCGAAGCGCGGCTCGAAGACGACGGTGTTGCCCGACCACAGCGCGGTGAAGGTCGGCATCATGGCGGCAGCGTGGATCAGCGGCGGTAGCACCAGCCAGGTGCTCGGATCGCGCTCGGCGCCGGTGCGCGACTGCTGGTACTCGTCGGCGACCGGTTCGCCGGTGTAGAAGTCGATGCCGCCGCCGAGGACCCGCCACATGTCCTCCTGGCGCCACATGACGCCCTTCGGCATGCCGGTGGTCCCGCCGGTGTACATCATGAACAGGTCGTCGGCGCCACGCCGGACCACCGGACGCTCCGCGCTTCCGGTGGCGAGGGCGGCTTCGTAGGGCGTCGACGCGGAATCGTCCGCGCCGCAGGCGGAATCGTCGTCGACGCAGATCGTGTGCCGTACGACGCGCGTGCGCATCCGTGCTTCGCGGACGGCCTCGGCGTAGCAGGCGTGGTGCACCAGCACCTCGAGATCCGCGTTGGCGTAGACGTAGGCCAGTTCGGCGGCGCGGTACCGGTAGTTGACGTTGATCGGGACGGCCGCGAGCTTGAAGCAGGCGATCAGCGTCTCCATCGTCTCGATGCTGTTGTGCATCTGGAAACCGACGTGGGTTCCCGCGCCGACGCCGACCGTCGCCAGATGGTGTGCGAGCCGATTGGCCCGAATGTCCAGTTCGCGGAAAGTCACCCGGCGGTCGTGCTGGATCAGGGCCACCCGCTCGGGCATGGCGTCCACGGAATGCTCGAAGAGGTCGGCGAAATTGTTGGCCATGTCATTCCATCTCTGGGTGGGGCTGTCCAACGACGGTGAGCGGAAGAGGTATCCCGCGGTCGGTGAAGGTGAACGCGGCGCCGGTGCTGAACCGGGTCAGCGCGACCTCCGTCGCCTCCCGGAACGGCCGGTCGCCCAGCGCGATCTCGGCGCTCCAGCCCTGGTCGGTGACGGCGACGACCTCGGCGCGGAAACGCGGATTCACGCCACGCACCAGTGCGTTCAGTGGGCCGAGGTGGTGGGGGTCGAGCATCGACGGCCAGGTTCCGTCGATGTGGGCGCCACTGACCGCCGGAAACGTGAGCTGGACGCGGCTACCGGCTTCGTCGACCTCGATTCCCGTGTAGCACAGCGGGTTCAGAGCGGGATGCAAGCGCAGTACCGTCGCCAGCGCACCGGCGTCATCGGCGCGGCCGAGGCAGGCGCGCAGGCGCTCACTGGTGAGCCCGGCGATCCCGGCGAACTGTTTGCGCCCGATCTCCAGTGCCGCGGGCGCGTCCAGCCGTGCCCGCACCGCGATCATGAACCCGAGGGTGAGCAGGTGATGTTGCAGGCAGACCTCCTCTGCGATGCGCACCAGCGCCGAGCGCGAGAAGTCGGCGAAGCGCACATCGCTGAGCAATGGCCCCGAATAGTCCGGCCGCCCTTCGTCATCGCGGTCGATCGCGGGCAGTTCGAGCCCCGCCGCCACCGACCCGGCGACGCGTTCGGCGTTGGGCGGCACCGGCGGTGGCACGTGCGCGGGATCGATGCGCACCGTCCAGGCGCACACCGGTTTCCGGTCGGCGGGCCGCCGCGGCGGTCGGTGCATCGGCCGGACCTGAGCGTGCGGGTTGGTGGCCAGGGCGGTCGCGTCGAACGTCGGGTCTTCGATGTCGTGGCACATCGACACGACGAAGTCCTCGCCCATCGGCTCCACGTCGGCGAGCGCGCCGCAGTGGTCGAGCCAGAATTCGCCATGACGGTGATCGTCGACCCGGAACCGGAAATCCATGAACTGCGGTGGCGCGCCGATATCCAGTTGCAGCGCTTTGAAGATGGTCTCCACACCGTCGCCTGCGAAGCCGAGCGCGCGCTGCATGCGGCGGGTGTAGACGGGGCTGGCCACCTGCCACTCCTCGATCGCGACCGCGGTCATGCCCTCCCGGCCGAACGCGGCGATGGAGTGCGCCATGCCGGAGCGGTCGATGAGGTGGCCGCACAGGAGCAGTTCGGGAACGAGGGCGGCCAGGGTCGTCCGATCCAGGTCGGCGAATCGGCTGGGTGGTGCGGCCATAGCGGTCACCACAGCGCGACGGGCGATTCGCCGACCCGATACCACCCGGGCAGAGGCTCGCCCGAGACCGAGCGCTCGATGCGCCGCTGCATGCCGGGCGTGAGCGCCTTGTTCGTGATCATCTCCAGGAACAGCGCGGAGACATTGCCGAAGTCGAAGAAGTCACGCTGCCAGGACCATTGGAAGTCGCCACCGTAGCGGAACCAGCTGCCACCGATGCCCTCGGGCGAATAGTTGCGCCCGTCCGGGCGTTTTGCCGCGCTGATCTGCTTCCAGAAACCGATGACGCTGCCGGTGCGCTCGTCGACGACGAACTCCTGGTACGGGTAGGTCCAGCCGTCCAGCCCGGCCATCTCCTGGCCGAGGGCGAGAGCGCGGATCTCGTCGCGGCCGACGGCCATGAACTCCTGGGTGGGACCGTAGTTCCACCCGTAGGTGGCGTCGGCGGTGTACATCTGCGCGAGCGGCTTCCAGTCACCCTTCTCTTCGCAGCGCTGATTCTCCACGATCCAGCGCTGGATCATTTCGTCGAGTTCGGCGCGTTCGAAACCTGGCATCAGTCGAACCTTTCGGGCCGGGGCGGTCTCGCCGGCGCCGGCAATCGACAAGCCTTGGTGAGGGCCGTGATCACCGGGTGACGCTCCCGAGAGACACTTAGCTGGACATGTGTCTGGACGGTACCACTGAGGTTTTGGGCGGACAATCCCTGAACGGCCGAACACCCTCCACATCGGGTGTCAGCGCATTCGTCGCGGCAGGGCCTGCGCCCGGCGCGTCGCAACGGGTCGGCAACCGCGCTCCCCCATGATGTTCAGCGTTCATCGGCGCGGTGGGCGCCACCCGGCGCCGACGCCGTGCGCCGCAATAGATCGACTCGACCGAGGATGGGAGAGCGTGTGGCGAAAATGGGTAGGCGGAAGCGATCCAGGCTGATCACCAACGGGATCCTGCGCGAAAAACAGCAAACGAGAGAGCCCGGCGATTCGGCGAACCCGGCGCCGGAACGCACGGAAACCGTCGAGGTCGACGCCGCGCTGGAGCTGGACGCTCTGGCCTCGCGAGTGCGTGCGCGGCGCCGCGAGATGAAGTGGACGCAGGCCGACGTGGCGGGTAACGGCGGCCCGCCGGCCAAAGCGCTCAGCGAGATCGAGCGGTCCCGCAATCCGCACCCCAGCGCCGAGGTGCTGGACAAGCTGGACGCGGGGCTCGGCTGGCCGCCGGGCACCAGCGCGACGATCCTGCACGACGGCGTGGCGGGCGAGCTGGCCGCGGCACATTGATCAACGGTTCGAAACCGGCCGGTCGGAGCGTCTTTCGAACTCCGACCGGCCGTGCCGTTATGCTGCTCTGCGACCCCTCAGCGACTGCTCTTGCGCCGCCGGAGTGCGCGGGTCCGGCCGTGCGGGACGCAGGTGAATCCTGGTGAAGGAATGGACAGATCATGCAACTCCGCGGCATCACTGCGGCAGCGATACCGGTCATCGGCTCGCTGATCATCGGCGCCGGCGTGGCGCACGCCGAACCGGCACCCGACATCACCTACTCGGCCGAGCTCGTCGATCGGACGGTGGTCGCCGCCCTTCGAGGCGGAACGTTCGAGTTGTCCAGGGCGCTACGCGACCGGGCAACCGACGCGAACGCCCGACTGACCGAGCGTGACGGTGCGCTCGTCGACCGCAACGGCGCCCGCGCCGACGTCGCGCAGGTGATCGATGTGGTCGATATCCGCGACCGCGACGGCCGGGTCGCCATGACCTTGCCGCTGGACTTCCGGGTGGCGGGCACCGCGATCCCGGTGCGGCCGGAGTTGAAGAAGGACAGCACGGTGCTGGAGCTGACGCCGACCCGTCCCGAGGGCGTCGCGATCACCGAAACGCTCGTCGCCACGCCGATCGCGTCGATGACCGAGAACCGGCGCGCTCGTGACGAATTCGCCAGTCAATTCGGGCTCGCCACCGCCGTAGGCGGTTTCATCGGCACGGCCATCGGCGCCACGATCGGCTGTCTGGTCACCATCGCCGTCGGTTGTGTGGCCGGTCTGATGACCGGCGCGGGTCTCGGCGGGATCCTCGGAACCATCGCGGTCGGCGGCCCGACCCTCGTCGTGGCGGGCGTCGACCTGCTCACCACATTGCAGGCGGCCGACGGCACCACACGTTTCGCCGACAAGCCCGCGCAATCCGCCCCGGCACAACCCAAGTGACTTCCGTCCCGGCGGCGCACACGGCGCCGCCGGGACGAACGCCTCGAACCGTCGCTACAGCGGCGCGGTCGTCGTGTTCGAGCGTCCCACCCGTTCGTCGTTGATCAAGTGGTAGGCGCGACCCAAGTCGTCCAGCGCCCGCTCCCATCGAATCTCCGCCTCGTAGCCGCGCGGGTTGTGGCTGAGCTGAAGCAGTGCCTCGGCCGCGTCCGTCGAACGCGCGGCGGCGTCCAGCAGGACCGGAACCGGTTCCACGGTGGTGCCCGCCGCCAGTGCGCCGATGCGGTCGTGCAACCAGTGCGCGTCGAAACGTGCCTGTTCCGTGGGATTCTCGCCGTCCACCGGACGGGTGCTCACCGCGGCGGCGCGGGCGGCACCCTCTTCGTCCATGGTCGTGGTGATGACCTGCCGCAGTTCGCTGCTCGCGACGCGGTGTAGCAAACCGACCAAAAGGACACGCTCCGCGTTCGGACCGCGCAGACCGGTGTCTCCCAGCTGCGCACCGACCTCGTCCGGGTCGACCCGGAGAATCGACAGAACCGCTCGTAACTGCGCAATCGTTACCACTTCGTCCGCCCCTCCTCGTCGTTGCGGGCCCCACCATCACATCTGGACGACAGCCTGCCAAACCCGCAGCACGTTAACTACCCGGTAGCCCTCTTTCGATTCCGGCGTGTCTGGAGATCACATTTCCCACTTCGGCCAGGTCCGGTTCCGCCGACACCGGACCATCCGGCGATTATGGTCCCGAACCGGCTCTGCGGTCCAGGTCACCTCGATCCGCAGGATAACCGGCGAGGGAGTTGGGTACTCCCCTTCCTATGAGAGCGATACCGGCGCGGGTCACTGGGGACACGACCACGCCCGAAATGCGCGAGTCCGAACACGGCGGTGCGATCGCGAACACCAAATGGCGACGCATCAGGGAGGTGATCGCCACCCGTACCGTCGCCGATGCGGCGCGGGAAGTGTCGATCGAGGTCGGCAAACCACAGATGGCGCCGGGTGACACCGGCGTGGTGTGCGGATTCCGCATCCAGGGCATCGGCGAGCGATGGGCGCACGGCGCCGATTCCATCGCGGCGCTGTACCGCGCGTTTCAGGAGATCGCCGACGAGCTGCGACAGGCGAACAGCCGGGGCGCGCACTTCGAGGTGACCGAGCCGTCCGATCCGCGGTTCCCCGCCACTCCCACCCGCCCGTCGCGTGCCGCCACGACCGCCGCGCACGAACGGCAGGCCCTGATCGCGGCGCGCTCGCTGCGCGATGCCGACAGCTCGCTGTCGATCATCATCGGCAGGCCCTATCTGGCGGCCGACCGGCGTCACCATCTGTGCCGGTTCCACATCAGCGAGCAGGGCGCCTCGGTGGCCAGCGGCGTCGACGAGATCCAGGCGCTGCACAGCGCGATCCACTTGATCAGCCAGCGCCTGGAGCTGCCGGCCGATTGGCCGGTGAGCCGCCTGTCCTGAGCCTCCCGCGGAACAATCCACGGCGAACCGCCCAGCCGGTCCGGATTCGGCATCGAATCATCGGTTGGTGGATTGTCGTTCGACCGGCGCAGTTCCCTCCGGCGCCATGAGCTCCCGCGGCACGCCCGTCGCCGACACTCCCCGCGCCGAACCGGACCGTGGCGACGCCGCGGCGTCGTCAGGAGGGAACCGCCCATGGAATTCATCTCGCCGCTGGACGCCTTGTTCCTCATCGCGGAATCACGCGAGCACCCGATGCACGTCGGAGCACTCCAGATCTTCGACCCGATGGACAGCACGGGACCGGAGTTCGCCCGGCGCGCGTACGCCACGCTGGCGGCCGAGGAGAACTTCCACCCCACCTTCCGCAGGCGCCCGGCCCGGCTGTTCGGCACACCGCAGCTGGCGTGGACGGTGGAGCGCACCATCGAACTCGATTACCACCTACAGCGGTGGGCGTTACCGGAAACCGGGGCCCCCGACCCGCTGGTGGAGATGGTCGCCGGACTGCACAGCACCCTGCTCGACCGCCATCGGCCGCTGTGGGAAGTACACCTCATCGAAGGGCTCGCCGGCGACCGCGTGGCCCTGTACGCGAAGATGCACCACGCCCTCATGGACGGCGTCACCGCCCAGCGCGTGCTGCAGCGCGCGCTGACCAGCGACCCGGACTCCCGCGAAGCGCTGGTGCCCTGGCATCTACCGCCTTCGGACCGACGCGGCGAGAAACCGTCGCGGTCGCGCACGCTCGGTGGGGCGGCGCGGGCGATGTTCGCCGCGGCGGGCTCAGCGCCGGCGATCTTGCGCCTTGCCCGCACCGCGCTCGTGGAGCAGCAGTTGACGCTGCCCTTCGCCGCGCCGCGCACCCTGTTCAACGTCCCGATCGGCGGGGCACGCCGCTGCGCCGTGCGCTCCTGGCCGCTGGATCGCCTCCGCCAGGTCAAGAAGATGACCGGCACGACCCTCAACGACGTGGTGCTGGCCATGGCGGCGGGCGCGCTGCGCTCCTACCTGATCGCCCATCACGCCCTGCCGGACAAACCGCTGGTCGCGATGGTGCCGGTCTCGTTGCGCCCGGAGTCCGACGACGGCCACACCGGCGGCAACGCGGTGGCGGCGCTGCTGTGCGGTCTCGCCACCGATCTGGCCGATCCGGCGCAGCGGCTCGCGGCGATCAGCTCTTCGATGCGCCGAAGCAAAGAGATCTATCGCGAGCTCTCCCCGGTGCAGGCGGTCTCGCTGTCCGCGCTGACGCTGAGCCCGCTGGCGCTGGCGCTGCTCGTTCCCGCCACGACGGCCCTGACCAACCCGCCGTTCAACATCGTCATCTCCAACGTTCCCGGCTCGCACGAAGCTCGGTACTGGAACGGCGCCCGCCTCGATGCCGGCTACCCACTGTCCATCCCGCTCGACGGCCAGGCGGTGAACATCACGCTCACCAGTAATGCCGACAGCCTCGACATCGGCATCGTCGCCTGCCGCCGCAGCGTGCCGGACGTGGCCACGCTGCTCGACCACCTCGAGACGGCACTGTCCGATCTGGAAGACACCGCCTACTGAAGGGCCCACCGCGGTCGGTCGATGAAGCGGACGGGCTGCCCGGCGCTCGACTCACCGGCCGGTGCGCCCCTGTTCCGCTACCACGTCGAGCCTGCCGTGCCGAGTCCGTTGATCGAGGGCGGCAACTGCTGTGGCGCCGCGCCGGGACCGGCCAGCAGGCGCTTGAGGATCTTGCCGGTGTCACCGCGTGGGAGTGCCGCGAGGAACGTGACCTCACGTGGCACGGAGAAGCGGCTCAACCGGTTTCGGATATAGGTACGGACCATGTCCGAATCAAGCCCGGCCCCCTCGCGTTTGACCACGAAGGCCACCAGCCGCTGGCCGAATTCGTGGTCCGGCACCCCGACCACCGCGACGTCGCTGACCTGCGGCAGGTGGGCGAGCGCCTCCTCGACCGGGCGCGGGAAGACATTCTCGCCACCGGAGATGATCATCTCGTCGTCGCGGCCCGCGATGAACAACCGCCCCGCGGCGTCGAGGTATCCGAGGTCGCCGGTGTCGAGCATGCCGTGCGCCTCGTCCGGCGGCGACGCGTTGACGTAGCCGTCGAACAGCATGTGGTTGCCGACGAAGATGTGCCCGGTGGCGCCGATCGGCAACCTGCGATGATCCGGCCCGAGCACGGCGATCTTGGTGCCCAATGGCGGGCGGCCCGCCGTGGTCGGCGAGGTGTGCAGATCCTCCGGGGTGGCGACGGTGGCCCAGGAGACCTCGGTGGAGCCGTAGACGTTGTACAGAACGTCGCCGTAGGCGTCCATGAAGCGCTCGACGGTCGCACCCGCGAGCGGTGCGCCGCAGCTGACCACGTGGCGCAGGCTGGAGGTGTCGTACCGCGCGCGCACGTGCGCGGGCAGATCGAGGATGCGCTGCACCATGGTCGGCACCACGATCACCGTGCTGACCTGGTGTTCGGCGATGCTGCGCAAGCAGTCCTCCGCGTCGAACCGTTCCGCGAGCACCACGGTCGCGCGCAACGCGGTGCTCAGTTGCAGCCCGGCCAGCCCCCAGGTGTGAAACAGCGGAGCCGGAATCAGCATGGTCTCGTTCATCTGCATCGGGATGCGCGACAGCAGTGCCGCGATGGACCCGAAGCCCTTCGGATGCGGCCTGCGCGCACCCTTCGGCGTCCCGCTGGTCCCGGAGGTGAGCACGATCAGCCGTCCCGGCTGTGCTGGTGTGCGAAACGTGCGGTGCCCCTGCGCCACCAGATCGTTCACGGTGATCCGGTCGGGCACGGGGGGCCGCTCGTCGGTGTTGTAGCGCGGGATGTCGGCGTGCAGGTACTGCACCAACTGCTCGAGATCACCATCGACGAACAGCGCCGAGAGCCGGTCGCGCTGCACGATCTCCTCGATGGTGCGACCGGCCAAGCCCGAGTTGAGCAGGGCCACGTCCACGCCGAGTTTGCCTGCGGCGACCATGCATTCGACCATGCCAGCATGGTTGCGCGAGAGCAGTCCGATGGCGTCGCCGGGGCCGAGATCGAGCGCGGCCATCGCCGCGGCGAGCGCGTTGGTCCGCTCGTGCATGTCGGCGAAGGACCGGGTGCCGCGGTGGTCGATGATCGCGGTCCGCTCCGGAGCGAACGCCGCGCCCGCCGCGTACCCACCGGCCAGGTTGAATCCCCACTTGGCCAGCGAGCGCAGCTGTTTGAAGCTGCGATCCAGACGCACGGGCAGCACGACCCCGGAGGCCACCATCTGCCGCGCGACGCCCGCGTTGCGCCGGATCGGCGAATCCTCGCCGTTGACGATCAGCGACGTCCGCGCGCCCTTGGCGACATCGGCCACCCGGCGCAATCCGCTCTTGGTCCAGTCCGCGATGGCCACGTTGGACAGGTCCGCGACGCGCGGGTGCACCCGGCTCGGCGCGAAGTAGGTGACCGTGACCTTGGTGCGCTCCTCGTCGCCGTGCAGTCGCACCGACGCGAAGCTGCCCAGCGCGGCGTACTGCATTTCGAAGCTTTCGTACCAGCGGCCCACGCTCAGCCGGATCTGGTGCGTGCGGATACCGGTCTCGTGGGTGCCGACCCGCATCTGCCACACGACGTTGCCGTCGGCCGATTGGATCTGCTCACACGCGCCGATACCGGTGAACATGCGCGGATAGGTCTGCGGTTCGAGCAGCAGATCCCAGATGGCTTTGCGGGCGATCGCGAACTCCGCGACTACATCGATGACATCGGTAACCAACTTTGGCGCACTTCTCGTCGGCCGGTTCGAAGAACTTCGGGTCGGCGGGTAGCTCCTTTGTAACGTCAGTCACAAGCGAGGTCAAGTATCTCGGGTCTTATCGCCGCTACCAGCAAAACACACGAAAACCCCTGCGATTGCCCGGCATTCACCTGCACCTGGGACCGGATCCAATCGAGCGGGGCGAAACCTGTGAATCCGCCCAATGATCGCCGGAATCCGGGCGCCGAGCCGACCAGCGCTCCTAACGTCGCAGGCGCCTGCTCGGCAGGACAATACGCTGGCTGGAGAGGTGATGGACCACAAGCCCACCCGACGACTCGCGCATTCCCGCGCGGAAGAGATCCTCGATTTCTTCGGCAAATGCCGTGCGTGCGGCTATCCCGCTTACGCGGAGACTACGACGCTGCGCTACGACAACGGCGACATGGAGACCAAGGTGATCGCCGGCTGCGCGCTGCCGTGCGGGTGGACGGGCGAAGTCTCGTCACCGCCGATGACCGACTCCGGCACCCGTCCCCCGCACGTGACCTGAGCTCACGCGGCCCGGGACGCTCCGTCCTCGGTCCCGAGCGCGCGCTCGCGCAGTTCTCCGAGAATCCGGGCCAGGATGCGGGACACCTGCATCTGGGAGACGCCCAGCCGTTCCGCGATCTGGGCCTGGGTCCGGGATTCGAAGAAGCGCAGGATCAGCACGTGGCGGTCGCGCGGCGGCAGCTCGGCGATCAGCGGGCGCACCGCCATCGCCTGCTCCAGCAGTTGGTAGCACGGTTCGTCGGCGCCGAGGGTATCCGCGAGTGGTTGCGGCGTCCCGTCGTCGTCGTGCCGGTTGGCGGAGTCCAGCGAGTTGGTTTGATAGGCGTTGCCCGCGATGAGCGCCTGGGTGACTTCGCCGAGCTCGACGTCCAGCTCGGCGGCGATCTCCCTGGCGGTCGGCATCCGCCCCAGGCGGTGCGACAGCGTCTCGGTGGCGGGGCCGATGCGCAACTGGATCTCCTTGAGCCGGCGCGGCACCCGCAGCGACCACGTGTTGTCCCGGAAATGCCTGCGCACCTCGCCCATGATGGTGGGAACCGCGAACCCGAGAAACGAACTGCCCCGGGTGATGTCGAAACGGTCCACCGCCAGTACCAAGCCGACGCGGGCGATCTGGAGCAGGTCGTCGAAGGATTCGCCGCGGCCGGCGAATTTGCGCGCGATGTGTTCCGCGAGCGGAAGACACCGCCGCACCACCTCTTCGCGTAGCTCCGCGTGGTGCGGGTCGGTCTCCTCCACCGCGGCGAGCTTCTCGAACCACGGTTCGATGTTGTCGTAGCTGTCGCCTCCGCGCGTGCGCCCAGCCATGTCGTTCCGGTCGGTCGTGAACTCACGTGTCATCAAATGGTCCTCGTTCCCAACTGAATTCGATGACGGTCGGATACCCACGAACATCCGCGTCAAAAGGGTCACGGGAAATCGACAGGGAACTGGTGAGCATCCGGACCAGTTCCCAGCTCAGCGGATCGCCGCCGACCTCGTCCTCGGTCGCGGCGATCGCGTCGACGCGCATGCTCATGCGATCGGTGCCGTAGGTGAACTCACAGCCGAGCATCGAGCCTGGCACCGCGCCCGCGACCAGCATCGTGGCGATCTCGTTGATCGCCAGCCGGATGTCCGCGGCCGCGCCGAGCGGCAGATCGGCGACCAGGCACACGGTGTCGGCCATCCCGCGGATCAGGGACAGATGCCGCTCGTCGGCGGGAATCCGCACCGCGACCGTGGTGGTCTCGGCGGCATGCGCGCCGAACGCGCAGGTGATCACTTTCATCAGACCGTGGCGAGCTGGGCTTGCCACATCCAGTGCAACTGCTCCAGCCGCGCGGCGATGTCCAGGAACAGATCCTGGGTCACCGGGTCGGCCTTCTCGGTCGCGGCGATCCGCTCACGTAGTCGCTTGATCACGGCGGCGAGGTTGCTGACGATCGCGTCGATCACGTCGGTGTCCTGCTGCCAGCCTTCGCCGATGCCGAGCGCGCCGGAGTCCCGGGCCACCGTCGACGCGCGTCCGTCCGGGCTGACGCCGACGGCGGTGGCGCGTTCGGCGGCCGCGTCGGTGAACTCCCGTGCGGCCGTGACCAATTCGTCCAGCGCCAGATGGACCGACCGAAAATTGGCACCGAGGACGTTCCAGTGCGCCTGCTTGGCGATCAGCGACAGGTCGATCAGGTCGACGACGGTCCCGCGCAGCGCCTCCCCCGCGATGCGCTGCTGCTCGGGGTCCAGAGTGCTCGTGATGGGTTCCGACATCGCTCCTACCTTTCTGGCGTTGATGCTGGTCATCGACGGTCTACCCAGCTGTGCCGCGATAAACCTCCCGGTAGGGTCGCAGGCCGCCGAGGTCCGCACCTTCCGGCAGGCAGTGCGCCACGTCCGCGGAGGACACCGGCCCGGACGTGACCGCTGATGCGGCGGGCGGCGATGCCGTGGACGTCGTGCTGACGGGGTAATTGCCGAAGTAGCAACAATATTTGCTGAATCTGTTACTTCCACGGCACCGTGGGGTATGGCTGATGAAACGCAGGTCGATGTAGTGGTTATCGGTGGCGGAGCGGCCGGGTTGTCGGCGGCGCTGACCCTGGTGCGGGCGCGCCGCTCGGTGGTCGTGGTCGACGCCCGCGAGCCGCGCAACGGTCCCGCCGCGGGTGTGCACGGATGGCTGACACGCGACGGCATGCCACCTACCGCGCTGGTGGCGGTCGGTGCGCGCGAGGTGGAGCAGTACGGCGGGCGGATCGTCTACGGGCGCGCCGAATCCGCGCGACGGACGCCGAACGGCTTCGTGGTGGAGACCGATCGCGGATCGTTTCGCGGTCGCCGGTTACTCGTGGCAAGCGGGCTGGTGGACGAGCTCCCGCCGATCACCGGTGTGCGGGAACGGTGGGGCCGCGACGTGGTGCACTGTCCCTACTGCCACGGCTGGGAGATCCGCGACCGGCCGATCGGGGTACTGGGCTCGGTGCACCACGCGTTGCTGTTCCGGCAGTGGAGCACGCAGGTGACGCTGCTGCGGCACTCCTCGCCTCCGCCGAGCACCGAGCAGGCCGAGCGGCTCGCGGCGCGCGGCATCGCCGTCGTGGACGGCGTGGTCAGCGCACTCGAGATCGTGGACGATCGCCTCGCCGGTGCCCGGCTGGACTCCGGCCGTCTGGTACCGATCGCCGCGCTGGCGATCGCGCCGCGACTGGTGGCCCGCGACACCCTCCTGCTCGGTCTCGGCGTCGAAACAGCCGAGCACCCTTCGGGCTCGGGCACATATGTCGCCACGGAGGCCGGCGGACGCACCTCGGTTCCGGGAATCTGGGTCGCGGGCAACGTCACCGACATCGCCGCCGGGGTGGTGCAGGCCGCCGCCAGTGGCGTCACGGCCGGTGCGGCGATCAACGCCGATCTCATCGAGGAGGACACGCGGCAGGCCGTCGATCGGTGGCGCGCGACAGGATTCTCCGCGGATCTGGAGCGCGTGAACTCGCAGCGGGTGCTCGGCCCGCGGCGGCACGGCCTGGACTCGCTGCTGCCGACGCCGCCGAGCTGACCGAATTCGACTTGCCGCGAACTCGATCAGCGAGCATGCGCCCGCGCCGGACCTGCGACGGCGGTGCCAGCATCGAAAAGCGGCGGCAGTCGCGCGGTTTCCAGGGCCGCGGCCGGATGTCGACGGCCACGAAGCCGATCCCCTGCCCTAGAATGTGATCTCCACAACACCGGGAGGTGCGGGATGCCAGAGGATTCGGCGACCCCCTTGCGGGCGGCGACGATGCCGGAGTTCAGCGGTCGCGTTTCGACACCGACCTACGACCGATCCCGGATCTCCACCGGCATCGTGCATTTCGGCGTCGGCGGATTCCATCGCGCACATCAGGCGATGTATGTCGACCGACTGCTCGAACGCGGCCTTGCGCACGACTGGGGCATCTGCGGGGTCGGCGTGCTACCCGGCGATCGTCGAATGCGCGACGTCCTAGCGGCGCAGGACGGCTTGTACACGCTGTCGACGGTCGCGCCGGACGGCACCTGGGCCACGCGGGTCATCGGTTCGATCGTCGAGTACCGGTACGCGCCGGACGATCCCGAGGCGGTGGTGGAGAAGCTGGCCGATCCGGCCACCCGGATCGTCTCGCTCACCATCACCGAGGGCGGCTACCGCGTCGTCGCCGACACCGGGGAGTTCGACGCCGACGACCCCGGCGTGCGTGCCGATCTCGCAGGCAACGCACCGCCCGCCACAGTGTTCGGGCTTGTCACCGAGGCTCTGGTGCGGCGCAGGTCGCGCGGTATCGCGCCGTTCACCGTGCTCTCCTGCGACAACATCGAGGGCAATGGGCACGTAGCGCGCCGGATGTTCGGCGCGTTCGCCGCGCTGCGCGATCCCGAACTCGGAGCCTGGGTGGCCGAACGGGTGCGTTTCCCGAATTCGATGGTGGACCGGATTACCCCGGTGACGCCGCCGGCCGCGACCGGCGAGATCGAGCGACGCTACGGAATCACCGACCGCTGGCCGGTCCTGACCGAACCGTTCGCGCAGTGGGTGCTGGAGGATTCGTTCGGACTCGGCCGCCCCGCCTTCGACGACGTCGGCGTCCAGCTCGTCGACGACGTCACGCCCTATGAGCTGATGAAACTGCGGCTGCTCAACGCCAGCCACCAGGCGCTGTGCTACTTCGGCCATCTGAGCGGCTATCGGCTGGTCCACGAGGCCGCGCAGGACCCGGCCTTCCGGCGATTCCTGCTGCGCTACATGGACGCCGAGGCGACGCCGACGCTGCGCGCGGTGCCCGGCGTCGACCTGGATCGCTACAAGCGGACGCTGCTCGAGCGGTTCGCCAACCCCGCGATCGGCGACACCATCGCCCGGCTGTGCGCGGAATCCTCCGACCGCATCCCGAAGTGGCTGCTACCGGTGATCCGGGCGCAGCTCGACTCCGGCGGCGAGATCGACTGCGCGGCCGCGGTTGTCGCGAGTTGGGCGCGCTATGCCGAGGGCATGGACGAGCAGGGTGCGCCGATCGAGGTCGTGGACCGCCTGCGCGACCAGCTGATTCCGCTCGCGCGGCGGGAGCGCGAGCAACCCACCGCATTCCTCGGCCAGCGTTCGGTATTCGGCGATCTGATCGACCGGCCTCGGTTCGTGACCGCGTACCTGGCGGCGTTGCATTCACTGCACACCAAAGGCGCCCACGCCACGGTCGAGGCCTTGGCGCATTAGCATCATCGCGGCGTGACGCGGGCGACCGCGCGCGAGTCCGCGCCGACGGCGAACCAGACGTCGAGGCGCGAGCCGGCGCGGCGGGAGACGAGCCGGAGATCCTCGCCGGACCGCACCGGCTTGCCGTACTCGATCACCACTCGGTGCGGGTTGGACTTCAGTTCGGCGTGATCGGCGAGAACTTCCTCGAGTGCGGTCAGGTAGACCGCGTTGTTCAGGTGATCGAGCAGGTCTATGTCGGTGACGCGCAACGGGAACGGGCAGATCCGCACCCCGGGTTCGCCGGCCTGCGGCATCGGGTCGGTGAGTTCCGCCTTCCACCGGAGCCGGTGTTCGGTCGTGCAGGCCAGCATGGGCGCCAGAAAGCGGTCGCTCATCCGGGCCGGGACGCCGGATTCGGAGCCGAAGTGGATCAGGAAGCCCTCGGTCTCCACCAGGCCGCCTCCGCTGCCGCAGATCTGGACGCGCATCGTGCACCAGCGGGTGGATGTCGCCGAGGGCCAGCGCCGCAGCGTGACCCACTCGCCGAACTCGATGGGTTTGATCGCGTCGATCACCGTTCTGCGGACCACCCACAGGCGATGGATGTCGCCGTCGTCGAGAACCTCGAGGTGGTCGTAGCCGATGTCTTGCAGGTACCGCGCGACGCCGTCCAGCCGCAGGCGCTGGTCACCGCCGGTATCGCCGAGGCGCACCGGCCATCCCGTCTCGAACACAGGCACGTGGGCTCGGCTTTCCGGCAGAACGCTGGGAATGACCATGACCGAATGATGCCAGATATTTGCTACCTACGCGCTGACAACCACGTCACATAACACATACGAAACAAACGCGCTGTTCTATCGCAGATATACCTGCCGCTCCAGATGTTCACTGCAATCGCTGAATATTCGCCAACTGGCCCCCGTGCGTGATCGCAGCTGGCCGCAGCGTGCGGCAACATCATCCCGGGCATCCGGTCGATCTGCCGCTGGGAAGTCCGGATCCACGACCCCGTGGTGGACAACCACCCCGGCTACCGGCAATGGGTCCTCGACTCGACTCGGGGATAGGTGCGAGAAGCCCCGCGTCGGGACTCTCGCACCTCATCGCCTTGGTCGTCTCTACTTCCTGGAACGATCCCGCTTCTCGCGCACCCGCACGGAGATGCGGACCGGCGAACCGTCGAAGCCGAATTCCTCGCGCAGTCTGCGCTCCAGGAAGCGGCGGTAGCCCGCCTCCAGGAAGCCGGTGGTGAACAGCACGAACGTGGGCGGCCGGGTGGTCGCCTGGGTCGCGAACAGCACCCGAGGCAACCGGCCGCCCCGCATCGGCGGCGGGGTCGCGGCGATCACTTCTTTCAGCCAGGTGTTCAGCCTGCCCGTCGGAATGCGCTTGTCCCACGACTCCAGCGCGGTTTCCATGGCCGGTACCAGCTTCTGCACCGCACGGCCGGTATGCGCGGAGATGTTCACCCGCTGCGCCCACGGCACCCGGACCAGGTCACGGTCGACCTCGCGCTCCAACTGCAGGCGACGGTCCTCGTCGACCAGATCCCACTTGTTGAACGCCAGCACCAGCGCACGCCCCGAATCGGCGACCATGCTGATCACCCGCAGATCCTGTTCGGTGATCGGCTGCGCGGCGTCGATCAGCATGATCGCCACCTCCGAGGCCTCCAGCGCGGACTTGGTGCGCAGCGATGCGTAGAACTCGGTGCCGCTGGCGTTGGCGACCTTGCGGCGCAACCCGGCGGTGTCGACGAACTTCCAGACTTTCCCGCCCAATTCGACCAGCGAGTCGACCGGGTCGACCGTGGTGCCCGCGACATCGTGCACCACCGAGCGCTCGTCGCCGGACAGCTTGTTCAGCAGGCTCGATTTGCCCACGTTGGGCTTGCCGACCAGAGCGACGCGACGCGGACCGGTGCCTGCGGTCCCCTCGCGCGGAGTCTCCGGGAGCACCTGGAGCACGTCGTCGAGCAGGTCACCGGTGCCGCGGCCGTGCGCGGCGCTGACCATGCGCGGCTCGCCGAGACCGAGCGACCACAGCGCCGCCGCCTCGGCTTCCACCCGCTCGTCGTCGACCTTGTTGGCGACCAGGATGACCGGGACCGAGGAGCGGCGCAGCTTCTTCACCGCCGCCTCGTCGGTGGCGGTGGCACCGACCACGGCGTCGACCACGAGCAGGATCGCGTCGGCGGTCTGCATGGCCAGTTCGGCCTGCCTGGCCACCGCTTGCTGCAGCCCTTTCGCGTCGGGCTCCCAGCCGCCGGTGTCCTGGACGAGGAAGCGGCGACCCGCCCAGTTCGCCTCGTAGGACACGCGGTCGCGGGTCACCCCGGGAATGTCCTCCACGACCGCCTCGCGGCGGCCCAGAATCCGGTTCACCAGCGTCGACTTGCCCACGTTCGGGCGGCCGACCACCGCGAGCGTCGGCATCGCGACGTGCGCCTGATCCTCGAACTCGCCCTCGAGATCGGCCAGCTCCCAGTCGGCTTCGTCGCTCCAGACGCCGTCACCGGCCAGTACCTCACCGTTCACCGGTCACCTCCGGCCGGGAGCGCCGAAAGCTGCTGTGCCACAACGCGGTACAGCTCGTCGATGACCTCGTCCATGGACAGCTCGCTGGTGTCGACCAGCACCGCGTCCGCGGCGGGGCGCAGCGGGGACACCTTGCGGGTCGAGTCGAGGGTGTCGCGGCGCTGCACGTCGGCGAGCACGCCCGCGTAGTCGTCGCCCCGGCCCTCGGCGATGTTCTGCTGGTTGCGCCGGTGCGCCCGCGCCTCCGCGGAGGCGGTCAGGTAGATCTTGGCCTCCGCCGTAGGCAGCACGACGGTGCCGATGTCGCGGCCCTCCACCACGATCCGGCGCGCGACCGCCGTGATGTCGCGCTGCATCGCGACCAACAGCTCGCGCACCTCGGGCACCGCGGAGACCGCCGAAACGGCCTTGGTGACGGCGTCGCCGCGAATCTCCGACGCGACGTCCTCGCCGTCGAGCTCGATCACCTCGCGGCTGGGCTCGGTGCCGATGGACAGCGGCAGCTCCTTGACCGCGGCGGCGATGGCCGCGGTGTCGGTGAGCTCGATGCCCGCGCGCAGCACGCGCAACGTCGCCGCACGGTACATGGCGCCGGTGTCGAGGTACTGCGCGCCGAGCCGGGTGGCCAGGCGCCGCGAAACGCTCGACTTCCCGGTGCCCGACGGCCCGTCCATGGCGATCACCAGCGGGCTCGTACCGGACATGCGCGCCGGCGCCTGCACCGGGATCTCCAGACCGTTCACAACGACACCGCCTCGTAGAGTTTGCCGATTTCATCGCGGCCGAGCACGCGCAGTGTGCCGGGCCGTTGGTCGCCGAGTGCGACCGGACCGATATTCGTGCGCACCAGCCGGATGACCGGGTGGCCGACCGCGTCCAGCAGGCGGCGCACGATGTGTTTCCGCCCTTCGTGCAACACGATCTTGACCAGGGAACGTCCCTCGCCCAGGTCGAGCACCTGGAAACGGTCCACCTTCGCGGGGCCGTCCTCCAGCTCGACGCCCTCCCTCAGCCGCTTGCCGACCGCACGGTTGTTGACCTCACCGTGCACGGTCGCCAGGTAGGTCTTGGAGACCTCGAAGGACGGGTGCATGAGCCGGTGGGCGAGGTCGCCGTCATTGGTCAGCAGCAGCAACCCCTCGGTATCGGCATCGAGCCTCCCGACGTGGAAGAGGCGCTGACCGGCGGCGATCCGCTCGGCCACGATGTCGCCGACGCAGGGACGGCCCAGATCGTCGGACATGGTGGACTGCCAGCCCTTGGGCTTGTTCAGCGCGACGTGCACCAGCTCCTCACGCACCACCACGCGGGTGCCGTCGACGCGCACCACCGCGTGCTGCGGGTCGATGCGCAGCCCCTGCTCGCGCACGATCATGCCGTCGACTTCGACGCGGCCCTGCGCGATCATCTCCTCGGCGGCGCGACGCGAGGCGACGCCCGCCTTGGCGAGGACCTTCTGCAGCCGCTCGCCTTCTCCCCACGGCAGTTTGGTGTGCCCTCCGGATTCGGCCGGCTCGACGTTCTGGTGGCGCGCGGGCTTGGCGTTGCTCAGCAGCGGCGGCTGCGCGGCCTGCCGTTGCGGCTTCGGCTTCTTCTTGCCACCCGGGTTCGCGTGCCGCGGGTTCGGGGCCGCCGCGGCCGCGCGCTGCGTCGCACCGCGGCTCGCGCCCCCCTGCTGGGCACCGCGGGCGGTGCTCCCCCGTTGAGCCGTACGTGCGTCGCGTGAGTTCGTGTTGCGGCTCGTGCCCCGTTCGGGCTGTGCGCCGCGTTTTCTACGATCCGGTGTGCCATCTCGGCGAGCGGGCGTATTCATCGTGTCCTGTCACTCTTCGGTGCCGAGGTCCAAGTCGGCCTCGGCGGGTTTCTTCAATCTGGTGTAACGGGGGTCCGTCTCCAGGCTTTCATTGATCTCATCGATCAGGTCGACGCCCGGAAGCAGGGGCGCCAACGGCGGCAGGTCGCTCAGCGACGGGAGCCCGATCCGTTCCAGGAACAGCTCGGTCGTGCAGTACAGCGTCCCGTTGGTCTCCGGGTCGACGCCCGCCTCGGCGATCAGTCCCCTGGCCAGCAGCGTGCGCATCACCCCGTCGACGTTCACGCCGCGTACCGCGCTGACCCTGGTCCTGGTCACCGGCTGACGGTATGCCACCACCGCCAGTGTTTCCAACGCCGCCCGGGTCAGTTTCGATCGGGAGCCGTCGAGCAGCATCCGCTCCACATACGGCGCGTACTCGCTGCGAGTATAGAAGCGCCAACCGTCACCCACGAAACGCAGATCGATGCCGCTGGACCGTGCCGTCAGTTCGGCCGACATCGCACGCAAGGTGCTCTCCACCCGCTGCGCGGTATCGCCCAGCGCGGCCGCCAGCTGGTCCACCGGGGCGGGAGTGTCGACGACGAGCAGCATCGCCTCCAGCGCCGAGCGGAATTCGGCGTCCTCGAGTGGTTCCGTAGTGAGATCCGTCACCGCCTCGTTCACCCGTAGTCCTCCTCGATAGTCACGACGTCCGCCTGTTCCGCCGCGTCGTCGCCGATCCAGCGCACCGACAAGGGACCGAGCGGATCGGGCTGGTCGAACTCGATCGTCTTGCCGCGATACAGCTCGAGCAGCGCCAGGAAGCGGGCGACGATCTGGATGGGGACTTCGCAATCGGCGACCAACTCGCCGAACGAGGTCCACGCACCCGCGCCGCGCTGTTTGAGCCGTTCCAGCACCAGCGCCGCCTGCTCGGCCACCGAGATCGCGTGCGTGTGCAAGTGGTCGAGCCCGACCTTCGGCACCGGGCGGGGCCGGAAGGCCGCCGCGGCGATCGCGGCGAACTCCGCCGCCCCGACACCCAGCGTAACCTCGGGCAGCAGATCGGCGTAACGCTCCTCCAGACCGACCGCGCGGGGGTAGCGGCGCAGCGCCGCGGCCTCCAGCTCGCCGAGCAACTCGGCGACCTGCTTGAACGCGCGGTACTGCAGCAGCCGGGCGAACAGCAGGTCGCGCGCCTCCAGTAGTTCGAGATCTTCGGCGTCGGTCATCTCCCCGGACGGCAGCAGGCGTGCCGCCTTCAGATCCAGCAGCGTGGCGGCGACGACCAGGAACTCGGTGGTCTGGTCCAGAATCTTGTCCGCGCGCAAGGTGTTCTGCCGGGCCGCGTTCGCGGTCAGCGCCTTGGTGTAGGCGATGAACTCGTCGGTGACCTTGTGCAGCGCCACCTCGGTGACGTCCAGCTTGCGCGAGCTGATCAGGCTGAGCAGCAGGTCGAAAGGACCCTCGAAGTTGCTCAGGCGCAAGCGAAATGTGGACGGCTGCGCTGTCTCTTGGGAAGAATCCCCCGGCGGGGCACTCGCCCCTGGATCGTCCGGGTCGCCTGCCGGCCGCTGCCTCGGCGCGGCGCTCCCCGGCACCTCAGGTGGATCGGCAACTTGCCGCGAAGCAACCACTTCGACCTCGGGTGGATCGCTAGCTTGCCGCACCCCCGGCGCGGCGCTCGCCGCGACGGCGGGTTCGTCGGCTTGCGCCCGATCACCCGGCGTGACGTTCCCGGCCGCCCGCGAGAGGTTCCCCGGCGGGGCGCTTGCCGGACCCTCGGGTGTTTCCGGCGCAGGCGCGGACGAGTTGCCTTGTTCCGCGGGGATGTCGGCCGCGGCCGCCTCGGTGCGCACTGCGGGTGAGGTCACAGAGGATTCGTCCGCGCCGGTATCGGCCTGAACAGGCGCTGCGGAATCCTCCGACTCCGTACCGCCGGTGATACCCCCGACCACGGCCGGATTCGGGCGTTGCGCCGCCGCGCCCCGGCCAGCGGCGATATACGCGGCGGCCGCGTTTCCGAGCGCAGGAGGGCTACCGGAACCAACGGTGGTTTCTTCGGCGGCGTGCGGCGCATCGGCATCGCGCGCACGGTCGTCGAGCGGAGGAGTGGCACCGGCCGCGGAAGACCCCTGGCCGGATGAGTTGTCGGTGGACGCAGACGAGGGGCCGGAGCGGCCGATCACCGGCCCGACCGGTGGATGACTTCCCGAGCCATCGACCGGTATGCTTCGGCCCCACTGGATTTCGGCGCCCACGTGGTGATGGGCTCGCCCGCGACGCTGGCGTCCGGGAAACGGACGGTGCGCGCGATCGCGGTGTCGTAGACCAGGTCACCGAACACCTCGACCACTCGCGCCATGACCTGGCGAGAGTGCAGCAGTCGAGCGTCGAACATGGTGACCACTATTCCGTACAGGCTCAGCCGCGGGTTCAGCCGGTCCCGCACTTTCTCCACGGTGTCGTTGAGCAGCGCGAGCCCGCGTAGCGAGAAGTACTCGCATTCCATCGGAATGATCACGCCGTCCGAGCAGGCCAGGGCGTTGACCGTGAGCAGGCCGAGGGAGGGCTGGCAGTCGATGAGGATGTAGTCGTAGCGGTTGCGCACCGGCGCGAGCGCGCGGCCGAGCGACTGCTCCCTGCCCACCTCGTTGACCAGCTGGATCTCCGCGGCGGACAGATCGATGTTGCTCGGCAGCAGGTCCATGTTCGCGACGCGGGTCTGCATCAGCACGTCGTCGATGGACACGTTGGAGCCTATGAGCAGGTTGTGCACGGTCTGGTCAAGAGTGTGGTGGGCCACGCCGAGACCCGCCGACAACGCGCCCTGCGGGTCCAGGTCGACCAGCAGCACCCGGCGGCCGTATTCGGCCAGCGCGGCGCCGAGGTTGATGGTGGAGGTCGTCTTGCCGACTCCGCCCTTCTGGTTGCACATGGCGACGATCAGGGCGTCGCCGTGCTGCCCCACCGGCGGCGGGTCCGGGACCAGCCGCAACGGCCGGCCCGTCGGGCCGAGCGTCGCGTCATCCGGGACCGGCTCTGCCCCGGTGCCCCACAGCGTTTCCGCCGCGGCGTCCGAGTACGGACCCGGGCGCGGGCCCTTGAGCGGCTCCGCCCCAGCACCCATCGGCGGCTCTGCCGCGCCGGCTGTCGTCACGATCCGCTGCTCCTTATACGTTCCTGCCGGTTGCCTCGCCGAGCGTAGCGAGGCCGATCAGTGCCCGACCTCGCTTTCGTACGGTCCAGCTCTCGATAGACGCTACCGCTTGACGGCACTCGAGTGCCGCGCCTGCGCGCGGCGTGTTCGCCCCGCGCTGGTCAGCGCCATTGCGGGCCACCGTCGAAATGCACGTCGAACCGGTCGTGCAAGTCGTTCATGCTGTCCCAGTCCGCCTCCCCGCGTGCGATCCGGCCGAGTTGCCGGAAATACTCGAAGCGGACGATACCCGGTGTGAGGACGGCCAGGAACTCCGCGGGCCCGTCCGCGTCGGCGCCGAAGGCGTGCACGACATTCGGCGGGATCACCACCAAGCCGCCTTTGCTAACCTTGCTCAGTTCGCCATCGACGAGAAACTCCATCGTCCCGTCCAACACGTAGAAGATCTCGGTCGATTCGGTGTGGTGATGCGGCCGAGTGCCGTCCGCTCCCGCGGCGAGCGTCAGCCGATTGGCGCCGAACAGCCCCTCGGACTTCTCGCTGTCCTCGAGCAGCCGGAACGACCCGCCGCCGGGCAGCGGCACCGCTTCGACGTCGGCTTCGTGGACGATGAAAGACCTTCCCATGCAACTCACCTCGCGTTGTGCACCGATTCTGGCTGCGGCCGTCCGCAGCACGCGGACTCCGACCACAGAACAACCGGACCACGGTCCCGTTTGTTCCGCGCACTGTACGGTCCCCTACCGCGTTCGCAGATACGTCCGCCGGCCAGCCGAAGTAACCCTGACTCCATGGGGATTCGTCATCGCATCGTCGGGATCCTGCGTCGGCCCGGCGTGTTCGAATACACCACGATTTGGGCGGCCGAACGCGCCCGGAGCCCCAGCGACTCCGCCGCGTCCACTGGCACCGCACGCGCCGGAAAATCTGCACCCGGGAAGACCGCGCCCGACGGCTCAGCGGGCTCGGGGATGGGCGGTAGCCCAGACCTCGCGCAGTGTGGTCACCGTGACCAGCGTGTAGATCTGGGTCGTCGTCACGGACGCGTGACCGAGCAACTCTTGCACGACGCGGACGTCCGCGCCGCCGTCGAGCAGGTGGGTGGCGAAGGAGTGGCGCAGCGTATGCGGCGACACCGCCGCCGCGATACCCGCGCGTTCGGCGGCGGTCTGCAACACCTGCCACGCGCTCTGCCGGGACAGGCGGGCGCCGCGCGCGTTCAAGAACAGCGCTCCGGCGTTTCCTTTCCCGTGCGAGGCGAGCATCGGCCGCCCCCGCACCAGGTAGGCGTCCACGGCGGCGAGGGCGGGCCGCCCGATCGGCACCACGCGCTGCTTGCCGCCCTTGCCGCGCAGCACCACCGCCCGTTCCCCGGTGTCCAGATCGTCGACGTCCAACCCGACCATTTCAGAGATCCGGGCGCCGGTGGAGTAGAGCATTTCCAGCAGCGCCCGGTCGCGCAGGCCGCGCGGTCCCCCGTCCGCGCCCGCCGCGGCGTCCGGGTTGTCCGCGGATCCACCACCCGCGGCCTCCAGCAACTTCAGTACCTGGTCGTAGGGCAGCGCTTTGGGCAGCCTGCGGCCCGGCGTGGGCGGCTTGACGGCGTGCGCGACGTCGGTGCTGGTCAGCCCCTCCGCCGCGGCGAAGCGATGCCATCCGCGCACCGCGATCAACGCGCGTGCCGCCGAGCTGGCCGCCAGCGCCGGGTGCCCGCCGCCGCCCGAGCGCAACGTGACGGTGAACTCGGCGACGTCGGACTCGCCGACCTGGTCGAGCGAGCCGATCCCGCGCCCGCTCAGGAAGTCGAGGTAGCGGCCGAGATCGCGCCGATACGCGGCGAGGGTATTGGGCGCGAGACCGCGCTCGACGGCGAGGTGGTCGAGGTAGGCGTCGAGCTCGCGGGCGAGCACGACCGCTCAGTCTTCGGACTTCCGCGCCGCTTGGCGGCGAAGAAGCGCGGTGGGCTGTCCGGGCCACGGCGCGTCCGGCGGACGCAGCTCCGCGCCGCCGACCCGCGCGGCCGCCAGCGCGAGCACGCCCGCGACCGCGGTGGCGTTCACGATCTGCCCCGCCAGCGCCGCCCGCACGGCCGCGTCGACCGGCATCCGGACCACTTCCAGGTCGGCTTCCTCCAGCTCCGGCTCGGGCCGGTCGGTCTCGTACAGGTCCCGTGCCAGGTACACCCGCAAAGCCTCGTCGGTGAAACCGGGCGAGAGCATCACATCCACCAGCACCGACCACTCCCGCGCGGCCAGCCCGGCCTCCTCGGCCAGTTCCCGCTGCGCGGCGAGCAGCGGGTCCTCGCCGGGCACGTCGAGCAGACCGGCGGGCAGCTCGAGCAGCCGCGCCCCGATCGGGTGGCGGTACTGGTTGATCAGCACCACGTTGTCGTCCGCATCGATCGCGGCGACGGCGACGGCGCCGTGATGCTCGACCACCTCGCGTTCGACGACCCGCCCGCCCGGCATCGACACCTGGTCGAGCCGCAACGCCAAGATGGCGCCGCTGTAGACGGTCCGGCTGGATACGATCTCGAATTCGTGGCTGCCCGGTTCGGCAGCGCCTCCGGTGAGCGTGGCCCGGTCGTCGGTCATGCACCGACCTTATCGGCAGGAGCGGACACTCCCCGGTGACGAGAGCCGCCGCTTGCGGGCCCGACCCTCATGCCGCTACGCCTTTTCCGTCGCACCTGCGAGTTCGTCGTCGGGGATGTCGACAGGAAGCCGCTCGGCCGCCTTGTATTTCAGCGCCGCCGAGATCAGCGCCGCGAACAGCGGGTGCGGCCGGGTCGGACGGCTCTTCAGTTCCGGGTGCGCCTGGGTGGCGACGAAGAACGGGTGCACCTCGGCGGGCAGCTCGACGAACTCGACCAGATGTCCGTCCGGCGAGGTGCCGCTGAACGTCAAACCGCTCTCGGCGATCTTGTCCCGGTAGGCGTTGTTCACCTCGTAACGATGACGGTGCCGCTCCGAGACGTGCTCGCTGCCGTATGCCCGGGCGACGACCGAGCCCTTCGCCAGCGTCGCGGGATAGGCACCGAGACGCATGGTGCCACCGAGATCGGCCTCACCGGCCACGGCCTGTTCCTGGTCGGCCATCGTGGAGATGACGGGATGCGGGGTGTCCGGCTCGAACTCGGCCGAGTTGGCCTCGGCCAGACCGACCGAGCGGGCGGCCTCGATCACCATGCACTGCAGACCAAGGCACAGACCCAGCAGCGGGATGCCGCGGGTGCGCGCGTAGTGGATCGCGCCGACCTTGCCCTCGATGCCGCGGATGCCGAATCCGCCGGGAATCAGCACGGCGTCGACGTCGCGCAGTGCCTGCTGCGCGCCCGTCGGGGTCTCGCACGCGTCGGAGGGCACCCAGTGGATGTTCACCTTGGCGCGCGAGGCGAACCCGCCCGCGCGCAGCGCCTCGGTGACCGAGAGATACGCGTCGGGCAGGTCGACGTACTTGCCGACCAGCGCGACCTCGACCGTCTCGCGCGGTGAGTGCACCCGCTCGAGCAGGTCGCCCCACACGGTCCAGTCCACGTCGCGGAACGGCAGGCCGAGCCTGCGCACCACGTAGGCGTCCAGGCCCTCGCGGTGCAGCACGCGCGGAATGTCGTAGATCGACGGCGCGTCCGGGGTGGAGATGCAGGCATCGACCTCGACATCGCACATCAGCGCGATCTTGCTCTTCAGCGCTTGGGGGACCTCCCGGTCGCAGCGCAGGATCAGCGCGTCGGGCTGGATACCGATGTTGCGCAGCGCGGCCACCGAGTGCTGGGTCGGCTTGGTCTTCAGCTCGCCGGAGGGGGCGAGGTAGGGCACCAGCGACACGTGCAGGAAGAAGACGTTGTCCCGGCCGACGTCGTGGCGGATCTGGCGGGCGGCCTCCAGGAACGGCTGCGATTCGATGTCGCCGACGGTGCCGCCGATCTCGGTGATCACCACGTCCGGCGTCTGCCCTTGCAGATCCGGACCGCGCATCGCGAGGATGCGGTTCTTGATCTCGTCGGTGATGTGCGGGATCACCTGCACCGTGTCACCCAGGTACTCGCCGCGGCGCTCCTTGGCGATGACCGACGAATAGATTTGCCCGGTGGTCACATTCGCGTCCCGGGACAGGTCCCGGTCGAGGAAGCGCTCGTAGTGGCCGACGTCCAGATCGGTCTCCGCGCCGTCCTCGGTCACGAACACCTCGCCGTGCTGGAAGGGGTTCATGGTGCCGGGATCGACGTTCAAGTACGGGTCGAGTTTCTGCATCGTGACGCGCAGCCCACGCGCCGTCAGCAGCTGCCCGAGGCTGGAGGCGGTAAGACCTTTACCCAATGAGGAGGCGACACCACCGCTGACGAAGATGTGCTTCGTGGCCGTTCGCGCCTGAATCCGTGTTTGACCCACGGGTCTTCACGGTAACACGGATCCGCCCGTCAGTTCGAATGCCACGCCCGTTTGCCCACCGATCGCCGGGCTGTATTTCAGAGCCTGACCCCCCCGACTGTGAAGCATGTCGCGGCAGGGGCCGCGAGCGCATTGTCCCGCGCCGCCGCCCTGCACGGAAACAACCCATCGAAGCGGAAGTCGGCGCGAGGACGTCGACCGCTGCGGACGGGCACGCGGCGCAACGGCTACTCAACCCGGCAGGGCGGCCAACGTCAGCGACGCGGCTTTGGCACCGGTGCCGTAGCGGCCAGCGCCGCCGTTGAGTTGTTCGCCGAGCGCCAGGACCGTGGTGACGCGACCGAGGTCCCTTTCGAGGTTGTCGACCGTGCTGACCTGGGCGGCGAGCGCGGCGTCGGTGCGGACGACGCCGATCGGCCCCTCTCCCTCGGCGGCGCCGGCGCGACCGGCCAGCACCACGCCGGAACCGCGGCCACGCAGGGCGCCCGCGAACCGAGCGGTATTCGCGCCCACGCTGTCCCGGGCGGCGTCGACGCCGTTTCCGGTGATCACCACGGCGAGCTGCGCCGGACGAACCGGCGTATCGCCGTAGGCGAGGAAGCCGCCGCCGCGCAAAGTCTCCAGCACCAGCCCGAGCTCCTGCGGAGTGCTCCGAGGTTGCCCATTGGCCGGATCGAGCAGCAGGACCAGGCCGAGCAAATCGCCGGCCATGCTGCCCTGATCGACCGCGCCGGTACGCAGCTGCGCCCCCGCCGGGATCACGTTGGTGAGGGCGGTGCGCATCCGGTCGCCCTCGGTCGCGTCGGCGAAAGCGTCGGTGAACGCGATCCGGCCGGTCACGGCCGCGCCGGAGGTCTCCAGCGCCTTCGTCACCGCGTCGACGTCACCGGGATCGGCGTCCGGTGTCGTGAACACGACGACGCCGCGGTCGGCGAGGGCGCCACCGAGGATGCGGCCCGACGACCCGGCGACGAACCGGTCGGCGGCCATGACCTGGTCCGCGAGCCGCCGGTTCTGTTCGGTCAGCGTGTCGACCTGCTGGCGCAGATCGGTCTTGTCCGCCCGCAAGCCGGACAGCAGATCGGCGGCGAGCGTCTGCGAGCCGAGCACCACGCCGATGGCGAGCGCCAGAAAGATCGCGGCGATCGAGGTGGCGTGCTGGCGCAACGTAATCATCGTTCTCCCTCGGCTATTCCCACGAACCGGTGCGCGCCTGCGCCCAGAGCGCGAAGCGGTTCCAGTTGTCGACGACCCAGTCCATGACATCCGCGCCGCTGTTGGAGGCCAGCAGCACGACGATCAACGCGACCAGCGCGGCGAGCACCACCAGCGCGACGGCGATCCCGGACACCCGGTTGCGGTAGAGCGTGGCCACGGCCTTCGCATCCACCAGCTTGGTCCCGACCTTGAGCCGGGTGAGGAACGTGGCCGGGTTGCTGTGGCGGCGGCCGCGATCGAAGAAGTCGTCGAGCGAGGCCGGAGCGCCCGCGACGACGATCAGGGCCGCACCGTGATGGTCGGCCAGCAGCAGCGCCAGATCGGCGGCCGAACCCGACGAGGGAAAGGTCGTCGCGCCGATGCCGAGATCCTGGATGCGCTCGAGTCCCTTCGCGTGGCCGTCGGTGTCGGCGGGCAGGATCACCTCGGCGCCGCATTTCATGGTCGCGGAGGTGATCTCGTCCGGGTCGCCGACGATGATGTCGGGGCGGTAGCCCCGCCTCCGGAGCGTGTCCGCGCCACGGCCGACGCCGATCAGGATCGGGGCGTATTCCTTGATGAACGGCTTGAGCCGCTGCAGGTCCTCGGCGTGCTCCGGGCCGTCGGCGACGACGACCACGTGCCGCTGCTTCAGCACCAGATCCAGTTCCGGCACACCGAAGCCGTCGATGAGCAGCGCGCTCTCCGTGCGGATGAACTCGATGGTGTTGCCCGCGAACGCCTCCAGGTGATCGGCCAGACCGTTGCGCGCCTCGATCATCCGCTCCGCGATGGCGGACTCGGTGAGCTCGATGCCCTCGACGAGGACCTCCGGCTCCTTCTTGATCAGCTTGTCGGCGTAGACGACACCCTCGTCGATCCGGACCCGCACGCCGTCCTTGATCTTGCTGAACGCATCCGAACTCACCGTGTCCAGCAGCAGGATTCCGTTGGCCACCAGCGCTTCCGGACCCAGGTTGGGATAGCGGCCCGAAATGGACGGCGAGGTGTTGATCACCGCGCCCACACGGGCCTCGACCAACCGGTCGGCGGTCATCCGGTCGAGGTCCATCTCGTCGAGCACGACGATGTCACCGGGGCCGACGCGCCCGAGCAATCGGCGGGTGTTGCGATCCACCCGGGCTGTCCCGGTCAGACCCGGCAGCGTTTCGGTGTTCCTCGACAACAGCGCCAGCATTTTCATGCGCCGATGATGGCGGCAAACCCTCAACCATTGGTGGAGGCGCGCCGGGCAGCGAATGAGCAGCTACCCACTCGGACAGTTCGAGCCTCGGCCATAGCCAACCTCGGGCCAGTATTCCGAGTTGCATACGCAGCCAGCCCCGACGGCATCGGCGCCATTTGTGACCCGGACAACACGATCACCGAGCGCCGGACGGAGTACCTATATGCTGCCCGTCACAGGTAACTCGAAGAGGAGAACCATGGCCAGCACCACCGTCGACGCCGTTATCGCCGCCCCACGCGAGGTCGTATACCGGCTCTTCGCCGACCGCGAGAGCATCAGCCCCTATCTGCCGGTCCAGGTCAAGCTGACCAAGCCCGGCCTGACCGAACGCGAAGGCGTCGGCGCCCAGCACCTGATCGGCGTCGGCCCGGTCGGCGTCACCGAGGAGATCACCAAGCTGGTGCCCGGTGAGCGGATGGAATACAAGGTCGTCAAGGGCGCGCCGGTAAAGCGGCACGTCGGCATCGTCACCTTCACCGATGCCGACAGCGGCACCCTGGTCTCCTACACGATGGAATCCGACCCCATGCTTCCCGTGCCCGCCAAGGTGGTGGAGCTCGGCCTGAAGAACCTGATCGGCGTGTTCATGCAGGGCGCGCGGAAAGCGGTGCGCTGATCGTCAGCGCGTCACCGGCGCCGCGCCCGCTTTCTCCGCGCGTGCCGTCGCCAGCAGTTCCTCCGCGTGCGCCCGGCCGGTCTCGGTGTCGTCGAGACCGGCCAGCATGCGGGCCAGCTCGATGACCCGCTCATCGTTGGTCAGCGCGCGAACGCCGCTGTTGACGGCGCCCTTCCCGTCATCGGACTTGTCGACCACCAGATGGGTATCGGCGAACGCCGCGACCTGCGGCAGGTGGGTCACCACGATGACCTGGTGGGTACGCGCCAGCCGGGCCAGCCTGCGACCGATCTCGACCGCGGCCCGGCCGCCGACACCCGCGTCGACCTCGTCGAACACCATCGTCGCCCCATGATCGGAGCTGGCAAGCACCACCTCGAGGGCCAGCATCACCCGGGACAACTCACCGCCGGACGCGCTCTTGCTCAACGGCAGCGACTGGGCGCCCGAATGCGCGGACAGACGGAACTCGACCTCGTCGATGCCCGCCGGACCGGCATGCAATTCCTGCCCGTCGACGGTGAGCGGCGCCGAGTCCTGTGGTCCGGCGGGCAGCGGCCGCACGTCGACCTCGAGACGCGCTTTACCCATCGCGAGACCACCCAGCTCGGCGCTCACCGCCGCCGCCAGCTTGCCCGCCGCCTTGGTCCGCGCCGCGCTCAGCTTCTTCGCCGTCTCGCGCACCCGCCCGGCGGCGGTATCCACCTCGGCGGCCAGCTTGGCCAGCGCTTCCTCGGAGACGTCGAGTGAGCCCAGCCGCGCGCGTGCTTCCTCCGCCCAGGCCAGCACGCCGTCGATATCGGGTGCGTACTTGCGGGTCAGCGTCTTCAGCTCGGCCTGCCGGGTGAGCAGCGAATCCAGCGCGCCCGGATCGGAAGGCAGATCCGAGAGATAACCGCTCAGCTCGGTGGTGACATCCACCACCACCGCGATGGCGTCGGCCAGGCGCGGTGCGAGAGCGGCCAGCGCGGGGTCGTCGGCCGCTTCGATGCGGGCACGTGCGGCGCCGAGCGATTCCAGGGCGCCGGAACCGTCTTCGGGCGTGTCGGCCGGTCCGGCCAGCGCGTCGTGTGCGGTTGCCGCCGCCTCGCGCAACGAGTCCAGATCGCTGAGCCTGCGCACCTCGTCGACGATGCGCACGTCCTCGCCGGGTTCGGGTGCGACGCTGTCGATTTCGCGCAAAGAGTGCTCGAGCCGCTCGGCCTCGAGCGCCAACTCCCTACTGCGCGCGGTGCGTTCGAGCAGTTCCGCGCGCGCGTCGAGCCACGATCGGCGCTGCGCCTGGTACTTCCGCAGCAGCGGGCCCACCGCGTCGGCGGCGAACTGGTCCAGCGCGGACAACTGCTGGTCGGGACGCTGCAAACGCAGCTGGTCGTTCTGGCCGTGCACGGTCAGCAAGGGCGCGGTGAAATCGGCCAGCACCGAGGCGGGCACGCCGCGCCCGCCCAGATGCGCACGGGAACGTCCGTCACTGCCGACCGTCCGGATCGCGATGATGCTGCCGTCGTCGTCCTGCTCGGCCGCGGCCGATTCCAGCACTCGCGCGACTTCGGCCCGGGCGGCTTCGTTGACGTCTTCGACGGTGAATCGGCCCTCCACCACGGCACGGGACGCGCCAAGCCGGACCCGGCCCGCGTCCGCGCGCGCACCGCTGAGCAGATGCAGGCTGGTCACCACCATGGTCTTGCCCGCGCCGGTCTCACCGGTCAGGCAGGTCAGTCCGGCATGGAACTGCGCGGTCGCCGTGGAAATGACGCCAAGGCCGTCAATCCTGATCTCTGTCAGCACGTGTGCTCTCCGTTCGCCGTCGGCCACGCCAGCCGGTCACGGGCAATTGGAACTTGCGCACCATCCGGTCGGCGAACGGTGCGGAGTCCAGCCGCACCCAGCGCACCGGTTCGGCGCCGCGAACCGCCTCGACTCGGCCGCCGCTGGGCAATGCGAGCGTGCGCCTGCCGTCCAGGAAAACTAGCGCATCGTGTCCGGTGGCCACCGATTCGACCGCGATCCGCGAATTCGGGCTGGTCACCAGCGGCCGCGCGAACAGAGCGTGGGCGTTGCTCGGGATGACCAGCAGCGCTTCGAGTTCCGGCCACACCACCGGGCCGCCCGCGGAGAAGGCGTAGGCGGTCGATCCGGTCGGCGTGGCGATCAGAATGCCATCACAGCCGAACGCCGACACCGGCCGTCCGTCGACTTCGAGCACCACTTCCAACACACCCATGCGCGAGGCGTTTTCGATGCTCGCCTCGTTCAGCGCCCAGCCGCTCTCGACCACTTCGTCGTCGACCCGGACGGTGAGGTCGATGGTCATCCGATGCTCGATCCGGTAATCGCGCCGGACCACTTGGGCGAGCGCCTCGTCCAAGTGCTCGGCCTCGGCCTCGGTCAGAAACCCGATGCGCCCCAGGTTGATCCCGAGCACCGGCACCGCAGCGGGACGCGCCAACTCGGCGGCGCGCAGGAAGGTTCCGTCGCCGCCGAGCACGAGCACCATCTCGCAGCCGACCGCCGCTTCCGGGCCGTGCTCGACCACGCGAACCGGATAGCCACCCGGCTCGGCCTCGAATCGGGTGCTGTCCGCCTCGTCGGCGAGCACTCGCAGGCAGATGCCCGCGTCCGCGAAGATCTTCGCCACCCGGTGGGCGGTCTCGATGATTTCCGCCCGCCCCGGATGGGACACCAGCAAGATCTCCCGGCCGCAGGGCTTGGCCGGCGCGTTCACTGTGGACCCTCCTCAACCGCACGCTCGACCAGCGCCGCCACCAGCTCGCGGTCGTATTCGAACTGCCCGTCGTTGCGCAGCCACAAGAAGTATTCGACATTGCCGGAGGGACCCGGTAGCGGGCTCGCCACAACGCCGACGGTACGCAGGCCGAGGCCCGCGGCGGAGGCCGCGACCGCGCACACCGCGTCGGCACGCAGCTGCGGATCGCGCACGACGCCGCCGGAGCCGACGCGCTCCTTGCCGACCTCGAACTGCGGCTTCACCATCGGCAACAGGTCGGCGCCCGGCGCCGTGCAGGCTGCCAGCGCGGGCAGCACCAAGCCGAGCGAGATGAAGGACAGATCCCCCACGACCAGTTCGACCGTGCCGCCGATTGTTTCGGGCGTCAGGTTGCGCACGTTGGTGCGATCGAAGACCCGCACGCGCTCGTCGTTGCGTAGGCGCCAGACCAGCTGGCCGTAGCCGACGTCGACCGCGACCACCTCCCGCGCCTCCCGGCTGAGCAGCACGTCGGTGAAACCACCGGTGGACGCGCCCGCGTCCAGGCAGCGCTTGCCCGGGACGGACAACCCCTCCGGCTCGAACCGCTCCAGCGCGCCGAGCAGCTTGTGTGCCCCGCGTGAGGCCCAGGAGACCTCGTCGGGCTCCTCGCGCACCAGCAGCGGCGTGCCCGCCTCGACAGCGGTCGCCGCCTTCACCGCGACCGTTCCGGCTATCAGGACGCGGCCCGCACCGATCAGCTCGACCGCGTGCTCTCGCGATCGGGCCAATCCGCGGCGAACCAGTTCCGCGTCCACCCGCGTGCGCCTGGCCACCTCAGATCTTGTCCACCGTGGCCAGTGCCTGTACGAGCACGTCATGTGCCTGCTCCAGGATGCGAGCGCGCCGGGTGATATCGACTCCGGCTTCGGCGCTGTCGGTAGCGGGCGCCGCGCTCGAGCCGGGTCGCTCGAGCTCGGCGAGCAGACTGTCCACCTCGTCGCGGATCCGATCCGGGTCGGCCGGCTCCGGGCGCCCATGCGCACCCGGATGCTGACCGGGCAATGGGACCCCGGGGCGGGGACCATGCCCACCAGCGGGCGTTCCGGGAACGTTCGGACGGGGCGTAGGAGTAGTCATCGTGGCGTCAACGCTATCGGATTTCCGAACCGGACGCGCGGACCGTCACAGCTCGTCCCGGGTTACGCCGAAGGGCCTCACCGAGGTCGGTATCCGGGTCGAGGTGGATGGGTGCGTGGTTGAGAGCGTCGAGCGAATCGGAGACATAGGTCGGGGTCCGCTCGTCCGGTACCTCGCGCAGCTCGTCCAGGGTGCTGACGCCGGTCAGCACCAGCAGCGCGTCGAGGCCGACACGGTTGGCGCCTTCGATGTCGGTGTCGAGACGATCGCCGACCACCAGTGCGCTGCGGGAGTCCGCCCGGATGAGCGCGTCCTCCAGCAGGGGCGCGTACGGCTTGCCCGCCACGACCGGCTCCCGGTCGGACGCGGCCCGCAGCGCGGCGACCATCGCGCCGTTGCCCGGCGCGAGGCCACGTTCGTTCGGCAAAGTCTTGTCGGTGTTCGCCGCGACCCACAGTGCGTCCGCGCGCAACGCGTAGGCGGCCTCGGCCAGGTCCGGCCACGCGGTATGGGGTGAATGGCCTTGTACCACCGCGGCCGGCGCGGCGCCGTCGAAACGCCGGATCGAGCGCAGCCCGACCGCGTCCACCTCGGCGGCCAGATCGTCGGTGCCGACGACCAGCACCGGCGCGCCGGGGTCGAGTCGCTCGGCCAGCAGCCGGGCGGCCGCTTGGGCGCTGGTCACCACGTCATCGGCGGACGCGGGAAAGCCGAGTTCGGCCAAATGCGCGGCCACTATCGCCGGTCCCCGGCTGGCATTGTTCGTGACGTACACCAGCCGCTGGGCCGCGTCACCGCTCGCGGTCAACGCCTCCGGCGCGCCCTCGATCACCTCGTGTCCGCGATACAGCGTGCCGTCCAGATCCAGCAGCAGGGCTCGGTAGCGATCCCGTAGTCGCTTCACACCACTCTCACTCCATGTCACCGATCGGCGCTGTGCCGACTCGCATTCCGCCGGGCTCTCCGGCAGCACAGCCGCTCGGCGAGTCCGAGACACTCGAACATTACGCCAGACGGCTGACCCGAATGACGTGGCGTCAGCCACTCGCCAAGCCGGATCCCCAGCGCCGTCACGCAATCCACATACACCACACGGAGGGCGGCACCGGGCTGGCGCCACACCGCTGGCTGACGCCAGCCCAACTCGAGCCTCATCGCCGCGGCCACTACCTTCGCGATGCCGGCTGCGGCGAGTCCGGGCCGTCGCACGGCCCCGTTCAGCCAGCCCACTGCCGGATCCGTCCGATGGCCGCCGCGACCGTGCCCACCGCTACCGCCCGGACCGCGGAAATCGCGCGACGCAGCGGACCCGACTCGATCCTCGAGACGGCGTCGCCGTCGCCACCAACGCTCGCAACAGCGAGCACAATTCGAGGCGCGCCTGAGGCGAGCCCCACGGCAAGCACGACGCCAGCCCGCAGCGTGCTGGGGTCACCTCGGCGTCGTGGGCAGCCCGCTGCCGGGTCCATCCGGCAACGCCGCGACCGTGCACACCGGTTCGGACCGCAGCACGGGATCGCGCACGCGGCCAGAGCCGACCGCTCCTAATTGACCTCGGACGGCGGCTTCATCATCGGCCAGCAGGGCGGCGCCGAGCACCGCGCAGACCGCACCCGTGCTGCTGGTTCCTTGCCGGGTCGCCCGGGTGTGGTCGTACCGCGGTGCCGTGACCGCCCGCCGACGCGAACCGATGCTCGCTGCGATCGGGCGTGCTGCCCGGCTCGTCGGTCAGAGATCGATGTCGCCGGTGAGTTCGGCGGCGCGTTCTTCCGCGTCGGTTTCGCCGTCCAAGTCGGCCGATGCGGCGTTGAGGAACCAGGTGAGGCCCTCATCCGTCCGTCCCGCGGCGACCAGGGCGTCGGCGTAGGCGTAGAACAGGCGGGCCGCGGCCGAACCGGTGCGGGACGGGTCGAGGTCCGAGGTCTGCAAGGTTACGACCGCTTGGTCGTACTGGCCCAGGTCCATCCGTGCGCCCGCGACGACGATGCGCAGTTCGGTGGCCTCGTCGCCGCGCAGGGCACGCCCCTCGTCGCTACGGCCGAGTTCGATCGCGCGTTCCGGTCGGCCGAGACCGCGTTCGCAGTCGGCCATCACGGCCAGCAGGCCGGAACCACCGGACATCCGGCGGGCCGTCCGCAACTCCGACAACGCCTCCGCCCATTCACCGGCGTGGTAGGCCACGACCCCCGCGGTCTCGCGCACCACCGCGATCCGGCCGGCACGCTGCCGGGCCGCCCGCGCGTGCGCGAGCGCCAGACCCGGCTCGTCGTCGACGAGTCGTACGGCCATCACGAGATGGCGTGCAACCGTCTCGGCATTGCCTTTGTCCAGGCTGAGCAGGTCACGCCGGACGGCCGGATCGAGATCGGCGGCCTGAACGTCGTCCGGCAGATCGGGTTCCTCCGGACGCGGGGGACGCCGGTCGAACGACCGACCGCCGCCGGCATGGGCGCCTTCGCCGCCACGACGACGGTCCTGCGACCCCTCGCCGCGCGATGCCCAGTCGTCACGATCGGCCCCACTACGGCGCGCATCGGCGCCCCGATCCGTACTCGGGCGGCGCCGATCATCCGCGTCATCCCGACGCCGGAAGCCCGACTCGCCGCGCCGCCCGGCATCGCCGGACGCATCGGAGGCACCACGGCGTCCGCCTCCACCGGGCTCGCCACGGCGCACATCGCTCCGGTCGCCGGTATCGTCGCGGCGACGGCGGAATCCACCCCGAGCCTCACCTCGATCGGAATCACCACGAGGACTGGGCTTTTCACCCGAGCGGAAGCCGCCGCGGGACTCGTCGCGCCGGTCACCGGAATCGCTCCGGCGTTTGAAGCCGCCACGTTCTCCGGAGTCCTCGGATCGTTTGAAATCACCACGATCTCCTGACCCGCCGCGGCCGGTGAAGCCGCCCCGCGCACCGGAATCGTCGCGGCGCTCGAATCCGCCTCGCCTCGGCCCATCGTCTCCGCGGCGGTAGGCGCCGCCCTCACCGCCACGGTCACCGGGCCCCTGCCGTCGGAATCCACCGGAGGAGCTGCCGCGCTGGTCATGGCGGCCGCGCTCACCGGACTCACCCCGGCGGTCGAACCCGCCCGAGGTGTCGCGTCGCTCGGAACCACCACGGTCGGAGGAATCGTCGCGCCGACCGTAGCCGCCCGACTCTCCTCGTCGTGTGAAGCCGCCGCGGTCACCGGAATCGCCCCGGCGCTTGAATCCACCGCCCCGTCGGCTCGCATCGTCGCTGTCGCCTCGCCGGCCGGACCCGGAGTCGGGAGCGCCACGCCGGAAGGGCTTCCGATCGTCGTTTTGTTCCGGCACGGTGCTCCCTTTCTGGATTTCGCGGGAAAATCTGTTGGACCCACAAATTCAATCACGTACCTGCTGTGGGACGCGGGCACGGCAATTTCGTGCGAGCACTATCCGGTGCTCAAACGACGATAGGGGACCCAGATTCTGGGTCCCCTATCGTGAAGGATGTTCCGGCGGTGTCCTACTCTCCCACACCCTGTCGAGTGCAGTACCATCGGCGCTGGCAGGCTTAGCTTCCGGGTTCGGAATGGGACCGGGCGTTTCCCCGCCGCTATGGCCGCCG
>NZ_CBDIMS010000004.1:0-621656 GCF_965283145.1 Nocardia sp. Marseille-Q1738 | reverse complement strand
GGGCGATTTTGTGTGGTGGGGAGCGGGTGGGTCCGGAGTTGGTCGCGCGGTGGGCGAGCGGCGGTCGGTCGTTCTACATCGTGTACGGGCCCACCGAGACCACCATCTTCGCCACCGGCACCGAAGCGTTGACCAGGGATGGCGCGACGCATCTGGGCACTCCGGTTCCTGGTATGGGTGTGCATGTGCTGGACGCGCGGTTGCGGTTGGTGCCGCCCGGCGTGGTCGGTGAGTTGTATCTGTCCGGGCCTGCGCTTGCCGAGGGTTATCTCCGGCGCCCTGGGCTGAGCGCGGAGCGGTTTGTCGCCAATCCGTTCGCCGGGTCGGCTGGTGGTTCGGGCGCTCGCATGTATCGCACCGGTGATCTGGTGCGGCGGACTCCGGAGGGATTGCTCGAGTACCACGGCCGGGTGGATTTCCAGGTGAAGATCCGGGGCTTGCGGATCGAGCTGGACGAGATCGACAACGCGTTGACCGCGCATCCGGATGTCGACTACGCCGCGACACTGGGCACGACGCTGCCCTCCGGTGTCAAAGCCTTGGTGTCGTATGTGCTGCCACGCGCCGAGTCCACGACCGGCGCCGAGGGCGGCCGGGTCACGCTGGATACGGCCGAGCTCGCCGAGTTCGCCGGGAAAACCCTACCGGCATATATGGTTCCGGCCGCGATCATGGTGCTCGACGAACTGCCGCTGACGCCGGTCGGGAAACTGGATCGCGCGGCGTTGCCCGAGCCGGTGCTCACCGTGCGGGAATTCCGGGCGCCCGGCACGCCGAACGAGCAGTTGGTCGCGGATACCTTCGCAGCTCTGTTGCTGCCGCAGGGTGGCGACGACACCGATCGGGTGGGTGCGGATGATGATTTCTTCGAACTCGGCGGCAATTCGCTGATCGCCACCCAGGCCGTCGCCCGGCTCGGTACCGCGCTGGGTGTGCGGGTTCCGGTCGCGTTGTTGTTCGAGGCGTCGACGGTGGCGAAACTGGCCGGCCGTCTGAACGAGCTGACCGAGGTGTCTGTTGCGGCGCCGCGTCCGATGCCGCGGCCGGAGCGGGTGCCGTTGTCGTATGCGCAGCAGCGGATGTGGTTTTTGAACCGGTTCGACCCGGCGAGCGCGAGCAACAACATTCCGTTGGCGGTGCGGCTCAGCGGTGCGCTGGACGTGGCCGCGCTGCGCGCGGCGATCGGGGATCTGGTGGCGCGGCACGAGGTACTGCGCACCAGCTACCCGGAGCACGATGGCGTGGGTAGCCAACGGGTGCATGCGGTTTCGGAGCCGGGTGCGGTACCGGAGCTGCCGGTGCTGGAGGTCACCGAAGCCGAGATCCTCGAGCACACGGTGGCGGTTGCGGGTGAGGGTTTCGATGTCACAGTGGCGCCGCCGATCCGGTTGCGTCTGTTGCGGGTGAGCGACACCGAGCATGTGCTCGTGTGCGTGGTGCACCATATCGCCGCGGACGGTTCGTCCATGATCCCGTTGACCGCGGATCTGATGACAGCGTATTCGGCTCGGGTGGAAGGCGCGGCTCCGGGGTGGGAGCCATTGCCGTTGCAGTACGCGGATTACACGCTGTGGCAACGCGAAACCCTCGGCGAGGAAAGCAATCCGGACTCGACCCTTGCCCGCCAGATCGGCTTCTGGCGCGACCGGTTGGCCGACCTGCCGGAAAAGCTGGACCTGCCCGCCGATCGGCCGCGTCCGGCGGTGTTCTCCGGTCGCGGCGCGACGTATGAGTTCAAGCTCGACGCGTCGGTGCATGCGGCGTTGAACAGGTTGGCGAACCGGCACGACGCGACGTTGTTCATGGTCGCGCATGCCGCGTACGCGGTGCTGCTGGCGCGGTTGTCGAACACCGGTGACATCACTGTGGGTACCCCGGTGGCGGGTCGCGGGGACGCGGCGGTAGAGGGTTTGATCGGCATGTTCGTCAACACGCTCGCCCTGCGCACGCAAATCGACCCCGGCCACACGTTCGCGGAGCTGCTGGCGCAGGTGCGTGGTCGCGATGTGGAGGCATTCGGGCATGCCGAGGTGCCGTTCGAACGGCTGGTGGAGCTGCTGGATCCGGTGCGGTCGAGTGCCCATCATCCGTTGTTCCAGGTGATGCTGACTTTCCAGAACTTCGCGCCGACAACGCTGGAGCTGCCGTCGCTGAACGTGTCCGCGCTCGACTTCGCGTGGCCGCTGACGAAATTCGATCTCGAACTGACCATGGTGCCGCGCGAGGACGAGCGGACACCGTTGGGGATTTCGGCGGCGTTCACCTACTCCACCGACCTGTTCGACGAAGCCACGATCGCGGGCTTCGCGCGACGGTTGTGCGGAATCCTCACGGCGGTCGCCGATTCGGCGGACCGCGTCGTGGGGGAGATCGACCTGCTCGACCCCGCCGAACGCATCGCGATCCTGGAGTCCTGGAACGACACCCGCCACCCGGTCGCCGCGGGGTTGCTCCTGGACGGCTACCGCCGCGCCGTAGCCGAGTACGGCGATGCTGTCGCGGTCGTGTACAGGGATCAGCAGTTGACCTACCGTGAGTTCGATGAGCGGGTCAATCAGCTCGCGCGGGTGTTGATCGAGCATGGTGTGGGTGCGGAGTCGTTGGTGGGGTTGGCGGTGCGGCGGTCGCTGGATTTGGTGGTCGGGATGTATGCCATCCTGACCGCGGGTGGGGCGTATGTGCCGTTGGATCCGGATCATCCGGCTGAGCGGATCGGGCATGTGCTCGATACCGCCCAGCCGGTGTGTGTGCTCACCACGACCGTGGACACCATTCCCGTTCCGTCGCATATACCGGTGCTGTATCTGGACACTCTCGATACCGGTTTGCGGTCGGGCGCGCCGATCTTTGCGGAGGAATTGTTGCGGCGGGTGTTGCCGGAGCATGTGGCGTATGTGATTTTCACGTCGGGGTCGACTGGGCGTCCGAAGGGTGTGGCGGTTTCGCATGGGGCGATCGTCAATCAGATCGAGTGGATGCTCGCCGAGTATCCGATGGGTGTGGGGGAGGTGTATTTGCAGAAGACCGCGACGACGTTCGATGTGTCGTTGTGGGGTTATTTCATGCCGTTGCGGGTGGGGGCGAAACTTGTTGTCGCCGACCACGACGGCCACCGTGACCCGGCCTACCTCGCTGCCGCCATCGCCGCGCACGGGGTGACGGTGACCGATTTCGTGCCGACGATGTTGAGCGAGTTCGCCGCACACACTCCCGCGGGAAGCTTGGCGAGTTTGCGGGATGTGTTCGTGATCGGCGAAGCGCTGCCGCCGCGGACGGTGCGTGCGGTGGCTGCGGTGACCGATGCGCGGGTGCACAACCTCTACGGTCCGACTGAGGCGGCGGTGTCGGTCACCTATTGGCCTGCCGATAGTTCCGACACCCACACGGTGCCGATCGGTCGGCCGCAGTGGAATACCCGGGTGTTCGTGCTGGATTCGCGGTTGCGGCCGGTGCCTGCGGGGGTGGCGGGTGAGTTGTATCTGGCCGGTGATCAGCTCGCCCGCGGGTATGTCGCGCAGCCCGCGCAGACCGCGGGACGGTTCGTGGCCAACCCGTTCGCTGCCGGGTCGAGGATGTATCGCACGGGTGATCTGGTGATCTGGCGCGAGCCCGAGGCGGGTCGGGCGCAGCGGCTGGAGTATGTGGGGCGCACCGATTTCCAGGTGAAGTTCCGCGGCCAACGCATCGAACTCGGCGAGATCGAAACCGCGCTACTGGCCCAACCCTCGGTCAGCCAAGCCGCCGCGGCCGTGATCTCTTCCGCGCTGGGCGAGCAACTGGCCGCCTACGCGGTCCCGGCACCCGGACACGACATCGACCAACACCAACTGTTGCACGCGATCTCCGCGGTCCTCCCCGCATACATGGTCCCCTCCGCGGTGGTCGTTCTGCCGGAACTACCGCTCAACACCAGCGGCAAACTCGACCGCAAAGCATTACCGGAGCCGGTGTTCGAGGCCGCGGAGTACCGGCCCACCCGCACACCCGCCGAGCACGCGGTCGCCCAGGTGTTCGCCGACCTGCTCGGCGTCGACCGGGTGGGCGCGGAGGACGACTTCTTCGCCCTCGGCGGCAACTCGCTGCTCGCAACCAGGGCTGTCGCCCGCGTCAACGAGGTACTGAACTCCCACGTCACGGTCCGTGACCTGTTCGAGGCGTCACGGGTCGCCGCACTCGCCGCCCGGGTCGTTCCCGGCGGCGTGGATTCCCGTCCGGCACTCGTCCGTTCGATCCGACCCGACCACATCCCGCTGTCGCTGGCACAACAACGGATGTGGTTGCTCAACCGCATCGACCCGGACTCGCCCGCCTACAACATGCCGTTCGCCCTCCGGCTGACCGGGAGCCTCGACGTGCCCGCGCTGCGCCTCGCGGTCGCGGACGTGCTGGAACGCCACGAGGCGCTGCGCACGCGTTTCCCGGCCGACTCCGACGGTATTCCGTATCAGGAGATCCTGCCGGCCGATGCCGTACTGCCCGAGGGTCTGGTGGTCGAACACGACACCACCGACGTGATGGACACCGTGGCCGGGCTGATGTCCACCGGTTTCGACGTCACGGTGTCGGCGCCGCTGCGGATGCGGTTGTTCAGCTCCGGCCACGAACACCTGTTCGTCCTCGTGGTGCACCATATTTCGGCCGACGGGGTGTCGCTCGCACCGCTGGCCCGCGACTTGATGACCGCCTACCTCGCCCGCACCGGCGGCGGTGCGCCGGACTGGTCGCCACTGCCGGTGCAGTACGCCGACTTCGCCCTCTGGCAGCACGCCACCATCGGCTCCGACAGCGATCCGTCTTCCCCTGCGGCGCGACAGTTGTCGTATTGGCGCGACCAGCTGGCCCAGCTGTCCGGGCCGCTGCGGCTACCGACGGACCGTCCGCGCCCCGCCACGCCAACCACCCGCGGCGCGTCGACCGCCGTCGCCATCCCGGCCCCGATTCACGACCAGCTGACCCGGATCGCGCGTGACCACAACGCGACGTTGTTCATGGTGGTCCACGCCGCTCTAGCGGCGCTGCTCGGGCGGCTGTCCGGCGGCACGGACATCGTGATCGGTACGCCCATCGCGGGGCGCGGCGAACGAGCTCTGGACGATCTGATCGGGATGTTCGTCAACACACTCGCCCTGCGCGTCGAAGTCGATCCCGCGGCAACCTTCCACGACCTGGTCGACCGGACCCGCGAAACCGCGCTGTCGGCATTCGCCAACGCCGACATACCCTTCGAACGAGTCGTCGAGGAAGCCGGTCTCCCGCGCAGCGCGGCGGCCGATCCGCTCATCCGCGTAATGCTGTCGTTCCAGGACCTCGAGCAGCCCACGCTGGAATTTCCGGACCTGACGGTCACCGCACTGGACACCGGCGAGATCACCGCCAAATTCGACCTGCAGGTGATCATCGAACCACGACTCGCCGCCGACAACTCGCCCGACGAGATGGTGGTCGTATTCGCCTACGCCACCGACCTTTTCGACGAACCGACCGTACGCTCCTTCATGTCGCGGTTCGAACGCATCCTCGAGGCGGTGGCGGTCGATCCGTCGACAGCGGTGTGGGACATCGACATCCTCGACGCGGAAGAGGCCCGGCGGCTGACGGCCGCGGGTTCGGCCACGCCACCACACGAGAACGAGTCGGCCACCATCGCCCTGCTGCCGGATCTGCTGAGCGCCGCGGTGGAGGAGAACCCGGACGGAATCGCGGTGATCTTCGCCGACGAGTCCGAATCACTGGGCGAACTGGAGTACGCCGAACTCGACGAGCAGTCCACCCGATTGGCGCGGTCGCTGATCGCGCAGGGTATCGGGCCGGAAGACCTGGTAGCGGTGGGTATCCCCCGGTCGTTGGAGTCGGTGCTCGCGGTGTGGGCCATCGCGAAGACCGGCGCGGGCTTCGTACCGGTCGACCCGCACTATCCCCGCGACCGGGTCGCGCACATGGTGTCGGATTCGCGAGCGGTGCTCGGTCTGACCGTCGACGCGGTGCGCGCCGACCTCCCCGACGACGTCGAGTGGCTGGTCATCGACACCGCCGACTTCGCGGACGCACTCGACCGGCACTCCACCGACCCGATCACCGACCGGGATCGGACGCGACCGCTGCGTCCGGAGCACCCGGCCTACGTCATCTACACCTCCGGCTCCACGGGTGTGCCGAAGGGCGTGGTGGTCACCCATGCCGGGCTGCCGAGTTTCTGCGCGGAGCAGCGCGAGCGCTATCGCGTCACGAGTAGTTCGCGCACATTGCATTTCGCGTCACCGTCCTTCGACGCGTCGGTGCTGGAATTGCTGCTGGCCGTCGGCGGCGCGGCGACGATGGTCGTGGTGGCGCCGACTGTCTACGGCGGCGCCGACCTGACCGCGCTGCTGCGACGCGAGCGGGTGACCCATGCGTTCGTCACTCCCGCGGCGCTGGCCTCGATGGACCCGGCCGGACTCGACCGGCTCCGAGTGGTGATCGCCGGGGGCGAGGCATGCCCGCCGGAGCTGCTGCGGCGCTGGGTACAGCCGATCGCCGGCAGACGGACCCGTGAGTTCTACAACGGCTACGGGCCCACCGAGACCACGATCATGGCCAATATCAGCGATCCGCTGTCTGCTGAGGGGCCCGTGACGATCGGTGGGCCGATCCGGGGCATGCGCGCGCTGGTGCTGGACGGCAGGTTGCGTCCGGTGCCCGAAGGCATCACCGGGGAACTGTATCTCGGTGGCGACCAGCTCGCGCGCGGCTACCACAACCGTCTCGCACTCACCGCCTCCCGTTTCGTCGCCGACCCCTACGGCCCGCCCGGTGCACGGCTCTACCGCACCGGGGATATCGTGCGCTCCCGCCGGATCGACGCGCAGACGGTCGTCGAGTATGTCGGCCGCAACGATTTCCAGGTCAAGGTGCGCGGCTTCCGGATCGAACCCGGGGAGATCGACGCGGAGCTATCCCGCCGCCCGGACATCGACTTTGCCGTCACGGTCGCTCGCGAATCTGATTCCGGCGCAACGATATTGGTCTCCTACGTGCTGCCGGCGCCGGATGTGTCCATCGATACCGAGGCAGTTGTGGACGATCTCGGTCGCACGCTGCCCGCCCATATGGTGCCGACGGCCGTCGTCGTCCTCGACGAGATCCCGTTGACCCCGGTCGGCAAGCTGGACCGGCGGGCTCTGCCGGAGCCGCAACTGGCCACCGCCCCGTTCCGGCCGCCGTCGGGGCGGCTCGAACAGGCCGTCGCGGACGTGTTCGCGGAACTGCTGGGAGCGACCCGGCCGCTCGGCGCGGATGACGATTTCTTCCGTATGGGCGGGAACTCGCTGATCGCCTCGCAGGCCGCGGCGCGGCTCGGGGCCGTCCTGGACGCCCAAGTGCCGGTTCGGTTGCTGTTCGAGGCGTCGACCGTCGCCCGGCTCGCTGCCCAGCTGGCCGATTACGCGGGCTCGGGTCGCCGGGGGCTGCTGACCGCGCGTCAGCGGCCCGAGCGCATCCCGTTGTCGTCCGCCCAGCAGCGGATGTGGTTCCTCAACCAGTTCGACACCGGATCGGCGGCCTATAACGTGCCGATGGCGGTGCGGCTCACCGGAGACCTCGATGTGGCCGCACTGCACGCCGCAATCGCGGACGTCGTGGACCGGCACGAGATCCTGCGGACGGTTTATCCGCAGACCGCGCAGGGGCCCGCGCAAGTGATCCTTCCACCGGATCGGGCCGTGCCCATGTTCGAGGTGCGGACGGTAGCGCCCGAGGACGTCGAATCAGCTGTGCTGGAGGCGCTTTCGACCACTTTCGACGTCACCGCCGGGGTTCCCCTCGAGGTGGCGCTGTTCCGTGTCGCGAGCGCGGATCACGCCGCGCCCGTCGAGCATGTGCTCGCCATGGTGGTGCACCACATCAGCGCCGACGGATCCTCGCTGGGACCGCTGAGCCGGGACTTGATGGTCGCTTACGCCGCGCGCACGGCGGGTGCGGCGCCGAACTGGACGCCGCTGCCCGTCCAGTACGCCGACTACAGCATCTGGCAGCACGAACTCCTCGGTTCGGAAACCGACGCGGACTCGCGCGCCGCCCAGCAGATCACCTACTGGCGGCGGACCCTGGCCGGGCTGCCCGAGCAGCTGGAGCTGCCCACCGACCGGCCGCGTCCGGCCGTGCAGTCGTTCGCCGGCGGCACGGTGGAGGTCCGCGTCGACGCCGCGACCCATCAGGCCCTCGTCGACCTGGCCCACGACCATGGAGCCACCCTGTTCATGGTGGTCCACACCGCCTTCGCGGTGCTGCTGGCCCGGCTCGCGCGGACCGACGACATCGCCATCGGCACCCCGATCGCCGGCCGAGGCGAGGCCGTCCTGGACGACCTGATCGGCATGTTCGTCAACACCCTGGTCTTCCGCACCCGGATCGACGCCGGTGAGCCGTTCACCGAACTCCTCGTCCGGCAGCGGGATGCCGACATCGAGGCGTTCGCCAACGCCGACGTGCCGTTCGAGCGGCTGGTCGAGGTGCTCGATCCGGTGCGCTCCACCGCCCGCCATCCGCTGTTCCAAGTGGGCTTCTCGTTCCAGAATCTGGCCGAGGCCACCTTGGAGCTGCCCGGCCTGACAGTGTCGGGGCTGGATCTGGACACGGGCTTATCGCAATTCGACCTGCACCTGATCGTTGCCGACAGCTACGCCGAGTCCGGCGCGGCGGCCGGTATCAACGGTTTCCTGACCTACGCCGCCGACCTCTTCGACGCATCGACAGCGGAGACCATCGTCGCGCGATTGTCGCGGATACTGGAAACCGTAGCGCGGGCCCCCAAGACCGCGGTCGGAGAGATGGCGATCCTGAGCCAGGCCGAGCGCGCGGACATCTTGGTGCGGCGCAACGCCACACAGCGGCCGGCCGAGCTGCCGGCGACGCTGGTGTCGCTGCTCGACGCCACCGTGGCAAACTCGCGGGATGCCGTAGCCGTGGTCGCCGACGCACCCGAGGGCGCGACCGAACTGACCTACGGCGATCTCGACGCACGGGTCAATCGCCTTGCGCGGTACCTCATCTCGCTGGGCGTCGGCCCGGAGTCGCGGGTGGTGCTGGCGTTGCCGCGCTCGGTGGATCTGCTGGTCGCCATGTACGCCACGGCCAAGGCGGGCGGCGCCTACGTTCCGGTGGACCCGGAGCAGCCCGCCGAACGCACCCGGTACATCCTGGCGGCGGTCGACCCGGTCTGTGTGCTGGCCGGAACCGAATTCGACACCGAGATCGCGCCGGTGCTGCGCGTGCACGAACTGGATCTGGCCGGGCTCGATCCGGCGCCGATCTCCGATGCCGATCGGATCATCCCGTTGCGGCCGGAGCACACCGCGTACGTGATCTTCACCTCGGGCTCCACCGGTCGGCCGAAGGGTGTCGCGGTGCCGCACGAGGCGATCGTCAATCAATTGCGCTGGAAGAACATCGAATTCGGTCTGGACGCCGCCGACGCGGTGTTGCTGAAGACCGCGGCGACGTTCGACTTGTCGGTGTGGGAATTCTGGTCGGCGGCGGTATGCGGCGGGCGATTGATCATCACCGCACCCGACGGACACCGTGACCCGGCCTACCTCACCGAGCTGATGGCCCGGGAATGGGTGACCACCCTGCACGTCGTGCCGTCGATGCTGGAAGCGCTGCTCACCGCGGGGCTGCCCGACTCGCTGTGGCGAGTGCTGGCCATCGGTGAGGCGCTTCCCGCCGCGCTCGCGCAACGGTTCCGGCGTGAGCATCCGCGTACCGAACTGTTCGATCTCTATGGCCCGACCGAGGCGGCGGTCTCGGTCACCAGCCATCGGGTCACCGACGGTGACGAGGTAACCGTGCCCATCGGCGTTCCCGAGTGGAACAACCAGGTGTACGTCCTCGATGATCGACTGGAACCGGTTCCGGACGGTGTTGTGGGGGAGATCTATCTGGCTGGTGTGCAGCTGGCGCGAGGCTACTTCGGGCAGGCGACGCTGACCGCGGAGCGGTTCGTCGCCGACCCCTTCGGCGTGGGGGAGCGCATGTACCGCACCGGCGACTTGGCCGTGTGGAACCGCGCGGGTGAACTGGAATACCGGGGCCGCAGCGACTTCCAGCTCAATATCCGCGGCTTTCGCGTCGAACCCGGCGAGATCGAGGCCGCGCTGCTGACCCTGCCCGATATCGCGCAGGCGGTGGTGACCGCGCGCACCGACGCTCGCACCGGTGACCGCTTGGCCGCCTATCTGGTGCCCGCGGGCGACACTGCCGATCTCGATGTCGCTCGAGTGAAGTCGGCGCTCGGTGCCGTGCTGCCGTCGTACATGGTGCCGTCCGCGTTCGTCGTGCTCGACGCGCTGCCGTTGACCGTCAACGGCAAACTCGACCGTCCCGCGCTACCCGAACCGGAGTTCGCCGCGACGGTGTACCGGGCGCCGTCGACCCCGATCGAGGAGATCGTCGCCGGTATCTACGCTGACCTGCTCGGCGTCGAGCGAGTGGGCGCCGAGGACGACTTCTTCGCACTCGGTGGCAACTCGCTGCTGGCCACTCAGGTCGCGGCCCGCCTCGGCGCCGCACTCGAAACCACGGTTGCGGTGCGCCTCCTGTTCGAAGCGCCCACCGTGGCAGGGCTGGCGCTGCTGGCCGGACAGCGCGCGGGCGCGGGTGGCCGCCGCGCGCCGGTGGCGGGTCCACGACCGGAACAGCTCCCGTTGTCGCCGGCCCAGCAACGGATGTGGTTGCTCAATCAGTTCGACACCACCTCCGCGGTCGACAACATCCCGGTCGCGGTCCGGCTGACCGGCTCACTCGACGTCACCGCTCTCCGGCAGGCCGTCGTCGACCTCGTGGCCAGGCACGAGATACTGCGCACCCGCTACCCGCACACGTCGGCAGGCCCGGTGCAACAGGTGCTCGACCCGGGCGATGTTCCGATCGACCTCCTGCCCAGGCAGATCGGCGCCGACGAGGTCGACCAAGAGGTCCGCGGTGTCGTCACGAAAGGTTTCGACGTCACCGTCGAACTTCCGTTCCGCACCGCGCTGTTGCGGCTGTCCGACACCGACCACGTGCTGGTCTTGGTCGCCCACCACATCAGTGCCGACGGGTGGTCGATGGGGCCGTTGACCCGTGACCTGATGCTCGCTTACGCCGCCCGCGTGGCCGGAGTCTCGCCCGACTGGTCGCCACTCCCGCTGCAATACGCGGATTACGGCCTGTGGCAACGCAGTGTGCTCGGCTCGGAGGACGATCCGCACAGTCCCATCTCGCAGCAGATCGAATACTGGCGCTCGACGCTCGCGGGGCTGTCCGACGAGCTGCCACTGCCAGCCGACCGCATCCGGCCCGCGGTGCAGTCCTTCTCCGGTGGACGCGTCGGATTCACGATCGACGCCGACCTGTACCGGGAGCTGCGGGCGTTGGCCCGGGCACAGCACGTGACGCTGTTCATGGTCGTGCACGCGGCCTTCGCCGTCCTGCTGGCGCGCCTGTCCGCTACCGAGGACATCGCGATCGGCACCCCGGTGGCCGGGCGCGGCGAGCCGGAATTCGACGACATTATCGGCATGTTCGTCAACACCCTCGTGCTGCGGACACAGGTGTCCGGCAGGCTGACGTTCGAGGAGCTGCTCGCGCAGACCCGGAGCACGGATCTGCAGGCGTTCGCGCATGCGGACCTGCCCTTCGAACGCCTCGTGGAACTGCTCAACCCGCAACGCTCCACGGCGCGGCACCCGCTGTTCCAGGTGTCGCTGACCTTCGACAATCTGCCCGAGAAGCGTCTAGAACTGCCCGGATTGCGGGTGGAGGCGGTCGATTTCGAGGTAGGGACCGCGAAATTCGATCTGTCACTGGCAATCCGGGAGAACAGTTTCGCGCTGGAAGCCGGTCATGACGTCGGCATGTACGCGGAGTTCTCCTACGCCAGCGACCTCTTCGACGACGCGACCGTGCAAGGCTTCGCGGATCGATTCGGTCGAATTCTGGCCGCGGTGGTCGCCGATCCGGCCGCGCCGGTCGGGGACATCGATCTCCTCAGCGCGTCCGAGCGCGCCACAGTGCTCGGTGAACGGACGTCGTACCACGCTTCGGCGCCGGCTACCACGTTGCCCGAGTTGATCGGGGAGCAGGCTCGCCGCAGACCGGATGCGGTGGCCATCCGCTGCGGCGATGCGACGTTGAGTTTCGATGGTTTGTACCGTGGTGCGAACCGGGTTGCGCGTGCGTTGATCGCGGCGGGGGCGGGGCCGGAGTCGTTGGTGGCGGTGGCGGTGTCGCGGACCGAGGAGTTGCCGGTCGCTCTGTTGGGTGTGCTCATGTCGGGTGCGGCGTACCTGCCGATCGATCTCACCTATCCGGCGCAGCGGTTGGTGGGTGTGTTGGCGGACGCCGCTCCGGTGTGCGTGCTGACCACGTCGGCGGAACGGGCAGCTTTGCCGGACACCGGGTTGCCGGTGGTGTTGCTGGAGCAGGCGGCGGGGTTGGCTGATGGTCCGGTGACCGACGCCGAGCGGGTGGCGCCGCTGCGAGCGGGCAACCTGGCCTATGTCATCTACACTTCCGGCTCCACCGGTGTCCCGAAGGGTGTCGGGGTGACCCACCGGAATGTGGTGGAGTTGTTGACCAATACGCGCCCGTTGTTCGGGTTCGACGAGCGTGATGTGTGGACGGTGTTCCATTCGTTCGCGTTCGATTTCTCGGTGTGGGAGTTGTGGTGCGCGCTGGCGACCGGCGGCAGTGTGGTGGTGGTCGATTACGTGACCTCCCGATCCCCGGAGCTGTTGCGGGAGTTGCTCATCCGGGAGAAGGTGACGGTGCTGAACCAGACCCCGTCGGCATTCCGCCAACTCGGGGAGGCCGACCGAGGGGCTTCGGCCACGACCGGAGAATTCGCGCTGCGGTACGTGATCTTCGGTGGCGAGGCGCTGGATCTGCGCCACCTGCGGAGCTGGTATGAGCGTCACCCGGTCGACGCGCCGCGGTTGGTGAATATGTACGGCATCACCGAAACCACCGTGCACGTGTCATTCCTGCCGCTCGATGAACACGTGGTGGACAGCCCGGCAAGCCTCATCGGCCGGGCACTGCCCGGGCTGGACACCCATGTGCTGGATATCCGTTTGCGTCCCGCACCTTTCGGCACTCCCGGTGAGATCTATGTCGACGGGAGTCAGCTGTCGCGCGGGTACTTGGGGCGGGCGGGGTTGACCGCGACGCGGTTCGTGGCGAATCCCTTCGGGCCGCCGGGGTCGCGGATGTATCGGTCGGGGGATCTGGCACGCTGGACCTCATCGAGTGGTGAGCCCGGGCTGGCTTACAGCGGGCGGGGTGATCAGCAGGTGCAGTTGCGTGGTTTCCGGATCGAACTCGGGGAGATCGAAGCCGCGTTGCTGCGCTGCCCGGGCGTGAGCCAGGCTGTTGCGCTGGTTCGCGCCGATGTCACACTCGGCGATCAACTCATCGGCTATGTCCGGCCCAAGCCAGGCGCGCGGCTGGACCCGATCGAACTCCGCACCCAGGTCGGCGAGTTCCTGACCGGTTATATGGTGCCCGCCGCGATCGTGGTGATCGACACCGTGCCGTTGACGGTGAACGGCAAACTCGACCGTCGTGCCCTGCCCGCCCCGCAATTCCGGGCGCGGGAATTCCGCGCCCCCGCCACCCCGGTGGAGGAGATCGTGGCCGCGGCGTTCGCGCAGGTGTTGGGTGTGGACCGGTTCGGGATGGACGACAACTTCTTCGAGCACGGTGGGAACTCGCTGATCGCGGCGAAGCTGTCCGCTCGGCTGTCGGGTGTGTTGGGCACGAAGGTGCCGGTGATGCGGGTGTTCACCGCGCCAACTCCTGGTGAGTTGGTGGCGGATCTGGCGCGCCGCGCCAGCGGTGGTGTGGAGAGCGAGGCGGCGTTCGAGATGTTGTTGCCGCTGCGGCCGGGGGGTTCGGCGGCGCCGCTGTTCTGCGTGCATCCGGTGTCGGGAATCTCCTGGTCGTATGCGGGGTTGGCCGCCTACCTCGATCCGGACCGGCCCATTTATGGTTTGCAGACCCCGGTGCTGGCCACCGCGGAGGCGGTGATGCCGGACTCGATCCAGGACTGGGCGGCCCGGTATGTCGAGCTGATCCGTGAGGTGCAGCCGGAGGGTCCCTACCATCTGCTGGGGTGGTCCTTCGGCGGGGTCATCGCGCACGAGATGGCGGTGCAGCTGCAAGGCGCGGGCGAAACCGTGGCCTTGTTGGCGGTGATGGACAGCTACATGGCCGACCCGCCCGGCACGCCGGTCAGCGACGCCGGTCAGGTCCCGGTGGCCGAGCTGATCGGCGGTTTGCTCGGTGAAGCGGCCGGGGATCTGGGTAACGTCGCGGAACTGGATTGGGCGGCGCTGCCGCAGATGTTCACCGAACTGCCCGAACCGTTCGCCTCTTTCGGCGCCGAGCGGGTCACCCGGATCCTCGACGCGGCGGTGCACTCCGTCGCCTTGCGCAGCACCTACCGGCCGCCGGTGTACCGGGGTGACGTCGTGTATTTCACCGCCGCTCTGGACGACCCCACCGGCTGCGTCGGCGCCACGCTCTGGAGTGAGGTCGTCGACGGCACAATCCACAACCATGCCGTATCGACAACGCATTGGCGGATGACCACCGCCACCGGACTCGCCCGAATCGCCGACGTCCTGACACAACTGTGGCGAGACGGCCGACCCAGTCGAGAATGAACTCTCGACCTCACCGGAAGACGCCCGGTCAGCCGCTCATCAGCGCCTGACCGGGCGATGGCCCATTCGGGTTTCTCCACGCGAACTCCACCGCTCGGGAACTCGCTCAGCTGGAATCGGCGCTGAGAGAACACGCGTTGAGCCCGTGCCCGAACTCGATAGGCGACGCCTGCGTACATCTCGGATGGTGCCGAGCAGCGCGGCCGCACCGTTCGCGATCGTTCATCGACTCGCGGTGCGAGAGCGCATTTCGGGCGGAGCCGAACAACTCGCGACTGAGCCGGCTACTGGGCGGGCACGATCGGTGTGCGTCCGCCCGGACCTGGCGCGGGCGGAACCAGCGCGCCAGCAGGCGTATTCGTGCTGGGTGTCGGCCGCGCAGGTGGGGGAGCCAGCATCTGCAATGGCAGCGGTGGCTGCGATTGCGCAGGTACGCCTCGCGACTGCGGGGCGTTGTCGCAGCCGGGAGGTCTTGCCGCGCCGGGTGATTCGCATGCCGACGGCGGACCGGTTGGAACGATGGGTTCAGCGGAGGCGGTGGCCGCGGCGATGATCAGCGAAAACGACGCACCGGCCGGCGCGATCCAACGCCGCCATCCCCGCATCCCGATCACAGCCATATCGGGTCACCGTAGACCGCGACCGAATTATCGGCCGTAGCGGTGGATATCGATACGATCGCGAACGAACGCAGGCTGACCGCGCCCGCGCACGCATCGATCTTGATCTGCACCTGATCGACGGAGATGGAACCATGCGCCCCGGCCAGCGTTTTCGTGCCGAGCGTGATGGTGCTGATGGTGCCGGGCTTGATGGTTGTCGACATGTTCGGCAGGGCCAGCGCGCTGCCGCCGACCGCGAGGCCGGGTGAGGGGGCGACGGTCACCATGGCGTTGGGGCCGATCGCCGCGGATATTCCCACGGTCAGCCCGTTGGAGACATCGGCTTGGCAGCCGATCTGGTATCCCAGCTGCAAAGTCCCCGAGTTCACCGCCTCCCGGCCCTCGCCACTGATATCTGCTGCCGCCGACAGCGTGACGAACCCTTCCCGGGTGAATGGTGTCGCGGCCAGATTGGGCACGCGTTGCACGTCTTCGGCGGTCTTGCTGATCCGCAATTCCCAGCCGTCCTCGGTGCCGACGACGCGAGATTTGTCCGCCATTTGATCGGCGGTCGCGGTGGCGGCAGTCATGCCGAACGCCGCGGTAGCAGCGATGCCGAGCATCGCTTTCATCGAGCCCTTCAACGAAATCCTTAGTGCTAGTAACAGTCTGACGTCATAGTACGGTCTCGGCCGCGCTACAGCGCCGCACCGGAAGGGTACGTCGTAGCTCGGTCACATGGCTCGACCTCGCAGCGCGGTGTGCTGATCAGAGATGATCGCGAAGACCGGGAATCCGCCTTCGGGGGGACGCAGCTGGAATTGCACACGGACCGGCCGATTCGGCGGTGGTGGTCCCGCGCCTTCGAGGGTCGTGTAGACCCACGGGCCCTCGTCGAGCTCGACGATAGCGATCGTCGATGGCACCAGTTCGCGGCGCTTGCCGTGGACGACGCGGTCCGCCACCCGCCAGGACACGATCGAGCCGGCGCCGGATGACGGCAGCCACTCGAGGTCGAAGGATGCGCACGATGGACACGCGGTCGTCAGCGGCGCGAACAGCTTGTCGCAGGTGGCGCAGCGCCGGATCATCAACGCGCGCGGTGCGCTGTAGTCGATGGCGTTCTCTGTGCGGTCCTGATGGTGTGGATACATGGGACACCTCGGCGGAATTGCTGCTGGTGGGACTGGTACCAGCGTCGTACGGGCGGTGGTGTTCCTGCGACGGTCGAATTACCGAGGGCATACGTATTTTTTTTGGATCAGCCGAGCTTGGGTCAGCGGATCTGCGCCGGATACGGCGATGAACGGCCGAGGTGGTCCGCGGCATCGACCTGCTTCAACGTCGGCCGAGCCGGGGCAACAGCGGAGCTATCGTGCGATGGCGGGCGCAGCCTGCCCAGACGCCCAGACCGTAGGCCAGATCGTCCAGGACCCGCAACAACGCCGCGCGCGGCCCCGGCCCTCTGCACAGCGCGCTGACGACCGGAGCCAGCCAGGCGGCGGCGAGCAAGGCACGGCCGCGTCGAGTCGGCAGGGCAACCGGCCACCACACGCGCCGCAGCGCGTCGGCGACCTGGCGGATGAGCCCGAGCTGGCCGGAGACCGTCACGTCGACGACCGCTCGGGCCGGTATGCCGCGTCGGTGCAGCCGACGCGCGCGCACCGCCGCGGCGATGATCGCGGGTGCCGCGCCGACCAGCGGATGACCGGCGATGGCCACGGCACACTGTGCGGCGTAGTCGCGCGGTAGGTGGGCGCAATGCAGCAGTCCTGGATGTCGCTGCGCCAGCGCGGCGGCGGAGGTGCCGTAGTGGTACCGCTGACGCAGCCACGCCGTCACGGTGGTGCGCGGCTCGTGCCGGACCACCGCAACAGGTTCGTAGCGGACGGTATGGCCGGCGGCGACCAGTCGCCACACCAGGTCCACGTCCTCGCCGTAGCGCAGGTCTTCCTCGAATCCGCCGAGAGAAACCAGGGCATCACGGCGCACGACCAACGCGGCGGACGGTACATACCGCACCCGGCCGTCGGGCCGCGCGGCGGACGGTTCGGGCCCCATATCCAGACCGGAACGCCACGCTTCGTACCCGCCGACGGGTCCGGTGGCCAGCGACCGGATCCGGGGTGCGACCGCGGCGACCGCCGGGTCGTCGAACAGTGGCAGCACGTGGTCGAGCCAGGCGGGATCCGGGACGGTGTCCGAATCGAGGAAGGCGACCAGCGGGGTGCCTGCGCGGCGCCACCCGGCATTCCGGGCAGCGGCGGGACCCCGCGCGACACCATGGCGAACAGCCGCTTTCACTATCGGCGCGGCGGAGCCGTCGTCGACGACGATGCGATCGGCGACATCGCCGATCGCGGCCAGCAGCCGCTGGAGTCCATCGGGATCGTCCTTGACCGGGACGACAACGGTCACCTCGGCGTTCGTGAACGTCCCCCGGTCTGCCACCGGATGCACCAGTCCGGCATCCAGCAGGCGGCGGGCCAGGGCCTGTTCTCGTGGATCGGCTCCGACCGGTGTGCCCGCGAGCCATGCGTCCACTCGCTGAATGCCGCTGGACCCGAGTACGAGTAGCCGGGTCGGTGATCCTCCGAGCAGTATGCGCCCGTTCCGGAACCGTCGGGTCCGGGCGTCGAGGTGCAACCGAATGCCCATGCCGGCGCTGGACACACCGTCGGCTCGGGCGATGGGTTCGGGCGCATCCTGCGTTCGCGGACGGGCGGGTCTCATGAGCACCGGATCTTCGTAGCGCGGATCGGCTCTGCGGTTCGGGTCAGCGCAGCCCGGCCAAGGGGCTGGTGTCGCAGGCGCGATCGGGTTTGGTGCTGGTGGCGCGGGTCGAGGGTATCCCGAGCCCAACCGGGCGGGGAGCCGCGACCCGGGAGTGGTCTTTGTCGGGATGGGGCCGCGTGCCGACGGCGGCGAGCGCGAATTCGGCGTTGCCCTTGACGCATTCGGGGTCGGGCCCGTCCAGGGGCAGGCCGGTGAAGAATTTCGCGGCCATGCAGCCGCCCTGGCAGGCGTCGTAGGCCGAACACGAGGTGCACGCGCCGCCGGTCTGCGGTTGCCGCAGCCGGGTGAACAGTTCGGAGGTGCGCCAGACGCTTTCGAATCCGCCGGGGTCGCGGACATTTCCGGCGAGGAACTGGTCGTGGATGGCGAACGGGCAGGCGTACACGTCGCCGATCGGGTCGATCAGGCACACCACCCGGCCGGCGCCGCACAGGTTCAACCCGGGCAGCGGGGTGGAGCCGAGCGCGTTGAGATGGAAGAACGAATCGCCGGTCAGCACCTGCTCGCCGTTGGCGACCAGCCAGTCGTAGATCTGCAACTGCTGGTCGGTGGTGGGGTGCAGGTCGTTCCATACGTCGGCGCCGCGCCCGGACGGCCGCAGCCGGGTGATGCGCAGCTGTGCGCCGAATCGGTCGGCGATGGCCTTGAATTCGTCGAGCTGGGCCACGTTGTGGCGGGTCATCACGACCGAGATCTTGAAGCCGGCGAATCCGGCGTCGGCCAGGTTCGTCATGGCCCGGTATGCTATATCGAAGGAGCCCGAGCCGCGGACCGCGTCGTTGACCTCCGCGGTCGCGCCGTCAAGGGAGATCTGCACGTCCACGTAGTCGGTGGCGGCCAGTCGCCGGGCACGCTCGGGGGTGAGGCGAACTCCGTTGGTGGAGAACTTGACTCCGACGTTGTGCGCGACGGAGTAGTCGAGCAGCTCCCAGAAGTCCGGCCGCACGGTAGGTTCGCCGCCGCCGATATTGACGTAGAACACCTGCATCCGCTGTAGCTCGTCGATGACCGCTTTGGCCTCGGCGGTGGACAGCTCACCCGGGTCGCGCCGACCGGAGGACGACAGGCAGTGTGCGCACGCCAGGTTGCACGCGTAAGTCAGCTCCCAGGTCAGGCAGATCGGGGCGTCGAGGCCGTGCTTGAAATGTTCGACCAGTTTCATCGTTCGATCCTGTTCGCAGATCGGTCGGCGGGCCGGGGCACGATGGTGGCGGCCTCGGCCAGCCCGGCGAGGGCGCCGAGATAGCGGCTGTACTCGGCCGCCGGGACCTCGGCCGCGGCGAGCGCCGCGGTCACGTCCGGCTGGTTGGCCAGCTCTCGTACCACGGCGACCAGCAGCGGTGTCTTGAGGAACGAGAGCCGACGGGTGGCGTAGTCGTAGACCAGCGCGCCGAACGGCTCCGGACGCAGCGTCACCGACGCCGCCAGCGCGTACGGCCGGGCCGGGTCGAAGACCGTGGCTCCCCTGGTGGGCGCGTCAGTAGACACCGCACATGCCATCGATCGAGACCTCCTCGACCAGCAGGTCCTCCTCGATCGCGGCGTCGTCGGCGCGTGTCGCGGTCGGGTCGGTTGTGGGTTGGCTCACGGCGTCCTCCATCGGGTTCGACAACTGCGTCTGTGTGACTGAGAGAATAATGACACAGCATGTCAAAATGGAAGGGGCAATGAGCGAACGGCGCTCCAAATCAATCGCGGCGGAGGTAGAGCTCGGCTCGAATTGCCGCCACCGGTGGAGATAATCCGCGCGACAATGTCCCGAGACATGACCCATACTCGACCCTTCACGCTCAATAGCGGAGGTAGGGGTTTGAAGCTGGCAGAGGCGTTGGCGTTGCGCGCGGATTCGGCGCGTCGGATCGAGCAGCTGCGCGCTCGCATCGTGAGCAGCGCCCGCTATCAGGAGGGGGAGGAGCCCGCCGAGGACGCGGCGGCCCTGCTCGTCGAGGCCGGGCATGTGCTCGGTGAGTACGAAACGCTGATCCGGCGCATCAATCGCACCAACGCCGCCGCGCAGATCGGCCCGGATGGCACGCTGACGGATGCGCTGGCCCGCCGGGATGCGTTGCGCCTGCGGCATTCCGTGGTCACGGCTGCGGCGGATGCGGCTGCGGGTAAGAACGAGTCCGGGTACGCGCGCCAGCTGCGGTCGGAGCTGAAGATGCTGTCCGCGTTGCCTGTCGCCGAGCTGCGTGGGCAGGCCGACGAGCTTGCCCGGGAGATTCGCGAACTCGACGTGCGGATCCAGCGTTCCAACTGGGAGGTCGATCTGCTGGACTGACCCGAAGAGGTGGAGCAGGTAGTTGTCGCGGAGGCGTGCACAAACCGCTGGGCCGACGGGTAATCGGCCACCTTTCTTGGCGCACGATGGGCAGTGCGAGGGGTTCGATTCCCTTTCTCACACCGCAGCCCAGCACCGTGCACAAGTGATAGGGCACAGCACACAGCACACCACCAGGTGCAGATCCGTGATGACGAGGGCGGGTAAGGGGCACTCCACCCGGACTGAGTATCAGAGGAGTCACGCATGCTGGTTCCGCGGCGGCGTCTGGATGGAAACCGCGACGGCCGCGGCGTTGGACGCCGCCGTCGGCTGACCCGTGGCATCCACGAGCTCGCCGGCGAGGGCGGTCCCTGTGCCGCGGCCGTCGCGCTGGCGCCGCTCGGCAGGAGAGCTGGGTACAGTCGTCCGAGCGGTCTTTCAAGCAGTCCTCACCGGTTCAGTCCCCGGGGGCCTCGGTGAAGCGCTGCAGGTACAGCGATTCGCCCAGCTTCTCCACCAGGTCGAGTTCGGTTTCCAAGTAGTCGACGTGCTGCTCTTCGTCTTCCAGGATCTGTTCGAAGATGCGAGCCGAGGTCACGTCGCCGCGGGAACGCATCAGGTCGATGCCCCGGCGGAGCCGCTCGATCGCCTCCATCTCGATGTGCAGGTCGGCCCGCAGTTGCTCCGGCACGGTCTGTCCGATGCGCAGCGGGTTGAGTTTCTGGTAGTTGGGCAGGCCCTGTAGGAACAGAATTCGGTCGGTGAGGATCTCGGCGTGTTTCATCTCATCGATGGACTCGTGACGAGTGTGCCGTGCCAGCTTCGGGAGACCCCAGTTCTCCTGCATTTTGGCATGCAGGAAGTACTGGTTGATCGCCGTGAGTTCGGCCGTGAGCTGCTCGTTGAGCAGCGTCAGGATATCCTGGTCGCCTTCCATAGGAGCGATCGTGGCACAGATCTCGCGCGGTGGCCGTCAGACCGGCGGGTGTGTCGGATCAGGCGGCCGATGGCTCGGCTCCCACCGAGGCCCGGGCGTGTCCGATCACCTCCGCCAGCCGCGACGTGCAGCTCCCGCAGCCGGGTTTCCACCCGCAAGCGTTCTTCACCTGCCTGATGGTGCCGGCGCCCGCCGAAACGCAGTCGTGCACGTCGGCTTCGGACACCGCGTTACAGATGCACACATACATGAAGCCTCACAGCACTACTGGCCTTTCCGATGAGGTTAGCCTCTACTAACGAGGTAAGCCTGCCCTATGTATATCAGGTGATCCAGCACTTGTGAAACCCGATGGTTGGGCGGACTGTCGAAGGCGGCCGTGGCCACTGGTACGCGGCCTTTCGTGCACCATGGCAGCGATGGCCTGCTCGACGTCCTTTTCCTCGGCGTGGCGCGGTCGGCGGACCCCCTAGGCCCGGCGCACTCTCCGCGCGCCGAAGCGGTGACGGTCAGGCTCGGGTGAAGACGCCGAGGTGATCGGTGTCGTAATACTCGAGCCTGAGCTTGCCGCCGTCGAAGGTCGCCTGGGAGACCGTGCCCGGGTTGGCGTTCTCGCCGGGCGGGGTGAAGACGAAAGTATCCCCGCTCCAATGTTTCAGCGGGAAGGTCATGTTCTTCGGCCCCAGGGTGAGAGTCAGGGAATTGCCGGTGATGCTGACCGTCGCCGGTCCGTAGTAGACGTTGTCATAGGTGCCCGCGTAACTCGGCAGGGGTTGCGCCGGAAGCGGATCGGGCGGCGGCTGTTTGCCGGCCAGTGCGCCCGACGGCGAGCTGAGCGGTTGGAATGCCTTCTTGTACAACGCGTGCCAGTCCTGCTGGATCTTCCCGAATTGGACCAGGTCGGCGAACTCGGCATTCAGCGTTTCCGGGACGCCGATCGGCGCCGCGTTGGTCAATGTCACGATGCCGACGTCGGCGGACGGGATCAAGGTGAACGCGGTACCCGCGCCGAGGCCGAACGCTCCGGAATGACCGAGTGTCACCCGGCCTGCGGCCGAGTCGCTGACGTTGAAGCCGAACCCGTAGAACCCGGTGCGCGCGTCCGGCGTTTTCGGCGGCGACGACACCACCTGCGGAGAGATGGCGGGCAGCAGATCCTCCGGTGGCACGAGCACCGAGCCGCCCGCGGAACCGTTCGCCAGCACCATCGCCATCCATTTGCCCAGGTCGGCGACGGACGAGCTGACCCCGCCCGCCGGCGACTGCGCGTCCGGCTGACGCGGCGGGTTCGCCACCGCGTACTTGCCGTCGACCAGGACATGTCCCTGGGCGCGGTTCGCGCGGGCGATGAAGTCGGCGTAACGCGAGCTGGTCGAATCCATCCCGAGCGGATCGTAGATGGTCTGCTCCGACAACGTCTCCCAGTCGGTGCCCGCGGCCGAGGCCACGGCGACGCCGGCCGCGGTCAGGCCGAAATTGGTGTACTCGTAGGAGTCCCGGAAGGCGCCCAACGGCAGCAGCCGCAGCCGGTCGAGCACTTGCTGACGGTCGTAACCGAGGTCTTCCAGCAGGTCACCCGCGTGATCGGGGAGCCCGGAGCGGTGCGCGTACAGGTCCCCGATGGTGACGTGCTCGGTGACGTACGGATCGGCGAGCGCGAACGACGGCAGCAATCTGCGCACCGGGGTGTCCCACTCGACGCCACCGGCGGCGATCCGACGGGCGACGACCGTCGCGCCGATCGGCTTGGACACCGACGCGAGCTGAAAGACCGAGTCCGCGTCCACCTTCTCCTTGGTAACGATGTTCCGGACACCGAAACCCTTGCTGTATATCACTTCTCCGCCGTGCACCACGGCGACCGCCATGCCGGGGATGCCGGAGGAGGCGAGCAGCCCTTCGGCGAGTTCGTCCAGTTCGGCCACCGCGTCGTCGATCCGGCCGTCCGGGATCGGCACTCCGGCAGCCTGATCGGGCATGGCCGAGGTGGACGGCGTTGCGGGGGAGGGGTCCGATTCGTCGCCGCCGCATCCCGTCACGGCAAGAACGACGGCGGTCGCCATCGCCATGGGACCGAGCAGTGCGTGCCGGAGTGTGCTCACGGATCGCCTCCTGGCTTTCGTATCGACAAAAGACCAGTTAAAGGCTAGTTGAGGCGAGTTTGCTGCGCGTGAGGTTCGGGTATGCCGTTCCGGCGGTCATGGGCAGGTCCCGGTCGGCTGGACAGCAGGCGGCTCGTGCCGCCGCTGCTGGGCGGGCGACCCGCGATGTGCGGATGACGTCCTCGAGGGCGCCGTCGGCCGGGCGGCCGAAAGGCGGAATCGAGGCGTCTCGACCCGGAAACGCGTCGTGAAATCGCCCGGTCGGGCAAACCGGCCGTCCTCTCCTATCCGGCGGCCGGTGTCTCCCGGATCTCGACGATCGGAAGCACCAGCGCCGCGGGCGAACTCGCCGGAACCACCGGCTTGACCGGCGCGACCGGGGCGATCCGCCGATACCCCGCGCCCATCGGAGGCCGCGTGTCCACCTCGCCCTTGTTCGGCCAGTACGCCGCCGCCCGCTCGGCCTGTGCGGTGATGGTCAACGAGGGGTTCACACCCAGGTTGGCCGAGACCGCCGCACCGTCCACGACGCTGAGCGTGGGGTAGCCGTACGCGCGGTGGTAGCCGTCGATCACGCCGTGCTCGGCGTCGGCGCCGATCACCGCGCCGCCGAGGAAGTGGGCCGTGAGCGGGATGTTGACGACCTCGCCCCAGCTGCCGCCGGGGATGCCGCCGATCTTCTCGGCGACCCGCCTGGTCACGTCGTTGCCGACGGGGATCCAGGTCGGATTGGGTTCGCCGTGCCCCTGCTTGCTGGTGAGTTTGCGGCCGAACAATCCGCGCTTGGTGTAGGTGGTGATCGAATTGTCCAGATGCTGCATGACCAGCGAGATGATGGTGCGCTCGCTCCAGTTCTTGGTGCTCAGGAAGCTGAGCAGGTCCATCGGATGCCGCAGCACCATGCCGAGGAAGCGTAGCCAGCGCGGGATGCGGCCGCCGCCGTCGACCATGAGCGTCTGCAGCAGGCCCATGGAGTTGGAGCCCTTGCCGTAACGGACCGGCTCGATATGGGTGTCGGGAGTGGGGTGTATCGAGGAGGTGATCGCGACACCCTTGGTGAAGTCGACGCCCGGGGCGACCTTCTTGGTCGCCGCGCCGACGATCGACTCGGAGTTGGTGCGCGTCAGCACGCCGAGCCGGTCCGACAGATTCGGCAGCACACCCTTGTCCCGCATGGCGAACAGCAGCTTCTGCGTGCCGCGCGTTCCGGCGGCGAGCACCACATGCGCCGCGGTGAACGTCTGCGGGTTCTTGCGCACCCACGCGCCGGTGCGGACGGTCGACACATCCCATGTCCCGTCGGGGTGCGGCCGGATCGCGGTGACCGTCGTCATCGGAATTACCTCGGCCCCGGCCTTTTCTGCAAGGTACAGATAGTTCTTGACCAGTGTGTTCTTCGCGCCGTACTTGCAGCCCACCATGCAGTCGCCGCATTCGACACAGCCGGTGCGGTCGGGGCCGACACCGCCGAAATACGGGTCGGGCACGGTCTTGCCCGGTTCACCGAAGAACACGCCCACCGGCGTCTGCACGAACGTGTCGCCGACCCCCATGTCGTCGGCGACGGACTTGAAGACCTCGTCGGCGGGCGTCATGTGCGGGTTGCGCACCACGCCGAGCATCTTCTGCGCCCGCTCGTAGTACGGGGTCAGCTCCTCGCGCCAGTCGGTGATGTCGCGCCACTGGGCATCCCGGAAGAACGGCTCCGGCGGCACGTACAGGGTGTTCGCGTAGTTCAGCGAGCCTCCGCCGACACCGGCGCCGCCGAGGATGAGGACGTTGCGCAACGGATGGATGCGCTGGATGCCGTAGCAGCCGAGCGCGGGCGCCCAGAGGAACTTCTTCAGCTCCCAGCTGGTCTTGGGCAGCTCGTCGTCGGCGAAGCGCCGGCCCGCCTCCAGTACGCCGACCTTGTATCCCTTCTCCACCAGCCGAAGCGCGGTGACGCTGCCGCCGAACCCCGAACCGACGATCAGCACGTCGAAATCCGTCGTCCGCTGGTCCATGTGGAACTCCTCATCGTGTCGCCCGTGACAGAGCTAACACTACTCCCGGGTAAGTAACGGTTCGCAAGTCGAGCTGGACTCCTCCGCCCGCCGCATAGGCGCTAATCGCCACCATGAAAAGAGCAATGCTCTCAATAGTTGACATCGCTCTCTCGGGCGAGCATGGTTTCTGCTATGCCCACGACACCCCGCGCCCGCGCCAGGGCTCAGACCATGAACGACATCGTCCGGATCGGGCGCGAACACCTGGCGACCGAGGGCGCGGCCGCGCTCTCTCTGCGCGCTGTGGCGCGCGACCTCGGAGTGGTTTCCTCGGCCATCTACCGGTACGTCCGCAGTCGCGACGAACTGCTCACCCTGCTCGTGGTGGACGGCTACAACGCGCTCGGCGACGCGGTGGACGCCGCGCTGGCCGACGCCGCGGAGGATCCGATCGACCGGCTGCGCGTCCTCGGCCGCACCGTGCGCGGCTGGGCGCTGACCGAACCGGCACACTACGGTTTGCTGTTCGGCACACCGGTGCCCGGCTACGACGCGCCCGCGGCGGAGACCGTCGCGCCGGGTACGCGGGTGATCGCCACCATGCAGGCCCTGTTCGCCCGCGCCTACGCGGCGGGCAAGCTTGCGGCGCCGAGCCGGGATCCGCGGGTATCCGGCCCGCTGGCAGGCAGTTTCGCGCGGATCCGGGCCGAGTTCCAGCTCGAGCTGCCCGACTGGCTGGTGGTCCGCGGCGTGACGTTCTGGGTCGGCTTGTTCGGCGCGGTGAGCGCGGACGTCTTCGACATGTACGGTCTCGAGACCTTCGCCGACCGCGACGAATTGTTCGAGCACCAACTCGATGCGCTGCTGGATATGCTCGGTTACCGCGGCTGACCCGCCATGCGTGCGGGGGAGCCCCCGACCGACCGATCGCCGGGTGACGCATCCCGGACAACGAGGACCGAGCGCGATCTCGAATTGGGCTATGTTGCGATGGAACGCGTGACGGATCATGACGAACGACTACCTCCCACGCCGGGACCGCGTGCCCCGCTCGCTTGGGCACACCGGATCGGCGCGCGGATTCCCCTGGTCAACGCACCGATGGGCGCAGTGGCGGGCGGACGGCTCGCCGCGGCGGTGACCGCCGCGGGCGGCCTCGGCATGATCGGGATGGGCAGTGCCGGATCGGTCGCGGCGCTGGAACGGGAACTGCCGCATGTCCGCGGCGTCGACGGCCCATTCGGCATCGGCCTGGTCGACTGGGTGGTCGCCGCGGAGCCCGAATTGCTGGAGGTCGCGATCGCGGCGCGGCCCGCGTTGATCTCGGTGAGTTTCGGCACCGACCTCGGCTGGGCCACCCGCGTCACGGACGCGGGGATCGTCGCCGCAACACAGGTGTACAGCGCGCAGGACGCGCGGCGTGCGCAGGACGCGGGTGTCGGCGTCCTGGTGGCCCGCGGTGTGGAAGGCGGTGGTCATGGCGCCGTGACGTCGACGCTGCTGCCACTCCTGGCAGCGGTGCTGAACGTAGCGTCGGTTCCGGTGCTCGCGGCGGGCGGAATCGGCGCACCGTCGAGCTTGGCGGCCGTGCTGCGAGCGGGCGCGACCGGAGCATGGCTGGGCACCTGCCTCGCGGCCTGCGAGGAATCGTTGCTGTCGGAGGCCGACCGGCGAGCGTTACTCGCCGCACGTGGTGAGGACACCGTCCTGACCCGCGCGTACGACGTGGGGATGGAATTGCCTTGGCCCGCCCGCTTTCCCGCGCGGGTGCTGCGAACCGAGTTCACCGATCGGTGGACCGGCCGGGAGGACGAGCTCGGCGCGGATCGGTCCGCCCGAGCGGCGCTGGCCGCCGCGATCGCCGCGGACGATCCGGCGGTGGCGCCGATCGACGCGGGGCAGGGCGTTGGTCTGGTCACGACAGTGGAACCCGCCGCGCGGGTGCTCCATCGGCTTTGGTCGGGCGCGACCGCGCACCTCGCGGACGGACCGGTCGATGGCTAGCCGACGGGTTCAGTCCTCGCTGCTCACGCGGTCGCCGACGAAGTGGATCAGGGCGGGGTCGGCGGAGGTCAGCCGGTCGACCTCCTCGCCGCCGATGCACGGGAAGAGCGCGACGGTGACCGTACCCGAGCGGCGGCCGACCACCCGCCAGACCCCGCCGGAGTCGTGCCAGCGGCGCAGGACCGCGACGGGATCGTCGGTCATCCTCTGCTTCCTCTCGGTGGCGCTGTTGATCAGGAACATGTCACCGGGGGACGGTGACGGGGTCGATACAGCTGGCGGGTACGTCGACCAATGAGCAGTCCTTCGGCGCGCGGGTGGGCCGATAGTCGGGCGCGACGCCGCCGGACCGGGTGATGGCCGAATATGCCGCTACCGCGTCGGTCGGCTTGCGGGTCAAGGTGGGATCGGTCAGCACGTCGACGGTATAGAGGCCGAAACGCGGCGTGTAGGAACCCCACTCGTAATTGTCGGTGAGGCTCCAGTAGTTGTATCCGATCAGGTTCATGCCGTCGGCCTCGGCCCGCTGGAGCCAGTAGACGGTGTCGCGGAGCGAGTCGGCGCGGCCGTATCCATCCGCGCGCGGCATACCGTTCTCCGTGGGCATGCCGTTCTCGACGATGTAGAGCGGCTTGCCGGGGAACTGGCGCGAATAGTGTTGCAGCGCATAGTAGATGCCCTCGGGCTGCAGGGGGTTCTTCCACAGCTCCGTGAAGTTCATCGTGCCGGTGATGCTGTCGGGGGACAGGCCGTAGTAGTAATCGATGCCGATGTAATCGAGTTTGGTGCCGATCTTGTCGACCAGCGGCTTGTTCACCACGTCCTCGCCGCCGGGTATGTAGGCGACGTTACTGGTTACCATCGCATTCGGTTGCGCGCGGTGAATGTAGTCGTAGATGCTGTTGTGCGCCTGGGCGATTCGGTCCTGCATGGCGGGCGCGGAGGTCGGCGCGATTCCGCCGTGGCGCAGTTCGTTCACCACATAGACCGTGGGCTCGTTGAACGTCACCCACAGCGGGTCGTACGAGGCGTAGCGGTCCACGACGGCGCGCGCGTTGGCCAGCCAATCCTCCACGATGCCCGGGTTGTTCCATCCGCCGCGGTCGACCGCCCAGCCCGGATAGACCCAGTGATCGATGGTGAGCATCGGGCGCATGCCTGCGGCAGTGATGGCGGCGACCACGTTGTCGTAGAACGTCAGTCCGTCCGGGTCCCACCTACCGGGCTCGGGCTGCAGGCGGGCCCACTCGATGCCGACCCGATAGACCTTGACGCCCAGGTCGGCCGCCAGGGCGATATCCGACCGGTAGCGCGTGTAGAAGTCGATCGAATCCCGATACGGGTCAGGCGTTTTCCCGGACGCGACGTAGCGGGACCAGTTGCTGTCAGGGGCGTGGCCCTCCGATTGGTATCCCGACGCGGCGACGCCCCAGAGAAAGTCCGGGCCCATCGGCGCCACCTGAGCCGGTGGCGCCGGCCGCGCGGAGGCTTGGGTGGTGCTCCCGATGAGTGCCGCGGTAACTGCCGCGAGCGCGGCCACGACGTGGCGGCGGCGGTGTGATCGCATCGAACTCCTGTTCCGAGACGGGTGACGGGTGCGCGTGGACCTCCGGTGCGGGGGACCGGGCGGGGTGGGTACCACGGGGACAGGGTAACTGGTCAATTGTCCGTTTTCATCGAAGTGGGGGGGTTATGTGGACACGCCTGTCTCTCGGGGTGAAGGAGGGGAGGGGCGGACTCCAGGGCAAGTGTGCTGCAAGCCTCGCTGAAAGGCGCGCCATCGAAGGCACTCTCAAAGATAACATGTTGTTACGTAGATATGCGCATCTAACTATAAAACCCAACCACACCACCGGTTACAACGAACCTTACGAACAAACAGATCTGCCAAGAGGAGAGGGCAGGACGTGCCATCCAACGCAGCTCGGCAACGCATGGCCGGGCGGATGCTCCCTTGAGATGGCGTGCGATCGGCTCAGGCTCTGCCTTTGGTCGTTTCCGGCGCGTGCGGTGCCATGTGCTCGTGGCGGGGTAGTAGGAGCGGTGTTGCCAGCAGGAGCAGACCGGCGATCGCGATCGCGATGCGGAGGCCGACGCCGTGGGCCAGGAGACCCCACAAGACCGTCAACGCCGCGACGCTCGCGTTGTTCGTGATCGACCAGGCGGAAAGCATGCGGGCGATTCGGTCGGTCGGCGTCTGCTCGAGCCGGTAGGTGGCGAACACCGGATTGAACACGCCGATGCAGGTGACCAGACAGAACTGGAGGGTGAGCACGAGGACGAGACCGCCTGTGCCCGGGCCGATAAGGGCCAGCCCCAGCGGCCAGCACACACGGAGGGTCCCGGCGGTGTACATGACCTTGTGCTGCCCGAACCGTGGCACGAGTCGACGGCTGAGGCGTGCACCGACGAGGCCGCCGACGCACGGCGCTCCGAACGCGAGGGCGTACTGCCAGGTGGTGAACCCGAGGCGATCGAGCATGAGCAGGGCGAGCAGTGGTGCGGTGGCCAGAATCAGTCCGTTGACGAGGATCGTGTGGAAGAACATCGGGCGCAGGGCCGGATCGGTCAGGATGCACCGCCATCCTTCGACCAGATCATCGACACGTTGTGCCCGGGTTCGTGTGGGAGGGTGTTCCATTCCGCGGATCGCTCGAATGCCCATGGCGGACAACAGGAAGCTGATCGCGTTGGCGATCACGGCTGTCACCGGCCCGAACAACCCGACCGCGGCTCCGCCGATCGGTGGTCCCAGCGCGGTGGCGGTCCACGTCGTGGACTCGAACCGGCTGTTCGCGACGAGGAGGTCCTCCGGCCGAACCAGCGCTTTCAGATAGGCGCCACTGGCCGCTTTGAAGGCGATATCGGCCGCGGCCACCACGACCGCCACGATCAACAGTTGGATGAAGGTGAGCCGGCCGAGTGCGTAGGTGGCCGGGACGCTGAGCAAGGCCGCGCACCGGGTGAGGTCCATCATGACCATGACCGGCCGCTTGCGGCGGAACTCCACCCAGGGACCGAGCGGTACGGCTACCACGGCTCCTACCGCGAGCCCCGCGGCGGCCAACGCCGACACCTGGGCCGGGCCGGCGTGCAGGACGAGGATCGCGATCAACGTGAACGCGTCGAAGGCGAACCAGGTACCGAAGGTGCTGACGGCGTATGCGGCCCAGAGCCATCCGAAAGGCCTACCCAACGACTTGCATTCGGCCATGCTCCGAGCACTCCTGGTTGTCTCGATCGAACTCCGGTATCGACCGTGCGAGCAAAGCGGCCTGCGGACGGCTGGTCAAACAACCATCCGGGCGCAGATCACAACCATGTGTTGTGTGAGGAGGTCGGGGGTGTCGAATCGGCGGATGGACCGTTCCCACTGGGGTTTGCCGCCTTTCAGTTGTACTTTTGGTGGCTCAGGGCGTGGTGGATCGTGAGCGGCCTGCCTTGGAGGGAGTAGGAATCCCACAACTGATAGTTGTCGATGGAGCGGCGGATGGATCTCGATATGGCGGCGCTGCGCGCGTTCGTCGCGGTGGTTGAGGAAGAGCAGTTCGGGTACGCCGCCGCCGTGCTCGGCATCAGCCAGCAAGCCGTGTCCAAACGTGTCGCGAAGCTCGAGTCCCAGCTGGGCGCGGCTCTTTTCGAGCGCGGGCACGGCAGCACTGTGCCGACCGGCGCGGGCGCCCGATTGCTGCCGCACGCTCGGGCGCTGCTGGCGGGCGCCGACGCCGCGGTACGCGCGGTGCGGGAGGAGACACGGCCGTTGCGGGTCGCGGTGCTCGGTAAACGCACGGCCGCGACCGAGCTGATGGAGTTCTATCTTGCTCGCCATCCGCACTCCGACACCGAGATCGTCATCTCGAACGTCATCACGACCTCGCGCGAGGCGCTGCGTGGCGGGCACGTGGACGCGGCATTCGCCCGCGCTCACGGCGGGCCCGTGCGGTTGCCTGCCGACATCGTCGCCGCCCCCGCGTATCTGGAGCCGCTGCATCTGCTCGTCGGCAAGGATCACCCGTTCGCGGGCCGCTCCACGATCGCGTTGCGCGAGATCGCCGGGCATCCGGCGTGGGTGCCGGGCGCGGCGGTGCCGTCGGAGTGGGCGGACTTCTATCGGGACTTCAGCGCTTTCAGCGGGATTCCGATCGACACGACGGGCCGTTTGGAGAGTTTGGCGCAGATCGTCGAACGCATCGCGGACTCGTCGTCGCTGATGACCTTCACCGGAGACGGCGGACCGACGCCATGGCATCCGAACGTGCGGCGGCTGATGATCATGGATCCCACTCCGGCGTATCCGCTGGCACTGCTGTGGGAGGCGGATAATCGGCATCCGGGATTGCCGCACTTGATCGAGCATGTGGCGGACAACTACAACCGGGACATCGCGGCCTCCTGCTGGGTTCCCGAACCTGATCAGGCGCTGTTCAACGTGCCGGGTGCGGTGGCTGGTCGGTCCGCCCCTCTACCATTCCCGGGGTGACCGGATACGACCAGCTCGACGCGTTCGAGCATCTCGACACCTCGACGTTGCCGCCGCGACAGCAGCGGATTCTCGCCACGATTCGAGATTGGGTGGTCCGGTACGGGTATCCGCCGAGCACACGGGAGATCGGCGACGCGGTGGGCCTGCGGTCGGCGTCGTCGGTGTCCAAGCACCTGAAAAGCCTAGAGGAGCGCGGGTTTCTGCGTAGAAGCCGGTCCGTGTCGCGCCCGATCGACGTGCGGATGTTCGTGCCGGGCCCAGCGCGGCGGGAGACGGCGGAGGATTCGGTGGCGGTGCCGGTGGTCGGCGATATCGCCGCGGGCGCACCGATCCTGGCCGAGGAGCACAGCGACGACGTGATGACGTTGCCGCGCGAGCTTGTCGGGCGCGGCACGGTGTTCGGGCTTCGGGTGCGCGGTGATTCGATGATCGACGCGGCCATCTGCGACGGCGATATCGTGGTGGTCCGCAAACAGCACGAGGCGCATACCGGGGAGATCGTCGCGGCGATGATCGACGGGGAGGCGACGGTGAAGGTGTATCGGCGGCGCAACGGGCATGTGTACTTGGAGCCGCGCAACCCGGCCTACGACGTGATCGACGGCGACGAGGCGGTCGTGCTCGGGAAGGTCGTTTCGGTGATGCGGTGCGTCTGACCTGGCCGAATGGGCGGCGCGAGAGGTGCCCGGTGGCGGCCGTCGTACCCTGAACGGCATGTCGGATTTTGCGCGGGTAGATTCCGGCGCCGGGTTCGAGCGGCTGGTGGAGTTGCTCGGCGGGCGCCGGGTGGTCGCGCTGACCGGTGCGGGGATCTCGACCGACAGCGGGATACCGGACTATCGCAGTCCGTCGTCGCCGCCGCGCAACCCGATGACCTATCAGCAGTTCGTCGGTGATGCGGCGTTCCGGCAGCGGTACTGGGCGCGCAACCACGTCGGGTGGCGGCGTATGGACGGTTCGCGTCCCAATCCCGGGCATCGCGCGCTGGCGAGGTTGGAGCGGATGGGTGTGGTTACCGGGCTGATCACGCAGAACGTGGACCTGTTGCACACCAAGGCGGGTCATCGGCGGGTGATCGACCTGCACGGCACCTATGCGCGGGTGCGTTGCCTGAGCTGCGCGGCGTTGGTCTCCAGGATGGCGCTGGCCGATCGGCTGGAGGCGGCGAATCCGGGCTTCGCCGAGGCGGCGGCGACCAACGGTCTCGAGGTGGCGCCCGATGCCGACGCGGTGGTCACCGATACCGAAACCTTCCGGATGGTGGACTGCGAACGCTGCGGCGGCATGCTCAAACCGGACATCGTGTACTTCGGGGAGAACGTGCCGAAGGAGCGGGTCGCCGCGGCCTACGAGCTGGTCGACGCGGCGGACGCGCTGCTGGTCACCGGGTCGTCGTTGACGGTGATGTCCGGGTTGCGCTTCGTCCGTCATGCGGTCAAGCACGGGCGTCCAGTTGTCATCGTCAATCGCGGCCGTACGCGCGGCGACGAGCTGGCCGCGCTCGCGCTCGACGCCGGATGCTCGGAGATCCTGCCCGCTCTCGCCGCGCGCGTTGGCGAAACCCGTTTTCCGGCAACGGCTCAGCGCGAAATGCTTGCTACGGCTGAACCGGCCGATCGCGTCTGATCGATCCCCGGTGCCGCACCAACCCGGACCGCTCGGCAATTAGCTCCGGTCCTCCGGGCGAAGCCCGCCGCAATTGTCCGGAGCCAGTCAATTGACCTCCGCCAATGGCTCAACGGGCCTGGCGGGTACTTCGCCTGATTCGGACCGCTCAGCAAATTCGATGCCCGGGCGACGACGTAGCGCGGCCCGGCGGATATCTCGCCTGGTGACGGCGAGGGAAAGCAGCATCTAGCTCACGTCCCGCCGCGAGGCACCAGTTCAGGATCGTCGTGATCGCAATCATTCTGCGCATGGATCGCGCGCCTTACTGTTCCGGACAGTACTTCTCGTGTGAGGACCGTGTCCGATGACATTGCAGTTGGATCCGACCACATCGGCGCCACCTTCCCCTTCGATCGAGCCGATCATCGACCCGCCGACGCCCTTGGCCCGGCGTGCCCTCGGCCTGGCTCGAGCTTCCTCCGGTCTCCTGATCGCGTTGGCCATATGGCAATTGGGCGCCCGGTCCTGGCTCGGTCCGACGACTCCCGCGCCGACCGAGGTGCTCGAGGCCGGGTGGGAGCTGATCCGTTCCGGTGAACTGTGGCAGCATCTGGCGGCTTCCGCTCGGCGGGTCGCGGTCGGTCTCGCGATCGGCATCGGCCTCGGATTGTTCTTCGGCGTGGCCGCGGGGCTGTTCCGGATCGCCGAGGATCTGGTCAACGGTCCGCTGCAGGCGCTGCGGATGCTGCCGACCCTGGCGTTGGTGCCGGTGTTCATCATCTGGTTCGGGATCGGTGATTCGTTCAAGATCGCGCTGGTCATCGTGGCGCCGATCTTCCCGATCTATTTGAACGTGCTGGCCGGTATCCGTGGTGTGGACCGGCGTCTGGTGGAGGCGGCGGAGTCGCTGGGGCTCAATCGGTTCGAGCTCACCACGAAGATCATCCTGCCCGGCGCGTTGCCGCAGATCTTCGTTGGACTGCGGCAGGCCCTCGGCATCGGCTGGCTCACCCTGGTCGTCGCGGAGATGCAGACGACGCCGGTTGGGCTGGGCTTCCTGATGAACGACGCCAAAGAGTTCCTGCGGACCGATCAGATCTTCCTGGTCTTGGTGATCTACGCGATCCTCGGGTTGCTCACCGATGTGTTCGTGCGCCTGCTGGAACGCCGGTTCCTGTCTTGGCGTACCGGATTCGAGGGGGAGTAGATGACCGTCACCATCGGGACCGGTGTCCGGATCCGCGGCGCGGCGCGTGCCTTCGGCGGCCGGACGGTACTGCGCGAGGTCGATCTGGACATTGCGCCGGGCGAGTTCGTCGCGCTGTTGGGCGCCAGCGGGTCGGGCAAGAGCACGTTGCTGCGGGGGATCGGCGGCTTGGACCGCGGATTCACCGGATCGTTCGAGGTGCCGGGATCGAAGGCGATCGTGTTCCAGGAGCATCGGCTCATTCCCTGGATGACCGTGTGGCGCAATGTCGTCCTGGGCGTCGACGGGGCCACCAAGGCGCGTGCGCTCACGGCGCTGGAGGAGGTCGGGCTGACCGCGAAGGCGGATGTGTGGCCCGCGACGCTGTCGGGCGGTGAAGCGCAGCGAGTGGCCCTGGCCAGGGCGCTGGTCCGCAGTCCGGAACTGCTGCTGCTGGACGAGCCGTTCGGGGCACTCGACGCGCTGACCCGGCTCAAAGTCCAGGCCCTGGTGGCTCGTCTGTGGTCGCTGCACCGGCAGTCGGTGCTGCTGGTGACCCACGACGTGGAGGAGGCATTGCTGCTGGCCGATCGCGCGCTCGTGCTGCGCGAGGGCCGCATCGCCGAATCCTTCGATATCACCGTCGACCGGCCGCGTTCGGTTGTCGACCCTGAATTCTCCGCACTCCGCCGCCGGCTGCTGCTCGCACTCGGCGTGAATCCCGAAGCACCGACAGGAGCAGACGCATGAGCGAACTGTTGCAGATCAGCACCGATGTCTTGGTGATCGGCGGTGGGCCTGCCGCCTGCTGGGCCGCGATCCACGCTCGCGAGGCCGGTGTGGAGGTGACGTTGGTGGACAAGGGCTACTGCGGCACCAGCGGCGCTACCGCCCCGTCCGGTACCGGTGTGTGGTACGTCGCGCCGGAGGCGACCGCGCGGGCGAACGCGAAAGCCAGCCGGGAGGCGCTGGGTGGGCATTTGGCCGACCACTACTGGATGGACCAGGTGCTCGATCAGACCTACACGAACATGAATCGTCTTGCGGTGGAGGGACGGTACCCGTTTCCGGTGGACCCGGCCACCGGTGCGCAGATTCGCACCGGTGTGCAAGGTCCGGAGTACATGCGCCGGATGCGTGCGTGGGTGCAGCGGGTCGGGGTGCGCATTCTCGACCACTCGCCCGCGCTGGAATTGCTGGTCGATGACGATGGTGTGGTGCGCGGCGCCGCGGGCTACCAGCGCCAAGCCGACCGCGACTATCGTGTCGCCGCCGGTGCGGTGGTCCTGGCGAGTGGCGGCTGTGCGTTCTTGTCGCGGGCGCTGGGCACGAACGTCGACACCGGTGACGGTGCGCTGATGGCGGCCGAAGTCGGTGCGCGCTTCTCCGGTATGGAGTTCTCCAACGCGTACGCGATCGTGCCGAAGGGGTCGACGATCACCAAGACCGCCTACTACGGTTACGCGACGTTCTTCCACGAGGACGGGCGGGTGCTCGAGGGCGCGGGGTCGACCAAGGGTCGCTCGGTGATCGCGCGAACGCTGTTGCGGGAGAAGGTGTTCGCGCAGCTCGATCGCGCCGACGCCACCGTTGCGGCGCAGATGCGGCTCGGGCAGCCGAACTTCTTTCTCCAGTTCGACCGGCGCGGCATCAACCCGTTCACCGACCGGTTCGAGGTGGATCTGCTGGCGGAGGGCACCGTCCGCGGAACGGGTGGTATCGACGTGGTCGACGACGACTGCGCCACCACGGTTCCCGGCCTGTACGCCGCCGGTGACGCCGCGACCCGTGAGCGGATCTGTGGCGGGTTCACCGGCGGCGGCAGCCACAACTCGGCATGGGCGATGTCGTCGGGCAGCTGGGCCGGTCGTGGCGCGGCCGCGTTCGCGCTGGGGTCGGCTCGCGCCTCCGTTTCCGTTCTGCGCGGCGCGGGGCGGACCGGTTTGCGTCCGGAGACCTCGGAATCGGTCTCGGCCGAGGACGTTGTCGAAGCCGCGCAGCGCGAGCTGATCCCGTTCGAGAAGAACTACCTGCGACATGGGGACCGCATCCGGCCCGCGCTCGCGGAATTGGACAGCGTGTGGGACCGCGCCACCCGTGGCCTGGGTGGCGGCACCGGAGACGCGCGGGTGCGAGCGCGGCAGGCCGCCGCGATCACCGCCGTGGGCCGGTTGATGTACCGGTCGACGCTGGCGCGCACCGAGACGCGCGGCATGAGCAAGCGCGCCGACCATCCGGATCTGGACCCCGCGCAGCACCACCACGTGCTGTCCGGCGGACTCGACGAGGTGTGGACTGCGACCGCTCCGGCGGCCGACGGCACTGTGGCGGTGGCGTGATGATCGAGATCCTGCGCGCGGGCGACTGCATCGGCTGCGACAAGTGCGTGGAGGTGTGCCCCACGAACGTCTTCGACCGCACCGACGGCGGCATCCCGGTCATCGCACGGCAATCCGATTGCCAGACCTGCTTCATGTGCGAGGCGTACTGCCCTACGGACGCACTGTACGTCGACCCCGAAGCGACGCCGCTGGCCGATCACGAGGCGGTCCGCGACGACCACATCGGTCGCTACCGCAAGGAGATCGGGTGGGGTCGCGGCCGTACACCCGGCAGCCTCGTCGCGGTGGGTCCGCGTCTGCCGCACGGCACTCCGCCGCCGCGTTTATCCGAACTCTGAAGGACGAAAGCGAATCATGCGCATCCTCCGGCTGATCGTGCCTGCCGCGTTGTCCGTCCTGCTGCTGATCCTCACCGGCTGCGGATCGGAGGACGCCGACTCGGCCACCCGCGCCGAGATCGAAACACTCCGCATCGGCACCATCGGCACCGGCAACGTCCTCACCGGGCCACTCGGCTTCGCTCATCAGCGCGGCGCGCTGCTGCCCGCGCTGAAGCCGCTGGGTGTCGACAATATCGAGGTCTACAGCTTCCCCAATGGACCCGACCTGAACCAGGCCCTGGTGGGCGGGCGTCTCGACGTCGCCACCTACGGTGACACGCCCGCCCTGGTCGCGCGCGGCAGCGGGTTGAAGACCCGGCTGCTTGCCATCGCCGCCGTCGACTACAACGCCGGGGTGGTGGCCAAGGATCCGTCGATCCGGACGTTGGAAGATCTGGCGGGCAAGAAGGTCGGCGTGCAGTCCGGCTCGTACATCGACCGCTACCTGCAGGGTGCGCTGAAGGCGGAGGGTATCCAGGCGCAGCTGGTCCACCTGCTCGCCACCGATGCGGAAGCGCCGCTGGACAGCGGTGATATCGCGGCGGTCGCGTTGCCCGACGTCACCCCGTCGGCGTTCTTCCGGGCATTCCTGGCCAAGGGTTTCCACCAGGTCGACTCGATCCAGGACAACCATCCCGATCTCGCGGGCACCAGTTCGTCGGTCAGCAGCCAGGACTTTCTCGACACCCATCCGGAATTCGGTCTCGCGTGGCAGTCGGTCCTGGTCGAAGCGAACCGGTACGCGAAACAACACTGGGACGACTACGTGAACTACGAGGTCTCGCAGTCGAAGTCGCCCGAGGCGGTCGTGCGCGCGACCGCACGTCCCGGCTACATCCCGGACGAGGTCTTCTCTCCGGCCGGGATCCAGTTGCTGACCGGGACCAAACAGTTCCTGGTGGATCAGAAAAAGATCCGGGAGGACTTCAACTTGGCGGACTGGTTCTATCGGCCGGATCGACCGAAGCAGGGGTGAGCGCCGCGATCCGTTCGGCGTGGGCGAGCACGCGCTCACGCAGATCCAGGGCCGGACAGTCCCATTGGCGGCAGACCTCGGCGGCCAGCCGCGTGAACGTGTCCGTCATCGCCCGCAGCGCAGCGAGGATCTCGGTGCCGGTGTAGCCGGGGAAGAACGCCGCCGGATCGTCGCGGAACCGCGGGTCGAGCCACTCGTCGAGGTGGTGGCCGTCGTGCCAGTGGTCGATTCTGCCCTGCGAGCGGGCGGTGGTGTGCCACTCGGCCATCGTCAGCAGCAGGTCGCGCATTTCGGTGACGCGCAGCAGTGCGTGCCACAGGTCACCGCGTGCGACGTAGATCGGGATCTGGGTCGCCTCGAACCAGAATTCGCGTTGGGTGGTGTCGATCTCGGCGGCGGTGGGTCGGTGGACGGGGTGGCCGCCGGTGGCAGGCGGGAGCGCGGCGGTGGTGCCGGATTTGTCGAGCAAGACGCGGTAGCCGCGCTCGTACAGTTCGTCGAGTCCGTCGGCGATCATGTCCTCGATGCGGGCCGGAGCGGCGAGGGTGAAGTCGACCTTGCGGCCCTCGGCAAGGACGACCAGGCAGGTCGGCCAGTGCGGTTCGTCGTTGTCGAGGTGGATGTTCACCAGCACCGGGCCGATGGCGCGCAGCCAGTCGTCGGCGCCGACGAGTTGCGCGGTGCCCGGCCCGATGAGCTCGATGTCGAGATCGGAGAACGCGTCCACTCTGCTGCCGCGTGCCCGCGACCCGGTCTGGATCACCGCCGAGATCCCTGGGTGCGCGGCGGCGAACCCGATGATCTTGTCGACGACGAGGTCGGCGTCCTCCATGCGTCTCATCCCTCCGAAGACAGTGGCCCGGACATCGCCGGTCATCTTCCCCGCCGCCGGATCTCGTCGCCACGCCTTTTCCGCCCCGGCCGCGGACAGGGGCGGAACACGGTCGGCGAGCGCTAGACGTGCGGCCCGACGAGCGCGATCGCGGATTCGACCGCAACGTCGACGATGCCGCCGATGTCGTCGCCGTCCTCCACGGTTGTCGCGATGAGTTCCCGGAAGCCGCCGAACAGGATCGTCGCCACTTGACGGGACGGCGGTCGCAGTCCGGCGGCGGCGAATTCCGGTGTGTCGGTGAGCTTCTGGATCAGTGCGATGAACGCCTCGGCGACCTCGCGCTGCAACTGCGGGGCGTCCTCGCCGAGGGCGGGGACGACCCGGATCCAGCTGAGCGTGATCGAGGGATCCTCCTGCGCGGTGCGGATCCATGCCTCGATGGCTTGGCGCACTTGCGTGCGCCACGGCACGTGCGGGTCGACCGCGGCATCGATCTGCTGGATCGTCTCCTTGTTCCGCTCGCTGAGCAGGGCGATGAAGCAGTCCTGTTTGCTGGTGAAATGCTCGTAGAAGGTGCGGCGCGAGGTGCGGGCGTGCCGGACCACGTCGGCGACGGTCGAGTCCTGATAGCCCCGTTCGCGCACCGCGACGGCCATGCCGTCGAGGAGGCGGCGGCGAAACCCCGATTCCGAGCCGTTGTCGGTGGTGGTGCGGGGCAGGGGCTCGACATGTGTCACGAGAATCAGGTTAGTTACTCCTTTCGGCTCTCCGCGTGTCGCCTGCGGTGTCACGCCGTGACCTGTTCGGAGCCGTGACCCGGTCCGACGGTCCCGGTGGATTCGCCATCGTCGGGCCGTGCGCCGCGCCGGGTGAACCGGATCGTGCCGTCGTCGATGCGGCCGTACCGCAGCGTGATCACGTCGTGGCCGTAACTCATGCCCAACCGCCACGGAGCCCGGGAGCCCGCTGTGGGGAATCCGTCGATGGCCCGCAGCACATACCCGGCCTGGAAATCCAGCAGCGGCGCGGGGGACACGGCCGGATCCGGCCATGGGGTGATCTGGTGGTAGCCGCCCGCGTCCATGTGCCGCAGCAGTCGGCAGACGAATTCGCTGACCAGGTCGGCTTTCAGCGTCCAGGACGCGTTGGTGTAGCCGATGGTGAACGCGAAGTTGGGTACGCCGCTGAGCATCATTCCCTTGTAGGCCATGGTGTCCGGCAGTGCGATCTCTTGGCCGTCGACCGTGAGCCGCAGCCCGCCAAGCGCGAGCAGCTGCAGACCGGTGGCGGTGACCACGATGTCGGCGTCGAGTTCGCGCCCGGATTCCAGGCGCAGCCCGGTTGCGGTGAATCTGTCGATGCGGTCGGTGACCACCGAGGCGCGTCCGGCGCGGATCGCTCGGAACAGATCTCCGTCCGGTATCAGGCACAGTCGCTGATCCCACGGCTGGTAGGTCGGTTTGAAGTGGGTGTCCACGTCGTAGCCGTCGGGCAGCTGTTTCACGGTCAGGCCGCGCAGGAATTTCCGCATCTGCTGTGGCCGCCGCTGGCTGAACTGGTAGATCAGGGTGCTGACCAGCACGTTCTTCCAGCGGACGAGGGTGTAGGCGCGGCGCGGTCCGAGTAGTCGCCGCAGCCGGTTCGCCACCGTGTCTTCGGAGGGGACGGGCAGGATGTAGGTCGGCGACCGTTGCAGCATCGTCACTTGCGCGGCCGTTTTGGCCATGGCCGGTACCAAGGTCACCGCGGTGGCGCCGCTGCCGATGACGACTACCCGCTTGCCCGCGTAATCCAGGTCGGCGGGCCAGTGCTGTGGATGCACCAGCCTCCCGCGGAAGTCGCCGACTCCGGCGAACTCGGGTGTGTAGCCCTCGTCGTAGCGGTAGTAGCCGCTGCACATGAACAGGAAGTCGCAGGTGAAGACGCGGGTGGCACCCTCGTGTTCGGCCCGCACCGTCCAGCGCGACTCGGTGGTGGACCAGGATGCCCCGACTACGCGGTGGCCGAAGCGGATGAACCGATCGATACCGGCGTCGGCGGCGGTGTCGCGGATGTACCGCAGGATCGACGGCCCGTCGGCGATGGCCTTGGCCTGGGTCCAGGGGCGGAATCGGTAACCGAGCGTGTGCATGTCGGAGTCCGAACGCACGCCCGGATAGCGGAACAGGTCCCAGGTGCCGCCGATGACGTCGCGTGCTTCGAGGATGGCGTAGGTGCGGTCGGGGAACGCCGCCTGGATGTGGTGCGCGGCTCCGATGCCGGACAGTCCGGCGCCGACGATCAGGACATCGACGTGTTCGGCTGTGTCCATTGTTCGCTTGCTCATGACTGCGCTCCTGCCGTGCTCCGGGTACGCAGTAGGCGTTCCAGTAGTGCGACCACGCTGTAGTAGCGGGTGGGTGCCACCCGCGCCAGGATGTCGAACAGGTAGGCGTCCGGCCCGACCAGGATCCTGGATTTGCCGTGTTCGACTCCGCGGCAGATGATTTCGGCCGTTTTCTCCGGGGTGGTGAGGGTCGCGGCCTCGAATTCGGCCGCCATCTGCTCGTGGGTTCGTCCGCGGCCTTCGGGGTCCTTGTGGACCCGGGCATTGCGCGCGATGTTGGTCCTGATGCCGCCGGGATGGACGTTCACCGCGGACACCCCGGTGCCGCGCAGTTCTTGGCGCAGGGCGTCGGTGAACCCTCTGACCGCGAATTTCGCTGCGCAGTACGCGCTTTGATTGGGCATGCCGAGCAGCCCGAACACGCTCGAGGTGTTGACGATGACACCGTGATCCTGCTCGACGAGGATGGGCAGGAACGCTCGCGTGCCGTTGACGACGCCGTCGAAATTGATCTGCCGCAACCATTCGTCGTCCTCGGGGACCGCGTCGAGCACCGACGAGGAGACCGCGACACCGGCGTTGTTGAACACCGCGGCCAGCGGCGCGGTCAGCCAGTCGCGGACCTCGCCGGCGAAGGCGCGCTGGTCGGCGGCATCCCGGACGTCGAGGACGCGGGTGAGCACCGGTCCGGTCAGCGACGCCGCGGTCTCCTTCAGTCCGGCTTCGTCGATGTCGGCGATCGCGACGGGTGAGCCCGTGCCCGACAGCAACTGGGCGAGACTGCGGCCGATCCCGGAGGCCGCGCCGGTGATCATGACCGGGTGGCCGGACAGCGGCCTAGAGGTGCGGGGCATCGATGCTCCTGGGTTCGGCGGTGCGGATGTGGTCGTGGATGAGGTCGGCGAATGTCGGCTCGGTCATGCCGTCACCTCGGCGGCGCGATCGCGGTCGGGCACGGTGTGGCGCGCGGACCGGCGGTACACCACGGCTCGGCCCTTCTTGGCGGGGACCAGCGCGACGCCGCGGAAGTGCACTCGCTCATCCCGGGCGTCGGTCGGCGCCAGCGTGAAATCGCGCAGCAGAGTGCGCAGGACGACGTTCATCTCCATCGTGGCGAACGCGGCGCCGATGCAGCGGCGATGACCGCCGCCGAACGGAATCCAGCTGAATGTGCCCGGCCGGACACCGACGAATCGGTCGGGGTCGAAGCGGCGCGCGTTCGGGAACAGGTCGTCGTTGTCGTGCATGAGCCGGATGCTGACCATGACGTTCTGGCCCTTCGGCAGGGTCCAGCGCCCCAGCTGCATCGATTCCGCCCGGACGGTGCGTGCGGTCAGGTCGATGACCGGCCGGACGCGTTGCACCTCCAGCAGCGTCGCCTCGCGCAGTTGCGAACCGCCCGCGTCGGCTTCGGCGACCAGGCGACGCAGCACGTCGGGATGCCTGCGCAGTCGTTCGATCGTCCAGGTGAGGGTCGTCGCTGTGGTCTCGTGACCGGCGGTGAGCAGGGTGAGCAGCTCGTCGGCGATCTCGCCGCGGCTCATGGTGGAGCCGTCGTCGTAGCGGGATTGCAGCATCATCGCCAGCACGTCGTCGCGGTCGGCGATTCGTTCGTCGGCGGCGGCGCGGTCGATGAGCCGGCCGACGATCTCGTCGTAGCGGCGGCGGTAGGCCTGGAACCGGGACCAGGGGCCGAAGCGGCCCAGCATTCCCTTCGGCACCGGAATCGCGGCCAGCGCCGACCCGACGACAACCAGTTTCGGCAGAAGCTCGCGCAGCTGCTCGAATTCGGCGCCTTCGGCGCCGAACACCGCGCGCAGGATCACGTTCAGCGTGATCCGCATCATCGAGTCCATCGTGGCGAACTCGCGCCCCGATGGCCACGATGCCATCTCGCGGACGGCTTCCTCCTCGATCAGCGCCTCGTACACGGTGAGTCGTCGACCGTGGAAGGGCGGAGTGAGCAACTTGCGCTGCTTGCGGTGTTCGGCGCCGGTGAGCGCGAACAGTGAACCCGGGCCGAGGAATTCGCCGAGGTTGGTGTCGATGTTGTCGACGAGGTCGGTGCCGGCGGTGAACAACGCCTTGATCTCGGCGGGCTCGGCGAGCACGACCGACCGGCCGAACCTGGGCAGGTGGATGGTGAACGCCGAGCCGTAGCGCTCGTGCAGGCGCCGCCACGTCCGGGTGCGCCCGGTCAGTAGCTCCAGGCTCTGCACGATCGGTGGCGTGGATGGACCATCGGGCAGTCTCACAGCGGGCATGCGCCCACCTCCCTAGCTGGTACTCCGGTGTACCAGGGCCACGGTACGCTCACGTACCGAATGTGACAAGGGCCACTATCCCCGAGCGTGCGCCCGTTCCGGCGCGACGGGACAACGGCCGCTGCGAGGGGCGGTCCTGCACCGGTGGGTCGCGAAGATCATGAACTCGCCCACCGATGCGCCGCCGGTGACGCATAATCGGTTTCGATTGGCACGCAATGACATCGGGGGTCGATGGGGACGCGCAGAGCGGTGCTGCAAGCGGGACTGGTTGTCCCGCTTGCCGCCGCATGCGCGCCTGACCTGCTGTTGGGCAGCGCGGATGCGGTGCGGGTCGGGGTGTCCTGGAGCGGCGTGGAACGGGCGGCCTTCCACGCCGTGGTGGACGAATTGCACCTCGGCTTCGACGTCGAGGTGATTCCCCTCGGAGACAACACCGACACCGCGTTCACCGCCGGTGGCCGGTCCGCGCCGGACGTGGTGATGCTGCCGCAGGCGGGCCGGGTGCGCGACCTGGCCCAGAAACGCGAACTGCAGCCGATCGCCGAGACGGTGTGGGCCGACGACGCCGGGACACGGTACGCCGAGCACTGGCAACTCTTGCTGCGCCACGACGGCAAACCTTTCGGCGTGCCGTTCAAGGCGGCCGACAAGTCACTGGTGTGGTTCGACCGGCAACAGTTCGCCACCTACCGTCTCGGCGATCCAGCCGAATGGACCCTGTCGGACTGGGTGAACCGGATGGAGGTGCTGGCGCAGTCGCCGATTCGCCTGCTCGCGCTGGCCGCCGCCGACGGATGGGTGCTGACCGATTTCTTCGAAAACGCGCTGCTGGCCGAATCCCCCCGGTTCTACGACGACTTGGCGTCGAAAACCGGTCGCGAGTGGGACAACCCCGCGGTGCGGGCGGCGCTCGGGCACCTGGGGATTCTGTGGGGACGCCGCCATGCCTTTCCCGGCGGTGTCGGAGTCGCGTTGACCAGACAGTTCCCCGACGCCATCCGGGACGTGTTCGAGCACCGCCGCGCCGCGGCGGTCGTCGCGCCGGATTTCGCCGAGCCGATCGTGCGCAGCGGGGTACGGGCGTCCGGACGCAAGGTTCAGGACGTGGTCGGCGTCGCGCCTTTCCCGTCCGTGACGGCCGCGGCGGGGCGGCCGAAGATCGTCGGCGGTGACGTGATGGTGGTGACGCGGGAGGCGAGCGGGCGCGCGCAAGAACTCGTCGCGAAGCTGGCTGGTGCGCATGCGCCGCTGCCGTGGATCGAGCGCTACGGCGGGTTCCTCGCACCGAATTTGCGTACCGTGGCCGACTATTCGCCGCTGCTCGCGCCTTCGGCACGCGAGCTGAATACACGCAGCGCCTTCGACCTGTCCGATCGGATCGGCGCGGTAGGCGGGCGGGAAGGATTGTGGCGGGTGCTGACGGAGTTCCTGATCGCCGTCGCGGACGGCGCCCAGACCCGGATGGCCGAGTCCGTCGATCGCGCGATCGCCGCGCTGGACGCCTTCGAGCGGCGGCGCCGATGACGCTGACACCGGACTTCGAAGCCAACGGACTGCGCATCGAGCTGTCCACGCGCCGCATGCGCGGACCGCTGGTACCCGGCGGCAGGCCGCGGCGCTGGATCGGCTGGGCGGCCGGGCTGCCGATGACGGTGCTGACGGTGGCGCTGCTGGTGGTTCCGACGGGCTGGACGGTGTTCATCGCCACGCGAGCGCGTCCGTTCGGTGTGCTCGCGTGCGCGCTCGTCGCGGTGAGTGCGCTGCTGCCCGTTATGCTTCGCCGCCGGCTGGCCGGGTGGAAGCGAATCACCCTGTGGCTGTTGTCGATTCCAGGGACGGTCGGCGGAGTGTGGCTGCTGGGCGGCCTGATGACCATCGAGGGGCGGGACGCGTACCTGCGCACGTTGCTGTGGGTGGCATTCGGGATCGTGTTGCTGGGCGTGGCGTTGGCGATCGCCTGGTGGGGCCGGGCGGTGCGGTGGCTGTGGTTGCCACTGATCGTGCCGTTCGGGATCTCGGCGTTCGTGTCGGGGGTGGCGTTCCGCGTGATCTTCGGCCACGGCGCGCAATGGCTGGGGATCGAGGATGTCGGGGCCTACCGGTGGTGGCTTGCGGCGATGCTGGCGTCGGCGTTCCTGTGGACCTGGCTGGGATTTCTCACCGGACTGTTCCGGGCGGGAATCCATGCGATCGAAGCCGATCCGGCGCGCGCCGGATTCCTGTACGGCGACGACGGCAGGCCGTTGGCAGTGCGGTTGTACGAGTTGCTGCGGCCGGTAGTGCTGATCGCCGGGCTCGGAGTCGGGGTCGCGGCAGCGCGAGTGTTCGACGTCGTGCTGATCGGGGTGCCCGGGGCACTGGAGTATCAGGTGGACAGCGCGACCGTGCACTGGTGGCGGCTGGCCGCCGACGGCGATACCGGCGCCGCGGCGGCCTACGCGCTGCCGCTGGCGGTGCTCGTGGGCTCGGTCGCGTGGCTGCTGCAGATCGATGTCCGCAGACAACGGACGAGATGGCATGCGGCGCACGAGGTGTCGACCACTGGACGGCCCGGCATGGGTCCGGTGCGGGCGTCCGGCATCGCGACGGTCTCGGTGCTGGCGCTGTTTCCGATCGGCGTGCTCGCCTATACCGGCGTGCACGGGAACGACGGGTTCGGCTTCTCCGCGATCGGCCTGGTATGGAACGACGACGGACTGTGGCGCTCGCTGCAGACCACCGCATGGGTGGCGGGGATCGTCACGGTTGTCGTAGTGACCGCCTCGGCGCCGGTCGCCTATCGGTTGGCCGCGCTGCGTCCGCACGGGCCCGCGGCGCGGCTGGCCGTGGTGGGTCTGGTGGTGCTCGCGGTGATCCCGGCGCAGATCTATCTCGGGCCGCTGGACGGTTTCATCGAGGCCAATGAGCTATCCGGGACGCGAATTCCGTTGATCCTGGTGCACGCCGCCGCGGGATTACCGATCGCGATCCTGGTCCTGCGCGGCGCCCTGCTCGCACCGCCGGGCAGCGCCGCCGCCGATGCTCTGCATGGTCTGGCCAGTCCGGGCACGATCGCGCGGCGGGTGCTCGCTTCATCGGGACCCGCGCTGGGCGCGGTGGCGGTGCTGGAGTTCGTTCAAGTGTGGAACGACTTCTTCATCGGACTCGTGATCAGTGGAGCGGGTGCGAGCCCGTGGTCGCTGCTGCTGTGGGGCGAGGCGCGGCAGTTCAGCGAGAACGCCGCGCAACTGGCCGCGGGATCGCTGGTGTCGGCGGTGTTGCCGGTGACGCTGGTGTTGGCGACGTGGCGGCGCTGGCTGGCGCCGGGACTGACCGGAGGAGTGCTGCGATGAGACAGGCCGAGGCGCCGGGATCGTTCGGCATGGGGAAGGAGCCCGCCCGGTGAGCGCTCACACCGAACGCACCGAAGCGATAGGACAGACCGCGACGCCGAGATCGTCGATATGGCAAGGTTTTCTGGGCACGGCGTCGGTCGTGGCGTACACGGTGCTGTTCGAGTTGGTGCGCACCCTCGTGGTCAATTCCTTCGGCGAGAACGCCCTCGTGCAGTTTCTCAACGGGACGCTGCGCTGGCTGTCGGTGCTGTTCATCGCGATGGCGGCAAGCTATGCGCTGTACCGGTTCGCCGCCGGGTACGGCGTGAAGGTCCGCACCGCCCGCGAGATGGACCTGATAGCGGGTCTGGTGGAACCGGGTCCCGCGCTGGCCGATCGCGCACCGCGCCGGTATCCGCGGCCACCGTGGCGGGTCTCCGCACTGGACGGAGATCCCGTCGCCACGGTGTTGCGCGACCTGCCCGTACGTGACTTCGAGAGCGTCGCGCTACTGGCCGTGCTCAATGCCATCCGCGACACCGAGGGCAGGCTGCCGCTGGCACGCGAACCCTCGGCGCCCACCGCGGCGATGCAGCTGGAGGATCTGCGACGCCGCGGAATCCTGGCCGAGCACGGGGCACAGCGGTTCCGTGTGCGACAAGTGCCCAAGCTGCCGGATCGAGCGACCGTGACGGCCGGACCGCAGTGGGCCGCCGCGGTCACCGCCTTGCTGCACCACTACGCCGACCGAGCCGACCGCTGGGCCATCGCGCTGGAATCGCGGCGCTTCGCCGGGGGAGCTTGCCGATGGTTCGAAACCGAGGAACGGTACCTGTGTGCACTGGTGGCCGCGTGCGCGAACTCGCGAGTGCGTTTCCCCGCCGCCGCGCTCGCGCACCTGGCTCGGCTCGGCGATGCCCTCGACGTGTGGTTCGCGCGAATCGGGTCGGCGGAGCACGAGCGTGGCGTGGCCGCCGATCTGTCCTCGCTGCGCGGCCTCGACGAGCTGAACCGCGATCTCGTCATGCTGCGGGCGGATCAGCTCACCCGACGGCCGCGACGCTACCGTCCGTGGCGGCTGTCGACGAGCCTGGCCGCTCGCTGGGAACATCGCGAGGCGCTGAAGGGGTTCGGCGCGGTACCGGTGGATCTGGACGGCGTGGCCGATCAGTTGGAAACCGCGTGGTGGCTGTTGCCCCGCGACGATGTCTCCGGCGAGGTGTGCACCCTGATCAACCTGGCCGTCGTGCACCTCAGGCAGGGACGGCTCGACGCCGCCCGGGATCGTCTCGAGCTGGCCGAATCCCTCACCCGCACGGGCCGGGACCCCGACGGACGCGCCCAGACGCACGAGACCATGGGGGTGCTGTGGTGGGCTCGCGGCGAACCCCGCCGCGCCCTGCGCTACTGGCAACTCGCCCTGACCGCCTTCCGTGTCCTCGACGACGACCCCGGCATCGGCCGCTGCCTGCAACACCTCGGCTCCGCGATCGTCGCCGCCCCCGACCACGCCACCCTGCTGTTGCCCACCGACCCGCCGCTCACCCGCACCGAAGCCCTCCGCCAAGCAACCGGCTGGCTCGCCGAAGCCCGCCGCCGTCACCCTGGCGCCCGCCACGCCGAACACTATGCGACGCGAGCACGCTCGGCCATGCTCGTCGGCCGCGGAGTGCGCGACGGTTTCCCATCCAGCCGCCGCACCCCGTTGACCCGCATCGACCTGTGGCCCGCTGCACTGGAAGACCAAATCTAGATTTGTCGGCAGGTCAACGCTCGGTCGCCAGCCGGCGCAACGATGCGTCCAGTCTCCGCAACAGCTCTCCCGCACGGCCGCCACCACTCGGGGCGTTCGGGTAACGCGTCAGGACGCTCACCACGATGGGACCAGCCAAACCTGTTGCCTCCTCGATGTAGTCGGCGCCGACGTAATGGTCGTCGCCGGCATCGAGCTCGATTGCCCGAGCCGCGTGGGCGGCCGATCCGAGGATGTGCAAGACCTGCGTGGCTTTTGCCAGCGGATGCAGGTACGCAGCTGCCGCCGCGTGACCAGCGGCGCGCGCCGCGTCGACTGCGGCTTCCCGTCCCATCTCTCGAGCTGTCCGCGCGGCCCCGTGCGCTGCCAACGCGGTCACACGCAGCGCCTTCGTCCGGTTGCCCCCAGCGGCGAACCTCCGCGCCTCGTCGAGCGCGGCCCGTGCGCGCAAATCATCCGGACAATCGCGCTCGAAGATCGCCAGAGCAGGCTCCGCGCAAGCCACGGCATAGCCCGTAACCTCGCGCAGTTCAGCCATGCTGAGTTCGACCATCGGATTCGCGTCGGCCACATTCATGACGTTCAACAGTATCGTTGAACCACCCAGTGAAACTTATCCGCGATATTGGCAGGACAGTGCGGAGAAACCTTCAAGACGGGAGCGGCTCAGGCCGGTTGACTCGGCAGTTTCGCCTCGTGTGGGGATTTGTCGGGACGTAGGCCGCGCCAGCTGGGATGGCGGAGGCCCTCGGGGCTTGCTTCGCGATATTCGATGTCGGCGACGAGGACAGGGTCTACCCAGTGGGCGGACGCGGCGACGGCGCGGGGCGGCGGTATATCGAACGGCGAATCCGGTCGCGATAGTTCGGTGAGGCGGGCTTGGAGGGATCGCCGGTCGTGCATGGTCCATCCGGTGCCGACGTTGCCGATGTGGGCCAGCTGTTCCTGGTCGTTGTAGGCGCCCAGGACCAGCGAACCGAACATCGTGGAGAACCGGCCGCTGCCGGGCAGCCAGCCCCCGACGACAGCCTCGGTGGTCTTGCGCAGCGGCGTTTTGATCCACAGCGGCGAGCGGCGGCCGGGGTAGTACGCCGAGTCGAGGCGTTTGGCGACGATTCCCTCCAAGCCGTGCTCGCGGGCGACATCCAGCAGCGTGGCGGGATCGATGTCGGTGTAGCAGGGCGGGGTGCGGGCGAGGGGCCGATCGAGGGCGAGGTCATCCAGATGCGCGCGGCGCTCGGTGTAGGGGAGGTTCATGATGGACTCCCCGTCGACGGCCAGCAAATCGAAGGCCAGATACTGTGCCGGGAAGCCGCGCAGCAATTCCGTGCCCGGCGCGACCACGTGCATCCGTCGTTGCAGACGAGTGAACGACGGAACCCCCGTCGCGGGATCAGGAGCGACGATCTCCCCGTCGAGAAACAGTTCACCACGCGCGCCCAGATCCACAAGAACAGCCGTGAGCTCGGGAAACGACCCACTGAGATCCCGATTGTTCCGACTGTAGAAGCGGCATTCCTCGTCCATGCACCTGGTGATGGCGCGGATACCGTCCCACTTCATCTCCCATGCCCACCGGCCGCGCTCGTGCGGTGGCCGCCCGGAGACGGCCAGCATCGGCGCCGGCACTGACAGCACACGTTCAGCATATATTCAGCAAATATACCGATTCGGCTACACCCACTCCTGCGTGGCCTACCCGATCAGCGACGTGGAGCTCGACCTGTAAGCCACTTGCTGTCCGGCCTCCTCGGGCCGGGGGAAGTGGACTTCCCTCACTACTGGGAGGCGAGCGCCGCGGTGATGGTCTGTGCTGCTGCCGGGAATCCATTCGGGTTGGGGCCGGTGAAGTTCAGGCGCAGGAAAGGGCCCGAAGGCTCGGCCGGGAACCACTCGTGACCGGATGCGACGTACACGCCTTCGGTCTCGCAGTCGCGGACGAGTCGGTCGGTGTTCGTGCCGTCGGGGAGCCGGGCCCAGAGATGGAGTCCACCCTGAGGAACGTGGTCGACATGAAGCTGAGGGGCGTGCTCGCGCAGACTGTCGATGAGCAGGTCCCTACGTTCCCGGAGTTGGACACGAAGCCGGCGCAGATGGGTCTTCCAGCCGGGATCGGTGACGACCTCGAGAGCCGCTTGTTGGAGGAGCCCGCTCACGTACATGGACTCCGCGGATCGGTCTGCGAGGAGTCGATCGCGGACGGGCCCACGGGCAATGAGCGCACCGATCCGGATTGCGGGTGACATGCTCTTGGTCAGCGAACGGATGTAGACGACGTGGCCCGCGGTGTCTCGGGCTGCGACCGGCCGTGGATCTGTGTCGATCCCGAAGTCGTGCGCCCAGTCGTCCTCGACGAGGAACGCACCGTGCGCACGGACCAGGTCCAGGACAGCCTCGGCACGGTCTGGCGACCACTGGGCCCCGGTAGGGTTCGCGTAGTTCGGTTGGACGTACAGGGCTCTCGCCCGAGTCTCACGGAAGGACCGATCCAGTTCATCCGGGTCGGGCCCATCAGCGTCGCTCGGTACCGGGACCAGCCGCGCACCCGCCTGATGCGCGGCGAGGATCGCGCCCCAGTACGTCGGGGACTCGATCAACAGCGGTTGGCCCGGGGCAACCAGGGCACGGAATATCGAGGTGAGCCCACTCTGGCTGCCCGGGACGATGACGACATCGTTGGCCGTGGGCGCGGCAAGCCCGGCCGGCGTCAGGTCGACCAACTCGGTCGCGAACCAGGTCCGGAGATCGTGCAGCCCAGCAGGGGCCGGGCGTGACGTCGCCGACGCGCCTCTCGCTGCGCGGATAAGGGCCGCGCGGACCAGCCGCCCAGGCAGCAACTCGGCCTCGGGATAGCCGGAGTGGAGTTCCTGCGCACCCGGCGGAGCGGTGCGCAGGGCGCCTGCCACACTCGGCAAGGTGCTGCGCGGGGAGCCCAGTGCAGCTGTCTGCCACCCGAAGTCCTGCGGACGGGTCGAACGCGGAGTCCGGACGAAGTTGCCGACGCCCGGGCGGCACTCGATGAGGCCTTCTGCGGCGAGTGACCGAATGGCCTTCTGCACTGTGACCGGACTGGCTGCGTACTCGGTCACCAACTGTCGTGTGGACGGAAGTCGCGCACCCGGGGCAGCCGTCACGATCCAGGCGCGAATACCGTCAGCCAAGCGGCTACTGCTATCGTTGAACATGTCAGTTCAGAGTAGCGCTACTGTCAAGTTCGGACCTCCGCTACCGGCCAGGTCGGCCGGCTTGACCTGGGGACTCGTGGGTGTCGCGGCCTTCTCGTTCACGATGCCACTCACCCGCGTCGCAGTCGGCGGGCTCTCGCCTCTGTTCATCGGGTCCGGTCGTGCAGTGGTCGCAGCTGTGCTGGCGGGGGTGACCCTGGCGGCCACACGGCAGACAGTCCCGGGAGGCAAGCAGTGGCTGCGGATCGCTGTCGTCGCGGCGGGGGTCGTCGTCGGCTTCCCGGTCCTCACGTCGTACGCCCTCAGCGTGACACCAGCGAGCCACGGTGCCATCGTCGTCGCCCTGCTGCCCGCCGCCACCGCGGTGACGGCCGTGCTGCGCACCGGTGAGCAGCCGGCACCCACGTTCTGGCTGTTCTCGCTCGCGGGCGCAATCGCCGCTGTCGTGTTCGCCCTTCTGCAGAGCGGCGGCATCGGCCGGATCCACTGGGCCGACCTGCTTCTCTTCGGTGCTGTGCTGGCGGCTGCGGTGGGATATTCCGAGGGTGCCCTACTCGCGCGCGAGATCGGGTCCTGGCAGACCGTGTCGTGGGCACTGATCCTCGCCGCACCGCTGACGCTCACCCTGACCGGCATCGCGTTCGGGCGTCAGACACCGTCGGGGACGGCTGTCGAATGGGCTTGTTTCGCCTACCTGTCGGCCGTCAGCATGTACCTCGGCTTCTTCGCTTGGTACCGAGGGCTCGCTATCGGTCCGATGTCCCGGGTCAGTCAGGTACAACTCGTACAGCCCATCATGAGCATCTGCTGGGCGGCCATGCTGCTCGGGGAACACGTCGGCTGGCTCACATTCGTGGGCGGGATCGTGGTCATCGCATGCGCGGGCGGTGCGGTTCGAAATCGACTCGGCGGTGCCGAGACCGCCCCAAAGGAGTGACCGTGTGGATATCGCGCTGCAACGTGGAAGATCTGGTCGCACCCGGCCGGGTGAGCGCGTCGTGCTGCGCCTCGGGATGCTGATCGTGGGTGGCGACCCGCCCACAGCCGATTCGCCTGGCGGAGAGCGTATTCCCGACTCGCCCTGATGTTGAGTCGAGCCACCAGTGGCCTCAGTCGATAGTGAAGACGAACGAATACCAGTCTCCGGACAGCCTTTCGAACCGTCGGGCGCCACTCTCTGCTGGCTCGGCGCCAGGAGAGTAGACCCAGCCCCGGACAGTGGAGCCCACGAATCCGTCGGCGTCGTAGAAATAGACCCGCCCATCGGACCGGCGCTGAGCCGAACTGATATCGAGCCCGCCAAGACTCAGGTCTTGGCGGGTATTCGGCCCATCCTCGCGCAGCATCTCGACCGCGACTTCTTCCATTTCCGGACGTGCGGAGTCGAAGCCTCCGGGCTGAAAGACCAACCCGGCCACCAACCCCGCGAGCACAACCACCGGCACCGCGGCGACCTTCCAGGACCACCTGCGCCGGCGACCGAGCAGATACAGCGACTTGATCGCCCACACCAGCAGGGAAACAGCCAGCAGAATCCCGCCGGTCACCAGGCCGACGAGCTGATCGGGACCGGTCGGGTTCCTTACGAACGGAGCCCAATCGAGGTGGACGCACAACAGAACCACAACACCGAGGACTGTCCCCGTCAGGACCGCGGACCCCGGCGCAGTGGCGGCGTCCTGTCCGCCCTCGGCCAGCCCCTCACGCACACCTGACGTTTCGATCGGGGCCTCCTCATCTCGACGACCGTGACCCAACGCCCGATCCGCGCTCATGCCCTCAACCGAACTTACGGCAGTCGGCCCACTCGGCCGAGCCGGCGCACCACCCGTGGCCACGGGGTTCAACTCGTCCGGGCGGATATTCCGGCAGCAGTTCCCGAGTTGTCGCGGCGGGCGGCGCGTCTGGAGCCGGCCAGTAGCAGGCCGGCGGCGATCAGGAGGACCAGCAAGGGCGAGGGGCCGCCGACCGCGACAGTGACCAAAGTCCAAGCGGCCACCATCCACGCGAGGAACGGTGGCGGTGTGATGCCGCGGTGGTCCAGCCACAGCACCATCAGGCCGATCAGGAGGAACGGCACGCCGAAGCTGAACACGGTGTACCACAACGTGGCCTCGGCGTAGTTCATCGCAGTGGCATCCGCGTCCCACCCCTCTCCGCTGAACCACGCCTCGGCGTAGCGCGGGGCCGTCTCCACGAGAGCGCCCAGCGTGTGGCCGACTCCTGGAAACAACACAATGAGCCAGCCAGCCCACTTGATCATGTGAACTCCCCATTTTCCGTGCGTGGAGCCGTGTGGCTCCATCGGGTTGTCTCCGCGACCGTGGCCCCGCGATACGCGTTCACCTCGCTACGCGGACCGCCACCCTCGAGTTCTGATATACGGTGGCGTATAAAACTGAGCCTAGCTCTTATATACGGTGCCGTATAGATGGGGGAGTATGAGAGGAGTCACCCCTCACAACCCGAGTTTGGTGACCGCGTTGTCTTCCAAGGGGTTTGCCGTGCGGATGTAGCCGTGGACGGTGCGCGGGTTGGACCATCGGCCCTGGCGCATGATCTCGCGGTCGCTGGCGCCGCCGAGCGCGGCCTGCGTGGCGAATCCGGCGCGCAGTGAGTGGCCGGAGAAGAGGTCGGGGTCGAGACCGGCCCGGGCGGCATAGCGCTTGACCAGTTCGGCGACGGCGCGACCGGACATGGCGTGGTCGGCGATGGCTCCGTGCCGCGTGATGGCCGGGAAGAGGGGAAGGTCCGGGTCGATACGGGTGCCGGTGAAGCCGTGGCAGCGGTGGATGTCGGGAGCGCTGGCGGGCAGCTCGGACAGCCAGCCGCGGACACCGGAAGTTCCTGCGGCGGCATGTATTTCGCGCAGACGCAACCAGTCGGCGAAAGCGCAGACCGGGCAGGTGGCCCGGCGGCGGCCGCGCGGGAGGGCCACCCGCTGTTCCGCCGCGCCGGTGGGATCGGTTTTCGTGGCGGGCAGCCGGATCAGCAGGATCGGTTCGCCGGTGCTGTGGTCGGTGCTCACCTCGACATCGCCGATGCGCAGTCCGGCGAGTTCGCTGCGGCGCAAGGCTCCGGCGAAACCGACGAGCAGTGCGAGCGCGTCCCGGCGGCGGGCGGGTTCGGTGGGCCAGCCCGGTTCGGGAAGCCCGCCCAGGAGCTGGTCGAGAGTGTGCAGCAGCACCGGACGTTTGCGCTGAGGCTGCGCGCGGCGGGTGCGGCGGATACCGCGCAGGGTCAGCCGGACCACATCCGAGCGTGTCGGCGACGGCAGTCCGTTCGCAGCGTGCACGGCGGCGATAGCAGCCGACTTTCGTTCCAATGTCGCCGGACTGAACGCCCATCCGCCCGTATCGCGACGCGCGTCGGCGGCCGCCGCCAGGTAGACGGCGACGTCGAGCGCGTCAGCGGGCAGAGCCTGTCTGCCTTCGGCTGCGCACCAAGCCGCCCAGGCGACCCAGTCGGCGCGGTAGGCGCGCACAGTGTTCGCCGACTGGGAGGCTTCGAGATACCGGCCCAGCGAACCGGCCTGATCGTCGTCGAAGCGATCCCGCACCAGGCGCAGCGCAGCAGCGTCGACCAAGACACTGCGGACCCCACGGCGCAGCTCCGTGCGCACCGACTCGGGGACCGCGACGACGGTGGATCGATCGTCCATGTCTCGGCTCCCGTATTCACGTCGGCGACTGGCTGCTCGCGCCAAGGATATTTCGGCGCGAGACTTCACCCTACGGCACGCCCAACGGGGACTTCGGCACCTGAGCGCCACGTTCCCTCGACGCGGTCAACGACGGCTCGTCACGGGTGCCGCACTCGCCGAGCAGGCGAATTCCCCAGCGTCACAACGACACTTCTTCGGCCACCCCGCGAGTCAGGCAACGCGCAGCAGTCTCGCGTCGGACCTCGCCCTTATCCAACTCCCAGCCGACTCCGTGCCGGTCCCCGTCGAGCGCGGAGCATTCTGAGCCCTTGCTCGGAGGTCGCACAATCGCCCGCTCTGAACCTCCGCTGCAACCGGCCAATGTTCCCCGCGTAGCTGCCCGCCTCTGACTGGCTTTGCGAGAAGCCGCGTCGTCGTCGCGAAGCGCGCCTGACTTCGGTGGTGTGGGTGGGGGAGCGGCGGCATCTGTTGTCTGGAAGGGGTGCACAGTTTTCAACCCTTTTCGTCAAGGTTACGTATCGTTGGATACAACCAAACGTAAACGTATTTCTGACGATGAGATACGGTGCCGCAACGGGGAGCCTGGCCGCCGATAAGGTTCACTTATCGGCGGTCAGGAGGGAATGGACCTGAATGTGCGCCGCAGGGTTTCGTTTCGTGTCGATCCGTTGGGAATGACGAAATCAACGCTACGATTCCGGCGTGTCGAACCTATGTAACTACCCGGGCTGCTCTCGTCCCCTCACGCGGGGAGGCGGGCCCGGTCGGCCGTCGGAGTACTGTGACCATCCGGATCACACGCGGTGGCGCGCGTGGCGGGAGCGGCAACGGCGGCAACAAGAGTCGGAGGCACCCGCCGCTGCTGTCACTGTGACGCAGCAGGGGCCGGTGACAGCCGCACGGTTGCGTGCTGATGAGCTGCTCACGCAGTTCCGGTCGCTCGCCGGACAGTTGAACACCACGGTGAATGCCGCTGTCGCGGAATTGTCCACGCTCGCCGACCCATCCATCGCCGAGGCGCAGGTCCAGGCGGTGCAGGCGGACGCGGCACGGCGGATCGCCGAGGCCGAGGCCGCCGCGGTGGCGGCGGAACAGGCACGCAGGCAGGCGCAGGAAGCGCGGGCCCTGGCCGAGTCGGCAGCCGACGACGCCGCGAATGCCGCCGAACGGGCCGAAGAGCTGATCGCCCAGGCGAACGCGGCACGCGACGACGCACTGCTCGAAGTGGGACGAGTCACCAAACAGGCGGCCGACGACGTGTTCGCCGCGCGCAGCGATGCCGAGGCCGAAATCCGCGCCGTGCGACAGGAGACCGCCGAAGAGATCGAACGCGTCAAACAAGATGCAGCCGAACAGGTCCAGCGCGCGCAGCGCCGCGCCGAAACCGAAATCGCGCAAGCCCAGCGCGAAGCAGCCGCGGAGGTGAGGGCGGCCCACTCCGAACGTGACCTCGCCGTCCAGCGCGCGGCCGACGCCGAACGCGCGACCGAGCGCGCCGAACAGGTTGCCGCCGAACGAGCCGAAGCCGCCGACGAAGCGCGCGGCGAATGGCGCAGGGTACGTGCCGAACTCGACGCCACCCGCGCCGAACTCACCGAGACCCGCCGCACCGCGGCCGCGGACCTCACCGCGGCCCGCGCAGAAGCCGCCGCCGCGATCGACAAGGTCCGCACCGAAGCCGCCCAGCGCATCGCGGCACTCGACGAAGCACGCGCTCAAACCCTCGCGCGCGCCGAACGCGCCGAAACCCAACTCGACGAACTCCTCGCAGAAGCACGTCGCAAATCGCACGCTACGGAACCGGTGGACCACGAAGGCACGTGACATGTAATTCGGACCGAGGTTCGGTGCGGGTCAGCCGGCATTCGCCCTGTGACAGCAAAGTTCGCCCAATCCAGCGGGCAGGCCCTCGGTCGTCCGCGCTACGCGAGCTGACGTCGGCGTGCTCGGCGCAGACGCAGGAACGAATGCCGTTGCCCCAGCGGGGCAAACGGTTCGCTACCAACGTCGGTCATATCATGTAGCTATGCCCGAAACTGTGGTGGAAGGGCGTACGGAACCACTGGCCGGCGGCGCCCGGCAGTCGGTACTGGTGGTCGGCGCCTGCTCGATGATCGTGGGTGTGGCAATCGTGGTGTGGCCGCACAAGTCGCTACCGACAGCGGAATTGCTGTGCGGCGGCTACCTTCTGCTCAACGGTGTATTCCAGATGATCCTCGCGGTGAGCGCCCGGTTCGCCACGGCCCTGCGCGTGCTGGTGCTGATCAGCGGCGTCATGTCGGCCCTGCTGGCGATGCTGTGCTTCGCGGGCGGCAATTCGGCGCTGCTGCTGTCGTTCTGGATCGGGCTCGCGTGGGCGATTCGCGGAATCTGCCACGCCACCGTGGCGGTATGGGTCGACGACCTGCCTGGGCGGGGACGGCACGAAGTGTTCGGCCTGGTCACGCTGACGCTCGGCGTCGTTGTCGGTGCGCTGCCGTTCGATTCACTCGACGCGGTCGGCTGGGTCGTCGGGCTGTGCCTGATCGCGATCGGCGCGGTGGAGGTCCTCATCGTCACGGCGGGCCGCCCCCGTGCGGTCATGCCGCTCGGGATGATGCCGACCGCACCTTGGATGGGTGAGCGCGGTGGCGACGGGCGCGCCCTCCAGGTTGACTATGCACCATGGCATCCCAGCGTCCGAAGCTCCGATCGCCCGCCGAACTGATTGTCGTCACCTACGCCGCCGACGCCGCGATCACACCGATCGCCCTGCGTGAGAGCCGCAGTGCGCAGTCACACGTGGGCACGCGGCTTCCGGAGGGTGGTGAACTGGTACGGATCTTCGGACCGGCCAACCGATTGCAGGGCCGCCTCAGCGGCACGTCACACGAGCAAACCGGCACGGAATACCTCAATTACTTCTATGTCCGCGGCGTCGACGGCGAGCTCCACGAGCTCGCCGCTCGGCTGCGCGACGACGACGCAGTGGCGGCAGCGTACGTGAAACCGCCCGCCGAACCGCCGATCGCGCCGCAAGGCATCGTGACGGTCACGGCTGGTTCCGCGGCCGACGCACCTCCGGTTACCCCGGATTTCATAGAGCGCCAGGGATATCTGGCCGCCGCGCCGCATGGCATCGACGCGCGCTGGGCCTGGACAGTTCCCGGAGGGCGCGGCGCCGGCGTGCGGGTGGTGGACGTCGAGGGAGCCTGGCAGTTCACCCACGAGGATTTGCACGCCAACCAAGGTGGGGTCATCGGCGGCACTCCATCACCGGACCGGGGCTGGCGCGACCACGGCACCGCCGTCACGGGCGTGATCAGTGCTGACGTCAACGCCTACGGCATCACCGGCATCGTGCCGGAGGCGCACATCCGGGCGGTGTCGATATTCGGGTCCGGATCGGCGTCCGCGATCCGTTCTGCGGCTGACGTGTTGCGTCCCGGTGACGTGATCCTGCTCGAAGTGCACCGTCCCGGCCCGCGATTCGACTACGCGGGCAGGCCCGACCAGCGCGGCTACATACCGATCGAATGGTGGCCAGACGACTTGGCAGCCGTCCGGTACGCGGTCGGCAAGGGCGTGATCGTGGTCGAGGCGGCCGGCAATGGCGACGAGGATCTGGACGCCGCACTGTATGACATCCGGCCCCCGGAGTTCCCGGCCACATGGCAGAACCCGTTGCGTGGCGGCGCGGTCGACTCGGGGGCGATCATCGTCGGCGCGGGCACACCACCACCGGGATTCCACGGCCGCGACCACGGCCCGGGCCGCTCCCGGCTGGCGTTCTCCAACTACGGCAAGCGTGTCGACGCGCAGGGGTGGGGACTGGAAGTCACCACAACCGGCTATGGCGACCTGCAGGGCGGCTCCGACGAAGACCTTTGGTACACCGACGTATTCAGCGGAACCTCGAGCGCGTCCCCGATCGTGGTCGGCGCGGTCGCGAGCTATCAGGGTATGAGCGGGGCCGGCGCCGGACGTAAGACACCCGGGGAAGTGCGGACCCGGTTGCGCGGCACCGGCTCGCCGCAAACCGACGCACCGGGACGGCCGGCCACCCAACGAATCGGCAACCTGCCGGACGTGAGGTCGGTGCTCGGGCCGTAATAGGGCGTGAATACGCGAAGCGGCTCTCGCAACGATGGCCGAGAGGCGCCGTATGCCGACGTGCCCGGTGCGTCCAGCCGCGTCGACTTCGCGCCGTCATAGTGGCCAGCCCTACTCAGTCGTTGAGGGATCGCGGCGAGATAGGCAGTCCCCGCTCGCGATTGCGCTCAGCGGAATCAATCATCGACATTGTTGCGTTCTCAGGAATTTTGCCCCCGGTAAGGATCGGGTCACAGGGGGTCGTGGTAGCGGCGGTGGATCGTTTTTCCGGGCTGCGAGAGGCAGTTTCGGTTGTTTGCCTTTGAGTCGGTCTCTCGCGCGGGCCTTGGTAATGCCCTCGCGGGTGCGCAGGTGGCCCAGGTCGGCCTCGAACTCCCCGACCATGGCGAGGGTTGCAGGAACAGCTTTCCGAACAGGTCGTGCCAGTCGTAGATCGAGCTGCCGAGCCCGAACAGCACGTCGTGCTCGCGCAGGTCGGTCAGGATCTCGCCGGCCTCGGCCATGTTCCGAGCGAGGGGTGTTCCGCTGGCGGATCGGCTTACGGAACACTCCGCAGGAAGGTGCCCCCATCTCGCTGGCTGCCTTGTTCCGGTGACTGGTCCTGCGCCGATATTCAGCGCAGGGTCAGTGGGGTCTCGGATTCGACGCGGGTCAGCTTGTGCGGGTTGCGGACGAAGTAGAGGCCGTTGATGTGGTCGTTCTCGACCCGGAACGCCATGACGCCGTCGATTTCGCTGTCCAACCGGAAGACCAGTGCCGGGCTGCCGTTGAGCATGGTCGGGTCGATGGTGATCGTGGCGTCGGTCTTGCCGATTCCGCCGAGGATGTAGCGGACCACGTTCTCGGCGCCGATGACGGGCCGCAGCGCTGCCCGTTTGACGCCGCCGCCGTCGCTGACCAGGACTACCTCGGGGGCGAGCACGTCCAGCAGAGCCTGCGGGTCGCCGGATTCGATGGCGCGCCGGAACGACTCGAGTGCCGCCCGGGTCTCGCTGGCCGAGACCACCGATCGGGGGCGGCGGGCATCGACGTGCCGGCGGGCGCGGTGCGCGATCTGGCGAACGGCCGTGGGGGTTTTGTCGACGGCGGCGGCGATCTCGTCGTAGCCGATCTCGAATACTTCACGCAGCACGAATACGGCGCGTTCGGTTGGTGACAGCGTCTCGAGGATGAGCATCGTCGCCATCGACAGGCTCTCGGCGAGCTCGATGTCTGCGGCCGCGTCCGGTGTGGTGAGCAGTGGCTCGGGCAGCCAGGGTCCGACGTAGGACTCCTTGCGGCGGCTGATGGTCCGCAGCCGGTTGAGCGACTGCCGGGTCGTGATGCGGACCAGGTAGGCACGCCGGTCGCGCACTTGTCCCTGGTCGACCTTCATCCACCGCAGCCATGTCTCCTGCAGGACGTCTTCGGCGTCGGCCGCCGATCCGAGCATCTCGTAGGCGACGGTGAACAGCAGATTGCGATGGGCGAGGAATGCCTCGGTCGCTGGGTCGGTGGCGTGGTCGCCCACATCCCGGCCCCTCTCCTTCGCGGGCGGCCCTGGTAGTCGAGAGCCCTCACCCGGTGTATTCACTGCGATGTCCTCTTTCGTTGGTAGCGGTGACTGCACGGATGCGGTCCAGGTCCGCTCGCCAGTCGAGCGGACCGCGACCGTTACGTGGCCCAGGCTGCGCGTTCAGCATTCTGATGGGAACTCACTCCTGGTGTCGCTCGGGTCAGGGGGTCAGGATGACCTTGCCGACTATCTCTCCACCGGCGGCGCGAACGTCGACAGTGTCCGCCTCGGCCCGCAGCTGTGCGGCCACTGCGAAACCCAGCTCTCGGCCCTCGACGCGGGCGACCAGCTCGGCCACATGGGCGATCCGTTCGGCGGCGCGGGCATGGACAGTGGGCAGTTCGGACAGTGGCAGCCGTTCGGCCACCGCGATCTCCAGATCTCCGGCGTCGACGCGAGCGACCAGCGTGGCGAGCTGAGCGGCGTCGCTGTACGCGAAGGGCCGCACGGCCCGCACCCCGCGCCCGACATCCTGCGGGACGGGAGTGGTCGTGCTGACGTACGCCCCACCGTCGGCGACCAGGTTCGCCAACTCCATGTTCTCCTCCGGGCCGCTGGGCGCCAGGTTCAGCACCACGTCGAACCGCTGTCCGGCCACCGCCTGCACAACGGGGATTTCGGTGTAGTCGATGATCCGCTGCGCGCCGTAGGAGCGAGTGCGGTCACGGCTCCGCGAGCTGGCAGTCGCGGTCACGGTGGCACCGGCCTGCACGGCGAGCTGGACGGCGTACCCGCCCACCGCGCTGCCCGCGCCATTGATCAGGACACCCTGCCCGGGCTTCAGACCGGCGTGTTCGAACAATGATTGCCAAGCCGTGAGCCCAACCAAAGGCAGGGCCGCGGCGTCCGCGAGCTCGACGGTGCGGGGAGCGGAAGCCAGTATCTCGGCGGGCGCGGCAACGTACTCGGCGGCCGCGCCGGGCGCGGTCACCGGCAAGACCGCGACCACCGCGTCCCCGACACTCCAGCCGGTCACCCCCTCGCCGACTTCGGTGATGACACCAGCCACGTCGACGTTCGGAATATGCGGGAAGGTCACCGGGACAACGTCTTGTCGAAAACCCGCGCGGAGCCCGGCGTCCGCGTCGTTGTACGAGGTACCGGCCACCTGCACCACCACCTGACCCGCATCCGGGACCGGACGGTCCGCCTCCTCGTAGACCAGAACATCACTTCCGCCGTAGGAGTGGTACCGCACTGCCTTCATGGACTCTCCTCTTCCCCTACTTGCTTCGGTCACCGGTTTCTCCTTCTGTTCGCAGGGTTCGGCCACCAGACACCGCATGATCGTTCGCTGTGACAGGAGTGTGAGGCAGATCACTCCACCGATGAGATGTTTGGCGCATCGATGCTCGCTACACCCTCACCCCGCCAAGGGCGGGTGTTCATGTTCGGCCCGAATTCGCCGCACGGGCAGCGCGTGCGGTGGCGCACGTCACGCCGACGTGGTGTCACACACCCAGGGCCGGCGGTGTCTGATGCCCGACCAGTTACACGATCGGGAAGCCGACAGGGATGCCGCGAACAGCATCGTCCGGCAGCCCGTCGGCGACGAACGGCTCGGCCGGATCGAGGACGAGCCGGAGTCGCCCGCACCTGAAGGAGAAGCTCATGAACCTCGCCCTCTGGATCGTCGCCGGCCTGCTTGCCGCCCTCTCACTGTTCGGTGGCGCCACCAAAGCGTTCATGCCCAAGGACAAGCTGGACGAACTGGGCAGAAAGTCCGGTGGGGGATGGACCGAGCACGCCAGCGCCGGTTTCGTCAGAACCCTCGGTGGCCTCGAGATCCTGGCCGCGGCCGGCCTGATCCTGCCCGCCGTGCTCGACATCGCGCCGGTGATGGTGCCGGTGACCGCCGTGTGCTGGATCCTGTTGATGATCGGCGCGATGATCACCCACGCCCGCTACGGCCAGTACAAATACGTCGCGCTGAACTTCGTCTACCTCGCTGCGGCCGCCTTCGTGGCCTGGGGCCGCTTCGGCCCCGAGTCCTTCACCGGCTGATTCAGGCAAGTCGCCAGCGGGTGGCGCCGGGCGCAGCAGGCGGCTCCTGCTGCGCCCGCCCAGCCGTTCCCGACCAGAGTCCACGAGCCGATGAGTTCCTAGGTCGACCGCCCCACGACGCGGACTCATCCGCCGAGAGCGAGCCGGGTATTCATGGTGAGTTCGACCTCGCTGTAAGGGAGCGCACGCGACCGCCTGCCCACCGACCTTTCAGGCGGCGAATCGCTCACGGAAGACTGTGCTTTCCACGGCACGGCGTCCCGGATGCGGCGGTGTGGCGTCGCTGTAGCCGACTGTCACCAGCACGGCGATGGCGAGCTCGGGGCGATCTTCGATGCCGATCACTGCCTTGACCAGGTCGGGATCCCATCCGTTCATCGGCGCGGACGCCAACCCGAGCGCGGTGGCGGCCAGCATGGTGTAGGTGGCCGCGATCATGGCGTTCTTGACGGCGTTTTCCCGCAGCAGATCGCGTCGGCGTAGCTCATGGAACTCCGCGCGGCTGTCGAAGAGGGCGGTGAACTCGGCGTTCCAAGCACCGTTGTGGCGGGCTCGGTCGGCGATGTCGGCGTTGGGGGCTTCCCACGCCGTGCTGTCGGCGACGAAGACGAGCGTGGCCGGCGCCTCGAGTGGCTGAGGCTGGCCGTAGGCGGCCGCGGACAGTTCTCTGCGGCCGGATTCGCTGGTTACGACGACGATCGACCGGTCCTGCATATTCCAGGCGCTGGGTGCCTGCATGGTCAGGTCCAACAGTTCGTCGAGAACCGGGGCCGGAACCGGATCAGGACGGTAGTGGCGCACGGTGCGCCGGACGCGGATGGCTTCGGAAACGGAAAGTGCTTGTTGCTCCACATTTCTAACTATCGGTTCGTTACAACCAAATAGGAAGATGGCACCTGATAGTGCGCTACGCTCCAGAAGGTGCGTACATATGTCGAGTCATCAGGCTTGCCCGCCGACGTCTATTCCGCGAAATGCCCCACCCGGCAGATGCTCGATCACATCGCCGGAAAGTGGACCGTGCTGATCGTGGACGCCCTGGCCGAGGGCACGATGCGGTACACGGACCTGCAGCACCGCATCGACGGCATATCGCAGAAAATGCTGACCCAGACATTGCGCCGGTTGGAGGCCGACGGTTTCGTGACCCGTACTGTGCACCCCACCGTGCCGCCGCGGGTCGAATACACGCTCACCGATCTCGGCCACAGCCTGCGAGTTCCCATAGCGGCGCTGCGGGAGTGGATCGAAACCAACATCAACCGCATCGAAGCGAGCCGCCGCACCACAGGCATTCAGCACGCCGAGGACTTGGTGTGAATCTCTCGGGGTGGGCATAGTGTCGGCCGCCGAGAACGACGACCGACCGCTGGAGCTTGGTCCGTTGAGCGCGTGATCACTACGCAGACCGATGCGACAGTCAGCGTGCGCGAGCAGCCAGGAGCAGATCGAGCAGAAGCTGACCGAATTCGGCGGGCGCGTCGGTGAAACCGCTGTGCCCGCCAGGAAACTCGGTCAACGCGATGCTCAGTTGCGCCGCGAGTGTCTCGGCCGGGCGGTAGGGGAGCTTGCCCCTGCTCTCGCGGCCCGCGCCGAGCACCAGCCGGTCGGAGACGGGCGCCAAGGCCGCCACATCAGGGCGGTGAGAGGTGACCACGCGCAATTCGTGCGCCATCATGCGCGGGGTGTTGACGTGGATGCGTTCGATCATCGCGGCCGCGCGGGGCGGGAGTTCGGCCGGATCGGGCATGGCTTTCATTCCGCCGCCGATGCCGTCGAGGAAGCGTGCGCCCGCGGCGGCAAGGCCTTCGGTCACGAAAAGTTCGTGCACCTCCTCGACGAACGCCTTGTGCACGGCCGCGTCGGGGAGCACCGCGAAACACGGCGGTTCGTGTGCGACCACCAGCCGCAGGCGTTGCGGTTGCCGGGCAAGCAACTCCAGCGCCACCACCGCGCCGCCGCTGCCACCGAAGACGTAGGCGTCTTCGCCCGCGGGCGTGAGGTGTTCGAGCAGCCGGTGGGCGTCGTCGCTCTGCACTTCGACCGCAACGTCGTCCGCGGCGCCGGGGTCGAGCACGCTGCGCGAGTAGCCGCGAGGATCGGGGGTGACCACGGTGAAGTGCTCGGCGAGGGGTTCGGCGATCGGGTCGAAGACGGCCCCGTCGCCGCCGCTGCCGCACAGCAGCAGCAGTACCGGCCCGGCGCCGCGCACCTCGTAATGCAGGGTCGCTCCGGGGACTTTCAGGGTGTCGGACCTCATGACTTCTCCTTGTGACTGGACGGCCACTGCTCGAGTGTGACGTGCAGTGCGTCGATGATGCGTTCCCAGGAGTCCGCGGTGGAGCGCGCGTGCCCGAAACCGCCGGTGGCCTCCAAGACGCTGTATCCGTGAAAGGTGCTGCGCAGCAAGCGAACCGCGTCGGTGCGGTCGGGTTCGGTCAAGCCGTAGCCGCGCAGCATGCCGTAGGTCAGTTCGACAGCGCGCAGCGCGCCGGTCGCGGTCTTCGCCACTTCCGGGTTCATCGGCAGCTGGGTGGCCGCGTATCGCCCGGGATGACGCAGCGCGTAGTCGCGCCAGGCGTGGGCGTACGCGGCGAGCGCGTCGCGTCCGGCGCGTCCGGCGATCGCGGCGGCGATCAGGTCGGTCTTCTCCGTGGCCGCCATGACGGCCACCCGGGTGCGCAGGTCCTGAAGGTTCTTGACGTGCGAATACAGGCTGGCGTCCTGAACGCCGAACTTCTTGGCCACCGCCGACATGGTGACGTTGTCGAGCCCGATCTCGTCGGCGAGATCGGCCGCGGCCAGCGTGATTCGTTCCGCGGTCAGTCCCGCTCGTGCCATCATCGGCAACCTCCTCGAAAACTAGGGCACCATGGGTTTATCCTAATCTCCCTAGGTTTGGCAACCGGTGCAGCGGCCGGGCGATGAATTCCGTTCGCGTGCACCGTCCCTATAGGCGGACACGAAGGCGTACCTCGGCCTTGGCTCCGGCCGTGCGCGGGTTGAGGACGGACTACGTCCGACAGCGCCCACTAAAGACACCCACGAGGAGAACTCATGACCCAGACCCCGTCCGCCGTCACAGCGCGGACTCTCGACGTTCCCGGCGCGCACCTCTATTACGAACTGCGCGGTGCGGGGCCGCTGGTCGTGCTGGTCGGCGCGCCGATGGACGCCGCCGCGTTCGCGCCGCTGGCCGACCTGCTCGCCGCCGACCACACGGTGCTCACCACGGACCCGCGCGGACACCAGAACAGCACGCTGGACGACCCTGGCCAGGACTCCACGCCGGAACTGCGCGCCGACGACCTCGCCCGGCTGATCACCCACGTGGACGCCGGACCCGCCGTGGTCCTCGGGTCCAGTGGCGGTGCGGTGACCGCTCTGGCGCTGGCGCAGGCTCGCCCCGACCTCGTCGCGACAGTGATCGCGCACGAGCCGCCGATCAACGCGCTGATCGCCGACCGCGACGCCCACCGTGCCGCCACCGAAGACATGATCGCCACCTACGCCGAGGGCGATGTGCTCGGCGCGTGGCGAAAGTTCTTCTCCGCCGCGAATATTCCGATGCCGGAACCGATGCTCGCGCAGATGTTCGGGCCCGAGCGCGACCCGCGGCAGATGGCCAGCGAACGCTACTGGTTCGCCCACGAGATCCGCGGCACCACCACCTGGGAGCCCGACATCGTCACCCTGCTCGGCACACCCGCCCGGCTCGTCGTCGGCATCGGCGCCGACTCCGCCGGCCAGTTCTGCGATCGCACCTCACGCGCACTCGCCGCGGCTCTCGACTTGACGCCGACGCTGTTCCCCGGCGGCCACATCGGTTTCGTCGACGATCCCGCCGCATTCGTCGTCCGGCTGCGGGAAATCCTGACCACTCCGTGATTTGTCTCGGCTCCGATACGCCGAAGCGGGTCGAACACCGTGCTGGGGACGACTGATCGGTTCATAGGGTGAATCGGCGCCCCTTCGCGGCCCACTCGCCGCGGCCCCGTGGCGTGATCGCCCAGCGGCCGCGGTTGTTGGTGTCCATGATCAAGCCACGCGACTGCAGGCGCAACAACGCACCGCGCACCGACCATGCGGTCAGTCGCGCCTGCTGAGCCAGCTGCTCGACGGTGAGTAATCCACCTGGCGCCAGCACACCCAGCACCGCGAAGTCGGCGGCAGTCCTGGGTCGTCTCATCATGTCGGAGCCCTTTCCTGTGGGGAAAAGGCAACTCGGGATCGAACTCGCCGCGGTGGTACCCGAGGTGCCCAATCGAAGGTAAGAGCGAACCTGTTCCGCCGCTACGGCTTTGCGCGACTTTGCGACGTGCGTTGACCGGCAAGCCTTCCGGTGGGGACGATTGCACGACATCGCCTCTCCGCTCTCGCAAAGGATCAGCTATGAACCTGCGACTCCTCGGATCCGGATCCGATCATGGAGCCTGCCCCGCCGTGTACGCGACCGACACCGGCGTGCTCGTGGTGCAGGGCGACGCCACCGAGCGCACGGGCACGGTCCTGGTGCCACACCAGTTGCTGGACTGGCTGGAGCCGGGTATGCGGCTACCGGTGGAGGCGACCGGAACCTGCGGTTCGGTGCTGGTGGCCGGTGAACCGGTCACCGACCCCGAGCTGCTCGCGCAGTTGACCCTCGCAGGCCACGAAACCGCCGTGGTGGTGCGCTGATGCTGCACGTCGGTGGCGACCGCTGTTTCGAGCCGCTGTTCCGGGCGGCTCGATTCCGCGCTTTCCACCTGGAGGTGAGGGACTTCTACGTGCTGGAGGACGAGCAGGAAGCATTGCGCCGCTTCGATGCCGGAGTAGCGTACGAACGAGAGGAACAGCCGGAGTCATGGAAAGCCTGGGACGCTCTGATGGTGGAGTCAGCCGGTCGCGGAGTCACGCTGGAACGCCTCCGGGTCGTGACGGTCCCGCACTCCGATTACACCCGGTGGTTGTTGTCGGCGACCGACGACAACATCGCCACCGGTGAGATGGTGCGCTGGCTGCCGCGGCACTTGGCCGATCCCGCGGACGTGCCGCACGACGACTACTGGTTGTTCGACATGGACACGGTCGCGTTCAACACCTTCGCCGCGGACGGGAGATTCACGGGTCTGTCGATCACCACCGACCCGGCCCTGGTCGCCCGCTGCCTGCAGGTGCGGGACCGGCTGTGGCCCAAAGGTATTGATCATCAACGGTATTACGAGAGCGAGCACGTGGGCGAGTGAACGGTGTGTCGGACGCACGCGCGGCGCTGGGTGCGCGCCTGCGCGAACTGCGGCGCGCGGCCCACCTGACCGGCCTGGAGCTGGCGGCCAGATGTGGCTGGCATTCGAGCAAGGTCTCCCGGATCGAGGGCGGCAAACAGACGCCGTCGGAAGCCGACCTCGCCGCCTGGTGTGAGGCGTGTGACAACACCGCCGTGCTGGACGACCTGGTTGCCAACGCGCGCAATCTGCAGTCGATGTATCTGGAATGGCAACGCACCGTCGCCTCCGGTCATGCGCGCAGGCAACGGCAGTCGATCGATCTGGAGGCACAGACCACCCAGATCCGCTGGTATGCCCCCGATACGTTGCCGGGACTGCTGCAAACCGAGGGCTACGCCCGCGCAATCCTCGCCGCGTGCATCGCGGTCACCGGCGGACGCGACGACCTCGAAGACGCGGTGGCCGCGCGGATGGCGCGCAAGCAGGTACTCCACCGGGCCAAGCACCGGTTCCACTTCCTGGTCAACGAGGCCGCGCTCTGGCGCGTGGTCGGTGACGCGGCGACCATGGCCGAGCAGCTCGCCTATCTTCTTGCGGTGATGTCCAATCCGAGGATCCGGCTGGGCATCATCCCGGCCTGCGCCGACTATCGCGCTCCCGCGACGAACTTCGTCATCTACGACCGCTCGCAGGTGCTGACCGAGACGGTCTCGGCCGAGCTGACCATCACCCGTCCCTCCGAGATCGCCTTGCACGAGAAGACCTTCGCCATCCTGGCCGACCAGGCCGAATACGGCGAACGTGCCCGTTTGCTGATCACCAACGTGCTGGACCGCCGGCGCGGTGCCTAGCATTCGATTCCCGACGTGGGTGATGCCGCCGTCGCCGGACGCGGCGGCAGCACCCGAGGCCACTCAGCGGACGAATGTCGCTGCCTGATCGGCCAAATCGAGCAGCGGCTGCGGGAAGACGCCGAGCACGAACGTGACCGCCGCGGTCACCGCCACGATGGAGGTGGTCAGCGGCGGGCTGACCAGCACGGGAGCGTCGGCCGGCGGGTCGGTGAAGAACATCAGCACGATGACCCGCAGGTAGAAGAACGCCGCGATGGCACTGCAGATCACGCCGACGATCACCAGTGCGCTCGCACCGCCCGAGGCCGCGGCCTCGAAGACGGCGAACTTGCCGACGAAGCCGCTGGTGAGCGGCAAACCGGCGAAAGAAAGCAGAAACAGCGCGAAAACCGTTGCCAGCCAAGGGGAGCGGCGGCCGAGACCAGCCCACCGGGGCAGGCCGGTGGCCTCCTCCCCGGCCGGTTCGCGGACCAGGCTGACCACGGCGAACGCACCGAGGGTTCCGATACCGTAGGCCGCCAGGTAGAACAGCACCGCGGCGACGCCACGGTCGTCGGCCGCCACCGGGCCGGTGAGCAGGAAACCGGCATGGGCCACCGAGGAATACGCGAGCATCCGCTTCACGTCGGTCTGCGTGATCGCCATGACCGCGCCGACCGCCATGGTGGCGATCGCGACGGCGGCGATGATCGGACGCCAGTCGTCGCGCAGGCCGGGCACCGCGACCTGCAGCACGCGCACCAACGCGCCGACCGCCGCGATCTTGGTGGCCGCCGCCATGAAACCGGTGATCGCGGTGGGGGCACCCTGGTACACGTCCGGCACCCAGGACTGGAACGGCACCGCGCCGATCTTGAACAGCAGCCCCACCGCCAGCATCGCGATGCCCAGCAGTGCCAGCGTCGTATCCTGCGGATGCCGGGCGATGGCGTCCGCGATGCCGCCGAGCCGCACCGTGCCCGCCTGCCCGTACAGCAGCGCGACACCGTAGAGGAAGAATGCCGAGGAGAACGCGCCGAGCAGGAAGTACTTCAGCGCCGCCTCCTGGGAGAGCAGCCGCTTGTGCCGCGCCAGCCCGCACAGCAGGTACAGCGGCAGCGACAGCACCTCGAGCGCGACGAACATGGTGAGCAGGTCGTTGGACGCCGGGAACAGCAGCAGGCCACCGACGGCCAGCAACGTCAGCGGGAACACCTCGGTGGTCGCGACGCCCGCTCGCACCGCGGCGGTTTCGGCCGCGCTGCCGGGCACCACCGAAGCCTGCGGCGTGAACGCGTCCACGCCGCGTCCGAGGGTCGCGGCGGCCAGACTCCAGGTTCCCGGCCCTGACCGTGCCTGCTCGCGCGGCTCCGCGCCGCGTTCGGCGATGAACAAGACGCCGAGGATCGACACCACCAGGATCGTTCCTTGCAGGAACAGCGTGACGCCGTCGATCGCTACCGCTCCGGCGACGGCGGTGGACTCGGTTCCGGCCAGCGCCACCACGGCGACCAGCGCCGCGGCCAACCCGACCAGGCTCAGTACCAGGTGTGTCGCATAGCGGAAGCGGCGGGCGACGAATGCCTCGGCGAGCACACCGAAGACCGCGGCGCCGAACACGATGAGCATGGGGGAGAGCGCGCCGTATTCGATACTCGGCGCGGGGACGCTCGCGGCGAGCGTTGACGCGCTCATTTGGCACCTCCGGTGTGTTGGGCCGATCCCGCCTCGGGCAGCGGAGGTGCCGATGGCGCGGGATCGCTGCGGCCGATGGTGGTGAGGGTTTGACTCACCGCGGGATTGATGAAGTCGGTCAGGACCTTCGGGTAGACGCCGAGGAACAGCAGCGCGACGATCAACGGGACCATCACGGTGATTTCGCGGGGCGCCAGATCATAGATCCGCTCGTTGCCTTCCTTCACCGGGCCGGTCATCATCCGCTGGTAGACCCACAGCACGTACAGTGCGGCCAGCACCAGGGCACTGGCGGCCACCAGGGCCGCGAACTGGTAGCGGGTGAAGGTGCCGATCAGCACGAGGAATTCACTCACGAATGGGGCGAGCCCGGGTAGCGACAGGGTCGCCAGCCCTGAGATGAGGAAGGTTCCGGCCAGCACGGGGGCGACCTTCTGCACGCCACCGAATTCCGCGATCAAGCGGGTGCCCCGCCGTGACACCAGGAACCCGGCCACCAGGAACAGCGCGGCGGTGGAGATGCCGTGGTTGACCATATACAGCGTCGCTCCGGTCTGGCCCTGGCTGGTCATGGCGAAGACGCCGAGGATGATGAAGCCGAAATGGGAGATCGACGTGTAGGCGATCAGGCGCATCAGGTCGGTCTGCCCGATGGCCAGCAGGGCGCCGTAGACGATGCCGACCACCGCGAGCGTGATCACCAGCGGTGCATAGGTTTCCGAGGCGCCAGGGAACAGCGGCAGGCAGTAGCGCAGCATGCCGAAGGTGCCCACCTTGTCCACCACGGCCATCATCAGCACCGCGCTGGAGGGAGTCGCCGCGACGGCCGCGTCCGGCAGCCAGGTGTGCAGCGGCCACAGCGGCGCCTTCACCGCGAAGGCGAACATGAACCCGAGGAACAAGGCGTTGAGCACCGCGGGCCCGGCACCGAGCTGGCCCGCGTTCGCCGCCGCGACCACGGTGCGGAAATCGAACGTCCCCGACGAGCCCTCGCCCAGCCCTTCGCGGGCGGTGAGCACGTACAACCCGATGACCGCGGCCAGCATGATCAGCCCGCCGAACAGGTTGTACAGCAGGAACTTCACCGCCGCACGTGAGCGCTGCTGGCGCAGCCGCACGTCCCCGGTGCGCGGCCCGAATCCGCCGATGAGGAAGTACATCGGGATGAGCATCGCCTCGAAGAAGACGTAGAACAGCAGGATGTCCAGGGCGACGAAGGAGATCAGCACCATCGCCTCGACGAGCAGGGTGAGCGCGACGTAGGTGTGCGCCACCCGCTTACCGCTGCCCACTTCCCGTTCGTCGTGCCAGCCCGCCAGGATCAGCAGCGGAACCAGGGCCGTGGTCAGCAGCACCAGCACCAGCGCGATGCCGTCCAGGCCGAGGGTGTATCCGGCACCGAACGCCGGAATCCATTGGTGGGATTCGACGAACTGGTATTGCGCTCCACCGGGGTCGAAGCGCACGGCGAGCACGATGCCGGTGGCCAGCACGAGCAGCGAGAAGCTCAGCGCCACAACGCGTGCGAGGGTGCGCCGGGTCGCGGGCAGCGCGAGCACGATCGCCGCACCGACGACCGGAACCAGCCAGAGCGTCGTCAACAAGGGGAACTCGCTCACCACAACCTCACCGCCAGCAGGGCGGCGGCCACCAGGGCCGCGCCGGTGAACATGGACAGGGCATAGGAGCGCACGAACCCGGACTGCACCCGCCGGGCCCGCGCGGACAAGCCGCCTATCAGCGCCGCGGTGCCGTTGACGATGCCGTCGATGCCGCGGTTGTCGAGGAAGACCAGCGCCCGGGTCAGATGCCGTCCGGGACGCATGAACGCCGCTTCGTTGACCGCGTCGCCGTAGAGATCTTCGCGTGCCGCGACGGTCAGCGCGGACACGGCCGCGGGTGCGGTCTCGGGGATATCGCGCCGCGCGTACTGGGAGTAGGCGAGGCCGACGCCGACGGCGACCACGCCGAGCGCGAGCACGGTGACCAGTGCCGCGGGAACGGTTTCGGTGCCGTGATGGGCGCCGACCACCGGTTCGAGCCAGTTCTGCAGCGAGGAGCCGAAGACGAACACCGCGCCCGCCCCGGCCGAGCCCACCGCGAGCAGGATCATCGGACCGGTCATCACCGCGGGCGCTTCGTGCGGATGGGTGTCCGGTTTCCAGCGGCGCTCACCGAAGAACGTCATCAGCATGACCCGCGTCATGTAGAACGCGGTCAGGCCCGCGCCGAGCAATGCGGCCAGACCGAGCGCGATACCACCGGCGCCGCCTTGGTTGAACGCCGCCTCGATGATCCGGTCCTTGGAGAAGAACCCGGCGAACGGCGGTACCCCGATGATGGCGAGGTAGCCGAGGCCGAAGGTGACGTAGGTGATCGGCAGCAGGGTGCGCAGGCCGCCGTAGCGGCGCATGTCGGTCTCGTCGTTCATCGCGTGCATCACCGATCCGGCGCCGAGGAACAGTCCGGCTTTGAAGAATCCGTGCGTGAGCAGGTGCATGATGGCGACGGCGTAGCCGGCCGGGCCGAGACCGGCGGCCAGCACCATGTAGCCGATCTGGCTCATCGTTGAGGCGGCCAGCGCCTTCTTGATGTCGTCCTTGGCGCAGCCGACGATGGCGCCGAACAGCAGTGTGACCGCGCCGACCAGCACCACCCCGAGCCGGGCGTTCGGCGCGAGATCGTAGATGGGATTGGACCGCGCGATCAGGTAGACGCCCGCGGTGACCATGGTGGCCGCGTGGATGAGCGCCGACACCGGTGTGGGGCCTTCCATCGCGTCGCCGAGCCAGGATTGCAGCGGCACCTGCGCGGATTTGCCGCACGCGGCGAGCAGCAGCAACAGGCCGATCGCGGTGAGCGTGCCCTCGCCGGCGGCGGGCGCGGCGCCGAACACGGCGTCGAAGTCGACCGAGCCGAACGTCGCGAACATCACCATCATGGCGATCGCCAAGCCCATGTCGCCGACCCGGTTGACCACGAACGCCTTCTTGGCCGCCGTTGCCGCCGAAGGCTTGTGGTACCAGAACCCGATCAGCAGGTAGGAGGCCAGGCCGACGCCTTCCCAGCCGAGGTAGAGCACGAGGTAGTTGTTCGCCAGCACCAGCAGCAGCATGGCCGCCAGGAACAGGTTGAGGTAGGCGAAGAACCGCCGCCGCCCCGGGTCGTGGCTCATGTAGCCGATCGAGTAGATGTGGATGAGCGAGCCGACGCCGGTGATCAGCAGCGCGAAACACATCGACAGCTGGTCCAATTGGAGCGCGAAGTCGACCTGGAGTCCGGCGACCGGGACCCAGCTGAACAGATCCTCGTGGATCGGCCGTTCGGCGGTGTCGCGCCCGAGCATGGCGACGAACGCGTTCGCGGCGACCCCGAAGGAGGCCAGCGCCATCGCGGCACCGAGCAGGTGGCCCCACTTGTCGCCGTAGCGTCCGGTCAGCAGCAGGACGATCGCGCCAGCCAGGGGGAGGGCGGGCAGCAGCCAGAGCGTTGCGGTGTCCACGTCAGAACTTCAGCAGGTTGGCGTCGTCGACCGAGGTCGAGCGGCGGGCGCGGAAGATGGTCATGATGATGGCCAAGCCGACGACGACCTCGGCCGCGGCGACCACCATCGTGAAGAACGCGAACACCTGCCCGTCCAGGTTGTCGTGCATCCTGGCGAAGGTGACGAACGTGAGGTTCACCGCGTTGAGCATCAGCTCGATGCACATGAACACCACGATGGCGTTGCGCCGCAGCAGCACGCCGGCCGCGCCGATGGTGAACAGCAGGGCGGACAGGAACAGGTAGTTCTCGGGATTCACCGGTTGCCTTCCTCGTCGCTGGTGTTGTCGGTCGCGTCCGATGTGTCCGATACGTCCGATGTATCCGATACGGGGGCGGTGCCGACCGAGATGACGGCCGCTTCGGTGAGCGCCCTGGTGCGGCGGTGCCGCAGGATGGTGCTGACCGACAGTTCTTCGAAGGAGCCGTCGGGCAGCCGCGCGGGGATGTCCACCGCGTTGTGCCTGGCGTAGACACCGGGGGTGGGTAGCGGCGTCGCACGGTGTCCGGTCTCGCGGAACCGGCGGCGGGACAGCTCGCGCTGGCTCGTCCGGGGACCGAACTGCTCGCGGTGGGCCAGCACCATGGCGCCGATGGTGGCGGCGATCAGCAGGGCGCCGGTGAGTTCGAATGCCCACACGTAGCGCAGGAAGATCAGCTCGGCCAGCTCGGCGATCACGTCGCGGCCGGCGAAACCGGAAGTGGGGAAGGTTATTCCGGATTCGCGCACTCCCCGCGCGATGCCGCTGCTGAGCAGCAGGCCGAAGCCGAGGCCGACACCGGCTGCCGCGAGGCGCTGACCGCGGATCGTTTCGGTCAGCGATTCGCCGGAGTCGACGCCGACGAGCATCAGCACGAACAGGAACAGCATCATGACCGCGCCGGTGTAGACCACGATCTGCACGACGCCGAGGAACAGCGCGTCCTGGGCGATGTAGAAGACGGCCAGCGCGATCATCGTCGCGGCCAGGCAGATCGCGGAATGCACTGCCTTGCGGGCGAAGACCATGCCGAGCGCGCCGAGCACCGCCAGCGGGGCCAGGATCCAGAATTGGACGGCCTCGCCGGTGGAGGTGCGGGCCAGCGGCTCCGCGGCCAGGATCACATCGGTCACCGTGCTACTCCTTCCGCACCCGCGACGGCTGGTTGCCCGACCGACTCGGCCGGGCCGTTGCCCGTGGTGGCGCCGGTGTCCTGCGGGCTGCCGGGCACCTTGCCGAGGTAGTAGTCGGCCTCGTCGGTGCCGGGGTGCATCGCGTGCGGCGGCGCGGTCATACCGGGCTGCAGCGGGGCGAGCAACCGGTCCTTTTCGTAGATGAGGTCGGCCCGGTTGTCGTCGGCCATCTCGTAGTCGTTGGTCATGGTGAGCGCGCGGGTGGGGCAGGCTTCGATGCACAACCCGCAGCCGATGCAGCGCAGGTAGTTGATCTGGTAGACGCGGCCGTAGCGTTCACCGGGCGAATAGCGTTCGGTTTCGGTGTTGTCCGCGCCTTCGACGTAGATCGCGTCGGCAGGGCAGGCCCAGGCGCACAGCTCGCAACCGATGCACTTCTCCAAGCCGTCGGGATGACGGTTCAGCTGGTGCCTGCCGTGATAGCGGGGCGCGGTCGGCGTCTTCTGCTCGGGATAGAACTCGGTGTTCGGCTTCTTGAACATGGTCGCCGCGGTGACCGCGAATCCGGACAGCGGTTCGAGCAGACTGCCCTTGGCGCGGGTGGCGTCGCGGGCGTGGGCGTCGGCGGGCAGCGGCGGCACCGGGAAGCCGAGGAAGACACTGGAATCCGCGGCGGCGGGTTCCTCGACCGGTGGCGGCGCCGCCTTCGCCCGGCCCGCCCGCAGGAACTGCAGCACCAGCAAGCCGGTGACCACCAGGCCACCGATCACCAGGATCGGGGTCTGCACGGGGTAGCCCTCGGCCTGCAACACCCGGGCCGTGGCCACCACCATGACCCAGCCCAAGGAGGCCGGGATCAGCAGTTTCCACCCGAGATTCATGAACTGGTCGTAGCGCAACCGCGGCAGCGTGCCGCGCAACCAGATGAACACGAACAGGAACGCCCAGACCTTGGCGGTGAACCACAGCACCGGCCACCAGCCGGAGTTCGCGCCGTCCCACATGTTCAGCGGCCACGGCGCGCGCCAGCCGCCCAGGAACAGCGTGGTGGCCAGCGCGGAAACCGTGGCCATGTTCACGTATTCGGCCAGCATGAACATGGCGAACTTGAGCGAGGAGTACTCGGTGTGGAAGCCGCCGACCAGTTCGCCCTCGGCCTCCGGCAGGTCGAACGGCGCCCGGTTGGTCTCGCCGACCATCGAGACGCAGTAGATCAGGAACGACGGCAGCAGCAGGAAGACATACCAGGTGCCTTCCTGCGCGGACACGATGCCCGAGGTCGCCATGGTGCCGCCGAGCAGGAACACGGCGGCGAAGCACAGCGCCATCGCGATCTCGTAGGAGATGACTTGCGCGGTGGAGCGCAGGCCGCCCAGCAGCGGATAGGTCGAGCCGGACGACCACCCGGCCAGCACGATGCCGTACACGCCGATGGAGGTGATCGCCAGGATGTAGAGCACCGCCACCGGCAGGTCGGTGAGCTGCAGCGCGGTGGTGACGCCGAAGATCGACACCTGCGGCCCGAGTGGGATGACCGCGAACGCCATGAAGGCGGGCACCACCGAGATGATCGGCGCCAGAATGTAGATCGGCTTGTCCACGATCGCCGGGACGATGTCCTCTTTGAGGGCCATCTTCACGCCGTCGGCGATGCTCTGCAGCGACCCGAACGGCCCGGTCCGGTTCGGGCCGATCCGCATCTGCATGCGCGCCACGATCTTTCGTTCCGCCAGCACCGCGACCAGTGGGATCAGCATCAGGTAGACGAAGATGGCGAGCGCTTTCGCGACCACGAGCCACAGCGGGTCGTGTCCGAAGCCGACAGGCGCGTAGGGCGCCGTGGTCGACGCGATGAGCAGAGCCGGATCACTCATGACGGTGTTCCTTCATCCTCTCGTCGGCGCGCCGCAGCTGGACGATGGCGCCGGGCTGGACGGCGAGTTGCTCGGCGACGGAGCAGCCGGGCGAGTGCTGTGGCACCCAGACCACGCGATCGGGCAGGTCGCTGATCATCAGCGGCAGCGTGACAGCACCGTGGCCGGTGGCGACGGTGACCGGATCGTGCTCGACCACACCGATCTCCGCGGCGGTGGCCGCCGACAGACGCACCACCGGGGGCCGGGCGATGCCCGCCAGGTTCGGTTCGCCGTCCTGCATGCGCCCCTCGTCGAGCAGCATTCGCCAGCTGGCGAGGATCGCGGTGCCCGGTTGGGGGCGCGGCATCTCATGTGGACCGTGCGTTGGCGCGGCGACCGGTACGCCGTCCCAGGCGCCGAGTTCGGCGAGTTCGGCGCGTGCGGATTCGGTGTCGGGCAAGCCGAGGCGCACCGACATCTCGTCGGCGATGGCGTGCAGCACCCGCTGATCCGACAGCGGCGCGGTCTGGCGGCGCACCATGTCGTCGCCGAGCGCGGCGGCGAACGGACGCGGCCTGCCCTCCCAGGTACGGAAGGTGCCGGACTTCTCCATCGCCGAGGCCACTGGGAAGACCACGTCGGCGCGGTCGGTGATCGAACTGTGCCGCAGTTCCAGGCTGACCACGAACCGGGCCGCGTCGATGGCGGCCAGCGCGGCAGCCGGGTCGGGCAGGTCGGCGACGTCGACCCCGCCGATCACCAGCGCGCCGAGGCCGGGTGCGGCCTCCAGGATGGCCGTGGTGTCGCGGCCGGCGCCGATCGGCAGCTCCGCCGCGTTCCAGACCACCCGAACCTGTTGCCTGGCACGGGGATCCGCGACCGGGCGCCCACCGGGGAGCAGGCCGGGCAGCGCACCCGCTTCGACCGCGCCGCGTTCACCTGCCCGCCGCGGCACCCACGCGAGGGCGGCTCCGGTCTCGTCGGTGAGCCGGACGGCCGCCGACAGCGCGCCCGCGACACCGGCCATCCGCTCGCCGACCATGATCACCGCGCCGGGTTCGCGCAGCAGCCGCGCCAGCTCGGCCAGCCGGGCGGGATCCGCGCCGGGCGTGGTGATCTCACCGGTGCGGATGGCGTCGAGCAGCTGTGGTTCGGCGCCCGGTGCGGTGCGCAGCAGGCGGCCGGACATGCGGTCGAGTCCGCGGGAGGTGTACGGCGCCAGCGAGTAGACCGGCAGGCCGCGCTTACGGGCGGCTTTGCGCAGGCGCAGGTAGACGATCGGCGACTCCTCTTCCGGCTCGAACCCGACCAGCAGGACGACCGGCGCGGCTTCCATGCTCTCGTAGGTCACCGTGGTGGGCCTGCCCGCGACGCGGGCGGCGAGGAAGTCCGCCTCCTCCGCCGAGTGCGTGCGGGAGCGGAAGTCGATGTCGTTGGTGCCGAGGGCGATTCGCGCGAACTTGGCGTAGGCGTAGGCGTCCTCTTCGGTGACCCGGCCGCCGACGAGCACGCCCGCGTTGCCGAAGGCCGCGGCGAGACCCGCAGCCGCCGCGGCCAGCGCCTCCGACCAAGAGGCGGGGGCGAGGTTGCCGTCCCAGCCGCGCACCAGCGGGGTGGTGATCCGGTCGGGTTCGGTGGCGTACGCGAAGGCCCAGCGTCCCTTGTCGCAGTTCCATTCCTCGTTGACCTGTGGGTCGTCACCGGCCAGCCTGCGCAGTACCTTGCCGCGCCGGTGGTCGGTGCGCTGCGCGCAGCCGGAGGCGCAGTGCTCGCACACGTTCGGGCTGGACACCAGGTCGAAGGGGCGTGCGCGGAACCGGTAGGTGGTGCCGGTGAGCGCGCCGACCGGGCAGATCTGCACGGTGTTGCCGGAGAAGTAGGAGTCCAGCGGCTCGGCCTGTGCGGTGCCGACCTGTTGCAGCGCACCGCGATCCATCATCTCGATGAACGGGTCACCGGCGATCTGCTGGGAGAAGCGCGTGCAGCGGGCGCAGAGCACACAGCGTTCCCGGTCCAGCAGCACGGCCGTGGACAGTGGGATCGGTTTGGGGTAGGTGCGTTTGTGCCCGTCGAAGCGGGATTCGGCGCGGCCGGTGGACATCGCCTGGTTCTGCAGCGGGCATTCGCCGCCCTTGTCGCACACCGGGCAGTCGAGCGGATGGTTGATCAGCAGCAGCTCCATCACGCCCTCCTGCGCCTTGTCGGCGACCGGGGAGGTGAGCTGGGTGCGGGCCACCATGCCGTCGGTGACGGCCATGGTGCAGGAGGCGACGGGTTTGCGCTGGCCCTCCACCTCGACGAGGCACTGGCGGCAGGCGCCCACCGGGTCGAGCAGCGGATGGTCGCAGAAGCGGGGGATCTGGATACCGATCAGTTCGGCGGCCCGGATCAGCAGGGTGCCGGGCGGCACGCTGACGGTGGTGTCGTCGATGGTCACGGTCACCAGGTCGGCGGGAGCCGGATCGCTGGTGCTGCCGGTGACGATGGCGGGACTACCGGTTGCCCGACCGCCGCCACGGACCGAATCGCTACGTGGTACCGGATTCATCGCACCCCTTCTCCTGACTCGGCCCATGCGGTGCAGCGCGCCGGGTCGAATGGGCATCCGCCGAGCCGCAGGTGGTCGGCGTACTCCTCGCGGAAGTACTTCAGCGAGGAGATGATCGGGCTGGCCGCGCCGTCGCCGAGGGCACAGAACGACTTGCCGTTGATGGTGTCGCTGATGTCGAGCAGCTTGTCCAGGTCGGATTCGTCGCCGTCGCCGGACTCGATGCGTCGCAACAGCTGAACGAGCCAGTAGGTGCCCTCCCGGCAGGGGGTGCACTTGCCGCAGGACTCGTGCGCGTAGAACTCGGTCCAGCGCAGCACCGCCCGCACCACGCAGGTGGTGTCGTCGAAGATCTGCAGCGCCTTGGTGCCGAGCATGGATCCGGCGTCGGCGACGGCCTCGTAGTCGAGGGGGACGTCGAGGTGTTCGTCGGTGAACAGCGGCGTGGACGAGCCGCCCGGCGTCCAGAACTTCACTCGGTGGCCGGCGCGCACGCCGCCGGCGTAGTCGAGCAGCTCCCGCAGCGTGACGCCGAGCGGCGCCTCGTACTGTCCGGGCCGGGCGACGTGACCCGACAGCGAGTAGAGGGTGAAGCCGGGGGATTTCTCGCTGCCCATCGAGCGGAACCAGGCGATGCCGTTGCGGATGATGGGTGGCACGCTGGCGATGGATTCCACGTTGTTCACCACCGTGGGGCAGGCGTAGAGGCCGGCGACAGCGGGGAACGGCGGACGCAGGCGGGGCTGTCCGCGGCGGCCTTCCAGCGAATCCAGCAGCGCGGTCTCCTCACCGCAGATGTAGGCGCCCGCGCCCGCGTGCACGATCAGCTCGAGGTCGTAGCCGGAGCCGAGGATGTCGTGGCCGAGGAAGCCCGCTTCGTAGGCTTGCGCCACCGCGGCCTGCAGCCGCCGCAGCACCGGAACCACTTCGCCGCGAACGTAGATGAACGCGTGCGCCGCGCGGATGGCATAGGAGGCGATGACGACGCCTTCGATCAAGGTGTGCGGCGTGGCCAGCATGAGCGGAATGTCCTTGCAGGTGCCCGGTTCCGACTCGTCGGCGTTCACCACGAGGTAGTGCGGTTTGGTGACGCCGTCGGGGTCGGGGCCTTGCGGGATGAAACTCCACTTCATACCGGTGGGGAAGCCCGCGCCGCCGCGGCCGCGCAGGCCCGCGTCCTTGACGGTCTGGATGACCTGGTCGGGATCCATCCGCAGCGCGGTGCGCAGCGCCTGGTAGCCGTCGTGGCGCAGGTAGGTGTCCATCGTCCAGGACTGCGGATCGTCCCAGTACTCGGTCAATACCGGTGTGAGGGTCATCGGAGGCCCTCCGAACCCTCTTGTGGCGCAGGGGCTTGCATGCCCTGCTCGCGAGCGATCCGCAGGCCGGCGAGCGTCGCCTCGCCCGCGGCGCCGTCGAGGACGCCCTCGCGTTCGTCCGGGAATCCGGCCAGGATGCGCGCGGTCTGTTTGAACGTGCACAGCGGCGCGCCGCGGGTCGGCGTGACCTGTTGTCCGGCCCGCAGGGCGTCCACCAGGGCGCGTGCCGATTCCGGAGTCTGGTTGTCGAAGAACTCCCAGTTGACCATGACCACCGGGGCGAAGTCGCATGCGGCGTTGCACTCGATGTGTTCGAGCGTGATCGCTCCGTCCGCCGTCGTCTCGCCGTGTGCGATGCCGAGGTGGCGCTCGAGTGCGGCGAGGATGGCGTCGCCGCCCATCACCGCGCACAGCGTGTTGGTGCAGACGCCGACGTGATAGTCGCCGGTCGGGGTGCGCCGGAACATCGAGTAGAACGTGGCGACCGCGGTGACCTCCGCGCCGGTGAGGCCGAGCTGCTCGGCGCAGAATTCGATGCCGGTGCCGGTGACGTAGCCCTCCTCGGACTGCACCAGGTGCAGCAAGGGAAGCAGTGCCGACCGCGGATGCGGGTAGCGCGCGATGATCTCCTTGGCGTCGGTTTCCAGCCGCTCGCGCACGAAAGGTTGGTACGGCTCGGGCCGCGTGCCGAGCTTCAGCAAGATTTCCGTCATCGGTCCACTCCGCCCATGACCGGGTCGATGCTGGCGACCGAGGCGATGACGTCGGCGACCATGCCGCCCTCGCACATCGCCGCGACCGCTTGCAGATTGGTGAACGAGGGGTCGCGATAGTGCACTCGATAGGGCCGGGTGCCGCCGTCGCTGACCATGTGCACGCCCAGTTCGCCGCGCGGCGACTCCACCGCCACGTACACCTGGCCGGCCGGGACCCGGATGCCCTCGGTGACCAGTTTGAAGTGGTGGATGAGCCCCTCCATGGACCTGCCCATGATCTTGCCGATGTGCGCGGGAGAGTTGCCCAGTCCGTCCGCGCCGAGCTGCAGGTCGGCGGGCCAGGCGATCTTCTTGTCCTCCACCATGACCGGGCCGGGCCGCAGCCGGTCGAGGCATTGCTCCACGATCTTCAGCGACTCCTTCATTTCCTCCACCCGGATGGCGTAGCGGCCGTAGCAATCGCATCCGGTGGTGGTCGGGACGTCGAATTCGTAGTTCTCGTAGCCGCAGTAGGGCTGTGCTTTGCGCAGGTCGTGCGGCAGGCCGGTGGCGCGGAGCACCGGGCCGGTGATGCCGAGTGCCATGCACCCCTGCAGGTCGAGATAACCGACGTTCTGGGTGCGGGCCTTCCAGATCGGATTCGCGGTGAGCAGATGTTCCATGTCGCGCAGCCGCTTGGGCAACAACGCGAGCAGTTCGCGCACCTTGCTCACTCCGTCGTCGGGCAGGTCCTGGACCAGGCCGCCGGGCCGGATGTACGCATGGTTCATCCGCAGCCCGGTGATCGTTTCGAAGACGTCGAGGATCAGCTCGCGCTCGCGGAACCCGAACAGCATCGGCGTCAGCGCGCCCAGTTCCATGCCGCCGGTGGCCAAGGCGACCAGGTGCGAGGAGATGCGGTTGAGCTCCATGAGCAGCACCCGGATGATCGTGGCGCGCTCGGGGATCTGTTCGGTGATGTCGAGCAGTTGCTCCACGCCCAGGCAGTACGCCGTCTCGTTGAAGAACGGCGCCAGGTAGTCCATGCGGGTGACGAAGGTGACGCCTTGGGTCCAGTTGCGGAACTCGAGGTTCTTCTCGATGCCGGTGTGCAGGTAGCCGATTCCGCAGCGGGCCTCGATGACCGTCTCGCCTTCGATCTCCAGGATCAGCCGCAGCACGCCGTGCGTGGACGGATGCTGCGGGCCCATGTTGACGACGATGCGTTCCTCACCCGCGCCGACCAGCGTCTCGGCCACCTGGTCCCAGTCCTGCCCGGCGACGGTGACCGTGGCGGGCTCCGGTCCGGCGTCACCGGTGACGCCGGACCTGGTGTCGGTGTCGTTCAGCCCACTTCGCGATGCTTCCATCAGCTGTATGCCCTCCGCTCGTCGGGCGGCGGGATGCGCGCGCCCTTGTATTCGACCGGGATCCCGCCGAGCGGGTAGTCCTTGCGCTGGGGGTGGCCTCGCCAGTCGTCCGGCATGGTGATGCGGGTGAGCGAGGGGTGACCGTCGAACCGGATGCCGAAGAAGTCGTAGGTCTCGCGTTCGTGCCAGTCGGTGGTCGGATACACCTCGTAGAGCGAAGGGATGTGCGGGTCCGCGTCCGGCGCGGACACCTCCACTCGCAGGCGGCGGTTGTGCGTGATCGACATGAGGTGGTAGGCGGCGTGCAGTTCGCGGCCGGAATCCTCCGGGTAGTGCACACCGTTGACGCCGAGGCAGAGCTCGAAACGCAGTGCGGGATCGTCGCGCAACGCTTGCGCGACGGCGAGCAGGTGTTCCCGGCGCACGTGCAGGGTCAGCTCGCCACGGAAGACGATCACCTTCTCCAGCGCCGCGTCCAAGCGGGTGCCGCCGGTCGCCAGCGCGGCGCGCAGCGCGTCGACCACCTCGTCGAAGTAGCCGCCGTAGGGGGGTGGCGTGCCGCCGGGCAAGGTGACCGGGCGGACCAGGCCTCCGTAGCCGGAGGTGTCGCCGGTACCGGCGACGCCGAACATGCCGCGTCGCACGGCGATCACGTCGGCGGCGGGCTGCGCGGAATCCTCTTCGGGGAGTGTGCCTTCGGGTCCGGCGGTGGCCGCGGCGTCGATCGGGTCGTGCGCGGGCGGGGTGTCGGTGTTGTCGGGGGTGTCGAAGGTCATCGCAGCAGACCCTCCATCCGGATGGTCGGCGTCGAGGCGAGCGCGGCCTCTTCGGCGGCGCGGATGGCCTCCTCGCGGTTGACGCCGAGCGGCATCTGTTGAATCTTCGCGTGTAGCGCCAGGATCGCGTTGAGCAGCATCTCCGGGCGTGGCGGGCAGCCGGGCAGGTAGATGTCCACCGGCACCACATGGTCGACGCCCTGCACGATGGCGTAGTTGTTGAACATCCCGCCGGAGGAGGCGCAGACGCCCATCGCGAGCACCCACTTCGGTTCGGTCATCTGGTCGTAGACCTGGCGCAGCACCGGGGCCATCTTCTGGCTCACCCGGCCGGCGACGATCATCAGGTCGGCCTGCCGCGGCGAGGCGCGGAAGGCCTCCATGCCGAAGCGGGCGATGTCGAAACGCCCCGCGCCGGTGGCCATCATCTCGATGGCGCAGCAGGCCAGGCCGAAGGTGGCCGGCCACACCGAGCCCTTGCGCAGGTATCCGGCGAAATCCTCGACCGTGCTCAGCAGGAAGCCGCTGGGCAGTTTTTCCTCGAGACCCATGTTCTTCTGACTCGCTTCCACTCGTCGGCTACGAATTCGGTTGCGCGGTGCTCACTCCCAGCTGAGCCCGCCGCGCCGCCATTCGTAGGCGTAGGCCACGGAGACGTTGACGATGAACAACGCCATCGCGGCGAGGCCGAAGAGACCGAGCGCATCGAAGTGGACTGCCCACGGATAGAGGAACACGATCTCGATATCGAAGATGATGAACAGCATGGCGGTGAGGTAGTACTTCACCGGAAAGCGTTGTCCGGCAGCGTTTCCCGGCCCGCCGGCGACGGCGTGCGGAGTGGGTTCGATACCGCATTCGTAGGCTTCCAGCTTGGCCCGGTTGTAGCGCTTCGGGCCGACCAGGGCCGCCATGACGATGGAGAACAGCGCGAACGCGGCGGCGATCGCGCCGAGGACAAGAATCGGCACCTCGATATTCACGACTGCACTTCCCCTCCTTGCGAGCTGCAGCTGGATGACAACAGCGTCCGAGGCGGGCTGACGTCGTTGTCCGCCTCGGCCAGACTCGCCCCTCGGCTTCACCGGGATGGGTCATTACCGGGCCCATTCCCATGTGAGATAGGGCACAGCCTACAACCGAATGGTCCGGTCGCCGCCTGTTTCGCGACGTCGTTTGATCGAATTCAGTACAACAATTTATGACTGAAACGGGGGTAATCCCGGTTGGCGTCACGTGACGTTTGCCCGAAGCTCGGGCGCCGGCGCGAAGTGTCGGTAGTCGCGACGTCAAATGTGGTTCCGAGCAGGTTCGGAGTCGGCATCCGCGACAGGCGGCGGCGCCGGTCCGACCGGCTGGAGTTGGTCCGGTCAGGCGCAGGAACGCGCGGGTGAGCGACGCGACAGACTAATACATGATCGCTATGAATAATGCCCCGGGGCCGCTGAAGGGCGGTGGCGATCAGGCCGCGGAACGACTGCGCAGCAGGCCGACGACGGCCTCGGTGAGACGGATCGGATCGATGGGATGCGCGACCGACGCCTCCGCGCGCGACCAGCTGGCCAGCCAGGTGTCGTCCGCGCGGCCCGTGAGCACCAGAATCGGTGGGCAGGGGCTGATCTCGTCCTTCAACTGCTTGGCGATGCCCAGCCCGCCCGCTGGAGCCGCCTCGCCGTCGAGAACGGCCAGATCGATGCCGCCGGCATCCATCTGGGCGATCACCACGGGAGCGGTGGCCACCTCGAGATACTCGAACGCCGGGAGTTCCGGGTGCGGCTGCTTGCCCAAGGCCAGGATCACCTGGCGCCGGGTGTCGGCGTCGCTGCTGTATACGAGAACCCGCAGAGGGGTGGAACGAACGGAATCGGCCACGAACGGCATGGTACGTCCGCGAAGGCCGCCCGCGTGGCAGGTTGGCGCAGATCGTCTGCGCGCGTCCTATGTCGGCCCACCGCGCGTCACTTCGCCGCAAGGCGATGACAAGTTGCGGATAAGAATCTGCCGGTAGAGTCCGGCCAATGCGGGGAGATATCACGCAGGTCCTCGTCGATACCGACGTGTGGACCGATGCGATGCTGGACAGCGCCGGGATTCCGGTGATCGACGTACCGTTCGTGACCATCGGCAGTGGGATCGGCTCGTTCGTCACCTATGACACGCTCCGCATCTTCGGTGTGCCCGCGCACGCGATGGCGGTGCTCGGCCCGCAGGACCACCCATGGGCCTCCTATGAATACCTGACCAGGGTCTCGCAGATTCCTCGCTCGGAACGACTGCGCAGTGACTCGGCCTCCACGCCGGACAACATCTGGGGCTTCCCCTCCTACGCGGTGCGGGAGGCCATCGCGGACAAGTCAGTCCAGCCGCTGTGGAACGTTTTGGTCGAACCCATCTTCGCCAACTACTACACCCCGCGGGCAGGTCAGGCATTCGTGGCGATGGAGCGGGAATTCCACCGCATCGGCTACGCGAACTCGTTGCACCACGGGCACGTTCGCATGGTGCGCAAGCGCCACGGCGGCGGCTATTTCACCATTCTCACCCCGCCCGCGGGCTCGACGCCGACCAAGCGGGTCGCGTTCCGCAGCACGTACGTCCATGTGGCGGTGGGTTATCCGGGTTTGAAGCTGTTGCCCGACCTGCAGGAATACCGCGAGACCCATCGCGATCCCACCCGCGTGGTGAACGCCTACGAACCGCACGAGCACGTCTACCAGGCGCTGCAGCGGCGGCCCGGCACGGTGATGATCCGCGGCAGCGGGATCGTGGCCAGCCGTGTGCTGCAACGGCTCATCGACGACCGGGACGCCCACGGGCTCAACACCCAGATCCTGCACCTGTTCCGCACCTACGTCGCGGGATCGCATGGCAAGAACCTCTTCAATCGGCGCAAGGGCGGCGACGGGTGGGCCTACCAGGGCTTCAACTACCCGAAGTCGGTGTGGGGTGGTCAGCTGAAGCAGAAGGTGCGCAACCTGCAAGGCGAGGAACGCGCGAAGGCGTACCAGGAGTTCGCCGGCACCAACACTCCGATCAGGAACAACTGGCAGGAACAGCTGCGCCGCGGCCGCACGCAGGGCTGGTATCAGGTGATGGCGGGCACGATGCGAGCGCCGCGCCCGGCCGAGGGACGCCAAGGCGTGGTCGCGACGATTCTTCCGGACACCGCTGCGCCACTGCCGTTTCCGCCGCCGACGCAGCCGTTCGACACGACCGTCGACTACATCATCGACTGCACCGGGCTGGAGGCCGACATCCGTGAGCACCGGTTGCTGGCCGACCTGCTCGACCACACCGGCGCCGGGCGAAATCCGATGGGACGGCTCGACGTGGACACCACGTTCGAGTTGATCGGCACCCGCAGCGGCACGGGGCGGATCTACGCGTCCGGCAGCGCGACGCTCGGCGGGCCGTTCGTCGGCGTGGACACCTTCCTCGGCTTGCAGATCGCCGCCCAGGAGATCGCCGACGATTTGGCCGCGCTGGGATTCTGCCGCAGGATGGGGCCGCTGCGCTCGACGCGGCAATGGTGGCTGTGGGTTACGAACAAGAAGATCTGAGCGATGCTTCCTACCTTGAACGGGCGAATTCAGACCCGTGTTCTCGCGCTGAGCGTGATCGGTTTCTTCGTCGCGCTGATCATCACCCCATTGCTGCCGACCGGATCGCTGAGTATCGGGCAGGCGTATCGGGTGACGTTGTCGGTCCTGCTCGCGACCGTTCTGGTCGGCGTGCTGTGGGAATTGCTCTACCATTTTCTGCAGCAATTCCGCTGGGAAAAGGATTGGCCGACATTGTTCGGTCTCGTCACCATTCTCAACGAGGGCGCGCTGATCTGGGTCCTCGTGCGCTACACCACGGTGGCGCTGCCCGAGCATCTGCGTCCGTCTCCGGCGGCCTTTCTGCTCCAATTCGTCAGCACCTGGATTCTCTTCTGGCTCATCGTGAACGGGCCGATGCGGGTCGTCTTCCATCGGTGGCGGTTTCAAGGCGGCAGGTTCCTATGAGCGGGCAGATCGAAGTGGTGCCCGGCGCCCACCTGGTGGCGGGCGTGGGCGGCGCGGTCGTGGTGGTCGCGCATCGGGGCGAGGGCACGGTCACGGCGGACACGATGGCGGCCCGGACGATGGCGGCCCTGCTCGACATCGTGCGGGAGGCTATCGCGCACGATCGGCACCGCAGCGGGCGCGCGGTGGCACGGCTGGCGACGTCCTGGCTGATGAACCTGTCGAACGGGGAAGAGGACGAGGTCGAATTCGGCGTGATCACCCCCGTGGAGGATGGCGTCGCGGTGTTCCTGCACGGCGGGGTGACCGCGATTGTGGCCGGGCCCGATCGCACGGAAGTGCTCCGCGGCAGGGACGCTGGATTCACCGTCGACCGTGTGGTGACGCCAAGGCCCGGCATCGGCGCCGGGTTGTTCGTGGACGAGGCGGGGCACGGTGTGGGTTCCCTTCCGGGGCGTGGGATCTTCGCGCTCGAAGAGGGGACGGCGCCGGGGTCGGGCGCTGTGCTGTGGACTGGTTCCGTCCAGACAGCTGGCGGATCGGCGATGGGCGGTGTCACCGGGTCGGCGGGAACCAGCGCAGCCGCGCCTGTCCATGACCCGTCATCGATCGGTGGGTCGTCTGCGCAGCCGGAACAGCCCGTCGCCGAGGATCGGTCGGGCACAGATCGCGCGTCCGAACACCGAGCCGCGCCGGAACCGCTCTCGACAGCCGAGCCGCAGCCCTACGCCGCCGCCGAAGCGCGCACGACGTCGAAACCCCACCCGACCGCGGAGCCCGACTTTGCCGCGGTTTCTCGCGAGACCTCCGCACCGCACCTGGTCCCCGAACAGGCAGAGGTGTCCGCACCGCCCCCGATCTCCGGACATCAACCGGCGTCCACAGCGCACCCGGTCGCCGAGCAAGAAGCGGCGTCCACACCGTGCCCAACGCCCGAGGGCCAATCGGTGTCCGCAGCGCACCCGGTCTCCGAGCGCGAAGCGGCGCCCGCACCACACCGTGCCGAGCCGATCTCCGATGCACGACCACCGCGGCACGAGGCGCGACCAGGCCCCGAACAGACGCCCGTGCCGCCGCGACAGGGGCCGAGCCTTCGGAAGAGCGATTTCGGTGATGCCGCAACGGAAGTCGATCTCCAGGCGCGAGCGTCTGGCGCGGGCGTGACGCCGCCGGTGGTACAGCCGGTGCCGCCGCCCCTTCCGCCGCGAGCGCAGCGCGGCGGAGCACGGCCGGAGCGCGGCAACGACAGCGACTACGCGATCGCCAACGACACGAATCTCGCCGAGACGGTGGTGCCGTCGGCGGAGGTCGTCGCCGACGCGCTCGGGTCCGGCGGTGCGAACACGCTGGGCCACCGGGTGATCGTGCAGGGCTTCCAATGCGCGCGGCAGCATCACAACGACCCGCGGGTGTCGTTCTGCGCGGTCTGTGGCATCCGGATGGACCAGCTCACCTGTGTGCTGACCGAGGGTGTGCGCCCGCCGCTCGGGGTGCTGCTGCTCGACGACGGTACGTCGTTCGTCCTGGACAACGACTGCGTTCTGGGCCGCGAACCGGAGTACGCGGAGGCGGTCGCGCGCGGCGCTCGCCCGGTGCGGCTGGAGGACAGCTCAGGCGGGATGTCCCGGGCGCACGCGGAAATCCGCCTGATGGACTGGGATGTGACGGTGGTCGACGGCGGCTCCACCAATGGCACCCATATCCGCCAGCCAGGCCATCAGGACTGGATTCGGGCCATCCCCGGCCATCCGGTCACCTTGCTGCCCGGCGCTCAGATCCAGCTCGGCGGACGCGTTCTCACCTTCGGCTCGCCCCATGGCCAGTTGTAGGCGCTGCGTCTCGGGTAGGCGGATCAGTGGGGGTGGAAGGCGTCGGGTCCGACCTCTTCGGGGTCGAGTAGGTGGGTGAGGAACAGGCGCGTGGTGGGGGTCGGCATGCGGGTGGTGATCGCGTGCCACGGCCGGTCGAGCGGAGTGCCCTCGACCGGGAGGACACGCAAAACGCCGTTCTCGAGGTCGTGGGAGATCGCGTCGCTGTGAATCAGCGTGACCCCCAATCCTTCTCGCGCGGCGGCCAGGACCGCGCCGTGTGATCCGAGGGTCAGGGTGGGTGGTTCGATCCGTAGCTGGTCGAGCAGGCCGAGGGTGGCCTCGAGGGTGCCGGAACCGCGGCCGCGCAGCAGCCAGGTGGCGTGCAGCGGGTCGAGTTCGGGGAGGCCGACCACGACCAGACGGCTCGGCCGCCGGGCCCGCACCACCAGCCCGGTGTCCCGCGGCGGCCGTCCCGCGATGACGAGATCCGTTTCGTGGTGCTGCAATTCGAGGAACAACACATCGCGTGGATGCACCGACAAGCTCAGCTCGATATCGGGAAACCGGCGGCGGAACGACGCGAGCGGGCGCAGCAAGACGTACTCGCCCGCGGTGGCGACCACGCCGATGCGCAGCCGTCCGGTCTCGGCGCGGCGGACGGCCGCCTGCGCCTCCTGCATCAGTCCGAGGATGCCGCGGCAGTACTCGGCGTAGATGCGACCGGCCTCGGTGAGCGCGATGCCGCGCCCGGATTTCGCGATGAGCTTCGCGCCCAGCTGTTTCTCGATGTGCGCGACGGCGGCGGAGACGGCAGCCTCGGTGATGTGCAGTTGCGCCGCCGCCCGGCGGACGCTGCCTTGGCGGGCGACGGCCAGGAATGTTTCCATCCGCCCGGCGCTCACCATACCCATCGAACGACGGTAACAAACTCGATGAATACGTTGAGTATGACCAGGAACAATCAAATTGTTTGTCGGTATCCGGCCCGTCATCCTGGAAATCCCAAGGCACGCCCGTTCGCCCGGGTGCGGGTGTCCCGCAGTGGCAGCAGGAGGAACGATGGCCGAAGAAACTGAACGCGACCGCTGGGATCCGGGTGTCCAATCCTATGCGTCGATGGGCTATTACGCGCCCGACTACCAGCCGTCGGAGACCGACGTGCTCGCCGTGTTCCGGGTGACCCCGCAGCGTGGCGTCGACCCGATCGAGGCGGCGGCCGCGGTGGCCGGTGAATCCTCCACCGCGACTTGGACGGTCGTGTGGACCGACCGGCTGACCGCGCATTCCCGGTATCAAGCCAAGTGTTACCGCATCGACGAGGTGCCCGGACGTCCGGGGGAGTACTTCGCCTACATCGCCTACGATCTCGATTTGTTCGAGGAGGGGTCGATCACCAATCTGACCTCGTCGATCATCGGCAATGTGTTCGGTTTCAAGCCGCTGCTGGCGCTGCGGCTGGAGGACATGCGGATTCCGGTGGCGTACGTCAAGACGTTCCAAGGGCCGCCGCACGGCACGGTGATGGAGCGCGAATATCTGAACAAGTACGGCAGGCCGCTGCTGGGTGCGACGGTGAAGCCGAAACTCGGCCTCTCCGCGCGCAATTACGGCCGGGTGGTCTACGAGGCGTGTAAGGGCGGGCTGGATTTCACCAAGGACGACGAGAACATCAACTCGCAGCCGTTCATGCGCTGGCGCGACCGGTACCTGTTCGCGATGGAGGGCGTGAACCGGGCAATGGCCGAGACCGGCGAGATCAAGGGGCACTACCTCAATGTGACCGCGGCGTCGATGGAGGAGATGTACGAGCGGGCCGAGTTCGCCAAGGAACTGGGCAGTGTCGTGATCATGATGGACCTCACGGTCGGATTCACCGCGATGCAGTCGATGTCGCACTGGGCGCGGCGCAACGGCGTGTTGCTGCATCTGCACCGTGCGGGGCATTCCACCTACACCCGGCAGAAGACGCACGGCGTCAGCTTCCGGGTGCTGGCCAAGTGGTGCAGGCTGATCGGCGTCGACCATCTGCACGCCGGCACCGTGGTCGGGAAGCTGGAAGGCGATCCCGCGACCACCAAAGGGTTCTACGACACGTTGCGGGAGAATCACATTCGCACCGAACCCGCCAACGGGATCTTCTTCGACCAGCACTGGGCGAGCCTGCCCGGCGTGATGCCGGTGGCCTCCGGCGGCATCCACGCCGCTCAGATGCACCAGCTGCTCGACCTGTTCGGTGACGACGTGGTGTTGCAGTTCGGCGGCGGCACGATCGGGCACCCGCTCGGCATCGCCGCGGGCGCGGAGGCGAACCGGGTGGCGCTGGAGGCGGTCGTTCAGGCCCGCAACGAAGGCCGTGACCTGCTGAAGGAAGGACCGGAGGTGTTGCGGAAGGCGGCCGAGATCTGCCGCCCGCTCGATGTGGCGCTGGCGACCTGGGGCGATGTCACCTTCGACTACACCTCCACCGACGCGCCGGATGCCGTGCCGACGGCCAGCCGCTGAGAACCCTTGAAGGACAAGCCATGTACTTGCGTCACGGAACGTTTTCCTATCTGCCGCCGCTGACCGACGAGCAGATCGCCGCCCAGGTGCGGTACGCGCTGCTCAACGGCTGGCCGGTGTCGATCGAATACACCGACGATCCGCATCCACGCAACGCCTACTGGGAGATGTGGGGGCTGCCGCTGTTCGATCTGGACGAGCCCGACGGCGTGCTCGCCGAGATCAACGCCTGCCGGGCAACCTTCCCGCGGCACTACGTCCGGGTGCTGGCCTACGACGCCCGCTACACCAGGCAGACGACGGCGCTGAGCTTCCTGGTGCAGCGCCCGCCCGACGAACCCGGCTTCCTGCTGACCCGCAGCGAGGGCCCGGATCGCCAGCAGAAGTACGGCCTGCACTCGTATGCGACCACCGTCCGTCCGGGAGACCGGTATGGCGGCTGAGCGCAACGGCTCCGGATTCCGTCTGCACCGGCCGGGGGTCGACATCCCCGGCGCGGTGCGGACGGCGCCCGCCGACCCGGAGGCTCCGGAGATCCTGGACGAGGACGCGGTGCTGGATCTGTCGACCGACATCGCAGGCCACGACGTCGAGGAGACGCTGCGCAAGCTGGATGCCGAACTGATCGGGTTGGCCCCGGTGAAGCGGCGGGTGCGGGAGATCGCGGCGCTGCTGCTGATCGATCGGGCCCGGCAGCGGTTCGGGCTGACGTCGTCCCGGCCGACCATGCACATGAGCTTCACCGGCGGCCCCGGCACCGGCAAGACGACGGTGGCGTTGCGTATGGCGCAGATGCTGCATGCACTCGGCTATATCCGGAAACCGAAGGTGCACACGGTGACTCGCGACGACCTCGTCGGCCAGTTCATCGGGCACACCGCCCCGAAGACGAAGGAGGCGCTGGCCAAGGCGGCCGGTGGTGTGCTGTTCATCGATGAGGCCTACTACCTGTTCCGGCCGGAGAACGAACGCGACTACGGGCAGGAGGTGATCGAGATCCTGCTGCAGGAGATGGAGAACGAGCGCACCAGCCTGGTGGTGATCTTCGCGGGTTACCCCGACCGGATGGAGCGCTTCTTCTCCGCCAATCCCGGGCTGTCGTCGCGGGTGGCGCATCACCTGGAGTTCGCCGACTACACGCATGCGGAACTCATGGGCATCGCCGAGCTGATGGTGGCTGCGGAGAACTTCCGCTTCGAGAACGCGGCGCGCGTGGCGTTCAGCGAGTATCTGGAGCGCCGGATGGCCAGGCCCCGTTTCTCCAACGCCCGCAGCGTGCGCAACGCGCTGGACCGCTGCCGGTTGCGTCAGGCCAAGCGCCTGGTGGAGCTGCGCAGACCGCTCACCAAGACCGACCTGATCACGCTGACCGACCGGGATGTGTACGGCAGCAGCGTGTTCACCGACCCCGAGCTACCGGACGGGCCTGCCGCGCGAGCTCCCGCGTGATGAGAACGAGGCGCTATGCCAGAAGGACTGAAGACCCTCACCCGCTACACCATCGAGCAGGAGCACCGCCATCCCGGCTCCTCCGGTGAGTTCTCCGCGCTGGTGAACGTGATCGCGACCGCGACGAAGATCGTCGCCAATCAGGTCACCAGGGGTGCGATCGTCGGATCGATCGGCGCGTCGGAGCCGGACAATCTGCCACCGACGGTGCACCGCAAACTGGACGCGATCGCCAATGACATCATTGTCGCCGAAACCCAATGGACCGGTCATCTTTCGGGGCTGCTGTCGGAGCAGATCAGCGAGATCCACCCGGTGCCCGACGTCCATCGGCGCGGAAAGTACTTGCTGGCGTTCGATCCGTTGGACGGATCGTCGAATATCGACGTGAACCTGCCGGTGGGGACGATCTTCAGCGTGCTCCGCGCACCCGCCCGGGTACGGGGCAAGGGCACGGCGAGCACTCCCACAGCGGACGATTTCCTGCAGCCGGGCGTCGAGCAGGTATGCGCGGGGTTCACCCTGTACGGGCCCGCGACCATGCTGGTGCTGACCACCGGCAGCGGGGTGGACGGGTTCACCCTGGATCGCGAGATCGGTGCGTTCGTGCTGACCCATCCGCGGATGCGTATCCCGGAGGACACCTCGGGTTTCGCGATCAACGCGGCCAACGAGCGGTTCTGGGAGCGGCCCGTGCGCCGCTATGTGCAGGAGTGCCTGGACGGCGTGGACGGTCCGCGGGGCCGGGATTTCAACATGCGCTGGGTGGCGTCACTGGTCGCCGACACCTTTCACATCCTCACCCGCGGCGGGGTCTACCTGTATCCGCGCGACGCGCGGCCGCCCGCGCGCCCGGGGCGGGTCGCGTTGCTCTATGGCGCCAATCCGATCGCGTTCATCGTCGAGCAGGCCGGGGGCGCGGCGACCACCGGCAGTGAGCGGGTGCTGGAGGTGGTGCCGGATCACGTTCACCAGCGGGTGCCGCTGATCTTCGGCTCCCGCAACGAAGTCGAGCGCATCGAGCGTTACCACCGCGAACCCGATGAGGGACCCAGCTTCGACACCTCGCTGTTCGGGACCCGGTCGCTGTTTCGTCCGGCTCGACGCTGAAGAGGAGAATCCATGTCGGTCAAGCATCCCGTCGTCGCGATCACCGGGTCCTCCGGCGCTGGAACGACCAGCGTGACACGGACATTCCAGGAGATATTCCGCCGCGAGGGCATCAACGCGGCCATCGTGGAAGGCGACTCGTTCCACCGCTACGACCGCAACGAGATGAAGCTGGCCATGGCCGAGGCGGAGCAGAACAGCAATCTGCGGTTCTCGCATTTCGGTGAGGAGGCCAACCTGCTGAAGGAACTGGAGACGCTGTTTCGCGACTACGGCGAGACCGGGGTCGGGACGGTGCGCCGGTACCTGCACGACGAGACGGAAGCCAAGCCGTACGGGCAGCCGCCGGGAACCTTCACACCGTGGGAGGAGCTGGCACCGGGCAGTGATCTGCTGTACTACGAGGGCCTGCACGGTGCCGCGGTCACCGCGACGGTGGATGTGGCCCGGTACACCGATCTGCTGGTCGGCGTGGTGCCGATCATCAACCTGGAGTGGATCCAGAAGGTGATCCGGGACAAGACCGAGCGCGGCTACTCGAGCGAGGCGGTGATCGACACCATCCTGCGGCGGATGCCGGACTACGTCACCTATATCTGCCCGCAGTTCTCCCGCACCTACGTCAACTTCCAGCGGGTGCCCACCGTGGACACCTCGAACCCGTTCATCGCGCGAACCATTCCGACGGCGGACGAGAGCTTCGTGGTGATCCGGTTCGCGGACCCGAAGGTCATCGACTTTCCCTATCTGCTGTCGATGCTGCACGACTCGTTCATGTCGCGGACGAACTGCATCGTGGTGCCCGGCGGCAAGATGGAGCTGGCCATGCAGTTGATCTTCACCCCGCTGATCCTCCGGTTGATGGACAAGCGGCCGAAGCGCTCGTACTGAGCGGCCGGGCGGGGTTCAGTCGGGGAGCAGTGGGACCGAAAGGCCCTCGCCGCGGTTGAGTAGGGCGGCGCGGGTTACGGCGCTGGAGCCGAAGCGTTTGCGCAGGTCGTCGAGGGTTGCGTCGAGGGTGTTGATGGCGCGGGGCTCGAAGGGGAGGGTCAGTTGGATGGTGTCGGCGTCGTCCAGGTTGGTCAGCGCCAGGCCGATCAGCGTCAGGCCGCGCTCCTGGATCATCGGCATGGCCCCGGCCAGCAGGGTGCGGGCCGCATGCAGGATCGTGTCGGTGTGGTCGGTGGCCTCGGCGAGGGTGTGTGAGCGGGTGGCACGGGCGAAATCGTCGAAACGCAAGCGCAGCACCACGGTTCGGCACACCCGGTCGGCGGCGCGCAGACGCCTGCCCAGCCGATCGGCGAGGCCGTGCAGGTAGGCCTCGATCTCGTCGGGCGGACGGTGGCGGCGGCCGAGGGCCCGCTGGGCGCCGATCGAGCGGCGGCGCCTGCCGGTTTCCACCCGGCGTGGGTCGCGCGCCCAGGACAGCGCGTAGAGGTGGCGGGCGGCGGCGGGGCCGAGGATCGCCCGCAGCGGGCTCTCGCCCAGCTCGGCCAGTTGACCGACCCGGGTGATGCCGTGCTCGTGCAGCGTGCGGGCGGTGACATCACCGACGCCCCAGAGTCTTTCGACCGGCAGTGGGTGCAGGAAGTCCAGTTCGCCGTCCGGCGGCACCAGCCGCAACCCGTCGGGTTTCGCGACGGCGCTGGCCACCTTCGCGAGGAACTTCGTGCGAGCGATGCCCACCGAAATGGGTAAGCCGACCCGATCGCGAACCTCCGCGCGCAGCTTGTCCGCTATGGTTACCGGCTCACCCGCGATCCGGCGCAGCCCGCCGACGTCGAGGAACGCCTCATCGATGGAGATGCCCTCCACGACCGGAGTCGTGTCGCGGAATATCTCGAAGACCGCCTTGCTCGCCTCGGCGTAAGCGGACATGCGCGGAGGCACCACGATCGCCTGCGGGCACAGCCGGCGCGCCTGACCGCCGTTCATCGGCGTGCGAACGCCGAACGCCTTCGCTTCGTAGCTGGCCGCCAGCACCACGCCGCCGCCGACGATCACCGGCCTGCCGCGCAACCGCGGGTCATCACGCTGCTCGACCGAGGCATAGAACGAGTCGAGGTCGGCATGCAGGATCGATGCGTCCGCCCGCGCGAGAATCCGGGGCCTGCCGGATCGGGAGACGGAGACATCGGACACGAACATATGTTCGCATAGGCCTACGACAGGTGCCGGCTCTACCGTGCGGCCGTGGCCGGATCTACTACTTACCTACGTAGTAATCGGCCCTGGCCGGTACCCTGTCCCCACGACAGGGCACAGCGCGGATGAGGGAGTCGGTATGGTGCGAGGATTCGGGGACCTAGAGGCGGTGATCATGGACCGCATCTGGGATCAGGACGCAGAGGACACAACGGTGCGCGAGATCTTCGACGAACTGTCGGCTCAGCGGGACATCGCCTATACCACGGTCATGTCGACCATGGACAACCTCCACCGCAAGGGCTGGCTGGCGCGCGAACGCGCGGGCAAGGCCTACCGATACTGGCCGACGCTCACCAGGGAGGAGCACAGCGCCCGGCTCATGCTGGAGGCGCTCGGCTCCGGCGGACGCTCGGACCTTGTGCTCAGTCATTTCGTCGACCGGATCAGCGCCGAGGAGTCGGCCGGGTTGCGTGCCGCGCTGCGCAGACTGGCGGCGCGCAAGACACCAGAAGTACCGTGAGCCTGGTCATTACGCTGATGCTGTACGGCAGCGTCGTGGCGACCCTCGGTCCGCCCGTGCTGCGCAGTCTGACCCATCGCGGCATCGCACCGCGCTTGGGCGTGATCGCCTGGCTGGTCGCGATCGTCGGCGCGCTGAGCGCGTGGGGGATCGCGGTGATGCTGGTGACCGTCGAATTCGCCACCTACTGGGGACATCCGAAGGACGCGCTGCGGGCCTGCTTCGCGTTCCTGTGGACGCCGATGCACCTGCACGGCGCCGCGGCCACTCGAGCGGCCACCTTCGCGGCGGCGGCGCTGGTGGCAACCGGCACGGTCGCGCTGGTCGTGCGTGCGTCGCGGGTGGCGTTGCAGATGCGCAGGCGGACCAGCGTCCATGCGCGTGCGGTGCGTCTGGTCGGCAGGAGGGTCCCGGGAATCGGCGCCGTTGTGCTGGATTCGCCGGAGCGACAAGTGTATTGCGTGCCCGGTCCCGACACCATCGTCGTCACCACCGGCGCGCTCGACGCGCTGAGCGCGGATCAGCTCGCCGCGGTTCTCGCCCACGAACGCGCGCACCTGTCCGGCAGGCACGCGGCGTTGACCGCGGTGCTGCGAGCGATCGCCACCACCCTGCCCGGCCTGCGGTTGTTCACCGGCGGCGCGGCCGAGATCGCCAGGCTGCTGGAAATGTGCGCCGACGACAAGGCCGCCGGCGAGCACGGCTCGCTCTCGCTGCTGGGCGGGCTGCTGGCGATCGTCGGCATCGCCGAGCCCGCGCCGTCTGGCGCCCTGGCGGCCGCGGGCACCGCGGTGCTGGCGCGGGCCGAGCGACTGGCCGACCCCGTCGGTGCGCTCCGGTGGGTCACGACCAGCACCGCGCTGGTCGGCGTGATCGCGATGACGGTGGCAGGGTCCGCGCTGACGGCCGTGGTCGTCGCCGGTTTCGGCGCACTGCTGAGCTGAGTGGAAGAGGAGCGCGAGTGCGGGTCACCTGGGACCAGGTCTTCGCGTGGCGGCTGAGCCGTCACTACGTGGAGTCCCGTGCAGACGGCGCGGTCGAGATCGCCGACCGATTGTGCGGGGTGCAGGCGCAGGTCACGTCCGCCGCGGAACTGGCGGTGGCGCTGCGCAGTACGAAGCCGGAGCCGGGCGCGCTGGTTCACGCTCTCGACGATGGCATCCTGATGAAGACTTGGGCGATGCGCGGCACCCTGCACGCGCTGACCCCGGTGCTGGCCGCCGCGTGCCTCGCGCTCATCGGCTCGGCACGGACCTGGGCGAAGCCGTCCTGGCAGAAGAACTTCGGCGCCTCGCCCGCGGAGGTCGCCGCGCTGACCGAGGCAGTCGCCGAGGTGCTCGACGGTGCGGTGCTCACCCGCGAGGAACTGGTGGAGGCGCTGGTGTCCGATCCCGGATTCCACCGGCTCGGTGCGGAATTGCGCTCGGGCTGGGGCGCGTTGCTCAAACCGCTGGCCTGGCAGGGCGCGCTGTGCCACGGCCCCGCCCGGGGCGCCAAGGTGACGTTCACCAGTCCCGCCCATCTGGTCCGTGACTGGCCGGGCCTACCGGAGCCGGATGCCGCGGCGCCCCTGGCGATCCTCGCCTACCTGGGCGCCAACGGCCCGGCGACCCCGGAGACGTTCGACGCCTGGCTCAGCCGCAACAGCCTGCGCAAAACGATGCTGCGGCGGTGGTTCGTCGACCTGGGCGATCGGCTCACCGAGGTCGACGTGGAGGGCCGCCGCGCCTTCCTGCCGACCGACCAGGTGGACGCGCTCGCCGCCACCGCGCCGAACACGTCGGTGCATCTGCTCGGCGCCTTCGATCAGTACGTGCTGGGGCCGGGCACCGGCGACACGATGCTGCTGCCAGCGGCGCACCGGTCGAAAGTGAGCCGCACCGCGGGGTGGATCTCACCGATCGTCGTCGTGGGCGGACGCATCGCCGGCACATGGGAACTCGCCGACGACGCCGTGGAAATCGCCATGTTCGACGGCGCGCCGCTGCCTGAGCAGGGGCTCGACGCCGCCGTCGCGCACATGGCGGTCGCGGCAGGACGCGAGACGCTCACAGTGCGTCCGGCGCGGTAGGTCTGCGGTTCTGGCGAGTGGCACACCATGGAGGGGCTTACTCGCGTTTTGCCGCAGCCGTGTACCACTCGTCGGGCGGGCACATTGGAAGCGGAACTGCTGGGTCAGGGGGTCAGGGGGCGGGCGGCGCCGTGCTGGCACGTTGGGCGACATAATGTTCCAGCCCGTCGAGGATCCGCTGTAGGCCGAAGCCGAAGTGGTCGAAATCAGGGGAGAACGCGTCGTCCGAGAGGGCGGCCATGACGGGATAGCGGCCACTGGCGATGGCTTGGTCGAGCACAGGGACCTGCGCCTGCCAGAATTCCGCGTCGGTCATGCCCGTCTTGCGTTCGGCCTCTTGCTCATACAGCTGCGTGCGGGCGACGCCGAGCACGTAACCGGAGATCATGATGACCACCGAGACGAGTTCGCGATCGGGCAAACCCATCGGCCGGATCGCGCCGAGCACCTTCTCCATGCCTTCGACCGCGCCCGGTCCCAGCACCGGCCGCGACTGGTTCACGCCCGTCAGCCACGGGTGCCGCCGGTACAACGCGAGCGACTCGTAGGCAAGGTTTTCCAGCGCGGCGCGCCATCCGCCGACGGTTTCGGCCGGGCCGTCGACGGGACGCTGCACCTTGTCCAGCATCAGATCCAGCAGTTCGGCCTTGCCGGGCAGGTATCGGTACAGCGACATGGTGCCGGTGCCGAGCTCGGTCGCCACTCGCCGCATGGTCACCGCGCCGAGCCCCTCGGCGTCGGCCACCGCGATCGCCGCGTCGACGATCCGATCCAGGGACAGACCGGGTTTCGGCCCGCGACTCGGCCGGGGGCCCGAGCCCCAGAGCAGGTCGAGGGTGCGGGCGATGTCGCCGCTGCCGCTGGTCTCCGCGCTGGTCATGGAGGTCAGCTTATCCGCTTGGCAAGAAACTGGGTACATTGTACTCTGATCCGAGTACGTTGTACTCAGTTTTGCGTACGTCACGGGAAGGTAAGTAGTGAACGATTTCGCGGTCCTCGCCGAAGGACTGGAAAAGAGATATGGGGACAAGCGGGCCCTGGACGGATTCGATCTGACCGTGCGCCGTGGCACGGTGCATGGGCTGCTCGGCCCCAACGGCGCGGGCAAGACCACCGCGGTGCGCATCCTCTCGACGCTGGTCCGGCTCGACGGCGGTCGCGCCAGCGTGGCCGGGCTGGACGTGACGCGCAATCCGCGCGAGGTACGGGCGCGCATCGGGCTGACCGGCCAGTACGCGGCCGTCGACGAGGTGCTCACCGGACGGCAGAACCTGGAGATGTTCGGCAGGTTGTTCCATCTCGGCGGCCGGCGCGCCGAGCAACGGGCCACCGAACTGTTGGAGCGCTTCGACTTGACCGAGGCGGGTGACCGCGGTGTCGGCAAGTACAGCGGCGGCATGCGCCGCAGGCTCGACCTGGCGGCGTCGATGATCCTCGCGCCGGATGTGCTGTTCCTCGATGAGCCCACCACAGGTCTGGACCCGCGCAGCCGCGGCGAGGTCTGGGAATCGGTGCGCGCCTTGGTCGCCGATGGCACCACGGTGCTGCTGACAACCCAATACCTCGAGGAGGCGGACAAACTCGCCTCCCGGATCACCGTCATCGATCACGGCCGCGCCATCGCCGACGACACCCCGGACGGGTTGAAGAGCACGGTCGGCGGCGACCGCATCGAGGTCGTGGCCGCGGACGTCGCCGACCTTCCCGCTGTCGCCAAGGTGGTGGCGCGGGTGTGCGAGGGCGAGCCGGAGACCGACAACGTCGAGTTGCGCGTGTCGGCGCCGGTCACCGATCGGGTGGCGGCGCTCACCGAGGTCGCGCGCACCCTGCAGGACGAAAGAATCGACGTCGAGGACATCGGCCTGCGCAGGCCGAGCCTGGACGAGGTCTTCCTCCAGTTGACCGGACACCGCACCACCACCGAGGAGGCGGCCTGATGGGCACGATCGATCTCACCCCGAGCCGCTCGCGGTCGCGCGCCTACTGGGCGCTCGCCGATTGCTGGAACATGGTGCGCCGCGGCCTGACCCACTACCAGCGCCAGCCCGTGAACATCGCGTGGCAGCTCGGGTTCCCGATTCTGTCGGTGCTGCTGTACGGGTACGTGTTCGGCAGCGCGATGAGCGTGCCGGGCGGCGGCGACTACCGTAGCTTCCTCATGCCGGGGATGTTCGCGATGACGATGGCCTTCGGGTTCGTCAACACCGCGACGGTGGTCGTCTACGACGCCACCAACGGCGTCATCGACCGCTTCCGCTCGATGCCGATGGCGTCGTCGGCGGTGGTGTCCGGGCGCGGCGTGACCGATCTGATCGTCGCCTGCGCCGAGCTGACCATCCTGATGCTGACCGCCTTGGTGATCGGCTGGCGCCCCGAGGGCGGCGTACTGCGCGGCCTGGCGGCATTCGGGCTGCTGCTGTTGCTGCGATTCGCGCTGATCTGGGTGGGCGTGTGGCTGGGTTTGCTCGTCCCCAACCCGGAGGCCGCGGGCGGACTGTTCGCGGTCGCCTTCCCGCTCACCATGATCTCGAGCATTTTCGTTGCGCCGCAATTGATGCCGGACTGGCTCGGCGTCATCGCGGCATGGAACCCGATCTCGTCCACGGTGGCGGCGACCCGCGAGCTGTTCGGCACGCCGGTGGGCAGCGGTGATTCCTGGGTGGAGCAGCACTCGCTGCTGATGGCGGTGGTGTGGCCGTTGATCATCACCGCGATCTTCCTGCCGCTGGCGGTGCGGCGATTCCAGCGGTTGAGCCGCTGATCCGGGGTCGCGGGTAAACCCGTTCGGCGCCCGGCATCTCACGGATGCCGGGCGCCCTGCTATTTCTCAGGCCACTTCGGGACTCGTGGGTTGCTGTCCAGGCTGGATTTCTGAATCTTGTCGGCGAGAAGATCGTGAATTCGTTGCACGGTCATCTCCTCTCGTTACGCGCCCGGCTGCAGGTGGGTGCGAAGAAAAGCGATCTGATCGGCGACGATCCGTTCGACGTGCGGCGGATGGTAAACGGTGAAGTGGTCGGCGTCGTAGTGCTCGAGGACGGCCCGGGGCACGGTCGCGGCGACTCGTTCCACGATCGCGGGGTCGATGAGGTTCTCGCGGTCGCACGCACAGATCAGCAACGGGCATCGCACGCGAGGAGCCGCTGCCGCTGCGTTGTAGAACAGCATGCCCAGTCCCGAAGCGGCCGTGATCCGGTTGTCGAACCGGTTGCCCGGCGGGGTCACCGACTGCCAGCCCTCCAGCGCCCCGGGCTGGTTGACGAATGCCAACTCACCCGGCTTGCCGACCAGCGGAACGTACCGCCGTGGCAGATGCAGTGTGGCGCGAACCAGGTCCGACAGTATCGGCACGGTGAACCGTAGAAGGTGCCGCACTCCGGCTCGGGCGACGATGGCCCGCCCGCTGAGGACGGGACATTGCACGACTGCCGCGGCCAGCTCGGGGTGGCGGGCTGCGGCAGCGACCACGTGGCTGGCCCCGAAAGACGTTCCCCACAGCGCTACGCGCGCCGAGTCGAGTTCGGGACGGGATCGGACGAAGGCGAGTGCGGAGTCGACGTCGCGGGCGTAACGGCGCTGGCTGACCAGCTGCCGCGGTCGGCCACCCGATTCGCCGAGGTAACGAAAGTCGAAGGCCACCACGGCCAGCCCGGCCGCCGAGAACCACTTCTCGTACTGGCTGAGCATCATCTCGTGCGTCGCGCCCCCGCCGTGCACGAGCACGACCACCGGATGCGGGCCTGGCCCATCGGGCAGGGTCAGCCAGGCGGCGCACTCGTCACGACCGGACGGAAAGCTGGTACGGATGGTCATCATATCTCGATTCAAGTACGTTGTACGTTAACGACGACAGTTAAACACGTACGACGTACTTAAACAAGGAGGGGTGTTGCCTGCGCCCAGAAAGTTCACCCATGAGCAACTGCGGGCCGCGGCTCTTGCGCTGGTCGACCAGCACGGACTCGCCGGGCTCACGATGCGCAGCCTCGCTGCCGCACTGGGCACCGGCGCGATGACGATTTACAACTACGTCGACGGGCGCGAGGGGCTCGAGCGTCTCGTCACGGAAGCCGTGATGGCCGAAGCGCGATGGTCCGTCGAGCCGGATGCGGAGTGGGGGCAGGAGGTAACCGCGATCGCGGAAGGACTCTGGCGCACCGCGCGTGCCCATCCGCACGCTATCCCGCTGGTACTGACCCGGCGCAGTTTCGACGAAACGACGCTCGCACCCGCGGAGGCGTTGCTGCGCGCTCTGGCCCGTAGTGGCCGATCAGGCGGGGAACTACTCATCGCCTTCCGCGCGGTGTCGGCGTTCATCACCGGATTCGCGCAAGCCGAACTCACCGGTCCGCTCTCCACCGAGCGCGGCGAAGACCTCATGTCCATCACCGACCGAATCGCGGCGCTGCCGTCGGACCGGTTCGCGAAGCTGATCGAGATCTCCCGAGCTGTCCTCGACAGCGATCCCGAAATCGAATTCCGTGGCGGCCTGGGCATCGTCCTCGCAGGTTTGGGTTGGCAAACGAACCACCCCACTCACTCTCCAGCCGGTACCCCGCATCAGCACGCAGACGGGAAAAGCGTCGAACGCTGAGCTGATTGCATGTGCCGTAACGAACTCGGCCCCATCGTCCGATCGTCTACGTCGACACGCTCACGTTCCAGGCGTTCATTGTGCTGTTTTCGGTAGATGGGAGGACACTTCAGGGATGAATCGCAAATCTCTACCGTCGCCGAGCCTGTTCAGTCACCTCGAGGAACCCGCCGCCACCTCCGCACAGGCCGGTGCGGGCGTGGTGTGCCGACCGGTGTTCAGCAGCGCTGTATCGGGTGCCGCGGCCGCGGATGATGCCGCCGTAACGGTTGGCACCGATCAGTGAACCCGAAGGCCCGAGCCTGGGATCTCGGGTACGCGGCCGGTTGGCGGCTGGTGCGTGCTCTGCCGCAGCGGTGGGCGATCCGCATGTTCGACATCGCGGCGGATCGCGCGGCCCGCGACGGGGGACCGCACCAATTGCGGCGCAATCTGGCCCGGGTACTGTCCACCGTGCCGGAGGGTGTACCCGACCACCTCGTGCACGCGAGCCTGCGCTCCTACGCTCGTTACTGGCGCGAAGCGTTCCGGCTGCCGTCGATGAATCCGGTACGGCTGGCCGATATCATCGAATCCTCGGCCACCGGGCTCGAACACATCTACGAGGCGGTCGAGCGTGGACGCGGGGCGGTGCTGGCCTTGCCGCACAGCGGCAACTGGGACATGGCAGGAGTCTGGCTGGTGCAGCGGGTGGGCTCACCGACCGTCGTGGCCGAGCGGCTCAACCCGGAATCGCTGTTCCGGCGCTTCGTCCGGTTCCGTGAAGGTCTGGGTTTCGAGATCGTCCCGCTCACCGGTGCCGCGACACCACCGTTCGAGCAGCTGACCGCGCGGCTTCGGCAGGGGCGGATAGTCGGGCTGCTCGGTGAACGCGATCTGTCCGGCACGGGCGTGCCGGTCACCTTCTTCGGCGAACCGGCCCGCATGCCGGCCGGTCCGGCCCGGCTGGCGACCGACACCGGTGCACCACTGCTACCGGTGCACTGCTGGTTCACGCCCGACGGCTGGGGATTCCACGTCGGCGCCCCGATCGACACCGCTGGCGGAGTGCAGCATACGACTCAGGCGCTGGCCGATCGGTTCGCCGCAGGAATCGCCGAGCACCCGGCCGACTGGCACATGCTGCAACCGGTGTGGACCGCCGACTTCACTGCCGACCAACTCGCCCGCCGCAACACGCCACACTGATCCAGCGCCCACGCCCAGCCCACTGGACGGGGTTGCCAGACCGGTGCCTCGTCCCTTCCACCGCCCACGCCGGGCGGCCACACATGCGTGTAGGCTCGACAGTATTCGGTGGTATCATGCGCGCTGGCCGGCAGAGGTCGCGCCGTCCCCGGTTCGATAATCCGGTCTTCGGACAGGCCGTGACAGGAGCGTCTGATGACGCCACTTTCGACGAATGTGCATCCGGCACCGCTTCGCCGCACGCCCACACATACCCCACGATTACGTCTGCGTCCGGACTCCGATACGAGCAGCTACATCGATGTGGTCTGGTGGCCACGATCGAGCAACCTCATTACCGAGCTTCCTGATCTGATCATCGAGCTCCAGCCACGGACCGGGCCGATATGGCGCATCGTCTACGACCCACGTGCATGGTCACCAACTGACCGGCACCTCATCATGGACGACCGCACCATACGACTCGACCCGTATCCCTTCGAACTGTTCGGCACGGTGTACATGTGCGGGACCGACGGTTCCGTGACCGTGCTGCAAGCCATCCCCTCGGGCGCCGATGCGGCCTTCGCGCGTTCCGCGCTCGCGGCGGCTGGGGGCTAGACGCGGTGCGTGCACGGGACGTCGACAGCTGAATTTTCACCGCTCAGACGCTGACTGGGAAGGTCGCACACCGATATGCTCGGTCGGTGCCGAACGATCCGCACGTACCCGGCCCCGACTTCGGTCCGCGGCCACCGAGCCCGCCACCCCTGCAGAGTCGGCAATCGCCGTACCTGGACCAATTCGGGCGGCCCTTGAATCAGCCGCCTCAGTTCCGCGACGTTCCACCGTCAGCGTGGTCCCAGAATGTGCCGAACGCGCCCGCGCCGGCCAAGGGATTCGGATTCGCCGTGATCGCACTGGTTCTCGGGGTTGCCGGATTGGTCGTCCCCTTTCTCCCGATCGACCTGTGGGAGGTTCGCCAGTACCTGGCATATGTGTTTGCGCTGCCCGGCCTCATCTTCGGCGTTCTCGGATGCATCGGGCCGCGACGAGGCACGGCAGTGGCAATCATCGGCTCGATATTGTGCCTGCTAGCGCTGGGGACTTGGACTGTAGCTGCCGCTGTTCAGCTGTGATCGGCGTGTCCACGCCGTCAAGATCGAACCACGTCCTGCGCGAGGATCTCGGCCCCGTCGCACGGCTCGGGCCGATGGGACAAGCGGCCGGAACGAATTGCGGACGCAGACAAGACTGTTCGCGTGGTGCCGTACTCGGCGAGCGATTGCGGTGGGTGATTCCTCAAGACTGGCGGGGCCAATTTTGGTGCTGCGCTCGCGTGTTCGAGACCCGCATCGCCGCGCGGTTGCCTGACGCCCGTGAATTACGACGGGAGTTGGGATCCCACACCATGGCTGCGGCCGCGCCGCCGAGCAGAACCACGACGATGGCAACGATAACGACCCACAGCAGTACCACCGCTACTTCTCTCCAGTCATCCCCGCCCGCACCATATGGCTTGTTATGCCAAGGCGGACAATCACTTTCGTACTCGCCAGATTCTTTACAGGCGGGGCGACCGGCGCGACTCGAGGCGAAGATTCTGTGGTGTTACAGCACAACGGAGTCCTGAGGTTTGGGATACGTCTGGTAACGCACACCCGTAACCGCCACGAGCTGTTCGATCCGAGGCCGTGTCGGAACACTCGTCGGCACCAGAAGCTGAGGGCTCCGCTCACTCGCGCAACTCGCGGCGGCATCGTGAAGTACGCGTGAGCGGAGGTTCGCTAGCGCGGGGTCAGGACGAGGACCGGGATCTGGCGGGTAGTTTTGCGCTGGTAGTCGGCGTAGGGCGGGTATGCGGCGGTGGCGCGCTCCCACCACAGCGCCTTCTCCTCGCCGAAGACTTCGCGGGCGGTGTAGTCCTTGGTTACGGTGCCGTCCTGCAACTCGACGTGTGGGTTCGCGACGATGTTGTAGTACCAGACCGGGTGATCGGGCGCTCCGGCCAGCGAGGCGACCACGGCGTATTCGCCATTGTGCTCGACCCGCATCAAGGGGGTCTTGCGGAGTTTGCCGGTCTTGTTGCCGATGGTGGTCAGCAGAACCACCGGCATGCCCATGATCGTCGTGCCTTTCGTACCACCGGATTTCATGATCCGTTCGGCTTGGTCGGCGGCCCACTCCGCGGTGCCGCGTTGGTAATCTCCGCTCAATGGCATGGTGATCAGTCCTTCTGCTCGGGCCCGGTAGGGCGGTCGGTGTCTGCACTCCGCAGCGGTGACACTCCGACGGGAGTGTTCTGCGCCGCCGCCAGCCACCACCGGCCATCGCGTTCGACCAGCACGTACATCGCCATCTCGGAGAACCCGTCACTATCGGCTGCCTGCCTGCGAATTTGTGTTACCACCACACCGGGCGCGGGAGCGAGGGTGGCGACCACCTCGAATCGTGACGGCGGGGCCACCTTTGCTGCCATCAGGCGGTGATGGATCGCGTTCAGTTCGGCGTATCCCGCCACGGTCGCCCCGAAAGGACTGCCCCACAAGACATCTGCCGCGAACGCGGAGTCGTACTCGTCAGCGCCGCTCGCTCGCTGTAACCCTTCGGCGAATTCCGTCGCCACTTGGCGAGCCCTGGCAGCGCGTTCGGGGTCGCTCACTGTAGGTCGAGCATTCATTCCTGGTCCTATCGTCCGCTGTGAAGCAATTCGGGTACAACGTACTCGATATAGCGACCGCAATTCAAGTACGATGTACGCGAGAAGGAGGAGGTTCATGTCGAGCCAGGAGAACACGACGATCTGGATGCGCCCGGAGGAGCCGGAGCGCTCCGGGCGGGGACGTCGGCCTGGCTACAGCCGGGCCCAGATCACGCAGGCCGCGGTCGAGGTCGCCGACGAGGAGGGCATGGATGGCGTGACCATGCGGCGGATCGCCGCGGAACTCGGCACCGGGGCGATGTCGCTGTACCGGTATGTCGCCGGCCGAGACGACTTGATCGACCTCATGATCGACGCGGTCGTGGGCGAGATCGTCCTTCCCGCGCAGCCCAGTGGAGACTGGCGCCGAGACTTGTCGCTCGTCGCCGAGCAAACGCGGGCGGTGGGGTTACGCCATCCCTGGCAGATCGCCCTGGCCAATAGACGCCCGACCTTGGGCCCGAACTCCCTGCGCGTGCAGGAGTTCGCCATGTCCGCACTCGACGGCTTCGGACTGGACATCGACGTAATCGCCAGTCTGGTCGGGATGCTGAGCGACTACACCCACAGCGCCGTCCATCGGGAAATCGGATGGCTGGAACAGGCCCGGCGCACCGGCATGGACATGGCCCAATGGATGAGTGGTTACGTCGGACCGTATGTCGCCCAGATCGTCGTCTCCGGGCAGTACCCGATGTTCACTCGTTCGATCGAGCAGGCGCGGGTTCCGCATATGCCGCCCGAGGAGCGCTTCCGATACGGGCTCGCCCATGTGCTCAACGGCATCGCCGCCGGCCTGCCCGCCGAAAGCGGGCAAGTCGTGCGTGCCCCCGACGGGTCGATGTCGGATCGATCAGCCGATCCAGCTTGACGCCGCTCCGGCCGAGAGACCGACGCGATCCGGGTCCTTACGGCCTATCGCCTGTACGAAAACCGCTCGGCGCCACGCCTTTTCACGTACGCCGGGCGCCGAACGGGTCAGCAGAGGGGTTGCACCGAGCCGACGAACTGGCCGGTGAGCAGGCACCACAGATTGCGCCATGGGGAATTCGGTGCGGGTGCGGACTGGCTTGCCGAGCCTGATCCGGCCGCATGTGCCGGCGGGATCGCCGCTGTGTGAGCGGTGCCGAGCAGGGCGGCGGTGATCGCGAGAGCGACAGTAGTGCGTTTGACCAACATGCGTACCTACCTACGGTCGGGCTGGTGCGGTCAGTATCATCAGCTGATGTCTGCCCGACCAGCCACGAATCCCGTTGGCAGCAGATCAGGGGGCGGCTGGTTCGGTGGCCGGATCTGGTTGCACGACAGGGCATCTGGCATTCGCGCGGCAGTTCCGATCAGGCCCGCGATCACGGCCACTAGAAACATGGTCGCGACACCCTCGTGCGGCATCAATAGGATCGGAGCGAATTCGAAATTGGCTGGGGGACAAGCCGAAGGAGAGACGTCCCGTAATGAGCGGACTACCTAGCGGTTGGATACTGCGGTCGCGTCTGCGACGCATCCTGGGGCTGTTGGCGACACTTGTTGTGCTACCGATATTTTCACTTGTCGACGCACCTGCCGGCCGGGCCGAAGACGCGCTGCTGCTGCCGACGGATGACCCGTTCTACCGTGCCGACCTCCCGCTGGCCGACATCGCGCCGGGCACGGTGCTGCGGACCAGGACCGTGGCGCTGGCCCCGACCGGCGTGCAGCTGCCTTTGACGGCCACGCAGCTGCTGTATCGCACAACCGGCCAGCTCGGCGAGCCCGCCGCAACGGTTGCCACGGTGATCCGCCCGCCCGGTTCCTCGGGCGCGGTTCGGCTGGTTTCGTATCAGACCGCCTACGACGCGCTCGGCGCGCGGTGCGATCCGTCCTACACGCTGCGCGGCGGTGGGCCGGGTTCGATCATGGACACGCCGATCATCGCAGGCTACCTCGCAGCCGGATTCACCGTGGTCACAAGCGATTACGAGGGTGCCGAGCGGGCGTACGGCGCGGGACACAAATCGGGGTACGCCACCCTGGACGGTGTGCGCGCCGCATTGACGGCGCTCGGCGCCCCGTCGGCGACCCCGGTGGGTATGTCCGGTTTCTCGGGCGGTTCGATCCCGACCGTATTCGCCGCGGAACTGGCGCCTGACTATGCGCCCGAACTGGAGATCGTGGGCGCCGCGGCGGGTGGTCTTCCGGTCGACTTGGTCAGCACTGTCGACTACATCAACGGCAGACAGGAGTGGGCGTCGCTGCTGCCGTATCTGATGACCGGCATGGCGCGGGGATTTGGCATCGATATGGATCCCTACCTGTCGGATTACGGCAAGCAAGTGTTTGCCGAAGTCGCGGACAAGTGCGCGCCCGACGGACCCAAGTATCCCGGCCTGCGGATCGAGCAGCTGCTGCAACAGCAGTACCAGGATTACCGGTCCATCCCGGCTTTCGCGCCGATGATCGAACAGGGGCGAATGGGTAGCGCGGGCACCCCGGAGGGACCGCTGCTCCTCGGTGCCGGTAATGCGGACGGCACCGGCGACGGGGTAATAGTGGCCGCGGACACCCGCGAACTGGCCGCCGACTACTGCCGTCGCAACGTCGCGGTCCGCTACATGGAATATCCGGGCGCCGATCACCTCATGGCCGGAATCCTGTTCCCTCCGGCCGCGCAGAGCTTCCTGCAGGCTCGCTTCGACGGCGCCGCGTTCGACAACGACTGTGCCGCGCTTGTTCGATGATCTGCCGACCTCGGCTGTGACGATGGCGAGGGTAGGGGAGCATTCGCCGGAGATGCGCCGCTGAGTCGGTCAGCGAGGGGTGCTCGTGCCGAGTCTGATCGCTGAGGGGTCCGAGCACACGAACGGCCGGATCCGCAGTTGGACCATCGTTGGCGTCGGGAAACGATTCTCGGCACCCGTTCTTCGGTGGCAGTCAGGATGCTGCCGATGTCGCCACAACGGCGGCCAATCCTGCGGTTCATACCGAACACCTGGCTGACCATGTGGGAAACCTCGGCAACATCGCTGCTGGCGACTCCTCGGACAACTGGGCGGGACGAATCAGCTACGTGGTGGTGACCGCGGCGTCCAGATACCAAGAACGCCCGATGGCAGCCTGCCCGGAGGCCGTCTGGTGATTACTCCGGCGCTAGGGTATAGCGTTGTCTGGTTCGGTGGCCGGAGCCGGTTGCGCCACAGGGGATCCTGGCATTCGGGCGGCAATTCCGATCAGGCCCGCGATCACGGCGACCGCTGCTGTCACGTACCACCCGCGCTGGAAGGCGTCGAGCGTCGCCTCCGGCCCAGAGGGGGAGCCGAGCACCGCGACGAGGACCGCCACCCCGACGGCGAGGCCGATCTGTCGCGCCATGCTCAGCACCGCGGACCCGGTGGCGAATCGCTGGGGTGGCAATCCGCTGGTTCCCGCCGCGAAGGCGGTCGGTAGCGTCAACCCGACACCGATGCCGCTGACCACCATGCCGCCGAGTAGCCCGCCGACGTAGTCGGGTTGCAAGGTGATCGCCTGCGCCCACCACAGCATGGCCGCGCCGAAGATGATCCCGCCCGCCGCGATGACCGGCCCGGCGCCGATCCGGCCGATCAGGCGTCCCGCGAGGACTGCCACCACCGGCACCATCAGTGGTCCCGGCGCGATGGCCAAGCCGGTGCGAAGGGCCGACCAACCCCAGACATTCTGCGCCCACAACACCACCGACAGCAGCATCGCGCCGAAGGCGACATTGAAGAACACCGCGTTGCCGGTCATCAGCGCGAAATTGGGGGCGCGCAACAGCGCCGGGTCGACCACCGGACTGTCGTGGCGGGCCGAGGAGACGACGAACGCCACTGTCAGAATCGCCGCCACGGCAAAGGCGGCCAGCACGCCGGCTGCCGACCAACCCCAGTCCTCGCCCTTGACCAGTCCGAGCACGAGCGTGGCGATCGCACCGACCAGCAGCGTCGCACCGACCAGATCGGGCAGCCTGCCTCCGTCACCGGGCGGGTCGGGCAGCATCCGCAGTCCGGCAACGACCGCGACCAGCCCGATCGGCACGTTCACCAGAAACACCCAGCGCCAGCCGAATTCGACCAGAACACCGCCCAGTACCGGCCCGAGCGCCGCGCCGAGCCCACCGAACGCGACCCACAGTCGCACCGCGGCGGCGCGCCGCTGCGGCGGGCTCGCCGCGAGCACCAAACCGAGCGACGCCGGGGTCAGCAGGGCGCCGCCAACCGCCTGGATCACGCGGAACACCACCAGCGATCCAACGTCCCACGCGGTCGCGCACAGCGCCGATCCGATGACGAACACCGCGAGCCCGAGCAGAAATGTGGTGCGGATGCTGCTGCGGTCACCGAGTCGCCCTGCTGGGACCAGCAGCGCGGCGAACACGATCGCATAGGCGTTGAGCACCCAGGACAGTCCGGAGAGCTTCGCTCCGGCGAAGTCGGCGGCCATATCCGGCAGTGCGACGTTGACGATGAACAAGTCCAGGCTCGACAGCAGCACTCCGACCGAGACGATGGAGAGCACGATCCGGAAGTCGGCGGCAGGCCGATGCACGGCCGTGGCAGGGGAATTCACGATTGTCTCCGTTTCAGCCGAGTACGCGGCGGGTCTGCCGGGCCGAGGCGAGCAGCCGGCCCTCCCGGTTCCAGATCGAGATGTCGTCCACCGACCAACCGCCGCCGGTGGAGGCATTCGTGGCACGCACCAGCACGGGCTGGCGTCCGGCAGGTTCACGGTGCAGGTACATCGACTGCGCGACGGTGGGGACGGCGACGGGCGCGCGCAGCGTGGGGAACACGGCGGGCGGCAGCGCGTCGGCCAGGATGGCAAGGGTCGCCGCATTCGTCGGAAGCTCGGGGACCAGGCTGATCCACGCGCACATCATGCGTTCGTCCGCACCGGTGAGCGGCAGCGGTCCGGCGCAGGGGCGGATATCGAAATGAGCTCCTACCGGCACGATTTCCGGCGGCAGGGCGAACTTCGCACATGCTTCGGGGCCGGGTACCTCCGGCGCGGGGTCGCCTGCGTAGTCGTCGACGCCGGTCGCCACCGTGCGTCCGAGCGTGATGGAGGCCGCGGCGATCGGGCTGCCGTCTTGATCGGCTCGCGCCTCCAGTACGGCGGTGCTGCGGCCGACCGTGTGCTCCGTCGCGCGGAAACTCAGTGCGCCTTCCGTGGGACGGCCGAGGAAACGCAGGTCCACCGCCCGCACCGGCAGCGGATCGGTAGCCGCTGCGCGTGCCACCTCGACGAGCAGGGCGGCGATCACGCCGCCATGTGGTCCGGTCCAGCCGCGCCAGGTCTGGTCGACTCGCGCCTGCCAACCGTCGCCGGTCTCGGTCAGCGCGAATTCCTCGGCAAGCGTCCGCGTAGTGAGTTGCATCATGAAACGAACCATAAGGTAGTGAGTTCTATGAAGCAACTGACTATGCTGACGGGTATGCGCAGGACGAGCTTCGAGGACATGAACTGCTCGCTGGCCCAGTGCCTCGAGGTGGTCGGAGAGTGGTGGACGCTGCTGATCGTGCGGGACGCGCTGTTCGGCGTGACGCGCTTCGACGACTTCCGCGCCCGGCTCGGCATAGCCCGCAATGTGCTGGCCCAGCGCCTGGAGCATCTGATCGACCACGGTGTGCTCACCCGGGAGCCTTACCAGGACAACCCGGTTCGCTACGACTACCGCCTGACCCCGAAAGGGCGTTCGCTGTGGCTGGTGGTCACGGCGATGCGCCAATGGGGCGACGAATGGGCGGCCCCAGACGGTCCGCCGGTGCAGACGCGGCACACCGGTTGCGGAAACCTCGTGACCATCGAACCGGTGTGCTCCGAGTGCGGAGAGCATGTCGGCGCCCGCGATCTGCGTCCGGTCCTCGGGCCGGGTGCCAAGGACGCGTCCCTGCTTCCGTCCGGCTGATCGGTGTCCGCGCGGCGCGGCAGGCGATGCGGCGTTAGGCTGCGGCGGTGGCGGACGGGCGAGTGCGGCAGTTGATCGACACGGTGGCGTGGGTGCGGATCGAGGACGGGCGGATCCTGTGCGCCAGACCGCGCGGCAAGGACGTCTTCTATATTCCCGGCGGCAAACGCGAGGGTAGCGAGAGCGATATCCAGACACTGGTGCGCGAGATCGAAGAGGAGCTCACCGTCGCACTGCTGCCCGAAACCGTCGCGCACGTGGGTACCTACGAAGCCGCGGACGGCCCCGCGGACGCCGCGGTGGTGCGGATGAGTTGCTACACCGCCGACTATCGCGGAACGCTCGCCGCCAGCAGCGAAATCGAAGAGGTCGCGTGGTTCCGCTACGCCGACCGCGCTCTTGTTCCGCCGGTCGACCAGTTGCTGTTCGACGATCTGGTGAACGCCGGTCTGCTGGGGTGAATCGCGGGACGAACAGCGCTACCGTCGGCGCTATGTCGTGGCTTCGGGCACTCCTTCGGTATGCGGGGTATGCGCTGTGGGCATTGCCGCTGGCGATACGGCGGATTCCGACCCGGTTGCGGGTGCCGCGGCGGATGCTCGGCGAATCCGTTCTTCCGCACAAATTCTCGGTCGCACGGTCGGTGTCGCACTCGGTGCTCAGCGGCGCGGTGGGCCTGCTGGCGTGGTTCCTGGCGTTTCTCGCGGTCGTCGCCGCGATCCGGGGGATCTGCTATCCGCTGATCGCGGGCGACAATCTCGAAGGGTCCTGGGGCGGTCCGTCGTTGGCGGGTGCGTGGGCGGTGCACGCCGTTCTCGGCGTCGGTTTGCTGCCGGTCTGGCTGCTGGTCTTGGCCGGACTCGGCGCGTTCCAGGTGCGGCTCACCCGCGGCCTGCTCGGCCGGAACGGTCCGTGGTGGCCCGCTCCGGCCGCGGTGGTGCTGGCCGTGGGCGGCGCACTGCTGTTTCTGGCCTGGCTGCGGCAGGTGTGAAAGCTCAGCCGAAGCCCCGGGACGGGCGCAGTCCGCTCAGGTGGTGACCTGCACGCGCTGCGCGCGTTGGATCAGATGCTCGACGAGGGTGAGCAACACGGTCTTGCACGAGCCGCGGTCACGGGCGTCGCACAGCATCACCGGGGTGACCGCGTCGAGGTCGAGTGCGTCGCGCACTTCATCGATCGTGTAGTGCGGTGCCCCGTCGAAGCAGTTCACTCCGACCATGAACGGCAGGCCGCGGCGCTCGAAGAAGTCCACGGCGGCAAAGGAATTCCCCAGCCTGCGGGTGTCCGCGAGCACCACGGCGCCCAGCGCGCCGCGCGCCAGCTCGTCCCATAGGAACCAGAACCGGTCCTGGCCGGGGGTGCCGAACAGGTAGAGCACCAGGTTGCGGTCGATGGTGAGCCTGCCGAAGTCCAGCGCGACCGTGGTCGTGGACTTCTGCTCGACGCCGGAGAGGTCGTCGATGCCGGTGCTCATCTCGGTGATCAGCTCTTCGGTGCGCAGTGGCGCGCATTCGCTGATCGCCGAGACCATGGTGGTCTTGCCTACGCCGAACCCGCCGGCGACGAGGATCTTGACCGACGCGGCGAGCTGCGGGGTGCCGCTCGGGTCAAATTTTACGGATTCCATCCAGTACCGCTCGCAATATCTTGAGGTCATCGGGGCCGGCCTCCGTCGGAACGGGGGCGCGGAAAATCAATTGCCCATCGCCGATCAGGTCACCGACGAGGATCTTGGTCACCGCAAGCGGCAACCGCAAATGGGCGGACACTTCGGCGACGGTCTGTGAAACCCGGCATAGCCGAAGAATATCCACGTACTCCGGTTCGAAACGTCGCGGGGCGGTTGCGGAGTTGTCCACGACCACGGACGTGAGCATATCCAGTTCGGGTCCGGAGGTGGTGGTTCGTCCGCGCGTGAGCGCGTAGGGACGCACCAGCGGGCCTGCCGCCTCGTCGAACCAGGGCTCACGCGGGTTGGTCATGGCAGGTTGGGCTCGACCTGTCCGACGAGGTCCTGCCGCGGCGTGGTGGACAGGTAACTGCCGACGCGCTGGACGGTCAGGTTCATCTCGTAGGCGACCATGCCGAGATTCGCCGACTCGGCGGCTTGCAATGCCAGGCAAGCGTTGTCGCCCGCGGAGGTGACGAACAGCACCGCACGGTCGAGTTCGATGACGGCCTGGCGGACGCCGCCGCCGTCGAACCGGTTGCCCGCGCTGCGCGCCAGCCCGTAGAGCGCCGACGACATCGCGCCGAAGTGTTCGGCGTCCTCGCGGCTCATGCCGCTGGAGCGGCCGAGTAGTAGACCATCGGTGGACAGCACCACCGCGTGGCGTACGCCCGCCAGCCGGTCGACGAGATCGTCCAGCAGCCAGTTGAGATCACCTGCGGGAGAAATGGACACCCCTAGCCTTCCTGTTCATCGGAAATGACGGCGCGGCGGCCCTGCCGCGTCCCGTTCTCGATGGCGGACATCAGATCGCGGGCCTGTTCGGCCGAACGTGCGGGCTGCGTGGACGCGGCCTGCTCTTGGACCGGCTGCGCCAGTTGCGGTGCGAGATTGGTCTGTCGATTTCGCCGGGGCAGCGCGGGGCGGCCGTCCGGGCCCGGTTCGGGCGGCGCCTCGGTGAACGCCCGTGGTGCGTAGCGCGGCGGCGCCAGTTCGCCGGCCAGCGTGGCCACCGCGGACGTGCCGGTCGGCGTTGGATCCGCCGCACCCGCGAGCGTCGCAGTGACGCCGCGGCGACTGCCCGGATCGGTGAGCTCCGCCGGTGTCGGCGGCGTGTCGGGCTCGCCCGTGATGAGCGCGGTCGGGATGATCACGATCGCCTTGATCCCGCCGTAGTCGGAATCCGACAACCGCACCGCGATTCCGTGGCGCGCGGCCAACTGGGCGACCACGAACAACCCGAGCCGGGAGTCGGCCGACAAGGCGGCGACACCGAAGTCGGGTGGGTTGCGCAGCATGTCGTTCGTCTTGATCACCTCGGCCTCGGTCATGCCCATGCCCTGATCGGTGATCTCGACCATCACCCCCTTGCCGACGATGTTGCCGGTCACCTCGACACGCGATTGCGGCGGGGAGAACGAGGTGGCGTTGTCCACCAGTTCGGCGAGCAGGTGGATGAGATCGGCGACCACGGCGCCGAGCACCTGGGTCTCCGGCAGCCGGGCCACCCGGACCCTGGCGTAGTCCAGAGTCTCGCCGACCGCGCTGCGCACCACGTCCACCAGCGCAACGGGATTGCGCCACTGCCTGCCCGGCTTGCCGCCGCCGAGAATCGTGAGGTTTTCGGCGTTGCGCCGCTCCCGGGTGGCCAGATGGTCGAGGCGGAAGAGGGTGTCGAGCAGGACCGGGTCTTCCTGCCGCTGCTCGGCCTCGTCGAGGATCTCCAACTGCCGGTGCACCACGATCTGGCTGCGGTGCGCGATGTTCAGGAACACCGCCTTCACGCCCTCGCGGGTGCGGGCTTCGGCCACCGCGGCGGCGACGGCCGCGGAGTGCGCGTGCTGGAACGCCTTGGCGACCTGGCCGATCTCGTCGTGTCCGTAGTCCAGGTCGGGGGACTCGGCCGCGGGATCGACGGCTTCGCCGTCGCGCAGCCTGCGCATCATCTCCGGCAGGCGCTCGTCGGCCAGTGCGAGTGTCTGGCCGCGTAGCCGCTTCAGCCGGCGAATGACGCGGTTGGCGATGACCACCGCGACGAGAAACGCCAGCCCGCTGACCACGAGCACGCCGCCGCCCGCGGCGGCGGACCTGGTCGCCGCGGCGGCGGCCTTGTCCTCGGCGAGTTTCTGCGAGGCCCGGTTGTGCGCGGTCCATGCGTCGATGAGGCCGCGGCTGACTTCGGTGGCGGCGCTGTGCCATTCCTGCGTGCTCAACGGCAACGGGGGCGGTCCGGTGGGACGCGCGCCGCTGCCGGACGTGCTGGAGCTGGTCGAACCGGTTGGCGTCGGGGCAGCGGCCGGGACGGGCGCCATGGCGCGCTGGGCGATGGCGTTCTCCATCGTGGTCAGCTGCTGCCAGGCCGTCCCCGCGGTCAGCGCTTGGAGGTGCTGCTGCTCCGCGCCCTCGAGTTCGGCGCTGAGCGCGGTGATCTCGGTGTGGTAGAAGCCGATCTGCCGGAGATATTCCTCCGCCGGGATGAGTGGGGGATGGGTGCCGTCGCCGAATATCGCGCCGAGTGCGTTGCTGCGCGCCATCGCCTCACTGGCGTTGAACAACCGCATGCCGGTGGCGATGCGGACGGCGATCTCGCTGTCCGGTGCGGTCTGCTCGGCGACTTTGGTGCCCACCGAGATCACGTCGAGCAGCCGGTTGAAGAACGTGTAGGCGTCCGAGGGCGGTAGCGCGGCCGCGTCGACGCCGGAACGCACTGCCGTCATGTGCTGCGTGAGCGTGGTGAAATTGGCGACGTTGTCGCCGAGCTTCGAGTCGTCGACGTCGCGGAGGCCCTGCGAAGCCTCGACGAGGCCGCGCAGGGCCGCGTCCAAGCGCACCCGCGCGGCGCCGAGGGCTGGCGCGACGGTGCCGTCGCCGGAGAGCTGGGTGAGCGTGAGGTGGCGTTCCAGTTGGACCGCCTCCATTAGTTCCCTGGTGGAGGGGATGGCCTTCTGGTTCTCCGCGGCCCAGTCCTTCGCTTTCGTTCCCTCGGCCACCAGATAGCTCGCAGCGCCCACGCCGACGACAAGCAGAGTCAGGCTCGGGATGAGCGCGATTGCCAGAATCCGGGTACGGACGCCGAGCCTCGCTCTGAACATCGGAACAACCTAATCGACAATTCAGGCCATCCGGGCGTCCTGTCCCGGTGAGTGGGACTTGATTTGACTCAGCGCGTGTCATTGTGGTGGCTGCTCGATCCGGCCGCCAAAGTGATTGCCTCAGCGCATAACTGGAGTATGCGGTGTTCGGCGCGGATCCGCAGCGGCTACGCCACGGCATTCGGCGCGGTGGACCGTCCGCGTACCGCGGATATCTGGCGGGCGGCGGCGTAGATTGTGTGTATCCCCAAGTTACCCACAAGTAGGAGGCGACGATGCCCGCGCCGGAAGCCGACGTATTCGACCGCCTGAGCGCGCTGGCCGCGATCGAGGCGCCCACCGAACGGCAACACAAGACGATCGCCGAGACGTTCACCGGCAACCCGCTCGGCAGCGTGCCGGTGGGCACCGCGTCCGACGTCACAGCCGCTTTCGACAAGGCCCGCGCGGCGCAGGAGCGCTGGGCGGCGCGGCCGGTGGCCGAACGTGCCGCGGTGCTGGACCGCTATCGGGCGCTGGTGGTGCGGCACCGCGAGTTCCTGATGGACGTGGTACAGGCCGAGACGGGCAAAGCGCGCTGGGCGGCCCAGGAGGAAATCCTGGGCCTGATGTTCGCGGCCCGCTACTTCGCCAAGGTCGCCCCCCGCTTGCTGGACACCCACCGGGTACCGGGCGCGTTCCCGGTGCTCAACCGCGCGTCCGTTCGCTCCCAGCCCAAGGGCGTGGTCGGCGTCATCGCACCGTGGAACTACCCGCTGCTGCTCTCGATCGGCGATTCCATCCCGGCACTCATCGCGGGCAACGCCGTGGTGGTCAAACCCGACAGCCAGACCCCGTTCTCCACGCTGGCCGGTGCCGAATTGCTCTACCAGGCGGGTCTGCCGCGTGACCTGCTCGCGGTCGTGCCCGGCCCTGGCGCCGTCGTCGGCACCGCGATCGTCGACGCGTGCGACTACCTGATGTTCACCGGGTCCTCGCAAACCGGCCGCCACCTGGCCGAGCAGTGCGGCCGCAGGCTGATCGGCTTCTCCGCCGAACTCGGCGGCAAGAACCCGATGATCGTCGCCAAGGGCGCCGACCTGGACAAGGCCGCCAAGGCCGCCGTGCGCGCCTGCTTCTCCAACGCCGGACAGCTCTGCATCTCCATCGAGCGCCTCTACGTCGAGCGGGACGTCGCGGAGGCGTTCACGGAGAAATTCGTCGCCGCCGTGAACGCCGCGAAACTCGGGGCGTCCTACGACTTTTCGACCGACATCGGCAGTCTCATCTCCGAAGCACAGCTGGAGACGGTGTACAAGCACGTCGCGGACGCCACCGGCAAGGGCGCGAAGGTGCTGACCGGCGGCAACGCCCGGCCGGACCTGGGTCCGCTGTTCTTCGAGCCAACGGTGCTGGCCGAGGTGACCGACGAGATGGAGTGCGGTCGCGACGAAACCTTCGGCCCGCTGGTGTCGATCTACCCCGTCGACAGCGTCGACGAGGCCGTGCGGCTGGCCAATGACACCGACTACGGCCTCAATGCCTCGGTCTGGGCGGCGAGCAAGTCCGAGGGCGAACGCATCGCGGCGCGGCTGCACGCGGGCACCGTGTGCGTGGACGAAGGCTACGCACCGGCCTGGGGCAGCACCGCGGCTCCGATGGGCGGCATGGGCATCTCCGGTGTCGGCCGCCGCCATGGCCCCGATGGCCTGCTGAAGTTCACCGAACCGCAGTCCATCGTGGTGACCCGGTTCCTGAATCTCGATGCGCCGAAGCTGTTCCCGAAGGGCAAGTGGCAGCCGTTCCTGATGATCATCGCCCGCATCCTGCGCTTCCTGCCCGGCCGCTGACGCACGATGTCCGCCCGGGTGGTCGTGCCCACCCGGGCGGACGCCCCGCCGGTTCGCTGACGCAGCTCAAGCCAACCGGTCGGCTCCGGTGCGCGGCGGCCCGCCGTCCGCCAGCGCCGCTGCTTCCTCGTCGGTGAGCAACCGTGTCCTGACGACGAAGTGCGTGTCCTCGGTCGAGCGGCCGCCGCATCCGTCGACCACGTCCAGGGTCAGATGGGTGTGCTTCCATCGTTCGTATTGCTCTGCGCTGACCCAGAATTCGGTGTGCCACGGCAGACTGCCCAACAGCACGTCAGCGCTGCCGATCCGGGCCTGGCGGATGGGCAGGCACCTCGGCGAGTTCCCGTCGCGATATCCGCCGGACTGGTGGAACAGCACCGCGCCGTGCTGTTCGATCATGCGGCGCAACAGGATCCTGGCGCGGTCGGTGATATCCACCCGGCGGATTCGCCGCGCCATCGCCGCGCCGTCGGTCAGGCGTCGATGGCGTGGGCGTAGTGGGTCGGATAGCCGACGATGCCGCTGGCCCGTCCCCGCTCTGGTGTAGGTCATGATTCCTCGCAGATCTCTCGGATCGGGCCCACTATGGTCGGCCGAGGTTGGCGCGAGGTTGGTGCGAAAAGGCTAGTCGTGCAAGGCGGTGTGCAGCCGGGCGGCGACAACCGCACGGCGGACGTCGTCGGGCGGCAACAATCGCAACGCGTGCTCGTGCACCTCGATGTCGCCCGGTGCCCGCTCGCCGAACGCCACCGCGTGCTCGGCGCGGTCACTGGCGAGCACGGCGGTCCGCACGCCCACGTCGAGATAGTGGCGCCACTGCAGCACGCCCGGGGTCTCCGATCCGGGCAACAGCGGACCGCGATACAGCCAGACCGCCGAGGTGGTGTCGCCCGCCCTGATGGCAGCGAGCAGGTCGACGGCGTCACAGGCCACCGGGCCGGTCAAAACGTAACGACGATTGCTGATTTCGCCGCCGGTGGCACGGCGCAGATGTGAGACGTCGGCCTTCAGGGTGCTCGTGGAGACCGAGCGGTCACCATAGATGGCGTCGTGCAACTGCTCGGGGGTGAAGCCGTCCGGCTGGAGTGCCAGCAGCGCGAGGATCTCCAGCTGCCGGGGTGGCAGCCGCAGCGGGATGCCGTCGCGCGACAGACGGGCGGTGCCGAGGCATTCCAGCCGCACTCCCGGTGCCGGAGCGGGCGCGGCGCTGCGCAGCATCGTCTCCGCTGCCGTGGCCAGCGCTCGGACCGAGGTGAGCACCGCTGGGTGGGATCGGTCCCAGTAACTGGACAGATCCAGCACACCGATCACTCTGCCGTCGGGCCCGTGGATCGGCGCGCAGTAGCACACCCAGCCGTGCAGCGCGGCGACCAGATGCTCGGCGGAGAACACCGACGCCGCGCGGTCGCTGTGCAGCGAGAGCCCCACACCGTTGGTGCCCATATGGCTTTCGTCCCAGCAGCCGCCGGGAGCGAAGTTCACCTGCTCGGCTTGCCTGCGCAGCGTGCGGTCACCGCAGGACCACAGGACGGTGCCGTCGGGGTCGGTGACCACGGCCAAATAGCCGGAGTCCTCGGTGATGGCGCGCAGCTCACCCGCCAGCGTTGTCACGGGTCCGCGCAGCGGGGAGGCAGCCCATCGGTCTCCGACGTCGTCCACTCCCGGCGCGACGGTGCGACCGGGATCGACGGTGCGCAGCGAGCGTCGCCAGGATTGCGCCACGTCATTGCGTAGCACGGTGTTTCGGGGCGGGGGCGTGGTGAGTGGAGCCGCCGCCCAGCGCTCCCATTCTCGTTCCAGTTCGGTCCGCTGCTCGGTAAGGGTGCGGAACTGCGCCACGTGGAGGACCCATCGTCGTCGTGTGAGCTCATATTCGCTCTCTCATTGTGGCGGACGCCGGTGAGGGCGCGTCACCCTGACACAGACCGGTCGGTCGCTATGAGTTTCGGGGAGCACGCGCCGCGACCTAAGCTTGCTGTTCATGGCGACCGTTTCGCGGCGGGCGCGTCTCGCCGACGTGCACGAGGTGGCCTCCGGCATGCCGCACGTGACACGCATCGAGGGACCGCGGGGCAACCCGATCTATCAGGTCGGGGGGAAGTCGTTCGTGTTCTTCCGGAATCCGCGTCCGGATGCGGTGGATCCGGTGACCGGCGAGCGATACACCGACGTGATCGTGCTCTGGGTACCGTCGGAGTCGGACAAGCAGGCGCTGGTCCAGGACCCGGACTCGCCGTTCTTCACCACCCGGCACTTCGACGGGCATCCCTCGGTGCTGGTGCGCGCCAGCCGTATCGGCGAGCTGAGCCGTCAGGAGCTCACCGAGGTGATCCAGGATGCCTGGCTGGCCAGGGCCTCGCGCAGGCGCGCGGCGGACTGGCTCGCCGCCCATCCGCCGCGCTGACCCCCGGTCACTTGCGGATGAAAATGCCTGCTACATCGGCGTTCTTGATCGGGGTGTCGGCGTTGGCCTGAGCGCCGCACAGCAGGTCGACCGACACCATCGTGGCGTCCACCGCGGTGCCCGCCGGTTCGCGGTCGTCTTTGCTCTGCTGCTTGACGAACTTGGTGATCGTCGTGCGCTTGGTGTCCTGATCCTGCTTGATGTACTCGCTGCACGGGGTGTCGCCGCCGCGGTTGAGAGCGCGCTCGATATCGGTGCAGCCCGCGAGCACCATGGCGACCACCGCGATCCCCAGGCCGGTTCGGCCGGTCCGTGACAGCGTGGCGTTCATGGGCTCCTCCTGAAGGTTCGGGCACGGCGACATACACCGCGATCGCAGTACACCCTAAGGCCCGGCCGCGCCGATCAGGCGCGGAAGACGCACAGCGGGACGTTCATCTCCGCCGGGGTGAGCGAACCATGGTGGCCGACCAGCCGCGACTGCAACGGCTCGATACCGCTGCGGATGACGCCGCGCCGCCCGCGGGCGACCACGACGAGATCGCCGATGCGCTCGGCGATCGTGCGGGTGACCCGGGGGCCGAACCAGCAGCGGGCCACCGCCTCGTCCCTGGTGAGCACCTCGAAATCGGCGCCGAGCGTGTCCTGCCAGGCGGCCGCGACGTCGGCGGCCGCGCCGGCCATGGTGTAGACGTGCCGGGCGCGGGCCTCACCGCCCAGTTCGCGGACGCCCTCGCGCAACGCGTCCGTGGTGTCGAAATCGACGCGTCCGTTCAGTTCCACCATGCCGTGGTCGGCGGTGACGAGCAGCGCCGCGCCGGGCGGCAACTGTTCGGCCAAGGTGGCGGCGAGCCGGTCGGCGTGGGTGAGCTCCAACTCCCAGGAGCGGGAGGAGGGACCGCGCACGTGTCCGGTCAGATCGAGCTCGCCGTGATAGGTGTAGACCAGCGAGCGCGGCCCGCACCGCACCGCCTCGGCCACGTTGGCGACGAGATCGCCGAAGGACAGCTGCGGGCGGAATTCGCAGCCCCGCAGGACCGCCCTGGTCAATCCCGACCCCGCCTGATCGCGCGGCGACACCTGGGCGACCGCGATCCCGTCGGCTACGGCGCGTTCGAAAACCGTTGGAAGAGGCTGGAACTCCTCCGGCACGAGTTCGGTGCGCAGGTCGGCTTTGCCCGGGTCGCCGTGCAGCCGCCAGGCCAGCGGATTCAACAGATGATCGTAGCCGGGGATGTTGAGCAGATAACCGACGATCCCGTGCTCGCCGGGCGGGGAGCCGACGCCGAGCGAGCCCAGGCTGGTGGCCGTCGTCGTCGGGAACCCGGCGGTCAGCGAGACCGGCGCGAGGCCGGACAGGAATGGCGCCGCGGCGGGATTCGCGGCGAGCGCTTCGTAGCCGAGCCCGTCGATCAGCAGGACGCAGACCCGGTCGACGCCGAGGTCGAGACCGAGACGGTCGTCGGCGCCCGGGACGCCGAGTCCGGCCAGAACCGAGGGAAACAGATCGGCCAGAGAACCCGTACCGTAACGGGGCGCGACGAACACGAACGTCAGGATGTCAACGTCGGTGGCCGGATGGCAAGGGCATTCAGGCCTGTCCGGTCTCGAAGCGGCTCACCTTGCCGTCGCGCACGACGAACCGCCAGTTGGTGCGCATCGAGCCCCACCGCGAATTGGTGTAGTCGGCAACCAGTTCGGTGCCGTCGTCGCCGATGGACTCGATCCGCATGCGGGCGTTGCTGTCGAAGATCTCCGCTTCGGTCCACTGGGTGAGATTGCGTTCCACGCCGTCGTCGGACATGGTCGCGTCGTCGGTGAGCACCGCGTAGAACCGGTCCTCATCGTTGGCGTTGAGCGCGTCGACGAACTCCTGCACCGTCGGATCCAGCTGGGCGTTCATCCGTGTCGTCCTCTCGGATCGATGGGGGAAGAATCAGACAGCAAATCTCTGGCGTCTACTTTAGGTCAGCGGCGGTGCGCCGGGCTCGATCAATATGGCGAAGGTCCGCATCACGTCGTCGACCAGATCCGCCGCGCTGGTGCCGAACTGTCCCGCGCGCTTTTCCAACTGTCCGTCCAGCCACAGCGAGGCGAGGCCGTGGCCGAGCCCCCAGAACATGACCGCCAGCGTGTCGGCCTTGGCGGCGGGTAGCACCCCCGTGCGCACACATTCGGCGATCGCGTCGGCCAGAACGGCGAACGCGGCGTCGCCCGCCACCATGGCGTCGGGGTGCTTGTCGGGCTGGGAGAGCTCGGGCCGGAACATCAACCGGAAATAGGCCGGTTGCTCGCGGGAGAACCGGACGTAGGCGTGGGCCAGGGCCGTGAGGGCGGCCATGGGTGTCGTCGCGTCGGCGCGGGCGGCTGTCAGGCGTTCGCCGAGCAACTGGAAGCCCTGGGTGGACAGCGTCGCGAGCAAGGCGGCCCGGTCGGGAAAGTGATGGTAGGGCGCCGCGGTACTCACTCCGGCCTCGCGGGCCACCCTGCGCAGGCTGACCGCGGCGAGTCCCTCGGTTTCGATCAAACGCAGGCAGGCGGCCAAAAGCGCGTCGCGCAGGGCCCCGTGGTGATAACTCGTCCGCGTCATCATCCGAGCGTATGTGACCTGCCCTGGACAACCTAACTATGCGGTGCTTAGATTATCTGAGCGGCGCTCAGATTGTCGCCGCGGTAGCCACTCCACGAGACGGATGAACAGATGAGCACACGGGTATTGGTCACCGGCGCAACGGGATTCGTCGCCGGTCATGTCATCGCCGAGTTGCTGGAGCACGGCTACGCCGTGCGTGCGACGGTCCGCGACCTCGGCGCCACCGGCAAACGAGCGCACCTGGTCGAGCTGGCCGAGCGAACCGGGGGCGACCTCGAGTTCACGCAGGCCGACCTGGACCGCGACGACGGCTGGGCGGCCGCCGTCTCCGGCTGCACCGAGGTCATGCACGTCGCCTCACCGTTCCCGGCGACCCCGCCGGACGACGAGCGCGAGCTCATCGACACCGCGGTCGAGGGCACGCTGCGCGTGCTGCGCGCCTGCGCCGCCGCCGGTGGCGTGCGCCGGGTGGTGCTGACCTCCTCCATCGCCGCGATCGTGTCCGGCCACGCGACGGACGCACTGCGCACCGAGGCCGATTGGACCGTGGTCGAGCGCAGCCCGGCCTATCAGAAGAGCAAGACGCTTGCGGAGCGGGCGGCCTGGGACCTCGTCGGAAAGCTGCCCGCCGGCGACGCCTTCGAGTTGGTCGTCGTCAATCCCGGCATGGTGCTCGGGCCGGTGCTGTCCGCGGTGACGAGTACCTCGCACGAGCCCGTGCGCAGGCTGCTGGCCAGGGACATGCCCGGTACGCCCCGAGTCGGCTGGGCCCCGGTGGACGTGCGCGATCTCGCGGTGGCGCACCGCCTCGCGCTGGAGACGCCCGAGGCCGCGGGTAACCGCTACATCTGCGCGGGCGAGCACCTCTGGATGGACGAGATCGCCCGCATCCTCGCCGGGGAGTTCGGCCCGCGGGGGTTCCGGGTTCCGACCAGGCGGCTGCCGAACTGGGTGGTGCGCGCGGTCGCCATCTTCGACAAGGGCGTCCGGCTGACCCTGCCCGCGCTGGGACGCACCGAACTGCTCAGCGCCGAAAAGGCGCGTCGCGAACTGGGCTGGACCATGCGCCCGGTCCGGGAGACGGTGTTGGACACCGCCGAAAGCCTGCTCCAGCACGGGATCGTCGGGGCGCCGACCCAGCGGAAGATCGGGTCGCGCCCAGCGGCCGCAGCGGCAGCCCGCGTGTGAGGAGTGCGTCGTGCTGATCGCGACACTGATCATCACCACGGTCGCCATGGTGCGACGCTGGTTCGGACGCCGGGCCGTGGGCGCGAACTCCCCCGCACGGCGGTCTGCCGGGCCGGTCCGGCGGGCGTTGCGCCGTCCGGTTCCCCTGGCCGCGAGCATCGTGGCGCTGCTCGGGATCGCCGTGGCCGCTGGCGCGATCACTCAGTGCTGAGCAACCCGTAGGCGGGGGCCGGAGTGAACCCGCGTTGCCCGGTTCGCTAGACAAGACGCGTGACTGCGCAGCGCCCCTTCCGGTTCGGTGTCAACATGGTGGTCCCCGAGTCCCGGTCGAAGTGGATCGAAAAGTGCCGTAGGGCAGAGGAACTCGGCTTCGACGTGGTCGGCGTCGCCGACCATCTCGGCCTGCCCGCGCCGTTCCCCGCGATGATCCTGGCCGCCGAGGCGACCGAGCGGGTGCGGTTGAACACGTTCGTGCTCAACACCGCGTTCTACAATCCCGTGCTGCTGGCTCGGGACGTGGCCGGCGCCGATCAGTTCACCGACGGGCGAGTCGAACTGGGCCTGGGCGCGGGCTACGTGCAGGCCGAGTTCGAGACCGCGGGCATCCCGTTCGAGAGTGGCCGCAAACGCGTCGAGCACCTGGAGAACACGGTGATCACGCTGCGCAGCATGTTCTGCGACCCGGAGTATCAGCCGCAGCCCGCGCAGCCGTCGGGTCCGCCCGTGCTCATCGGCGGCTGGGGTGATCGATTGCTGGGCGTGGCCGCGCGGCACGCCGACATCATCGCCTTCACGGGCGCGGCGGCCGCACGCAACGGCGGACCACTGCAGATGGCCGGACTCGCCGAAACCGAGGAACGCGTCGCCTACGTGCGAGAGCTGCTCGGTCCGCGGCTGGACCGGGTCGAGTTCAACATCCTGGTGCAGCGTGTGGTTCCGCCCGCAGAACGCGCGAGCGTGCTGGAGGTCTTCGGCCCCGCGCTGCCGCCGGACGTCGCCGACTCTCCCGAGGATCACCCCATCCTGCTCATGGGGACCCCCGAGGAGATGGCCGACCGCCTGCGCGATCGCCGCGACCGCTACGGCATCAGCTACATCACCGTCCTCGAGGACAGTATGGAGAAGTTCGCGCCGGTCATCGAGCTCCTGCGCTGACCCGCCTCGCCGGGCGGGCGAGGGTCAAGGCAGTGCGTCGATGATGACCCTGGGGTCGATCTGGCGCAGCCGCTTCGGGCGACTGGTCAGGCAAGGCCAGTCCCGGCAGACCGCCTCGCGGGTGGCGTGGCCCGCCGCGGTCAAGGCTCCCGCGCCGTGTGCCATGTGCAGCCGGTGTGCGGGCGCTCGATCGAACGACGGGACAACGGTGTGCGGTAGGTCGACCAGCACGGCCAGGATGTCGAGCCGGTCGTCCGGAATGTGAGTGCGCGCCGCCGCGAGGACGGTGCTGGGCACGATGATGGTGTTGCCCGCGTCGACCGTCGCCCAGACGACCGCCTGGGCGTAGTTGGCACGATGAACGAATGCGACGACCGCGGCGGCGTCCAAGACGACGCCGCCCAGCGCCGGGGCGGTCACGCCGCGCCGGAACGCGGTTCGCTGACCTCCTGCTGGGATAGTAGGGGTAGGTTCTGGGCGCGGCGGATCAGCTCGAAAGAGCTTCGCCCGCCGAAGATCCGCGCGTGCGCACGACCCGGCCGAGCGACGGCGTCGCCGGGCATCGTGACGGTGGCCTTTCGCGTTCTATGCTCCCGAGGCGACGGCATGCCACGACTCTAGCCCGGCGCCGCGCCCGCTGGGAGGGTCGATCACGCAGGCTTGCGCCAGAGCAGGGTGTAGCGCCACATGAGTCGCCGTCGGAGCCGGGCCCCGGGCAGGAGTTCCGCTGCGGCCGAGCGGATTTCGTCGTAGCTCTGCTCGGGATCGTGCATCCGTGCGCCGGGACCGCTCATCCTGTGCATGACCTCCATCGCCCGGATGACGGGCAGCAGGGGTAAGTAGTGGAAGTCATTGCGGGGCGTCATTTTCCACAAGCCGACGACGGCGAGGGTGCCGCCCGGCGCGACGAGGCGCCGCAGCGCGGACATACCCGCGCGCAGCGGGACGTGGTGCAGCGTCGCCACGATGGTAACGACGTCGAAAGTACCTGGATAATTCAGGAAATCGGCCTCTTGGAGCCGCACACCGGTGGTGGCGGGCGTTTGCGCGAGGATACCCGCGTCGACATCGATCCCCGTGACCGCGAGCCCGCCGCAGGCCAGCTTGCCCGCCAGCAGGCCGTCGCCGCAGCCGATGTCGAGCGCCGTGCGCGCCGAGTGCGGAACCTGTTTCAGCAGCCATGGGTGGTAGTGGGTGTTGTGGTTCCAGTAGGGGTCGCCGCGCACGTTCCTCACCTTAGAGGAGGGGGATTCGGCGGCCATCTCCAGCGAAGCGCGGGCGGCTGATGCCAGTGGCCACTACGCGCCTCGGTTTTATCGGGCCTTCCCAGGCAAATTGTGTGATCTTCATCACATTACCCCGCACATTTTGTCGGTATTCGATGGCAAGGTGTTCGGCATGCCTTTCGCCGAATCAGCCGTAGTTCCCGACGTCATCCGGGTCCTGAGAGCCAGTGAGCACAACCTGCGTGACGTCTCGCTGGAAATTCCCAAGAACAAGATCACGGTCTTCACCGGCGTCTCCGGTTCCGGCAAGTCGTCGATCGTCTTCGACACCATCGCCGTCGAATCGCAGCGCCAGCTCTACGCCACCTTTCCCGCCTTCATCCTCAACTTCCTGCCCCGCTACGAGCGCCCGCACGCGGAAGCGATCGAGAACCTCACCGCGCCGGTGATCATCGATCAGCAGCCGGTCGGCGGCGGGCCGCGCTCCACCGTCGGCACGATGACCGACATCTTCTCGATGGTGCGGGCCATGTTCGCCCGATTCGGTTCGCCCTCCGCCGGTTTCGTCTACAACTACTCGTTCAACGTGCCGCAGGGCATGTGCCCGGATTGCGACGGTCTCGGCGTCACCGTCCGCGCCGATCCCGATCGGCTGCTCGACCGGACCAAGTCGCTCAACGAGGGCGCGATCCTGCTGCCGGGTTACGGTGTGGGCAGCGGCGATTGGCAGCTGTACGGCAAGTCCGGCCGCTTCGACCCGGACAAGAAGCTCTCGGACTACACCGACGAGGAATTCCACGATCTGCTCTACGGCACCGGCGGCAAGGTCGAGCTGACCTTCAGCAAGGGCACCTGGAAGGCGAACTACGAAGGCATCGCCACCAAGTTCACCCGCACCCGGCTGCAGCGGGACACCTCCACGCTCAGCGAGAAAACCCGTGAGCAGATACGGCAATTCCTCACCGAGGGCGTCTGTGCGAGCTGCGCCGGCGCCCGGCTCAACCAGGAAGCACTGGCAACGAAGATCAACGGCCGCAATATCGCCGACTGGGCGAGCTTGCAAATCACCGACCTGATGGCGGTGCTCGACGAGATCACCGACCCGGCCGCGGCCGGTCTGGCCGGCGCCATCCGCACCGCGCTGGGGCGCGTGGCCGATATCGGCCTGGGGTATCTCAGCCTGGATCGGCCGACCTCGACCCTGTCGGGTGGAGAAGGCCAGCGGCTGAAGATGATCAAGCACCTGTCCAGCACGCTGATCGGATTGACCTACATCTTCGACGAACCCAGCGTCGGGCTGCACCCGCGAGATGTGGGACGGTTGAACGATCTGCTGAAGGCATTGCGGGACAAGGGGAACACAGTGATCGTGGTGGAACACGATCCGGATGTCATCCAGATCGCCGACCACGTCGTCGACGTCGGCCCGCGCGCGGGCGTGCACGGCGGGCAGGTGGTGTTCCAGGGCAGTTTCGCCGACCTCCGCGTGGCGGACACCCCGACCGGCGCAGGACTGCGCCGCCCCTTCCGCGTCAAGGAGAGCTTCCGCCCCGCCACGGGCGAGCTGCTCATCCGAGGTGCGGCGGTGCACAACCTGAAGAACGTGACCGTCGGGATACCCACCGGCATCCTGACATCCATCACCGGCGTCGCGGGCTCCGGCAAGAGCAGCCTGATCCGGGACGTGTTCGTGGTCGAACACCCGGAGGCGATCTTCGTCGACCAGTCGCCGATCGCGGCGTCGTCCCGATCCACGCCCGCGACCTATCTCGGCCTGATGGATCCTATCCGCAAGCTTTTCGCCAAGGCGACGGGCGAATCTCCAGGCCTGTTCAGCTTCAACTCCACGGGCGCCTGCAAGCAGTGCGAGGGCCGCGGCGTGATCATCACCGAGATCGCGTACATGGATCCGGTGACCACCCACTGCGACGCCTGCGACGGGCGGCGCTTCTCCGATGACGTGCTCGCTCTCACCCTGCGTGGCAAGTCGATCGCCGACGTGCTGGAGATGACGGCCGAGGAAGCGCTCGGATTCTTCGCGGAGAAGGCGCTGCACACCAAGCTGCGCACCATGAACGAGGTCGGCCTGGACTACCTCAGCCTGGGGCAGGCGATGAGCACGCTGTCCGGCGGCGAGCGGCAGCGGATCAAGCTGGCGACCCAGCTGCAGAACACCGGAAGCGTCTACGTGCTCGACGAACCCACCACCGGCCTGCACATGTCGGACGTGGACACGCTGCTCGCGCTGATGGACGGTCTGGTCGAGCGAGGCAATACGGTCGTGGTGATCGAACACAACCTCGACGTGGTCGCGCACTCCGACTGGGTGATCGACCTGGGGCCCGACGGGGGCAAGGACGGCGGCGAGATCGTCTTCACCGGCACGCCCGCCGAGTTGCTCGCCCACCCGACCTCACTCACCGGCGAGTACCTGCGCCGATACAAGGCGGCATAGGCCTAGTCGGCGGACTCGGACACCGTGAACCGTTCTGTCCCGGTAACCCGCAGCAGTTCCAGCGCCGAGGCCTCGCGGGTGCCCGGCGCCGCGGAGTAGACCACGACCGCCTGGTCGGTGTCCGGGACCAGCAGGGTGTCGCAGTCCAGGCTCAGCGCGCCGAATTCGGGATGATCGATCGTCTTCGTCGCGCTGCGCCACTGCCCGGACCGCCGGGCGGTCCACAGCTGCTCGAATCGCGGGCTGCGTGAACGGAGTTCGGAGATCAGGCGCAGCAAGCCCGGATCGTCGGGGTAGCGGGCGCGGGCGCCGCGCAGGGTCGCCACCGATAACGCCGCGGCGTTATCGGCGTCGGCAGGCGTTATCGCGACCCGTCCGCGCTCCGTGCCGAGGAAACGCTGCCAGATGATGTTGCGCTGAGCGGGCGGCCAGGTGGAGAAGTCGCCGAGCAGTGCGGTCGCCATCGAATTCCACGCCAGCAAGTCGGCTTTCGCCGACAGCACCAGCGCGGGCAGGTCCGCCATCCGGTCCAGCAGGCGTAACACGCTCGGCCGCACCACCATGTCGATGCGGCCCTCCTGCGGTGGCACCGCGCCCGCGAACTGGAACAGCAGCGTGCGGTCCTCGTCGTTGAGCCGCAGCGCGCGGGCGAGCGCGGCCAGCACCGAGCTGGACGGATTCGGTCCTCGCCCCTGCTCCAATCGCACCACGTAGTCCACGCTGACGCCCGCGAGCTGGGCGACCTCCTCGCGGCGCAGCCCCGGCACCTGTCTGCGCGGTCCAGCGGGCAGGCCGACATCCCCCGGATGCACCCGGTCGCGTGCCTGCCGGAGCAGCGCGGCCAGTTCGGTTCGATCCACGACCCGATCATGCCGCAGCCGGATCCGCTCGGGGTGGGATCGGTACTCCCAGGAGTTGTTGGCCCTGGTACGCCAGTGCCCGGAACGCGACGCTGTCACCATGGCAGACACGACAACGGCCCTGGTGACCGGGGCGAACAAGGGATTGGGACGCGAAACCGTGCGCAGGCTGGCGGCTTTGGGCTGGCGCGTGTTCCTCGGCGCGCGCGACGTCACGCTGGGTGCGGCGGCCGCGGCGGAATTCGCCGAGAACGGGTGGGCTGTCGAGTTCGTCCAGCTCGACGTCACGTCGGCAGCGTCCATCGCGGCCGCGGTCGAAACGGTCGGGCAGCGCACGCCCCGGCTGGACGTGCTGGTCAACAACGCGGGCATCGCGGGGACACGCAAGACACCGGAACAGGTCGAGGCCGCCGACTTTCGCGCCATATTCGAGACCAACGTGTTCGGCGCGGTCCAAGTGACGAACGCTTTCCTGCCGCTGCTGCGCGCGGCGACGCAGCCCCGCGTCGTGATGGTCTCCAGCGGCATGGGCTCGCTGGTCCGCACCTCCGATCCGAGCCGGGTGGAATCCACCCTGCTCGGCCTGCCCTATCCGGCGTCGAAGACGGCGCTGAACATGATCACGTCGCAGTACTCGCGCGCACTGCCGGGCATCCAGGTCAACGCCGCCGACCCCGGTTACACCGCGACGGACCTCAACGACCACTCCGGGTTCCAAACCGTCACCGAGGGCACCGACGCCATCGTGCGGCTGGCGACGCTCGGGCCGGACGGTCCGACCGGCGGCTTCTTCGACCGCACCGGACCGGTGCCGTGGTGAGCTATCACGCCGCTCGCGCCCCTGCGGTGGCTCGACTCTGCGCCGAGTAGCATTTCCGGAAAAGCGCTGGCATCGGCGCCGAGATGAGCGGTTCACTGAACAACCATGATCCCGATCGATGTCCGACCACTGTTCCCGCTCGAACGGCAGGCGCTGCTCGAGCTGCTTCGATCGTTGGAGTCGGCGGACTGGAAGAGGCCGACGGTGTGTCCTGGCTGGGATGTCGCCGACGTGACCGCCCATATTCTCAACGACTACATGCGGCGCATCTCTGGCAGCCGGGACGAACACGCCGGTGCCGTCTTCCATGACGGCGAAACCCTGCCCGCCTACCTGGCACGCATGAACGAAGAGTTCGTCCGCGCGATGCGGCAATGTAGCCCGCACCTCGTGATCCAGCTGCTGGCTCAGTTGGGCCCGGAGCTGGATCTCTTGTGGGCGGCGACCGACCTGGCGGGCCCAGCACATCTGGACGTCTCGTGGGCAGGCCCGGGTACCAGTCCGGCCTGGCTCGACATTGCCCGCGAATACACCGAATTCTGGGTCCATCAGCAACAGATCCGCGACGCGGTGTCCTGCCCCGGCGCCGATGACGTATCGATGCTGCGCCCGGTGCTGGTCACATTCCTCCACGCTCTGCCGTCGGCCTTGCGTGATCGGATTCGTCCAAGTGGGACGGCGGTGCAGTTCGAGATCACCGGCCCGGCGGGCGGGCGCTGGACGGCCGAGTCCGACGGTCAGAGCTGGACGTTGACGACGTCGCACACTGTGAAGCCGGCCGCATCCGTCCGGATGGACCAGGACACGCTCTGGCGGCTGGCCAGCCGTGGCATCACTGTCGAAACAGCCCGTCAGCGTAGTGAATTGCACGGTGATCGTGAACTTGCCGAGTCCGCGACAACACTGCTCGCCGTGGTGGCCTGATTCAGCCCGTGAGCGATCGGACTCGCCCCTGATGGTCGGCCGGCCTGCGATTCTTACCGCGCGCCGCCGTTGACGTACAGCGTCTGGCCGCTGACGTAGCTCGCCTCGTCGCCGGCGAGGAAGGCGATGACCGCCGCGACCTCCTCGGGCTGCCCGACTCGGCCCAACGGCGTGCGTTCCGCGACGGCTTTCTGATGGTCCTCGGCGGACATGCCGACCCGATTCGCGGTGGCCGCGGTCATGGCCGTGGCGATGTAGCCGGGCGCCACCGCGTTCACGGTGATGTTGTAGCGCCCGAGCTCGATGGCGAGCGTCGCGGTCAAGCCCTGGATGCCCGCCTTGGCGGCCGCGTAATTGGCTTGGCCGTGATTGCCGAGCGCCGACCGGCTCGACAACGACACGATCCGGCCGTACCGCTGGGGCACCATGAACGTCTGCGCGACCTGCGCGCAGTGGTATGCGCCGGTCAGGTTGACCGCGAGCACGGCGTTCCAGTCGTCCTCGGACAGGCGGAAGAACAGCTCGTCACGGGTGATGCCCGCGTTGTTGACCAAGATCTGCGGGCTGCCGAGATCGCCTGCGGTGCTGTCGAACGCTGCCTGGACCGACGCGCGATCGGTGACGTCGCAGACGTAGCTGCGCGCCACGCCGCCCGCCGCGGTGATCTGCGCGGCGGTCTCGTCGGGCGAGTTGCGGTCCAGCACGGCGACGGCCGCGCCCTCGGCGGCCAGGCGCAGCGCCGTGGCCGCGCCGATGCCTTGGGCGGCGCCGGTGACGACGGCGACCCGATCGGTGAAGCGTTGCATCGGTGGTCCTCTCAGAATGCGGCCACGCCGGTCAGCGCGCGCCCGATGAGCAGTTTCTGGATCTGGCTGGTGCCCTCGTAGAGGGTCATCACCTTGGCGTCGCGCAAGTACTTGCCGACGGGAAATTCGTCGATGTAGCCGTACCCGCCGAACACCTGCACCGCCCGGTCGGCCGCCCGGACCGCGGCCTCGGAGGCGAACAGTTTCGCCTTCGAGGACTCCACCGCGAACTCCTTGCCGCGGTCGATGAGGTCGGCGACCCGCCAGACCAGCAGCCGGGCCGCGTCCACGTCCAGCGCGATGTCGGCGAGCAGTTCCTGCACGAGTTGGTGTCCCGCGATGGGCTTGCCGAACTGCTCGCGTTCGGTGGCGTAGCCGACCGCGGCGTCCAGGCACGCCTTCGCCAGGCCGACGCACCCCGCCGCGACCGACATGCGGCCCTTGGCCAGCGCCGCCATCGCCACGGTGAAGCCCTTTCCCTCGGCGTGCAGCCGGGCGCTGTCGGGTACGCGTACCCCGTCGAGCACCAGTTCCGCGGTGGCCTGTCCGCGCAACCCGAGCTTGCCGTGGATCTCCCGCGCGGTGAAGCCGGGGGAGTCGGTGGGGACCAGGAAAGCGGTGATGCCCCGATGCCCTTCGCCGCCGGTGCGCGCGAAGATCAGCGCGACGTCGGCCCAAGTGCCGTTGGTGATGAACATCTTGGTGCCCGACAGCACCCAGTCGTCGCCGTCGCGCACCGCGCGGGTGCGCAGCTGGGCGGCATCGGACCCGCTGCCCGGTTCGGTCAGCCCGAAACACCCGAGCGCCTCGCCCGCGGTGAGCCGCGTCAACCAGGTCCGCTTCTGCTCCTCGGTGCCGTAGTGGTGAATCGACTTGGCGACCAAGCCGAGGGAGACCGACACGATGCCGCGCACGGCCGAGTCGCCGCGCCCGAGTTCCTCCAGGACCAGGCAGTAGGTCAGATGGTCGCCCGCGCTGCCGCCGTACTGCTCGGGGATGGTGAGTCCGAGGAAGCCGAGTTCGCCCAACCGGCCGATGATCGCCCGGTCGACGGATTCCTCGCGATCCCATCGCGCGGCGTGCGGCGCGATCTCACGATCGGCGAAATCGGCGGCCAGCTGCCGCGCCGCGGTTTGCTCGTCGGAGAGTTCGAGGTTCACGGGCGGTAGGCTAACGTTCAATAAACTAACACTGCAAGTTTTGGGAGGAGCTCGCGTGGAAGACCGCGTCAATCGCTGCTCAACCGGGAGCGCATCGTTCGGCGGCGGTGGTGGACGCGGACGGGCCTGGACGCGGTATCGATCCGGCGGCTGGCCGCCGAGCTGGGGGGTGCGTGGGCCTTGGCCGGATCAGTCGGACTGACTCGACCGCTGGTCGGCAAGCCCTGTCCAACCGGCGGCGACCGTGCCGAACTCCGCCGCGAGCCAGCCGGGAAACTCGGTGAGGTCCGCGAGCACCACGTCGGCGCCCGCCGCGCGCAGTTCGTCCGCCGTGCACGGCCCGGTACTGACGCCGACCGCGAGGACCCCCGCGGCCTGTGCTCCCTGCATGTCACCGACGTGGTCGCCGACGAACAGATCGGCCCTCTGCTCGCGCAGCGCCGCCGCCTTGCCCGCCGACCAGAGATCGCCCGCGAGATGGTCGATCCGCCAACCGAGTTCGTCGATGTGCAGCCGTGCGAGCGGGGCGTGCTTGCCCGTGACCACGAGCACCCGTCCGCGGCGCGCCCCGATTGCCGCCAGTGCCGCCTCCGCGCCCGGCATGGGCGGAATGGTCGACACCAGCGTCGGATACAGCGTGCGGTACCGGGTGATCAGATCAGGGACCAAACCCTCGGGAGCGCCCGCTTCGACAAGTAGCGTAGCCAGCGGTGGTCCGAGCCGATCGGCGAACGCCGTACCGCTCAGAGGCAGGTCGAATTCGGCGGCGAGGGTGTCGATGGCCCGCGCGACGCCGGGCCGCGAGTCGATCAGCGTCATGTCGAGGTCGAAGCCCACGGTCCAGGTCACCACTCGACCCTACTGCGTTCGTTTTCGCCGTGGCGCGGCGTGTTACGTGATTCACGTGGAAGGCGCGGTGGGCTTGAAAGCGGCTGGGAGGCTGGAGGTTTCGCATTTCCTGCCGACGTGCCTCAGATGAATCGTGGCGGTGCGGTGCGCTTGGCGTAGCCGCTGATCGGACTGATCTCCATCCGTTCGATCCCGCGCAGCGACCCGATCCGCTCGGTGGTGTAGCGGAACAGGGCATCGGTGTCGCGGCAGACGACGCACGCCAGCAGGTTGTGCGGGCCGGTCATCGCGCCGACGAAGCCCGCTTCGGGATCGGCGGCTACGGCGTTCGCGACGGTCAGGAGACGACCGGGGCTGACCGACAACCAGAGCAAGCTTTGCACGGTGAAGCCGAACAGCACCGGATCTATTTCGACGTCGAATCTGAGCATCCCGGCGTGGCGCAACTCCTCGACGCGCCGCCGCACCGCGGACTCCGACCAGCCGACCGCCCGCGCGAGCTGTGGATATGCCGCCCGGCCGTCGGCGGCCAGCACGGGAAGCAGGCGCTGGTCGAGTTCGGTCAGAGCCGTCGGAGCGGGCGCCTGCTCCGGCGCGCGTACTGCCGCACTTTGTTCGGCAGATAGCGCCGACATACGGCCCTGCCAGCGGCGTTGCATGACATGCCGAAGCACCCGATGTGCCTCGACGGCGAGGACGGCCGGGTGGCGGGCCAGCTCGGGCAGCGGTGCTTCGCCCGGGACTCGGAACAGGCAGGCGAGTTCGGCTCCGCCGGAGATGACCGTCACCCAGGCGGTGTCGGCGCGGCGCGCCAGCCCTCGTGCCAGCGCGGCCGTGGCATCCGGCCGCACCCGCAGGCGGACCAGCCATTCGGCGTGGCCCGCGCGCTGGGTGTCCGCGACCCCGGTCACCCGCAGTGCGCCGGTCGACAGCAGTCGCCGGTAGCGCCGGGCCAGGGTGCGCTCGGACACATCCAGCACCGGCGCGAGCCTGCTGAACGGCGCGCGGCCGTCGAGTTGCAACGCGTGCAGCAGTCTTCGGTCGACGTCGTCCAAGATGACCGAATCCACCCCCTCAGGGTAGGGCAGTGGCCGGAATCCGGCGTATCGGCCGCGGTGACGCCGCGCGAAGAGCCGACGTGGCGAGCATCGACGGCGTGCAGAAAACAATCGACGCCATTCACCACACCGGCATCTTGACCCGCGATCTGGACGGTCTCGAACGCCGCTACCTCGACCTGGGATTCACCCTGAGCCCGCGCTCGCGCCACCTGCTGAGCGCATATCCGGGCGAGACGCCCGTGCCGGGTTGCACGGCCAACCGGTGCGCCCTTTTCGGCGGCTCTTACCTCGAACTGCTCGGCATCGTGGATGAGTCGGCGCCCGACCCGTGGCACACCAAGGCGATGGCCGACCAGTACGAAGGCTTCCGGCTGCTCAATCTCGAGACCACCGATGCCGAAACTGCGCGGGAGCAACTCCTCGCGACCGGTGTGCGAGCGTCCGGTGTGCTCGATCTGGAGCGTGATGTCGACACCGAGGACGGCGTCCGCACCGTGCGTGCACGGGCCGTGCACGTGCACCCGGCTTCGACGCCGGAGGCGATGCTCGGCGTCGCCCAGCATCTCACCCGCAAGTACGTGCACCAGCCGCGCTACCTGTCGCACCCGAACGGAGCCCGCGCCATCGCCGCGGTGCTGATCGTCGCGGCCGACGACGAAGCAGACGCGATCATCGACCGCTACACCCGGATACTGGGCGTACCCGTCGTTCGCAAGGGAGCCCGGACCGTGCTCGAGATGAGCTCCGGACAGCTCGAGATCGTGCGCGCATCGCAAGCCGAGACCGTACTGCCAGGTGAACCGGCACCCGCGTCGTCATATCTGGCCGCCATGACCATCGCGGTCGACGATCTCGCCGTCGCGCGCGGCATCATCGAGAATTCCGGCGTGCCCCTCCGGCAGACGGACGAGGGTTTCTTCGTCTCCGCTCGCGAGGCCTACGGCGCCGGTCTGTTCTTCGTGGCTGCTTGACTCAGGACTCGGCCGCAGGGGCGGCGTCGGGGAACGAATGGTGTTCATGCGCGACAAGCCATCGGCCGCGCTCCTTGCGCAAGCCGAAGGTCAGGCGTAGCCGTCGCTCCGACGCCGCCGCGAAGTCCTCGGGGGTGCCGCACAGCAGCAGGGCCAACGCGAACGCGACCTCTGCGCCTGCGGTGACCTCGAGCGAAACGAAGCGGGAGCCGTCAGCTAGAGCGTGCGTCGTTGATGTGGATGGACAACTGTCGCCACTGCGCCGTCAACCGCGTCAGCTCGTCGGCTGTCAGCCCATCGTTCATGTGCATCGCATTGTCCGGGCGGAAGTGGACAGTCGTCCCGGTGGTGCTGTCCGGGGTGATCGGTATCAGCTCGGTGACAGGGACACCATGTTCGTAGCGCTGGGTCCAGGCTCCGTCTCGGCGGCGGTTGGTGTGAACGAGCCATTGACTCAGGGCCGCGACGACGGACATGCCGCGGCGGGGCTGGTCGTCGGGAAGCAGTTGTGCGGAGGGAGAGTCGAAGAACCGGAGGTCTTTCGATGCCATGATCGGCTTTCTGACGGTCCGACCCTGATCATCGACGCGAGTGTCGGTGCCTCTCCCGTTGTCCCACACCGACGCCGATCCGTCGGCGTGCAGTGTGATGACGCATCGTCCCCCGTGGTTGCTTTCTGCTTCGTCCGCAGCGTAAGCGACGACCTCGAGGATCAAGTGCCGAAAACCGCCGGGAGCCATTGCCCTCGGATCCCGGCGGATGCGTTCCAGGTGGTCGAAGTCCACCGTGCTCGCCCAGTTATGGGTTGTATTGCACCACTGGGTCTTTGCGTCGTCCACTGCCAAATTATCCCAACCGAGCTCGGTGCCGGACACGTGATCGACCCTCGCCGACGACGAGCGGCGCCCCTCGGTGCCGTGGTGCCCGTGCCCGTGGCGGTTCACCATGGGTTCACCGCCCACGCGAGCCGTACTGGCTCCATGAAGTCGTCCGGTTACCTGCCCGAATGTCGTTGATTCGTTGCCGCAGTCGGCCTGCATACTCGGGTGCGACTGCCGCCCGACGGAGCGGCCCGGTGACCTGAACGAGATCGCGCATGTCCAGCAGAACGTGGTATCCGGACCAGTCCGACAGGTCGTACCCATACTCCTCGATGAAGTTACGCACCCAGACCGTGTCCCGTCCGTAACGCACCGCGGCGTGCCATGTCGGTATGAGATCCACTTCGCGCGGCCCGACGCTGACCCAGTCCCAGTCGCCCAATAGTGCACGCGTGGGGTTGGTTGTATTGTCCCACAGCAGGTTTCCCGCCCAGGCGTCGCCGTGGATGAGTCCTATGCCCAGTGGCCAATCGAGTTCGCTCAGTTCTTTGCGGATCTCGTCGACGCGCCTGAGCAGCCACGCGCGTTCTTCCGCACTGATGGCGCTTTCCGCGGTGTCGTTATCCAGCAGTGCCCCGTGTAGTGACTCCAGCGCTGTCCATTGCTGTAGTTCGATCTCGGGCGTAGGTACGGCGTGCAGCGAACGCAGGAGGCGTCCCAGTTCTTTCGATGTCGGCTCGGGCATGCTGCTTGTTTGCGGGTAGTACCGCCAGAATCCGACCGTGTACCCGTTGATCCGGGCCGGTTCCACTCCAGGCAGTGGAGCGGTCGCGGCGAAGTCGTGCCGCTCGATCAGCCACTGAGTGACCGCGTAGGTCCGTCTCGGCCGGTCCGGGTCCGTCTCGATCGTGCTCACCCGTCCAACGACGCGGTGTCGAGGCAGAACGTAGACGGCATTGCTGGAATAGTGGATGAGTTCCGCGCCCGTGGAGTCGAACCCATACGCTTCGCACGCGCTGCGTAGCGCCGCAAACTCCTCCGATGACATGCCAGCCCTATCCGACCAATGCAACCGTCGATTGGAATTCGTTCTCGACCTGCTGAACCACAGCCATGTCAGCGTACGGTGCCAGCCGCCGACGAACGATATTGATCGACTCGATCCCGCGAGCGCTGGTCAATCCCCGCGCGGCGCTCATCGTGTCCCGGAGCACCTGACAGGCTTGTTCGATCTCGGCAGTCCGACTCCGCGCAGTGTCGACGTGATCCGGCACGTAGGATGCCGCAAGTGTGGCAGCCGCCAGTACGTGCCGCCGCTCCATCCCTACGGAATCCGCCAGCACTATCGGTGCGTGCCGTTGGACGTCCAGGGAGCGACGCCCATCGTGGGCCACGTACATGAACTCGGCCGACAGCTGCCGCTCGGTGAAGAACCGGATCCAATCCGGCTCGTCTTCCGGGCGCGAGCGGTCCAGTCGGCGCTCGGCCTCGACCATCGCTTCTGCGCTCGCGCTCGCGTCGCCACACAGCGCATAGGCACGCGCCAGCAACGCGTTGCAACGGGCAGCGGTGCTCGGGGAACCCGACTGGTCAGCGGCGCGAACGGCAGCGGCCCCAAACCACAGCGCCTCTTTGGGGCGACCGAGGTAGTGCGCCTGCATCGACATGTCCGTGAGGATATGCGCTGCCAACACCACATTGCCGCTCGCCTTCGCGAGTCGAAGAGCGTGCCGAAAGTACTTCTGTCCGAGCCCTTGCCGAGCCGAGTCGAAGCACATGAAGCCACTGAGATCGCACAGTCGCGCCGCGACAGCATACAGCTCGGGCACGGTGCGACTGTCGCATGAACCATGCAAGGCCGGACCTACGACGTCATCAAGGAACCGCGCCAGTGTCGCCCGGGCATAGCCACCGCCAAGGTGATGGTCCGCGTTGGCGAACACGTCGCACATCGACCACATGACCGCGATATCGGCAGTTCCGACACGCCGAGGGTTCGCACCCGTCGCGAAGGCCGGAACAGTCTCGTCCAACCATTCCCGGAAGGGATCGAAAACCTCGCAGCCGACCCACGGTGCATTGGGCTCGTCCGGAACCAGAGCGTGAGTCGAATCCTCTTGTACTGCCCGGGAATTGATGTCGATCCACATGCGCTCGAGGACGCCGCCGGTCTCGAGTGCTTTGTCCATTCGCCGCGCGAAGTCCCTACTGGGACGCCGTTGGGCCTTCTCTACCTTGCCGATCAGTGAACCACTGTCATGACTGACCGCACCGAGTTGGTTGTGCGACATTTCCCGCAACAGTCGCCAGTGCCGCAACTCGGCACCGAAGAACTGCCGTGCCGACTCCATGGCGGCCAGCTCACGCGGTTGTTGGGCCATCACTTCATCCTCTGTGACCTGGTCGTATGCGACCAATTTTGGTGCAGCCTCGGATGCGGACAGTTATCTGTCCGCGTCGAACATATACCGACCTTCGTGCGGTGGGTAACAGACTGAATTTGCACCCGGCGCCGGGTCGATGCCCTTGCCGCCCAAGGGCACTCCGATCACCGTCAGCGGTCGGTCGGTGGCGCAAGCTCCTCGGCGCCGGGTGCTCATCACGCCACGAGCTGGGAGGTTGGGGATGGGTTTGGACGACACTCGGGTGCTGCCGTCGGTGCAGGCCGATACGCCTTTGACGCGGTGCCGGTTCTATCGTGAGACCTGCGGACTACCCGCGAGAGTTCAGCCGGAACTCGGAAGCATCATCGTGCCCGCGGGCCGAGTCGGTGCGATCACCATGCCCGCGCAGTTGGGTGGCCGGGTGAAGAACCACATGCAGGCCCAGGGCACCTCGCCAGGTCCGATCGTCTCGCATCCGCGGTCGAAACGATGGACGTTCCTCATCATGCCGGATGTGCCGGACGAGAACAGACTGTTCGCCGAGTTGTTCCGGCTCAACGTTTCGATATCGCGCTTCGGCGCGCAAATCGCGTTGCCATCACCCGGTGCACGGCAGGCGGGATTTCGGGTCTGGGTCACCCCACCGTGCGACGACTTCCGCCCGTCCGGAATGGCGGTCGTCAAGGCCATCCGCGATTGCGCCGGACCAACGACATCCCGGAAGGCGCCGGTCCATGGCTGAGTCCGAGTCCGGCCCGCGAATTCGGTTGTCAGCCTTTGCTGGAGAGGTGTTCAAGGGCACCGGCACCCTCGTCATGGTTGGGTGCCCGCAATGCATAGGCGTCGCTCCAGTAGCCGACGGCGTAATTGGTGAGCACGCAGGGCTGTCTCGTAGCAGATGCTCCTACGCGGGGGTTCGTGTGAGCGATGACCTGTTCGCCCCCGAGGTCTACCGGCAGGACGCGGGCGGTGAAAGGGGGGAATGAGCAACACCGTGTCTCCGCGCCCAGGCGAGGACGACGTACACCTTTCAGTCCAATTCCATGATATTCGCCTTGATTTCGCTGCCTGCCGCACGGCTGCGTTGACGTTCGTAGAGGACTGGCGCACTCGTCACTACCGCGACGCGGTGACCATCGTTCCCGGCGACGCCGCCGGTCTTCCTCGATTGCCGAACGAGCGGCTGTACTTGCAGCCCTGAGGGGCGGGGTCCACCACAGGGTCACCCGCGATACATAGGACGTGGCCGAATAACCATCAACCACGCGTTGACTGCTTCCTGGTTGCGAAATGGTAGATCGGTAGCACCGGTGCACGGTGCTACCGATGTAGATGTTGCCTGCGTTGAGCACCACACCAAGCGCGTACGGCGATTCGCCTAAATGCGACGGGGCCAGCTCTGCCGGCGAATCGCACACCTGCCGGGGCCCACACGCCTGTTCACCGATTCGACAATTGTGGCGAGACCGGGGTCAGTCGTCCATCGCTGCTTTCCTGTGCTTGTGCCCGCGCCGATACCTGCGCTTGCTCGGCACCGGCCGCGCCGCGTTGCTGCGGCGCAACGCATCCCGCCGTCGCCACGCAACCAGATCGGCTCGCTCACCGGCCGACAAGGAGGGCGCATCCACAGCGGCGCGCGGTCCGCGATCCACCACCGCAACCTCCTCCGGCATCCGACGTGGCTCCACGACTAGCAACCGGACCACCGTAGCGGCGGAACCCTCCCCGCCTCCAGCCATTTTCGGGGTTCATGATCAATGGCACACGGCTGCGGCATTTCGCGAGAAGGTCCCTCAGACGTGTGCCATTGATCATGGAGTCGTATCGGTTGATCGTGGATCCGACATCGAGCGCTCGATGCGGTCAGCAGCGAGCGCGGGGACATTGTCTCTGGTGTCGGATCCGCCGGGCGGGTGTCAGCGGCCCAGCCAGCCTGCGAAGCGACGGGTGAGGAACGGCATCACGATCCAGACCATGGCGGCCACCGCGATAGGGACGATGACGGCCAACCGGAGCGAGGGCGGCAGCGGCTCGAGCAGCGGGGCGGTGACCGTCACCAGGAGGATCAGCAGGGGATAGAGTCCGACCACAGTCAGCAGCCAGATCTTCCATTTGGCCGGTGTCGCAACGGTTTTGGTGGTCATGAGCGGCCTGCCAGGATGGCGGTGACGAGGCGGACCGCCTCCGGGAGGTCGATGTGGTCGTCGGGGTAGTCGCCCAGATGCCTACCGGCGGGAAGAATGGTGGCGGTCGCGCCGAGGTTGCGGACCAGCAGGCCGACGTGTGCGACTGGGTCGGGGATATTGACCGGGTCGTCGACCGCCGCCAGGACGCGGAACTCGCTGGCGGCGTTGCGAATCCGGCCCCAGTCGAACGGCTGATCGAAGAATTCGGCCAATGCCTCGTATCCCACTTCATGGGCGGCGGTGGATACCAGGATCGCCCCCGCGAACCGTCCGTGCGCGTCGGGATCATGGTGTTCGAGCATCCGGAGCACGTTGACGCCGCCGATGCTGTGGCCGACCACGACCGTGTCGGACGCCGACCCGCCCTCGGCAGCCGCCGCCAAGGTCTTTCGCCATGGTTCGAGGCGGGGCGTGCCGGGATCGGGGAGGTTCGGGACGACCACGGTGTGGCCGAGCGCCGTCAGCTGCGCGGACAAGTAGGGGAACCACACGCTGTCGCTGTCTGCGCCCAAGCCGTGCGAGACGATGATCGTGCTCATCGGGATTGTCACCTCGGACTCTCATAAATCAAAACGCTACGTAGCGTTTCGATAGACGATAGCAGGCCGATACACTCACCGCCATGGCGATCGGAGGCCGGACCGGCGGACGGCAGCGCAGCAGTTCCGCGCGCGAGGCGGTGCTGCGCGCGACGGCCGAACTCCTGGACGAACAGGGCTATGGCCAAATCACCATCGAAGGTGTGGCGGCGCGCTCCGGCGTGGCCAAGAGCACGATCTACCGCTGGTGGAAATCCAAACCGATGCTGGTGATGGAGGCCCAGAGCGAGGCGGTCGCGCGCCGCATGCCCGAACCCGACACCGGATCCGTCGAGGCCGACCTGATCGCCTTTACCACCGAGCTGTATCGCGTCGTCGAGTTCCCGCTCCGGGTCGAGGCACTGCGCGGCATGATGGCCGAGGCCCAACTGGACGCGGAGTTCGCCGGCCGCTTCCGCGAGTGGGTGCAATCACGCCGGAAAGTGGTCTCCGACATCCTCTCCCGCGGCATGGTGCGCGGCGAGCTCGCCCCCGATCTCGACCTCGACCACGCCACCGACCTGATCTTCGGCCCCTTCTGGTACCGCCTCCTGGTCGGCCATACCGCCCTCGCCCCCACCGACGTACCTCAGCACATCGCACGCCTCATGACCGGTCTCCGCCAGCCCCTCTGATGATGGAGCGGACACCAACCCTCTCGAGCGGAATGAATGGCGGTGCTCAATTCGACGGCAGGGCGGGTATGCCCGTGCTCGCGACACGGGGTAGTGGCGCAACCGGCCGGAATCCGGCGCTGACGCAGTGGTTCCCCGGAAGTAGTCACAGCGATCCGTCCCGATTGTGAGGATTTCGATCAACTCGCATTGATTCCTGCCGCGAACTCCTGGCTGGTTCCGCGGGAATTGCGGTGGTCGGGTGCCATCAATCACGGTCTCGGCGGCAATATCCACGCGGCGGTGCTGCGGCGCTGGTCAGCAGCGCGCGGTTGCGAACTGGTGGCGCTCGACTCGGACACCATGTGGTTGAAGGTCGAGGAGCCCGTGCTGCGCGAAGACGCCGCGCTCGCCATGGCATTGGAGGCATACCTGTACTGCCCGGACGCGGCGACCCAGGATCGAGACTCAGTGGACGAACTGGCCGAGTCGCTGATGAGACCCCTGTGGCGCCTGTGGTGGGACTGACGCGGAGTCGATGAGCGGGTGGCGGATCTGCAACGTCTGGCGTGGATGATGCAGATCCGACACAGATCTAGGCCCCCGCGAGCGTGGAGCGCTTGCGCCCGTACCCCAGGTAGACCGCGATGCCGACCAGCACCCACACGCCGAAGCGCACCCAGGTCAGTCCTTCGAGGGTGGTTGCGAGCAGTACGCAGCCGATCAGCGCGAGGATCGGCACCAGCGGGACGAGTGGGGTGCGGAACGGGCGTTCGCGATCCGGCTCCACGCGGCGCAGCACCAGCACCCCGACGCACACCACCGCGAACGCCGACAGTGCGCCGATGTTCACCAGCTCGACCACGATGTCGATCGGCAGCAGACCGGCGATGACGGCCCCGACCGCGCCGAGCAGCAGCGTCAGCCGCACGGGGGTCGCGCGCTTTCCGGTTGCCGCGAGCCCGTAGGGGAGCAGCCGGTCGCGGCACATCGCGAACATCAGCCGCACCTGCGCGTACACGATCAGCAGCAGGCCCTTGGTGAGCGCGATGATCGAGGCGATCACGATGACGTCGCCGATCCAGCCGATGCGCACCGCCTCGAACGCGGTCGCGATCGGCGCGCTGTTGTTCAGCGTCGCGAACGGTGTCATGCCGGTGAGCACCGCGCTGACCAGGGAGTAGAGCAGGGTGGCGATGAGCACCGTGCCGATGATGGCGAACGGCACGTCACGGCGCGGGTTGCGGGCCTCCTCGGCCGAGGCGGCGACGACGTCGAAGCCGAGGAAGGCGAAGAACGCGATCGCCGCGCCGCCGATGACGCCGCCGATCCCGAACGGCGCGAACGGCGTCCAGTTGCCCACGTCCGCGTGCGGGGCGCCGACGGCCACCACCAGCACGAGCACACCGATGGTCACGCCCACCAGCGCCTTGGTGATGCGCGCGGTGAACGTCACCTCGCCGACCAGCACCGTGACCACGGCGGTGATGATCAGCACGGCGGGCAGGTTCACCACGCCGCCCTCGGTGGGCCCCGCGGTGAGTGCGTGCGGGATGGTGAGGCCGAACAGCGAATCCAGTGCCGACACGGTGGTCGCGGACCAGCCGATCGCCACCGCGGCGCCCGCGATGACGAACTCGAGCAGCAGATTCCAGCCGACCAGGAACGCCGGTCCTTCGCCGAGCGTGGCATAGGTGTAGGTGTAGGCGCTGCCGGAGATCGGCACCATGGCCGCGAGTTCGCTGTAGCACAGCGCCACCAGCACGCAGACGGTTCCGGCCAGCGCGAACGACAGCATGATGGCGGGCCCGGCCTTCTCCGCGGCGGCCACGCCGGTGATCACGAAGATTCCCGCGCCGACGATGGTGCCGACGCCCATGGCGGTGAGATCGAGTCGTCCCAGCCTGCGCGCGAGCGTGGGCGCGCCTGCCGCGGTAGTCGTGTCGGGCAGGCGGCGGCGCCATCGCCGGGCTGATGCGGTGGTCATGACTCCCTTACGAGAACGATCGGTCGGTCGCGGCTGGTGAGCCGAACGGTAGACCATTCTCGCCGCGGGGAGCGGCGCACCGATAACTGGGGTGTTGCGGTCGATGCGGACACGCACCGAGCGCATGATCGCCTCAGCTGCTGGACGATGCGGCGAACGGCGTGGCGGCGGCGACGCGAGGCCCTCGAATCGGGTGCCGCCACAGCGGTGTCCGTCCGTGTCACGATTCGTGACTAGACGTAACCACGAATAACACGTACCCTTGGCTCAGCACGCGCGCGCTCAACGGTGTGCGGGCTGATCGAACGAAACGAGTACCTCAATGACGCGGCATGTCGACGTATTGATCATCGGCGCTGGGCTGTCCGGAATCGGCATGGCCTGTCATCTCACCATGGCGAAGACCGGGCGCAGCTACGCGATCCTGGAGCGCAGAACCGCCATCGGCGGCACCTGGGACCTGTTCCGCTATCCCGGCATTCGCTCCGACTCGGACATGTACACCTTCGGTTACGGCTTCCGCCCCTGGCACGGCACGAAGGTGCTCGCCGACGGGCCGCACATCCGGCAGTACATCGAGGAGACCGCTGCCGAGTACGGCGTCACCGAGCACATCCGGTTCGGCCGCAAGGTGACCACGGCCCGCTGGTCCAGCACGACGTCCACTTGGACGGTCGAGGCTCTCGACGAGCGAACCGGCGAGAGCGAGATCTACACCAGTAACTTCCTCGTCGGCTGCACCGGCTACTACGACTACGACAATGGCTACCGCCCGAGCTTCCCGGGCGAGGAGGACTTCGGCGGGCGGATCGTGCATCCGCAGCACTGGCCCGAGGATCTGGACTACACCGGCAAGCGGGTGGTGGTGATCGGCTCGGGCGCCACCGCGATCACGCTGATCCCGGCGATGAGCGACGCGGCGGCGCACGTCACCATGCTGCAACGCTCGCCGACCTACATCGCCGCGCTGCCCGCCGACGATCCGGTCGCGGTCGGTATGAAACTGGCCAAAGTGCCCACGAAGATCGTCTACCAGATGGGACGCGCCCGCAATATCGCGTTGCAGCGCGCCAGCTTCCAGCTCTCCCGCACCAATCCGGAGGCGGCCAAGAAGCTGCTGCTCGGCGCCGTGCGCATGCAGGTGGGGGCGGATATCGACATGCGCCATTTCACGCCGAGCTACAACCCGTGGGACCAGCGCCTGTGCGTGGTGCCCAACGGTGACCTGTTCAAGGTGCTGCGCAGCGGCAAGGCGTCCATCGCCACCGACCGCATCGAGACGTTCACCGAGACGGGCATCCGCCTGGTCTCCGGCGAGGAGCTACCCGCGGACCTGGTGATCAGCGCTACCGGGCTGAGCATGCAGATGCTCGGCGGTATGAGCCTGGAGATCGACGGCGAGCCGGTCGTCACCCGCGACCGGGTGGTCTACAAGGGTGCGCTGCTCGACGGCGTGCCGAACGCGATGATGGTGCTCGGCTACACCAACGCCTCGTGGACGCTGAAGGCCGACCTCGCGGCCCAGTACTTCTGCCGCGTGCTCAATCACATGAAAGCCAATGGATTCACCCGGGTCGAGGCCATCGCCCGCGACGGCGACCGCGGAGCGGATTCGGTCATGGGCGGGGCGCTGACCTCCGGCTACATCAAGCGCGGCGACGCGGTGATGCCGCGGCAGGGCACCAACGGCCCGTGGCAGGTGATCAACAACTACTTCCGCGATCGCAAGCTGCTGCGCAAGGGTGCGCTCGAGGACGGGGTGCTCACCTTCACCAAGGCCGAGAAGGCGCCGACCACCGCACCTCCGCTGGAGGGTTCGCGGAGCGCCTGAGCGCGGCTCGGCGTTTCAGCGCGGCGGCGGGCACGACGAGGTGCCCGCCGCTACCGCGGTCAGCTCGCCTGGCCCGGTGGGAGTCGTGGGCTACAGGCCCAGCAGGGTTTCGGCGACCGTTGCGATCGCGTCGCGGTATTCGGCGCGGCTGCGTTCGTCGGCGGTGCGTCGGGCGAGGATGCCTGCGGTGAGCGCGTAGCCGACGGTCTCGGCGATCACGCGCGGCGCCGCCACCGGGGCGATGCGGCCCGCTTCCAGCTGGCGTTGCAGGTAACGGGTGAAGCGGCGGATCGGGCGTTCGGTGATCTCCTCGGACAGCGCCGCGACCTTCGGGTCCACCGCGCCGCGCTCGTCGATCAGGCTCAACAGCGGTCCGGCCGCGGCGACCGCGGCGGCGCCCGCGGCGATGGTGGCGCGCAACATCACTCGCGGGTCGTCGTCCTCGATGTCCGGCTCTTGGGCGGCGAGGAAGTCGTCCCGCACTCGCGCGGCCAGCGCGAGGAAGATCTCCTCCTTGGAGGCGAAGTAGACATACATCGTCGCGCGGGAGACGCCCGCCTCCGTGGTGATCGCCGCGACAGTGGTGTTGTCGTAGCCGCGTTCGGCGAATACCCGCGCCGCGGCATCGAGCAGGTCGCGGTGCCGGGAGGTGTGCGAACGCTCCCGGGCGGCGCGCACCGACCAAGTGGACTGGGTCACGAGCACTATCGTCGTCGGTATTGACGTTGACGTCAACGTCAACAACACTGGCCGCATGCACGTGGTCGTGGTGAACAGGGGAGAGGTGGCGGTCCGGATTTTGCGCACCGCCCGGGAGCGTGGCTGGCGGACCCTGGCGGTGCACACCGCCGAGGAACAGGACGCGCTGCACGTCCGCCTGGCCGACGACGCCGTGGTGTTGCCGGGTGCCGGAGCCGCCGCCTATCTGGACGTGGCGGCGGTCGTCGCAGCGGCAAGGAAGGCGGGACCGGGCGCGCTGGTCCACCCCGGCTACGGATTCCTCAGCGAGAGCGCGGAATTCGCGAGCGCATGCACCGCTGCCGACCTCGTGTTCGTGGGACCGGCGCCCGAGGCACTTCGCGTTTTCGGTGACAAGACCGCCGCCCGGGCCGCAGCCGAACGCGCGGGTGTTCCAGTCATCCCCGCGACCGGTCGGGGCGCGGACATCGCGGAAATCGCGGCGCTGCTCACCGCACACCCCGCAGGCGTGATGGTGAAGGCCGCCGCAGGTGGCGGCGGGCGCGGGATGCGCGTGGTCCGGGACGCGGCGTCACTCCCGCAAGCCTTCGAACAGTGCCGTGCCGAGGCGCTGGCCGGATTCGGCGACGACGCGGTCTACGCGGAAGCGCTGGTCACCGACGCGCGCCACATCGAGGTGCAGATCGTCGCGGATGGCGGACGAGCGGCCGGCGTCGGCGACCGCGACTGCAGCGTGCAGCGCCGGCAGCAGAAACTACTCGAGGTGGCGCCCGCTCCCGAACTCGCCGCGCCGCTGCGAGACCGGTTGCACCAGTGGGCCGTTCGGATCGCCGAAACCGTCGGGTGCCGCGGCGTCCTCACCGTCGAGTTCCTTGTGCGTGGCGACGACGCGTGGTTCCTGGAGGTCAATCCACGGCTGCAGGTCGAGCACACCGTGACCGAAGCGGTCACCGGAATCGATCTGGTCGCCGTCCAGTGCGATCTCGCGCGCGGCCGGACGTTGGCCGACCTGAGGCTGCCCGACCCCGGCGCGGCACGTGGCTACGCGGTGCAGGCGCGAGTGAACGCCGAGACCGTCACGGCGGGCGGTGACGTGCTACCGCGAACCGGCACCATCACCCATTTCACGGCACCGACCGGCAGCGGCGTGCGCGTCGACACGGCCGCGTTCGCCGGGATGCGGCAAGGTGCGCATTTCGACTCGTTGCTGGCGAAGATCATCGCGTCGGGCCCGTCCTACCCCGCCGCGTTGCGTCGCTGCGCCGACGCGTTGGCGGAGATCGTCGTGACCGGTGTCGACACCAACGCCGCCTTGCTGCGCGCGGTGCTGGCGGAACTGGCCGAGGGCCGCGTGGTGCCGACCGTGTGGTTCGAGCGGCACGTCGATGAGTTGGTCCGGCGTGCCGAGGATTTCGCGAGCGCCGCGCCGCCGACCGCACCCGTCGTGGATGTCGAGGTTCAGCGGGTGGCACTGGCCGACGACGAGCAGGCGGTGCTGTCGCCGATGGGCGGCACCGTGGTGACCCTTGCCGAGCCCGGCGCCGTCGTGGCCGCCGGTGGCGAGGTCGCGGTGCTGGAAGCCATGAAGATGCAGCATGTCGTGCGCGCGGAAGAAGCGTTGTGTGTGCGCCGCCACGTCGTGGCGGCGGGAGCGGTCGTCGACCCGCACGCGCCACTGCTGACCTTCGTCGCCGCCGATCACGACGGCGAGGATGCCGACGTCGCCGTGGTCGATCTGGATGCCGTGCGCGCCGATCTCGCCGAGGTCCGCGCCCGCCACCGCGTCGGCTCGGATGAATCCCGGCCCGAGGCGGTCGCGAAACGCCATCGGCTCGGGCGGCGGACCGCGCGGGAGAACGTCGCCGACCTGGTGGACGCGGACAGCTTCGTCGAGTACGGGGCGCTCGCGGTCGCCGCGCAGCGCCTGCGGCGCAGCCAAGAGGACCTGATCGCGAACACCCCCGCCGACGGGCTGGTCGCAGGCGTCGCCACCGTCAACGCCGAGTTGTTCGGTCCCGACCGGTCGCGCGCGGTCGTACTGTCCTACGACTACACGGTGCTGGCGGGCACCCAGGGCATGCGCAACCACGCCAAGACCGACCGCATGCTGGAACTTGCTCGCGAGCAGCGACTTCCGGTGGTCTTCTTCACCGAGGGCGGTGGCGGGCGACCGGGCGACACCGACTACCCCGGTATCTCCGGATTGGATGTCACCACGTTCCGCGCGATGGGTGCGTTGTCGGGCCGGGTTCCGTTGATCGGCATCGTGTCCGGGCGGTGCTTCGCGGGCAACGCCGCCTTGCTCGGCATGTGCGACGTCGTGATCGCCACCCCCGATGCGAATATCGGCATGGGGGGTCCCGCCATGATCGAGGGCGGCGGGCTCGGCGTGTACGCCCCGGAGGACATCGGGCCCATCGACGTGCAGCGCCGCAACGGCGTCGTGCACGTGGTCGCGGCCGACGAGGCCGAAGCGGTCGCCATCGCCCGCCGCTACCTCGCCTACTTCCAAGGAGCGATCGAGGAGTGGGCCGCACCGGACCCGCGCCTGGCGCGGCATGTGGTCCCCGAGAACCGCTTGCGCGCGTTCGACATTCGCGCCGCGATCGAGGCCGTCGCGGATGTCGGGTCGGTGCTGGAGTTGCGCCGGGACTGGGCGGTGGGGATGGTCACCGCACTGATCCGCGTCGAAGGACGGCCGTTCGGCCTCGTCGCCAACAACTGCCACCATCACGGCGGCGCCATCGACGCGCCCGCCGCCGATAAGCTCAGCATGTTCCTGCGTCTGTGCGACGCTCACGGCCTGCCCATCGTATCGCTCTGCGACACACCGGGTTTCATGGTCGGACCGGACGCGGAGAAGGATGGCACGGTCACGAAGTTCAGCCGGCTGTTCATCGACTCCGCCGCGCTGTCGGTGCCGCTGGGGACCGTCATCGTGCGCAAGGGCTACGGTCTCGGTGCCCAAGCCATGGCCGCGGGCTCCTTCCGTGCGCCGCGGTTCGTCGTCGCCTGGCCCACCGGGGAGATCGGCGGCATGGGCCTGGAGGGCGCGGTCCGTCTCGGGTTCGCCAAGGAACTGGCCGCCATCGACGATCCGGACAAGCGTCAGGAAGCGTTCGACAACCTGGTCCAGCTCGCCTACGCCAACGGCAAGGCGCTCACCGCCGCGACGGTCCTGGAAATCGACGACGTCATCGATCCGGCGGACACCCGCCGCTGGATCCGTACCCTGCGCTGATCGCGAGTCCGGCGCACGACCGGAAGTTTTTTTCCGATCGAAAGTGAGGACGGAGACATTCAGTTCCGGTCTGCCGCGTTTGACGTGGTTGGACACTTGCCTGCGGCGATCCCACGCCACGACTCGGCACCCCCGCCCCGCCAGCTCCATGAGGGGACACATCGCGTCTGTCCCCATCATCAGCGGGTGACTGAGGAGGACACACCGCCCATCAGTAGGTCCCGCCTCGTTCGTGATGAGGATGGCCCCTGGAGGGCTGACCGGCGTGGGTGCGAAACTTCATGTAGTAGTCCTGATTTCAGAGTGAGGTGTCATCCGCGTGCGAGTCACTCCTTGGTGCCTACACCGAACAGCTTTTCGCGCATCTGGGCTGGGGTCAGCCCGAACTGCCGTTGAAATGCCTCTCGGAACCTGCGTGGCGTGCTGAAGCCCGCCTCGGCGGCGATCCTGGTCGTGTCGACGGGGAATGGAGTCAGCAATTGCTGACGTGCAAGCTCGAGTCGGATCGTGCGCAGCATCGCGCCCGGTGTGAGGTCATAGGTTTCCTTGAGCACGATGTGCAGCTTCTTCAAAGACATCCCGCACATTGCGGCGATGGCTTCCGGCGTCACCGTGGGGTCGCTCGCCAGCTGTTCTATGCGAATGCGTGCGAGGTGAGCGGCCTTCGCGCGTTCAATGTCCTTCTCGGTTCCTCTCAGCGCGACGGCTCGGTTCGAGGTGAGCGCCCCCTCGAGTAGCCTCAGCGCACTGGAAAACGCGTAGGCGAAATCTACTGTGGTCCAAGGTTCGTCGTCGTCGGCGAGCTGACGGACCGCTCTATCCAGCATGCGCACCACGGGCCGCGTCTCATTCAGCGCGAGCGGGGCGTCTCCGGGGCTGGGCAGGTGGATCGAATTTTCGGGGACGGTCATGATCAACGCACGAATGGGCTCGTCGTGCGTCATGTAAAAAGGGCTGCCCCAGTGGCAAAGGACGATCTTGCCCGGATGGAATATCTCCTTGGAATCACCTTGTGCGAATTTGAAACTCCCTTCCAGCGGGATGATGAGTCGGTGGCCATTGTCATGGCCGTTGTTGTGATCGCGGCGCACATCTCGTTGAGAGCGCTGGTAGGCGATGGGGCCGGACCCGAAGTCGACGACTTGAAGTTCACCGACGCTCCGGGCGAGCGCTGATGACCTGAAGTCGTCGTCAGGGAAGGCGAGCCCGACTGACCCCTGCTTGGTATGGAGCCAATCCTCCCAGCGCGCGGTCCGGTCGGCCTTCGAATCGTCAGGGCTCTCGTCGAAAGAGATTCGCTGGTATTCCGGATCGTTCACGCGGAAGCCCCTTTCGCGCACCGCCGCAAGCTACAAAACTGACCACAAACTTACAAGGAAATCGTCGATGCTCCGAGTTGCAGTGACAGGCAATCCGGTGATGTGGTCGATCACTGAGGGTTGCTTTTGGGTGAACGCCGGAGCCACGAACTTGCGGAGCCTACGGTGTTAGACCCCGTAGGCGGTGAACATCGAGGGCGTGTTCACCCAGTTGATGAGCGGGAAACTCGCGCCGATCTCCCCGTTCCGGAAGGCCGGCCAGTGCTGCCTCGGGTCTTTGGACACCTGAGAGCCGGAGAGGATCTGCTCGAGCAGGTCCGCGTCGACCACCGACCATGCTTGCACTCCTCCAGGCAGCTCGAGGGGTGACCGGACCTCGCTCCCGGATGCGGGCGATCTCGCCCTGGATATCCGCTCCTTCGGGATCGAGGACGATGGGGTCGGAGTGGTTGTCCATCGGAAAGTTCTATCTGCACTACTGGTACGGACTGCCGCCCGGATGAATCGGCGGGCTCTTGGGGAATATGACCGGCAACGCCTCCAACGCCCGGTGAAACGGCCCCGGTCGCCACTGCAACTCGGCTTTCGGCACTGCCAGCTTCATCTCGGGTAGGGCACCCAACAGCTGGTCAATCGCGTCCTGCACGATCAGCACCGCGGCCGAGCGTGCGGGGCAGGCGTGCGAGCCCGTACTGAACGCCAGATGCGGCCGGTTGTCGGTGACATCACCCGTCCGGATAGCAGGGTCGTTGTTGCACGCGGCCATGCTGATCAGCACTGGCTGATGCGCCGGCAACCATATATCGTCGATGAGGATCGGCTGCTGCGGATAACTGATGCAGTAGTTCGACATCGGCGGATCGTTGAACAAAACCTCCTCCAGCGCATCCCGCGTCGACTTACTCCCGTCGAGCACTTGGCCCGCGAACCGCTCGTCGGTCAACAGCAGCAGCATGGTGTTCACGATCAGGTTCACCGGCGGTTCGATTCCGGCGGCATACAGCAGCACCAGCTGGTGCAGCATCTCGTCGTCGTCCAGCCCTACCGGATGCTCGATCAGCCAGCTGGTGACATCCGCGCCCGGATTGATGCGTTTGAACCGAGTCAGTTCCAGCAACGCCTCGGACAGCATCTGATTGCCGCGCTCGGCATCGACGGTGTCGAGGATCGCCGCCATCCCGATCGCCGCGCGTTGGCTTATCACCGAAGGGCTGCCGAGCAGCGCATTGAGTGTCCCGAAGATGACGGGCAGCGCGTACTGGCTCACCACATCGCAGTGCCCGTCCTCGCGGAACGAGTTGATCTGCGGGATGGCGATCTGCTCGATGGTCGTGTGCAGCTGGTGCAGATCGACCTTGCCGAGCGCGTCCGCTGCCGCCGACCGGTACCGGCGGTGGTCTTGGCCTGCGCTGCGGATCGGGTTCGGACGCCACTCCATCATGGGCCGGACCGGACAGTTGGCGGGAATGCCGCGTTCCCAGACGCGCGGATCGGCGGGGAAACGCTTCGGGTCGTGGAGGATTCGCAGTGCGGCTTGGTATCCGACCACCAGGGTGGCCGGTACACCTGGAGCCAGCTCTACCGGCGCCAGCGAGCCGAAACGGTGCCGCATCTCGCCGTAGAACTTGTGCGGATCGGCCGCGAATTCTTCGGAGTAGAGACGCACTCGCGGACCATCGAAGCCCGCGAGCGACGCTATCGGAAGGGTTTCGCTGTAGGAAATCACTTGGTTCCTATGGGGTTATCGAAGTTGAAGACGACCGCCGGGTCGCGAACAGGCGGGCCAGGGGTTGCGGCCACGTCGGTCCATGGATCGCTCACGAATGTGAATGCACCGGTGGTGTGTGGGCTGACCCACGCCCCGACAGGTCGACGTCCTCTTGTCTGGAGACTGCCGAAAGCATTCCCGCACAGTAGGTTCCGGTGCTGGCCGGTCTCTACCGTTTTTTTGTAAGTTTGTGGACATTTTTTGTAGGCGGGGTCGAGGGAGACAAAGGGGCTCCGAAGCGGACTGTCAGACATGGATCGGCATCAGTGGATACAGCCTCCATACGACGACGGCGTCGCCGGGAACGGTGATCACTCGTCGTAGCCAGACGGACCTCGGGTCTACGGTGCCCGGCTGGACTGCGTCTGTGCAGGGGCCGCAGACGGTGGTGGTCCTCCTGTTACCCGCCCGCATCTGCGCGTCGACCAGGCGGTCGTAGCGACCCCACTCGCACACGACGAATTGCTTCACCGGCTCGGTATCAGCCGGATGTCAGCAACTCGGGGGTCGGCCATCGTGTAGAGGTACGCGAGCCTGCCTACCCGCAGACATCCTCGTGATCGACTCGCGGTGCGCCGAAGCTCCACGTTTCGCGGGTGGACGCCTGGGACGGGCAGTCGGCCTGGCGGCGTCGCGACCGCTGCAAGCGTGCCGTGTCGTTCACCACATCACCGGCATGTGTCCAGTCTGTCATGCGGTGTGGTGAAAGCGGATACACGCCACGCCGTGGGCGACACGGAAGCCCGGGCCTTTGACCTCGAAGGCCCACTTCGACGGCGGACTCCGCAGCCAAATCGGCTGCCCCAAGCTGGCAGCCGAGAACCCGACGGAATCCATCGAAGCTGATCGGCCACCGGTACGCCGCCGCGTGGGCGAATGCCTTCCACGCCTCGATATAGTCGGCGCCGAACAGGGGCGTGTTGAGTAGAGGTGGAATGTCGACGGCGGTTGTCAGTACCGAGGCAAGCGGGCGGGTTACATCCGCTGCTGGCTCAGTCGCTACTGCCGCTGGTGCTGTGACCCGGCGGGATATGCGCTGAATGAGTCTGCGCCCCAGCCCGCGTACTCCGTCCACCACTCGATGTATTTGTTGAAGATCGGGCCGGGTAGGGCGGGGATGTGGAAAGCATCGACCAGGATTTGCACGTGTTCGGCGAGCACCTCGTAGTGCCTACGCAATCCGGACTGCACCGTGACCGCTCGCTCCGATGGCATGAGGCCGTGCGCGTTGTACCACGTGCCGCGCGCGTCGATACGTTCGAGCGCGTAGGCCTCCGCTGCGGAGAGGGCAAGCGTCCGGGCGGTGGGATCACTGATGGCGAGCGCTTCGGCATACATGGCTGTCGCCGCAAGACGTTCCACAGTCGCGGTAGACCGCTCGATCGCCGCAGAGTCCCGGCCCAGCACTGCGCCGACAGATTCGTGATCACCGCGGCGTACAGCGTCATGAATGATGCGTTCACGGTCGATGAGCATGCGGATATACCACGGAAGGACCACAGGCGTGCCCGGCAGCCGCAATGCTGTCAGGTCGAGGTCGGATTTGCCGGCCGTGACCAGCATGAGCTGGTTGATCCCTTCCGCGTTCTGGATGGCGTCGGTATTGCCCAGCCATTCGACGAGGTGGTTGACGGTGAACGTGCCTTGCGCCCCAGCTGTTTGACGGCACATCAAGACGACGTCATAGGCAGTGTCCGACAGCAGCGGCTTGGCCAGCATCGACCACACCGATTGCGCGGGATCGTGCCCGACGGCCGCGGCCCTCATGTCGCGGATGCGTCGCCCGAGCACGCTGGTGACGTACACGTTGGCGATCGCGGAGGCGAGGTCGCGCTTTATCGCGTCTCGGTCGGCCATCCGCGTGCCGTTGCCTGGCTGGCGGTCATTGGCGTAGTTGACGAGTCCGGCCAGCGCGGCACGGGCGCTGGCGATAGCTGCGTTAGCCAAGTCCAGGCGACCATTGCCCAGGACGTTGATTGCTGCATGGAACCGTTGTCGCGGGTTCAACGCAGACTCGAGTTGATCGTTGTTGGTCATGCGGGCCCACTCACCACCCAGCAGCGCCTCGCGGGGCACCCACACCCGGTTGAACCGGATCATGGCGTGATCCATCGGAGCCTTCAGCTTGTCTGGCAGGTCTGCCATTTCAACGCCATCGGCCAGGCCGGTCGCGGTGCGCAGTCTCAGCAGGAATGGCAGGACGCCTTCGTCGCGGCCGTCGATGACGAGTCGTGCAGTGACGACAACGGTTTTCGGCACGTCGGGGTCGGCGACGTTCGGCATGAATTTGATCGCCGTCTTCGACGGTGTGTGCAGCCAGAAACCTCCGCCCTGGTGCACGGGGTCCCAGGTCGCGGTCGTTTGCTGGTCGGCGCCGTTGGTGCCGCCGAGTTCGGTCAGCATCAGCACGCCCAGCGTTGCGCCGGTGTTCAGCTCATCCAGGCATTGCTGCTGGTAGGCCGAGCCGTCGCCGAGGGCGAGGATCGCGCCGATGGCGAGATCGAAGTGCCCGGTGAGCACGAGGAGGAGTCGTGGTGCCGCGACTTGCGCCCAGTCGCATAGAGCGCCGCGAAGCAGGGTGTCAGCGGCGATCTCGCTGGCTGACCGGCCCAGCCGCGCGATCACTTTCGACAGCTGAGCCGGCGCGGTCTGGGTCTTCTGGGTGTAGGTTTCCCCGGATGATGGCGGGTCGGGCAATTCGGAGATGATGTCGCGGACGTGGGCGTACAGCGAGGAATATGGGCCGAAGATCACCTCGCGCAGCGCCTGCACGGCCTCGGGAGTGGTTTCTGTTGATATCAGTGGTGGCTCGGTGGAGGGACCGGCGGTGGGAAGATCTGCGATTGTCATGCTGTACCCCTTTGGAAAACTGATCCAGAGAACCCTTGCCCGGGGCCGAGTCGACATTCGCTGGGTCCCGGGATTCACGCGCACAGTCCCCCCAGCCCACCTCACTCTCGTATCGTTACATCGGACTCAGTGGCTCATATGGAAAGACGACCGGCAACGCCTCCAGCGCCCGGTGAAACGGGCCAGGTCGCCATCTCAACTCGTGCGGTGGAACTGCCAACCGCAGCTCCGGCACTTGATCGAAGAGATGTGTAAGGGCATCGACCGCGATCTGATAAGACATTGCCTGTGCAGGCTGAGGGCATTCATGCGGCCCATTGCCAAAGCCGATGTTCCATCGACTACCAATCGTTCCGTTGTCACCGGTTTTGAAGTTCGGATCGTTGCAGCACGCAGCCATGCTGACGATTACGGGCCGATCGGCGGGCAGCCAGACGCCGGCGACGACAGTCCGCTGGGGAGGATAGGTGATGCAGTAGTTGGCCAACGAGGGGTCGCTTGCCATTACCTCGTGGACCACATCATGAAAGGGGAAGAACCCCGAAAAGCGGGGGTCGGTCAGCAACGCCAGCGCGCTGTTGGCAATCAGGTTCTGGCCCGGCTCCATGCCCGCCGAAAAACAGGTGACGAAGGCGTGAACCAGCTCCACGTCGGTCAGGTTCGCGGGATGCTGGACCAGCCGGGTGGCGACGTCGTTTCCTGGTTCGGCGCGCTTGAGTCGGACGAGATTCAGGAACGCCGCCTCGAACCTTTCATTGACCGACTGCCAGGTGTTCTGCGAGTCGAACAGAGCGGCGCTTGCGGCGGCGATCTCCTCACCGATTGACGCTGGGCAGCCGAGGATTGCGCAGAGGACGTTGAACACCAAAGGCTGGATGTAGCTTGTGATGAGATCAGCGGTCCGCCTGCCGACTTCTGCCTCCCTGGTCGGGAATGACCTGATCAGCGGCTCCGCCGCGGCCTCGACCATCTTCAGGAGGGCGTACTGGTCGACACCGGCCAGAGCATCATTGGTCGCACCGCGGTATCGAGCGTGGACGGCGCCGGAGCTGCGGAGCGCGTTGGGCCGCCATCCCATCATCGGCAGAATCGGGCAGTCGCTATCAATCGTCTGTTGCCAGCGACGAGGATCGTGCGGGAAACGCGCCGGATCGTTCAGTATCTCCACAGCAGTTTGAAGACCGATGACCAAGGTCGCGCGCACTCCCGGATCTATCTCGACCGGGATCACCGAGCTCCCAAAATCTTTGCGCATGCGGCGATAGGCGCCGTGCGGGTCAGCGGCGAATTCATTGGTATAGAGAGGGACTGCCTGGCCGAGGTCGTCGACGTCGAGATAGTTGACGCCCTGGAGAGGGTGTGTTTGCTGCACTGAGAGGGTTCTCCTTGAAGGAAGACAGAGTTTGGTTCCGGAACGCCTTCACTGCGCGCGACAAGCTCGGTGGGCGCTTCGTCGGCGTAGTCCGAAGCCAGTGGTTGCGGATTGCTGAGCCAGCTACTGCTCGCGGACGGGTAAGAGGGGCGGGCGGCGAACGGCGGGCGAGAGTAGTCGCTGACCTGCTGCGGGCGCGGTGATCTCGAGCGATTCTTCTGCCCTGCGCGACCTCGACACTTTGAACTCCCTGCTCACGCCGTCACCAAATGGCGCTACGACCCGTACCGACAGGAAACCGACCGGTACGTCAAACAATCTAGACCACAGCGCATTTCGACTAACGGCGTTTCAGCATACTCACATCCGTGACCGTTCGCACCGCGAACCACCCGGGGTGGCTACGCGTCCGCAGACCGGCCCGGGGGTGGGACATATGCAGTTCGGCACCTTGGGGTGAGGCCATCGGCCAGCATCCGGGTACGCGTCATCTCCTCGATACCTGAGTAACAGGGGCCATCCGGCTGTGGGCCCGGCACTAGCTCCCGCCGGATGACAATTCCTGCCGAGTCATCGTTTACCCAGCGCGGTCAGCGACTCGATTGGCTCCGCCAGGACTTGTACGTACTCACGCGGAGGTGTGACGGGAAGCGCGGGGCCTGTCTCCGAGACGTGGTGCACGCAGGATGGCACGACGCGGCGCCCAGCTACGCCGACACCGACTGGCCGCAGATCATGTTGCTCTACGAACGCCTGCTCGCCTCGCTGACAATCCGACGATCGCGCTCAACCACGCCGTCGCCGTCGCGATGGCCGTGGGCCCGGGCGCCGGGCTGAATTTGGTCGACGACCTCGCCGCCGACGACCGTCTCGCCGACGATCATCGCCTGCATGCCGTCCGCGGCCATCTGCTGGAGATGACCGGTGATCCCGTGGGCGCACGCGCGGCGTATCTGACCGCGGCGCAGCGCACCATGAGCACGCCGCAACAGCGCTACCTGCTCTCGCTGGCGGCCCGCCTGGACGCGCCCGCCGACTGAGCGGAACTTGTCATGGCGCACCGGAATACTCGGCGTCGACCGATCGTCTGACGAAATGGAGGAGCGCATGTCGCGCGAACTCGACGACCTGCCCTACGCGCGGTACCTCGCCGCTCCGGAAGGCGATCTCGAGGCGGAGGGCGATTACGACTGCGTCCGGGTGGACGGCGGCGAACTGGACGATCTCGACGTACGGCATGCCCGATTCAGCGAGTCGGTGTTCACCTCGGTCGCCATCACCCGGGGAAGCCTGCGCTACACCCGCTTCAGCGATGTGTGGCTGCGCCATGTCCGCTGGGTGGGCACCGAGCTGGCCGACACCGCCTGGCTGGACGGCGAGGTGGTGTCGGGCGCGATGTCCGGTGTCGATATGGCGGGTGCGAATCTGCGCCGGGTGCGCTTCGAAGGCTGCAAATTCGACTCGGTGAACTTCCGCGGCGCGCAGTTGCGCGAAGTGGCCTTTGTGGACTGTGTCCTGCGCGACTGCGATTTCGCCGAGGCCGCGCTGACCGACCTCACAGTGCCCGGCTCGGCACTGGTCCGGCTGTCGCTACGCAATGCCAGGTTGGCGAAGGTGGACCTGCGCGGCGCGACCACCCTCGACATCAACGACGGGCTCGAGAGTCTGCGTGGCGCGACGATCACCCACGTGCAGTTGATGGACCTCGCGCCCGTCTTCGCGCATTCCCTCGGCATCACCGTGCGGGACTGATTCGTCCCTGACCGGCGTCGGACCCGCCGCGACCGAGCGGATGAACCCGTGGTCGGGACGGACAGGGAGGCGAACCGCAAGCGCCGAAAACCACTGTGCGACAGGCCCTGCACGCCCGCTCCGAACCCCATTTCGGCGATCCGGCGATGCGGGGCACCCCCGATTGATACATTGCGCCGGTACCGCGCAGTACCGCTTCATCGAGGAATGCGAGCCATGGTCGATCGGGATACTCTCCGCAGCACCGCGGGCGTGCGCATTCTCGTGCGGATCGCCGGAGAGCGCGGGATGGCGCCCGCCGAGTGCCTGGCCGGAACGGCGGTGTCGCCCGCGGCCCTGCTCGATCCCTCCGCCGAGATCAGCGCGCACGACGAATTACGCGTGGTGCGCACGGTGCTGGGCCGTTTCGGCGACGAACCCGGACTCGGTCTCGTCGCGGCGGCTCGTCAGCACTTCCGCTTGCGCGGACCGTGGGGACTCGCCATGCTCGGTAGCCGGACACTGCGCGAGCTGATCGAGGTGGCGCAACGCAGTGCGGGCCGCAGCGTGCCGCTCGGTCGGCTGACCTTCGAGGAAGCCGACGACGAAGCGCGACTGCTGTTCCAGGACGCCGAGATTCCGCCGGGCATGCGGGCATTCTTCGCCGAAATGACGCTGGCGGGACTGCCCGCCTTCGATCGCGAACTGTACTCCGTCGGCGTCCCCGTCCGGCGGGTGAGTTTCCGGCACGCGTCGCCGCGCAGCATCAAGCGCTATCGGGAGGTCTTCGGCGTCGTACCGGTTTTCGGCGCGACGGTGAGCGGGGTGGTCTTCGACCGCTGTCTGCTGGATCAGCCGCTGCCACCGGCGAACGACGCCGCGCGGGACTGCTGCGGGCAACTGTGCCGCGATCTGCTCGACCGGCGCCGCACCCGCACCGGCGTCGCCGCCTCGGTGCGCGATCTGCTGGTGCGCGATCCGGGTGAGATCCCCGATCAGGCGACGGTCGCGCTCGGCCTGTACATGAGTTCCCGCACGCTGTCGCGGCGCCTGCACGAAGAGGGAACGTCGTTCCGGGCCCTGCTCGACGAAGTGCGGCAGACGATGTCGGAAGTGTTGCTCACGCATACCGATATGACCACCGAACAGGTGGCTGCCCGGCTCGGCTACGCCGAAGCGGCCTCCTTCATCCGCGCCTTCCGTCGCTGGCAGGGCTGCCCGCCGCAGACTTTCCGCTCGCGCGGCCTCCGGCCCTGTCGCGCGCCCGAATTGGTCTGAGCGCCGCGCGCGGCGTGCGCCCCCCGCGGCCCGGGCAGACCATCGGCTACCGCGGTCTCGGCCATGAGCCCGGTCGATCCAACACTGGGATCTGGCAGCCGGAACACTCCCGTACTATCGCCATCGGAGTTGGCCGGGCGGGGAGACGAAGGAGGACGGTGTGGACGTTCGCACCAACAACGAGCCACTGTGGTTACGGTTGGGCCAACGACTTGCGGACAATGGACGGATCGCGACGGCGTCGCCGGACAGCCCGGGAATCGTGCCATGAGCAAGCCGGGGCCGAGGGCCAGCGAGGTGCGGGCATGAGCGAGCGCAGCGAGCGAACAATGGACACAGCCGAGCGCAGCGAGCGAACAATGGACACAGCCGAGTACTCGCTCGTGCCGGGGCCGAGCGCCAGCGAGGCGCGGGCATGAGCGACGACGGCAGCGACCTACGCTGCGCGGGGTGTGCGGCGGTCGGACTGGACAGCCGCACTTGCCCGTCCTGCGACCGCGAACTCGGCTACCGCTACGTCGCGCTGCCCGGCCACGATCCCACCCCGTGCGCGCAGTGCGGTGGAACGCGATTCGACACCGACGGACGATGCGCGCACTGCGGACGGTCCCGTCGGGCGCCGGATCGCTACGCCGCCGACCTCGGCGCGGTCGCGGTCCTCACCGATCGCGGAATCGTCCATGGGCGCAATGAGGATGCCGTCGCCGCGGGCGTACTCGACAGTGCGATTACCGGGTCGTCCACGACCGTCGTGATCGCGGTCAGCGACGGAGTCTCGACCTCGGCGCGGCCGCAAGTGGCCTCCGGTGCGGCAGTACGCGCGGGCGTCGGCGCCACCGCCGCCGCGCTCGCCGCCGGGCAGGGCGCGACCGACGCCATCATGCTCGGTCTCGCCGCCGCCGCGCAGGCCGTACGCGACGTCGACGTCCCCGATGGTCCGGCTCCATCGTGCACCTACGTGTCCGCCGTCGTGGTGCACAACGGCGCCGATACCGAGATCACCGTCGCCAATGTCGGTGACAGCCGGGCCTATTGGCTGGCAGAGACGGGCGACGAGCCCTCGCGGCGGTTGACCGTAGACGACTCCTGGGCGCAAGCCCTGGTCGATGCCGGTGCGATGGACGAGCAGGCCGCGATGGCCGACCCGCGGGCCCACACGCTGATCCGCTGGCTGGGCGCGGACAGTCCGCCGGAACCCTGGGCGGACAACTGTGTGCGGACGGTGCGTGCCACGGGTCCCGGCGTGTTGCTGCTGTGCTCGGATGGGTTGTGGAACTACCTGCCCGCTGCGGCCGCCTTGGCCGACAAGGTGGCCGGGGCCGCTCCGGCGGCGGCGGCAGACACGCTCGCCGAGTTCGCATTGGGTTGCGGCGGAGGTGACAACATCACCGTCGCGCTGGCTCCGGTGCCGTGGCGGGGCAGCCGTGATGACGACCGGTGACGGGCGCCAGGGGATCGCGAAACACTGTTTCCCAGTTCCATAGACAGTGATGTTCATGGTTGCGTATGGTCGTCGACTATGACGAAGTTCGGCGGTAAGACCTGTTTGATCACCGGCGCGGCCAGCGGCCTCGGTCGGAGTACGGCACTCGCGGCCGCGGCCAAAGGCGCCGCGCTGGTCCTCACCGACATCGCCGCCGACGGACTCGAACAGACCGCCGCCGACGCGCGTGCGGCGGGCGCGACCGTGCACGTGGCCACGGCCGCCGACGTCAGTGATTACGACCAGGTCGTCGCGCTCGCGGCGGAGGCGCACGCCGCGGTCGGCAGTGTCGACATCGTCATGAACGTGGCCGGGATCGCTACCTGGGGCACCGTGGACCGGCTGACGCACGCGCAGTGGCGGCGCACCATCGACATCGACCTGATGGGTCCGATCCACGTGATCGAAGCGTTCGTCCCTGAGATGATCGCCGCGGGACGCGGCGGGCATCTGGTGAACGTGTCGTCGGCCGCGGGATTGTTCGGACTGCCATGGCACGCGCCCTACAGCGCGGGCAAGTTCGGCTTGCGCGGGGTCTCGGAAGTGTTGCGTTTCGACCTGGCCCGGCACGGCATCGGAGTGAGTTTGGTGTGTCCGGGTGCCATGGCCACACCGATGGTCGACAGGGTCGACATCGCGGGCGTCGACCGGACGGCCGAGGCGGTACAGCGCGGGATGTCGCTGTTCATGCGCCACGCGGTCACGCCGGAGGCGGCGGCCCGGTCGATCGTGCGCGGCGTCGAGCGGAATCGGTACCTGATCTTCACCTCGCACGACATCCGCATCGGCTTCTGGGCCCAGCGGTACATCCCGCCCGCGTACGCCCTCGCGATGCGGGGGCTGAACTGGGCGATGACCCGCTACGTCGAGCAGAAGGTCAACGCGCCCGCCCGCTGACCTCTCGCGGATCACGCGCGGCGGGACATCCACCCGGGCCGATCAGCTTCTGCCCGGCTACACGGCTCGCCGGTGCGTTCGCCCGGAAACCGTTCGACGGCGACGCCACGGTGCGCCATCATGATCACCATGGCGTCCGCCGTCTATCTGATCACCGGCATCCAGGCCGCGGGCAAGTCCACCGTCGCGCAGGCACTGGCCGAACGGCTCCCGCGGTCCGCGCATGTACGTGGCGACACCTTCCGGCGATTCGTCGTGAACGGGCGTGCGGAGATGAGCCAGGACCCGTCGCCGGAGGCGCTAGCGCAGCTTCGATTGCGCTACAGCCTGGCCGCGGGCACGGCCGACGCGTACGCCGACGCGGGGTTCACGGTAGTCGTGCAAGACGTGGTCCTCGGCGAATTCCTCCCGTGGATGGCGGATCTGATCATCACGCGTCCGCTGTACGTCGTCGTACTGGCACCGCGCCCTGAGGTGGTCGCCGCCCGCGAGGCCGAGCGTGGCAAGGATGCCTACGACGAGTTCACCGTCAAGGGTCTGGACACCGTGTTGCGGGAAAGCACACCTCGGATCGGCCTCTGGGTGGACACATCGGACCTGACGGTCGCGCAGACCGTCGACAAGATCCTCGCCGACGCTCGCCCCTTGGGCGACTGACACCGGTCGGGTCCGCTCAGGAGGTACTGCGCGGCACTTGCAGTGGAGTGAGGGATCTGGTCGCCGGCCCCTCGAGCAACGTGCCGTCGGGCGCGAACCGGGAGCCGTGCAGCGGGCAGTCCCAGGTGCGTTCGGCGTCGTTCCAGCTCACGATGCCGTACAGATGCGGGCAGATCGCGGAGACCCGCGTCGTGGTGCCGTCCACCGTGCACACCGCGGTCGGGTGCAGGCCTTCACGCAGCACCGCGCCGCAGCCTTCGGCCGGGGCGGCGCCGTCGTGCCGGGTGACGGCACGCAGCCAGCCCGCGGAAAGATGCTGGGCCACCGCGCCGTTCAGCTTGGTCGCCGTGGGCAGCGCCTTGAGTTCACTCGGGCGCCAGCTGGCCAGCGCACCCGCCCAGTCCGGCGGATTGCCGACGCGCCGACCGGCCAGCGCGATGGCCGCGGCGACGCCGTTGGTCAATCCCCACTTGGCGTATCCGGTGGCCAGTTGGATGTCGTTCTGGCCGGGGAGCACAGGTCCCACGTAGGGCAGCTCGTCGACCGGCGCGTAGTCCTGGGCGGACCACTGGTGCACCGGTGTCGCGCTGGGGAACCAGGTCCGCGCCCAGCTCACCAGGTCGTCGGCCTTGCGCCGGGTCGACCCGCCGCGGCCGACGACGTGGCCGTTGCCGCCGACGAGCAGCAGCTCGCCGTCCGGTCCCGGAGCGCGCCGCAGGGATCGCGTCGGGCTGCCCGCGCTGATGTACATGTCGTGCGGAATGGGCTCGTCGACGGCGAACGCGGCCAGGTAGGACCGCTGTGGGGTGAGCCGGGCGAAGAATCCGCCGCGATCGAGAATCGGTGTCCCCGTGGCCAAGACCACCGTGCGGGTGGCGAGCTCGCCGTGCTCGGTCGACACCACCAGATCGCCTCGCTCGCCGTGGTGCACGCCGCGCACCAGGGTGGATTCGTAGATCGGTGCGCCGTGCGACTCCACATCCGCCGCCAGCGCCGCGAGCAGCGCCATCGGATCGAGCTGCGCCTGATCGTCGAGGCGGACGGCGCCGTGCGCCGGGAACGGAACATCGAGTTCGTCGAGCAGTTCGGTGGCCAGGCCCGCTTTCTGCGTCGCGGCGTATTCGGCTCGCACCGCGGACATTTCGTCCTCGTTCTGCGCGTAGGTCAGCGCGGCGACCCGCTCGGCCGGAACGCGATGCGCGGCGCAGAAACGCAACAACCACTCTTGTCCCGCGCGATTCGCCTCGACGTAGGCGCGCAGCGTGTGATCGGAGTGGTGTGCGGCGATCTGCTGAGCCCGGGTTCCCTGCAATAGGCTGATCTTCCCGGTGGTGGAACCGGTCGTTCCCGCGCCGACGCGTCTGCCTTCGACCACGGCCACCTCGATGCCGTTCTCGGCCAGCAGCAGCGCCGTCACCAGGCCGGTGAGCCCGCCGCCGATCACGACCGTGTCGAAGCGCGAGCCCGGCGTCAACCGCAATCGCGCCGGGATCTGTGCGCCGTGCAACCAGAGGGAGGTCATAACCCCGAAATAGCCGGTCTCGATAGGCCGAAACGCCCGAGCGCGCTCGTCACACCAGCGCCCGGCGGGTGAGCTGCCGATCCGCGGCGGCGACCACTTCGGCGACGCTGATCAGGTCCAGCCCCGGCGCGGGCGCGTCGGCCAGCGGATCGTCGACGCGGCCTGCCCACAGGACGGTATGCGCCTCGCGTTCCGGCGGCGGTCCCCAGGTCGCGGGCGATTCGGGGCCGAAGATCAGCACCGACGGGGTGCCGAACGCGGTGGCCAGGTGCCCCACACCCGTGTCGCCGCTGACCACTAGCGCCGCGTCGGCCACCGTGGCGGCGAGCTGGCGCAGCGTGAGTTCACCCGCCAGCACGCTGCTTTCGGGTAATCCGGCCTGTCGAGCGACGCCGCACGCGAGCGGACGGTCCGCGGCGCTGCCGACGACGCGCACCGGACCTCCCCAGTCGCGTAGGTCGGCCGCCACGGACGCGAACCGCTCCGCGGGCCAGCGCCGCGCGGGCGCACCACCCGGGTGCACGACGATGGATTCCCGCTCGCCGATGCTCTCCGGCGGCGGCGCGATATCCAGGCGAGCCGGATCGGCCGGAATGCCCGCGTATTCCAGGAGTCGGCACCACCGCGCGGTCTCCGGCAGGTCTGGTTGCCACGCCGGGCCGTGAATCTGCGAAAAGTCCTTGTGGCGGTGGGCGATCATGTGTGCAGGGCCGGTCGCCAGCAGCGCACCGATGCTGTCGGCGTCCGCGCCGTGCAGATCGACCGCGAAAGTGGGTGCGGGCGCGTTCCAGCGCAGCGCGGCCGGCAGCGGAGTCGCGTGCAGTTCGTCGACGCAATCGGCCAGTTCGACGACGGGGCGCAGCCAGCCCGGCGCCGCGAGAACCAGCCGGTGTCGCGGACGGGCGTCGTGCAATGCGCGCAGGGCGGGAACCGCCGTCAGCAGCTCGCGCAGCCCGTGCGCGCAGAGCGCGAGCGTGACAGCCATGGATGCCTCCACAGTGATCGCAAGGGGGGACCCGCCGCCGGGACGACGTCGTTGGCGAACCCGGGGCGGGTGTGCCACAGCTTCGAGCCGCTCGCCGGAAATCCTGCTCGGACGCCGGGAAAACGCGTCTCGAAGTCGCCGGCCGATGTGCTCCACGACGCCGTTGTCGGGGACATGCGCATCGGATTCCGGCAGTACTCCCACCGGGTTGGCGCCTGGGTAACCCACGGCGGGAGCGGTATTCGGGACATGCCCGGTCCGCGCGGTTCGAAACCTGTCGTTTCCACTCCTGCGACGGACAGCTCGACACGCTACTTCGGCACGAGAATGCCGGTGAGATCCGCCTTCCGGATCGGGGTATCCGGATTGGCCTGGGCCGTGCACATCAATTCGATCGCCGCGATCGCGGCATCCACGGTGCGGGCGTCCGGCGTTCCGTCACCCTCGCGTTCCTGCTCGAGGAATTTCTCCGTGGTGATGCGCTGCTTCTCGGCATCCTGGGCGACGAACTCGTTGCACGGGGTGTCGCCGCCCTTGTTCACCACCTTCTGCGGCTCGTCACCGCAGCCTGCCGCACATACGGCCAGAACTGCCAGAACGGCTATGCCCAGCCGACCGGGCCGGATCGCGGCGCTCATCGCCCGACCCCCGCCAAAGCCGAGGCCAGATCCGGCACGTCCAGCGCCTCCAGCGCCTGCTGGTGCACGTCGGGGCAGTTCTGGGTGGTAGCGGTGTCGACGACGGCGCGGTCGGTGACGATCAAGTCGTTGAGGCCGCCGTTGCGGACCGCCCAGTTGTGCACGGTGCCGTTGAAGCTCACCTTGGCGATCGTGGTGCCCTGATCGCGCCAGTTGTCGAGGTCGGCTCGCATCATGTCGCACAACTGCTTCGCCGCGTCCGGCGTGATCTGGTCCGGGTTCGGCACCTGAGTTTCCGCCGGGCCCGGCATGGTGATCGAGACGGTCGGGGAATCGGGCGTCGCCGGAACGGGAGCGCTGTCGCCGTTGTCCGTACACCCCGCGAGCACCGAACCCGCCGCGCACGCACAGGTGATCACGGCGAGGCGAACCGAGGCCCGGTTGCGATGGTCTGTCATTGTCTTCTCCCTCGAAGTAGGCCACCGGGATGGCGACACGAGGCCGCGGTACCCGGCACGGCAAGACGAGATCACGCACCCCCGGGTCAGTGACCGGCTTCGTCCCTCAGCCGCCTGCCTTCGCGCGCTTTGATTCGGCGATGCTCGGCGACGATCACGAGAACTCCGGCGATGATGCACACGGCGCTGACCACACCGGCCACCACCGCCCAGCCCGCGAACCCGTATCCGGCAGCGGTGAGGGTGAGCGCGATGGTCACGACGCCGATGCCGACGAGGATGATGCCCGGCCAGTTCCGGGCGTCCTCGATGGATTCCCCGGCATGCGTGCGGACCGTGCGTGCGTGATCCGGAAAAGTCTCGTGCGAGCGTCCGTGCTGCTCACCGGCGCCGGATCCCGCGTTCGATTCGTTCGGTGCTGGCAGCATCGGACTGTCCTTTCTCTTCAGCGGCAACGATTTCGGTGCGCGGCGGCCGCCGCGCCGGAAGTGCTCCGAGCCGGCGATCGGGGCCGCCATACCGGTCGGATGCCCGCGTTAAGGCATCCGAAACGCGGGTACGACGTGAGCGAGTCGCCCGATCCTCGGGGGCTCGCACAACTCGAGACGTCCCAGGAGGACACCGATGACAACAGCACGGGACATCATGACCCCCGACGTGGAATGCGTCCGCTCCAGCGACACGATCGTCACGGCCGCGCAGCGGATGGCGGAATTGAATGTCGGAGCCCTGCCCATCTGCGGTGAGGACAACCGGCTGAAGGGGATGCTCACCGACCGCGACATCGTCGTGAAAGTGATCGCCCAGCGCAAGGACCCCCTCGGGGTGGACGCCGGCGAACTCGGCGGCGAAGAACTGGTCACCGTCGACGTGAACGACGACGTACGCAAGGTCATGTCGGTGATGTCGCAGCATCAGGTACGGCGCGTGCCGGTGCTGGAGAACGGCCAACTGGTCGGCATCATCGCTCAGGCAGACGTCGCCACCACCGTCGAGAACACCGAGGCGGGCAGCACGGTGGAAGCCATCTCGACCGACTTCTGATCCAGCATGCTCAGACCGCGGCCGGGTGCAGGTCATAGACCGCGTACGCCGCACGAATCACCGGCTGGGCGACATTGCGCACCCGGATGCCGCCCGGAGTCGTGCCGCGCTCGGCGCCCGCGTGCGCGTGACCGTGCAGCGCCAGATCCGCGCCGTGCGCGTCGATCGCCTCGCCCAGCAGGTAGGAGCCGAGGAACGGATAGATCTCCCTCGGCTCGCCGTGCAGTGTGTCGCTGATGGGGGAGTAGTGCGTGAGCGCCACCCTGAGATCGGTGTCCAGCGCGGCGAGAGCACTGCCAAGCGCAGCGGCCACTTCCACGGTGTGCCCGGCGAATTCGCGCATCAGGCGTTCGCCGAAGACGCTGGCGCACTTGCCCGCGAAGCCACCGCCGAAGCCTTTCGTGCCCGCGACCCCGAGCGTCGACCCGTCGACGGTCACCGTCATCGATGTCCCTTCCAGGACCGTGATGCCGTGGTCGCCGAGCAAGGAAGCGATGTCGTGCTCGGCATCGCAGTGGTAGTCGTGGTTGCCGAGCACGGCGGCGACCGGCACGCCGAGGTCCGCGAACTCCGCGGCGACGACCTTCGCTTCGTCGACGGTGCCGTGCCGGGTCAGATCGCCGGCGAGCAGGAGGACGTCGGCCCGCTCGGGCAGCTCACGCAGCGCGGGACGCCACTGCCCGCGCGAATCCACGCCCATGTGTACGTCGCCGACCGCGGCTATCCGCATGCCGCTCAACTCCTTTCGGATTGTTCCTGTTCCAGCGTCTCGGTTTCCACCGGCGCCGCGGGACGGGTGACGTGAACATCGTTGTGGATGCGCGCGTGCGGGAGTTGCTCGCGGACCACGGTTTCCATCTGCTGTTTGCGTTCTTCACTGCTGACTTCGCCGCCGAGTACCACGACATCGCCGCGGATGGTCACCTGCACGCCGAGTTCGGCAGTGCGCGGATCCTCGGCCAACGCGCGGCGCAGATTGGCGACGACGTATTGCGGCTGCTCCATTAGTCCACCTTTCCGGTGCGGGTGATACCGAGATCATCCAGCAGGCCGAGGAAGGCCCGCGCGTACGGCGACGCCTTGGTCTCCTCGCGCACCACCTCCCAGTCCACCTGTTCCCGCAGGTCGCGCGCGATGTGCAGGATCGGGCTGAGGTCGAGCCGATGGGCGTCGAACACCAGCATCTTGTCCACCATCAGGTCGGTGCCGCTGATCACCGGAGCCTTGGTCGGTCCGATGCGCATCATGGTGGCGCGATCGAGCAGTTCGTCGGTCACGTCGCGGTCGTTCGGACGGAAGATCAGGTCGATGAGGATGTCGTCGGCGTAGACCTTGCGCAGCCAGTTCTCCGGCGGTTCGCACGCGCGAAGTCCCGCGCGTGTCAGCGCGTGGACCGCCCGCCCCGCGTCGGCCGGTTTGATGAAGAGGTCGACATCGTGTTGCGAGGCCGGACCGCCGCGAGCGTAGACCGCACAGCCGCCCGCCACCGCGAATCGGATATCGGTACCGGCCAGCGCGTTCACCGCGCGGGTGAGCGCGTGCAGCAACTGATCGGTGGTCACGGCCATGCAGCGGTGGTACCCGGCGGACGCCGGGTTAATCGAGGTTTCCGGCGGGTATGCGACCGGATACGAAGAGCCCGCGCAGATACGTCGCGAGCGGCTTCCGGACTACCGGACGTGACACGGAAGGGAGCGATCATGCCCAAGACGACGGCACGCGGCGAAGCCAAACAGTCCGAGTTGCCGACCACCCTGCGCCGGTCGGAGGAGAAAGCTCAGCGAACCTTCGCGGAGGCGCACGACGCCGCTCTCGAACAATACAACGGCAATGAGGAGCGCGCCTATCGCGTCGCCTACGCCGCGCTGAAACACAGCTACGAGAAGGTCGGCGACCACTGGGAGCCGAAACCACGTCGCGGTCCCTCCGACGAACGCGCCGAGCACGGCGGCCCGAGGGCGCAGGGGGAGACCGCCGAAGGAGTCAACGCCAATGCGCCGAAGGAGCACCTGCTGTCGGTCGCCAGGCGGCTGTCGATCCCGGGCCGTTCCCGGATGACCAAGAACGAACTCGTCGAGGCGATCGAGAAACGCAATCGCCAGGAGACCCGGCGTGCCAGAGAATGACGACGCCTGGGCGCGCCGAGAGCGTGGTGAGACCGAACTCGAACAACTGGACCGCAATTGGGCAAGTCTGATCCAGGAATTGCGCGTCGTGCAGACCGGCGTGCAGTTCCTGTTCGGAGCGCTGTTGATCCTGCCGTTCGAGGCGTCGTTCGGCACGTTGTCGCACGCCATGCGCATGCTGTATGTCGCGACCCTTGGTGCCGCCGTGGGGGCGACGGTCTTCCTGGTCGCGCCGGTGTCCTGGCATCGCATTCTGTTCCGGCGGCACCGGCTGGGCAATGTCGTCGCCGCGGCGCATCGGTGCGCGATGGCGGGGCTCGCGCTGCTGGGCGTCGCCTTGACCGGGGCGGTGATCCTCGTGGTGGACTATGTGGCGGGCAGGGCGGAAGCCGTGGCCGCGGGAACCATCCTCGCCGCGCTGTTTCTCGTGGCGTGGCTCATCGCACCATGGCGCTGGCGCGGCACTCCGACCGACCTCTGAGCACGGTCATCGCTCACCTGGCCCAGGACACGACTTCCCCCGCTCGCGCGGGAGCACCGCGGTGGTAGGCACTGAGCGTCTCGACCGCGACCCGATCCCAGGAATGGCGTCCCGCCGCACGCTGATAGCCCGCCGCGCCCCATGTTTCACGCAGCGTCGCGTCCTCGAGCAGCGGGCGAATCGCACGTGCGATCGCGTCCGGATCCGGGGGAGCGACCAACCGCCCGGTCACGCCATCGACCACCGTGTCCAGCAGGCCGCCCACGGGCGTGGCGATCACCGGCCTGCCACATGCCATCGCCTCCAGCGCCGCCGTGCCGAACGGCTCGTACCAGGGCGTGCACACCATGACGTCAGCGGAGCGGTACAGCCGCGGCAACATCGGGCGCCCCACCGGTCCGAGCAGCCGAAGGCGTTCGAGCACACCGTGATCCGCGGCGACGCGGCGCAGCCTTCGGCCTTCGGTGTTGTCCTGGTCGCCGGTCGCCGGGCCACCCGCGATCACCAGTTCGGTGTCCGGTAGTTCCCGCAGCGCCTTGATCACCGCGTCGAATCCGTTGCGCCGCACCAGTTCTCCCGCGGCAACCAGCCGATGCCTGGCGTTCCGCTCGGCGCGGCTTCCCTCGGGGGTGAACGCGCTGAGGTCGACGCCGCAGGGCACGATCGAGGTCCGGAAGCGCGGCACCCCCATCCTGGTCAGTTCCACGGCCTCGTCGGAGCAGGTCGCCACCACATGCGCCGCCCTGGTCGCGATCAGCCGCTCGAAACGGATCCGCGAGCGCGGGCTCTGGTCCGCGAGACCTTCACAGCGCCGTTGCACCGTGCCGAGTCCGTGGAACGTCAGCACCACCGGGATGCCGTCCGCCCGCGCCGCCAGCTCGGCGGCGAGCCCGGACAGCCAGTGCTGCGCGTGCACGATGTCCGGCTGTTCGAGGGCCCAGTGCCGCCGCAGAAACGTGCCGAATTCGCCGAGGTAGGGCAGTGTCCGGTCGCCCGGAAGCGGGGTAGGCGGTCCGGCCGGGACGGACACGACGCGGTAGCCGCCGTCGGCGACGTGCTCGACGGGGGACGCGGCACTGGTGCGGCGGGTGTAGACCGTCACGTCGTGCCCGCGCCGGGTGTAGGCGGCCGACAGCCCGGCCACCTGCGGACTGCGCCCGCTCGGATCGGCGGGACTTCCCTCGGCGAGCGGGCTGGCGTCTTCGGAAACCATGGCGATCTTCACCGGTTGCTCCGTTCTTGTCGCGGGCGCCGCCGGACGCGCGTATGCGCGCGGCTGCCCAACGACCGGCATCGCGTGACGTTCGGGGAATATGTGCCGGATATGCCCTGAGGCGGGCGGATGAAACCCCCCGGAGTGGCGACCGCGGCCGGATGGGCGTACTTCGCTCCGGCCGTGCGTGGGCTGAAGACGGCAGCGCTCATCAGGCGGATCGCCCCGCTCGCGGGCGTTACGGCGGTACGAGTTCTCCCGCCGAACGCTGTCGGGAACCGGTCGGCCGTGCCACACTGTAGGGAGGTTGAGATAACAGCCGACCCCGGTTCGACGCACGGCGCAGCCGGTCGATGGGACGGCATGACAACCGATTCACCCCGGGCGCCGTCTCTCGTCCCAGCCGTCGCGGAGAACTGGAATCCCCTGGATGGGAGGTTCGACTTGTCTGCCATTTCTCTGCTACGGGAGCATGCCGAGGGCGTGCATCTCGACGGTTCGGGACCGGGACGTAGGCGCGACAACCGGTTGTGGGCACAGCGGGTGGATCGCCGCCGCGAATGTGTAGTGGTCCGCGTCGAAGGCGAGTTGGACGCCGCCGTATCGGCCGAGTTCTTCGCCACGGTCGACCGAGCGATGCAGTCACCGTGCGATGCCGTCGTGATCGATCTGCGGGCGGCGAGGTTCATGAGTTTGCGCGCGGCCGTGCGGCTCGGCGCGCTCCGGAGGGCCTTGTCCAGCGGTCCGGATCTGCGGATCGTCGCGGGTGGATCGGGAGTCGAGCGGGCGCTGGAGGTCACCGGCGTGCGGTCGCTGTTCCCGCACTATCCCTCGATGCGGACGGCACTGGACGCATGAACGAGCGAACCGAGGACACAGCCGAGCACTCGCTCGGGCCGGAGCCGAGCGCCAGCGAGGCGAGGGCATGAGCGTGCGTCAGCGAGCGAACCGAGGACACGGCCGAGCACCAGCGAGGGCAGGCATCAGCTGATCTCGATCCCGCCGTGACTTCGCATCCCGATCTGCTCGCACCGCGCGCGCGGGCAACGGATACTTCTGCTGTGAGTGAGAGTGGGTCGGTCCAGCCCGAGGAAACCCTCGCGCTGGACCGGGTGATCGGGATGGGGACGCCGCAGAGCGTCGGCAGTTTTCGGTTCTGGTTCGCCGACCAGCGATGGGAATGGTCGGACGAGGTGGCTCTGATCCACGGCTACCGGCCGGGGACGGTGACGCCGACAACGGAGTTGCTATTGACGCACAAGCACCCGGACGACCGCGCCGCGGTCGCCAGTGCTCTGGCGAGGTCGATCGATTACGCGGAGGCGTTCTGCAGCCGTCATCGGATCATCGATACCACCGGCGAAGTCCACCATGTGATCCTGGTGGCCGATCGCATGGTGGACGAGGCCGGTGAGGTGGTCGGCACGTCCGGGTACTACATCGACGTCACCGAGACGCTCGAGGAACACCGGCAGGAAACGCTCGACGACGCGCTGCCCGAGTTGTACGCCGCCCGCGCGGTGATCGAACAGGCGAAGGGCGCGCTCATGCTGGTCTACGGCATCAGCGCCGAGCAAGCATTCCGGGTACTGAGCTGGCGGTCGCAGGAGACCAACGTGAAACTGCGCACCCTGGCCGCGCGACTGGTCGCCGAGCTGCCCGGGCTGACCGGCACCACGGTGAGCCTGCGTACCGAATTCGACCACATGTTGCTCACCGCCCACGAGCGGATCGGCACCGACTGACCAGTGTTTCGATCCGTCGGCGCAGGGTACGTCAACGAGCGAGTAGCGCGGCGGCCATTCAATTCACGTCTGCGGCGAGTGCGGTGTTTCGGCGGCTCGGGATGACCAGCGGTATCCAGGTCGCCGCGCGGCGGCTGCGAGGACAAGGTGGTGATGGGTAATGGGGGAGTGGATTTCCCGATCTTCTACCGAGACAACGACCGTCGGCGTGCGCGTGCCCGCTCGGTCGGAGCAGCTGACCATGCTGCGCGCCCTCGCCGAAACCGTTGCCCTGATCGCGGACTTCGCCCTGGACGAGGTGACCGACATCCGGCTCGCGCTGGATGAGGTGGCGACCTCGCTGATCCTCGACGCCGTGCCCGGCTCGATGCTGGACTGTGAGTTCACCTACGACGCCGACAAGATGTTCGTGCACGTCTCCTCGGTCGCGGTCTCGGAGTCGGTGATCGGCCAGGCCGGCTTCGGCTGGCACATCGTGCGGACCCTGACCGATTCGATCGCCGCGGCCCAGGGCTCCTACGACGGCATGCTGGGCGGGTTTCCCACGGTGATCGACTTCAGCTGGGTGCGGGGTGCCGCGGATGACGGGTGAGTCGAGATCGCGCGGCGACAGCTACGACAACATCGAACCGCTGTTCGAGAAGATCGCAGCCCTGGCCCCGGACGATCCACGCCGGGAGCCGATGCGCCAGGAACTCATCGAACGCTGCCTTCCGCTGGCCGAGCACATCGCGCGGAAGTTCTCCGGGCGCGGCGAGAATTTCGACGACCTGCTGCAGGTCGCGCGGCTGGGGTTGGTGCAGGCCGCGGACCGGTTCGACGTGGGGCGCGGATCGTCGTTCCTGTCGTTCGCGGTGCCGACCATCATGGGCGAGGTCCGGCGGCATTTCCGGGACAATACCTGGGCCGTGCGGGTGCCGCGCCGGACCAAAGAGATCCAGTTGAGCATCGGCGCGACCGTCGAGACGCTGTCGCAGCGACTCGGCCGGATGCCGAAGGCGAGGGAGATCGCGGCGGAGCTCGACGTCGATCTGGTCGAGGTGACCCAGGCCTTGATCGCGGGCAACGCCTACCAGTCCTCGTCCATCGACGCGGTGGCCGGCGACGACATCGAGAACGCACCGTTGCCTCTGTTGGACAGCCTCGGCACCGAGGAGCCCTCCTATCACCTGGTCGAAGACTTCATGGCGGTGAAACCGCTGATCGGCGAGCTGCCCGAGCGCGAGCGCCAGGTGCTGATCATGCGATTCTTCGAGTCACTGACGCAGAACCAGATCGCCGAGCGCCTCGGTGTCTCCCAGATGCATGTCTCCCGCATCCTGTCCAGGACGTTGAACTCCCTGCGTGAACAGGCGCTGCGCGACTGAGCACGCCTGACGGGCGAGTCGGACGTCGTCCGTCGTCAGCCTGCGCACGGCCGGGGTACGCCTACACCGGATTCGGTGGCATGGGGTCCGGCGATGGCCCAGGTGGTTGCGGGTCCGGAGACGGCCGGCCGGGGTCAGGCAGCGGAGGCGGCGGCACCGGTCCCGGCGTCGGCGGCCGAGGGATCGGTCCTGGCACCGGGGGCAGCGGACCGGGTCCCGGGGGACGGGGATTCGGGTCCGGAATGGGATCCGGCTCCGGAATCGGCGGCACCGGCTCCGGTTCCGGAATGGGCGGCACGGGGTCCGGCTCGGGCGTCGGGGGAACGGGATCCGGGACCGGCCGCGCCGTGCTGACACTGCGCATCGAACTCCTCCTCGCTTCATGGTCGGCGCCGCGCTGCGGCCGCGCCGTGCGCAGAAGCCGATCACCGGCCGGTTACCCAGCGATTGCGGGACGAACCGGCCGGGGCTGGGATCACGGACGGTTCGTCCGACCAGTTTGCGGAGTATGTCCCCCGGGTAGTCACTCAGGAGCCGGACAACAGATGCCAATGGCTCGAGGAGCTCGTCATGACCGACCAGCGCCGACCAGGCACCCGGAATCCGCAGTTGGGTCCGGGTGGTACTGGGTGGCCGCCCCGGACCAAGGGGATTTCCGTCACGAGGAACCACGACGTCATCCGTCGCTGGGCGCAGCAGCGTGGCGCCCGGCCCGCGACCGTGCCGGGCAGCGAGTACGACGGACGGCTCGGAGTGCTGCGTTTCGACTTCCCCGGATATGGTGGCGCCGTGCTGCGCCGGGTGGGGTGGGACGAATGGTTCGCCATCTTCGACGCGAGGAAGCTGCGCTTCTGGTATCAGGAACACAACGCCGACGGGTCGCCGAGTAATTTCAACCGCCTGGAGGCGCCGCGGTAGCCGCTGGGCCGCTGCGATCGGGGTGAGTCCCGTCACCGTCGGCGGCCGCGTCCGGAGGGGGTGGTGCGGAACACAGCACGATCGCGAGTTCCGGTGTGTGCCCGGCGTTTCCCCGCGGCCTCGAAATTACCTGAGGTACATACGAAAATAACTGTGCCCGAGTGTTTTTCGTGTACAACTCGGCGGGCTCCGTGGTGCGCACAGCAGCGGCGCATCCAGGTCAGCCGATGACCCGATCACCGCCGCACCGGTGGGCCATATAGCGTGTGTGGACGACCCGATGGGGTTCCGCGCCGGTCTGCCGGACGTTTACCGGCAGGGACTCCCGGGTATTTGAAAGCGAGCAAGGTTGCTCGAAAGCGGAAGGTCGCGTCGGTATGGGGATGCGGTAGTCCGCATCGTGACGCGCTTCCGCATGTCTGCAAGGGATAAGGTCTTGAGCGCAAACCTGATGATCGTGGAAGACGACGACCGGGTCCGTGGTGCGTTACGCCTCGCGATGGAGGATGAGGGCTACGACGTCGATGAGGCGGAGGAAGCCGAGGACGCGCTCACCCATCTGCGCAGCAACGGCGTGCCCGATGTGATGATCGTCGATCTGATGCTCGGCGGTATGGACGGATTCGAATGTATCCGGGAAATCCGCCGTGACCACGACGTTCCGATCATCGTGGTCAGCGCTCGCGACGACACCCACGACGTGGTGGCCGCATTGGAGGCGGGCGCCGACGATTTCGTCACCAAGCCGTTCGAGATCAAGGAGATCACCGCGCGCATGCGGGCGGTGCGCCGACGCGCCCGGCTGACCGCTGAGCGCGACACGCCGCAGGAGATGGTGCTGGACGCCGACGACACGGCTCCGCTGGTGCTGGCGCAGGACAGCGGCGTGGTACGCCGCGGCGACGAGGAGATCAGGCTCACGCTGACGGAGTTCCGGTTGCTGTGTGAGCTGGCGGAGTCACCCGGCCGGGTGCTCAGCCGTACCGTACTGCTCGAACGAGTCTGGGACCGTGGGTTTTTCGGTGATGAGCGGATCGTGGACGTGCACATGCGCAGGTTGCGCACCAAGATCGAACGGGATCCGTCCGATCCGCGCATCGTGGTGACGGTGCGCGGGCTCGGTTACCGCCTCGATGTGCGGCGCTGAGCGCCGCTTCGATGCGAAACGCTGGAGTCCGGGCGCTTGGAGCCTGCGCGGCCGCGTGACGGCCGCGTTCGCGGCCATCGCCGCGTTGATGTCGCTGGTGCTGGTCGTGTCGGTGTTCGTCATCAGCCGCGGGTACTTGGAGGCGCAGCGGCAGCGCCCGGGCGCCGAGTCCTCCGGTGACCTGAATGCGGATCTGGAGCTGCTGCGTAACGTGCTGATCGGCTGTGCCGTCGCGGTCACTCTGATCGGCGCGGCGGTCGGCTGGTGGGCGAGCAGGCGGGTGCTGACCCCGCTGCACCAGCTCGCCGGCACGGCCGCGCGGATCGCCTCCGGCGACCTCGACTTGCGGCTGCCTGCCACCGCGGACCAAGACCTGGCCATCACGGTCGAGTCGTTCAACTCCATGGTCGACTCGCTGCAGCGGCGCATCGAACGCGAGCATCGCCTCTTCGGCGATGTCAGCCACGAGCTGCGTACCCCGCTGACCACCCTGATGGCCAGTGTCGAGGTGCTCAATCGGCATCGCGGTGATCTGCCGGAACGTTCCCAACGCGCGGTCGGCCTGGTCACCGACGAGGTCGACCACCTGCGCAGGCTGCTGGACGATCTGCTCGCGTTGGCCCGGGTGGAGGCGGGCATGCACCACGGCGACGCCGAGCCGCTGTCGGTGCGCGACCTGCTCACCCACACCCTGGCCGACCGCCGCTACCCGGCGGGGTTGCTCAGCATCGACCAGGACGTCACCGTGCGGGGCCGCAAGCTGGAGCTGGAACGTGCGGTGGCCAACCTGCTGCACAACGCCGACCGGCACGGCGGCGGTGTGGTCGCGGTCAGCGTGCACCGCGACGGCACCGACGCGGTGATTACCGTCGATGACGCGGGGCCCGGCGTGCCGCCCGAGGACCGGACGCGCATATTCGAACGATTCGCGACCGCGCGCAGCGGCCGCCGATCGCCGGATGGAACCGGAATCGGCCTCGCGCTGGTCGCCGAAACAGTCGCCACACATCACGGCCGGGTCGACTGCACCGAGCGGCCGGGCGGGGGTGCGCGATTCGTCGTGCGCCTGCCCCGGTTGGGCGACATCCGTCCGTAACACGACCGTAAAGAAGTCGACCACTTCAGCTCAAAGTCACTTCGCAAGCCTGAATAAGTACTGCTGACCCGACGAGGGAGTTGTATGTCACTGCCAACCCTGTCCCCAGCGGAGATCGAGCGAGCGCACGTCGAAAACGCCGCGGCCGCTCTTGGGGCCGCCCCGTCCCGGAACGACACCGGGCCGCTCGTGGTCCTGCGCACGCCCCGCCTGGACGATGGCGCCGCGATGTGGCGAATCGCCAAGGATTCCGCGGTGCTCGACGTCAATTCGAGCTACGCCTACCTGCTGTGGTGCCGCGATTTCGCGGGCACCTCGGTGGTCGCCGAACTCGACGGCCGCGTCGTGGGATACGTGATCGGATACGTCCGCCCACAGGCGCCCGACACCGTCTTCGTCTGGCAGGTCGCGGTGGATCACTCGCAGCGCGGCCGCGGTATCGGCGCCGAGCTGCTGCACACCTTGCTCAACAGTGTCGCGGCGCGGGGTGTTTCGGTACTGGAGACGACGATCTCGCCGGACAACGCCGGATCCATCGCAATGTTCGCGTCGGTGGCGAGAGCAAGGGGAGCGGACATCACCCGGCACCCCTTGTTCGATGCCGGCGTCTTCCCGGACAGCCACGCACCCGAAGAGCTGTACCGCATCGCACCGACCGCCCGCACCACCGAGGAGGATCACCGATGATCAACGCCGACACCACCGTTTTCGAGAGCCTGGAGTCGAATGTGCGCGGTTACTGCCGCGCTTGGCCCACCGTGTTCACCACCGCGAAGGGCAGCTGGCTGCGCGACGAGGAAGGCAAGGACTACCTGGACTTCTTCGCCGGCGCCGGTGCGCTGAACTACGGGCACAACAACGACGTGCTCAAGCGCTCGCTGCTGGACTACATCGCCGCGGACGGCATCACCCACGGCCTGGACATGTCCACCGCGGCCAAGCGGGAGCTGCTCGAGACGCTGCGCGACACCGTCTTCACGCCGCGCGGCATGGATTACAAGGTCCAGTTCCCCGGCCCGACCGGCGCCAACGCCGTCGAGGCCGCGCTCAAGCTCGCACGCAAGATCACCGGCCGCGAGACGATCGTCAGCTTCACCAACGCCTTTCACGGCATGACTCTCGGTGCTCTGTCGGTCACGGGTAACGCCGCCAAGCGCGCGGGGGCGGGGGTGCCGCTGGTGCACGCCGCGCACATGCCCTACGACGGCTACTTCGACGGCACCACCGCCGATTTCCAGTGGATGGAGAAGGTTCTCGACGACACCTCGTCGGGCTTCGACCGCCCCGCCGCGGTGATCGTGGAGACCGTGCAGGGCGAAGGCGGCGTCAACGTGGCGCGCGCCGAGTGGTTGCGGCATCTCGCCCAGCTGTGCGCGGCCCGGGAGATCCTGCTCATCGTCGACGACGTGCAGATGGGCTGCGGGCGCACCGGACCGTTCTTCTCCTTCGAGATCGCGGGCATCACCCCGGACATCGTGACGCTGTCGAAGTCGATCGGCGGCTACGGCTTGCCGATGGCGCTGGTGCTGTTCAAGCCGGAGTTGGACGAGTGGTCGCCGGGCGAGCACAACGGAACCTTTCGCGGCAACAATCCGGCGTTCGTGACCGCGACCACCGCGCTGCGCCACTTCTGGTCCGACGACGCCCTCCAGTCCGCGACCCAGGCCAAGGGCGAGCGGATCGCACGCGCCCTGGGTGAGCTGGCCGGATACTTCCCGGGCGTCTCGACGCGCGGCCGGGGTCTCGTGCACGGCGTAGTGTTCGAGGACCCGTCGCAGGCGGGCAAGGTCTGCCAAATCGCGTTCGAGCGCGGTCTGCTGGTGGAGACTTCCGGTTCCACCGATGAGGTGGTGAAGCTGCTTCCGCCGTTGACGATCACGGAGCAGGAATTGGACCAGGGCCTGCATGTTCTCACCGGCGCCGTCGAGTCGGTGTGCGGCGGCATGGGGGCGGTCGCATGATCGTGCGCACCACCGCGGAGATCACCGGCAGCGAGCGGGACGTCCGGGGCCAGGGCTGGCGCAGCAAGCGCATCATCCTCGGCGGCGACGGCGTCGGTTTCTCCTTCCACGAGACCACCATCGACGCGGGCACGGTGCACGAGTTCCACTACCTGCACCACGTGGAGGCGGTGTGGCTCATCGAGGGCGAGGGCACGTTGACCGATCTGGACAACGACGTCAGCTACGAGCTCGCGCCCGGCTCGATGTACCTGCTCGACGGACACGAACGCCACCGCCTCGAGGTCCGCACCCGGATGCGGATGATGTGCGTGTTCAACCCGCCGGTCACGGGGCAGGAGGTTCACGACAGCGACGGCGTCTACCCGCTGGTGGCCGCGACGATCGGAGGATGAGCACACCCATGGTTCTGCAGCACACCGAAACTCGGCCCGAGACCGCGCGCTACGATCGCTACCCGACCCGGCTCGGCACACCCGCTCCGCACTTGGAGCGCGAAGACCCCACGGTGTGGGGAAAGATCGACAGCCCCGAACTCGCGTCGTTCGACGCCGACGGGTTCGCCATTTTCGACGAGTTGCTCACTCCCGGCGAGGTGGCCGAGTTCAGCGGCGAGATCACCCGGCTCGCCGGGGATCCCGCGCTGCGGGACGACGACCGGCTCATCGTGGAGAAGTCGTCGAACCGGGTGCGCTCGATCTTCGAGGTGCACAAGCTCAGCGCCGCGGTCGCCGAGCTCGTGCGTCAGCCGCGGGTGCTCCGGTTGGCCGAGCAGGTGCTCGGATCGGAGGTGTACGTGCACCAGAGCCGGGTCAACTACATGCCCGGCTTCCGGGGCACCGGTTTCTACTGGCACTCGGACTTCGAGACCTGGCACGCCGAGGACGGCATGCCCACCCCTCGCGCGGTGAGCTTGTCGATCGCGCTGACCGACAACTACCCGATCAACGGCAGTCTGATGGTCATGCCGGGCTCGCACCGTACTTTCGTGCCGTGCCTGGGCAGCACCCCGGCCGAGCACTATCGGGAGTCGTTGCAGGAGCAGGAGATCGGGGTGCCGACCGCCGAGGACATCACCGCGCTGGCGAACCTATATGGAATCAGCCAGTTCACCGGCCGGGCCGGCTCGGCGCTGTTGTTCGACTCCAACCTGATGCACGGATCGTCGAACAACATCACGCCGTTCCCCCGCTCGAACATCTTCGTGGTGTTCAACAGCGTGGAGAACACCCTCGTCGAGCCGTTCGGCGCGCCCGCGCCGCGGCCCGGCTACATCGGCAGCCGCGACTTCACGCCTCTGTCGGCCTGACCGATCCGCCATCCCCGCCGGTTCCGGCTGAACCGCGGACGTGGTCCGCCGCTGGACGATGCCGGCATCACCGTGGCTGCCGGAGTCGACCAGCAGGGTAGGCCGACCGCGGCATCTCCGGCGAATGCCCATCGCCGAGATGCCGCGGTCGGCCCGCCTGCCGTCGTTATCCGGGCGTTGGATGCCGCAGGTGCCCGGTCGGCTGTTTCCCGGCCCACCGGGCACTCCCAGCAGGGCCCGGTCAGGTGCGCAGTGCTCGGTAGAGGACCAGCCAGCGATCGGGTGAGACCAGCCCGACCGGCTGGTCGAGCGGAATTCCGGCCGCCGCGCAGGCGGCGCGCACTGCGCCGGCCGGGAACTCGCGGCGCAGTGACGCGGCCAGGCAACCGCCGACTCCCGAGAAACCCAGCTCGACCACCCTGCGGTAGTCGCCGATCAGCTCGCGCGGGAGCAGCGGATCGGGCCGGTTGCGCAGCCGCAGGACGGCTGTGTCGACTCGCGGAACCGGGTGGAAGCTGTGCCTGCCGATACGCGCGCCGAGCTCGATCGCCGTCGTGGGCCAATGGCTGACGGCAAGCTTGGTCCAGCGGCCGTAGTCGCCGGAATGCTTGCGGGCGAACTCCATTTGGGTGAGCAAGGTGGCGGAGGTGAGCCGCCGCGCGGCCAGGCACCAGCGCACGATGTCGGTCGTGATGGCGAACGGCACGTTGGCCACAACGGCGAACGGCTCCCGTGGAGCGCGCACGGTGCGGAAATCCCTGTGGTACAAGTGTATTCGCGGATCATTCGCGTACCTGCGGCGCAGCAGATCCGCGTAGTGCCGGTCCTTCTCGTAGGCGCGGACGCGGCCTGCGGTACCGAGCAAGTGCCGGGTCAGCATGCCGTCACCGGGTCCGACCTCCAACACCAGGTCGTCGGCGCCCACACCGGAGGCGCGCACGATCAGGCGCGCGGCACCGGCATCGGTGAGAAAGTTCTGCGACAGCCGCATTCGCGTGCTCGGGGTGCTGAGCCTGCTGCCTCGGGCAAGCGGAAGAGAGCGATGGCGGGACATGGGTGTCCTCCGAACGGAGTGGTCGAATCAGGAAGGTTGATTCGCCCGGACCCATGCCAGGGCACGGCGGATCCGACGGCGCCTATCGGCCGTCGGCGTGGATTCCGATCGAATGGATCAGAAGATCAGAGCGGTGCGGTGCGCTGGCAGAGCCCAGGCCGCCCTACGCAGCCGGATGTAATACCCGCCAACCGCGTATGCGGTGTTCACACCGCCACTGCCACCCATGCCCGGCAACCTACGGCATGCTCGGAGGCACGCGCCAGCTATTTTCCGTTCGAGGTCGTCGGTCCGGCATCGACCCCACCGTTACGTCGCCTCACCGAGCACGTCGGAGGGTTGCTGCTCGGCGGCGTAGGCACGCCAGGAATCGGCCTCGGCGTGTTTGCCCTGCTGGTCCAGCACATCGGCGAGCCCTGCCATAGCGCGAGGTTCGCGGCGTTCGGCGGCGGTGCGCCACCAGGTTTCGGCTCCGGCGCGATCACCGTGCCGGTACCGGACCAGCCCTAGTTCGTACGCGGCGCCCGCGTGCCCGGCCTCGGCGGCCTGGGTCCACAACCCGCAGGCTTGTTCTTCCTCCCCCATGGTGGACATGGCGACGCCGAGATCGTAGAGCGCGCCGCGATAGCCGGGATCGCCCGACTGCCTGGCCTCGGTCGCGGACCGCGGCGGATCGACTGCCGCGGATCGTTCGCCGGCCCGCGGTCGCGACGGCGGATCGGTCGCGGTATCCGGAACGGGTGGGTTGGGGGCGGAGCTGGGAGTTCCTACTGGTGGTTGCCTGTTCTGCGACGACGAACTGGGGGCTGAGTGTGTGGTATTCGTCGCGCTCTGCATGGTCGCTACCGGCGGGCCTGGAGAATGCTGCGGGGGCTGCGTATACGGCGCCTGTGGGGTGGGTGCCGAGTCCCAGGGGTAGGTCGCAGGATGTGTATTCGCGACCGGCGGGCCGAAGGGAGGGTTCGAAGCATCCATGGTGTGCTGTGCCGTGTTCGACACCCGTGGGCTGGAGTCAGTGCGTGGGGTGTCGGTTACCAGATGCGGGGCCAGCGGGTTGGGAGCATCGACCGGTGGTAGCCGGGGGACTTCCGCCGCGGAGCGACGGGACGCGAGCCTTGGGTGGGAGGAAGTGCCGGGGCCATCTGCTGCGGGGTGCGTATTCCCCAGCAGCGGGCTGGGTGCTGAATACGAGGAATCTGCCGGAGAGTGTGGGTTTGTCAGCAATGGACCGGCGGCGCGGAGGGGGCCGTTTGCTGTGGCCTGCGTTTCCGAGTCCGGAAGGTGTAGCCCTAGGTGCGGGGGATCCACTGGGGATTGCGTGTCGCCGCCGACCGATCCGGGGGCGGAACGCGGAGCTTCCTGGGCAGGCCGCCGTGACGACTGTACGTTCGTGAAGAGACTGCCCGCGCGTCGGCCCGGGACCGGTTGCCCGTTGGCAGGTGGGCGGCCATTCGCGACCTGCGGGGACTCGCCCACGGTCGTACTGGCGGTAGTGGTGGATTCGCCCGCCCGCGGAGCAGCGTCGATGCGGGGAATAGGCATTGTCTGCGCTGTGGGGGGACCTTCGGTGGATGCAGAGGGAGTGGGGGGCGTGCTCATCGCCATCGGTGTCGTCGCGGGCGCGTTCGCGGCGGATACGTCCGGGGCGACGACCGTGGGAGCGGTCGACACCGCCACGACCAGGTTGGCGAAGTTCGGGGGCCCCTCGCCGATGCTGCACCACAAGACGACTCGCCCCTCGGGCCGGTGCTCGACGACGATGCCGTAATTGCCGGTCCAGGACTTCTGGGTGCCGAATTCGTCCACCCAGACCGGGGTGAGAGTGACCAACGTGCTCGGGGCCGTCGGCGTCACGTGGAAGCCGACACCTTCGGCGAGTGCGTCGCTCCACGCATCGACTCCGGCCAGCGACCGCCCGTGCAAGTCCACATAGCCGTCGACCACGGACAGACCGATCCCCAGCCCGCGCAGCCCGGCGGGCGGCGCCGCGGAAAGCATTGTCACGGTGACGGTAGTCGGCGAAGGGCCGATCTGCTCGGTGTACATCGGATACACCATGCTGCCGTGCCAGATGATCGGGTCCGCACTCTGATAGCGCGCCGCCAGTGGCAGGTCTTCGGACGAATTCCGGGCAGCCCACGACGAATACGAATCGTTCATGCTCGCGCCGCCTTTCCGCCCGATCCCGACCGCCGCCCCCGCGCCGGGCGGCCAGCGTTAACCGTACTAGTCGCGATCCGGAGCCGCGCCGCCATCCCCTGGCGCTCGGCAACACCCCTGCGCGACAACGCTACCGACGAGTCACTCGGCGGTCCAGCCGCGGTCATCACGGGCCTCCGGGGGTATCAGCCCCGTCGGGCACCCCGCACGACGTCGAACGCCCCGTGGTCGGCGCCGGTGTCGAGGTACGACCCCGCTTATCGGCGCGACTCGGCGAGGCCCTCCAACGCGGCGAGGTCCTTTTCCAGCGCCCGGAACAGCCAATACACCCCGACGAACGCCAGCGCGCTACCGACGCACAGCACCCGCAGCGGCATGATCACGGCGGGAATGTCCTCCGGCGGAATGAAGGTCACGCCGGCCACGCCCAGCAACGGCACCGCGGCGGCGACGGCCAGGAAGTAGGTACTGGTCGCGTCGAGTTGCCGCAGGCGACGCGCGTCCTCGGCGCCGAGTCCGCCATGCGTCAGAAACGTCGGGTACAGCGACCGGACGGCGTAGAAGGTCACCAGAAAGTAGGGGTAGGCCATCGCGATGGCACCGCACACAATCTGGATGATCATGAAATGGACGTAGGCCGCCGTGGTGATCTGGTTGCCGGACACCTGCACCGACACCGGGACCACGACGCCCGAGATCGCCCACAGCGCGAAGCAGGCGAGCACATTGCGTCTGCCGAGCTGTAGCGTGTTGGCTCTGGCCCTGGCAAGGGTCTCCGGGTCATAGGACCTACCCTTGCGCAGCCCACGTGCGATCGACCAGAGCCCGGCGAGTAGCAGATTGGTGACAACGAAGCCGATCAGGAAGCATGCGGGGATGGTCGCGAGTTCGATCTGATCGAAGCGATGCCGTGCCTGCGCGTCCAGTTTGTCGATGATCAGCGTGCGATGGTGATTGAAGCTGTAGAGGATCGCCAACGCGTTCGGCACGGCGATGGCCAGCACCAGAATCGGGTGCATCAGCAGGCGGGCGCGCAGGCGCCAACTACCCGGCGTCGGATCGACGAGGTCGCGGGCGCGGGCATCGAGGCATACCGCCAACTGCTGGGCCATGTCGGCGCCGGACGGCCAACGGTTGTCCGGTTCAGGGTCGAGCGCCCGGACCAGGGCGCGGCGCAAGGCCTCCGGGCAATCCGGTGGTAGATCCGCGTAGGGCAGTGCCTCCGGGCTGTGGGATCGACGCTCCAGCATCCCGTCCAGGGCGGTACGGTCACCGCCGGTCACCGCGTCGTCAGCGAAGGGTTTGCGGCCGGTGAGCAATTCCCAGAGCACGACGGCCAAGGCGAAGAGATCGCTGCGGGTATCCAGATCCTCGGCCGAAGTCGGCAGGTCCGGGTGCACGGCGGCGAGTTGCTCGGGGGACATGTATGCCAGCGAACCGCCGAAGTAGGCGATGGGACTGGCACCAGAGACATTGCCGCTGAAGCTGATGTTGAAATCGGCGAGCTTCGGCACGCCATCGGCGGTGAGCAGGACATTGGCCGGTTTGATGTCGCGGTGCAGCACGCCCGCCCGGCCCGCGTAGTCGAGCGCGTCGGCCAAGCGGCGTCCGAGCCATGCCACGGTCTCCGGCCAGGACAACCCGGCCAGCTCCGCTCGCACCGGCGATTCACTGGGCTGGATCTCGCCCTTCGCGGCGAGTACTTCGTCGATGACCTCCAGCAACAGTGCGCCGCCGCGCCGCGGCTGCGGTGTCGCGCGGACCCGCTCGAGCACAGTGAACAGCGTGCCGCCCGGCACGTATTGCATATACAGCAGGCGCAGTTTCCGGCTCGCCAGCACACGCTGGTCGAAGACGCGCACGATGTAGTCGTGGTCGAGCTGGGCCAGTGTCTGCGGTTCCGTACCCTTGTCGTGGGAGATCTTCACCGCGACCAGTCGCTGCATCGACCGCTGCCGAGCCAGGAAGACCCGGGCGAAGGCACCGCGGCCGAGGCCGGTCATCAGGTCGAAGTCATCGATCTTCTGCCCGGGCTCGAGGTCGTCGAGGTTCGCCGGTTCGGCCGCGACCGTGAGCGTGCTGTGGTAGTCGTCGGTCGCGAGCATCTCCGAGAGCTGGTCGGCCCGCTCGGGATAGGCGGCGGTGTACTCGGCAACGTCTACCGAGCCGCCCGCGTGCCTGCGGACGTGGAATTCCTCGTAGATCAGATCCGGTGGCAGCGGCCAGGTGCGTAGTTCCGGCAGTTCGTCGACGTAGTCGGCGAGCCGTTTCGGCGCGGCTCCGCGGGCCCATCGGTTGGCCAGGTCGACCTTGATCAGTTCGATCAGCGAAACCCGGCGGATGGCGGGGGAGTCGGGCAGGTAGGCGGCCAAGTCCGGCGGTGTCGCAGCCGTGCGCCACGCGTCGGCGAAGCGCTCCACCACCTCGGCAACTCCGTTGCCCCGCGATCCCACCGGCGAGCGGCCTGATGCGACCGTCGCCCCCGGGCCCGCTGGGGCAGGGTGCGCCATGGGGGCATCGTATCGCCCCCCGTCGTTCGGGAATCGCCCGTTCGGCGGGGGAATCCGGACCGTGCCACGATCGCGTTCCGCGTGCGCTTTCCAGGAACGCCGAACAGCCGACCAAGCGCTTGCTACGCTCGATCGATGATCTCCACGGTGGTCTGGGGCACCGGCAATGTCGGCCGGGCGGCCATCCGGGCCGTCGACGCCCATCCAGCGCTGCGCCTGACCGGAGTGCTCGTGCACAATCCGGATAAGATCGGCCGTGACGCGGGCGAACTCGGCGGCCTCGACCACGTGCTCGGTGTCGCGGCCACCGACGATGTCGACGATGTGCTCGCGGCCGGCCCTGGCGCCGTCGTTTATGCCGCCTCCGGCGATATTCGCCCCGACGACGCGCTCGCCGATATCGTGCTGGCGCTGCGCGCGGGCGCGGTGGTCGTCACGCCCGCGCTCTATGCGTTGTACGACCCGCGCAACGCCCCACCTGAGGTGCGCGAGCCGGTGCTGGCCGCGATCGCCGAAGGCGGTGGGTCGCTGTTCGTCTCCGGCATCGATCCCGGGTGGGGCAATGACGTGCTGCCACTGCTGATCAGCGGGCTCGGCAGCACGGTGGACACGATCCGGTGTCAGGAGATCTTCGACTACTCCACCTACGATCAACCGGATTCGGTGCGTTACCTGGTCGGCATGGGCCAGCCGATGGACTACCAGCCGCCGATGCTCGCGCCATCGGTGCCGACCATGGTGTGGGGCGGCCAGATTCGGCTGATGGCGCGAGCGCTGGGTGTCGAGCTCGACGAGATCCGCGAGACGCTGGACCGTCGTGCCCTGAACGCGGCGGTCACCACCTCGTCCATGGGCGAGTTCGCCGCGGGTACCCAGGGCGCCGTGCGATTCGAGGTCCAGGGGATCGTCGAAGGGCAACCGCGCCTGGTCGTGGAGCATGTCACCCGCATCCATCCGTCCTGCGCTCCCGACTGGCCCACGCCCGCCGACGGCGGTGCGGGTGCGCACCGGGTGATCATCGAGGGTCACCCGCGCATCGAAGTGACCGTCGAGGCGACCGACGAGGACGGCAACCGGTCCGCGGGCGGGAACGCCACGGCCGTCGGTCGCCTGGTGGGCGCCATCGACTGGCTGGTAGCCGCGCAGCCCGGACTCTATGACGCACTGGATATTCCGCTGCGGCCCGCGGTCGGCAAACTCGGAAGGAATCTCAATGACGATGTCAAGCCGCAGTGGGGACCTGGTTGATGCTCGGGGGCTTGGTGTCGAAGGGGCGGTTGTCGCGCAGCAGGGCCCACAGCACGTCGACCAGGCGTCGGGCCAACGCTAGGAGGGCTTGGGTATGAATGAGCCGTTCGGCGCGTTTGCGCTGGTAGAACGTTCGCGAGGGCCCCTCGTTCTTGATCGAGGACAAGGCGGCCATGAAGAACACACGCCGCAGCCTGCGGTTGTAGCGTTTGGGCCGGTGCAGGTTGCCGCTGATCCGGCCGGAGTCGCGCGGAACCGGCACCAGCCCGGCGTAGGAGGCCAACCGGCCCGGCGTGGTGAACTCGGCCAGGGCGTCACCGCCGGTGCTCACGAGGAACTCGGTGCCCAGGTGCGGGCCCATGCCGGGCAGCGACTCGATGATCCCCGCCTGCGGATGTTGCCGGAATCGGGTGGTGGTCTGCTTGTCGAGGTCTTTGATCTCGCGGTCGAGGTCGAGCAGCTTGCCTGCGAGCCGTTTGATCAGCGCGGCGGTGGTGGCCTCGCCCGGCACGGCGATGTCCTGGGTTCCGGCCGCGGCGACCGCCTGCGCGGCCATCGCGCCGATCCCTTTGCGCCACGCCCCATTGTCGGTGAGATATGTTGTGACACCGTTGATTCCGGCGTTGCGGATCTCGGCCGGGGTGCACAGTCCGGCGACCAGGATCAGCGGCGAACGCGTCGAGTAATCGAACGCGGCCTCCAACGCCGGGAAGATCGCGGCGAGCATGGCGCGCAGCTGGTTGACTCCACGCACCCACTCGGCCATCAGGTCGGTGCGGTAGCTCGACAGCTGGGTCAGCTCGGCGATCAGTTCGTCGGGTGCGGTCACCGGTTGCAGATCCGAGCGCATACGGGCGGTGTCGGCGATGACGCGGGCGTCCTTGGCGTCGGTCTTGCCCTCACCGCGGAAGATGCCGGTCATGGTGGCCACCATGCGGCCGGGCACGTACACCACCGACTCACCGGCGGCCAGCAGCACCGTGATCAGCAGCGCGGCCAGTGGGCTGGTCAGATCGATCGCCCACCGCAACTCGATCCCGGTCTTGCGAGCGCGGTCGATCACCGCCTCGATCGCCCGCTGATCGTTGGCGAGTTTGCCCGACCAGCACACCTTGCCGTTCTCATCGACCACGCACACATGGTGGCCGGCCTTGCCGACATCGATACCGACCCAGATCCGTTGGCGCAGCGCCACTCTCACACTCCAGTTCACCCAACCGAAGCCCGTGGACAACCCCGCCATCAGGTCCCTAACCAGCGACGAACCGCATCAGATCTCAATCAGTGGCCGGAGCGTCCAGCACGGTGGGGCAGCCATTCCTTCCGAGCCACAACAGAAGCAAGCGCCACATCAGCTACACCCCACCGTCCTGGGCATCCAGGGCACCAACCCCAGACACCTACAACTTAGGGAAGCGCACATGATCATCGATATTCCCGAGGGGAAGGACCCGATCGGCTATGTCTGGGGCGAGATGGTCCCCGGCATCGGGATCGCCGCCTCGAACTTCTCGTTGTCGGTCTATGCACACAGCACCCTCGGCTTGCGCGAGTTCGAGGCCGCCAGGCTGCGCATCGCTCAGATCAACGGCTGTCTGTTCTGCCTGGACTGGCGCACCGAGCGCGACGGCGAGAAGGTCGAGCCCGAATTCGCCGACGCCGTCGCGCATTGGCGCGGCACCGACGCCTTCGACGAACGCACCCGCCTGGCCGCCGAATACGCCGAGCGCTACGCCACCGATCACCACAACCTCGACGAGGAGTTCTTCGGCCGCATGTTCGCCCACTACAGCCAGGTGGAAGTGGTCGAACTGAGCATGAGCATCGGCTCGTGGCTCGCGTTCGGCCGGCTCAACCACGTCCTCGGCTTGGACGCGGTCTGCATACTGCCGGGCCATACCCTCGGTCAGTAGGGCCGGACGCCGCGGAGCATCACGCCGGGAGCCTCGACACCCAGGCGGGCTGCCCGTCGACGAGGCCGAGTTCGAATTGCTCGGGAGCGTCGAGTACGGCGCTGAGCTGCCGGTGGGCTTGCTCGGCCGAGATCTCGGCGGGGAATCGGATGTATTCCAGCGTGGCGCCCGGGATCCGAGCCTGGAATCGGTACCGGAATTCGACCTGGCCGGCGTAGGTCAGCGCGATGCGCCCCTGCCAGTCGATGTCATGCTTGCCGTCCGCGCGCCGGGTGAAGGAGACCTGCTGGTCGGCGACCGAGTCGTGCCCGAGCAGGTAGATGTTGAATGCCAGGCATTCGACGTCGTTCGCGTCGGCCAAGGGGAGCGGATCGACGGTGAGGCATTGCGGCTGTTCGGACTTCAACAGAAAGGGGCGTCCGGGCGCGGCGGCGCGCAGGCCGGTGCCTTCGTCCTCGCCCCAGTAGGTGGACGACAACGTGCAGCGGTGATAGTTCTGCCACACGATGGGTGAGAGCCAATCCTCGTCGATGTCGCTGTCGTCGTCGCGGTCGTCCTCGGGCCGGTATTCGGCGTCGTAGTCCGCGGACCGCAGATGCAGATCGAACCACAGGCCACCCGCCTGGTCCATGCGGCCGGTCCACGCGAACTCCTCGATCGCATGCCCCTCGGGCCAGGGATTTCCAGGGAACACAATTCTTCCGGCGGGCGAAAGACGTGCCAGGTCGGTCCTTTCCATGCCGACAAACCCTAGCGACCGAGGCCGACAAACTCGACATGCCAAAGCCGGGAATCCGACCTCGCCGTAGCCGATCGCTTCAGACGACGGCGGGTGCCTCCGCCTCCGGCTCGCCGGCGGGCGGCTCGTCCACCGTCCGCTTCGGTCCGGTGAACCAGATGCGCGCCGACATCAGCCACCAGATCCCGATCGCACCCACCACGCCGACCAGGGCCAGCGGAGCGTAATTCACGGTAGTCCAGGTGAATTCGGGGTGCCACGGGTAGCCGCGAGCATCGGTGGGAAGGATGAACAAGCAGCTGATCAGCGCGATCCAGATCAGCGCGACCACACCCACCGGGCGATACCACGCGCCGAGTTGCCATGGACCGGTGCGGAATCGGGCGCCGTGGCGTTGCCGCAGCAGGATCGGGATGCCATAGGCGATGTACAGGCCGATGGTCGCGACCGAGGTGGCGGCCGCGTATGCGGTCGGCGCGTTCGGCGCGGGCACCAACATCGACGGAATCAGCAGCACGAAGGCGAAGGACGAGATGAACAGCACCGCGTGCACCGGAACCTTTCGCGCCGAAAGCCTCGACCAGAGCTTCGCCCCGGGCACGGCGCCGTCCCGCGCGAACGCGAACAGCATGCGCGAGGCCGAGGTCACCGAGGCGTATCCGCAGAACAATTGGGCGACCGCCGCGATCACCAGCAGCAGGCCCGACCAGAACCCGTTCAGCGAGTTCTCCAGGATGTAGATCACCGGATAGCCGCTGTTCTTCTCCGGATCGAGTGCGTCGTCGAGATTCGGGATCGCGAACGTCACCGCAAGGATGAGGAGATATCCGGCGATCGCCGACACGATGATGGTGTTGATGATGCCCTTCGCCGCCATCCGGGACGCGTCGTGCGTTTCCTCCGACATGTGCGCGGACGCGTCGTAGCCGGTGAAGGTGTACTGCGCGTGCAGCAGGCCGAGCAGGAAACTGAACGCGACGCCACCGAATCCGATCGCGCTGTTGTCAACGGTTTCGGTGAAGACGAATCCCGCGCTCTGGTGGTGCTTCGCACCGAAGCCGAGCACGACGACGAAGATCACCACGCCGCCGACGTGCCACCACGCCGACACGTTGTTGATCACCGCGGACAGGTGCGGTCCGATCGCGTTCAGTACGGCGTGCAGGACCAGGATCGCGGCGAACACTCCGAAGATGGCCGTGCGGTCGGTGCCGATGTCGACGCCGATCACGTTCAGCACGACAGTGGTGAAAATGGCCGCGCCGTAGTCGATCGCCGCGGTGACCGCGATCTGACCGATCAGGTTGAACCAGCCGGTGAACCACCCCCACACCGGACCGCCCAGCTCCGCGGCCCACCAGTACAACCCACCCGAGGTCGGGTAGGCGGAAGCCAGCTCCGCCATGGCGAGCCCGACGAACAGCACCATGATCGAGACCAGGGGCCAGCCCCACGCCATGGTGATCGGCCCGCCATTGGCCAATCCGATGCCATAACTGGCCAATCCACCGGTGAGGATGGACACGATGGTGAAGCTGATGGCGAAATTGGAAAATCCGGACCAGGTTCTGGCCAGTTCCTGCTTATAGCCGAGTTCGGCGAGCCGACGTTCGTCGTCGGAGGCGGATCGGGTGTCGGTCATATGTGCTCCCGGGTGAAAACGCTGCCCTCATACCGCGTTTGCCAGGAGATCAGTGTGAATCAGTCGCGGGTCAACCGCATGGCAACCAGGAAATTCGCGAAACCGGGCCCCGGCGCCCGCCGCGTGCGCGCCGAACGTAGCGTGAAGACCATGGGCGAGCGAATGGTCGTCATCGGTGGTGACGCGACAGGGATGTCGGCGGCCTCGCAGGCGCGCCGCATGAAGGACGCGAGCGCATTGGAGATCGTGGTCTTCGAGCGCGGCGGTTTCGCCTCGTTCTCGGCCTGCGGCATTCCCTACTGGGTCGGCGGCCACGTCCTCGAACGGGACGCCCTGATCGCGCGCACCCCCGAGGAACATCGCTCCCGGGATATCGACTTGCGGATGCACACCGAGGTGACCGAGATCGACGTCGCCAAAGGCAGGGTGCGCTTCCGGGAGCGCGATACCGGGTTCGAGGCATGGATGACCTACGACCATCTGGTGATCGCCACCGGCGCCCGGCCGGTCCGGCCACCGCTGCCGGGCATCGACGCGGGCGGCGTGCACGGCGTGCAAACGCTCGACGACGGCCAGGCACTGTTGGAGACGCTGGAGCGGGCGCGCGGCAACCGCGCCGTGGTCGTCGGCGCGGGCTACATCGGCGTCGAAATGGCGGAGGCCCTGATCCGGCGCGGCTACGACGTCACGATGGTCAACCGCGCCGCCGAGCCGATGTCCACGCTCGATCCGGACATGGGCGCCATGGTCCGCGACGCGATGTGCGGAATGGGCATCAAGGTCGTCGGCAATGCGGAGGTTTCCGAGATCCGGACCGGGGACGACGGCCGGACCACCGCGGTGGTGACCGACACCGCGGAATATCCGGCGGACGTTGTGGTGCTCGGTATCGGTGTACGTCCCGAGACGGAACTGGCCCGTGCCGCGGGGTTGCCGCTGGGGGAGCACGGCGGACTGCGCACCGATCTCGCCATGCGGGTGCGCGGACACGAGAACATCTGGGCGGGCGGCGATTGCGTCGAGGTGTTGGATCTGGTCTCCGGCCGCGAACGCCACATTCCGCTGGGCACGCACGCCAACAAGCACGGCCAGATCATCGGAGCAGGCATCGGCGGCGGATACGCGACCTTCCCGGGAGTCGTCGGCACCTCGGTGAGCAAGGTATGCGATCTGGAGGTGGCGCGAACGGGTTTGCGCGAGAAGGACGCCAGGGCGGCAGGCCTGCAGTACGTGACGGTCACCATCGAATCCACCAGCCGCTCCGGCTATTACCCGGACGCGGAGCCGATGACGGTGAAGATGCTCGCCGAGCGTCAGACGGGCCGGCTGCTCGGCGTGCAGATCGTGGGACGCGAAGGCGCAGGCAAACGCGTCGACATCGCCGCGGTCGCACTGACCGCCCGGATGACCGTCGAGCAGATGACGGTGTTGGACCTCGGCTACGCGCCGCCGTTCTCCCCGGTGTGGGATCCGGTTCTGGTGGCGGCCCGCAAAGCGGTGAGCGCCGTTCGCGCGCGTGGGTAACGCCGCGCTCAGGCGCCGCGGCCGTCAGCGCGCGGCCGCGGAGTTTCCGAGCTGGGCGCGGACGATGCGCAGATCGGCGACGAACGCCGCGTAGGCCTCCGCGCGGTCGGGTGCACGCAGTACCGCCGACGGGTGCACGGTGGCGACGACTCGATAGTCCTCGGCCTCGATCACCTCACCGCGTTGTGCGCTGACCTTGAACGAAGGGCCGAGCACCGCCTGTGCGGCGATCGCACCGAGGCACACCACCAAGCGGGGTCGCAGCAGGTCGAGTTCGGCATCGAGCCACGCCGAGCAGGCGACCACCTCGGTGCGTCCCGGCGTCTTGTGGATCCGGCGTTTGCCGCGCTCGACGAACTTGAAGTGCTTGACCGCGTTGGTCACGTAGACCGCGTCACGGTCGATATCGGCCTCGGCCAGCGCGCGGTCGAGCAGCCGTCCGGCCGGACCGACGAATGGCTGCCCCAGCACGTCCTCCTGATCGCCGGGCTGTTCGCCGATCACCACGACATCCGCGTTCGCGGGACCCGCGCCGAATACCGTCTGGGTCGCGTGCCGGTAGAGATCGCACCCTCGGCAGTGGCAGGCGGCCTGACGCAGCCGCGCCAGATCCGCACCTTCGGGGACGAACTCCGCAGCGCCGGGTGCCTTCATCGCTCATCGCCTCCCGCATCGACCGGGGTCGCGACCGTCATGTGCCGACCTCCTCTGCTGCCTCGGGCTGGTGGTGGCATACCCGTTTCCTGGCCCTTCACGCGACGAGCGCGACCGGGCCGTCCCATGTGCTGAACGCGCGGAGAGAGGTCGGTATAGTCGCCGCGGATGAGTAGTGTCAGCGCCACCGCCGAAACGCCGATGTCCCATAACCGTCGACTCGGGCGTGTGCTGCGGCTGGCACCGGTCCTCGCGGTCGCGTTCTCCGCCTTCTGTCTCCTGAAGCCGGTCTGGCCATTCGACGAGATCACCGGCGGATTCATCGACCTGCAGGTATATCGGCTCGGCGTCGACGCCATGCGGCACGGCGCCGATATGTACGGCCAACTGCCGCAGACCACCATCGGCGCGGGTCTTCCTTTCATCTATCCGCCGTTCGCCGCGCTCGCGCTGGGCCCGTTCGCGATGCTGCCGTGGGACGTGGCCGCGCTGAGCTTCTTCGTCTCCTCGGTGGCCGCGCTGGGCATCACGCTGTACGCGGTGGCTCGGCGGGTGTGGCCGGAGGAGTCGCGGCGCAGGTCGGCGGTCTGGGCGACGGCCTGCGCGACGCCGCTGGGACTGCTGCTCGAGCCGATTCATTCGACGCTGGACTTCGGTCAGGTCAATCTGCTGCTGATGGCGCTGGTCGCCGCGGATTGCCTGACGCACAAGCCGCGCTGGCGCCGCGGCATGCTGATCGGTATCGCCGCCGCGATCAAGCTGACGCCCGCGGCGTTCGTGCTGTACTTCCTGGTGCGCCGGGACTACCGTGCGGCGGCGACCGCCGCCGTCACCGGTGCGGCCGCGACGGCACTCGGCTTCGCCATCCTTCCGAAAGAATCGGTCAAGTACTGGTTCGGCGGGCTCGGTAACGTGTCCGGGCTGAGCGGATCCGCGTTCCATACCAATCAGTCGATTCAGGCGGTCTTCGCCCGGTTCGAGGTGCCCGAGCCCGCGTTCACGGTGGTCTGGCTGGTGCTGGGCGCCGCGCTGCTGGCGTTGGTCGTCGCCGCGATGCGCCGGGCCGCCGACCTCCCGGCGCTCGCCCTGGCCATCAACGCCGTCTTCACCCTGCTCGTCTCGCCGATCTCCTGGTCGCACCACTGGGTATGGATCGCGCCCGCGTTGTTCGCCATGGCCGGATACGCGACTCGCCTGCCTGGCAGGTGGGCGATCGGCTGGTGGGTGACGTTCGTGGTCACCACGGCGGTCTTCGTGATCGGTCCGCACAACTGGCTGCCCGACGGCGAGCACCGCGAAACCATGTGGACGCCATGGCAGCACTTCATCGGCAACACCTATGTCTGGTTCAGCGTGGTGCTGGTCGCGCTGTTCTTGGTCGGCAGCAGGCGAGGCCTCCCGATCCGGCGGGCGGTGCAGCCGGACACGCACGCGGCTGAGTCTTCGGAGGCCGCGACATCAGCTCTCACTCCCGCCGAGACGGCTGCACGTCCCTAGAAGAGCCCGCCGCAGCTGCCCGAGGATCAGCCCCACGCGGGACGGATCAGCCCATGCCAGGCGCGGAGGGCGCGACGAAGAGGAAGCTCTTCTCCTCGACCCGCTCTTTGATGCGCCACTGCCCGTCGTCGCGCACGAACGTGTCGAGATAGCACAGACCGCACCGCATCATGGTCGGCGGGCCGTCGCCGCCGGACATCAGCATCGGGTTGTGACACATCGTGCGCCCGGTGGCGGTGTCGCCGTCGACGGTGATGGATGAATTGCTGATCAGCATGCCCGCCTCCGAGTCACGTCGATGTGACTAGATGCCACCAGGATTCGACATGCGGGGCAACGGCACGCCGGGGTTATGCCCTGTGCGGCAGAATGTTCAGAACCAGTGTGACCCCGGCCACGATGCTCGCGCATGCCACCAGGGTGGAGAAGGCGGACTGCGTGAGCGCCGCGATACCGAGCGAAAAGGCAAGGCACGTAGCGAAAGCGAGCGCGCCGGTTCCCCGTTCCACACCGGCTATCCGGGTTGGTCGGTGATCCGTCATAGCTATGTGATACCCAGAGCCGGCCGTTACGAAACCGTGATGCCGAGTCTGTTTGCTCCTGTTCGGTCGAACAATACAGTACGTACGTACGGTTTGGTAGATAATCGGGAGCGGACTATGTGGGATCCACAGCAGTACCTGGCCTTCGGCGACCATCGGTCGCGTCCCTTCTTCGACCTGCTGGCCAGGGTTGGCGCGACCGAACCGCGGGGCGTGGTCGACCTCGGCTGCGGTCCAGGGCATCTCACCGGCGTACTCGCGCAGCGCTGGCCCGGCGCGAGCGTCCAGGCTCTCGACTCTTCACCCGACATGGTCGCGGCCGCGCGCGATCGCGGTATCGAAGCGGATCTCGGCGCCGTGGAGAACTGGCAACCGGGCGAGGACACCGATGTCGTCATATGCAACGCCGTCCTGCATTGGGTACCCGAACATCCCGCCTTGCTAGCGCAATGGATGCGTCAACTCCCCACGGGGGCGTGGTTGGCCATCCAAGTTCCCGGAAACTTCGACGCGCCCTCTCATCGAGCCATCCGGCAAGTGGCCGCCCGCGGCGAATGGCGCGACCGTCTCGGACAGGCGGGCATCCTGGAACCCCGGGCCGTCCTCGATCCGGCGGGATACGCCGACGTGCTCGCCGACTCGGGCGGCGCCGTCGACGCTTGGGAAACGACCTACCTGCAGCGTTTGACCGGTGACGACCCGGTGCTCGGCTGGGTCGCCGGCACCGCGCTGCGCCCGGTCCGTGACGTCCTCGACGACGCGGAATGGCGCGAGTTCACCGCCCAGCTCGCCCCACTGCTACGGGCCGCCTACCCGCGGCGGGGCGACGGCACCACCTGGTTGCCGTTCCGGCGAGTATTCGCGGTCGCCCAGAAGCGCTAGCGATCTCATGGCCTGGCTGGACAGTGCCGGACAACCATTTGTCCGGAAATCTCCGGGCAGTCGCCCGAGCAGGCGAGCGCCGCTGTCGATGATCGGCGGGATCGAGGCGCGCGGCTTTGCTCGACCCGCGACCGGTTCGGTTGCTCATGCCGTCCACAGGAGTTGGTCGAGGCGGCTGCGCAGCTCGGTGGTCACCGCGGGCGGGCAGACGGACGGCAGTTCCGCGGCCACTCTGGCGGCGAGAATCCGCAGCTTGGTGTTGGTTTCCTGGGACCGTACCCGCAGCAGGGTGAACGCTTCCCCGGCGTCGATTCCGTAGGCCAGCATCACCGCGCCCTTGGCTTGCTCGATCACCGCCCGCGCGGCCGTCGGGTCCAAGTCAGCGGCCGGCACGCTGTCACCGTCGTCGCTCACACTCGTGCACTACCCGTCCGCCGCGATCTGACACCGATTCCCAGCTAACTCTCGACCGGCAGCGGGGTGCCCTCGTCCGTTCGGAGGGTTGACGGATACTCCGCGGATCGCGATACTTCGATCGTCATAGCGATTGCGTATAACTTGTCCAGCCGCAACGCGACGGAGACAGATCAATGATGATCCATACGGCAGTCGAAGCGTTCCTGATGGCTCAGGTGGAGGATCCCGTCCCGGAAGCTCCACCCAATTCGGACAAGATCCTCCAGCTACTTCGGTACTTCACGTGGTTCGTGATTCTCTCCGGCGTCACCGGAATCATGTACGCGGGAGGGAAATTCGCCTGGGAGAAATGGCAGGGCGGTCCACTCGCGTCGGCGAAAATGGTCGCCGGCGGCATGCTCGGCGGCGTCATCGCCACCAGCGCGGGGACGATCATGAACGCGCTGATCGGCTGAGCCGTTCGCTCGGCTGGGTGGAGCCGAGCGAGCGGCTCCACCCAGCCGACGAGTGTTCGCGATTACTCGGTGACTTCCAGTTCCACCAATTGACCTGGCGTGAACGACTTTTCGCGCCGATTGGTCTCCACGCCGAAAACCGCGACCACGAGATCGCCGCCCGGCTGGACCACTCCCGCTTGGGTGAGGGTGCCATACCCGACGACCGATTCGCCGATGTGGTCGGCGAGTTCTGCCGCGGGGATTCGAATTGTCTTGCTCACGGGGCACCTCTATCGAGTCGAAGTGTCACTGCTGGCTGTGTGACTGTTCGCAGAAATCGATCCTAATCGGCGAAAACGTGCGCAGAACCCCCGTCTCGTCGCCGAATCGCCTCCCGTCGACCGGTTTGCCGCAAACTCAACCGTCAGAGCGGAAATCCGTGCGCCATAACGATCTACACTCGGCGCCTTGATCGGTTCGTGACTCCTGATGGCTGCTGTGCACTGGCTGCTCCGGTCGCCAGCGCTAGCGCGTCGGCGACCTTCGCCCGGAAGTGCGGGCAGCCGCGGAAGTCCTCGGCGTCGCAGTCCAGCGCATGTGAGATGGTCTCGAGTGCCGCTGTGGCCTTGGCGATGTGGAATACGAGCTGGTCGCGGTGCGCACGCAGCAGAGCGCGACGAGCGCTCCGGTCGGACGCTTCGGCGAAGAGCGTGGCGAGCTCGTCCAGCGACAACCCGACCTGCTTACCCAGCAGGATCATCGCGACCGTCTCCGCGTCGTCGTCGCGATATCGGCGGCGGCCGGCGCCATCTCGGCGCGGAGCGAGCAAGCCGGCGTCCTCCCAGTGCCGCAGCACGTGGGTGGCCAGGCCGAAACGTGCCGCGAGTTCGCCGATCGATATGTCGCCGCCCGCCATACCCGCACTCTAAGCGGCGTGAGCGGTGAATCGCGCATAGAGCCCGATCGGATGTCGCCGGGGACGCGCCGTTTCCCGACGCACCGTCGCCGCCGGGAACGAATCGCGTAACGCGGCCAGGGCGGGAGCCGCGGGCACGAACCGGAAGTCGTAGATCGCCACGGTGCCGCCGGGCCGCAGCACTCGCGCCAGCTCCGCGATCGACCGGTTTACATCGGGCCATTCGTGCAGACTCAGGCTCGACACGACCAGGTCGAAGCTGTCGTCGGGGTAGGGCAGCGCGCCGACGTCGCCCACCGAGAACTCCGCTCGGCCGGCGAGAGTTCGTTCGGCGATTTCGATCATGTGCGGCGACAGATCCACGCCATGCAGCCGCAGGTCCGGTCGTCGAGAATGCAATTGCGCCACCAATTTTCCCGGTCCGGTCCCTATGTCGAGCACCAACGCGCCCAGGGCCGTCGCGGCGTCGACATCGGCCGCGATCAGCCGGTACAGGCCACCGAGCAGCCGAGTGGCCCGCCGGTCGTAGCCTCGGCTCTGCTTTTCTCCGAACGTTGTCATCATTCCCCTTTTCTCACAGTGCCCACAGCTTGCGAGTTGAGGTCGACCTGAAGTCAAGGGGAGTCGTGACTTCTACTGTTGCGCCGGATACTTGTGGTCGAGCCACTCGTCGAACGTCGGTCCTGCGAGTATGGCCTCTGGACCGGGCAGTAAAGCGCCACCGGCCTGCAGCTCGTGATTCGGATCGTCGATGTCGACGATTTCTTCCACACGAGCCGGTTTGCCCTGTCGCGCAGCCAGTTTCGCGACGGCCGTGGCGAGCTCCAGCTCATGCGGACCGGCGATCTCGATCATTTCGGCGCCGCTGTCCGCGATGGCCACTTCGGCCAGCTTCTCCGCGACGGTGCGGGCAGCGACGAGCTGAGCCCGGTACTTCGGGACGTAGGCCGTGTCGCCGCGCGTGGTCCAGTCGAGCATCATCTCGGTGAATTCGTGGAATTGGGCGGCACGCAGGATCCGCACCGGCACCGGGCCTTCCCGGTAGGCATGCTCCTGCGCCAGCTTTCCCGCGTAATGCCCGGCGGTGAACTGCTCGATCCCGATGATCGAGACCAGTGCGATTCGCCGCACCCCCGCGGCGGCCGCCGCGCTTTGCACGTTCCGCGCGACGGTGCGGAAGAAGTCCGTCACCGCCGCCGTTTCGGTGGTCGTCGCGTTGACCGAGTCGACCACGACATCCGCCCCGGCCAGCGCCTCTGCCAGCCCTTCTGCCGTGTAGACGTCCACACCTGTCGCTCGGCTGACCCCGAGCACCTCGTGGCCTTGCTTCGTCAGCACGTCGGCCACCTCGCGGCCGATCCGACCACTTGCACCGACAACCGCGATCCGCATCGCAACCTCCTTCGTGTGGATTGTCCGGCGAGTAGACGAAGCGCGGCCGCCTAGTGTGACATCTCGTACGGAGGTGACCTGAACCACGCGAGCGCCCGGTGGACGAGAAGAAGTTGGGGGAGGCGATCCGGGTACTGGGCCCACTACGGCTGGTCGCGACGCGACATCCAGATCGTTGGCTCCGCGAAAGGCGGCTCACCGCCGAATTCGGCTCGAGCACGCCGAAAAGTTGCCGCCCCGGAGTACGGTTCGAGCGGCGGGTGGTTCGTCTCGATCGGCAGCGTCGCCGCCTCGTCTGATCGAGGGACGGCGACAGCTGCTGGGCTGTGCCTCCTTACTCATCTGATACGGACTTCGAATTCAATGAACGCAGGCCACATTCAGCTCGGTGTGGCCCGGCAAGTGGCCTCAGAGGCACCACACAACGCTACCGAGAGGAACGCAGATAAAGACCGATCCGGTAGCCGGCGTCGCCGCTTCGGATGGCGTTTCGGCGGAAGCGGCGGGACCGGCGATAAGGCCGAATGAGAGAACGATGGCGGTTGCGGCGCAGATTTTCGTGATTCTGGTGGACATTGTGATCCTTCAACTTGGGTGAACTTTACGTCTGACTCACGGAGTTCATGGTTCACCCTATGGACGGCGAGCGCTAGACAAGGAAAAGTCAAGTTCGGTCCTCGGGCGTAACGGGAAGATCACCCCGGGTGAGTTTTACGGGGCAGCGACCTCGAAGCACCGCCCAAAAATACCGGTGGTCCAGCAATCGCCGCGGAAACGGTCCGTAATGCATGGATCAGGTTACGCATCAGGATCGGTGCGCAATGGATATCTACCCTTATCGGCATGTAGTCGCCGCCCCGCGACCGGCCGTGCACGCGCACGTGGAGCCGCTGCGGCGCGCTGAACCGGCCGATTCCGCCACCCCATCGTGGCGACCGGGTGGCCTGCCTGCGGTGCAGGCTTCCCACTGGAGGTGAGTCGCGAACGAACTCCGATACCGCCCCGACCATAAAATGACGTCATGGTGCAGCCAACTCCCTGGCGGGCGAACGAAACCCAGGATAGGAGCGGCACGCCGGAACCAGGGGCGAGCGGGCCACAAGGGCCGAAGGCCTATCAGGTCGCGCTGCGCGGGCACTGGGGCTATGTCGCGGCGGCGGTTGGCAACCTTGTGACGCTCGTACTGCTGTTCCAGTCGTGGATCACCGTCAGGGGTCCCGACGGCAGAGTCACCGTCAATGCCTTCGGCCGGATGCAGATCACCACGGTGTACCTGAACGTCTGGTCATCACACAGACCGCGCGCCGCGCAGATCACGGGATTCTGGGCGATCCTGGCCAGCGCGGCCATCGCCATCACCGTCCTGGCGGTGGTGATCAATCTGCGGCTTCGCATCGAGGCGCTCACCCGCCTTGCGACGTTCTCCACGCTGGCCACCGCGTTGTTCGTGCTGATCACCGTGCTCCACATCAACAGCAAAAGCGCTGAGTTGAAGGGGATGGTTTCGCGCACCACGGATCTGGGCGGTCAAATCGGATCGTTCATGAACTGGGCCTTCGGCAATGGCAGACTCGCGGTGCCCGGCGTCGGGCAGGTCAACTACACCTCCGCGACGCTCACACAGTGGGCACTGCTCGCCGGTCTTGCGGCGCTGGGCTCAGCCGTCGCCGCTGTCACGCAGTGGGTCCGTAGCGATTCGACAGGTCTGTTCCGCATGCCGTGGCGTGTCCAGGTGATCACATCGAAACAGTCCCAGGAGGCCGACCCCGCCGACTGACCAGGGGCAATCGACGGCGCCTTGCGGCCCCTCTTGCGCACGACCGGCCTGATCGGGTACGCCGGATACAGGAGGTGTTTCGATGTCGTCCGCACCCTATCCCTTGACGCGGACAGAAGAGGTCATCGTGCCGCCGGAGTCCATCCGTCTGGCGGGGGTGCTGGCCGTCCCGCAGGACTGCACCGGACTGGTCGCGTTCGCGCACGGCAGCGGTAGCGGCAGGCACAGTCCGAGAAACCGGTTCGTCGCCGAGGTCCTGAACCGGGCTGGGTTCGCGACGATGCTGGTCGACCTGCTGACCCCGGACGAGGAGGGTGACCGCTCGCGTGTATTCGACATCGAGTTGCTCGCCCATCGCCTCGTCGAGGTGACCCGCTGGCTGCGGACGCGCCCGGAACTGACCGGACTGCCCACCGGCTACTTCGGAGCGAGCACCGGCGCCGGTGCGGCGCTGTGGGCGGCCACCGAACCCGGCACCGAGATCGCCGCCATCGTCTCCCGCGGCGGTCGGCCCGACCTGGCCGGTCCGCGGCTGGCGCTGGTCCGTGCGCCCACTCTGCTCATCGTCGGCGGCGACGACCACTGGGTGCTGGAGGCCAACCGTGCGGCCCGGCTGCGGATGCCGTGCCCGAGCGAGGTCGATGTGGTGCCCGGCGCGACACATCTGTTCGAGGAGCCCGGTGCGCTGGAGCAGGTCGCGGATCTCGCCCGCGACTGGTTCCACCGCCATCTCACCGTTGTGCGGCGTTGAACACGACGGGGAAGTCGTCAGGACGCGACGCCACGCGGGTTCCGAAACCACGGCTGATGTGCGCCATCAACTCGCACAGCCAGCGCGATTCGCCGGGGGCAGCCCACTCGAGACGCATGTGCCGTTCGCGCAGCGGAATCATGCGCACCTCCACCGCGTCGGCCTCGATCGACACCAGATACAGCAAATGCAATTCGGTGCGGTACCGTTCGTGGCCGCTGATGCCCTCATAGTCGTCGATGACGTCGCCGCACCCGTACAGAATCGGTTGGCCGCGGTAGATCTCGATCGGCCGGGGATGGTGTGCGGAATGTCCGTGCACGACGTCGACCCCGGCATCGATCAACCGATGTGCGAACTGTTTTTCGCTCATCGCTACTCCGTAACCCCAATTCGGTCCCCAATGGACGGAGACGATCGTGATGTCGTGGTCACGCTTGTGCGCCAATACTTTCGCGGCTACGTCATCGGCGGCACGAGCGCTCGGTGATTCGCCGACCCGCCACACCCCATGCCGGTTGTTACGCGCCGCCCAGAATTCCGGAACCCCGCTCGATCCACCGGCGACCGAGACGATCACCACCCGATGTTCGTGGTCGAGTTCCACTATCGCAGGGGCTTGTGCCTCGTGCAGATCCGCGCCCGCCCCGGCACGGCGGATGCCAGCGGTATCGAGCGCTTCGAGCGTGTCGACCAGCCCCGGGATACCGAAATCCAGGACATGATTGTTGGCCAGAGCGCAGACGACCGGCGCGATCGCGGTCAACACCGGCACATTGTCCGGGTTCATCCGGTAGTGGACGCCTTTGCCCGGCGCGAACGCGCCGTCCGCGGTGATCGAGGTCTCCAGGTTGATCAACCGCACCTCGGGGTCGACCTCCGAGAGGAGCGACAGGACATCACCCCAAGGTCGGCGGAAATCGACGGGATAAGCGAACGCGCCGTTCGCGCGCTCGGCCAACTCGACATACGTTCGCGCATCATCGACACACCGTTCGCGCAGCACCGGTTCGCCAGGATGCGGCAGAATCTGGTCCACACCCCGGCCCAGCATGACGTCGCCGCCCAACAGCACCGTCGCCATACCACCATTGTCGATCTTCTCCGGGCTATGCGCTCGCCGCGGGCCGATCCAGCGTTGCGGGACCCGGTGCTCAGGGGCGAAGGCGTGCGGCTGCTCGGTCGCTCACAGTCCGGCCACGGACGGTTGCCGGAGATCCCCGTGTACGAACGCTTGTCGCTTGCGGCGGAATTCGTTCTCGTCACGAAAGATGTCCCGGGCCATTCGTCGCAGCTCGGCGCCCTCGATCGCATTCAGATCGATCGTCCGAGAGTGCTTCGCGGCGATCATCGCCTCCCATCGAGCCGGATGGGCACACTCACCGGCTAGTTCGGCCAGCCGGCTGTCGAACCGCGCGCTCGGTGCCACCGCATCGATCAGCCCGAGGTCGGCGGCGCCCGCCGCGTCGAGGGGTTGGCAGTCGTGCAGCAGCCGCTGTGCCGTGTCGCCTCCCACTCGCCGCGGCAGGCTATAGGTGTGGAACTCCGAGCCCGACAGTCCGATCGTCCGGTAGTGCGGGTTGAACACCACACGATCGGCGGCGACGGCGAGGTCTGCCGCCAACGCGAGCATGACGCCACCCGCGCCGGCGTTTCCGGTCACGGCGGCGATCGTGACCTGTGTGGAACAGGTCAGAATCGCTCGGCACACGTTGGTGATCGCCAAAAGGTTCCGCCAGGCCTCTCCCTCGGGGTCCTCGGACAGCTCCGCCGCGCTCAGGTCTATGCCGTTGCTGAAGTACGCACCATTGTTCTCGAGGACCAGCACTTTCGTGTCTTGCGCCGCTGCATAGGTGAACGCTGCGAGCAACCTTCGGCATTGTCCGGACCCCATCGCACCGTTGTAGAAGTCGATGGTGAGAAACCCGATCTCGCCCTTGCGCCGATACCGGATTTCCTGCGATTTCCGTGTCTCGTCGACGACCGGCAACGCCGGAACCGGAACCCCGGCCTTGGCCAGCACCTGGGTAGCCGGACCCTTGCACGAAGGCTCGGCGTCTCGCGAGAACCGGAGGCGGCCGACCCAGATGCTGCCATCTCCACACGCGATTTCGATGGCGCCTTCCCGGCGTCCGAGCACAGTGCCGGGCGGAGCCGGGGGATCGTCCTGCCCGCGGTCGGCGTCATAGACGAGCATCGGCAGGCCGGCGACGGTCGCCGGCGCCCCTGGTGACCCGTCGCTGGCATGAATGAGACTCAGGATCGTCGTGGCGTCCTCGCTCCAGTGGATCTGCCGGTCGCCGCGGCGCATAGCGGGCCTCGGCCGGGCATGCGCGACCGGCTGCGGCATCTCGGCTTGCGAAGTGGGGGAGAGGGCGCGGCCGGCCATGTCGAGCGCCTCGAGCAGGCATTCGATCGCGGCGTCGGCTACGACAGTGTTGTAGACGGCGGATTTGCGGCGACACGGCAACGAGAAGGTCCGTGTCGACCACACGGGACCCGCGTCCATTTCTTCGACTGCCGTCAGTGCCGTCACGCCCCATAGCGGCTCACGTTCGCTGATCGCCCAGTCCAGTGCATGCGGACCGCGATCGCCTACCGGGCCGGGATGCAGGATGACGCAAGTCCACCGCAGGTGGATGTCAGCAGGGATCTTCGTCGTCAGGTACGGGCAGACCACGATATCGAAGCCGTCCGCTTCGACCGCACGGCGAATATCCGATTCGCAGTGCACTATCGCGATCCGTGCGGTGCGCCCGGATCGGCGCACCGCGAGCGTGGCTCGTTGGGTCAGTCCGTTGTTCGCACTGGCGAGGATCAGCACACGCTGTGTCATGTTCGGTTCCCCGCGGATTCGCGCGGGTGGATCAACGGTTGATCATCGAGAGCAGCTGTTGCGGGTCGTCGGCGTAGACCGTGGCGATGACGTTCGCGCGGGCGGCGAGATCGCGGGCGAGGTCCCGTATCTCGGCCGGCACGGTGGGGTCGTTGTCGATGCTGATCAGCAGATCACGGGTATGAATGGCCGTCGCCTGTGCGCAGTGCCGCAAGCGCGCCTTCGCCACGGTGTCGAGCGCGGCGGGGCTGAGGTAGCGCTGAATGTGCTCGCCGCGGTCGGTGACCTGGTTGACAACCGGTTCCGTGGCCGCGTCGGTGAGCCACCGCTCCGCGTCGGCCGTGATTTCGAAGACGAGATCGTGGTCTCGGATATCGGTCGGATTCAGGGAAGTGGTCAGCAGAGCCATGCTCGCTCGCCCGATCGCGAGGAATCCGCTCATAGCGTGGGCGAGCAGGACATCCGGGTTTCCTGTCGGCAACTGGTGTAGGCGTTGCCCGACGACGGTGACCCAGCAAGCGAGATGTTCGGCTCCGGTGTCGATCGACGTCGCTGTCGGCATAGCGCGACCATACGCTGTTACCCGCGCGAGACATACAACGAAACGCTGAAAGTTCGCCAGATGTCGTAGCGGCGAGTTGCGGACAGTCCGGCCACGCCGGAAACGGTATCTCGTTACCAGCATTCCGAACCTCGGCAATCGTCCCAGCGAGTGATGCTTTCCCCACGCATCGTCGACTTTTCGGCCGACTCAGGGCGGCCTACTCGGCGTCTCTTCCGTGCGTGCGGAAGATGTCAATCCGACGTGACGGGGGCTCGACCTTCTAGCCCGAATGTTGCTGAGCGTGATGCCGTGTGGTTTCTCGCGCCGCGTGCGTCGCTGCTGATGCATTGACGCAATGCAACTGTTTTTATATCGTCGATGCACGACGGTGCTCGCGACGCACTGGTCAGCGCAAGCTCAAAGGAGAGCTACACATGAACCGATCAGTTCCGCTGCGCCACCCCGCCGCACCGCGCGGCGTTCCCGGACTGCGACCGTTCGCGCTGCTGTTGAGGCTCGGCAAACCATCACCGGAGCAATGGCGCGATCTCGGTGAGGCGCTGCTCGTCGGCGATCAGCCGATGGACGATCTGGTCGATTGGATGTACCGCGAGGGCATGGCCCGAACTCGCCCGATATTCGAGCGGGTGCTACACGGCGGCATCGACAGCGTGCCGGACGCACCGGATCCGTTGCGGGCGTTCTTCGTTCGGGTGGAGATGCCGCCCGGCTGGCTGGACCGGGAGAAGATCGCGCATGCGGAACGAGTGTTCCGACTCGGTGGTGCGGACGGGCTGTACATCGCTCGAGACGTGTCCTTTCTCGGCGGCTACCTGGCCTCCGGCTTCAACAAGACTTTGATTCGTACCGGCGCACTCGAGAAGGGCCCTGCCAAGCGGTTCGCCGAAACACTGCAGTGGGCGCTGGATGTCACTTCCGACGGCGGAATGTCGCCGCTGGGTCGCGGCTATCGGTCGACGGTGCATGTGCGGCTCATCCATGCTCTGGTGCGCCGTCACGTAGCGGCCTTGCCGGACTGGCGCGAGGAGGAATGGGGCCTGCCGATCAACCAGACCGATATGGCCGCGACGCTGGTCGGTGCTTTGATCGCACCGTTCGTCGGAGCACTGGCGATGGGGTTGCTTTCCACTCCCCGCGATCTCGACGCCGCCGCACACCTCACCCGCTACGTGGGTTGGCTGCTCGGTGTCGAAGACCGATTCCTGCCCAACGGATTTCGGGACGCCGTCCGAATCCTCTATCACAGCCTCGCGGCGATCACCAATCCTGACGAGACCACACCCCAACTGGCGGTTCCGATGGCCGATGATCCACTCGGCTGGCACTACCGCAACCTGCCCGCGCTGCGCGGCCGTATCGCCCGTGCGCAGCATCTGTCCATCGCCAGCGCATTCCTGGGGCCGTCCGCGATGCGCCAACTCGGCCTGTCCGCCTACGTGCCGCCGTGGTACCCGCTGCTCCGAATCCCGGTGAACCTCATCCGCTCCGCATCGGCCCGTGCCGTTCCCGGAGGGCTGGATCATGCCGCGACCCGGGGGCGTCGAAAGCAGGAGGCGTTCTTGCGAACGTTGATCGGCACCGATGCGGCAGTGATCGGCGCCTCTGCCCAGCATGTCGGCAATGCCGCATGAGGTTCCGGCGGGTCCCGCATTCGCCGCCTCTACGTGCCCGAAGGTGATCCAGCGCAACCGCTCGACCGGCATGATGCGCGTGATCTCCGCCGATACCAGCGGGAACAACGCCCGCATTCCACAGTGGAACAGCAATGGTTCCTGGGCGTCGACGAGGAACTGATTGAACGTGAAGCCGCTCGGTCTCGACTGGACGCCTTTGTGGTGGGCGTCGGTTTTCCGTATCGGATGCGGGGTACGCCCCGCCAAGAGCCGGTCCTGGCAGACGACCGGCGTCTCCCAGCCGACAGGAGGTGACGATGCGTATCGGATACAAACTGGCGGCCGAGGCATATGGTCCGAACGAGCTTGTCCGCCAGGCGATCCGGGCGGAAGAGGTCGGATTCGACTTCGTCGACATCAGCGATCACTTCCATCCGTGGCTGGACAATCAGGGGCATTCACCGTTCGCCTGGACCGTGCTCGGCACCATCGCGGCGAAGACCGAGCGGATCGGTTTGGCCACCGGCGTGACCTGCCCGATTCTGCGGTACCACCCCGCGATCATCGCCCAAGCGGCAGCCACCCTCGCGATCCTGTCCGGCGACCGGTTCACCCTGGGCGTTGGTTCGGGCGAGCGCCTGAACGAACACGTCGTCGGCGGCGAGTTCCCTCCGGTGCGCATCCGGCACCGGATGCTGCGTGAGGCGCTCGAGATCATCCGGCTGCTCTGGCGCGGCGGATACCACTCCTACGATGGCGAATTCCTGACCGTCTCCGAGGCTAGGGTTTTCGATCTGCCCGATGAGCCGCCGCCGATCGCCGTCGCCGGGGGTGGGCCGGAGGCGGCCCGGATCGCCGCCGAGCTCGGTGATGGCCTGTTCGCCACCGAACCGAAGTCGGATCTCGTCGAGCGCTACCGCGCCGCGGGCGGAGCGGGCCCGCGTTACGCGGAGGTCGGCATGGCCTGGGCTCCGGACGAGGAGACGGCCGCCAAGGCGGTACTGGACACGACGCGGTGGGCGGTCACCGGGTGGAAGGTGATGAGCGAACTGCCCAATCCGGTCAACTTCGCCGCCGCGACCACCACCGTCCGCCTGGCGGACATCTTCGACAACTTCGCCTGTGGCCCTGAGCCCGCTCCCTATCTGGACGCCGCGAAGCAGTACGCCGACGCGGGCTTCGATCATCTCGTCATGCAGAACGCGGGCCCCGACCCCGACGGCTTCCTGGACTTCTACCGCCGCGAACTCGACGAACCCCTCCGCGCATTGAGCCCGGCCTGAGTGGTAGGGCCAAGGGGTCAGTCCTGGATCCAAGATCCGTGGATTCCGCCGGGTACTCGGCGGGGCAGCTCGACAGCCGCGATGGGAGGGGCAGTGAAGTCGTGGGCGTCGAGGATCAGCAGTTCCGATGTCCCGGTGGCGGAATCGCCGACGATGGTGAGCAAGTAGCCGTCATCCTCGCCGGTGGCCTGCGCGCTGGGCACGAAGACGGCTTCGCCGGGCACCCGGCCGGGCCCGGTCGGCGCGAGGAACCGCTCGCCGGCGTCGTTGTCGTACTTGACGATTCCGATGCCGTCGAATCCCGAGCCCGGGAACGCGACCGCGTAGCTGTAGCGGTTGCGGCGTCCGACGTAGGTGTCATTGATCGTCGGGAAGTCTGTGATCAAGGTGTCCATCACTTCCTCGTTGGCCCGGCTCGCTGCAGATTCGCCTCTTGTAGCGCGAGGATCCGTCCGGCGTGCTCGATGATGTGCGTGCCCGCCACGCTGGCGGCCAGATCGACGCTGCCGTCCTCGCGGAACAAGGGCGCTCCGTCGAGGGCGGGAGTCTTCACCCATCGGTTGCGGTACCACTCGGCTCGGCCCGCGCGCAGCCGGAGACCGTGGATCATGCCTGCTCCCTTGAACCAATGCGTCGGCACATCACCGGGTTTCGGGTTGTGGCCGTTGCGGAAGTAGCGACCGTTCAGCTCGGGCGGGACCGCACCGCGCACGGTCAGGTTGTGTGCGGTGATCTCGTCCGGGACGGGTTCGTAGTGTCCGGCGAGGTAGGGCTTGTCGGGCATGGCGGGCTCCTGCGGATTCGGGATGGGTAGCGGGACGGAGTGGCCGCGGGTCACCGCAGCTCTTCGGGCACGAGGACGACCTTGCCGGTTACGGTGCGTGATTCCGCGAGAGCGAGCGCCCGGCCGGCGTCGGTCAAGGGGAAGCGTGCGGCGATCTGGGCGCGCAATTCGCCGCGTGCGGCCAAGTCGAGGACGGCTCCGAGGTCTTCGGCGAGGCGCCTGCGGAACCGAGCGCGACGGCGCTTCCCGGACCAGATGTTGTAGAAGTGGGCGGACCGGTTGTTGGGCAACAAGTTCCACCACGCCAACCGTGCGAACAGCTTCAGCACCGGGAGCCGGGAGTTCCCGTCCTCGTCCTTCGTCGACGCGCTTCCGTAGGCCACGAGGGTCCCGCCGGTCGCGAGCAGGCCGAACGAGTCCACGACGCTGCGGCCTCCCACGTGGTCGAATACCGCGTCCACACCGCCGGGGGCCAGAGCCCGCACCTGCCGCGGCACATCGCCGCGGTAGTCGACCGGGATCGCGCCGATGGCCTCCACCGCCGCGGCATTGGCGGCCGACGCCGTCCCGATCACCCGGATGCCCGCGACGCGGGCCAACTGTACGAGGGTCGATCCGACACCGCCGTTCGCCCCGTGCACCACGATCGTCTGTCCTGCATGGACTTTCGCGATCCGGTGCAGCATCTGCCACGCGGTGATGCCATTGACCACGAATGTCTCCGCTTCCGCGGCCGTCAGGCCGGTGGGCACCGGGACCAGGTCGGCGGCCTCCAATACGAGGTGGCTGCTCCAGCCGCCCACCTTCGTCAGCGCCGCGACCCGCTGTCCGAGCAGTGCCGCGTCACCGTCGGCGCCGACGGCTATCACCTCGCCGACCAGGTCGTAGCCGGGCGTGAACGGAAATGGCGGCTGGTCGTAGTACTTGCCGCGCCGCATCTGCTGCTCGGCGAACGAGACCCCGGTGGCCTCGACGCGCACCAGAGCTCGGCCGGGCCGCGGCGGTGGCAGTTCGCGCCGGGTGATCAGCAATTCGTGCGGCTCCACCCGCCCGGGCAGTACGACTTCTACGGCAATGGTCGGCGTCGTGGCCGTGGTGTGGGACATGGATCAACTCCTAGTGTGTGACTGATCAATCACTCTGTTTGTGAAGAAAATGCCCCCGCGGGGGCTGAGAAGTACTGGACTGGGCTCAGGACATCGCTCGGCCTGCTGACATTCGGGTCACCCCCCTTCTGACCCGGTGCGGGCATGCGGGTGCCGGATGCCGGCGGTGAGGACCGCCGCCCAGCTGCCCTCGTTTTCGTCGAGCCCGAGCGTGGTGATCAGGTGGCACAGCTGGCCATACGCCATGAACCGCTGCACCTGATCGTCGGTCGCGTCCGAACGGGTCTTCGCGTAGTCGGTCACCCGATGCAGACCACGGCGCACGGCGTCGGCGATTTCCGGGATGTCGGCGGCTGACTGGGCGTGAACCTGCAGCATGAGCAGGCTCTTATCGGCGATCAGCTCGGCGTACGCGCCACCCATCTCGTGCAGGACCTTCTCCGGCTCATTGCCCGGCACGCGCGCCGCGCCGGTCGCCAACGATCGTTCGACCAGCTCGTAGCAGCGGTCCAGTGCGGCCACGAACAGCTCGACCTTGCTCGGGAAGAGCTTGAATACGTACGCGGGCGAAATGCCTGCCGCAGATGCCACGGTGTTGATCGGCGTCCCGTGGTATCCGGTTTTGGCGAACTCCGCGATCGCCGCGTCGACGACAGCCTCGCGGCGGGCATCGGATGTGGAGAGGGTGGCTCCTCGCTTGGGCATGTGAGTGACTGTACACTCACTCCGCGGGGCAGGCAATCCCCATCGGGGTCCCGGTAGTAATCGCCGAAAATCGGGCGGATATGGCGTAGCGGGCTGGTAGAGCACGGTTGCAGGAAATCGAGCACCCCGGACAACGTCCACCCCGAACAAGGGCCGAGCTGTCGCGTCCGGCTGAATACTGGTTCTGGCCCATATTTGGTGATCGTTGGGTGGTTCGACAGGGCCGTGCGGCAGCGCCGCCGCGACCTCGCTGATGTCGGGCAGTACCGGTGGATCGTCGAGGTCGGGCACCGCGGTCAGGTGGCGGGCGACGGTGCGTTCGACGGCGTCGCCGAGGTTGTTCCACAGGTGCCAACGATCAGCGACCTGAATCGCTGGCGGTGCGCCTTTGGCCGCTGCTTCGGCGTAGGCGCCGGCTCGGTCGCGGCAGATGATCTCGATGCCGGGACGGTCTGGAAGCCAGGCGGTCAGGCTCTCGGTGCTGCGGTCGGTGAGCATGTCGATCGGTCGGCAAACCAGCCAACTCCACTGCGCCCCAATATATCCGACCTGGGTCGATCACGGACTCTGTGCCCAGAGCCCCGCGACGACGACCTGGCTTCGACCAATAACTGAATTCTGCACCCCCGATTCGAGGACAACACAATTCGGGTCATGCGTGGTGAGGGGCTTGCCGATTAGGTTCGGCCGTCTACCCGATGCACGAGGAGTTCGAATGTTCGCAGTACGTGGATTTGCCGCCGCCCTGATCGGTGCCGCAACCCTGACCGGTGCTGGGGCGGCCGCCGCGGCGCCGTTGCCGCTCGAACCGCAGGCGCCCGCACCGGCCGTGTCGGTCGCAGGGAGCTGTGGTGGTATCACCGACCCGTTCGTGGCGCTGGTCTGCGCGATCAGCAGCCTGTCAGGCGGAGGCGGCACGGCCGCTCGATGAGCGGCCGTGAAGTCGGCTCAGCCGAATAAGCCGCGCACGAACGGCGCCGAGTTCGGCAGTGACGCGTTCACTGCCGAACCAGCCGAGTGGAAGCTGAGCGGATTGCGGGTCCGCAGGCTGTTCTGCCAGAACTCTGACTGTGGCAAAACGACTTTCGTGGAAATAGGCGCCGCAGCTCGCAGCGAGGCACGCCCGCCGCATGCTGATCCTGCAGCGTGCGTTGTGCGCGGTCGGGTTCTGAGCTGGAGCATCACCTGGTTCGGCGTGACTTCAGTGCTTGAACGGAATGATCCGTTCTGATACTCTTCAAACAGAACGAAGCATTCCGTTTCCATAGGAGATCGCCATGAGCATCAACCCCTTCGAGGTCGACATTCCGCAGACCAAGCTCGACGATCTTGCCGACCGTCTGCGCCGCTCCCTGTGGCCGAGCGAACTGCGCGGCGTCGGCGACTCCTACGGGGTGCCCGAGGATCGGGTGCGCGGCCTGGCGCAGTACTGGCTGGAGACCTTCGACTGGCGGGCGCTCGAGGCGAAGCTGAACGCCTACCCGCAGTTCACCACTGAGATCGATGGCGAGAACATCTACTTTCTGCACATCCGGTCAGCTCGCGCAGACGCGCTGCCGGTGGTCCTCACCCACGGCTGGCCCGGCTCGGTGCTCGAGTTCCTCGACGTCATCGAGTCGCTGACCGCGCCGGAGTCTGCTGAGGATCCCGCCTTCCACCTGGTGATTCCGGCGCTGCCCGGCATGGGCTTCTCCGGCCCGACGCACAGCACCGGCTGGACCATGCGGCGCGTCGCCAAGGCCTGGATCGAGCTGATGGATCGGCTCGGTTACCAGCGCTTCGGTGCGATCGGCAATGACGGCGGCTCGATGGTCTCCCCGGAGATCGGTCGCCTGGCGCCGGACCGGGTAGTGGGTGTCCATGTGACACAGCTGTTTTCGTTCCCGTCCGGCGATCCGGCCGAGTTCGTCGACCTCTCGCCGGAGGATCTGGCGGCGCTCGAGCACCTGAAGTGGTTCCAGGACCACAAGATGGCCTTCAACATCCTGTGCAGCCAGCAGCCGCAGACGCTGGCCTACGCGCTCTCCGATTCGCCGATTGGCCTGCTGGGTTGGAACACACAGCTTTTCGGTGAGAGTCTGGACGCCGATTTCGTCATCGGCAACGTTGCCCTCTACTGGCTGACCGGCACCGCGGCCTCCTCGGTCCGGTACTACTACGAGGAGGCGCACAGCACCGACCGCCCGACCGGCTCGACCACGACCCCCACCGCACTTGCCATGTTCAAGGGCGATTTCCAGTCGATCCGCCGGTTCGCCGAGCGTGACCACAGCAACATCGTCAGCTGGAACTCCTACGACGCAGGCTCGGCGATCGGCGGTCCGAACGATGCCGCAGGCCACTTCGCCGCGCACGAGGCACCCGAACTGCTCGTCGGCGACATCCGGCGGTTCTTCGCCAAAGTCGGCTGAAGTCCGGCCGCGCGAGACAGTCTCTCCTGTCATCGAAACCCAGGGCCATGGTTCGTCTCACTCCGCGCTGTTGTGCTGGAGTCATCAACGAGCTTGTCCGACCACTCCAGTCGGCGACCAATAACGTTCCGAGCAGTGCGGTGAGTTGCGCGCGTTCGCTCGGCTTCGGCGCGTTGAAGGTCCGGTTCAGGAACTCGGGAACACCCCGCTCGGCGGCGACGAGAGCCTGCTTGCCTGCATCGGTGTGACGGTCACCTCGCCGTCGGGTCGATCAGGACACCGGGATTGAGGATGCCCGCCGGGTCGAGCGTCGATTTGGCCGCGCGAAGAGCGGCGGCGAAAGGTTCGGGTCGCTGGCGGTCGTACCAAGGGCGGTGGTCCCGGCCGACGGCGTGGTGGTGGGTAATGGTGGCGCCGGAGGTCTCCAGTGCCTCCGACACCGCGGTTTTGATCTCGTCCCATTGCTCGACGGTCCGGCCCCAGCGGCCACCGGCATAGACGCCGAAGTAGGGCGCGGGCCCGTCCGGGTAGACGTGAGTGAACCGGCAGGTGACCACGCCGGTCACGCCGGCGGAATGGAACGCGGCGGTCGCGGCGGCGAGCACCTTCTCCCGCAGGGCGTCGAAACGGTCCCAGGTGCAGGCGGTTTCGAACGTTTCGACGATCATCGACTGGGTGGCGAGTGCGTCGCGCTGATACGGCATCCGCAGGAACGACGAGCGCCAGGCGTCCGCCGCGCCCGGGCGCGCGGTGTCGTGCGCCGAATCGGTGGTGCGGACCCCGTCGGGGGTCGTGCCGCCGTGGTCGCGGCAGATCTGCACCGCACGCCGCATCGTTTCGTCCACCGGATGGTCGGCGGACTCGAATCCGAGGACCAGAACCCCTCCTGCGGCGCTGGTTCCCGCGTTGATGAAGGCCTCGACCGGATCGAGTAGCCTGCAGTTCGCCGGATACAGCCCGGCCTGGGCGATCGTCCGTGTGGCGGCGATGGCATTGCCGTAATCGTCGAACACCACCGATGCTCCGGCGCGCCAGCGCGGACGATCCTGCAATCGCATCCACGCCTCGGTGATCACTCCGAGGATGCCCTCGGACCCGAGGAACATCCGGTCCGGCGAGGGGCCCGCGCCCGATGCGGGCACCCGGCGCGATTCGCTGATCCCGATCGGCGTCACCACCCGCATCGACTCCACCATGTCGTCGATGTGGGTGTAGACGGTCGCGTAGTGGCCGCCCGCTCGGGTGGCCAGCCAACCTCCGAGCGTGGAGAACTCGAATGACTGCGGAAAGTGCCGCAGCGACAAGCCATCCGGGCGCAGTGCGGCTTCCAGCGCGGGGCCGAGTATGCCCGCTTGGATCCGCGCCGCGCGGCTGGTGCGATCGAGTTCGACGACCCGCCCCAGGCGGCCGAGATCCAGTGCGATGGCGCCGGCGTAGTCGCCGGTGCACCGCGGTTCGACACCACCAACGACCGACGTTCCACCGCCGAACGGCACCGCCGCGACGCCCGCGCTCGCGCACCAGTCCAGGACGTCGACCACGTCCTGCTCGGTCCGCGGCCGCACGACTTGATCGGGTACATGATCGATGCGGCCGAGCAGGGTGCGTACTACGTCACGGAATGCCTGCCCGTGCCCGTGCGAGATGCGATCACGGAGATCTTCCGACGCCAGATGAGCCAGCGAACTCGGCAGTTGAACGCGGGGAGCGGGCACCTCCAACGACACCGGATCGGGCGCCTCGTGCACCGCGAGGTCGGCCTCGGGCAGGAGGGCCGCTACGCGTTTCGTCAGCGCCGCTCGTTCGGTGCCGGTGACCGCGTCCTCGACGTTTCCCCATCCCCACCACGACCTCGTCACGGCTACTCCTTCGACTGACATCGACCCGACCGTAAGTTACGTTGCGGGCCGCGGACCCGGAGCAACTTCCTACTCACGTGTTGCGGGTGACGACCGAGGAGTAGGGTTCCGACCTGCTGGGGCTCGTCTCGCCGCCGTCGCGGGCGCCGATTCGGCTTCGCTGGATCGGCCGTGCGATGGTGGGGCGGTCGCCTTACGACAATAGCGTGATTGATGTGAAGTGATCTTCATCACAACTGACCTCCAGTCGGAAACCTTCTCATCGCGATGTTTTTCGCATCACACGATGTCATGGCACAACGCGGGACTGGGTACTCCTATGAGCTTTCCCAACCTCGGCGCGCCGATTCGATCGGCGTTCGCTAAGGTCCGTTCTGCACGCTCGGGTCATGGTTCACGCATTTGAGGCACTGCTTCTGGCTCCATAGCCAGGGCGGACAATGATCGACCAGAGAGTGAACTCGCCACCGTATGACCCCGTCACGTCGTTCCGCACGTCGCGCCCATCATTCAAGAGCACGTAATCTCCTGTTTCCGCAGTTGCTCACCGCCGCGGTGGACACGGCGTTCGACTCCGCAGCGCTGCGATACAACCCGACCGGTGATCCGGCTGATCAGCGTGAGCTGACTTATCGGGAGCTGGACGCGACCTCATCCCGGCTGGCTCGGTACCTGATCGGGTACGGGGTGGGACCCGGAGACTTCGTCGCGGTGGCCATCACCCGCTCGGTGGAGTCGGTGCTGGCCGTGTGGGCGGTCGCGAAGACCGGCGCCACCTACGTGCCCGTCGACCCGGCCTACCCGGCGGATCGCATCGCGCACATGCTTGCGGACTCCGGTGCGGTGCTGGGGGTAACCACCTCGGTGCATCGGGTGGGGCTGCCCAGTGCAGGCGTGGAGTGGATCGAACTGGACGCACCGGTTCATCGGGAAAAAATCGCCGCCGAGCCCGCTCATTCGGTGTCGTATCTGGATCGACTACGTCCGCTGACCGAGCAGCATGTGGCGTATGTGATCTATACCTCCGGGTCGACGGGCAAGCCGAAGGGTGTCGCGGTCACGCATGCGGGTTTGGCGGCGTTGGTCGAGCATGAGGTTGGGGTGCGGGGGGTGTCTCGGGGGTCGCGGGTGTCGCATCTGTGTACGCCGAGTTTCGATTTTTCGGTGATCGAGATGTTGTTGGCGTTTTCGGCGGGTGCGACGTTGGTGGTGGCGCCGCCGACGGTGTTCGCGGGGGTGGAGCTGGCGGATTTGTTGCGGCGGGAGCGGGTGACGCATCTGTGTATCACTCCGGGGGCGTTGGAGTCGCTGGATCCGGTGGGGCTGGATGATCTGCGGGCGATTTTGTGTGGTGGGGAGCGGGTGGGTCCGGAGTTGGTCGCGCGGTGGGCGAGCGGCGGTCGGTCGTTCTACATCGTGTACGGGCCCACCGAGACCACCATCTTCGCCACCGGCACCGAAGCACTACGCCCGGACGACCCGACGCACATCGGCACGCCGGTCCCATCCCTCGGCGTCCACGTGCTCGACGCGAGGTTACGAATGGTGCCACCCGGCGTGATCGGCGAACTGTATCTATCCGGACCGGCTCTCGCTCAGGGATATCTCGGACGGCCTGGGCTGAGCGCGGACCGATTCGTCGCCAATCCGTTCGGCGCGATCCCCGGCACCCGGATGTATCGCACCGGTGACCTGGTGCGGCGGACCCCGGAGGGATTGCTCGAGTACCACGGCCGGGTGGATTTCCAGGTGAAGATCCGGGGCTTGCGGATCGAGCTGGACGAGATCGACAACGCGTTGACCGCGCATCCGGATGTCGACTACGCCGCGACGCTGGGCACGACGCTACCCTCCGGTAGCAAAGCACTGGTCTCCTACGTGCTGCCACGCGCTACGTGCAGCCCGGACCACGGCCGAGTCGCTCTGGACACGACAGAACTCACCGAATTCATCGCGAAAACCCTACCGGCATACATGATTCCGGCCGCGATCACGGTGCTCGACGAACTGCCGCTGACGCCGGTCGGGAAACTGGATCGCGCAGCGTTGCCCGAGCCGGTGCTCACCGTGCGGGAATTCCGGGCGCCCGCCACCGCGGCGGAGCGGTTGGTCGCCAACACCTTCGCCGCCCTACTGCTGCAGGAGAACTGCGGCGACACCGATCGGGTAGGTGCGAACGACGACTTCTTCGAACTCGGCGGCAATTCGCTGATCGCCACCCAGGCCGCCGCCCGGCTCGGTACCGCGCTGGGTGTGCGGGTTCCGGTCGCGTTGTTGTTCGAGGCGTCGGTGGTGGCACGACTGGCCGAGCGGTTGCGGGAGCTGACCCAGATAGCCCATCCGTCACCGCGTCCGATGGCGCGGCCGGAGCGGGTGCCGTTGTCGTATGCGCAGCAGCGGATGTGGTTTTTGAACCGGTTCGACCCGGCGAGCGCGAGCAACAACATTCCGCTGGCGGTGCGGCTCAGCGGTGCGCTGGACGTGGCCGCGCTGCGCGCAGCGATCGGGGATCTGGTGGCGCGGCACGAGGTACTGCGCACCAGCTACCCGGAGCACGATGGCGTGGGTAGCCAACGGGTGCATGCGGTTTCGGAGCCGGGTGCGGTACCCGAGTTGGTGGTGCTGGAGGTCACCGAAGCCGAGATCCCCGAGCACACGGCGGCGGCGATGATCGAGGGCTTTGATGTCACGGCAGCCCCGCCGATCCGGTTGCGTCTGTTGCGGGTGAGCGATACCGAGCATGTGCTCGTGTGCGTGGTGCACCATATCGCCGCGGACGGTTCGTCGATGATTCCGTTGACCGCGGATCTGATGACGGCGTATTCGGCTCGGGTGGACGGCGCGGCTCCGGGCTGGGAGCCGCTGCCGTTGCAGTACGCGGATTACACGTTGTGGCAGCGGGAAATGCTCGGCGAGGAAGGCGACCCGGATTCGATTCTGGATCGCCAGATCGGATTTTGGCGCGACCGGTTGGCCGACCTGCCGGAAAAGCTGGACCTGCCCGCCGACCGGCCGCGTCCGGCGGTGTTTACCGGTCGCGGCGCGACGTATGAGTTCAAGCTCGACGCGTCGGTGCATGCGGCGTTGAACAGGTTGGCGAACCGGCACGACGCCACTCTCTTCATGGTCGCGCATGCCGCGTACGCGGTGCTGCTGGCGCGGTTGTCGAACACCGGTGACATCACTGTGGGTACGCCGGTCGCGGGTCGCGGCGACGCGGCAGTGAGCGGTTTGATCGGCATGTTCGTCAACACCCTCGCCCTGCGCACGCAAATCGACCCCGGCCACAGTTTCGCGGAGCTGCTGGAGCAGGTGCGCGGCAGGGACGTCGAAGCGTTCGGGCATGCCGAAGTACCATTCGAACGCTTGGTGGAGCTACTCGACCCGGTGCGGTCGAGTGCGCACCACCCGCTGTTCCAGGCCATGCTGACCTTCCAGAACTTCGCGCCCTCCACCCTGCAACTGCCCGCGCTGAACGTCTCCGCGCTCGACTTCACCGTGCCACTGACGAAGTTCGACCTCGAACTGACCATGCTGCCCCGCGAGGACGAGCGGACACCGCTGGGGATTTCGGCGGCGTTCACCTACTCCACCGACCTGTTCGACGAGGCCACGATCGCGGGCTTCGCGCGACGGTTGTGCGGAATCCTCACGGCGGTGGCCGATTCGGCGGATCGCGCGGTGGGGGAGATCGATCTGCTGGATGCGGCTGAACGCGCCGCGATCTTGGTCCACTGGAACGATACTCGGCATCCGGTTACTCCAGGTCTGCTCCTCGACGGCTACCGGCGTGCGGTGGCACAGCATCCAGACAGAGTCGCGGTTGTGTTTGGGGATCAGCAGTTGACCTACCGGGACTTCGATGAGCGGGTCAATCAGCTCGCGCGGGTGTTGATCGAGCATGGTGTGGGTGCGGAGTCGTTGGTGGGGTTGGCGGTGCGGCGGTCGCTGGATTTGGTGGTCGGGATGTATGCCATCCTGACCGCGGGTGGGGCGTATGTGCCGTTGGATCCGGATCATCCGGCTGAGCGGATCGGGCATGTGCTCGATACCGCCCAGCCGGTGTGTGTGCTCACCACGACCGTGGACACCATTCCCGTTCCGTCGCATATACCGGTGCTGTATCTGGACACTCTCGATACCGGTTTGCGGTCGGGCGCGCCGATCTTTGCGGAGGAATTGTTGCGGCGGGTGTTGCCGGAGCATGTGGCGTATGTGATTTTCACGTCGGGGTCGACTGGGCGTCCGAAGGGTGTGGCGGTTTCGCATGGGGCGATCGTCAATCAGATCGAGTGGATGCTCGCCGAGTATCCGATGGGTGTGGGGGAGGTGTATTTGCAGAAGACCGCGACGACGTTCGATGTGTCGTTGTGGGGTTATTTCATGCCGTTGCGGGTGGGGGCGAAGCTTGTTGTCGCCGACCACGACGGCCACCGTGACCCGGCCTACCTCGCTGCCGCCATCGCCGCGCACGGGGTGACGGTCACCGATTTCGTGCCGACGATGTTGAGCGAGTTCGCCGCACACACCCCCGCGGGAAGCTTGGCGAGTTTGCGGGATGTGTTCGTGATCGGCGAAGCGCTGCCGCCGCGGACGGTGCGTGCGGTGGCTGCGGTGACCGATGCGCGGGTGCACAACTTGTACGGTCCGACCGAGGCGGCGGTGTCGGTCACCTACTGGCCCGCCGATAGTTCCGACACCCACACGGTGCCGATCGGTCGGCCGCAGTGGAACACCCAAGTGTTTGTGTTGGATTCGCGGTTGCGGCCGGTGCCTGCGGGGGTGGCCGGTGAGTTGTATCTGGCGGGTGATCAGCTCGCCCGCGGGTATGTCGCGCAGGCCGCGCAGACCGCGGGACGGTTCGTGGCCAACCCGTTCGCTGCCGGGTCGAGGATGTATCGCACGGGTGATCTGGTGATCTGGCGCGAGCCGGCCGCGGGTCGGGCGCAGCGGCTGGAGTATGTGGGGCGCACCGATTTCCAGGTGAAGTTCCGTGGCCAGCGCATCGAGTTGGGCGAGATCGAAACCGCGCTGCTGGCCCAACCCTCGGTCAGTCAAGCCGCCGCGGCCGTGGTCTCTTCCGCGCTGGGCGAGCAACTGGCCGCCTACGCGGTCCCGGCACCCGGACACGACATCGACCAACACCAACTGCTGCACGCGATCTCCGCGGTCCTCCCCGCATACATGGTCCCGTGCGCAATTGTCGCGTTGCCCGCGCTGCCGCTGAACGCGAGCGGCAAACTGGATCGCCGAGCACTACCGGAGCCGGTGTTCGAGAGCAGGGAATACTGCCAGGCCCGCACACCCGCCGAGCAAGCCGTTGCCCAGGTGTTCGCCGACCTGCTCGGCGTCGACCGGGTGGGCGCGGAGGACGACTTCTTCGCCCTCGGCGGCAACTCACTGCTCGCGACGCGGGTGGTTGCCAGGCTGAACGAGACGATGCAGTCACAGGTCACCGTGCGTGACCTGTTCGAGGCGTCCCGTGTTTCGGCGTTGGCCACCAGGGCGGTACGCCGCAGCGGGGGCACCCGTGTACCGCTCGTCCGGTCGGCGCGTCCGGACCGCGTACCGCTCTCGCTGGCGCAACAGCGGATGTGGTTGCTCAACCGCATCGAGCCGGACTCCGCCGCTTACAACATGCCCTTCGCCCTCCGGCTGACCGGCGCCCTCGACGTGCCCGCGCTGCGCCTCGCGGTCGCCGACGTGCTGGAACGCCACGAGGTGCTGCGCACGCGTTTCCCGGCCGACTCCGACGGTATTCCGTATCAGGAGATCCTGTCGGCCGATGCCGTACTGCCCGAGGGTCTGGTGGTCGAACACGACACCACCGACGTGATGGACACCGTGGCCGGGCTGATGTCCACCGGTTTCGATGTGACCGCGTCCGTACCTGTCCGGCTGCGGCTGTTCAGCTCCGGCGACGATCATCTGCTCGTCCTCGTGGTGCACCATATTTCCGCCGACGGGGCGTCGCTCGCACCCCTGGCCCGCGATCTGGTGACCGCCTACCTCGCCCGCACCGGCGGCGGTGCGCCGGACTGGTCGCCATTGCCGGTGCAGTACGCCGACTTCGCCCTCTGGCAGCACGCCACCATCGGCACCGCGGCCGACGAGAATTCCATTGCCGCACAGCAGCTGTCGTATTGGCGCGACCAACTGGCCGGGTTGGCCGGACCACCGGAGCTGCCGATGGATCGCCCGCGCAGGTCGACGCCGTCGATGCGCGGTGCGTCGACCACCATCACCATCCCGGCGGATGTCCATGAACGACTAGGCCGGATCGCGCGTGACCACAACGCGACATTGTTCATGGTGGTCCACGCCGCTCTCGCGGCGCTGCTGGGGCGGCTGTCCGGCGGCACGGACATCGTGATCGGTACGCCCATCGCGGGTCGCGGCGAACGAGCTCTGGACGATCTGGTCGGGATGTTCGTCAACACACTCGCCCTGCGCGTCGAAGTCGATCCCGGGGCAACCTTCCACGACCTGGTCGATCGCTCCAGGGAAACGGCTCTTTCGGCATTCGGCAACGCCGACATACCTTTCGAACGCGTGGTCGAGGAAATCGACCCGGCGCGCACCGGAGCGCACAACCCACTGTTCAACGTGATGCTCTCGTTCCAGAACCTCGAGCAGCCCACGCTCGAGCTGCCGGATCTGGCGGTGACCGCACTCGACAACGGCGCGATCATGGCCAAGTTCGACCTGCAAGTGATCGTCGAACCGCGGGTCGGCGACGACGGTGGCCATGCGGAGTTGGGCGTGACTTTCACTTACGCCACGGACCTTTTCGATGAATCCACCGTCCACGCCTTCGGCCGCCGCTTCGAACGCATCGTGTCCGCGGCGGCGGGCAAACCCTCGACGCTGGTGTGGGACATCGACATTCTCGACGAAGTCGAGGCTGAGGATGTCCTCGCCGGTGGCCTGCCCGCCGCGCAATCGAGCCAGGTCGGCCTGGCACAGTCGGGGATACCAGGCGCTATCACTTTCGCGCCTGCTGCGACACTGCCCGAGTTGATCGGGGAGCAGGCTCGCCGCAGACCGGATGCGGTGGCCATCCGCTGCGGCGACGCGACGTTGAGTTTCGATGGTTTGTACCGTGGTGCGAACCGGGTTGCGCGTGCGTTGATCGCGGCGGGGGCGGGGCCGGAATCGGTGGTGGCGGTGGCGGTGTCGCGTACCGAGGAGTTGCCGGTCGCTCTGTTGGGTGTGCTCATGTCGGGTGCGGCGTACCTGCCGATCGATCTCACCTATCCGGCGCAGCGTCTGGTGGGTGTGCTCGCGGACGCGGCTCCGGTGTGCGTGCTGACCACCGCCGAGGAACGGGCAGCTTTGCCGGACACCGGGCTGCCGGTGGTGTTGCTGGAGCAGACGGGGGAGTTCGCCGACGATCCGGTGACCGACGCCGAGCGGGTGGCGCCGCTGCGGCCGGACAACCTCGCGTACGTCATCTATACTTCCGGCTCCACCGGTGTGCCGAAGGGTGTGGGGGTGACCCACCGGAATGTGGTGGAGTTGTTGACCAATACGCGCCCGTTGTTCGGGTTCGACGAGCGTGATGTGTGGACGGTGTTCCATTCGTTCGCGTTCGATTTCTCGGTGTGGGAGTTGTGGTGCGCGCTGGCGACCGGCGGCAGTGTGGTGGTGGTCGATTACGTGACCTCCCGATCCCCGGAGCTGTTGCGGGAGTTGCTCATCCGGGAGAAGGTGACGGTGCTGAACCAGACCCCGTCGGCATTCCGCCAACTCGGGGAGGCCGACCGAGGGGCTTCGGCCACGACCGGAGAATTCGCGCTGCGGTACGTGATCTTCGGTGGCGAGGCGCTGGATCTGCGCCACCTGCGGAGCTGGTATGAGCGTCACCCGGTCGACGCGCCGCGGTTGGTGAATATGTACGGCATCACCGAAACCACCGTGCACGTGTCATTCCTGCCGCTCGATGAACACGTGGTGGACAGCCCGGCAAGCCTCATCGGCCGGGCACTGCCCGGGCTGGACACCCATGTGCTGGATATCCGTTTGCGTCCCGCACCTTTCGGCACTCCCGGTGAGATCTATGTCGACGGGAGTCAGCTGTCGCGCGGGTACTTGGGGCGGGCGGGGTTGACCGCGACGCGGTTCGTGGCGAATCCCTTCGGGCCGCCGGGGTCGCGGATGTATCGGTCGGGGGATCTGGCACGCTGGACCTCATCGAGTGGTGAGCCCGGGCTGGCTTACAGCGGGCGGGGTGATCAGCAGGTGCAGTTGCGTGGTTTCCGGATCGAACTCGGGGAGATCGAAGCCGCGTTGCTGCGCTGCCCGGGCGTGAGCCAGGCTGTTGCGCTGGTTCGCGCCGATGTCACACTCGGCGATCAACTCATCGGCTATGTCCGGCCCAAGCCAGGCGCGCGGCTGGACCCGATCGAACTCCGCACCCAGGTCGGCGAGTTCCTGACCGGTTATATGGTGCCCGCCGCGATCGTGGTGATCGACACCGTGCCGTTGACGGTGAACGGCAAACTCGACCGTCGTGCCCTGCCCGCCCCGCAATTCCGGGCGCGGGAATTCCGCGCCCCCGCCACCCCGGTGGAGGAGATCGTGGCCGCGGCGTTCGCGCAGGTGTTGGGTGTGGACCGGTTCGGGATGGACGACAACTTCTTCGAGCACGGTGGGAACTCGCTGATCGCGGCGAAGCTGTCCGCTCGGCTGTCGGGTGTGTTGGGCACGAAGGTGCCGGTGATGCGGGTGTTCACCGCGCCAACTCCTGGTGAGTTGGTGGCGGATCTGGCGCGCCGCGCCAGCGGTGGTGTGGAGAGCGAGGCGGCGTTCGAGATGTTGTTGCCGCTGCGGCCGGGGGGTTCGGCGGCGCCGCTGTTCTGCGTGCATCCGGTGTCGGGAATCTCCTGGTCGTATGCGGGGTTGGCCGCCTACCTCGATCCGGACCGGCCCATTTATGGTTTGCAGACCCCGGTGCTGGCCACCGCGGAGGCGGTGATGCCGGACTCGATCCAGGACTGGGCGGCCCGGTATGTCGAGCTGATCCGTGAGGTGCAGCCGGAGGGTCCCTACCATCTGCTGGGGTGGTCCTTCGGCGGGGTCATCGCGCATGAGATGGCGGTGCAGCTGCAAGGCGAGGGCGAAACCGTGGCCTTGTTGGCGGTGATGGACAGCTACATGGCCGACCCGCCCGGCACGCCGGTCAGCGACGCCGGTCAGGTGCCGGTGGCCGAGCTGATCGGCGGTTTGCTCGGTGCAGCGGCGGGGGATCTGGGTAACGTCGCGGAACTGGATTGGGCGGCGCTGCCGCAGATGTTCACCGAACTGCCCGAACCGTTCGCCTCTTTCGGCGCCGAGCGGGTCACCCGGATCCTCGACGCCGCGGTGCACTCCGTCGCCTTGCGCAGCACCTACCGGCCGCCGGTGTACCGGGGTGACGTCGTGTACTTCACCGCCGCCCTGGACGACCCCACCGGCTGCGTCGGCGCCACGCTCTGGAGTGAGATCGTCGACGGCACAATCCACAACCACGCCGTATCGACAACGCATTGGCGGATGACCGTGGCATCCGGACTGGCTGAGATCGCCGATGTGCTCACAAAGGCGTGGCGAGAGGGCGAGGCGGACGACCGCGCGATCAGCGGCTGAACCAGCGGTCGAGCCGGGCGGCGGCCGAGTCGGCCTTCTCTCGGGCGAGTTCTGCCGAGGGCGCGGAGAACGGCGCCACCGGCGCCGGACCGGAGAGGAAATCGGCGTCGACTTTGCCGACCAGCCCGCCTCCGAACTCGATATGGCACACGCCCCGGCCCAGGTACTTCTCGGACGGCGTCGACCCACGCAGCTTCGCTGCGATGCCCGCCGCGACCGTTCGGGCGGCGTCCTCGGCGAAGACGCCCGCGCGCGGGACCGGGGCATCGGCGCAGTCGCCTATGGCGTAGACGTCCGGATATGGCGTTTCGAGGGTGCGCGGGTCGACGGCGATCCAGCCGTCCGTGCCGCCCACGGTCAGCCCCGATGCCTCGACGACGGCCGGAACTCGGTGCTTCGGGATGCCGATGAACAGGTCGTAGGCGAGATCGCCGGTACCAGTGGCCGCCGTGTGCCGGCTCGGATCGAGGGCGTGGATTCGGTGCCCGGGGGAGTATTCGATGTCGCGTCGGGTCAGCGCTTCGACGATGGCAGCGGACGTGTCCGGCGACACCGGGATCGGCGAGTCCATCGGGGTGATCACCTGCATGCGGGTGCGGTCGCGCACCCCGCGCCGGGTCAGCATCTCGTGCAGGAGCATCGCACCCTCATAGGGCGCGGGCGGGCACTTGAAAGGGACGCTCAGAATCGCGAGGATCACGTCCCCGCCGTCGAAACCGTCGAGCCGGTCCCGCAACCGGCAGGCGCCCTCGATCGAGTAGTACTCGTACCCGTCCTCGCCGAACCCCGGGGTCGCGGCGAGGTCGTAGTCGGCGCCGAGCGCGACGACGAGAATGTCCGGATCGTATTCGGATCGGTCGGTCACGACGTGACGGGTCCGCGGGTCGATCGCGGTGACTTCCTCCTGGCGGAACTCGACACCCGGATGGGCGAGGTCGGCGTACGGAACACGAACAGCCTCCGGCGGTACGTCCCGGAACAGGATCTCCAGCTTGGCGAAGCCGAAGGTAAAGGAATCGTTCCGGTCCACCAGGACGACTCCGACTTCGTCGGCCAGCGAACCCGACAGGCGGGCGGCCAACTCCAATCCCCCGAACCCGGCACCGAGAATGAGCACGGTTCGCATACGACCATTCTTCACCCGGGCACACCGTATGCGCGGGCGAACGAGTGTGTTGCCCAGTGGTCGCCGAGCCGATGCTCAGCGCAGGGGGACCTTCCAGCACAGCCGAGTCCCGGCCGTGTTTCCCTCCGGGCCGGTGCCGGAGCCGATCGTGAAGGTACCGTCCGACTCCTCGGCGCGCCGGGCCAGGTTCGTCAAACCGCTGGGGGTGACCTTCTCCGGCATTCCGCATCCGTCGTCCTCGACGAGGATGGTCAGGTCATCGGCGACCGCGATTTCGACCGAGACCGACTGGGCGCCGGAGTGCCGGACGGCGTTGCTGACCGCCTCGCGCACCACGGCTTCCGCGTGGTCGGCCAGTTCGGGTTCGATCACCGACAGCGGGCCGGCGATGTGGACGGAGGTGCGGATCGCGCTGGCGGCAGTCTGCTGCCGGATCGCCTCCTCGATACGCTGCCGGACTCGCGCGCTGTGGCCGTTGCCGCCGTGCAGGTCGAAGATCGAGGTCCGGATCTCCTGGACGACCTCCTGCAGGTCGTTGATCGCCTCGGTAAGCCGTTCCCGCACTTCCGGCACGCGTGACCGGGGCACGGTGCCCTGGAGGTTGAGGCCGACGGCGAACAGCCGCTGGATGACGTGGTCGTGCAGGTCCCGGGCGATGCGGTCGCGGTCGGACAGAATGTCCAGTTCACGCATGCGTCGTTGCGCGTCGGCCAATTGCATCGCCAGCGCCGCCTGGTTGGTGAAGGCGGCGGTCAATGCGAGAGTCTCGTCGTCGTACGGCGCCGACTCCACCGAACGCAGCGCTACCAGCACACCGACGGTGGAGTCGGATGTCTGCATGGGCAGGACAAGCGCCGGCCCCGCGTCCGGGAAGATCTTGCCGAGATCGGCGCGGCGTGAGTCGTCCAGGCGCTGTGGCGCACGCAGCCGGAACGCCTCGCCGATCGTGGCGTCTCCGGAGGGCAGCTTCACCGGCCGCTGGCGGTCCTCGGTGCCGGCGGCGTGCGTGATCAGGAGTTCGGTGATGTCGTCCGACCCGCTCTCGGGGTCCGGGACGACAGCGAGAAACGCCCGCTCCGAGCGGGTGAGCCGGCGGGTCGCGTCGACGAGATGCGCCAAGACCTGGTCGGACGCGGTGCCCGCGAGGAATTCGGTCGTGATGTCGCGAGTGGCCTCGATCCAGGCCTGCCGGGTGCGCGCGGATTCGTAGAGGTGCGCGTTGTCGATGGCGATACCTGCCGCCGCCGCCAACGCTCGCACGATGACCTCGTCGTCCTCGGTGAACGGCTGGCCGTTGGCCTTTTCCGTCAGGTACAGGTTGCCGAAGACCTGGTCGCGAATGCGGACGGGGACGCCGAGAAAGGTGCGCATCGGCGGATGGTGCCCCGGGAACCCGACCGAGGACGGATGGTCTGCGAGGTTGTCCAGGCGGATCGGTTTGGGCTGGCTGAACAGCAGCCCGAGCACACCGTGGCCCTGGGGGAGATCACCGATCCGTTTCCTGGTCGGTTCATCGATGCCTTCGTAGATGAACTGGGTGAGTTGCTGGTCGTGGCCCCGGATGCCGAGCGCGCCGTAGCGGGCATCGACGAGTGAGGTGGCCGTGTGCACGATCGTGCGCAGGGTGCGATCGAGATCGAGGCCGGAGGTGACCGACAGCATCGCCTCGATCAGGCCGTCCATCCGATCGCGGGCGTCGATGATCTGCTCGATGCGATCCTTGACTTCGGCCAGCAGTTCCCGGAGCCGTAGCTGCGACAGCGTGTCGCGCACCGAGTAGGTATCGGTCAGCGCGTCATCGGTCATGTCGACCGCTCCGAGTCCCGGACTGCGCATGGCAGGTGGCCATAGAGCAAGATTATTTCACGCACTGCTCGAAGTGAACGCTCGGCAATTCGGACGCGGGCTCGCTTGCCGCGCGACGGACCGCTCGGTGGGTGCGGCGAAGATCAGAAATCGGCGGTGGACCCGGATGACCGCGAGCGGAGTTTCGACGCGTAGACGGCCGCTTGGGTGCGCCGTTCCAGACCGAGCTTGGCCAGCAGCCGGGAGACGTAGTTCTTGACCGTTTTCTCCGCCAGGAACATGCGCTGGGCGATCTGCCGGTTGGTCAGTCCCTCACCGAGGAGGTCGAGCAGTTTGCGCTCCTGCTCGGTGAGTCCGGCCAAGGGGCCGTCGTGCTGGGTGTTCGCGCGCAGCCGTTGCATCAGGGCGGCGGCGGCGCGGTTGTCGAGCAGGGAGCGTCCTGCTCCGACTTCCTTGATGGCCTTCGCCAGCTCCATGCCTTTGATGTCCTTGACCACGTAGCCGCTGGCGCCCGCGAGGATGGCGTCGAGCATGGCTTGTTCGTCGGTGAACGAGGTGAGGATCAGGCACCGCAGATCGTCGAGTTTGGACAGCAGGTCGCGGCAGAGTTCGATGCCGTTGCCGTCCGGCAGGCGCACGTCGAGGACGGCGACGTCCGGCCGCAGCGCCGGGATGCGTGCGAGGGCCTGCGCAACATCGCCCGCCTCGCCGACGACCGACAGCTCCGGGTCCGCCGAGAGCAGATCGACCAGGCCGCGGCGGACTATTTCGTGGTCGTCGACCAGAAACACCGTGATCATCGTGGTGTCCAATCCGGGAAGAAGTGGTGGGGTCGAGATTACGCAGGGCAGTGGCCCTCTGGGTAAGGACCAAGGTCCCCTTCCGGACGACCGCTCGTCACATCAGCGACCGGCATCCTCGGCGTTTCGTGGCGGTGCGCGACGGCCGGCCGGTCCGTGTGGGCCGTTCCGTGGCCGGAGGGCCCCGCATTCGGTGACCTTCGACTGCTATCTGCGCCGCCGCATCGCGCGATGCTGAATGCAGGACCAAGCCGGTGCAGTCAGCTGGGAGGTGCATATCGTGGCTCAGTTCAACGCGCCCGTGATGTCGCGTGCACATCCCGACCGCGACACGCTTCACTCCGCGCTGGCTTCGGCGGTGCGGGCGCCATCGGTGCACAACACCCAGCCATGGTTGTGGCGAATCGGTGACCGCACCGTGCATCTCTATGCCGACGAGAGCCGATGGCTGCCGCACACCGACCCGGACGGTCGCGATCTGCTGCTGAGTTGTGGGGCGGCACTGCACCATCTGCGGGTCGCGGCGCGCGGACTCGGGTGGGAGACCGTAATCCATCGGCTGCCGGATCCGGCCGAGCCGCGGCATCTGGCTGTCGTCGAATTCCATGCCGCCACCACCACTCCCGAAGCGGTTCGGATGGCAGGAGCCATCCACCGGCGACACACCGATCGCCGGCGTTACGCCGCCCGGCCGGTGCCCGTCGCCTACGTGGAGACCGTCGCCGCCGGTGCCGGGCACGGAGTCCACGCGCGTTGCATCGATGCCGAACCGGCTCGAACCCAGTTGCTGCGGGCATTCGAGCAGGCGGCCTGGGAACATACCCGCGACTTCTCCTACGGCCTGGAACTCGCCCAGTGGAGCGGCAGGCACAGCGCACCCGGGCGGAGCGCCGTGCTGCTGGCCGCCGATCCGGCCGTGCGGCCGTTCTCGAATCCGGGACTGCCGCAGACGGTTATCGGCGATGTCGACGCCGCCGACCGCCTGATCGTACTCAGTACGCCCGGAGATGATCGTCTGTCGCGATTGCGGGCAGGCGAGGCGGCCAGCGCGGTGTTGCTGACCGCCACGACACTCGGTCTGGCCACGTGCCCATTGACGGAGCCGCTGGAGTTGACCGGCACCAGAAACCGGATCCGGACGAATGTTCTCGGCGACAGTGGTTACCCGCACATCGTCGTCCGGATCGGATGGGCGGAAGAAGGGGCGGGCCCCGTGCCCGCCACTCCGCGCCGCCCACTCGACGAAGTGCTGCATCCGCTGGACGCGGCCGTCTCCGACGCGGGTGCTCGAAAGAGGTGATCGAGGTGTCGCAGTATCCGTCGGCCGTGGTCCGTCTATGGCGATCGCGGCCATGGAGCGGCAATCCTCTGATGCGCGCCTCGGACCGGTGGGAGGCACTCGTGCGACTGCTGGCCGCGGCCGTGGTACTGCTCGCCGTCCCGGTGGCGGGCGCGGCCGGGACGGCCGGTTACACGTCCGCGGTCGAGCGGATCCGCACCGAGAACGCGGAGAAAGTCGCGATGACGGCCACCGTAGCGGGCGAACCGGTGCGGAGGGTGACGGCGGCCCGATACGAGGGCATCCAGGAGCAGCGTGAAGCACCCGTGCACTGGACCCGCGGCGGCCGCGAACACAGCGCGACCGTGGAGGTTCCCGGTACGACCGAACTCGGCAGCCGTGTCACGGTTTGGCTCGGCCCGGACGAAAGAGTGACCGCGCCGCCGCGGCCTTCTTCCGACGCGGCGTGGTCCGGAATACTGACCGGCTTGGCCACGCTGGCCGGGATATGTTGTGCCGCAATAGCTCTCATGCTCACTACGAGCTGGCTGCTGGGCCGGATCCGCAGCGCGGCCTGGGAGTCCGAGTGGCGGCGAATGAGCAGGCCGATCGGCAAGGACACGTAGTGACGCATCCGGAGCACGCACCATGACAGAACTACGACCCCTCGATTCGGGCTTCATCGAACTGGAGGACGCCGACCGTCATATCAGTCTCGGGATCGGCGCGGTGGCGCTCATTTCCGGTGCGCCACCGACTAGAGACGAGCTCATCGGCGTACTCGCAAGGGGCGTGAAACAGAACGTCCGCCTCCGGCAGAAGGTGCGCCGGGCGCCGCTCGACCTGGCCACGCCGGTGTGGGAGAACGACCCGAATTTCGATCTCGCCCACCACATCAGATGGACCGCGCTACCCGCACCCGGCGACGAGTCGGCGCTGTGCGAACTCGTCGCCACCGAACTGGAGGAGCGGCTCGACCGTGATCACCCGCTGTGGCAGTGCGTCGTGGTCGAACACCTCGCCGGGGACCGGTGGGCGCTGATCGTCAAAGCACATCACAGCCTGGTCGACGGCGTGTCGGGCATCTCTGTCTTCCAGAATCTCTGCGATCCGGTCGCGCCGGAGACCGACGAGGCCGCGCCCGAGTCCCGGGTCCGTACCGCGATGGAGTGGCTGGACGTCGCTCGCCAGGGCATACGACTGCCGGTTATCGTGCCGCGGTACCTCATCGGCGTGGCGCGCAGCCTGGCTCCCTTGGCTGTGGCCGCGGTTTCGCCGACCGCTCAGTGCTCCCTCAACGGCCCCATCGGACGGCAGCGCCGGTACGTTGTCGCACGGGCCGCGCTGCCGGAGGTCCGGGAGATCGGCAGGGCGTTCGGCGCCACCGTCAACGATGTCGTCTTGGCTGCCGTCGCCGCCGCGTACCGTGACCTTTTGCTCAGCCGGAACGAGCGGCCGACCCCCGACAAGTTGCGCATTCTCGTTCCGGTGTCGATGCGGTCGACGGAGGGGAAATACACGCTCGACAACCGCGTTTCGGCGATGCTGCCGTTCCTGCCGGTCAATGTGGCCGATCCGGTCGAGCGCCTGGACGTTATTCGCGCCCGGATGACGAAGCACAAGTCGCGAGGTGAGGCACGGGCCGAGAGTTCGATGCTCGAGCTGGCGGGGCGGTTGCCCTTCGCACCCATGGCTTGGGGCATTCGGCTGATGGCGCGCTTTCCCCAGCGAAGTGTCGGCGCGCTCGCGACCAACGTGCCCGGCCCACGCCACGAACTCACCATCAGCGGGCGGAAGGTCCTGGAGTTGCTACCGGCCGTGCCGATCGCCATGCGGGTGCGCACCGCGATCGCGATCCTCAGTTACGCGGACCGCCTCACGTTCGGCATCACCGGAGACTACGACACCGCGCCCGATATCGCCGTGATCGCCGACGGAATCGGCCGCGAGATCCAGCGGCTACGCGAACACGCCGAGGTACGGCGGCTGCCCCGGCCCGAGGCAGCCAGAAAGTGAACACCGACCGCGACTCGGCCCGATCTCAGCGTGTGGATGCGGCGGAGCCGGTCAGCCCTTCGGCGAGCAGGATCCGGTGGGCCTGCTGGGCCGCGGAGACCCGCGCGGCGTTGTGCGCCTCGCCGCCGAGCGGTTCCTCGAGGCCGCGAACCAGCGCCGCCACGGCGTCGGACAGCGCCCGCAGCCGGTTGTCGAAGTCGTCGAAGCGAGACGGCTCCGGTTGAGTGACAGCGGCCGCCGTCAACGTGCTGGCCAGGTCGGAACCGCGCAGGATGGATCGCAGATTCTCGGGCAGCAGCGCGAACACGTGGTCGAGTTGCCCAGGGGAGAACAGATCGCTGAGCGAGTCGGTGACCGCGCCGGCGAGTGCGACGGCCTCGTCGCGCGAAACGCCTGCCTCCGCGGCGAACTGGCTGAGGAACGACTGCACATCGTGCCGGACGGGGACGTGAGCGGGAACCCAGCCCTCATAGAAGATCCCGCGCAACAGTTCGGGCAGCTGGGCGCTCAGGTGCGCGGCCGCACTGACGCCGATGCGGTCACGCACCGAGTGCAGCCAGGCGCGCAAGGCCCGGTGCGCGAAGGGGCGGTCTTCGGTGCCGAGTCCGTCGGCGACAGCGCGCAGCCACTCGTGTGCGGTGTGGACCGCAGGGGCGAGGGGATCACGGTGATAGCTCATGGGTTCGCCTTTCACGGATGAGTCGAGATGGAGGGTGGCATCGGCAGCCGCTGACTCCGGGCGATGGTTTCCGTCCAGCCGCCGAGTGCCGGACCGAGCGCGACGCTGAACAACCAGACGTCGCGGCCGGTGAGTTCGTCGCGGTGGGAGCGCACGTAGTCGACGGCGGCGGGTAGGAGATCCATGGCCTGTACGGCATATCGAAGAGCTTGCTCGCGTCCGTCCGGTCGGGTGAGAGGCCTCGTGCCCGTGCCGGTGGGACCATCGTCACCGCTGGTCGCGCCGCGCGAATCCGCTGAGCACCGGTTTGGTGGGAGCGAGGTCGGTCACGCCGATGCCTGCGCCGAATCACGGAGGCTCTCCAGCGTGGCGGTGAGTAACCGACGCGCATCGACGGCGACCGGGCGCAACGCCGGCTGCGTGGTCACGCGCACCAGCAGATCGGGATCGGTGGCCTCGACCAGCGTGCCGGTGTCGACGGAACGCACCACCACGGTGCAGGACAGCAGCAGCGCAGCCTGGCGGTCGGCGGTCAGCGCGCGATAGGTGAGCCGGGGATCGCAGACACCGAGGAGCAGGTAGTTCTCGATCTGCTCGCCGATCTGCTCGCGCAGTGTTGCCTGAACGTCGACATCAGCGATCACGCTGAGCCCGTGATGCCGCAGGGCGTCTCGGGTTCGGCGCACGGCGACGTCGAACGGCGCGTCGAGATGTATGGCGATGGCCGGTGCGGGAGCCACCGGCAAACGGATCTCCGTCAGCAGCATCCGCGGATCGGTCACCTCGTCGGGACCGATCAAGTACGCCTCGGTCGGCGGGCCGGTCGTCCGATAGCCGGAGTTGTGCAGCCATTCCCGCAACGCCGTATAGGCCGCGCCGAGATCGCGGTAGCTGCCGCGGTGGCAGGTCCGGGCGACGAGCGTTCCCGGAACCACGATCACTTCCGCGCCGGAACTCGGGCCGAGCTTGGGCGCTGGTTCCACCGGTACGCCGAAATCCACCGCGATCGCCTCGGTGGCGGGCAGCTCTTGGTGAAACGTGATCGTCGGCGCGCCGCTGGCGGTCAATCCGGCGCGTTGGGCGATCTCGGTCAGTTCCCGCATTCCGTCGACGATGTCCTCCCCGAGCAGATTCGGGTTCGGACGAATCTCCCGTGGCACCCGCAGCACCGTCTCGGGTGCCGACTCCACCAGGGCCACCCGGTACTCCATCGAAGCCTCCTCGGTCTCGTGTGATGAGCGTGCGCCGCGCCGGTTGCCACTGCACAGGGGCGAAGGTCCCGCGATGGTGGGCATTACCGCCGTGCCGGGTGCGAGCAGCCGCCGGTCGCCGCCAGAGCCGAAGATCCCGTGCCACTGGGACCAATTGCCCTGACGGACGCGACGCGCCCAGTCGCACGATGTTCGGATGGAGTTGACTGCGGTGCGCATCGACAAACCGGACGATCTCAACGTGATCATCGGGCAGTCCCACTTCATCAAGACCGTGGAAGACCTGCACGAGGCACTGGTGGGGATCGGTCCGCATCTGCGCTTCGGGCTGGCGTTCTGCGAGGCATCCGGGCCGCGGCTGGTCCGTCGCTCCGGCAACGACGATGATCTGGTCGAGCTCGCCACGAAGAACGCCGTCGCGGTCGGCGCGGGACACTCGTTCATCGTGTTCCTGCGCGAGGGATACCCGGTCAATGTGCTCAATGCGATACGGCAGGTCCCGGAGGTGTGCGGAATCTTCTGTGCCACCGCCAATCAGGTCGAGGTGCTGATCGCCGAGACGGAGCTGGGAAGGGGCATAGTCGGCGTCGTCGACGGGACCGTGCCGATGGGTGTGGAGAGCCAGGACGACCAGGAAGACCGCAGGCAGCTATTGCGCCGAATCGGGTACAAGCTGTAGCACTGCCTCCCTCGAGGCGGCATGAGCTGGCGGCGCCGGGCGGGGACGCGCACACTCAGATCTGAGGACCACCGCACGGGCCGGTGGTCGACGCTGTCACGACGCAGGATGTAACGGGCATGGCTACCGGTGAAGAGGACGAGGACCTACTGCTGGCCGTTGTCCGGGATCTCGTGGCCGAGCGGCACACCGTGGACCGCGCCGCACGCGCGATGCTCGACAGCGAGTTGGAGCGCGATCTCGGGCTGGACAGTCTCGGCATCACCGAGTTGCTCGACCGTACCGAGCATGCGTTCGGGGTGAGCCTGGAACGCGGCGTTCTCGGCACCGTGACGACGCCGCGTGATCTTCTGACCGCCGTGCGCGGCGCGCCTGCGCGGAGCCGTCGGCAGTCCACGCCCATAGGGCACGCCGTACCACCGCCGATCGACCGGGCCCCGGACGCAACCGCCACCCTCTCCGAGGTGCTGTCCTGGCATGCCCGTACCCACGCCCATCGCACGCACCTGCGAATACTCTCCGGAGGAACAAGAGACGGGCGACAGGAGGAGGTCAGCTACGGCGAGGTGCGGTCCGCCGCCGCGACGGTGTCCGCTGCCTTGCTCGCCCGCGAGTTGCTCCCCGGTGACCGGGTAGCCATCATGCTGCCCACGGGCCGGGCCTACTTCACCACTTTCCTCGGTGTGCTCCTGGCCGGTGGCGTCCCGGTGCCCGTCTACCCGCCATCACGTCCGTCGCAGCTCGCCGAGCATCTGCGACGTCAGGTGCACATCCTCGGCAACGCGCAGGCTTGCGTGCTGGTCACCGATCCGCAAGCCGCGCGCTTGGCGCGGCTGGTGCGCGGCCAGGTGGAGTCGGTACGCCACGTCCTGACCCCGGAAGAATTGGCCGGGTACGGGGAAGCGGAAGGCTCGGTCCGCGGGGCGGGCGACATCGCTCTGGTGCAGTACACCTCCGGTAGCACCGGCGACCCCAAGGGGGTGACCCTGACCCACGCGAACCTGCTGTCCAATATCCGGGCGATGGGCGAGGCAGCCGAGGTCGCCGCCTCGGACGTGTTCGTCAGCTGGCTTCCCCTTTACCACGACATGGGTTTGATCGGCGCTTGGTTGTCCTGCCTGTACTTCGGGGTGCCGCTGGCCGTGATGTCGCCCCTGGACTTCCTTGCCCGGCCGTCGCAATGGCTTTGGGCCATCCACGCCCACCGCGGCACGGTGTCCGCGGCCCCGAACTTCGCCTACGAACTGTGTCTGCGGAAGATCGCCGACGAGGAACTCGATGGGCTCGACCTCGGGTCGCTGCGGATTCTCTTCAACGGCGCCGAACCGGTGAGCGCGGACACCGTGACCAGGTTCGCCGAGCGCTTCTCCGCCTATGGGCTGCACCGCGAGGCCCAGGCTCCGGTCTATGGACTGGCCGAGGCGTGCGTCGGCCTGACTCTGCCGCCTGTCGGCCGAGGGCCGATCGTGGACCGAGTCGACCGCAACCGCTTCCTGCGTACGGGCAAGGCGACGCGGGCCGCTGAGGACGACCCGGATCCGCTCAGCTTTGTCGGCTGTGGCCGGACGATCCCCGGTCACCGGATCCGCCTGGTCGACTCAGCGGGAAATGTGCTCGGCGACCGGCGTGAGGGCCGGATCGAGTTCTGCGGCCCCTCGGCCACCGCGGGATACTTCCGCAATCCGGGGGCAACCAAGACGCTGTTGCGGCACGGCTGGTTCGACACTGGTGATCTCGGCTATCTCGACGACGGAGAGCTCTATGTGACCGGCCGGATCAAGGATCTCATTATCCGGGCAGGCCGCAATCTGCACCCGGAGGAGCTCGAACGGGCCGTGGGCGATATCCCGGAAATCCGCAAGGGGTGCGTTGCCGTCTTCGCGACATCCGAGCCCACCGGCGGCACCGAGCGGCTGGTGGTGTTCGCCGAGACGCGCCAGACCGCGGCTGCCCCCCTGGCCCGACTTCGGGAACGGATCATCGGGGTCAGCGTCGACCTGCTCGGAACACCTCCGGACGACGTTGTGCTCGCGCCTCCGGGGACGGTGCCGAAAACCTCCAGCGGCAAGCTCCGGCGCGCAGCCACCCGGGAACGCTACGAGCGGGGCGATCTGCGCGCTCGTCCTCGGCCCGTGTGGTGGCAGCTGGCGCGGTTCACGGCGAGGGGCGCGATCCCCGGCCTGCGACGCGCGCGTAAGCTCGCCGCAACCGGGGCGTTCGCCCTGTGGTGCTGGTCGGTCCTCGTCGCGGTGGGTCTGCCGACACTGATCGTCGTGGCAGCGCTGCCCGGTCTCGGCGCACGGCGAGCCGTCGTGCGCGCGGCCACCCGCAGCCTCGCCCGGCTCACCGGAACCCCCGTCACCGTGGACCGAGCCGAGCGGCTCGCGCGGCTGAGCGTCTGCGTCGTGGTCGCCAACCACGCCAGCCTCCTCGACGGCATCGCGTTGTCCTCGATCCTTCCCGGCCGGTTCACTTTCGTGGCCGGTGAAGTATTCGAACGCATGCCGCTGGTCGGCTTCTTGCTGCGGCGGGTCGGTACTCGATTCGTCGAGCGGACCGAGCGCGAACACGGCGTGGCCGACACCCAGCACCTGATGGAAGCGGCACGGTTGGGCGAATGCCTGGTGGTGTTCCCGGAGGGCGGCCTCTCGCCGGTGCCGGGCCTGCGGCCGTTCCACATGGGGGCGTTCATGATCGCCGCGAAGGAGGGTCTTCCGGTCGTGCCGGTCGCGATCTCGGGCACCCGCGCGATGATGTGGCCCGACCATGGCGCGATCATCCGCCGCGGTGCCATCCACTTCGTCGTCGGCGAAGCGATCCTCCCTGCCGGAGACGGGTGGGATGCGGCCATCGGCCTGGAACGCGCGGCGCGCGCCGCGATTGCCGAACACTGCCGGGAACCCGACAGCACCCGGTAATGCGAATCGTGTGTCCCGTTTGTCAGGCAGTCTGATCCGGGAAACTCCGCCCGCGAGGCGGCAGAAGAAATCGGAATGGGGCCGATCGTCACGAGAATGGGTGATTTCGGCCCTGTCGGTGGGTGCCGGCGCCGACGATCCTGATCTCATGACCGAAAACTCGAGGCTTTCGGCGCCCGAACAGCGGCGCATCGCCGAACAGGCCCTGGATGCGCTGGCGCAACCTACCGAGCAGGTGCTCCTCCAGGTGCGGTGTGGGCGCGGTCATCATGTGGCGACCGTCTTCGATACGTCCGCCGGTGCGGTGTACCGGTCGGTGGTCGGTCCACATGCCCACGGTGATCGCGACTTCGTCGACACCGGGCACGGCGCCCACGGCCGTGGCACGCGATATGTCGACCTACTGGCGGCCGCCGCGATCGTCGACGACGGCCTACCCGCCTCCTGCGAATGCGGCCCGCACACACTGTCGCGCGAACGGCTGGCGCAGGCTATTGCCCACGATGAGCACACCCTCCAGTTGCCCTGACGCGCAGCCCCGGATCATCGTCGCCTACTGCGCGCCCCGGTGACCCGCACGACGGCTGCGACATCATCGCCGAGCGCGGCCAGGTCGCCGTGCGCCCCTGCGCAACCAACCGCCGACCCGATACCACCGTCGCCGCCCCACCCCAGGTGCTCGACCAGCTCTTCACCGGACAGATAACCCTGCATATGGCCGGAATATCCGTGGATACTACGGGCAGGAAGGACGCCCCGATGAGCGACTCCGCGATTTCCATCGCCGGTTTGACGAAATCCTTCGGCGCTACGAGGGCGCTCGACGGCCTGGATCTGACCGTGCGCACCGGGGAGATACACGGGTTTCTGGGTCCGAACGGGTCGGGCAAGACGACGACGATCCGGGTCCTGCTGGGGCTGCTGCGCGCGGACTCCGGGACGGTGCGCATGCTCGGCGGCGATCCGTGGTCGGATGCGGTCGCATTGCACGCTCGGTTGGCGTATGTGCCCGGTGAGGTCCTGCTCTGGCCCGGGATCACCGGTGGCGAGGTCATCGACTTGATGGGGCGGTTGCGCGGCGGCATCAATCGGCGGCGCCGTGACGAGTTGCTGGAGAGATTCGATCTCGACCCGCGCCAGAAGGCACGGGCCTACTCGAAGGGCAACCGACAGAAGGTCGCGCTCGTCGCGGCATTGGCCTCGGACGCGGAACTGCTGCTGCTCGACGAGCCGACCGTCGGCCTCGATCCGCTGAAGGAAGCCGAATTCCAGCGCTGTATCGCGGAATCGAAGAACGAGGGCCGGACCGTGCTGCTGTCCAGCCACATTCTCGCCGAGGTGGAGGCGCTGTGCGACCGGGTGAGCATCATCCGGCACGGACGCACCGTGGAAAGCGGCACCCTGTCGCAGCTGCGGCATCTGACGCGCACCACGATCACCGCCGAAACCGTCCGGCCCCCTATTGATCTGGATTCGGTGCCGGGTGTGCACGATCTGGTCCGCACGGGCACACGCGCCAGGTTCGACGTCGACGCCGCGCACTTCGACGCCGTCATGCGCATACTGGCCGATCTCGGCGTCCGCAGCCTCACCAGTACACCGCCGACCCTGGAGGACATCTTCCTGCGCCACTACGGCACCCCGGTCCCGGCGGTCGAGGAGAGACGGTGAGTGCCTCCTCGATGTCGCGTCAGATCACGGCCGGTGCGGGAACTCTGCTGCGGTTCGCGCTGCGGCGCGAGCGATTCACGCTGCCGTGCTGGCTGCTCGGCACCGCCGCGTTGCTGGCGTTCCAATCCCTGGGAAGTCAGCGCTTCTATGACACCCCGCAGAAACTCGCGCAGATCCGCGAGACGATGAGCGCCAACGCGGCAGCCATTGCCATGGGCGGGCCGACCCAGCTGCTGGACACCATCGGCGGCGAGATCGTATTCGAGATCTTCGCCTATCTGGCGGTCGTGGTCGCGCTGATGAACATGTTCCTGATCGGTCGGCATACTCGCTCCGACGAGGAAACCGGGCGGGCCGAACTGCTGCGTTCGGCGCGTGTGGGACGCCGGGCTCCGGCGGTCGCGGCGTTGGCGCTGGCCGGTCTCGCCGATGTCGCCGTCGTTCTGGTGGTCTTCGCTGCCGCGGTCGGCACCGGACTTCCGGTCGGCGGTTCGCTGCTGCTCGGACTCGTCACCGGGGGAGTCGGTATCAGCTTCGCCGCCCTCACCGCGGTCGCCGCGCAGATCTTCGAGAATCCGCGCAGCGTCTATGGAGCCGTGGGTTTGGCACTCGCGGCGGCGTACGTGGCCCGGGCTATCGGCGACGTCGGCAGCGGTGCCGCGTCGTGGACGTCGCCCATCGGATGGGGTCAGCGCAGCTACCCGTACACGGGCGATCGCTGGTGGACCCTGCTGCTGTTCGCCGCCGCGACCCTCGCGCTCACCGCCGTCGCGTTCGCCCTCCTCGAAAGGCGGGACTTCGGCGCCGGACTGCTTCCGTACGCGACCGGACGGGCGACGGCGTCGTGGGCGCTGAGTTCACCGCTTGGCCTGGCTTGGCGGCTACAGCGGGGCTCCCTGTGCGGTTGGGCCATCGGCGTTTTCGCCCTCGGCGCGGCATATGGCTCCTTCGCCGACAGCATCGAGGACTTTCTCGCCGACAATCCGGAAATCGCCGCGTACCTGCCCGGCGGCGTGGCCGACGCGGTGGATTCGTATCTGGCACTCACGGTCTCGATCGTCGCGCTGCTCGCTTCCGCGTTCGGTGTCACCAGCGTGCTGCGCGCCCGCGGGGAGGAGACCGCGGGCCGGGCCGAACCCGTCCTGGCCGCACCGGTCAGCCGCTACTCCTGGCTCGCGAGCCACGTTGCGGTCGCCGTACTCGGCGGTGCGTTCGTGCTGGCTGTCGGAGGTTTCGGCATCGGACTGGCGTACGGGTTGACGGTCGCGGATGCCGTCCAGCCACTCCGGATGACCGGCGTGGCACTCGGGTATGCGCCCGCGGTCTGGCTGGTTGTCGCGGTCGCGGCGCTCGCACTCGGCTGGTTGCCCAGGGCGGCCGTCCCATTGGCTTGGGCGGCCTTCGCCTACTGTGCCGTCGCCGTGCTGTTCGCGACCGCCTTCGATCTACCCAACTGGTTCGACGATGCGTCTCCGTTCACGCATACTCCGCGGATGCCGTTCGAAACCCTCACCGCCGCACCGATTCTCGTGATCATCGCGATAGCGGCGGCGGGCCTGGCGGTAGGTCTCGCCGGATTCCGCCGCCGTGATGCGGGGTACTGACCCCGGTCTCGCCTCAGTGGTGGTCGACGACGGTGAGAATATCCGTGAGTGGTCAGCGAGGGGTGGGTGGGATCATCTCGCTGTCCTCGGGCGCGGTTCCGACGCGGATCACCACTTGCGGCGTGGCCGGGCGGGGGATCAGGCCGGTGAGCAGTGTGCGGCCGGTCGGAAGTTCGGTGATATGGGTCAGCGCGCAGGTCGCCAGTCCGGCCGCGGTGCATTCCAGCAGTACGGCTGACAGTGCCTCGCCGGTATGCAGCCAGCGGGTGACCGAGTCGCCGTCGGTGCTGAGCACCACCAGCCGCGCGCGGTCTTCGAGCCGCGTGGCCGGGCGCTTTCGTCGAGCACATCGAGTTCGACCTCATGGGGTGAGCTGAGCATGCGTATCCGGGGCAGGATGTCGGCGAACCCCTCCGGTTCGTCCAAGGGCAGCCGGTCGGTGCGCCGCTGGTCGATGGCGAGCGCGCGAGGGTGGACGGCCTCGGGTGGGTCCGGCCACGGCCGGAACTCGATCGTCAGGTCGCCGACCTGGCGATGATCACCGGTACTTTCGCCCCGTGCAGCACGGCCTGGCTGACCGAGCCGAGGGTCATCCCGGCGAAACCGCCACGCCCGTGGCTGCCGACGACGATCAGTTGCGCATTCTCGCCCTCGTCGAGCAGTCGCTTGGCGGGGCGATCTTCGACGACGACGCGCCGCACCCGCACCTCCGGATACCTCTCGCCGTACCCGGCCAGGCTCTGGGAGAGCAATTCCTCGGCCTCTTCCCGCATTTCGGCGCGCGAGATGTAGCGGAAGAACTCCGACCAGGTGTGCACCGCGACCAGCTCGGCGCCGCGGTGCGCGGCCTCGTCGAAGGCGATCCCGATGGCGTCGGCGCTGCACCGCGAGCCGTCGACGCCGACGACCACCGGTCCGTCGAAGCCATCGGCCTTCTCCGGGACAACCGTGACCGGACATACGGCGTGCCGGGCCAGCGCCGTGCCGACCGAGCCCAGGATGCTGCGGTTGAAGACGCCGAGCCCGTGGGTGCCGATGACGAGCAGGCGTGCGGTCTTGGATCGGTCGCGCAGGACCGGAATCGGTGGCGCCTCCACCAGATCGGTAGTGATGTCCAGCTCGCCGACCGGGGCGCTGGTCGCCACGGCGGATTCGCGCGCGGCGTCGAGCGCGTCTCGTCCTTCCTGCCGGTACCTGTCGTAGTCGAACTGGGGGACCCCGATGCCGGGTCCGAAGTCGATCGGGGCGCCGATCGCGTAGACGATGTGCAGCGGTGCGCGACGGTTGGCCGCATAGGCAGCGGCCCAGCGCGCGGCGGCGAGCGCGGTCAGCGAGCCGTCGACGCCGACGAGGACGGGGGGATTGTTCTTGGGGGACATGTGTTTCCGCTTTCTGTTGGTCCTCGTGGGCGACCATGACCGGTCAGTGCGCGACGGCTTCCGCGATGAGGGCGGTTTGCCGACCATCGATTCGTCGCCGACTCGTGCGCGCATGACCTTTTCTCCTCCGCGCGGTGCGCTGTGAAACCGGAGGATTACGACGCTACGGCGGCGGGAAGCGAGCGCACAGGGCCCAACCGACGCGTGCCGTGGGACCTTCGCCCCCGTCGCCGTGCTGCCCATTGCCGGGCCGAGTCCGAGTTCGGCCGCCTTCGCGGCGGCCGGTAGGCGATGCTGGAACGGTGCTGGCACGTTCGCTCCCGGGAATCCGGCAATTCGAGGGTTACCAGCGGGCATGGCTGCGGTCGGACCTGCTCGCCGGTGTCACCGTGGCCGCGTACCTCGTCCCGCAGGTCATGGCCTACGCGACGGTCGCGGGACTGCCGCCGGTGGCGGGATTGTGGGCGACGTTGGGCCCGCTGGCTGTCTACACCCTGCTGGCGACATCGCGACAGCTCTCGGTAGGACCGGAGTCGACCACCGCGCTGCTCACCGCCGTCGCGCTGGCTCCGCTCGCGCTGGGCGACCCCGGTCGGTACGCCGCACTGGCGGCGGTGCTCGCGCTGCTGGTCGGCGCGTTGTGTCTGGCCGGTGCGGCCGCCCGGTTGGGTGTGCTGGCGGATCTGCTGTCGAAACCGGTCCTGGTCGGGTACCTGGCGGGTACTGCCGGGATCATGATCGTGAGCCAGCTCGAGGCGGTGACCGGGGTGCCGGTCGACGGCGAATCGAGGCTCGCGGAACTGCGGTCCTTCATTCAGAACCTGGACCACTGGCATGGGCCCACCGTCTGGCTCGCGGCGGCGGTGCTGACGGGTCTCTTGGTGCTGGCTCGGCGTGCTCCGCGGGCACCGGGCCCACTGATCGCGGTATTGCTTGCGACCGCGGTGGTGGCGGTCTTCTCGTTGGACCGCTTCGGCATCCGGGTGGTCGGCGCGATTCCCGCCGGGATTCCGGCGCCGGGGCTGAGCCCGGTCGCCCTGAACGACGTCGCGGCGCTGATCCTCCCCGCTGTCGGTATCGCGGTGGTGGGCTTCTCCGACAACGTCTTGATCGCCCGCGCGTTCGCGGCCCGCCATGGATACCGCGTGGAAGCGAACACCGAACTGGCGGCACTCGGCGCGACCAACCTCGCTGCCGGGCTGCTGCACGGATTCCCCGTGAGCTGTTCCGGCAGCAGAACGACGATCGCCGACGCCATGGGCGCTCGCACCCAGCTGTACTCACTCGTCACGCTCGGCGGTGTGCTCGCGGTGCTGCTCGGAGGCCGCGGCGTCCTCGCGGCTTTTCCGACCGCGGCGCTGGGTGCGCTGGTCATCTACGCGGCGCTGCGGCTGATCAACCTGCCGGAGTTCCGGCGTATCGCCCGGTTTCGGCGTAGCGAGCTGGTGCTGGCGCTCGGCACGGTCGTCGCGGTGCTCGGCCTCGGCGTGCTCTACGGTGTGCTCGTCGCCATCGCGCTGTCGATCTTCGATCTGCTGCGCAGAATCGCCCGCGCCCACGACGCGATACTCGGCTTCGTCCCCGGGCTGGCCGGGATGCACGACGTCGACGACTATCCCAGCGCGAAACCTGTTCCAGGACTGGTGATCTACCGCTATGATGCCCCGCTGTGCTTCGCCAACGCCGAGGATTTCCGCCGGCGGGCGCTGGCGGCGGTGGACTCATGGAGCCGTCGCGGAGAAACTCCCGTGCGGTGGTTCGTGCTCAACGCCGAAGCGAACGTGGAAGTCGACCTGACCGCGCTGGACGCGGTCGAACAACTCCGGGCCGAACTGTCCGAGCGCGGGATCGTCTTCGCGATGGCGCGCGTCAAACAGGATCTACGCGACAACCTGGACGCTTCGGGGCTGACGGCGAAGATCGGCGAGACGCACCTGTACCCGACGCTGCCGACCGCGGTCGCGGCCTACCACGCGGACCGGAACGCGGGGGCCGACGGCCCATCCGCTGAATGACCTTCGTCTCTGCCGGTCACCCGCACGAAGCGCGATGCTCGAAGCCGAGCGCAGCAGAGAGGACATGCCATGAATGTCACCGAAACCGCCTCGCACTCAGCCAACTTTCCCATCCTCGCGGCCGCGGACAGCTCACCCAGCTCATACCAGGCGGTCGCGTGGGCGGCCGTCGAAGCCGCATTGCATCACCGCGCGCTGCACATCGTCACCTCGATGGCGATCCGGACCCGTTTCGGGCCGGGCATCTCACTGGGGGAGTCCGACTTGGAGCGGTTGCGCGGCGACGGCGAACGCATCCTCACCGAGGCCACGCGCGTGGCCCGGACTGCCGCACCCGGCGAGGAGCCGGTCATCACCACCGAGCTGACCTTCGAACTGATCATCCCGCTGCTCATCGAGCGGTCGGCGCGGGCGCGGATGCTGGTGGTCGGCAGCCGCGGACTCGGCGCTTTCCAGCGGGGTCTGCTCGGGTCGGTGAGTACCGCGACAACACACCACGCGCACTGCCCGGTCGCGGTAATCCATGGCATCTCCGCGATCGACGCCGTATCGGCCCGGCAGCCGGTGCTCGTCGGCGTCGACGGAACCAGCAACAGTGTCCCCGCCATAGAGCTCGCGTTCGAGGAGGCGTCTCGGCGGAAAGTCGACGTGGTCGCGCTGCACGCCTGGAGCGACAGCAGCGGACTGGACGTGCCGGTCCGCGGATGGGACGGCGCGCGTGAATCCGCACAGGCGGTGCTGGCCGAGAGCCTCGCGGGCTGGGCCGATCGCTATCCGGACGTCGCCGTGCGGCGCATCCTCACCGCCGACCGTCCAGCGCGATCCCTGCTCGATCAGTCGGCGAACGCGCAGCTGGTGGTGGTCGGCACCCACGGTCGAGGTGGATTCGCCAGCATGGTGCTCGGGTCGACGAGCAATGCGCTGCTGCACTCGGTAGAGGTGCCCATGCTCGTGGTTCGTTCGCGGTGACCATCGAACCGGCACATCGACCGGCGCGGGACGTCCCGTGATACACCTCGCCGATTTCGGCGAAGCATTGTCCGGAGAATTATTGCCGCATGTATCGGATGCGGTCGGCGAATCCTGATCGAGGGCCGAGATCCCTTGCGCGTATTACTCATTGCACCATGGCCGATGCGCACCATGGCTGACATGCTGATCATTTCCGTCGCCAAGGTGTTCCAGAGTTGGCTGTTGACGGGCTGGTCCACCAAGCCTCGGCGGCGACCGTCCGGCACCGCCCCGGTTCTCGTCCTCGACCAGTGTCCGCTTGTCCGGTGGACCGGGTTGATCGCGGATACCGCTGCAACACAAGCCCTACCGCGTCCGGGACCCACGTAGGCCGATGACACTGGCCATCGCTTGCGTTCGAAAAGGCAATTCGATATTCCGGGCGTGCCATTATCGAAAACTATCGCTACGGATTACGGCTTTCCCGTATAACATCGGTGCCGCGTCGAGGAATGGAGCCGACATAGGGAAGGGACCGGATAGGAACGAAAAATCACTCGCTATCCGTATCCTACGAATGAATCGCAGTTGCCAACATATTGCCATAGGCGACGCTATGCACGCCATATCGCAGCAGGGCGTGTCGGAGCGAGGCACCGCGGCGTGCAGACCGATCGGTACTGACTTCCTGCGGCGAAGGCCGCCCATCCGGGGCAGGTTTCGATCCGAACGTAGGATGTACCATCCCGGATCACCGGGTTGACCACGGTAGATCCGCTTGTATCACAGACGGTGTCGCGAACGATATGGATGCGGCACGGTCGAGTCGAGCGGATGCGTCGCGGTCACCCCGCTCGAATCGACATCGAAACGCCCGGCTCGCAGACGAAGTTGGGCGGTCGATATGACTACACTGAGCCAGACTGCTGCCAGATAGCTTGTACCACCTGAGAGTTCCTGCTTCACCGCATGTTCAAAAGTCTTGTTTTCAGATTTTGAGGCATGAGAAATGCCGATGAACGGGAGGTGTGGGAGTCGCCGTAGAAGTCTGCGCGGGGCCCGGTTGAGATTCGGGGCGCGCATGGATCGAGCTGTACGCGGTATCTGACCGGCGCGTTGACGAGCAGGGGTAGCGCCGCTTCGAAGTAGACAAAGTGCATATAAAAGGCAGATTTCGGATGCGGTGAGCCGGCGTGCTTCCGCTGCGTTCGCGCGCGTCCGGGTATGAATGAGGGGTCACGCGATGAATTTGAAGTCAGACGGAACCGCCGACGGCGATCTGGGGCTGATTCCACTCTCGAGGGCGCAGTACGGCATGTGGCTCGCCGATCACATGCCCGGCGGACCGGCTGTCAACATCGCGCACTATGTCGAGGTCGAGGGCTCGGTAGATGTCGACGCGTTCACCAAGGCGGTGAACGACGCCGGGCATGAAACCGAATCCTTGGTGGTACGGGTAGTCGAGCACGACGGTCGCCCTTATCAATTCGTCGATCGCGGCATCGTTTACGACGATCCTGTGCTGGACTTCAGTGACGCGGACGATCCGGTCGCGGCGGCGATGGAATGGATGCGCCGCGACTACAACACGAAGGCGGTCGACCTGAGCCGGGACCGGCTCACCGCGACGCGCTTGATCAAGGTCGGCGACGACCACTACTTCTGGTACGGACGCGCCCATCATCTCGTGGTCGACGGTTACGGCGCGTTCAACGTCGTCTCCCGGATGGCCGAGCACTACAACGCGATCCTGGAGGGCAGGCCGCCGACGCCACTGGTCGCGGCCAGTCTGAGCGACATCATCGAGGCGGAGCGCGCCTATCGCGCCAGCGCTCGGTTCGAGACCGATCGGGCGTACTGGCTCGACAAGGTCGCGGACCTGCCGATTCCGGTGAGCCTGTCCGGCCGCACCGCGCGGTCCACCAAAGTCGATCGCGTCGCCGGCCTGCAACTCCCGTCGCGGGTGTCCGACATGCTCGACCGGTTCGCCGAGGAGATGGAAGCCTCTGCCGCCCAAGTGGTGATCGCCGCGTTCGCCGCGTTCCTGTCCCGGATGACCGGCACCGACGACGTGGTGCTGTCGATGCCGGTGAGCGCGCGCGTGACCAAGCGCCTGCGCAATGCCGCCGCGATGCTGGCGAACATGGTGCCGATCCGGTTCGCCGTCGATGCGACGACCACCGTGGAAGACGTGGTCCGGGCGTCGGTGTCCGAGCTGGTCTCGGCAATGCGGCACCAGCTCTACCGGTTCGAAGATCTGCGCCGTGACTCGGATGCGCTGGACGCGTCCGCGAACTCGTTCGGCCCGATCGTCAACATCCTGTTCTTCGACTCGGAGATTCGCCTCGGCGCGGCCGCGGGCCGATACCGCGCATTGACCTCCGGCGCGCTCGACGACTTGCAGCTGAACCTGTACCGCTCCGGCGCCGACGCACCGCTGCTCATCGAGTTGCACGGCAACGCGAACCTGTACGGACAGGGCGAACTGGAATCGCATACGCACCGGTTCATCGACTTCCTGTCCCGGCTGATGGAGTCGCCGCTGGACACGCGCATCGCCGACATCCAGCTCGTCGGCTGGGCCGAAGAACTGCGGATCGTCGAGGAACTCGCGGGGCGCGACGGCGAATCCCCTTCCGCGACATTGGTCGATCTGCTCGCGCGACAGGCGGCCGCCACGCCGTCCGCCGTGGCCGTCACCTCCGGTGAGACCGCCCTCACCTACCGCGAGCTGGACGAGCGGTCGAACCGATTCGCCCGCAGGCTCATAGCGCTCGGTGCGGGACCGGAATCGCTGGTGGCCATCGCGATGCCACGCGACGCGGATCTGATCGTCGCCGTGCTGGGCGTGCTGAAATCGGGCGCCGGTTATCTTCCGCTGGATGTGGCCCACCCGGCCGACCGGCTCGAATACGTGCTGAACGACGCCGGTCCGATCGCCGTGGTCACGACTCGGAACATGCGTGCGCAGGTGCCCGGCGATCCCGGCCGCGTGGTGTTGTTCGACGAGGTTTCCGCTACCGGCGACGATGCCGCGGCTCCGATCACCGATGCGGATCGGAAGAGCCAGCTGCGTCCCGGCCACCTCGCCTATGTCATCTACACGTCCGGATCGACCGGTCGGCCGAAGGGGGTGTCGATCACCCATCGCGCCGTCGCGACCTACTTGGTGAACTCGTGTGCCGAGATCGGAATCCGGTCCGAGGACGTGTGGACGTTGTTCCACTCGTTCGCCTTCGACTACTCGGTCTGGGAGATCTTCGGCGCGCTGGTCACCGGTGGCCGCATCGTCGTGGTGGACAGCCTCACCACGCGTTCACCCGACGACGTCGTGCGTCTTGCGGCACGCGAGAAGGTGACCGTCTTCAGCCAGACACCGTCGGCGTTCTATCAATTCGCAGCCGCCCACCAGCGGTACGCCCATGCGGGTGCGCCGGAGGGCGAGCTCGACCTCCGATTGGTCATCCTGTCGGGCGAAGCGCTGAACCCGGCCGGGTTGGCCGACTGGTACGAACACAATCCGAACCTGCCCGTGCTGGCCAACAGCTATGGGATCACCGAAACGACTGTCTTCGTCACCTACACCGACCTGACCCCGGACATCGCGGTGCCGGGCGCGCCGAGCACGGTCGGTCCGGCGCTGCCGGGCTTGCGGACATATGTCCTGGACGATCGCTTGCGTCCGTGCCCACTGGGCGCCTGGGGCGAGATCTATGTCGCGGGAGACCAACTCGCTCGCGGCTATCTCAACCGTCCCGCACTCACCGCGGGACGCTTCGTCGCCAATCCGTTCGGCACGGCGGGTGAGCGTCTCTATCGCAGCGGCGATGTCGCGCGGTGGAATCATCAGGGCGAGTTGGAATATCGCGGCCGCGCCGACCAGCAGGTGCAGTTGCGCGGGTTCCGGATCGAGCTGGACGAGATCCGCAACGCGCTGCTCACGCACAACACTGTCGCGGCGGCGGTGGTGGTCGTCCATCTCCCTGGCACGGAGGCGGCCCGGCTCGTCGGGTACGTCGTGCCCGCCGGCGACGCCACGTGCGCGGCCGACGTCCTCCGCGCGCACGTCGGTGCACTGCTGCCGGAGTACATGGTGCCGTCGAGCATCGTCGTGATCGACGCGGTCCCGCTGACGGTCAACGGCAAAGTGGACTACCGGGCGCTGCCGGAGCCGGTGTTCGATTCCGCCGCGGCGTATGTCGCACCGCGCACGGTGGTCGAGGAGTCGATCGCCGACGTGTTCGCCGAGGTGCTCGGCACGGAGCGGGTGGGGGTGCTGGACAGCTTCTTCGAACTCGGCGGCAACTCGATCACCGCGACCAGCGCGGCCGTGCGCATCGCGGAGGTCACCCGGTGCGACGTGTCGGTGCGCGACCTGTTCCTCAAGCCGACGGTCGCCGAACTCGCCGCGCAGCTCGAGGACGGGCACCGCTCCGACCGGCCCGTACTGAAGGCGGCGCCGAGACCCGAGCCCATCCCGCTGGCGCCGGCACAGAACCGGATGTGGCTGGTCAATCAGGCCGATCCGGAGTCGGCGGCCTACAACATTCCCCTCGTGGTGCAGCTGTCCGGACGTCTCAACGCCGAGGCGCTGCGCGCGGCGCTGACGGACGTCATCGATCGGCACGAGTCGCTGCGCACCTGCTATCCCGCCGTGCACGGTGCGGGGACACAGGTCATCGTGCCCGCGGAACAGGTCGTCGCCGATCTCGATCTGACCCCGCAGCCGACCGACCCCGACGACATCGCGCACCGGATTCGCGAGCTGGCCTCGATCGGAACCGACTTGCGTGGACGCCCGCCGATCCGGGTCGCGCTGCTGGCAACCGCCGACCGGCGACGGCATGTGCTCGTCGTTGTCCTGCACCACATCTGCTGCGACGGGTCGTCGCTGCGGCCACTCGCGGCCGACGTCGCGATCGCCTACGAGGCGAGGGCGGAAGGCAAGACACCCGACTGGCAGCCCTTGACCGTGCAGTACGCCGACTACAGCATCTGGCATCGCCGGCTGCTGGGCGACGCGGGCGACCCGGATTCGCTCGCGGCACGCCAGTTGCGGTACTGGACAGAGCAACTGGCGGGCATGCCGCCGGTGCTGGAACTGCCCGCGGATCGCCCGCGCCCGGCGCGCCAATCCATGCTCGGCGACATCGCGGACACCGTGATCCCGGCCGAGACCTTCGCCGGAATCGAGCGGTTGGCCCGCACGGCCAACGTCACGACCTTCATGGTCGTCCATGCCGCGTTGGCCGTGCTGCTGGCCCGTATGTCGGGTTCGGCGGACATCACCATCGGGACCCCGGTCGCGGGTCGTGGCGAGCGGGCGCTCGAGCCGCTGGTCGGCATGTTCGTCAATACCGTGCCGCTGCGCACCGAGATACGTTCCGATGAGCAGTTCATCGCGTTGTTGGCGCGAGTCAAAGACACCGACGTCGATGCTTTCGCCAACAGCGACCTGCCTTACGAGCGCGTCGTGGAGGAACTGCACCCGAAGCGGTCGATGGCCTACGCGCCACTGTGCCAGGTGTACCTCGCCTTCGAGAACATGGACCGCGCGAGCTTGGAACTGTCCGAGCTCATGGTCGAGCTCCTCGATCCGGGGGCCGAACCGGCGAAGGTGGACATCATCGTCACCGTCGCGGAGAACACCGCCGGCGGCGGCGATGTCGCGCTGCGGATCAACTACGCCACCGACCTGTTCGATCGGGAAACGGTCGAGGAGCTGGCCGCGCGATTGAATCGGGCCCTCGATACGTTCGTGTCGAATCCGCGGGCGCGGGTGGGCGATGTCGATCTGTTGTCGGGGATGGAGCGGCTGGGGTTGGTCCCGGCGTCGGGTGGGCGTGCGGAGACTCCGCGGGTGTTGGCGGAGGTGTTCTCGGTGGGGGACCGGAGTGCGCCCGCGGTGGTGTCGGGGGAGCGTGTGGTGTCGTACGGGGAGTTGGACGATTGGTCGAATCGTGTTGCGCGGGTGTTGATCGAGTGGGGAGTGGGTCCGGGGGACCAGGTCGCGCTCGCGATGGGGCGGTCGGTGGAGTTCGTGGTCGGGGTGTGGTCGGTGGCCAAAGCCGGCGCCGCGTTCGTGCCGGTCGACCCGCGGTACCCGAGCGAGCGGGTGGCGCATATGGTCGCCGACTCCGACGTGGAAGTCGCGATTACGGTCGACGCCACACGCTCCCTGCTTCCCGGACATGTGCGGCAACTGGTCCTCGATGACCCGGGGGTGGACGCTTTCATCGCGGCGCAGTCCTCCGCCGCGGTGACCGACGCGGATCGCCTGCGGCCTTGCCGAATCCTCGATACGGCGTACGTGCTGTACACCTCGGGGTCGACGGGCACGCCGAAGGGCGTGGCGGTCACGCATGAGGGTCTGGCGAATTTCGCCATCGAGCAGCGGGAACGGTATCGGGTCGATGACCGGTCGCGGGTATTGCAGGTGGCGGCTCCTGGCTTCGACGCCGTGATGCTCGAGTTGCTGATGGCCCACGCGAACGGCGCGGTGTTGGTGGTGTCGCCGCCGGAGGTGTTCGCCGGGGCCGAGCTGGCGGCGTTGATTCGCGCGCAGCAGGTTTCGCATGCGTTCGTGACGCCGAGTGTGCTGGCGACGATGTCACCTGCCGGGTTGGATTCTTTGCAGGTGCTGGTGGCGGGCGGCGAGGCGGTGTCGGCCGAGACGGTGGCGGTGTGGGCGCCGGGACGGCGGCTGCACAACGGGTACGGGCCCACCGAAACCACGATCATGGTCGCGATCAGCGATCCGCTGTGTGTCGGCGACCCGGTCACGATCGGCGGCCCGATCCGCGGCGTCGACGCGGTGGTGCTGGATGCCCGCCTGCGGCCCGTCCCGGTCGGTGTGGCCGGTCAGTTGTACGTCTCCGGCGTGCAGCTGTCCCGTGGCTACCTCAACCGCCCCGCCGCCACGGCCGTCACGTTCGTCGCCAACCCCTACGGTCCGGCCGGTACGCGCATGTACGGCACCGGCGACTTGGCGCGCTGGACCGCCGACCACACCCTGGAGTACCTGGGCCGCACCGACTTCCAGGTGAAGATCCGTGGGCAACGGATCGAACTCGGCGAAATCGAGGCTGTCCTCGCCGGACATCCCACGGTGGCGACGGCGGTGGCGGTGGGCGTCAGCACGGACGGCGGATCGCGACTGGCCGCCTACGTGGTGCCCGCTGACGATGCTGTCGATACCGCGGAGCTGCTGAAATACGCCGCGCAACGGTTGCCGTCCCACATGGTCCCGGACACGGTGATGGTGCTCGACACGCTCCCGCTGTCGTCGGTGGGCAAGGTCGATCGACGGGCATTGCCGGAACCGGAGTTCGCTCCGGCCACCGAGTTCGTGGCGCCGCGCAACGCGGCCGAGCGGATTGTCGCCGATATCTGCGCGGACGTCCTCGGCATCGATCGCGTCGGCGTCCTGGACAGCTTCTTCGATATCGGCGGTAACTCGCTGTCGGCTACCCGCGCGGCGGCGCGACTGAGCGCCGCGTTCGGCGTCGAGGTGCCGCTGCGCGCGATCTTCGAGACGCCGACCGTCGGGGCATTGGCGGAGCGCTTGCGCACCGCCGAGGCGGCGGGACGGGAGCCGCTTGTCCCACAGGAGCGACCGGACCGGATCCCGCTCTCGCCCGCTCAGGCTCGGATGTGGTTTCTCAACCAATTCGACACGACCTCGGCGGTATACAACATTCCGCTGGTCGTCCGGATGTCGGGCGATCTCGACGTGGCCGCGATGCAGGCGACGATCGCGGATGTGCTGGAACGCCACGAATCACTGCGCACCGTCTACCCGGACAGCGACAGCGGACCGCACCAGGTGATCGTCTCGCGGGAGACGGCGCTGCCCCGGTTGACGCCGGTGCCGGTCGCACCGGCCGAGATCGAGGCGCGCATCGCCGCGGAGGTGACGGCCGGATTCGACGTCACCTCCGAGGTGCCGTTCCGGATCGCGTTGCTGCGCAGCGCACCCGACGAGCACACACTGGTACTCGTCGTCCATCACATCAGCTTCGACGGGTCGTCGCTCGCACCGCTCGCCGCGGATCTGATGACCGCGTACAAGGCCCGCGTGCGGCGCCAGGCACCGCAGTGGGCGCCGCTGCCCGTGCAGTACGCGGACTACACCTTGTGGCAACGGAAGTTGCTCGGCAGCGAGGACGACCCGCACAGTCCGACCGTCGCCCAGACCGAGTATTGGCTCGGCGCGCTCGCCGATCTGCCCGAGGTACTCGACCTGCCCACCGACCGTCCACGGCCGGCGAAGCAGTCGTTCCGCGGCGCGACACTGTCGACGACCCTGCCCGCCGAACTCCATCGTGCGGTCGTCGCGCTGGCCCGCCGCCATGACGCCACCGTCTTCATGGTGATGCACGCGGCGTACGCGGCGCTGCTGGCACGGCTTTCCGGCACCGGTGACATCGCGGTCGGCACGCCGATCGCCGGTCGCGGCGAGCCCGGACTCGACGGCCTGGTCGGCATGTTCGTCAACACACTGGTGTTGCGGACCCAGATCGAGCCAGGCGCGTCCTTCCTTCGGATCCTGGACCAGGTCCGGGCCACCGACCTGGCCGCCTTCGAGAACGCCGACATCCCGTTCGAGCGCCTGGTCGAGGTGCTGAATCCGCCGCGCACGACGGCGCACGCACCGTTGACGCAGGTCGGATTCTCGTTCCAGAACATCGAGATTCCCACCGTGGAGTTCGAGGGCCTGACGGTGTCGACGCGGATGGTCGATCCGAGTGTGGCCAAATACGACGTGCATCTCAATCTCGTCGACGCCCTGGAGCCGGACGGTGAACCGGGCGAGATGGCGGTCGAATTCGGTTACGCGACAGACCTGTTCGACGAAGCGACGATAACCTCGATGTTCGACCGCTATCTGCTGCTGCTGCGCGCGGTGGTCGAGGATCCCGCCCGCGCCGTCGGCGACATCGATCTGCTGACCGCGGCCGAAGCCCGCGAGCTGGCCGGCTATTCGACCGGCGTCACGACGCAAGCGCCGCCGATGACGATCGCGGACTTGTTCGCCGCGCAGGCGGCGGCCACACCGGACAGCACGGCGGTACTCGACGCCGAAGGTGGCGCTCGGCTCAGCTACCACGAGTTCGCGGCACGGGTGAACTCGCTGGCCCGAGCGTTGATCGGACGCGGTGTCGGCCCGGACACCGTGGTGGCCGTCGCGATGCAGCGCTCGGTCGATCTGCTGGTCACGCTGTATGCGATCCATGCGGCGGGTGCGGCCTATCTGCCGCTGGATCCGGATCATCCGGTCGAGCGTGTGCGTGCGGTCCTCACCGCCGCGCGGCCGACGGCGGTCCTCACCCGTCCGGCCGACCGGGCGAATCTGCCCGATGACGTGCCGGTATGGGCGCTCGAGGGCCTCGTGGCCGAGCGCACCGATGCGTCGCCGGTGACGGACGCGGATCGGACCAGGCCGCTGCATCCGGACGATCTGGCGTACGTCATCTACACCTCCGGCTCGACAGGCGTGCCGAAGGGTGTGTCGGTACCGCATGCCGCGGTCGTGAATCAGCTCCGGTGGATGCGGGAGCACTACCGGCTCGGCGGCGACGACATCATGCTGCTGCGGACGCCGGTCACCTTCGACCTGTCGGTCTGGGAACTGTTCTCCGCGTCGACCTGTGGTGCCGCGCTGGTTGTCGCGGGCCCCGACGCGCAGCGCGACCCCCGCGCCGTGGCCCGGCTGATGGCCGAACATGGCGTGACCACCGTGGATTTCGTGCCGTCCTTGCTTTCGGCTTTCCTCGAGGTGGCCGCTGGGCACGAATTCCCGGACCTGCGGCGGGTGCTGTGCATCGGTGAGGCCCTTCCGGCCGAGACCGTCCGGCGCTTCAAAGATCTCAGCGGCGCGCGCATCGACAACTTGTACGGACCGACCGAGGCCGCGGTCAGCGTGACCGCCCACCGCGTCGACGCGGTCGACGGCGTCGCGGTTCGGATCGGTGTGCCCGAGGCGAACGTGGTCGTCCACGTGCTGGACTCGCGGCTGCATCCGGTCCCGATCGGCGTGACCGGCGAGTTGTACCTGGGCGGCGTTCAGCTGGCCCGCGGATACCACCAACGTCCCGGTCTGACGGCGGCGACGTTCGTCGCCGACCCCTTCGGCGACGCGAGCGGTTCCCGCCTGTACCGCACCGGCGACCTGGTTCGCTGGGACGAGGGTGGCAGCCTGCGCTATGTCGGCCGCGCCGACACCCAGGTGAAGGTGCGGGGCCTGCGGATCGAACTCGGCGACATCGAGGCAGCGCTGGTCGCCCACGAGCAGGTGAGCGCGGCCGTCGCGCAGGTACGCACCGACGGCGGCGATCAGCGCCTGGTGGCCTACGTGGTCGCTGGAGAGGTATTGGACGCCAAGCAGGTCCGGGCCTTCCTGCTGGACCGGCTGCCCGCCTACATGGTGCCGTCATCGGTGCTCCGGATCGACTCGATCCCACTCACCGCGAACGGCAAGGTCGACTACCGAGCGCTGCCCGCACCGGACCCGAGCGATGACCAGACCGAGTACCGCGCGCCGCGAGGGCTCGTCGAACAGACCATCGCCGCGGTCTTCGGCGAACTGTTCGACCGGCCGGAGATCGGCGCCGATGACAATTTCTTCGATCTGGGCGGCAATTCGCTCATCGCAACTCGCGCGCTGAGCCGCATCGGCGACGTTCTCGACGTCTCCATCCCGGTCCGGGTCATCTTCGAGGCGCCGACCGTCGCCGACCTCGCCGAGCGCATCGCGCGATTGCGTGCGGTGCCGAGCCTTCCCGCGCCGGTCCGGAAACCGCGCCCGGATCGTATTCCGCTGTCGCACGCGCAAACCCGGATGTGGTTCCTCAACCAGTTCGATCCGGATGCACCGGGATACATTGTGCCGCTGGCGATTCGCCTCGAAGGCATCCTCGACCTCGAGGCACTGACAGCGGCCATCGGTGATGTCGTCGAGCGGCACGAGAGCCTGCGGACGGTGTATCCGGCCGTCGACGGCACGCCGGCGCAGGTCGTGCTGGACGCGGCCGACGTTCTCGCCACCTTCGATCTCACGCCGCAGCCGGTCGGCGAGCGAGACCTCTCCCGCCTGCTCGCTGAGTTCTCCAGCGTCGGTTTCGACGTGGCGAAGGGCGTGCCGGTGCGCATAGCGCTGTACCAGCTGTCGGACGAGGCATGGACGGTCGCGCTGGCCGCGCATCACATCAGCTGCGACGGCTTTTCGGTGGCACCGCTGGCCGCGGATCTGGTGACGGCCTATCGGGCGCGGTCAGGCGGACACGCGCCGGACTGGTCGCCGCTGGCCGTGCAATTCGCCGATTACGCCCTCTGGCAGCGCGAGGTGCTCGGCTCGGCGGACGACCCGGATTCGTACGTCGCCCGCGACATCGCCTATTGGCGGACCCAGCTCGCGGGGATACCGGATCTGATCGAGCTGCCGACCGACCGGCCGCGGCCGATCGAGCAGACCCAGCGCGGCGCGGTGATCCATGTGGCGATCCCCGGTGAACTGCAGGGGCGGGTCGAGGCGCTGGCGCGCCGAGCCGGAGCGACCACCTTCATGGTGGTGCACACGGCACTGGCGGTGTTGCTGTCGCGGTTGTCCGGCAGCGATGACGTGACCGTCGGTGTGCCACACGCGGGTCGTGGCGACCGGTCGCTGGACAACCTGGTCGGCATGTTCGTCAACACCTTGGTGATGCGCACCCGGATCACCCTCGACCAGACCTTCCTGAGTCTGCTGGATCAGGTGCGGCGCACCGACATCGAGGCCTTCGACCACGCCACCGTTCCGTTCGAGCAACTGGTGGACGCGCTGAACCCGGCGCGGTCGACCGCGCACACGCCGTTGTTCCAGGTGCTGCTCGCCTACCAGAACATGGCGCAGGCGCGCGTGGAACTTCCGGATCTCACCGTCGAGAGCGTGGACCCCGGCGAGCGTGCCGCGATCTACGACCTGCTGCTCATGATGACCGAAGGCCACGGTACGCACAACGAGCCGACCGGCATGACGTTGCGCCTGACCTATGCCACGGACCTCTTCGACGAGGACTCCATCCGGTGCTTCGCCGAGCGATTCATCCGGGTTCTGGACGCCGCCGCGACCGACGCCGAGTCGACCGTCGGTGCGATCGACCTGCTCGACGATGCCGAACGGCACCAGGTGCTGGAGCGATGGAATGACACCGGAGGCTCCGCCGCACCCGGCCGGACGCTCGTCGACGCATTCGACGAACAAGTCGCGCGCACCCCGGAGAGTCCGGCGCTCTGCCTTCCGGGCGGAAGCGCGGTCACCTACCGGGACTTCGACACGCGGGTCAATCGTCTGGCCCGGTGGCTGATCGCACGTGGTGCCGGTCCGGAAACTGTTGTGGCGGTGGCCATCCGCCGGTCGGCCGAGCTCGTCACGGCGCTGTACGCGGTGGTGAAAGCGGGAGCTGCGTTCCTGCCCATCGACCCGGATCACCCGAGCGCGCGGATCGCGAACGTACTGAGCACGGCACAGCCGCTGGTGATGCTCACCACATCCGCCGATGGCGAGGCTCTGCCCGGCACCTGTGCGTCCGTTCCGATCGATCGACTGGATGTCGCCGGTCTGCCCGAGGGACCGATCGTGGACGCGGAGCGGCGTGCGCCGCTGCGGCCGGACAACATCGCCTACGTGCTGTTCACCTCCGGCTCCACGGGCGTTCCGAAGGGCGTCACGCTGACCCATGCCGCGACCATGAGCCAGTTGGCGTGGGCGCAGCGGCAGTGGCCGCACAACGCGTCCGACGCGGTGCTGCACAAAACTCCGATCACGTTCGACATCGCCGTGTGGGAGTTGTTCTGGCCGTTGCAGACCGGCGCGCACATCGTCGTGGCCGAGCCCGGCGGGCACCGCGACCCGGCGTACCTGGCCGACGTCATCGTGCGTCACCAGATCACCACGGTGCACTTCGTTCCGTCGATGCTCGATGTTCTCCTCGCGTCCACGGGCGTGCAGTTGCCGACGGTACGGCGGGTATTCGTCGCGGGTGAGGCGCTGGCGCAACGGACCGTCGACGCCGCGGCGCGCGTGTTCGGGAACGCGGACCTGGTGAACTGGTACGGACCGGCGGAGGCGGAGGTCGTCACGGCTCAGCCGTGCTCGCCGAACGTGGCGACCACGACGACGGTCCCGATCGGTGCACCGGCGGCCGGGATGATGGTGTACGTCCTGGACTCGCGGCTGCGACCGGTGCCGGTCGGTGTCGTCGGCGAACTGTACGTCGCGGGCGTCCAGTTGGCGCGCGGTTATCACGGGCGTGCCGACCTCACCTGCGGCTCCTTTGTCGCGCACCCGTTCGGCGCGGCGGGCGAGCGGCTGTATCGCACCGGCGACCTGGTCAGGTGGCGCAAATCCGGGGAGCTGGAGTATTTGGGCCGCAGCGACTTCCAGGTGAAGGTGCGCGGCCAGCGGGTGGAACCGGGTGACATCGAAGCGGCACTGCATGCGATTCCGCAGGTCGCGCGTGCGGTGGCGATCGCGACGGCGGAACGAATCGTCGGCTACGTGACGCTGACGCCGGGCGCGGTGATCGATGGCCGCGCGATACGCGACCAGCTCACCCGGACGCTGCCGCCCTACCTGGTTCCGGACGGCGTGCAGGTGCTCGATGCGATGCCGCTCAGCGCGAACGGCAAGCTCGACCGCGCGGCGCTGCCCCAGCCGGTGTTCGACACCGGCGAGGCCTTCGTCTCGCCGCGCACCGACCGCGAAGCGGTGCTCGCGCGTCTGGTCGCGGAGCTCACCGGCGCCGATCGGGTGAGCGTGACGGCGAACGTCTTCGAAATCGGTGTCAACTCGCTCTCCGCGGCTCAGCTAGCGGCGCGAGCCCAGGCTGCCCTCGGCGTCGATGTCGGCATCCGCGACATTTTCGACGCGCCGACGATCGCCGGACTCGCCGAACGTATCGCGACGCGAACCGGTTCCGCGGTTGTACCGCTCACGCCGCGGCCACGCCCGGCGGCCATCCCGCTGGCGGCAGCGCAACGACGGATGTGGTTCCTCAACCAGTTCGACACCGCCTCGGCGGCATACAACATCTGCTTCGCCGCCCGGCTGACCGGCCCGCTGGACATCGACGCGCTGCGCGCTGCGTTCCTCGACGTAGCGACTCGGCACGAGCCGTTGCGGACGGTGTATCCGTCGATCGACGGCGAGCCCTGCCAGGTCGTGCAGGATGCCGCGGAGATGCGCGCGGACGTGGTGTTCGACCCGGAGCCGGTCGGCGGCGAGACGGAACTGGCCGATCGGATCGGCACCGCCGTCGGAACAGGATTCGATATCGCGGAGTCGGTGCCGGTGCGGGCGCGGCTGTATCGCACCGCGGCCGACGATCACGTGCTGGTGCTCGTGGTTCATCACATCGCGGCCGACGGCTCGTCGATGGCTCCGCTCGCCCGCGACGTGTTCGCCGCCTACCGGGCGCGGGTGAGCGGCGGCGCTCCGGGGTGGGCACCGTTGCCCGTGCAATACGCCGACTACGCGATGTGGCAGCGGGAGATGCTGGGCTCCGAGGACGATCCGGCGTCGCTGATCGCGCGCCAGATCCAGTACTGGAGCGAGGTCCTCGGCGACACGCCGGAACTGCTCGGCTTGCCGACGGACCGGCCGCGGCCCGCCACCATCTCGACGGCCGGCGGCAACGTCCGCTTCGAACTGCCCGCGCGGCTGCACGAGGACATCGTGCGGCTGGCGCACCGCGAGGGCGTCACCGTGTTCGTCGTGCTGCACGCGGCGTTGGCGATTCTCTTGGCGCGCACCGCGCACAGCGACGATATCTCGGTGGGCACCCCCGTCGCCGGTCGCGGCAGGCCGGAGCTGGACGATCTGGTCGGCATGTTCGTCAACACGGTGGTGTTGCGTACGCGGGTCCACGACGACCGCTCGTTCCGGGAACTGCTGACCGAGGTACGCGACGTCGACCTGGAAGCGCTCGCGCACGCGGACCTGCCCTACGAACGGCTGGTCGACGTCCTCGGCCGCCCGCGTTCGACGGCGTATTCGCCGCTGTACCAAGTGATGTTCGGGTTGCAGAACACCCGCGCGGCCCGGTTCGAGCTGCCCGGCGTCGGAGTCGAACTCCTCGATCCCGGCATCGCGCAGGCGAAGGCCGACCTCACGGTGTTGCTGACCGAGCGCGTGGACGGTGCTCGACCCTCCGGTATCGACGGCGAAATCATCTACGCCACCGATCTTTTCGGCGAATCCACCGCGATGTCGATGGCGCAGAGGTTCGTCCGTGTCCTCGAAGCGGTCACCTCCGATCCGGCCCGCCCGATCGGCGCGATCGGGCTGCTGAGCGCCGAGGAGACCGAGCAACTGCTCCCGGCGACGGGCGGCGACGCCGCGCAGCCTTGCTTGCTGCCCGATCTGCTGGCGTCGGCCGTGGCGGCGGACCCCTCGGCGGTCGCACTGATCGGCGAGGCCGAAACGCTCACCTACGGAGAGCTCGACCAGCGGGCCAACCGGCTCGCCCGTCAGCTGCTCGCTCGAGGTGCGCGGCCGGGAGTGTGCATCGCGCTGGCCGTGCCGCGGTCGGTCGACTACCACGTCGCGATGTGGGCGATAGCGAAGACCGGCGCGACGTTCGTCCCGGTCGATCTGCGGTATCCGCTCGAGCGAATCGCGCACATGGTGCACGATTCCGGTGCCGAGGCCGGGATCACGCTCGCGGCCGCACGCGCGTCGCTGCCGGACGGTGTCGCATGGCTGGTGCTCGATGATCCGGGTTCGGCCGCCGAGATCGCCGCTCGGTCCGGCCACCAGGTCACGGACGCGGATCGCGGTCGCGCGCTGCGGGTTCACGACGCGGCGTATGTGATCTATACGTCCGGATCGACGGGAACGCCGAAGGGCGTCGTGGTCACCCACGAGGGGCTGGCGAACTTCGCGGCCGCGCAGCGCGAGCATTATCGGGTGGACGCCACCTCGCGGGTGCTGCAAGTGGCTTCGCCAGCCTTCGACGCGGTCGTGCTCGAAGCGTTGATGGCGCACTACGCCTGCGCGTCACTGGTCGTGTCGCCACCGGACGTGTTCGGCGGCCCGGATCTGGCCGAGTTGATCCGCAGGCATCAGGTGTCGCACGCGTTCCTGACGCCGAGTGTGCTGGCGACGATGTCGCCCGCCGGTCTCGAGTCGATGTGGATGCTCGCGGTCGGCGGCGAGATGGTACCCGCGGAGCTGATCGCCGCCTGGGCACCGGGACGACAGCTGCACAACGTCTACGGTCCGACCGAGACCACGATCGTGATCACGATGAGCGACCCGGTGCGGCCTGCCGAACCGATCACCATCGGCGGCCCGATCCGCGGTGCGGAAGCCATGGTGCTGGACGCACGGTTGCGTCCGGTGCCGGTTGGGGTCGCGGGGGAGCTGTACCTGTCGGGTGCTCAGCTGGCGCGGGGATACCTGAACCGGCGCGGCGCCACGGCGGCCGCGTTCGTCGCGAATCCCTACGGTGGTCCAGGTTCCCGGATGTACCGCACCGGCGACATCGTCCGCTGGAATGCACGGCGTGCACTGGAATACATCGGCCGCAGCGACTTCCAGGTCAAGATTCGCGGCCAGCGCATCGAGCTCGGCGAGATCGACGCCGCGCTGCTCACCCATCCGCGGGTGTCCGCCGCGGTGACCGTGACCCGCCGCGGACCCGGCGGGCAGCCGCTGCTCGCCGCGTACATCGTGCCGGAACCGGGAACCGTCGTCGAACCGAGCGCCGTGCTCGATCACGTCGCCGCGGCATTGCCCGCGCACATGGTGCCGTCGACGCTCACCGTGCTCGACCGCATGCCGATCACCTCGACCGGCAAGGTGGATCGGAAAGCGCTGCCCGAACCGGCCTTCCAGCCCGCGGGCGAGGATGGCGTCGCGGCCGAGACCGACCTGGAGCGCACGATCGCGGCCGCGTTCGCGGACGTGCTCGGCACAGCGTCGGTGGGGGTGACCACCTCGTTCTTCGCGCTCGGTGGTGATTCCATCCTGTCGATCCAGTTGGCCTCCCGGCTGAAGTCGGCCGGCGTCATCGTCACCGCTCGGGACATCTTCGAGCACAAGACCGTTCGGGCCCTGGCCCGCGTGGCCGACGCCGCGGAACGGGTCACGCTGGAGGAACTGCCCGGCGGCGGCGTGGGCGAAATCCCGTTCACGCCGGTCGTTTCCTGGTTCACCGAGCGACTCGGTGCGGCACCACGATTCGCCCAGTCGATGCTGGTCCGCTTGCCGGGTGACGCGCGTGCCGAGGACGTGACCTCGACCGTGCAGGCCGTGCTCGACCAGCACGACCTGCTGCGTTCGCGGCTGCGCGCACAACTGCTCGAGGTACTGCCCGCGAGCACCGTCGACGCCGCCGGTTCGGTGCTGACCCGCACCTTCCGCACGGACGAAGGGCCGGGCAGCGACGGATTCACCGCCGTACTGGAAAAGGCACTTGCCGAGGCCTCCGGCTGCCTCGACCCGGCCGAGGGCAGGATGCTGCAGGTCGTGTGCCTGCTCCCGGAATCGGGTGTGGACGCCGATGCCCGCGCCCTCATCGTGATCCACCACCTGGCTGTCGACGCGGTGTCCTGGCGGATCCTGATCCCCGATTTCGCCGCCGCCTGGCAGCAGGTCGTCCAGGGACGAGCGGTCGAGCTGCCCGCGCAGGGCACCTCGATGCGCCGCTGGGCGCACGTGTTGGCCGACGCGGCCGCGGACCGCGTCGATGAGCTCGAGCTGTGGCAGCGGATGGGTGCGGCGGACGATCCGCTGCTCGGCCGCGCGGCATTGGATCCCGCCGTCGACACCCAGTCGACCGTGCGCCATCTGACGGTGTCCATCCCGACGGACGTGACCTCGGCGTTGCTCGACGCGGTGCCCACGGCGGTCCGCGGCAGCGTCGACGACGCGCTGCTGGCCGGTCTGACCGTGGCGCTGACTCGCTGGCGCAGTCGGCGCGGCATCGCGCACGCGGGCATGAAAGTTCTGTTGGAAGGCCATGGGCGCGCGGAGCAGATCGCCGAAGGAGCAGATCTGTCCCGCACGGTGGGCTGGTTCACCAACACCTACCCGGTGGCGCTGGATCTGAGCGGCATCGAGGCGGCGGACCCGCGCGCGGCGGTGAAGTCCGTCAAAGACCAGCTACGCGACATCCCCGACAAAGGCATCGGCTACGGCCTGCTGCGCTACCTGAACACCGAGACGGCCGACCGGCTCGCCGCAGCGCCGGAGCCGCAGATCAGTTTCAACAATCTCGGCCGAGTCGGCGTCGATCTCGCCACGCTGTCCGACCTCGCCTGGATTCCGACCGACGAGCAGTTCGACCGGCGGGCCGCGTTCGATCCGGACATGCCCGCGGCCGCGGTGGTCACGATCGACGTGAACATCCTGGACACGGCGGCCGGACCGCGGCTGTCGGCGCACGTCGGATACGCCTCGCGGTTGCTCGATCACGATGAGGTAGCCGAACTCGTCGATGAATGGGTCGAGGCCGTCACCGGGATCGCCGCCGCGGCCCGGGCGGACGACGACTGGGGATTCTCCCGCTCCGACGTTCCGCTCGTCGACGTCACGCAGTCCGACCTGGACGCGTTCGCCGGCCGGTACGGGACCCTGACCGACGTATGGTCACTGGCGCCGCTGCAGGCAGGACTGCTCTTCCACGCCGAACTCGCGGCAGGCGAAATCGACGTCTACACCGCGCAATCGGTGCTCGGTCTGTCCGGCGTAGTCGACGAGGACCGGCTCGAACGGTCGGCGGCAGCGCTGCTCGCGCGGCATCCCAACCTGCGCGCCGCCTTCGTCCGGACGGCCGACGGCGTTCCCGCACAGGTCGTTCCCGCCGCGACCGCCGTGCCGTGGCGAAGAATCGACCTGACCGGCAGCACGATGACGCCGGAGGAGCTGATCGCGGCCGAGCGGGCGGTTCCGTTCGATCCCGCCGATCCGCCGCTGCTGCGGTTCCTGCTCATCGCGGTGGCGCCACAGGACTTCCGGCTGGTGCTGACCGCACACCACCTGCTGCTGGACGGCTGGTCGCTGCCGCTGCTGTGGCGTGAACTGATCGGTTTGTACGCCGTCGGCGCCCGGACCGACCTGTTGCCCGCCGCCGCGTCGTATCGCACGTACCTGGAATGGCTGGATCGGCGTGAGTTGTCCACCGGTGTCGAGGTGTGGCGCGACGTGCTGCGCGACTTCACCGAACCGACGCTGGTCGCCGATTCGCGCACCGATACGACGGTCGACATCCCGATCGACCTCGAGGTCGTGCTCGATCGGGCCGTCACCGCCGAATTGGTGGAGTTCGCCCGGGCACGAGCGGTCACGATGGCGACGATCGTGCAGTTCGCCTGGGCAACGGTCCTGGGGAACCTGCTCGGCGCCGAACGCGTGGTGTTCGGTAGCACCGTCTCGGGGCGTCCCGCCGACCTGCCGGGCGTGGAGTCGATGATCGGCCTGTTCATCAATACGATTCCGGTCGCGGCGCAGGTGCGCCGGGACTGGACCATCGAGGACGCCCTGAACCGGTTGCAGGCCGACAACACCCGCCTGCTCGACCATCACGACGTCGAACTGTCCCGGATCCTGTCGGCCGCGGGCACCGCCCAGCTGTTCGACACCCTGGTCGTCTTCGAGTCGTATCCGGTCGACAGCAGCGGGCTCGGCGACGCGGATATCGACGGCATGCGCGTGGTCTCGTCGGACGGAAGTGACGCCGCGCATTACCCGATCACCGTCCAGGCGCACCAGACCGACGAGTTGCACGTCAGGATCCGCTACCAGCGGGCCCGCATCGATGACCGTACGGCGTCCGGCCTGGCCGCGCGGCTGGAGACCGTGCTGCGGGCCATCACGACCGATCCGCGGTCGCGGCTGGGTGCGGTCGATCTGTTGTCCGTCGGCGAGCGGCGCGATCTGGTGCCCGCTTCGGGGGGCCGTGCCGAGTCACCGCGCGTGCTGGCGGAGTTGCTGTCCGCTGGTGTGACGGTGAATCCCACTGCGGCAGCGGTGGTTTCGGACGAGCGCACGCTGCCCTACGCCGAATTGGACGCCTGGTCGAATCGTGTCGCGCGACAGTTGATCGACTGGGGTGTGGGCCCGGGCGATCAGGTCGCGTTGGCAATGGCCAGGTCGGTGGAGTTCGTGGTCGGCATGTGGGCGGTGACCAAGGCGGGCGCGGCGTTCCTGCCGGTCGATCCGCGGAATCCGGCCGAGCGGGTCCTGCACATGCTCGCGGACTCGGATGTGCGGGTGGCGCTCACGGTCGACGCGTCCCGGGAACTGCTGCCGGACCTGGTCCGGTCACTGGTTCTGGACGACCCGGACACCGAGAAGTCGATCGCGGCGCGGTCGTCGGCCGCGGTGACCGACGCGGAGCGGATACGGACTCCGCACGTCCGGGATACCGCCTACGTCCTTTACACGTCGGGGTCGACCGGAACGCCGAAGGGCGTCGCGGTAACCCATGAGGGCTTGGCGAATTTCGCCGCCGTACAGCGTGATCGGTTCGGCGTGGACAGCGGCTCGCGAGTACTGCAAGCGGCCGCTCCCGGGTTCGACGTGGTGGTGCACGAGGTGCTGCTCGCCCATGCGAACGGCGCTGTGCTCGTGTTGCCGCCGCCGGATGTATTCGGCGGCCCCGAGTTCGCGGAATTGATTCGGGCGCAGCGCGTCTCGCACGCGTTCATCACACCGAGCGTGCTGGCGACGATGTCGCCCGAGGGACTGGACTCGTTGCAGGTGCTGATCGCCGGAGGCGAGGCGGTGACGCCGGAAACGGTCGCCGTATGGGCTCCGGGCAGGCAACTGCTGAACGGGTACGGGCCGACCGAAGCGACGATCTTGGCCGGGATCAGTAATCCGCTGCACCCCGGTGATGTCGTGACGATCGGTGGTCCGATCGGTGGCGTCGAGGCCGTCGTGTTGGACGCGTGGTTGCGGCCGGTGCCGGTCGGCGTGGTGGGGGAGTTGTATCTCGCGGGCGTGCAACTGGCCCGCGGGTACGTGAACCGGCCCGCGGTGACGGCGGGTGCGTTCGTGGCGAATCCGTTCGGCGAAGCAGGCTCGCGCATGTACCGCACCGGTGACCTCGCGCGCTGGACGCCCGAGCACACCGTGGAATATCTCGGCCGCAGCGATTTCCAAGTCAAGATCCGTGGTCAACGCATCGAACTGGGTGAAATCGAAGCCGTCCTGGCCGGACATCCGGGAGTGGACCACGCCGTCGTCGTGTTGCGGAAGGACGAGCGCGGCATCGATCGGCTCGTCGGCTACCTCGTCGGCGACGAGGAGGTGGATCCGCACGAGGTCAGGAGCGCGGCGCGGCTGCGGTTGCCCGCGCACATGGTGCCCGACGCCTGTATGGTCCTCGGCGAACTCCCGCTCACCAGGACCGGCAAGCTCGATCGCCTGGCGCTCCCCACACCGGAATTCTCCGAGGGCCGGGAGTGGGTCGCGCCGCGGACCGAGACCGAGCGACGCGTCGCGGACGTGTTCGCCACTGTTCTGGGCGTCGAACGAGTCGGAGCAGCCGACAACTTCTTCGACCTCGGCGGCAACTCACTGTCGGCGACACGGGTCACCGCACAGTTGGGGACGGCGCTCGGCGTGAGCATCAGCGTCCGGGACCTGTTCGAAGCATCGACCGTCGCCGAACTCGCCGCACGTCTGGCGGCTTCCGAGCGGCGGGCGCGGGTGCAGCTGCAGCCACGCACTCGGCCCGCGCTGGTGCCCTTGTCCCTGGCACAGCAGCGGATGTGGTTCCTCAATCAGCTGGACACTTCCATCGGCGCGTACAACATCCCGCTGGTGATCCGGTTGAAAGGCGAACTCGATCTGGACGCGTTGCAGCGCGCGTGCGAACTGGTCATCGACCGGCACGAGTCGCTGCGGACCAAGTTCCCGATGACCGACGGAACACCGCATCAGGTCACGGTTTCCGCCGGCGAAGTCGTACCCGCACTCACGGCGGTCCGGATCGACGAAGAGCAGCTCATGCGGCGGGCGGTCGCCGCGGTCTCGGCGAGCTTCGACGTGACACAGGCGCCGCCGCTGCGCATCGAGTTGTTCCGACTCGATGCCACCGAACACGTTCTGGTCATCGCCGTGCACCACATCTGCGCCGACGGACAGTCCATGATGCCGCTCGCGCGGGACGTGGCGCTGGCCTACCAGGCGAGCAGGCAGGGGACGCAGCCGTTGTGGCCGGTCCTTCCGGTCCAGTACGCGGACTACGCCCTCTGGCAGCGCGAAGTGCTCGGCGACGAGCACGATCCGGGCTCGGTCATGTCCCAGCAGCTGCGCTTCTGGACGGACACCCTCGGCGGGCTGCCCGAGCTGCTCGAGTTGCCGACCGACATGCCAAGGCCGCCGGTGGCGTCCATGCGCGGCAGCACAGTGGAATTCGACATCCCGGCCGCGGTGCAGGCGCGCGTCGGCGCGATCGCACGCCAGTCGAACGCGACGGTGTTCATGGTCCTGCACGCCGCGTTGACCGTCTTGCTGTCCAGGCTCGCCGGGGTCGACGACGTCGCGGTGGGCACCCCGGTGGCCGGCCGCGGGGAACGCGAACTCGACGATCTGATCGGCATGTTCGTCAACACGCTGGTGTTGCGGTCGCGGGTGTCGTCGCGGCAGTCGTTCACCGAATTGCTCGCCGCCACCCGCGAAACGGACCTGGCCGCGTTCGCGCACGCGGACGTGCCCTTCGAGCAGGTGGTCGAGGCGGTGAATCCGCCACGGTCGACCGCGCATCTTCCGCTGTATCAGGTGACGATCGACGTCCAGAACCTCGGCAAGGCCGCGTTGGAGCTGCCGGGGCTCACGGTCGAGCCGGTGGAGAACGGGTTCGAACCGGCGCAGGCCGACCTGAACCTGAAACTCGTCGAGCGGCTCGGTGACCAGGGTCGTCCGGACGGCATCGTGGGCCGGCTGACCTATGCCACCGATCTTTTCGTGGCAGAGACGATGACGCGGTTCGCGCAGTCCTACGTGCGGATCCTGGAGGAGGTGACCGCGAACCCGGAGGTCGCCATCGGCGATATCGACCTCATGGGTCCCGCGCAGCGGCGCGAATTGCTCGACGCGTCCGGCGACGATGGCGTCGCAGTCGCGGAGACGACGCTCGCGGAGCTGTTCGCCGCCAGGGCCGCCGCACAGCCGGACGCGGTCGCGGTGACCGATGGGCAGTCGCGGCTGACCTATGCGGAGCTGGCTCGGCGCGCCGACGCGGTGGCCGCTCGGCTCGCCGAGCACGGTGTTGGGCCGGAAGCCCTGGTGGCCGTGGCGTTGCCACGCTCGATCGAGCTGATCGTGGGCCTGCTCGGCGTCGTGCGGGCGGGTGCGGGATATCTGCCGCTGGATGTGGCGTACCCGCCGGAGCGCTTGCGGTTCGTGCTCGACGACGCGGCCCCCGCGGCGGTATTGACGTCGGCCGAGATCGCCTCGGCGGTACCGCAATACGCGGCGCCGGTGGTGTTCGTCGAGGACTGCGTGGACACCGCGGGCGCTCCCACATCGGTCGGGTCGGGTGTGCGGCCGGGCAACGTCGCCTACGTGATCTACACCTCGGGCTCGACCGGCCGCCCCAAGGGGGTGACGGTCGGTCATCGGGAAGCGGTCACGTTGTTCACGAACGCGGCCGAGCGGTTCGATGTCGGCCCCGACGACGTGTGGACGATGTTCCATTCATACGCCTTCGATTTCGCGGTCTGGGAAGTCTGGGGTGCGTTGCTGACCGGCGGCAAGGTGGTCGTCGTCGACTACGAAACATCCAGGTCGCCGGAGGCGTTCGTGGACGTCGTGGCACGGGAGGGCGTGACGGTATTGAGTCAGACTCCCTCGGCGTTCTACGGATTCGCCGACGCGGAGCGCAGATATCGTGAATCCGGCTGCCCTGCCGGTGAGCTCGCCTTGCGTTACGTCGTCTTCGGTGGCGAAGCGCTGGACGCGTCGCGGTTGAGCGGTTGGTTCGCCGTCCACGCGCCGGGATCGCCGCGCTTGGTGAACATGTACGGGATCACCGAGACGACCGTGCACGTGACGTTCTCGGAGGTCACGCAGGCCGCGTCGGCCGGGATCGGGGCTGCGCTGCCGGGGTTGCGGGTGTACGTCCTCGATGACCGGTTGCGGCCGGTGCCGATCGGAGCCGTCGGCGAGATCTATGTGGCCGGTGGGCAACTCTCGCGTGGTTATCTCGGAGCTCCCGCGCTGACCGCGGGACGCTTCGTGGCGAACCCATTCGATCCGCGCGGCACCCGGTTGTACAGATCGGGAGATGTGGGCCGGTGGCGCAAGTCCGCGAGCGGACTGGAGTTGCTGTACGTGGGCCGTGCCGACGCACAGGTACAGCTGCGCGGTTTCCGGATCGAGCTGGGTGAGGTGGAGTCGGCGCTGCTGCGCCATCCGCACGTCGCCCAGGCCGCGGCCGCGGTGCATCGGCACGACCGCGGCGTGGATCAGCTGATCGGATACGTGGTCGGCGCCGACGGACAGCGGATCGATCCGGGCGAGGTCCGGGTAGCCGCCGCTCAGGTCCTGACGAGCTACATGGTGCCTTCGTCGATCATGGTGTTGCCCGAGCTGCCGTTGACCGTCAACGGCAAGCTCGACCGGAAAGCACTGCCCGCGCCCGATTTCGACGAATCGGCGAGCGAGTTCACCGCGCCGCGAACCCACACGGAGAAGACGATCTGTGACGTTTATGCGCAGGTTCTGGGCATCCAGCGGGTCGGAGCGTCGGACGGATTCTTCGACCTGGGTGGCAATTCGCTGCTGGCGACGATGGTGGTGACCGAACTGCGTGCCCGCGGCGTGACGATCGCGTTGCCGTGGATGTTCGACGACGCGACGCCGATGGCGCTCGCGAGCCGAGCGGACGGCGCGGAGGGCGGCTCCGGTCTGCAAGTGTTGCTTCCGCTGCGGGCGAACGGACCGAGGCGCGCGGTATTCGCCGTGCATCCCGCGGGCGGTTTGGCCTGGTTCTACGGCGGACTGGTCGAACACCTGCACAAGGATCGGCCGATCTACGGTTTGCAGGATCCCCATGTGGTGGCGGGTGAGCCAGGTGCGCGATCCGTAGCCGAACTGGCGGAACGCTATGTGGCGGAGATTCGCCGAGTACAACCCACCGGGCCGTACCACCTGCTCGGCTGGTCATTGGGCGGTACGATCGCGCACGCCATCGCGGTGCGGCTCCAGCGCGATGGTGAGCAGGTCGGCACATTGGCCATGATGGACAGCGCCGTCGGCGCACCGGAGGCCCTGGCCGCGGCGATGAACACCACCGCGGACGAGGCCGCGCCGGGCGAACTGATGGCAGACCTGCTCGGCGGGTGGCGCGAGCTGTTCGACCTCGGTGCCGACGTGACGGTCGACAGCAACGAGCAGGCGTGGGCCGTCATCCGCGATCAGGTGACCGCAACCGGGATGTTCACCGCCGACCAGGCCGATCGGGTCATGGAGAGCTTCGAAACCGCGAGCGGCATCGCCCAGGACTACCGGCCGGAAGTCTTCGACGGAGACCTGGTCTTCTTCACCGCAGGAAAAGACCGAGCCGACCACGACGCCGTCGTGCAGACGTGGCGACCCTTCATTACCGGCGACCTGCACAACACGGTTGTCCAAGCACGTCATCTCGAGTTGACCCATCCGTATGCACTGGCCGTCATCGGCCCCGTCCTCGAAAGGTTTATGAACGAATGCTGACGACTCTCCAGCAATTCCAGCAACTCCGGCTCGACGACGGCAGGACGGTGGCCTGCACGAGTCCGGCCGAGGCGCGGATGCTGTGGGGCGAGATGTCGACGGACGGGTTCTATCGGCGTGCCGCCGGGCGGTTGCGACCCGGAGACGTCGCACTAGATATCGGCGCGAATATCGGACTGAGCGCGATGGTGTTCGCCGACACCTGCCCTGGCGTTCGGGTGATCGCCGCCGAGCCGGCTCCGATGACGTTCGATTGCCTGGAGCGCAATATGGGCACGTATGTCCCTGATGGCGTGCCACTGCAGGTTGCCGTCGCAGCGGCGCCAGGGTTCGCGCCGTTCACCTGGTACCCGCGGGCGTCGGCGAATTCGGGTCTGTATGCCGACCGCGAAGCCGACGACGAGGCCACCGCGATCTACCTGCGCAACAGCGGCCTGAACGACGAGGCGATCGCACTCATCACCGACGGCCTGCACGAGGGCGAGCAAATAGACGTCGAGGTCACCACGGTTTCGGCGATATTGGCCGAGCACGCTCCGACGGACGAGATCGGGCTGCTCAAGGTCGATGTCGAGCGGGCGGAACTGGACGTGCTGCGTGGTATCGCCGAAGCGGACTGGCCACGCATTCGCACCGTCGTCGCCGAGGTCCACGACCGGGACGACCGTCTCGCACAGTTCTGCCAACTGTTGCGCCGGCACGGGCTGTTCACGCGAACACGGCAGGACCCGAGCCTGGCCGGAACCGAACTGCACGAGGTCTATGCCGTCAGGCAGACCGACAACTGACACGTTCCGTTTCTGGGTGAGTGGCGTTGTATGTCGTGCAACGTCACTCACCTGCGGCGGTGGCCCTCCTACTGCCGGGCCATGTGCATGGGGTAGCGCCCTGCCACCGCACTGCTTCGGGTCCCGGTGTCGCATCAACCGGCGACCGGAATCCGCCGCCGACGTCCGAAAGGCTCGTCAGCGTTTGGGTTCGGACTGGCGGGCTCGCATATTCAACTGTCGCGGGCTGTCGACGGTTTCGAACCGGTCAGTGATCGGCACTGTGGCCGTTCACCATATCTGTCACTTGTTCACGCTATCTGTCACCATTATCAAGATTGGCGGGTCGGTCCGTGTGGCAACGAGCGATGGTTGGCCGCTTCGGATGATAGTTGGCCACTCCGTCTAGTCATCCGGGGAAGCGTGTGTAACTCGCAGTTGCAGTTGGCCAATCGCGATGACAGTTAGTCAGTGGCAACGTGCGCGACTGCCGACGACGTCGGTCATTGGACGTACGCTCATGTCGATGAGCGCCTGCCTGATATTGGTGTCGGATTGCGATGATCATGAGGGCTCACCGTTTTCGGATACGACGAACGGCGCGTAGCCAGCCCCAAGATGGGTTACTTCCAGATCGGAGAAGATCAGCGAGAGGTTGTGGCAGTTGGTCTCGATCACCGTCTCGTGGAAGGGCAACCCGAGACGACCCGACCAGGCGGCGGCTTCCTCGGAGTCGGGTAGCAGTTTCGCGCCCGGGTAGAGGCACTGCCATCGGACGCCCCAGACGTAACCGTCGAGGTCGGGGCCGGTCTCGTAGTCCATGAGCTGGTCGTCCAGTGAGCGAGCCCAGGTGTCGTGGCTCAAGGCGGTTGCAACTGTCGCGCGAACGCAGTGTTTGAAGCGATACCGCAGATGCTCCGGCTCGGTGCCCGTGCGAGGATCTGCGGTCGCGTAGATGACGATGTCGTAGTCACGCATATAGTCGGCGAACCCATGGAAGACGATCGCCTGATCGAATACCTCATCCAAGGCCTGAGCAATCTGCGTGGTGTCCACAGTGTCATCCTCCACGAAGCCATCGCTCGCATTGGAAATGCCCCGGCGCCGACGACCTCGCGCGACGAGTCGATGCCGGCAGCCCGCCTCGGGCCGTCAAAAGCGGAAAGTCCGTGCGACCCTCAGTTATAGGTGGCGGTCCCCAGCTGGTGTTGGCGGCTGGTGGGGCGACCAAGCGAAGATGTCTCCATGGACCACGTGATCGACCTCGACCAGGCCGCTGCAGAGATCACCTCGCGTGTCCCTGCCTGGACTGCGTCCGGGCTCCTCCCCGGTCCGATCACGTGGCGAGATGCGGCCGCGCCCTGGCCTCAGCCACTGGAGATCGAACGGGCTCTGATCACCGATCCGGACTCGGTCGGAGTGCGCATCCAGGGTGCTGATGAATGGAACGTCCTGAACATCGTCCTCTTCCGCGGTGGGTGGGCAGATCTCGATGCCCTGGCCAACGACGAGGTCGCCACGGAATGCCCGCAGATCACCAGCCCAGAGGAGTTCGGCGCCCTGCTCGACTCCGCGATCACACGCTTCATGGACGCCGGTCGGACACCTGCCACCTGAGGGCAAGATCATCCACTCAGCCGCCAGGAGAAACTGGGAACTCCGATCAACTACGCCTGGAAGTTTCGCGAAATCCTGCTGTTCGACAGTCTTCCGTCCGCCACCGATAACCGGGGGTCGCGGTCCGGAGGGTGTGGGGCATCGATCTGTGCGGTGAGTTCATCGGCGAGTGCTGCCAATATTTCTCGCAGACGGGCATGGTGAGGGACTGACGAGTGCCGGTTTGTCCAGGTTGGCGGCTGTGAGTATCGACCGTGACGCCATCCCGCGTTGGGGTTGGCCATCATGGCTGGCGATTATCTGCGCTCGCCAGACGTGACGCTGCCCCAGACCAGCGCGGATGCGAAGTAGCGGTGGAAGTCGCCGCGCATGTCATGGGCGCCGCGGGAAGGGGTGATGCTGTCGATCACGTCGTTCCATCGTTCGACCGGAATGAACCAGTTCTGTAGCGCGAGTCGGCGCTGCCGGTAGTCGATGTGCAGATCGAGCTTGCGGAAGTGATCGGTGATGGTGTCGACGGCTCTGCTGTATTCGTCTGGGTCCGTGCGAGATTGGGCCCAGCGTTTGACGCCGTTGGCACTTGTCAGCACCTTGTGGCCAAGGTGGTCGATGACGATCCGGATGCCGAGGAAATGGGCTGACTCGCCGATCGGCAGGGCCGAGAGCGTAGCCGACCGCAGCAAATAGTCCGATCCGTCCGGCATGGCGACCGAGCGCCGCCCTGCCGGTCTTGCTCACCAGCACCCGCAGCGCAGTCAACGTCCTATGTGCTTGCGCGCCAACAGCACTCACCAACCGGAGCGTCGCTCGATTGTGATCCAACAAGCGCTAGCCCGTACAGCACTCTGAAGTTCCGCAACGTATCTCCGATTTACATGTCGAAAATCGATCGGTTTGCGGACATTCCTCGGCTGACAAGGGAGGGGTGACGGAAAGTGGCCTCTACCACGGCATAAAGCAATGACGCTCAGATATCAGGGGTGGGATCGTCCTCTTCCTGCTTCTGCCGAGCTGGAGGCGGCTCCGGGACCGTCTCCAGCCAGACCTTCTCCTCGCCCAGTTGCAGGACAGTCGCCATCCGTCGTCGGTGCCGGGTCGGCGAGGGCGTGCATTCGATCTTGAGCGACCCATTGAGTAGCCAGTCGTCGTCACTCACTGACCACATCAGGATGGCGACTTCTTCCGCCGGCGCCAGCCTCGGCACCGCCTTGTGGATCGCGAAGCCCCGAGTCCGCCGCACTTTGAGAGCGGAGACCCTCCCACAGTGGGAAACCGTGGAAGTGATCTTCCTGGCGCTGTGCCAGATCGCCGACGTGGATCCGGACGACATCGAACCCAACGACGATCCCAACCCCGGTTTCAACAGCTGGGATGAGCCGGATCCGCTCCGGTCCCATCGCGACGAACTCGAACGGAGATGGCGCCTAGCCAGATACGGGGAGGTGACCACACTGCCCCGGACACGAGAGATGAAGGCTCGGCAAGAAGCAGAAGCTAGAGCCGAAGCAGAAGCAAGGAACCGCCGGTCACGCCCACGCCCACACGAGGACGACCCGTGGGGCAACGCGCCCGCGACAGGCACCTTCGGGGGCGGCCGTGTAGACGACGACGAACCGCCGTTCTAACTGATAGACGCCGATTCCGCCCGCTTATCGACGGCCGGAATCGGGAGTGGGCCCAGTACGCAGGGCAGCCCTGGAACGTTGGGTGTTCCAGGGCTGCCCTGCGTACTGGGTTCAGTTGTTGGTCAGATGTCCTCGATTCGGATCGTGGCGGCGGTGAAGTACCGAACCGCGCCGGAGCTGGTGGTCTTACGCCGCCACTCGCCGGTGTGGGTGTACCCGGCGGCGGTGAGCGCGACGTCGAGACCGTCCAGGCTGTGAGTCGGGTTCGGCGGTGATGGATTCGCAGCGGCAGCTGACGTGGCGGCCGTCGGCGGCTCGGTGGGCTGTGAAGATCGGCGGTGCGCGCAACCTGTGTGGTCGGGGTGAGGAACCCGCAGCTCGGGTCGCAGCGGCCGGTGCGGTCGGGCAGCTCGTCGAGCCGGTGCAACGCGCGAACCTTGTTCAACCTGCGTCGCCGCGTTGTCGGCCAATTGGGGTGCCGTAATGATCGGGTCACCAGGTACGGGAAGACCCCCGGGGATGACGTGACACGATGGGCCGATGCCTGACATGTCCTGGCTCAGCGTCCAATACTCTGAACGCAAGCAGGCAGCCGAAGCCCAGGTCACGCACTGGGTCCCCTACTCCGACATGGCATATTCGGTCGACCCACTCTATTTCCTGGTCCACCGGTTCCCGGTCGGAGAACGCCTGCCCAGCGACGACGGCGCCGCCTGCTGGTACGGGCAAGACGACACGGGTCGCATATGGGTGGAACGCAAGAGCACATCAATCCCGGGAAAGCACTACGAGACCTTCTTCGTCCACGGCGGGCAGGGCCCCGAGGAGCTGGCTCTTTACACCTATTCCCCCGACAAATCGGCCATCCGCCACGAGGTTTTCACCTACCACGACGGCCGGTTGGCACTCTCGCAATACCGAGCCTCGGGTGGCAGCGGACTGTCCCGATTCCACTACACGGCCGAACGCCTCACACGGGTCGACGAGGAACAAGCCGACGGCGAACCAGTACACATCCAGCTCACTTACGACGACAACGGTGACATCAGCCAGGTGACGCGGGGTCCGGAAGTCGCCTACCGGGCGCTGCCCACAGGGAAGACCCTCGAAGACATCGAGCGCGCCTTCGTCGACCGGCTTGTCGAGGTGATCCCGGCGGCTGTGGCCGCGGACCCGCCGCCGGTAACCCCCGCATACCTCGTATTGTCCTATTCGCCGGGGCAATTCACCGTCCTGCCCCCGATACTGATGTTCCCATCGTCAGAGGGTGACGAAGGCATCGCCGCCCTCCTGACCGACGCCGACTACCACGAGGTCGGCCTTCCGCCCGAGAATGCCGCGGACCTCTACGAACTCGCCGGTTACCTCGACCAGACACCGCTGCCCGACGACCAGCTACGAGCGCTGCTGAACCAGGCATGCCGCCGCCTCCCAGCGACCGACTGGCCAATCGCTGTCGCCGACGGGTTCCTGGCGTTCGCCACCGACCTGGAACTGGTCGATCTGGCGGACAACCTCCGCGCCGTCACCACAGCGGCTCGAACCGCGCACGTCCTCGCCCTGACAGAATCGGAGTAACGAGCCCGACAAGCGTGACGTCAGCTCTCGTGCCCGGGCCAGTGCAGCAGCGCTGCCAACAGCATCAACTTCACAACAAGAGGCCCGTTCACGCCGCCAGCTCGGTAACTCGACCGACGCGGGCTCGCCAGCCCGTCAAGATCTTCGGCGTGACACCAGTGCCAGTTGATCTGACGTATTGCCATCGTTCTGGCGCAAGTGAGGGGCTTCTGCCTGCCACTAGGATGCCGCGGTTTTGTCGTTCCGGTTGGTGCTTCGGAGTTGTCCTACAGGCCGTCAATCGCGGTGCCGAGATCCGCGCCGTAGCTGGACCAGCAGAAGATCGGCTCCCCTGGTTCGCCCCGATGGCCCATGTACCACTCGCCGTCGTCGACGCAGCGCGCGAGGCACAGACCGGTGAACCCGATGATCAGATCTACTTCCAAGGAGACTCCTTGGCTAGGTTCAAGTGGCGCCAGGAATATCGGGGTGCTGGGATCCAACAACTCCACGGTGCTGTCCTGCGCTCGTCGCCGCATCTTGTCGATGGTCCACTCATTCGGAAGCGTCCCTTGTCCACCACCTGATTCTTGCCGAAGCGACGCCCTACTCCTCGTCCGGGTGGACGAGCGCATGGCGCGATGCTCTTCGCGGTCCTCGCTGTCGCCGGGCAGATCGAACGCAACTACGTTCGGGAAAAGACCCTCGAAGGCCAGGCCATCGCCGCGTCCAAGGGCAACCACGGCGGCCGACCCAAGGTCATCGACGACGACTCGCTCACCTTCGCCCTCGCACTGAAGAACAAAGGCATCCCGGTTCCCGACATCGCGAAAAAGCTCACCATCAAGACCGGGAAGAACGCGGGCGAACATCCATCTGTCGCCTCCCTCTACCGGGCGCTTGCAGAAGCCGAACACACCACTGCGAACGACGGCCTGCCGATCCGGCCCAAACCCGCCCGCATCCGCCGCCCCGACGACCCGCTGACACCCGAGGAATCCGACCTCCGCGACCGCCTCCAGGCCCCGGTTCTCCAGCGTCCAGAAGACCAGTAGCCAGCCGGAACCCTCAACGCCAAACCCGTCCGGCGGCGGGTCAGCTGGATGCGTTGACGTTGTCGAGTGCCGTGCGAACGCGGGTCAGTCGATCTTGCCACCAGTTTGCTTGTTCTGGGTCGGTGAGTTCGTAGGTGTCGAGATGAGCCTGGTCAACCGTCGAACTCGAGCCGTTCCCAGGCCAGCGCTGTTCGCCAGCCTTCGCGCCGGAATGCCCAGTCCTGGACGGCATTCACCACGGTGTCGAATGCGGGCGAGAACACGCTGTCCCACGGCGCGTCGTCGCTGATGGTGGCGCGAAAATGTGCATCTGGTCCGCCGTCGCGGAATTCGACGATATAGCCGTGCCCCTGGTTCGGATCCACTTGTTCGTCGAGGTGAACCTGGATGTAGTAGTCGCCGGGTTGGAGGCTGTCGAACCGGTCGACGATCACGAACGGCACGCTCAGGTTCATGTCCGCAAGGATGTCGTGCAGCTGTGTCTCGGATGGATCCTCGATAGTCCGGTAAGAATCCGTCGCTACGACTCGTGGCGACGCCGTCTTGTCGTGAGTCACCTGAGAATAGTAGGCGAGTGGGGCATCTCCCATGCTCCGTCTGCCGGCTTCCCGTTGTCACCGTTCGCGGGTCGGTCTGTGCGGGGCTTCGGACCAGGCCGCGAGCGGCCCGGCTGTGATCGCGCCTCCGTTGCGGGTGGTCACGGTGATGTGCGGTTCCTCGCGGCCGTAGGCGCGGATGACCGCAAACGCCAACCATCCGCTCCGATCGGTGCGACGTGCGCTCACGCCGCCGGCCAGGCACAGCACTGCACCGAGGGCGACCCAGGCGACCAGAACGGTGACGGAGTGGGCGGCGCCGCGGCCGTCGAAAAATGCGGTTGATCGCAGCAACCGGCCACCGGCCCCGGGCGGCAGTAGCTGGCCGAGCGTGCCGGACCAGCCGGGCAGCATCTCGGGTGCCGTCGCCGTGCCCGAGAGAGGGTTGCCGATGAGCATCATGGCGACGGCGCCGATCCCGATTCCGGCGTATCCGAGCAGGGATTCGAGCCCGAGGACGGTCAGCGAGGTGGCCGCGATGGTCATTCCGATGGCACCGGCGTTCGCCGCGTAGGAGCCACTCAGCGAGCCGAGCCAGAATTGGAGGATCGCTGCCACGGCCAGGCCGCCGGCGACCGCGAAGGCGAGTGCTCCGGTGACCCGGCGACCGGTGCCGCGCACGAGCCTGCTCAGCAGTACCGCGGCCAGCAGACCGCCCATGACCAGTGGCAGGGCGCCTGCGGCCAGGCCGGCGCCGCGCGGGTCGTCGGCGGGCAGGGCGGCGAGGTCGCGGACGGCGACCTGCGTACCGGTGCCGCTCGCCTGACTCAGACCGGCCGCCATGGCTTGCAGGGTCTGGGCGACCGCTGTGCCGGCGGCGGAGGCGATGATGACCTACGGTGCTGGGGTATCGCTGCGGCTGATGTTGCGAGAGCGGCGACTGGAGAGTTCGGCGGTACGGGCGGTGTCACCCGGGCCGAATCGGTTGCGGCGGGTGTGGACGTGCCCGCGGCCGCACAGCCCTCACCTCACCGGGAGGCGGTCGGTCACCTGCGCGAACTGGCGGGCAAGCACCAGGTCACCCTGCTCACCGCCACCCACGGCGTCGGCCACTGCCAAGCCGTGTGCTCACCGAATGGTTCCTGCCGCCATGGTTTCGCGAAGCAGCCTATGGCTACTCATGGGAGAACGCCCGGTCTGGCTGCCGACACCGATGACGATCGCGTTCGACACTGGTCCTAGGGGCCTGAGCCGCCATCTACCTGGCTGAACTGTCATTACAGCGGGAAGGAAGCAGACACATGTTGATGATCACCCCCGCGGCCATCGAGGCCGTTCGCAGCATCACGTCCGTCGAGGGGGCACCGGAGGATGCCGGGCTGCGAATCTCCACGGCGGACGACGCTGAGACGTTGCAGCTCGCGGTTGCCGCGGAGCCGGCCGAGCAAGACCAGGTCCTGGACGCCGAAGGATCACGGATCTTCCTGGACCAGCAGGCCGCCGCATTTCTGGACGACAAGATCCTCGACACCGGGCTGACCCCCAACGGACAAGGCACCTTCGTCCTTGCTCAGCAGGACCGGGACACCTTGGGCGACTGAACCGGCTGAACAGCACGGCGGTGATGTGCTCGTAACTCGAATGCGGCCACGAGCACGGCGACGACGGCCAGCGCGCCACCGAACCATAGGGCGGCGGCGAGACCGATCCCGTCTGCGGCCAGCCCGCCGGTCAGCGACCCGAGTGCTATTGCGGCATTGAAAACTCCGGCGAACAGGGCGGACGCGACTTCCTTCGCCCCGGGCGACGCGGCGAAGACCCAGCTCTGGGTGCTCACCGAGACGCCGCCGTAGGACAGCCCCCACACGACCATCAGCACTAGGGCCTGCGGCAGCGCGGCGCCGAGCACGGGCACGGCGATCGCGGCGGCGGCGAGGATCGATCCGATCGCGATCAAGGTCTTCCGCGGTGCCCGCGCCGCCGCCGCGCCCGCGCCGAAATTGCCCGCGACACCGGCGACCCCGTACACCAGCAGCAGGGTACCGATCGTCTCCGCGCCGACGCCGGTTACCTGCTCGAGCACCGGCCGCACGTAGGTGTAGGCGGCGAAGTGGCCGGTGACCAGGAACGCGACCACGAGCAGGGCGACGCGCAAGCCCGGCTGCCGCGTCAGCCGCAGCACGCTGCCCAGCGCCGCGGCCTCGGTCGCGGGCAGGCGCGGCAGCGCGGCCGCCATCGCCGTGAGGACCAGCAGCGCGAGACCCGCGGCGGCAGCGAACACGATCCGCCACCCGGCGAGCGCGCCCAGCACGGTTCCCGCGGGGATGCCGAGCACCGAGGCGACCGCGACACCAGAGAAGACCAGCGACGTCGCGGCGCTGACCGACCGCGCGGGCACCAGACGCGCCGCCAGGCTCGCGGCGAGCGCCCACACACCGCCCATGCCCACGCCGACCAGCACCCGCGCCCCCATCAGCACTTCGAAGGTAGGCGCCCAGGCGGTGCCGAGGTTGCCCAGTGCAAGCACCGCCATCAATCCGCACAGCACCACCCTCCGCTCGATCCGGCCCAGCGCCGCGGTGAGCAAGGGCGCCGACACCGCGGCCACCAGGCCCGTCACCGTCAACGCGAGGCCGGCGCTGCCTTCACTCACCCGCAGCGCCGAGCCGATCGGAGTGAGCAGGCCGACCGGCAGCATCTCGGAGGTGACCACCGTGAACGTGCCCGCAGTGACGGCACCGACGCCGAGCCAGCCGCGAAGTACCGAAACCGGAGGTGGCGCAAGGACTTCCTGGATCTGTGTCATGTCCTCCAGCCAAGGGCTCGCGGCGGGGGGAAACAACGGCGAAGCCCTCATAGTTCTATGAGCTGGACTCATCGACCGTGGAAGGGAGCCTGATGGGCGGCCTGGAGATCCGTGAACTGGAGGCGTTTCTCGCGCTTGCTGAGGAATTGCACTTCGGGCGGGCCGGCGAGCGGCTGTACTTGTCGCAGAGCCGGGTGAGCCAGCTACTGCGCGCGCTGGAGCGGCGCATCGGCGGCCAGCTCGTGGAACGCACCAGTCGCACCGTCCGGTTGACCCCTCTCGGCACCGACTTCCTCGCCGAACTACGGCCCGCATATGCCGCGTTGCGTGCGACGGTCGACGACGCCCGCGCGGCCGCCCGAGGTGTGGACGGGATTCTGCGCATCGGTTTCCAGGGCGCGGGCAACGATCATCTGATGGCCGCCGTCGAGCTGTTTCAGCGGCGTCACCCGGAATGCCCGGCCGAGCTGGTCGAGATCCCACTGGCCGATCCGTTCGGGCCGCTTCGGCGCGCCGAGGTCGACGCCGCGGTCGTGCTGCTGCCGATGGGCGAGCGCGATCTGGTGCTCGGATCGGTGTTCGCGGGGCAGTCGCAGACGCTCGCGGTGGCCAGCACCCACCCACTGGCCGGGCGTGCCGCGCTGTCGGTGGAGGAACTCGCCGAGTTCACGTTGGTCGGCGTCCGCGCTCCGGCGCCGGAGTACTGGCGCAGGGCGCAGGCGCTGGACGTGACGCCGGAGGGCCGTATGGTGCGCCCTGGCCCGGAGGTCGGCACGCTGGAGGAGGGCCTCGCTGCGGTGGCGGCCGGCCGCGGCGCGATGCTGCTGTGTCATCCGACCGCGGAATCACACCGCAGACGGCCGGTGGCCTTCGTCCCGGTGACCGGGATCGCCGAGTCCCAGCTCGGGCTGGTGTGGCACCGCTACCGCGAGACCCCACAAGTACGCGCGTTCGCCCGCGCCGTGGCCGCCACGAAGGAGACCGGGGATGTGCGGTTGGTCACCACGGAGGCATCCTGACAACTCGCTACCCTCGGCCGCTTCGGTCGCCGAATATCGGTGCCGACCGCGCTCACAATTTCCGCGGGGCGCCGGGTGATCGCGAAGCTGGTCAACGCCACCTTCGCCGAGCGCGAGTCCCGAACGGTGGAGTCAGGTACAGCGTGTGCGAGCGATTCGACGAAGTTCGGTTCGGGGGGTCAGGCGGCACCGGTTAGCGCCGCCGTAGCTGCCAGTGTGGTGTACGGCATGGTGAAGCCGCCCCCGATCTTGTCGATGGCGGCCCCGACGCAGTCCAGCACCTCGGCCAGCTTGTCCGGCGAGAGGTGGGTGAGGGCGCCGGTGGTGGGCAGATGGTCCAGCCACTCGTCGCGGGTGTAGGACTGTTCCCACTCGAATCGCCACTGTTCCGGTTCACCGAATCCGCTCGCCTGTCGGATCCCGTCGGCGGCCTTGGCGAACATCGCCTGGTAGATGTCCAGCGCGGTCGGAGTCGGCTGACCGCTGCTGGTCGACCGCAGAATCAACGGCGCGTCGGGCGCGACCCGCCGGTAGACCGCGGTGAAGGCTTCCGCGACCTCGGTCGGGGCCTCGAATACGTGCCCGAACACCGCCAGTCGGCCGCCGGGTCGCAGGACCTGTGCTGCCTTGACCGCGCCGGCGACCGGGTCCACCCAGTGCCATGCCTGTCCGGCTACGACCGCGTCGAACGCGCGGCCGGCAGGGTCCCACGCTTCGAAGGTCGCTACCTCGACCTCGACCCCGGTTCGCCGGGCAAACTCGGCCATCCGCGCGTCGGGGTCGACGCCGAGCACCGTGCAGCCGGACGCCTGGAACTGCCGGGCCTCTATGCCGGTGCCGCAGCCGACGTCGAGAACGTCGAGGCCGGGGCTGGCGGCGATGATCCGCGCCACCAGGGCGTCGGGATAGCGGGGCCGAGCGCGGTCGTAACGCTCGGGGTCCACACCGAACGACTCGGCCATCTGGCGGTGTTGGTGCGGTTCGGGCTCGGCAGAACGTGAGTGCTCCTGCGGTATAGTGGGCATGCGCCCACCCTAGTGGGCGCATGCCCACTAGGCAATGGTGGGGATTGTCGACATGTGGAGGGACGCTCGGTGCCGACTGGGGTGCACATCCGCGACGCGCGTCAGCAGTTGTTCGACGCCGCAGAGCGTGTCCTGTTGCGGGACGGGCTGAGCGCGCTGACCAGCCGGGCGGTCACCACCGAGGCAGGCGTCGCCAAAGGAGTCCTGCACCGGCACTTCGCCGACTTCGATGCTTTCCTCGTCGAGCTCGTGCAAAACCGCATCACCCGGATCGAGGACCAAGCCGCAGCCCTGTGCCGATCCGCCGGGACCAGCACCGTGGCCGGCAACCTCACCGCCGCGTTGATGGAGCTGTTCGATTCGGTCGCTGTGGCGATCGTCGGACTCGTCATCTTCCGCGACGAGCTACGCGTCCGGCTGCGCATGGCCCAGCCGGCCCGGGGCATCCCCGTCTTGGCCGAGGCCGGCACCATGATCGTCTCCTACCTCACCGCCGAGCGGGAGCTAGGCCGCATCGCGGCCGACGCCGACGTCGACTCGCTCGCGCTCTCGCTGATCGGGGCCGGACACCTACTGTTCGCGGGCCGGGACGTCCCGCCGGACGCTGGAGCTGTCGACAAGGTCGTGACCACGGTCATCGCCGATGCCGTGCAAAGACGGCTGCTATGAACGCCTCGCCCAGCATGTCGCTCGATTGAGGCGCGCAGGTACGGCCGATCTGGTGACGGCGCGTTGCGGTTCGCGGCGAATCTCGTCGGCCAGGTCCTGTGCCGAGCCATGATGGCGGGCCTCGACCGGCGAAACCACTTCCCGCGCGAGCGTTTCCGCTCGTGTGGTGACGTCGGCGACTGTGACCGAATGCTCGAAGCCGACCGTCATTGGTCGAATCTCCCTGCCCTGTCAACACCTACGACGTCGGCGACGGCGAGCCGGCGGGCCACTGAATCGGCTTCGGCGTGTGCCTGGCGCAGCGACTCTTGCGCGGCGTCGACGAGATGCGCCATGGCTGGTTTTGAATCAGCGAGAGTCAGTTCGGGTTTGATTACGGTCACGTCCAGCCCGAGGAAGTCGCCCAGGACGTGGCGCAGGTGCGGCTCAGCGTGATCCCAGCCTTCCTTCGGGGTGCCTGGTCCGTACGCGCCACCGCGCGCGGACACGATGACGGCGGCGCGCCCGGCCAGCGGTGGCGGCTGCTGATGGACCCGGGGGTCGGTTAGCAAATGGTCGAGCCAGGTCTTGGCGGCGGCCGGAATCGACCAGTTGTACAACGGAATCGCGAGCAGCAGCACATCCGCCGCCAGCAATTCGCCGAACAGGGCTTCGCTGGACGCGGCGGCCGACTGGTGCTCCGGCGTGCGATCACTGGCGGGCAACCGTGGCGCGTCGACGTCGACCTCACGGACATAGGGCAGCGGGTCGCGGGCGAGGTCGCGCCGGGTGACCGCCGCGTCCGGATGCAGGCTGGTCCACGCGCGTTCGAACGAGTCGGCGACGGCGCGGGAGACCGACTGCGTGCGGATGCTGGTGTCGAGTCGGAACAGGTGTGGCGACATGGCGCTCAACCTCCGGATCGGAGTGTGTCCGCGACCGGTGAGCCGCGAACCTCGGGCTCCGAGGAGGGTACGCAACCGGGATATCAGGTTCCCAGAGGAAAGTGACTATCCAGCGCAGTTTCGGCAATCCCGAACCGATCTCACCGGCTTTCTGCGACCTTTCAGGCCTTCTACCTGCCATGATGGCCTGATTCTGTAGGCGGACCCACTATCCTGTAGGAACCTACTATATCCGGCTGTTAGCGTCGATTTCGGCGGTGCGGCCAACTCCGGCACGCGCCGCATCATCTCCGAGTGAAGCTAGGAGAAGGTGATGACACTGCCGTCTTTGCCTTATCGTTTCGGCGCCCGACCAGAGACCGGACCAGCGGTTCCGCATGTACAGCTCAGCCAGCTCAGTCCACCCGCGCTGCGGGAACAGCTGCGGGACTGGCTGACCGCGCTACCCGGCACCGTGACCGGCCCGAGCGAGATCTCGGACCCGGCCAAGATGCGGCGCTGGATGGCCGCGACCTTCCCCGATAAGCCGATTCCGCACGACATTCCCGACGAAAACGCGCTCGCGATCTTTCTGGACGGTGCCCGCCCGCAGCACGGTGTCGTGCTGATGCCGCCATCGCTGACAACCGAAGTGGCCCATATTCATCCGGACGGCAGCCTGCATTTGGCGATGTCGCTTCCGGACCAAGAGGAATTGCTGGCCAAGGGGTGGGGCGAGCGGCATCCGCTCTATTCCGCGAAGGTCAACGTCGTCATGCTGTTCGGACCCCGGGACGCCGACGAACTCCGCGTCGCCCAGGTCGTGGTCGAGGCCGCCTATCGCTATGCGGTAGGCGAGGACATATCCACGGTGAGCCCATGATCATCGTCAATGGCGCGGACGGTTCCCGGCACGAGATCGTCCCTCCGACCGGCCGCCCGCTGATGGGGGAGCTGCGCAAGCTCAAGGCCGGGGTCATCGGGCTGTGCAACGGAAACGCCGCCTGCGGCACCTGCCATGTCTACGTGGACCCGGCCTGGGTGGACCGGCTGCCCGAGCCCGACGAATACGAACTGGAGCGGCTGGAAGAGATCACATCGCGCACGGACCGTTCGCGGCTGAGTTGTCAGCTCGACTATGGACCCGATCTCGACGGTCTCGAAATCACTGTCGCTGTCAACACATTCACGAAAGGAGCCCGTGATGCCGAGAATAACCACGAGCTGTCGAACTGATACGCCGCTGATCAAGACGACGATGATCTCGCATGGCACATTGACCTCGTTCGACATGCAGGAAACCCGCCGGTTCTACGAAGAAGTGCTCGGCTTCGAGGTAATCCAGCTGAGCCCGGTCTCGCTGCTGGTGCGCAAAGGCAGCAACCACACCTATGTGGTCGTCGAATCCGGCACGCCGAGCACGATGCAGATGCTGGACCACAACGGAATTGACGTCGCCACCCGGGAAGAAGTGGAGCAAGCGCACGCGACTCTGCGCCGGGTGAAGGACGAATACGGCATTCGGCGGATCAACAAAGTCATGCAGCAACACGGGATCTACTCCTTCTACTTCGAAGACCGCGACGGCAACTGGTGGGAAGTGCTGCAGGCGCGCGCCGACGGATACACCTACCTGCTGGACGAGCGGCGCGACATCAGCGGCCGCACCGACCTCGATCCGGAGGACATGGATATTCACGTAGCCGACGACGAGACCGCGGTCCGCATCGGTGCCATCGGATCTGGTGCGCCGCAATGAAAGAGGTCGTGGTAGTGGGTGCTGGTGTCGCGGGCATCAGCGCACTCCAGGCACTGCGTGGCCGTGGATATGAGGGACGGCTGACGCTGGTCGGCGACGAGCCGGAGCAGCCGTACAACCGGCCGCCGTTGTCGAAGGAATTGCTCACCGGCGAGCTTTCCGACGACGACATCCGGCTTGTCTCCGACGGGCAACTGGCGGAGCTGGAGGTCGAGCCGCTGCTCGGTCATGCGGCGCAGACGCTCGACGCCGATCGGCGCACCATCACCACCTCGGCCGGAGACATCCACTACGACGGGTTGATCCTCGCCACGGGTTCGGCGCCGGTATGGCCAACGGGCTGGGCGGTGCTCGACGGCGTCCACACCCTGCGTTCACTCGCCGACGCGCACGCGATCAGGGCCGCCATGACCCACGGCAATCCCCGCGTGGTGGTTATCGGTGGTGGATTCATCGGCTGCGAGATCGCCTCTGCCGCACGTGGCTACGGGCTCGAGACGACAATAGTGGAGGCGGGTGGGCTGCTGGGACGGGCGCTGATTCCGGTGCTGGCCGAGCCGCTGGCCCGGCTGCACCGAGACCATGGCGTCCGCCTGCGTTGCGGCATCGGGGTGCGGCGGCTGCTCGGCTCCGCCCGGGTGGAACAGGTCGAACTCGCCGACGGCTCGACCCTGCCGGCCGATCTGGTGATTGTCGGGGTCGGCGCACGGCCGGTGACCGGGTGGCTCGCGGGCTCGCCGCTGGCTGGACCAGACGGCGTGGCGACCGGCCCGACCCTGCGCACGGTGCTGCCCGGCGTCTACGCCGCGGGCGACATCGCCCGCAGGCACCCGGAATATGGCCCGCCACAGCGCGTGGAGCATTGGACCAACGCGCTCGATCAAGGCGTACTCGCCGCCGAAAATCTGTTGGCGCCAGCCGAAGCCGAGCCGTACACGGCCGCGCCCTACGTATGGTCCGATCAGCATGGTCAGCGACTCCAATTGGCGGGCGACACCCACCATGGCGAGCTGCACATGCTCGGCCGGCAAGACGACGGCTACCTCGCGGTGCTGATCGCGGACGGCCGGCGGCAAGGGGTCGTCGGCCTGAATCGGGTCCGCGAATTCGGCCGGGAGCGCCGGAAGCTCGGTGCGGACTCGGATCTCACCCCGGCGGCGCAGTGAATACCTCTGTTCCGCGATTCGATACCAGGACGGCGCCATGAAGCTCGTGACATATTCGGCCGGCGGCGCACCGCCTGCGCCCGGAGTGGCGCGGCCGGATGGTTCAGTGGTGCCTGTCGCGGCGGTGCTCGGCGCCGACGCCCCGCCCACAGCGGCAGCGCTGCTCGCCGTGTTACCGAAGACGCGGGAGCGTCTCACCGCCGCGCTGGCGGCCGTCGACCACGACCCGGACCGCGCCCTCCAACGGGGGAGCCTGCTTGCGGCGGACGAGGTTACGTTGCACGCGCCGCTGGGCGAGCGCACGCTTTTGCTCTGCACGGGGGGCAACTTCCGTTCGCATCTGGCGGAAATGGGGGAGCAGCCCCCGGAACGGATTCCGTGGGCGATCAAGAGCCCGAACGCGGTTGTCGGCACCGGCGAACCGCTCGTCTTGCCAGCCGGTGCGCCGCACATGGTGGACTTCGAAGGCGAACTCGCCATCGTGTTCGGCCGGCCAGCCCATGCCGTGTCCGCCGCTGACGCCATGGCCTATATCGGCGGTTATACCATCCTCAACGATGTGTCCGACCGCAGTTCGCTGCGCGAGATCGGTGCCGCGCGCACCCCGGCGGAGGGCCGCTGGGCCTGGGTGAACATGTTGGCGGGCAAGCAGTATCCGTCATTCTCCCCGCTGGGCCCGGCGATTCTCACCGCGGACGAAGTGCCGGATCCCGCCGATCTGCGACTGAGCACGACGCTGAATGGCGTTGTGATGCAGGATGCTTCGCTGGCCGAACTCGCCGTCGACATCCCGCACCTTGTCGAGCAGCTTTCCGCACAGTTCAGCTTCCTGCCGGGGGACATCGTCACCACCGGTACCCCGGCCGGCGTAGGTGTTGCCCGGACTCCGCCGGTCTTCCTGCGTCCGGGCGACACCATCACTGTCGAAGTCGGCGGCATCGGCGCGCTGACCAACCCCGTCATCGGCGGTGTCTGACATGACCACCGACCAGATACGCGCTGCGCTGATGACCGGCGGACGGGCGCTCGCCGCGCACGGGCTGGTGACGGCGTTCGGGCACCTGTCCTGCCGCAGTGGTGCCGGCCGGATGCTCATTACGCCGCCGCTCCCGCTCGGGTATCTGGACCCAGCGGACTTGTTCACGGAATTGGCCATCGACGCAACGGAACTACCAGCGGGTGCGCCCAAGGAGGCATGGCTGCACATGGTTATCGCGCGCGAGCGGCCCGATGTCACGGCGATCTGCCGCGCGCAGCCGCCCATTGCTACCGCGCTCACCGCCGCAGGCCACCGCATCGAGCCAGTGCACGGACAGGGCGCACTGCTCGGCCCGTCGGTGCCGGTAATAGACGACGCCTTGCTGGTGCGGGACGTGCAGCGCGGTGATCAGGTGGCACAGCGGCTTGGGGAGGGACGAGCCGCTGTGCTGCGGGGGAATGGCGCGGTCACCGTCGGCGGCTCGGTCGGCGAGGCGGTCGCGCTGATGTGGCTGCTCGAGGCATCAGCGGCGCTGAACCAGGCCGCGCTCGCCGTGGGCGAACGCCGGCCGCTGTCACAACAGGAGCAAGCCGCCTGGCTCGCCGCAGGCCCGGAATTGTCGGCCCGAATCTGGGCCTGGCTGCAAAGGAGCAGCTCATGATCGAACTCGATGACATCGCCTATGTCCGGTCGGGCGCGGCCGATCTCGATACCGCCGTGCGTTTCGCCACCGACATCGTTGGGATGGAGCTGATCGCGGGTGACGTGGACACCGCGTATCTCCGGGTGGACCAGCGGCATCATTGTCTGTGCCTGGTGCGCGGCGAATCGGGCGTGCTCGCATCGGCATTCGCGGTGCGGGATGAGTCCGCACTGGCCGCCGCCGCGGACGAGTTGACGGCCGCCGGCCTGGACGTGCAATGGGGATCAGCCGAGGAGGCAGCCGCCCGTAAGGTGCGGAAGTTCATCGCCTTTGACGATCCGTTCGGCAACCGCATCGAACTCGTGGCCGGGCAGATCCAGGTGCACCGGCCGGTGCGCTTCACCCGTCCGGCCGGCATCACGGAATTCGGGCATCTGTGTCTGGACGCGCCCGATGTGGCGGCGGCGTACGCGTTTTGGTCCAGCCACTTCAACGTCCGGGCCTCGGACTGGATCGGGCAGGCCGCGTGCCTGATGCGGATCGACCCGGTGCACCACAAGCTCGCCGTGTTCCAGGGTGACGGGCCTGGACTGTGCCACATCAACTTCCAAGTCGCCTCGATCGACGACGTCATGCGCAGCTGGCATTTTCTGGAACGCAATGGAGTGGAGATCACCATGGGGCCCGGACGGCACCCGCAATCCACTGCGATCTTCCTATATTTCCAGGGCCCAGAGGGGTTCAGCTACGAGTACTCCTACGGCGTGCGCCGCATAGAAGACGAGCAGTCCTGGCGGCCGAGGTATTTCGATCCCTCCGAACCGGACGCGATCGACCTATGGGAAGGCACCGTGCGCCGGACCACTACCCAGCGACAGCTGGACCACCATCAGGAGAAGGCCGAATGATGCGCAGCGCCGACCAGCAGTACGCAGCGGAGGTGCTTTTGTCCGCCTATCGCAGCCGGATCGCGGTGGCGCCGCTGACCGACGGCCATCCGGGGATGAGCGTGGCCGACGCCTACGGAGTGCAACTGGCGCAGCTCGAGGCATGGCAGGCTGCGGGCGCGCGGGTCGCCGGGCACAAGATCGGGCTGACGTCCCTTGCGATTCGTCAGCAGCTCGGCGTCTTCGAGCCCGACTACGGCCATCTGCTGGACTCCATGTTCTTCCCGGAACACACCCCGATCCCGGCAGATCAGTTCCTGCAACCCCGGATCGAACCGGAACTCGCGTTCGTCTTGCGCAAACCATTGCGGGGACCGGGCGTCACCGCCGCCGAGGCGTTGACTGCCGTCGACTTCGTGCTGCCCGCGCTCGAGATCATCGACTCCCGGATCGCGGACTGGCGGATCACGCTCGCCGACACCATTGCCGACAATGCCTCATCGGGTGCGGTGGTGCTCGGTAGCAAGCCCACCGCACTATCGGCGGTGGATCTACGATTGACCGGCTGCACGCTGCATCACAATGGCGCACTCGCGGCCACCGGTGCGGGTGGCGCCGTCCTGGGGTCGCCGGTCAATTCGCTGGTGTGGCTGGCGAACACGCTTGCCGGTCGCGGCGTCGAACTCGAGGCCGGACAGGTCGTGTTGTCGGGTGCCCTCACAGCGGCGGCGGCAGCAGCCCCCGGCGACACCTTCACCGCGAACTTCGGCGGCATCGGCTCCGTGACAGCGACCTTCGCTTCCACCAAGGCAAAGCGAACTGCTGACGAAGGAGCGCGAGAATGAAAGCACCCTGGACCGTAGACCGCGCGGCGGACCTTCTCCTGGACGCGGAGGATACGCGCGGCGAACGGGGGCGCCTCACCGCGGAATGGTCTGCCCTGGACCTCGACACCGCCTATCAGGTGCAAGATAAGCTATTGGCGCGCAAGCAGACTCGCGGTGAGCAGGTTGTCGGCATCAAGCTCGGGCTGACCTCGCGCGCCAAACAGCAGCGGATGTCGGTCGATTCGCCGCTGACCGCGTGGCTCACCGACGCGATGGCGCTGCCCGCCGGCGACGCAGTGCCGGTCGGCGCATTGATTCATCCCCGCGTCGAACCCGAAATCGTTCTTGTTCTCGGCGAGTCGCTGCGCGGGCCCGGAGTGACCGCCGCGCAGGCGATGGCCGCCGTGCGCACGGTCTGCGCCGGTGCGGAGATCATCGACAGCAGATACTCCGATTACTCTTTCGCCCTGCCCGACGTCGTCGCCGACAACGCCTCCGCCGCTCGCTTCGTGCTAGGACCGGTGCATCGCCGGCCGGACGGACTCGACTTGACGCTGGAAGCGGCCCTGGTCGAGGTGGGCGGCGAGATCGTCGACTCGGCCACCGGCGCGGCGGTGCAGGGCCACCCGGGCGAGGCGCTCGCCCTGGCGGCAAACTCGCTGGGTCGTCGCGGAATAACGCTCGAAGCCGGCTGGATCGTGCTGACCGGCGGGATGACCGATGCCGTGCCCATCGGCGCCGACGGGCACGTGAGCCTCCATTTCACGTCGCTGGGTTCGATAGCGCTGCGGGGAGCCTGACATGCCGATTATCGATGTGAGCATCGCGGCGGGCCGCCCGCCGGAGCAGCTCCGCGCATTGATCCGCGAGTTGCACGCGGCCGCGCGCCGGTCGCTCAACGCGGCGGACGGCAGCATCCGCGTGATCGTCCGTGAAGTACCGGCTACGCATTGGGCCGCAGGCGACGTGACACTCGCCGAAAGGGCCACCGACGAGTCCCCGAAAGCAGGATGAGATGGACTTCTTTCCACATGTGATCGATGGGGTAGAGGCCGCGTCTCTCGACGGCGCAACCTTCGACACCATCGATCCCTATCTGCGCCAGCCGTGGGCGGAGGTGGCGCTCGGTTCCGCGGACGACGCCGACCGCGCCGTCACCGCCGCACGCCGGGCGTTCGACGAAGGCCCGTGGCCACGTATGGGATTCGCTGAGCGCGGCGCGATACTGCATCGTCTCGCCGACGCGGTCGAGGCACACGCCGCGGAGCTGGCGGGCGCCGACACCCGCGACATGGGCAAGCCGATCCGGCAGGGCCGCGACCACGACGTGCTGCGCTCGGCCGCCAACTTCCGGTTCTTCGCCGACCACGCGCGGCTGGCGGTGGCCGACGTGCTGCCCTCCGATACCGGGCATCACAGCTACACGCGGTTCGAGCCCGCCGGAGTCGTCGCCGCGATCGCGCCCTGGAACTTCCCGCTCATGCTGGAGACCTGGAAGATCGCGCCCGCGCTCGCCTGGGGCAACACGGTCGTGCTCAAGCCCGCTGAGGGCACCCCGGCGTCCGCGACCCTGCTGGCCCGGCTGGCCACCGAAGCCGGGATGCCGCCCGGCGTGCTGAACGTGCTGCACGGCTACGGACCCGCATCGGCGGGCGAGGCCCTGACCCGCCACCGGGGCGTGGACCGGATCACCTTCACCGGCGACTCCCGCACCGGGCGCACCATCGCCGCCGTCGCGGCGGCCAATCTCGTTCCGGTCAGCCTCGAGCTCGGAGGCAAGGGCGCCAACGTGGTCTTCGCGGACGCAGACTTGGAGGCCGCCGTCGAGTGGTCGATCCGCGCGGCGTTCACCAACACCGGACAGGTGTGTCTGGCGGGTAGCCGGCTTTACGTGCAGCGGCCCATTTTCGAGGCGTTCCGGTCGGCATTCGCCGCCGCCGCGGAAGCGATGACGCTCGGTGATCCGGGGGAGGAGTCCACCGAGATCGGCCCGCTGGCATCGGCGGAACACTTCCGCAAGGTCAGCTCCTACCTGGCCGCCGTCGAGCAGCATGGGGGCCGCATCGTGACCGGCGGGCTGGAGGAGGGCTGGTTCATCCGGCCTACCGTGCTCGAAAACCTCAGCGCCTCAGCGCCACAGCAGCGAGAGGAAATCTTCGGTCCGGTCGTCACGCTCACCCCGTTCGACACCGAGGACGAGGTGGTGAGATCGGCCAACGACACCCCCTACGGCCTGAACGCGGTGTTGTTCACCGAGAACCTGTCGCGCGCGCACCGCGTGGCCGGGCGGCTGAAAGCGGGCACGGTGTGGGTGAACTGCTTCTTCGTGCGCGACCTGCGCGCGCCATTCGGCGGGGTCGGCGACTCGGGAATCGGGCGCGAAGGAGGCAACTTCAGCCGCGAATTCTTCACCGAGCCCAAGGCTGTCGTCATGCGCATCGCCACCGGAGACGCGTCATGATCGCCCCGAACGCGCTCGCGGGCCGCTGCGCAATCGTCACCGGATCCAGCTCCGGGATCGGCAAGGCCATCGCGACCCGGCTCGCCGCTGCGGGCGCCCGGATCGTGGTCAACTCGCGCGACCAGACCCGCGCCACGGCCACGGCCGCCAAACTCGTTGCGGCGGGCCACGAGGCGGTAGGCGTCGGAGCCGATGTCAGCACGGCGGACGGCGCGCAGCGGCTCATAGACGTAGCTGCCGACGCCTACGGGAGCGTGGACATCCTGGTGAACAATGCCGGAATCCCACTGGTGCGCAAAGCGGACGAGATCTCGGCGGGGGAATGGGGCCAGCTGATCGCCACCAACCTCACCGGCCCGTTCCTTTGCGCACAGGCGGCCGCGCGGGTCATGCTGCCGCAGCGGCGCGGTGTCATCGTGAACGTTTCATCGATCCTCGGTGCCACCTCGATCCCCGGCCGCAGCGCCTACTCCACCGCCAAGCATGGGCTGGACGGGCTCACCCAAGCGCTGGCGGTCGAATGGGCCGATCGCGGGGTGCGGGTGGTGTCGGTGAATCCCGGCTACGTCGCCACCGGCCTGGTACGCGAAACAATGGCCGCCGGTGGCTATTCCGCCGCCGACATCGTCCGCCGCACCCCGCTCGGCCGGCTCGCCGAACCCGAGGAGATCGCGGAGGTCGTCGCTTTCCTCGCCTCGCCCGCCGCCGCGTACATCACCGGAATCCAGCTTCCGGTCGACGGCGGCTGGCTCGCCTACGGCGGCTGGTAATGGCTGCCCGATACCAACCCGACACTTCACAAGGCGGTGGCCGATGACCGGCACAGACCCGCAGTTCTCCGCTGAACACGGTGCGGCGCAACCCCATCGTGTTCTCGCGCCGGACGGCAAACTCTATCCGGATGCCGTTCCCACGCTCGGCGACGAGCAGATCCGCGCTGCCCTGGAACTGATGCTGTTCTCCAGAGCCTTTGACGACAAGGGATTCAGCTTGCAGCGCCAGGGCCGCTTCGGCACGTTCTCGCCGGTGCGCGGCCAGGAGGCCTCCGTTGTCGGTTCCGCGCTCGCTCTTTCGCCCGATCAGGACTGGATCGTGCCGCAATACCGCGAGTTTCCCGCTCTGATCCGGCATGGACTGCCGCTGGAGAACTTCATGCTGACCTTTCTCGGCGATCCCCGTGGCGGAGCCATCCCGCCGGATGTCCGGATACTACCGATTCAGATCGGGCTCGCCGCCCAGCTTCCGCAGGCGGTCGGGCTGGCGTGGGGTTTGCGCAGGCAGGGCCTGGATGGCGTGGTACTCGCCTACATCGGTGACGGCGGCTCGTCCGAAGGCGACTTCCACGAAGCGTGCAACCTGGCCGGCGTGCTGGGGGCGCCGATCGTGTTCCTTCTCCAGAACAATGGCTGGGCCATCTCGACGCCCCGTGCCGGCCAATCCGCCGCCGTCACGCTCGCCGCACGGGCCGTTGGCTACGGCTTTCCCGGCACGCTGGTCGATGGTAACGACCTGCTCGCGGTGCATGCCGTCGTCAGCGCCGCCGTCGAGCGGGCGCGCTCCGGCAACGGGCCGACCCTGGTGGAGTCGCTGACCTACCGGATCGGCGACCACAACACCGCCGATGACGCGGGCCGGTACCGCCCCGATACCGATCTGGAGCATTGGCGCCGGCTCGACCCGATCGCGCGGGTTGTCGCGCATCTGGAGGGGCGGGGGCTGTGGGATGCCGGGCGACAGGACCACGCCGTCGCGGCCGCCCGTGAGCGTATCGATGCGGCGGTCCGGACCGTGGAACAGTTGCCACCGCCGGGAATCGCCGCGCTGTTCGACAACGTCGCCGCTGACCCATCCACCCGCCAGCAGCGGCAGCGGGCCGAACTGATCGCCGCCGCACCGGAGGTGATCCGATGAGTGCCACGCGAATGACCATGCTGGAGGCCATCAACGACACGCTGCGCGGCGAAATGGCGCGCAACGAAAGAGTTGTGTTGCTCGGCCAGGACGTGGGCAGGCTGGGCGGTGTCTTCCGCGCCACGGAGGGACTGCTCGACGAGTTCGGGCCGGACCGGGTGACCGACATGCCGTTAGCCGAGGCATCCATCGTCGGCGCGGCGATCGGGCTGGCCGTCGCTGGGCTGGTGCCGGTAGCCGAGATCCAGTTCCTTGGGTTCAGCCATCAGGCCTTCCACCAGATCGGAGCGCAGCTGGCGCGGATGCGCTACCGCTCGCAGGGCCGCTTTCCGATGCCGGTGGTACTCCGCGCGCCATTCGGTGGCGGGGTGCGCACGCCCGAATTACATTCCGAGGCTTTGGAAGCGCAGTTCGTGCAGAGCCCAGGCTTGCAGGTCGTCATGCCCGCGACCCCGGCTGACGCGAAAGGGCTGTTGCAGACGGCGATCCGGCAGACCGATCCGGTGCTGTTCTGCGAGCCGCTGCGCGGCTACCGGCTGGTGGCCGGCGAGGTACCCGCAGGCGACGCGGAAGTGCCGTTCGGCAGGCTGCGGGTGGCCCGAGCCGGTGCGGACGTGACGATCGTCGCCTGGAGCGCCGCCGTTCAGGTGGCCGAGCGGGCCGCCGATGCGCTTGCCCAGGAGGGTATCTCGGCCACCGTGCTGGACTTGCGCACGCTCGTCCCGCTGGACGAGAACGGGCTGGCCGACGCGGTGGCCGCGACCGGGCGCTGCGTGGTCGTCCACGAAGCGCCCCGGAGCGCGGGCTTCGGCGCCGAGGTGATTGCGACCGTCAACGAGTTGGCCTTCTATTCGCTCCAGGCTCCACCCGCGCTGGTGTGCGCGCCCGATACTCCCTATCCGCCCAGCCGGATCGAGGATCTTTACCTGCCGTCGGTGCACCGCGTCGTCGCGGCGGCGAAAGCGGTGATGAAGGCATGAGAGCGAGGCAGTCATGAGCGAGTTGATCTTTACCCTCCCCGACGTCGGGGAGGGGCTGGCCGACGCCGAGATCATCGAGTGGCTCGTCGCCGTAGGCGATCACGTTCGGGCCGACCAGCCGGTGGTCACCATCGAAACGGCGAAGGCACAGGTCGAGCTGCCCGCGCCGGCAGACGGCACGCTCCGCTCGATCGCCGCCGACGCGGGAGAGGTTGTGCCGGTGGGTGAGCCGCTGTTCGTGCTCGACACGGCCGAACTGGACACCGCCGAATCCAGCACGACCGAACCGGACACCGGCGGGCCGGGCACAGCCGAACCCGGCCCTGGCGAATTCCGGGAAGCCGCACCCCTGCGGCGGGTGCTGGCCGCCCCGAGTACCCGGCGCCTCGGCGTCGAGCTGGGCGTGGACCTGGCCCGCATAACGGGAACCGGCCCGAACGGCCGGATCACCGACGCTGACGTGCGCGCTGCTGCCGAACCCGAGGTGCCGGAGCAGGATTCGACCCCCGTGGCGACATCGTCGGCTGCCGTCAGCGGCCCGCAGCCGGCCGGTGCCGGCACGCCGATCCCGTTGCGCGGACTGCGCAGGCAGATCGCCCGTGCCATGGATGCCGCGTGGAAAGTCCCACACGTCACCGAGTTTCGCCAGGTGGACGCGACCGCGCTGGAGGCGGCGCTGGCCGCGCTGCGGGCAGCGCATCCCGATCCCGACGTACGGTTGACGCCACTGCCATTGCTGGTGCGCGCGGTGCTGGTCGCCTTGCGCAGGCACCCGGCGCTCAACGCGACCCTCGACATGGTTGCCGAGCAGTACATACTGCATCCGCACCACCATGTGGGGCTCGCGGTGGCGACCGGCGAGGGCCTGATGGTGCCGGTGCTGCGTGACGCGGCACGCTACTCGATCGAGGGGCTCGCCCGGCAGATCGTCCAGCTGGCGGCCGGGGCACGGGCGCGCTCGCTGACCGTCGAACAGACCTCCGGTGCCACGATTACGATCAGCAACTTCGGCAGCTACGGAACCTGGCTCGGCACTCCACTGATCACCCCGCCGCAAGTGGCCATCGTGGGATTCGGGCGCATCGCCGAAGCGGTGGTCCCCGTCGACGGTGTTCCGGCGGTCCGCCGAGTGCTGCCGATCGCGGTCTCCGCCGATCACCGGCTCCTCGACGGCGACGCCCTCGGCGAGTTCGTCACCACCCTGGAACGGCTGATCGCCGCACCACTGGCATTGCTGGGAGAGTCCTGATGGTCGTCGGAGAGATACCGGTCGGAGTCGACTTACTGGTGGTCGGCGCCGGGCCGGGCGGCTACGCCGCCGCGCTGCGCGCGGCCCAGTTGGGCCGGGAGGTGACGCTCGTGGACGCCGACGGCGAAGACGGTGTCGGCGGAGTTTGCCTGCGGGTGGGCTGCATTCCGTCCAAGGCGCTGATCGAGCTGGCCGACACCCGCCACCGCGCCGCACGGTTTGCCACGGCCGGCTTGCCGGGCCTGACCACGGCCGGCCTGACCGTTGACCTGGCCGCGTTCCAGCAGCACAAAACGCGGATCGTGCGCGATCTCACCGATGGGATCCGGGGCCTGCTGCGGACGGCGGGCGTGCGGATCATCGGCGGCCGGCTCCGCTTCACCCGCCCCGACCAGGCCGTCGTGGAGACGACCTCCGGACAGGCGATGTTCCTGCAATTCCAGGACGTGATCATCGCGACCGGCTCCCGCCCGATCGCCGTCAGCGGCCTGCCCTACGACGGGGCGACGATCCTGGACAGCACCGGCGCGCTCGCCCTCGACGCCGTGCCCGGCACGGTCGCGGTCGTGGGAGCCGGATACGTCGGCATCGAATTGGGCACGGCACTAGCGAAATTGGGCGCGAGAGTCACCATCGTCGAACAGGCCGACCGGCTGCTGCCCGGCCTCGACAAGACGCTCGCGCGGCCGGTGCGCCGCGGACTGGCCGAACTCGGCGTCGAGCTGCTCACATCCGTTCGTGCGCAAGGATATTCGGACGGTGTACTGTCCGTGCGCCGGGGCGACGAGCAGCTCGACATCAAGGCGGACAAGGTGATCGTCGCGGTTGGACGGCGTCCCAACACCGACGACCTGGGGCTGGACCGGCTCGGTGTCACCGTCCGGGCGGACGGCCTGCTCGACGTCGGCCCTGACCGGCTGCTGCGGGCGCACGTCGCGGCGATCGGCGATATCACCCCGGGACCGGCCCTGGCACACAAGGCCTATGCCGAATCCGCCGTCGCGGCCGAAGCGCTGAGTGGGCGCCGGGTTGCCTTCGACCCCGCGGGGATTCCGGCGGTGGTGTTCTCCGATCCCGAATTGGGCACCGTAGGGCTCACCGGAGAGCAGGCCCGCGCCGACGGCATCGACATCTCCGTGACGACTGTGCCGCTGGCCGCCAATGGCCGCGCCGCCACGCTCGGCGCGGCGCATGGTCACGTCACGCTGGTCGTGGAACGTCCGAGCGGGCTGCTGATGGGCGTGCACGTCGCCGGGCCGCACGCATCCGAGGTCATCGCGGAAGCAACGCTGGCCATCGAAATGGGTTCGACCGCAGTGGATCTCGCGGAGACCATCCACGCGCACCCGACAATCGCCGAACACCTGGAGGAGGCCGCCCGCGCCGCTCTCGGCCGCCCGCTCAACTCAGCACGGTGACCGCTCAGCCTCAGTGTCCCCGGCCGGGCAGCTGTTCGTTGTCATACCGGGCCCGGGCCGATTGCACACTCTCCAGGTTGGCGTTGGACCATTTGACCAGCGCGGAGAATACGGGCGTCAGCGTACGCCCCAGTTCGCTGATCTCGTATTCGACCCGGGGCGGCATCTCGGGATAGTAAGTGCGCGTGATGAGTCCATCGCGCTCGAGCTGGCGCAACCGCAGGGTCAGCACCTTCGGCGTGACCGGGGCAAGGAGACTTTCGAGCTCGTTGAAACGGACTCGGCCATGATGGCGCAACACCCACAGAATCGGCGTGGTCCACCGGCTGAACACTAGCTCGACCACGGGAGTAATCGGACACGCCTGCTCGGCGTCCGCCTCCACCGACGGCGTTGCTTTGGTTTGTCCTCTGCCCATCGCCAGCACATCCCAAGTATAGTAACTATGGTTTTATACCATGTAGCATACCTGCTCTGCAGCGTCAAGTGGAAGCATGATTGGAGTGCTCCGGCGGCGGCAGGCGCAAAGACGCACCGTCGGTCAGAAACCCTGGCCACGGCCAGGTACCCCGCTGGCCGCGGCCAGTGGCGAGCCGGCCGCGGTCCGCGGTGACTGCCGGGGACGATTGCCCCGACGGATCAGGCACTGATGTCAGAACGCGGCTTCGTCGAGTTCCATGACACTGGTGTCGACATCGGAGATGACCGACCATTCGGCGCTGAGGTGCGGCAGGACGGTCTTGGCGAAGAAGGACGCGACCGCGACCTTGCCTTGGTAGAACGCCCGGTCCTGCTCATCGAGACCGGAATCGAGTGCGGCGAGAGCGATCTCGGCGGCGACGATCAGCCGCCACGCGACCAGCAGGTCGCCGACGGCGAGCAGGAACCGCACCGAGTTGAGCCCGATCTTGTACAGCTCGGTGGGTTGTTCCTGCGCGGCGAGCAGGTGCTGAGTGAACCGGCCTGCCATGTCCTGGACGTCTTCGAGCGCGGTGGCCAGCAGCACCTTCTCGGCCTTCAGGCGGCCGTTGCCGGTGGGGGAGTCCGCCGTCTCGCGGATCTTTCCGGCCACGTGGGCCAGCGCGACGCCGCGGTCGCGGGCGATCTTGCGGAAGAAGAAGTCCTGCGCCTGGATGGCGGTGGTGCCCTCGTACAGCGAGTCGATCTTCGCGTCCCGGATGTACTGCTCGATCGGGTAGTCCTGCAGGAAGCCGGAACCACCCAGGGTCTGCAGCGACTCGGTCAGGTACTGGTAGGCCCGCTCCGAACCGACGCCCTTCACGATCGGCAGCAGCAGGTCGTTGACGCGGGCGGCGAGCTCGGCGTCGGCACCCGAGATGTGCTGGGCCACCACGTCGTTCTGGTGTCCGGCGGTGTAGAGGTAGATCGCGCGCAAGCCTTCGGCATAGGCCTTCTGCATCATCAGCGACCGGCGCACGTCGGGGTGGTTGGTGATGGTCACCTTCGGTGCCGTCTTGTCCGCCATCCGCGTCAGGTCGCTGCCCTGCACGCGGGCCTTGGCGTATTCGAGCGCATTGAGGTAGCCGGTGGACAGCGTGGCGATGGCCTTGGTGCCCACCATCATGCGAGCTTCCTCGATCACATGGAACATCTGCGCGATGCCGTTGTGCACCTCGCCGACCAGCCAGCCCTTGGCCGGGATGCCGTGGCCGCCGAAGGTCAGCTCGCAAGTGGCCGAGGCCTTCAGGCCCATCTTGTGTTCGACGTTGGTGACGAAGGCGCCGTTGCGCTCACCGAGTTCACCGGTCTGGTGGTCGAAGTGGAACTTCGGCACGAAGAACAGCGACAGGCCCTTGGTGCCCGGTCCCGCGCCCTCGGGACGGGCCAGCACCAGGTGCATGATGTTCGGGAACAGGTCATCGGAGTCGGCGGAGGTGATGAACCGCTTCACGCCCTCGATGTGCCAGGAGCCGTCTTCCTGCTGGATCGCCTTGGTGCGGCCGGCGCCCACGTCGGAACCGGCGTCGGGCTCGGTGAGCACCATGGTGGCGCCCCAGCCGTGCTCAGCCATGAATTCGGCCCAGCGCTGCTGCTCCTCGGTGCCGAGACCGTGCACGATGTGGGCCATTATCGGACCGGTCAGGTACATGTAGGCCGCCGGCTGCGCGCCGAGGACGAACTCGGTGATCGCCCAGCTGACCATCGCGGGGGCCGGTACGCCGCCGATCGCCTCGGTCTTGCCGACACGCCACCAGTCGGCGTCGTACCAGGCGCGCACCGCCTTCTTGAACGATTCCGGCAGGCTCACCGAGTGGGTGGCGGGATCGAAAACCGGCGGGTGGCGATCGGTTTCGGCGTACGGTTCGGCGACCGGTCCTTCGGCCAGGCGCGCCGCCTCGGTCAGCATCGATCGCACGGTGTCGCCGTCCAGGTCACCGAATGCTCCTGATTGCAGGATGGCGTCGAGTCCGTACACCTCGAACAGGTTGAACTCGAGATCGCGCACGTTGCTCTTGTAATGGCTCACGGGCCAAATGCCTTTCGAGAAACCGGCCGCTATATCGGCGAGGGATGCGGTAGGGCGCACGCATAGGCGATCACCCACGGCACACTGTGCGGCACGGATGACTCGAACGCAATCTCATGTTAATGACCACTAAGTTAATGGTCGAACGTCCGATTGCATTCAATCCGCTGATAGCGCACGATTGGCCGAGATAAGTTAACGGCTACTAAGTGGCACATATCACTGTGCGGTAACTCGACCGCGGACCGGCGCCGATTCGATCCCCTCGCCGATCGCCACCAGAACGTCGACGAGATCGACCCGCCGCCGAAAGCGTGGATTGCGGACGGCATCGATGACCACGGTGACCACGGCGCGAATCAGCACGCGCGCGGCCGGAGGCGCCAACTCGGGCCGGACGGTCTGCAGCATGCGACCCCACTGGACGATGCAGTCCAGGCGCACCCGCCGATAGCGCTGCACCGCGTCGACGGGAAGATGCCTGGTCTCGCTGACGGTGATGGCCAGCAGATCGGGCTCATCGGCGCCCAACTGGGCGAAACTCCGCATGAGTGATCGCATGGACCCCTCGGCGCTGCCGCCCTCGGCGATCGCCCGGGCCAGCAGCAGGCGAAGCCATTCATCCTGCCGCTGGACGATCTGGTCCAGAAGCTCGGCTTTGCTGGAAAAGTGGTGGTACAACGCGGGCCCGGTGACACCCACCGCCGCGCCGATGTCCTCGATGCCGACGGCGGCATAGCCGCGGGTGCTGAACAGCCGAGCCGCCTCGGCGAGCATTCGCTCCGATCGCAGCGCCCGGTCGAGTTCCGTGTTGCCGGTGTCCGCACGCGCCGGTCGGGTCGGCGCCCGACCATCCGGATACTCGGGCAATGGTGTGGAGATCACGGCCGCGATGGCGGCGTCGAGCACCTCCGCGGCGGCGTGCGCGGGCAACTCGGCGCGGTGATACGACGGACTCACCGCGACCGACAGCACGCACCAGCTCAGCAGCTCGACGTCGGCGGTGCTCAGCTCCGGACGGCGCGCGCGGATCGTCTGCCGAAGGTATCGGGTGATCCGGGAGGCGCGGACCAGCACAGCTGACTTGTCGGCGGAGGTCAGGTTGCGGAACTCCAGCTGCCACAGCCTCGGCAGTCCGCGCAGTTCGAGCGCCACCCGCACCAGTTCGGCCAGGACCGCGGCACCGGACTTGTCGGCGCGGTACGCGGCATCCAGCCGGTTCAGGGTGTCGTCGAGCCCCACCAGCAGGCACTGTCCCAGCAGCTGCTGCTTGTTGCGGAAATGCCGGTACAGAGCCGTCGCGGAGATGCCGACCTTCGCCGCGATGTCGGCCATCGACGTCCCGTGATAGCCGCCGTGCGTGAAGGCGTCGACCGCGGCGTTCAGGATTATCGCCCGCCGGTTCGACGGTCTCGACTGTGGCCGTCTGCCGTTCCGCTTCGTACTCATCGCGCACAGTGTCGCGTATCGAGCGCTCGGCACCGACGTCGGCCGTTCGAGGCACGTGAATGCCCACCGTGGTTGTGGGTTGCTCAGGGTGTACGGCCGCACGGACCGCATCCGCTTGCGGCACGCGGGCGCGTAGCCGATAGTGTCCACATGGCCGAGCGGCTGGCGCTGGTGATCGGGACCGAATGCGAGCGGCTTCCACATCTGGGATTTCCCGCTGATCTCGCAGGGCGCCTCTACACCACGCTCACCGCCGACGGTCACTGGAGGCCCGTAGACGACGACGGGCCGCTGCTGAATCCCACTGCGGCACAATTGAAATCGACGGTCAAAGCGGCGTTCCGGTCGGCGGGAAAAGCGAACGCGACACTTCTGCTCGCCTTCGTGGGCCACGGTCTCACCGTCGACGACGACTTCTATCTGCTCGCACACGACTCACCGGGCGTGCCCACCGAGGACGAGCCGCTGGACTCCGACAACAGCATGAATCTGGTATCGGTGGTCAAGGAAAACTACACGAATTCCCGCGCCCTGGACGGGCTCATCGTTCTCGTCGACGCGTGCGAGGCAGGGGCGGGAGTCATCGGAGCGGGCCAACGCTGGCTGAACATTCTCGAACGGACCGACGGCCGAATGGAACTGCTCGTCGCCTCGGGAGCGGGCAGCGCGTACTCCGGATGTTTCACCCGAACCCTGTTGAGCACGTTCGACGCCGGACTCCCGAGCAGGGGAACGAATCTACTGTGTGGCGACATTCGCGACCCCATAGCGCATGCCTGCCCATTCCAAACGCCCCGGTACCTGTCGTTCAACGGCGCACAAGCCGATCCAGAGGACCGCGGACTCTGGCTGCTGCCGAACGTCGCACGCAACCGGGACGCCGTGCGGGGGCGGCCGGCCACGGGTCTCGTCGATCATCTGCTTCGCAAAGTGGTGGCGACCCCGGCCATCCTGGACACGATCACCACGATGGTCGAGTCCGGCGGCGACCGCCTGCAAGCACTGGCCGGACCGGCTGGGTCGGGCAAATCGACACTGCTGGCCTTGCTGATCCGGCCGGACACGGTGGCCGAATCCTTTTCGTTCACCGCGGATTTCGTCTCCGCGGCGGTCTTTCTCGAAGTCGCGAGCACCGTGGAGTCGATGTGCCGGGAGATCGTCGCGCAACTGAGCGTCCGGTTCGGCTCCGCATTCGACCAGGCTCGCCGCGCCGTGCTCGACGAACTCACCGATCGCGACCGGTTCGACGCGCTGGAGATCGAGCTCCTGCGTCCACTGCACAAGATGCCGCACACCAGACGAGTCCGCATCATCGTCGATGGGCTCGACCAGCCCGCACCCAGCGGCCGCGACGGTATCCTCACCGCGATCCACTCGCTGACCACGGACGACCGTCTCAGGCACGTCCGAGTTGTGATCGGAGTGCGTTCGGGCACCGGGGTCGAAGAGCGCGAAGAGCTCGCCCACGCGCATGTCTTTCCCATCGCGGCTCCCGGGATCGCGGAAATCCTGCGCGAGCTCAGCGGATCGGACGCCGAGATTCCGGCGGCGCTGTCGCTCGACGGGCAGGAGATCGCCGGACTGGGCGGGTGGCTGCTTCCCCGGCTCGTCGGAGAGATCGACTGGCGGAAGCCCGGTGCGGCGGCGGACGGAACCGACCTGAACTCGCTGGTTCGCTACCGGATCCGCACAACCCTCGACCGGCGGCCCGCGGCCCCGTCGGCCATCTCCGCTGTCGTGGGTCTGCTTGCCGCGGTCGGAGTCGGCCCCGTGGCACCGCTTCGGCTCCTCGCCGCGGCCATGACCGGGCTCGGCCACCGCGTCTCCTTGCCTTTGTTGCGCACCACCCTCGTCGACCTGGGCATCCTGGTCGCGCGCGGGCAGCCGGGACGAGACGACGAACGCATCGGACTGACCCACGAGGCATTCACCGGTCCGCTCGCCGCCGCGACGACGGAGACCCTCCCGCAGGTGGCCGCCCACGCCGCGCTGGCGGCGGCGCTCGGCGATCTCACTGGTCCGGACATCGACGATTACGCCTACACGGCCGCGCCACGACATCATCTGGCCGCCGGGCACCCCGAGCGCGCCATCGCCTTCCTGGATCACGTCGACAGTGGGCGGCGCGCACGCGACAACCGATTGTCCTGGTCCGGGTGGCACACCGCGTTCGAAGCCGCGCTCGCGCCGGACGACCCGCACCTGTTCACCGCGCGCGCACGGTTGGCCCGCTGGACCGGCGACGCAGGAGATCCACACGCCGCGCGGGATATGTACGCCGCACTCGTCGCGCGCTGCACCGAGGTGTTCGGACCGGATCATGCCCAGACCCTGGATTATCGTGTGCAGCTCGCCAATTGGATCGGCCAACTAGGTGAGCCGGAACGCGCGGTCGCGATGCTCACGGAACTGCTACCCCTGCAATCGTCCGTGAGCGACGCCGACGACCCGGCCGTACTGCGAATCCGAGCCGACCTCGGGTTCTGGACCGGCCAGACCGGGGACATCGCCGGTGCCAACCGCCGCTACGCGGAGTTCCTGCCCGATCTCGAACGCGTCCTCGGCTCCGAGCATCCCGACGTGCTGCGCTGCCGCGACCAGTACGCGCGCTTCCTCGGACTGTCCGGTGACCCAGTGCGGGCCAAGCAAGTACTGGATGATCTGGTGCCGCTCTGCCTGAGCGTGCTGGGGCCCGAACACAACGACACCCTGTGGGCGAGAGCCAATCAGGCCTGGTGGACCGGTGTAGCCGGTGACGCGGACGCCGCGGTGGCGCTATTCCGCGAGGTGGTTGCCGACCGCGAGGACATCTCCGGCGCCGAGCACCCCGCGACCCTGGTCACGACGAACAACCTGGCCTACTGGTACGGGATGAGTGGTCACCCGCAACCTGCGCGCGATCTGGCCGCACACCTGCTGGAAATCACCACCCGGCTGTACGGGGCCGACAATCCCGACACCTTGCTCGCCTTGGAGGGCCTGGCCAGATGGACCGGACACGCCGGAGATCCGGCGAGCGCGCGGGACCTCTACGCCGAGTTGGTCGTCCGTCGTGAACGCCGCCATGGCGCCGAGGATCCGGAGACCGCGAAAGCACGTGCGGAACTCGCGTTCTGGACAGCGAAAGCAGGATGAAAGGCACCCATTAGTCAATCATCACTGCCGCTTCTGGTACCGAGAAGCGGCAGGTCTTGGACTATTGTCGCCGTTACCGACACCCTGGAGGCCATGATCAGGACAACCAAGCGGGCAGCAGAATTCGACGTATCCGAGGGCGCCTTGGCGCACGGGCTCCCATACCTCGCGCTCGGGTCCGGCCGGCCCCTGCTGTTCTTGCGATGGTTCACGCCCGATCACGCCAATCCGACCGGCTGGATGCGCACGTCGGAGATCAAGACCCTGGCACCGCTCGCCCGCCGGTTCCGGGTCTACGCGGTGGGTCGCGCGCCGGGCATGGCGGTGGGAACCACCATGGCCGAGATCGCCGCCCAGCACGCCGAGGCGATCCGAGCCGAGTTCGGTTCCGCAGTCGACGTGCTCGGAGTCTCTTCCGGCGGCTCGGTGGCCTTGCAGCTCGCCGCCGATCACCCGGACGTGGTGCGGAAGCTCGTCATCGCCTCCTCGGGCGACACCCTGCCCACGGCCGCCAGACGAGCCCAGATGAGTTACGCGAACGCGATCGCGGCCGGACGCCGCGGGCTGCACCACACCGCACCGGTCATGGTGCGGTCCCGGACTCTGGCCCGCCTGACAGGCGCGGCCCTGTGGTTGGCGGACCCACTGGTCCGGCCCGAGAATCCGACCGACACGGTGGCATTCCTGCACGCTGAAGACTCGTTCGATGTCGGCGGCCGACTCGGCGAGATCACCGTGCCCACCTTGGTGGTCGGCGGCGACCGCGACGCCTTCTATCCCGTCGAGACCTTCCGCCGGACCGCGGACGGAATCCCGAACGCGCAGTTGACCATCTATCCCGGAATCGGCCACCTGGGCGTCGTCAAACAGAAACGATTCACCCAGGACATCGTCTCGTTCGTCAACGCCACCCATCCGCAACCCTGAGAACACCCACCCCGCATCGCCCGTCACCGTTCCGCGGCACCATCGCCGGGTACGGTTGTCCGGCTATCTTCGGTACTCGCGGTACATGGGCGCACTGATCACGACCCGGCCGCGGGTGGTTATCCGCCGGGTTCTGTGGCATCGGCGGACGAGACCGGCATACACGAGCGCGCGCGTGGATCGATCCGATAGACCTGCGCGTGTCCGCAACTCTCGCATGGTCAACGCCTGCGTCGCGGTCAGCGCCCCGAGAACCTTCGCCTGCGACTCGGGGTCCCCGTAGTATTCGCCGAATTTCGGGCGGATATGGCGTAGTCGCTGGTTAGCGGTGGTTGCCCGCCGGACCGATCAGACTGGTGAGTTCGCGCATGGCCTGTGGAGAGGGTTTGAAGTAGCGGCGCAGGTTCTCGGCCTTGCGGTGGCGGGACTTGGCCATCAGCTCCAGCAGACCGCCCGGCCGAGGCCGGGACTGCTGATGCGTCCCAGCCCTGTTCGCGGCACGCCGTTATCTGTGGTAACCGAGCTTTCTTGTCCGTGGTCGGCTTCGCTGCTGACCGGCGCGCGATCTCTCGAAAGGGCATGGACTGACCGATAGGACGATGAGGGCTCAGTCGGCCATATGGTGGTGTGCGTCGAGCTGGTCTGATCTGGTAGCTCGTTCGTGAGATTCCGTGGCTGGACAGGTCGTAACGACGGTCAGTCTGCTGAGCGTTTCGCCGAGCAGGGTGGTGAAGTCGGCCTGCGGATTGTCCTGTACCGCAAGGACGGCCGCGAAACCTGCTCCGACGATGGCACCAACGCTCGCGCGGACCGTTGGATCCTCGGGAGTGGTGCCGCTGCGGTCGGCCACGAGAGTGGCCATCACACGGCCGGCGTCGATGAGCTGGTCGAGCAGCATGGCCCGCAGGGGCGGTACCGACGTCATCAGCGCTATCCGTTCGCGCAGGTGGCGCCGCTCAGCGGGGGACAGCTCGGTGAAGGTGTCGCGCAGGGCTGTTCGCAGGGCCTCGAAGGAGCCGGATGCGGCTGGTTGTGCCTGGAACCGCGCGGCGAAGGAAAGGTCGAGATCGTCCCAGAGGACGACATCTTCCTTGGTGGGAAAATACCGGAAGAATGTCCGCTCGGAGACCTCCGCGGCGTCAGCGATCTGCTTGACCGTCGTGTTCCCGTATCCCTGTTCACCGAACAGGCGTAGTGCATGCTCCTGAATTGCCTTGCGCGTGCGCTGCTTCTTCTTCTCCCGGAGTCCGGTCACGATGGCAGTCTCAGCAGGTGTTCGGCGTTGCGGTAGGCGATTTTCTTCCGGTCGGGCCCACTGACCGGGAGCTGATCCAGGAATGATCGTGCGCGGTCCATCGAGCCGTAGGGATGGTCGGTGGCGAAGAGGATCCGGTCGGCGCCGACGTGCAGCAGCAGGTTCAGGAATGTGGGCGTCCAGTTGAATGCCGCGAACGTGTAGTGGAGGTTGGTCGTGAAGTACTCACCGACCGGGCGCTGCAGCTTCGCGACGTGGGACATGACGTGTTCGAATCGTGGCATCATGAACGACAGCCCCTCTCCCATGTGACCGATCACCACCTGGAGCCTGGGGAATCGGTCGAAAGCGCCACTGAGCACGATACGCAGTACATGGGTCGCAGTCTCGATGTGCCAACCCCACCCGCTGGTCGCGAACACCTCCGCCACCTCCTGCGGGTAGTTGCCGAGGTAGGACGCCTCGATCACAGGCCGCGGTGGTGGTGTCGGGTGCAGGTAGATCGGAACCCGCAGGGCTTCGGCCCGTTCCAGGATCGGCCAGAAGAACTCGTCATCCAGATAGCGGCCGCGGGTGTGGCCGTTGATCAGCGCCCCGACGAACCCGTGCTCACGCACCACACGCTCGAGTTCGTCGGCGGCGCGTTCGGGCGCGGCGGTGGGTAGCGCGGCGAACGCGGCGAACCGATCGGGGTGCCGCCGTACCACTTCGGCCACATGGTCGTTCGTGTCCCGAGCCAGCGGTACTGCCTCGCCGGCCTCCGACTGCTCGACCCCCGGCGCGGTCAACGACAGCACCTGCACGTCGATACCAGCCCGGTCCATCAAGGCGATCCGCTCGTCTCCGAAGTCCGCAAGCATGTCCAGAATCCGGCCGCCACCGGCCGCCCGTGCCTGCTCGGCCATCGCACGTCCGGGCCCCGACAGGAACGCTGAGGTCGCGAAATGCTCCTCGAGCGCAATGGTCCGCATCATCATCCCTCCAAAATGTCATAAGACCGGCATTTGTCAGTATGCTGCCATATTAGTGAAGGTTGCGCCACCAGCGAGAATCATGCGAGTTCACGAGCCGGGGTTCTCAGAACAGGGTGTCGCGGACGCGCAGCGGCCGATAGCCCGTCGGTCCGAGCTGGGCAAGCTCGGCGTCGATGTCGACTTCGATGGCGCCGAAGAAGTTGATGTTCTCGCTGTGAGCGGGGCTGATGTGGGCTAAGACCTCATCGTCGATGCGGCGACCCGACCGACGCATCTGCTCCACCGCGAGCCCGTAATACTCGGTGGTCCAGGCGATCACGGCGTTCGTGGCGAGTGTGAGACACCAGGCCTGTCCCTCCAGGTGCCGCGCCCGGATCATGCCCTCGTGCGCATGGAGCAGGTCCCGGCGCAGCGCGTGCAGGGATTCATCCTTGTCGAGCTGGCGGGAGAACTTGCGCCGATAGTCCGAATCCGACGGGTACTTCGCGGCGTAGATCGTGCGGCGCAGCGCCCCGTACTCCTTGAGCGCGCCCGCCAGAGCGTTCTGCCGCCCGGACGTCGACAGCTTGCCGACCAGCAGCGAGGCGGTGGCATGCCCGAACTTCAGTGATCCGGCCAGCCGCCGCAGCATCGTCGATCATGTCGGCGTACATCTCCGGGGTGTAGGTGAAGCCATCGGAGCCGACAATGTACTTCGAGCCGTCGATGTGGGATTCCATGTAGCCGAGGGGTGTGGTGTCGAGTTCGGTCATTGCTCCCCCCGACGTGAGCGCGGCGTGGCGCACGCGCGGATGGACCCGACGATCGACATTCCGGACGGCCGGTAGCCGTCGCGCGGTGCGTGCACCCAGACTCGGAAACCCGTCTGCTGGTCTGCCGGTGACGGCAAAGCGATCTCCGCCCCGAAACGAGTCACGGTCGCATTCAGCCGGAACAGCTCACCGAACAGAGCCATGTCGTCATCGGGAACATCCGGGCACACCAAGAACGTCCACCGCTTCGACCGGGGATGCGACACGATCGGACCGAGTTCCGCGCCACCGCGCAGCTGGTGCTGTTTCACGGCGACGGCGAGCTGAGCGGGCAAGGTGATCGCACCGATCCGTCCGGCACGCACCACAATTCGCCCCTCCGGTACCACAACTGCGGGCAAGTCACACCGCGCACGGTAGAAGCGGCAGCGCGAGACCGGTGTGTCAGCCGAGCGTGCTTCGGTCATCGCTCACCCCGCGTATTCCGATCGAGCCCGTAACACGTCATTGGCCCTCTCCTTTGTCCAGGTGGAGCCGTCACCGCCAAGCGACGAGACCGGGCTGCGGCGTCGACCGGCCGCCCATCGAGTACGTGGGCGATCTCGTGGCGGTGAGGCTGTCAACCAGGCTGACAGCCTGCGTCGTCGTGTACTGGCAAGGAATTTGCAAGACTGACGGTTATGGACGAAGCCGGAATCGGGGCTCGTACCGCAAGAGCCCGCAAACTGAAGGGTTGGACGCAGCTGCGCCTCGCGACAGAGGCGGGTCTGTCGGATTCACTCGTGACGAAGGTGGAGCGCGGCGTGGTCCCGGCGAGCCCGGCGTTTGTCGCGGCGGCGGCCCGTGCTTTGCAGGTCGAGCCGGAACTGTTGACCGGTGTCGTGGACTTCAGCAGAGAACTGGGTGAGCTGCCTGGCGTCGTCGAGATGCGTCGGATCGTGGCGGAATGGGACTACGTCGAACCAGTGCCCGGATCGACGATCGAACAGCTGGAAGTCGAAGCCGCGAAGTTGCAGGATTTCCACATTCGGGACAAGACGCCAGAGGTGTTCGAGATCCTGCCTGCCCACATTCGCCGTCTGTACGGCGCGCTCGCAGAGCCTGACGCCGACGTCGGGCGTCTGCATTCGCTGCTGTGCAACGCGTACATCCTGACGAATTTCTCCGCGGGCCGGACCGGGCTGACCTCGCTGCAATCATCGGTGTTAGGGCGCGTCGCGGCGCTCGCTGAGGAAGCGGACGAGCCCATGTATCGGACGCTGACCCACGTCCAGCGCGGCAAGGCACTCATGTACTACGACGCCATCCAGGCCGGACTCGACGCGGTACAACGTGGTCTGGACGCAGTATCCGGCGATGATGGCGCCGCAACAGTTATGCGTGGTTACGGCCATCTGACCGGTGCCGTCATTGCAGCGCGCGGCCAGCGTTACGACACCGCGATCGACTATCTGAATGAGGCGCGGCGTGTCGTCGGGCGTGGCAGCAAGTTCGAGTTTCCGCGTCTGCCGCAGTTGGATGCCACGAACGTCGAGTTCTATGCGTGCGCGATCGAGTTGGAGGCGGGCGATCCAGGGAGGGCTGCGCACGACGGATCGGCGTTGCGGATTCCGGCAGGGACCTCGCCGACTCGGACCGGCCATCATTACCAGGACATCGCACGGGCGTGGCTGCTGACGGGCGAGCCGTCGAAGTCGTTGCGGGCCTTGAAGATGGCGCGCAAGGTTGCGCCGCAGCAGACGCGGCGGCATCCATCGGTGCGCGAGACTCTAGTGGGGATTGCGGCGGCGGAGCGCCGGAATTCCGAGGGTGTGAGCGCGTTCGCGCAGTGGGCCGGTGTGGTTGTTCAGTGACGTGGCAGGCCGTCGCCCGGCTGACCCGTTCGTGCGCCAAGTTGCCGAAATGAACAGGCCCTACGAAAAAGTGCGAGAAAGTTCGACGGCGGATGTCGAGAACGTCGTGGCGGCTCCGTCCCAGGGGTGAGCGACCAACTAGGGTCGCAAGTCCCGAAGGGAGAATGTCATGGCCAAGTACCTGCTCCTCAAGCACTATCGAGGTGCCCCGGCGGCGGTCAACGACGTGCCGATGGATCAGTGGACGCCCGCCGAGATCGAGGCGCACATGCAGTACATGAACGACTTCGCGGCCCGCCTGGAGGCCAGCGGCGAGTTCGTCGACGGCCAGGCGCTTGCGCCGGAGGGCGCCTGGGTCCGCTACGACGGCGAGGGCAAGCCACCCGTGACCGACGGCCCGTTCGCGGAGACCAAGGACCTGATCGCCGGCTGGATGATCATCGACGTCGACTCCTACGAGCGCGCCGTCGAGCTGGCCGGCGAGTTGTCCGCGGCGCCCGGCGCGGGTGGCAAGCCGATCCACGAGTGGCTCGAGGTTCGGCCGTTCCTGACCGCTGCGCCGACTGTCACCGAGTGATGGCTGCCGACGCGGTGGACGCGGCCCAGCTGCGGGACCTGATCCCCGGCGTCTTGGCGGCCCTCGTCCACCGCGGGGCGGACTTCGCGACCGCCGAGGACGCCGTCCAGGAGGCACTGGTCCGGGCCGTCGAGACGTGGCCGAACCAGCGCCCCGACGACGCCAAAGGCTGGTTGATCACCACGGCGTGGCGGTGCTTCGTCGATCTCGCCCGATCCGATGTCGCGCGGCGCCGCCGCGAGCTTCGGGTCTCCGACCAGCCGCCGCCCGGACCGACCGCGTCGGTGGATGAAACGCTGCAGCTCTACTTCCTGTGCGCGCACCCGAGCCTCAGCCCGGCGTCGGCCGTCGCCCTGACGCTGCGGGCCGTCGGCGGACTCACCACCCGCCAGATCGCGCAGGCCTACCTCGTGCCGGAAGCGACGATGGCGCAGCGGATCAGCCGGGCCAAACGCACCGTCAGCGACGTCCGGCTGGATCGTCCCGGAGACCTGCGCACCGTGCTCCGGGTGCTGTACCTGGTGTTCAACGAGGGGTACAGCGGCGATGTCGACCTCGCCGCGGAGGCGATCCGGCTGGCTCGGCAGCTGGCCGCGACCACCGACGACGCAGAGGCCGCGGGGCTGCTCGCCCTATTCCTGCTCCACCACGCCAGACGCCCGGCCCGCACCCGCGCCGACGGCAGCCTCGTGCCGCTGTCCGAGCAGGACCGCGGCCTCTGGCGGCGCGACCTGATCGCCGAGGGCGTGGCCGTGCTCCAAGCCGCGCTGGCCCGCGACCGGCTCGGGGAGTATCAGGCGCAGGCCGCGATCGCGGCCCTGCACGCCGACGCGCAGACCGCCGCCGAGACCGACTGGGTGCAGATCGTCGAGTGGTACGACGAGCTGGTCCGTCTCACCGACAGCCCGGTGGTGCGGCTCAATCGCGCCGTCGCCATCGGTGAGGCGGACGGACCGCAGGCCGGGCTCGCCGCCCTCGCCGAACTCGACCCGAAGCTCCCGCGGTACACCGCTTCGGCCGCCTACCTCCACGAACAGGCAGGCGACGTCGCCACGGCGGCGCGGCTCTACGTGGAGGCCGCCGCACAGGCGCACAACCTCGCCGAGCGCAACCACCTCACGCTCCGGGCGGCCGGCCTCCGCCACCGCCTCTCGGGCGAAGGAGGCTGAGCGGTGGAGCATGCCGGGCCAGCCGTTGCGCATGATGCCGCGGGCCTTGCCTGCGACCACGAAACGGACGACGGCTCGCTATGCGACACATGCTGGAACCGACGGGGTAGGTAAGGTCTGAGACGTCGTGGAACGGACTCCACGAGGCGCCCGCCGAACGGCTTCGTGCGGACCCGCCACACCTGTCGAACGAGAGAGCTGATTGATGCCGACCTCTACAGCACGTGCACAGATCGGGGTCACCGGCCTGGCGGTCATGGGTAGCAACATCGCCCGCAACTTCGCCAAGCACGGCTATACGGTGGCGCTGCACAACCGCAGCATCGCCAAGACCGACGCACTGCTCGAGGCGTACGGCGACGACGGTGATTTCGTGCGCACCGAAACCATCGAGGAGTTCGTGGCCGCGCTGGAGAAGCCGCGCCGGGTCCTGATCATGGTGAAGGCGGGCGCCGCAACGGATGCCGTCATCGAGGAACTCGCCGCCGCGATGGAGCCAGGCGACATCATCATCGACGGCGGCAACGCGCTCTACACCGACACCATCCGGCGCGAAGCCGCGCTGCGGGAGCGCGGATTGAACTTCGTCGGCGCCGGCATCTCGGGTGGCGAGGAGGGCGCGCTCAACGGTCCGGCGATCATGCCCGGCGGCCCGAAGGAGTCCTACGACTCGCTCGGTCCGCTGCTGGAATCGATCGCGGCGAAAGTCGACGGAACGCCGTGCTGCACCCACATCGGTCCGGACGGTTCCGGGCACTTCGTCAAGATGGTGCACAACGGCATCGAGTACGCCGACATGCAGCTGATCGGCGAGGCCTATCACCTGTTCCGTGACGCGCTCGGTTTCGACGCGAAGCAGATCGCCGACGTGTTCACCCAGTGGAACTCCGGAGACCTGGAAAGCTACCTCGTCGAGATCACGGCCGAGGTGCTCGAGCAGGTGGACGCGAAAACCGGCCGACCGCTGGTCGATGTCATCGTCGACGCCGCCGAGCAGAAGGGCACCGGCCGCTGGACGGTGAAGTCCGCCCTCGATCTCGGGGTGCCGGTGACGGGCATCGCCGAAGCGGTCTTCGCACGGGCGCTGTCGGGTTCGCGCGCGCAGCGCAAAGCGGCAACCGGTCTGGCTTCGGGCCGGTTGGCGGACAAGCCCACCGACGTCGAGCAGTTCACCGAGGACATCCGGCAGGCGCTGTACGCGTCGAAGGTCGTCGCATACGCCCAGGGCTTCGACCAGATCGCCGCGGGGAGTGCCGAATACGACTGGAACCTGCGCCCCGGCGACCTCGCGACGATCTGGCGCGGCGGCTGCATCATCCGGGCCCGGTTCCTGAACCGGATCAAGGAAGCCTACGACGAGAACCCGGAACTGCCGAGCCTGATCCTCGCGCCCTACTTCCGTGAGGCGATCGAGACCGCGATCGACAGCTGGCGGCGCGTCGTGTCCACCGCGACCCTGCTGGGCATCCCGGTACCGGCGTTCGCGTCGTCGCTGTCCTACTACGACGCCCTGCGCGCCGAGCGCCTCCCCGCCGCGCTCACCCAGGCGCAGCGCGACTTCTTCGGAGCGCACACCTACGAGCGCATCGACGCCGAGGGTAAGTTCCACACGCTCTGGAGCGGCGACCGCAGCGAAGTCTCCGCGGACTGAGTACGCCCTTGCGTTCCTGTGACGGCAGGTTGTAGTTGTCACTTGCAGGCTGCACGTGGCACCGCGGCGAGCGCGCGCCCAGGGGCATAGGCTGCCCCTGGGCAGCAGCGCCCGAACGCCGACAGCGAAAGCCGTGATGGTGCTCGGGTTCCGCCACCGCCGGTCAAGGCAAAGCTCGGAGCCACCGATGCCACTGCTCGAGGGTGTGGCGCTTGTCCGCTGTCAGCTCGGGCGAGCGCGGAAATGGCTCGGCCTGCCGGGAGATTCCGCCTGAGTCGGTCATAGCCGAATCGTGGTGGTCGCATGACCGAAGACGGGTGCACCGTTCGACTGGGCGGTGAGGGCGACTACAGCGGTTTCCGCGCTGGAATCAACAGATTGCACGCGGCCGGTGAACTCCAGCTCCGTCGGACGACGCGAATCGACATACGTCGGATTCGTGAACCGCACGGTGTACTCGACGATGCGGCTGGGGTCGTCGAGCCAGGCGGTCAGATATCCGGCGGCCAGGCCCATCGTCAGCATCCCGTGTGCCACGACGGTGTCCAGTCCCGCGCGGTGGGATACGTCGTCGCTCCAGTGGATCGGGTTGTTGTCTCCGGAGACTCCGGCGTAGTTGACCAGCTCTCCGCGGGTCAATCGGTACGACCGCGCCGGAAGATGCTGTCCGGCAGCGAGTTCCAGCGGCGAACGCATGCCTGGCGCCGGTACGGGCGGCTGCCGCGACGACAGCGGTCGCGTGATCGCCCTGGGTTCGCCGACCGGCGCGGCGAGATCTTGCATGGCCAGTGCCGCTGCGGCTCGTACCACATCGTCGGCGGTGGCGCCTCGACGGGCGACCAAGGTCGTGTGCACTGTTTGCACGGGATCGCCCCCCTGGTCGCGAAAGACGGTCATGACCACGATGATGTCGCCGGTCTCGGCACGGCGCAGTGACTCGACGGCGAGATCGGCGGTCAGCCGGTCTCCGGCGACCACCGGACGGTGCAGGTGCAGTTCCTGCTCGAGGTGCAGCAGCTGGCTGGGGTCGTAGCCCGCGGTGGCTTCGCGGAACATGGCGCGTTGCGCGAGACTCGCGACCGACGACGCGAAGGTGGGCGGCACGATCAGACCCCGATACCCCAGCGCGAGCGCGGCCGCCTCGTCCCAATGCGCCGGGTGGAAGTTCTGCACGGCGCGGGCGAACTCCCGGATCTTCTCCCGCCCCACCTCGTAGTAGTCATCGCTGCGGTAGTGGCTGTCCACGATGTCCTTCGGGCTCACAGAGGTTTCCGCGCGGCGAACACGCGCTGCCCGAGCGCGGCCAGCGGGTGATCGGTGTCGGGCAGCACGACCTGTGTCCGCAGTCCCGCGGCGGCGAGTTCGTCGAGCCATTCCCGTTCGCTGAGGAAGATGCGGTCCGTTCCGGCGCGAACGTCGGTACGGCCGGGCTTGGCCACGCCCGGCTTCGGGGACATCAGGAAATGCATCGACGTGAGCAGCTGGCAGTGCTCGCGGCACGATTCGACGAAGATCAGCAACCCGCCGGGACGCAGCAGGTCGTGTACTTCGCGCAGGGTCCGGCCGCAGTGGTGCGCGTTGTGCAGGACATTGGCGGCCAGGACGATGTCGCACGCCTGCTGGTTCGGCAGGTCGGTGTTGAGGTCGACGATGCCGTAGCGCATCCAGGGGTAGGCGGAGAACTGCGCGCGTGCGGTGTCGAGGAAGAAGCTCGACAGGTCGGTGAAATGGTAGTCGACCGCCAGATCACCCAGTCCCGAGACGATATCGGCCGTGGTGCCGCCGACCCCGGCGCCCAGTTCCAGGATGCGGACCGGGGACGTGCTGAGTTCGCCGACCGCCCAGGTGACGATCTCCCTGGTGGCGGCATTCAGATAACGGTTGATCGGATTGTTCCGGTACGCCGCCTCGGCGGTGCGGAAGTCCCCGTCGGGGAAGAGGAATTCCTGCGCCAGCACGCGATCGCGCAGCAGCTCGGGCAGGCGTTCGTTGGCTCGTTCGAAGAACCGCGCGAGTTCTGGCGCGAAACCGAGGTCGGCACAGACCGCCCGCAGATCGGGACGCACCGGATCCGCGACTGCACGCAACGCGCCATAGCCGGATTGCTCGTCCCGGGAAAGCCACCCGCGGGCGGTCAGCTCGGCCAGCCACCTGCGCAGCAGCCAGCGGTGCCGCGGTGCCACTTCGAGCCGCTCGGCGATCTCTGGTTCTGCATGGAATGCACTGCCAGGCAAAGCCTTCTGGAGCACATGCACCATGGCGCGCAGTCCGAACAGGTCCAGATCGTCGCGAGCGGAATCGATGTGCCGCGCATCGAACGCGATCCGGGACTCGCCGTTCAGAGCGGCGGCATCGGCCGCGTGCCGGGCGATATCGGTGAGCTCGACCGTCATCGCGACGCCGCCTCGGGTGCATCGGTCGCGGGCGGAATGTTGTGATTGCACCGGAAGAGATTGTCCGGGTCGTACTCTGCCTTGATTCGCCGCAGCCGCTCGTATGCTTCGGGGTGATAGGCGCTGCGCACACGCGACGGCGAACTGGTGCCGTCCAGGATGCCGATGTAAGGGCCACCGGCGGAACAGCCGCGCACCGCGTCGATGATCTCGGCGATCCACGCCCGTGCGGGCCCGAGGCGCTGTCCGGCGGGTCCGCCGGAGAACACGACGAGATGGTAGTCGGCCTCATGGAAACTGAAAGACGTTGTCTCGCTGGTGGTCCGGCGGATCGCGCCGCCGAGTTGGTGAATGGAGATCAGCGAATGCGGGGTTGGCATCCGCGCACCGAGTTCGATCACCGCGTCGATCGTGTCGTCGTCGAGCGAGCGAAGCCATTCGGTCCCGGTCGCGGTGCCGTGCCCTTCCGTGAACGCCTGCTCGGTATTGCGTTGCAGCTCCGGGTAGGTCAGCGGCCGCACCAGGTCGAGCTCGGGTTCGCCGATCCGGCGCAACCTGCGCAGCACGTCACGAGCCTCCTCGGCCGCGCCGAGATAGGAGGCGGTGATGGCGGCCATCGGCGGTCCCTCCGGTGCGCCAGGCGGCCAGTGGATCAGCGTCGCACGCAGCGACAACTCGGGCGGAGCCGTCTCGCAGAGCTCCCGAAATCCGGTGAGCACCGCCCGCGCTCGCTCGTAGCGGTACAGGAGCGTGCCCGCGTACACCGTGCCGATCGGGTGCAGGCGCAGGTCCAGGGCGGTGACGATGCCGAAGTTGCCGCCGCCGCCCCGCAACGCCCACAGCAACTCCGGATGGTGGTCGGCATCGACGTCCACGTGGCGCCCGTCGGCCAGCACGACCCGAGCAGCCTGCACGTTGTCGCAGGTGAAACCCACCGCCCGCTGTAGCCATCCGCTTCCGCCCGACAGCGCGGTGCCGATGACGCCGACAGTCGACACGTCGGCGCCGGTGACCGCGAGCCCATGCGCTTGGCAGGCGCGGTCGAACTCCGACCACAGCACGCCGGGAGCGACGGTGGCGCTGCGACGTTCGGGATCGACGGTGATGGTCTTCAGCAGCGACAGGTCGAGCAGCAGCGAGCCGTCCATCTCGTCGTGGTCGGCGACGTCGTGCCCGCCTGCGCGCGCCGACACCGCCAGCCCGCGGCGGCGCGCGAAGTCCACCGCCGCCCGGATATCCGCGTCGTCGGCGCACCGCACGATCACCGAGGGCCGATGGTCGACGGCGGCATTCCAGGTGTGGCGAGCCCGGTCGTAGCCGAGGTCGGTGGGCAGCAGCACGTCACCTCGGCAGGCCGCGCGCAGCTCGTCCAGGTGATCCAGGGAGGGTGTGGTCGTCACGGGATGATCGGCTCCTCTGCTACCACGATGTCCGGTAGCGCTGTCGCGGGGGCATGTCGTTCCAAGTGGTCGGCCAGCATTTCCGGCAGCCGCCGTCGCACGAACCGGGCGAACGGGTCGTTGCAGACGACGGGCGGATGCGTGTCGGAGACGGCGGCTCGCCCGACCTGATGTTCGGGTGGACCGACGGCCAGTAGCCGGCCGTCGGGGGAGTCGAGCAGCACTGCCCAGGATGGCGGGATGGCGGCGGCAAGCTCGGCAGGAGTGACGGCATCGGGGATGCCGCCGTCGAGCAGTGCGTTCGGGATGTCGGTGATCAGCGTGACATTCCCGGCGCCGGTGACGGTGGCGAGCCGCTCGGCGACCGTGCCGGAAAGGTCGGCCCACGCGATGGTGTGGACCGGCGGCGGCACAGGGGCATCGACGGTATACACGACGTCGTAGCGGTACCGGGTGAGTTCGGTGTCCGCCTGTAACGGCTTCGCGTAGCAGGTGACCTGCACGTTCCGCGTATGACGCCGCGCGATTCCGGCGAATACCCTTGGGTCGCAGAGCAATTCTTCCTCCGCCGCGATCCGGTCGGCCGCTCGCCGGGCCAGCTCCGGCTCGGGTATCCCCGGATTCCGCGCCGACTCGAGCCAGCGGGCGAAGCTCGGTGCGGTGGCGAGGTTGCGGACGTCGCCGACGATCACCCTGCCTCCGGGGGCGACGAGATCCAGTGCGTCGTCGAGGACGGCGGTTAGATATCGCTCGTTCGGGAAGCACGGCGTGACACTGTTCAGCACGATGCAGTCCGGGACAGCCGAAGGGGAGCCGGTCGCCGCACGCAACGCCTGGGCGACTTCCTCCGACGCCACATCGTGGGCGGCTCCATGGAGTACCCGCACGCCCGGCAGCGCTTGGTCGCGCAATCGGGCGACGGCCGGTTCCGCGACATCGAGACCGACGTACGCTCGCACCTTCCGATGCACGCGATGGGCGATCAGGCCACTGCCGCAGCCCAATTCGAGCACCACGTCCGGCTTGCCGCGAAGCACGAGCCCGACGGCATGGTCGATCCACTCGATCATGTGTGCGCGGGGAAACGGCCGGCCGGTGTCCGACGCACGCCAGCCGGACAGGTCGAGATCGTCACCGTGGCGGTCGGCCGCGACCGAATAGACGTATTCGTACACGTGCCGCCAGTGGTCCAGTTGCTCGAGCAGCAGCGGTCCCGGACGGGGCCGCACGGCCACCGCTTCGGCCGCGGGACGCACCATGATCGCTGTGCGATCCGGGTCCCACCACGCCTTGTCGACCCACGGATGACTGTCGAGGAGCGATACCGCCTGTTCGGTCACCGTCGCTGCTCCCCATCCGCCGGTTCGGGCCGCGCCGCGCCGGGCGGTGTCGGAGACGACTGCGTCAACGCGGCGGCGCCGAACATCCGGTACGCCCGTTCCGGGTCGTTGGCGGCGTGCGCCCGCCCGGCGTGGGCGTCGCGCCAGAACCGCTGGATCGCCGTGCCCGCCCGCAGCGCGCGTCCGCCCGAGTTCTCGAACAGCCGGTCCACCGCGAAGATCGCCCGCTCGGTGCCGCGCACCTGGTCGCGGCGGACACGGAGCCGGTCGATCGGGGGAATCGGCTGTCCTGCTTCGGCGCGGGCGTAGAGGGCGCCGATGTTGTGCGTCAGCTGCAACCACGCGGCATCGATCTCGCTGGCGGCTTCGGCGATGCGCACAAGTGCGGCCGGGTCGTCCTGGAAGGGCGTTCCGGTGAAACCGGTCTCCCTGGTCGCGTCGCCGGGCAGCGCGACGCGAACCCGGTCGCGCTGGTGCTCGAGATGTGCCGCGTAGGCGCCGCGCGCCATGCCGATGATCGGCGCGGTGATCGCGCTGGTGTGGATCGACCCGAACGGAATCCGATACAGCGGTCCGTCGTTGGCCGCCTGGCCCGGCGTCACGCACGCCGCTACCGCCGCGGAACCGAGCACCCGGTGGGCGGGCACGAACACGTCGTCGGCGAGCAGGTCGTTGCTGCCGGTGCCGCGCAGGCCCACGGAGTCCCAGACGTCCTCGATCGTGTAGTCGCCGAGCGGCACCAGGAAGGTGCAGGAGTCGACGGCGGCGCCGTTTTCGACGACCCGGGCACCCACCAGCGCCCACGTCGCGTGGTCGCAGCCCGAGGCGAAACCCCAACGGCCGCTGAGCCGGTAGCCGCCGTCGACCGCGGTCGCGGTGCCGGTCAGGGCGTAGGAGGAGCAGATGCGGGTATCGGTGTCGTCACCCCACACGTCGTCTTGGGCGCGGACGTCGAACAGCGCGACGTTCCACGGCGGGACGCCCAGCACGGACGCCACCCAGCCGGTCGAACCGCAGGCACTCGCGATGAGCGCGACCGCTGAGTAGAACGTCGCCGGGTCCGTCTCGAAACCGCCGTAGCGTTTCGGTTGCAGCAGTTTGAAGAAGCCGATCTCCTGCAACGCTTTGATCGATTCCGCCGGTACGCGGCGGGCGTCCTCGGTGTCCTGCGCTCGCTCGCGCAGCACGGGCAGAAAGTGCTCGATGGCGGCGAGTACTTCGTGCACGGTCATCATTGATGCCTTTCCTTGACGAATCGCAGCAATCCGGTGTCGGTGTCCTCGGCGGCCAGGCGCAGGCCCGCGCCGGCCGCTTCCTCCGAAAGCCGTTCCGCACCCACGGGCCAGACCCGATGCTCGGCGACGGTTTCCTGGACCAGCAGCTGGTCGCGGTACGCGCGGTAGGTCATCCGCCAGATCAGCGCGTCGGCGTCGACCGGATGCGCCGCGCTCCAGCCCTCGTACCGCAGGGCGCCCGCCCTGGCCTGGGTGTATCGGCGCTCGGCTACTTCGCTGACGCGGCCGGGGCGCTGCACCTCGACCACCGCGCTCCCGCCGGGGGCCAGGGCGGCGGCGATCGTGGACCAGACCCTCGGCCGCGCCGCGGCATCGAAATGCCCGATCACCCCGAGGGCGACCACCGCGGCACATCGATCGGGAAGGACGCAGTCGAGAAATCCGCTCGGCAGCACCGTGATCCGCTCACGCAGATCCTTGCGTGCGGCCAGCCGCGACATCAGCACCGCCCGCATGGTGGGCGCCGGTTCCACCGCGACGAGCTCGGCGTCGGGCAGCGCGTCCGCGATCATGACGGTCGAGAGTCCCGTGCCCGCGCCGATGTCGACGATCGGGCCCGCGACGGTGTCCACCTCGGCGAGCAGCTCGGCGAGCACCGGTTCCGCTTGCGCCACATAGGGTATCGCCATCAGGTCGTAGAACTCCGCGGCCGCCGCATACGAATCGTGCTGCGGTCGGTGCGCGTCAGTCATGACGTACTCCGTCCACAGCCGCAGCGCGGGCAAGCGCGTCGGAGATCAACCGGGCCACCGTGTCGACGGCGGGCTCGCCGAGAATCGCGTAGTGGTGCGCCGCGATGACGTGGGTGTCGATTCGGCCCGGAGTGTGGTCGCGCCATCCCAGGTCCGGCAGATCCGCGCAGTCGTCGACGCCCATCCCGACGCCCGAGTTACGCGGTGCCGGCGATTCCGCGCGCACGAGCAGGGTTTCGCGGTTTTCGTCGGGTGCGAGGAAGCCCGTGCGGTGATCGCCCAGCGCTCGCAGGTGCCGCGCGAACGTCTCTTCGCGCAGTCGCTGAGTCGCCGGATCGCGTCCCGCGACACCGGTCGCGGCCAGCCGCCGCCAGATCTCGTCGCGCTGCTGCGCCTCGGGTAGCCGGGCGAATTCCCCGTCCAGAGCGCCCGATTCGAGGTCGATGTCCAGGAATGCTTCCAGCGACCCGAGATAACGCGACCAGAATTCGCCCTCAGCGGTGTGCTGGATGCGGTCGGCGATATTCGAATCGATGAGCGCGAGCAGGGCCACCGTGTCGCCGGATTCCTGGAGGCGCCCGGCGAGTTCGTGCGCGACGATACCGCCCATCGACCATCCGCCGAGCAGATAAGGACCGGTGGGCTGGTGGGCGCGCAGCACCCGTTCGTACCGTCGCGCGAGGTCGGCGACGCTGTCCGGGCCCGTTTCACCGGCCAGGGCCGGGTCCTGGATGCCGATCACCGGCCGTTCGGTGTCCAGCTTGCGCGCCAAATCGACGTAGCAGAGCACGTCCCCACCGGTGGGATGCAGCAGGAACAGCGGAGTCCCGGTGCCATCGCGCAAGGTCACCGCGCAGTCGCCCGGCTCAGAAGCCGCACTGGCCTGATCGGCCACCGCGGCCACGGCAGCGAGACTGGGATCGGCCAGGAACGCCCGAGGTGTGACGAGCAGGCCGAGCTCACCGCGCAACCGGTTGAGCATTCGAATCGCCATGACCGAATCGCCACCGAAGGCGAAGAAGTCCGTGGCGCGGTCGACTTCGCTCGAATCCAGCTCGAGCATCCGTGCCCACAACGCGGCGATCGCACGCTCGGTGTCGGTGCGCGGCGGACCGCCCGCGATGGCGGCACGTTCGGCCGTCGCGGCGGCGGACGCGGGACGTTCGGACGCGGGCAGTTCGACGAGGTTCGTCCATGTCTCGGGCCGTTCGACCAGAGCCGCGATCTCGGCGCCGATGTCGGCGAACAGCGCGTCGAGCACGCCCGGCTCGAACAGCTCGGCGACCGCGTCCAGGTTGACGACCACCGAGTCGTCCCAATCCCATTGAAAGACTTGCAGATCCAGCGCCACCTGGGGCGTGCGCACACGCTGGTAGAACTCGCGCACCCGCACGGTGTCCGGTGTCCCGCCCGGCGGATGCAGTCCGAGGGTGCTGTGGAACACGACCGGCGCCTGCGGCGCGGTGTCGCGGCGGCGGCGGCCCAGCTCGCGGACGACCTCCACACCGGTGACCTGTCCGTGGTCGAGCATGCGCGCGGTGGCCTCTTGGACGTGCCGCGCCGCCTCGACGAAGGTCGCGGGTGCGGGCAGGTCGACATCGAGCAGCACCGTGCCCGCGTACGGGCCGATCGCGTGGTCGAGGTCCGCGGGCAGGTGCAGCCGGTTGAGGTAGAGCACGTTGAGCAGGAACCGGCGGTGCCCGGCCAGCCGTGCCAGCCCGATCGCGTAGCAGGTGGCGAAGGCAGTGGTCGGGGTGATGCCGTAGGCCGTGCAGCGCTCGCGCAGTATGGCCATCTGCTCGCCGATCACCCGCAATTCCCGCCGGACGAGGGTGTCGGGGCGTGCCTGGTCGAACGGCATGGCCAGCGGTAACGCGGGGGCCGTGGGCAGAGTGTCGAGCCGATCCCACCACCAGTCGCGCTGCGCCTGCCATTCCGGTTCACGCCGCTGCCGGTTCACGGTCTCGACGTAGTCGCCGAAGTGCGCGGTGAGCGGCGGCAGCACCGTGTTCGGTTCGTCGAGATAGGTGAACAGCTCGGTGAACATCAATTGCACCGACCAGCCGTCGGCGACCAGCAGGCTGCACACGATATGCAGGCTCAGCTCGTCGCCGGGCAGCCGGACGGCGGTGATCCGGAACGGCCACGGATCCATCTCGGGTCCGCGGCGCTGCATCTCGGCACGGGTCCGGGCCAGCACGGCGTCGATCTCCTCGACGTCGGCGCAACGCTGGTCGACCGCGGTGATCGGCAGCACGGCCAAGCGCGGGTCGTCGGCGTCGAGCACCTGCTGCACGCCGTCGGCGAGGAACACCGCGCGCAGCATCGGCTGCCTGCGCACCTGGCTGCGGACCGCGGCTTCGACCGCGGTCGGGTCGATGCCCGACAGACGGAAGTCGACGTAGTTGTGCGCGGAGTCGTAGCTCAGCGCCCACCCGTGCTGCTGCCCGACCCAATAGGCCTGCTGCAACGGTGTGAGCGGGAACGGCGCGGACGGATCGGCCTGCCGGACCAGTTCCGCGCCCGCCGCGGTCGCCGCGTCCGAGCGGCGCTCGGCGACGTAGGCCACCAGCTGGCCGAGCGTCTGGTCGCCGACCAGGTCCACCACCGGGACCGCGACGCCGAGCCGCCCGCGCACCATGGTGGCCATCCGCACCGCGAGCACCGAGTCGCCGCCGAGCCCGACAAAGGTGGAATCCGCCCCGACGGCGTCTTGTTCGAGGCCGAGGACCTGCGCCCAGATCGCGGCGACGGTGGCCGCGACATCCGCGCCGGGACCGGCCAGCCGTGGACCCGTGTCGGTCGCGGTCCACGCGCTCGGATCGTCGACCAGCCTGCGCAGCCAGGACACGTAGGCGGCGAAGGCGCTGTCGGCGGCATCCGGGTCGAGGACGGTTTCCAGGACATCCCATTGCAGCCGCAGCGAGCCCGCGTGCACGAACGCCTGGTGATCCAGCCAGACCTGCGGGGTCTGGCTGACGCCGTGCACCATGCGCCCCGCCCACTCCAGGTCCGGATCGCCGCCGACGAGGTCGGCCACGTCCAACGCGCTGGTGAAGACCACCGGAAGCAGGTGTCGCCGACCGGATCTCGTGGACAGCTCGCCGAGCAGTTCCAGCGCCGAGTAGTCGCGGTGGTCGATGTCGTCGAACAGTCGCTGCTGGGTGCGCTTGACCCGATCCGCGAACGAATCGATGCCCGTCCGATCGACCTCGTGTGCCAGCAGTGTGGTGAAATCGCCGACCACATCCTCGATTCCGGGCAGCGCCACCGGCCGGTCCACCAGGGTCAGCATGACGGCGAAGCGCTCGTCGCCCGACCAAGCGGCCAGCACGTCGGCGTAGGCGGTGAGCAGGACCGCCGACGGAGTCACGCCGTGGTCGGCGGACATCCGGCGTAACGTCGTCCACTCGGCGGCCGCGAGTTGTCCGGCGCGCCGGGCGAACCACGGCCGTGTCTGGGTGCGCGTGCGAGTGGGCAGCGCGGGCGGGCCGGGAATGTGGTCCATGCGCTGCTGCCAGTAGTCCACCGCCCGGCGGCGCGCGTCGGTGCCCGAGCGGGTGGCGGTGTGCGCTACGTACTCGGCGAATCGGGTCGGTACGGCTGGCAGGGACGTCGTGGGCTCGGTGTAGTAACGCCGTAGGTCGCGGTCGAGGACGAGGAAGCTGCCCGCGTCGCAGATCAACGCGTCGATGCCGAAGAAGATCCGGGTCGTGCTGTTGTCGATCACCGCGGCGCGTACGTCGAACAGCGGCCAGCGGTCCGGGCGGTGCACCCGGTGGGACAGTTGCCTGCGCAGGTCGGCGAGGGTGTCCTCGCGTTCGGCGGGAGAGCGGCCGGTCAGGTCGTGGCGGCGGATCCGGTAGTCGGGCACCGTGGTCAGCACCCGATTGCGGCCGTCGTCGGTGATCACCGCCCGCAGCATGTCGTGGCGTGCGATGACCTGGTTCCAGGCCCGCTCGTAGCGGTCGAGATCCAGGTCGGCGCAGTCGTATTCCAGATAGATGTGACAGGACACGTCGCTGAGGCCGAACGCGCCGGAGCGGCCGACCCAGTAGGCGTGCTGCACGCGGGTGAGCGGAAACGGCTCGTCGGCTTCGGCGGTCGGCTCGGACCGGATCGCCGAAGCCGATCGCGTCGCGGGCGCGGCGGTCTCCGACCGGTCCGCCGCAGGAGCGCGCCGCCGCCCGAGCAGCTGTGCGAAGGCCTGCACAGTGGGGTGGGCCAGCAGCTCGCGCAGACGGATATCGGTGTGCTCCCGCTCGTTCAGCAGATCGAGCATCCGGGTGGCCAGCATGGAGGTGCCGCCGAGCGCGAAGAAGTCGGCGTCCGCGTCGGGGACCGGTCTACCGAACAACTCGCCCCACAAGGTGGCGACCAACTGCTCGTCCGGCGTCGAGGACGCCGCTACGACGTCCAGAGCGGCTGGGTTGTCGCGCACGGTGCTGGATTCCGCATCCAGGGAGGTGGCCTCGGACAGCGCCGCGTTGTCACCCTCGGCGAACAGTTCCGGCGTGCTCAGGACAGAGGCGTTCGCTGCGCCGTCGTGCGCCGGGACGGTCTCCTCGACAACATGTTCCGGCGTATCGGGCGGGTCGATCCAGAACCGGCTGCGCTGGAACGGATATCCGGGCAATCGGACCCGCCGCCGACGCCGATGCAGCGATTCTGGGTCTACATCCGCTCCAGCGCACCACAATTGACCGACCGCGGCCAAGAGCGCAGCGCGGTCGGGCGCGGGCGCTCCGGCCGGGAGCGTCGCGATCTCGTCGGCGTCCGGGAGGGTGCTCAGCGCCGTCACGAGCCCATGGGGTGCGTTGCGGCGGGCCAGCGCCGCGAGCGTTCCACCCGGGCCGACCTCGACGATCGCGGTGGACCGGGGCCCGGCCGCGGCATGTACGGCGGCGGCGAAGCGCACCGGTTCGCGCATGTGCCGCACCCAGTGTTCGCTGTCGACAAACCGTGTCGCCTGTCCGGTGAGCGCGCTGTACAGCGGGATGGCCGCCGCGGTGGTCGTCACCCTCGCCGCCTCCGCACGCAGCGCCGCGGCGGCGCCCGACACGGCGGGGGAGTGCAATGCGGCATCGACGCGGAGTCTCGTGTGCTGAATACCACCGCGGGTCATCGTGCGTGCGAGTTCGGCGATGGCGGCAGCGGGACCGGAGACCACACACGCTTGCGGTGCGTTGACCGCGGCGAGCCCGACCTCTGGATGGCCGGCCAGCAGATCCGCGATCTCGGCTTCCGCCAGTGCGACAGCGAGCATCGCTCCAGGCGCCGCGGCGGCAAGGGCGCGAGAGCGGATCGCGACCAACCGCGCCGCGTCGGCCACGCTCAGCATCCCCGCGACGACCGCGGCGGCGTATTCGCCGAGGCTGTGCCCGAGCACAGCGTCCGGCTCGATTCCGAAGTCACGTAACGTCATCGCGGTCGCGAGCGAGACCGCGAAGAGCGCGGGCTGGCCGTAGCGCACGTCGTCGGCCGCGCTGGCAGGAGCCTGCCCCGTGACGATGTCGCGGATGTCATAGTCCAGCAATGGCTTCAGCAGGCTCGCGCATTCGTCGACGGTGGCGGTGAACACCGGTTCGTCGCGGTACAGCCCCGCACCCATGCCGGAGAACTGCGCACCCGCACCCGGAAACGCGAAAACGATGCTCGGCCGTCGCGCGGGTACCTGACGGACGGCGACGTGCCGCGGCGCGCTCGCACCTTCCGGCAAGATCGCCGCGGCCCGCCAACCGGATTCCGCGTGCTTGCTGTGCAGCAGGGTGTAGGAGTAATCGGCCCCCGATCCCGCCTCGATGCCCGCAGTGGCGCGGTCGAGCTGGGCTCGGCAGCCCTGCTGCGTCGTTCCGGAGACGACGAGCAACTGGGCGCGGTCGTCCGGCTCGGTCCCCGCCGCGCGGACCGGCGCCTGTTCCAGAACGACGTGGCAGTTCGTCCCGCCGATCCCGAACGAGCTGACACCCGCGATCCGGGTGCCCTCGCGCTCCGGCCAGGCACGGCCCCGATGCACTACCTCGAAGAGCCCGCGGTGCCGCGCCACGTCTGGATGGACCGGGTCCGCGTGCAGGGTGGCCGGAATACGCTGATGGCGCAGCGCCAGCGCCGTCTTGATCAATGCGGCGATACCCGCGGCGGCATTGGTGTGCCCGATATTGCTCTTCACCGAGCCGATCGCGATCGGTTCGGTGACCGTGCGGGTGCCGAATATGGCTGCGAGAGCCGATAATTCGATTTGATCGCCCAGTACCGTGGCCGTGCCATGTGCTTCGATGAGATCCACGGCGTCCGGTTCCACTCCCGCGACCGCCAGCGCCTCCGCGACGACGCGTGCCTGTCCGGTCGCCGACGGTGCGGTGAAACCGGCCTTGCCCGCGCCATCGTGGTTCACCGCGCTGCCGCGTAGCACCGCGTAGATCGGATCACCGTCCGCGAGCGCGTCTTCCAGCCGCCGCAGCAACACCAGGCCGGCGCCCTGGCTGTGCACCATGCCCGAAGCTTCGGCGCCGAAGGCGCGGGTGTGCCCGTCCGCCGAGAAAATGGCGTCCGGCACGTGCAGGTAGCCCCGGCCCTGCGGCACGATCAGCGAAACACCGCCCGCGAGCGCGGTGTCGCATTCACCATTCGACAGCGACTGCGCCGCCATGTGCACGGCCACCAGCGAGGTGGCGCACGTGGCCTGGACGGCCACGGCGGGTCCGGTCAAGTCGAGGCGGTAGGCGAGCTGCTGGGGGAAATAGTCGGTGATCGCGCCCATCGTGGCTTGCAGGTGGCCCATCGGGTCACGGTCGGCGCCCCGCCGGAAACCGGCCAGATTGTCCGCGAGATAGTCACTGTGCGCGGCGCCGGTGAACACACCGACCGCGCCGAGTCGTGCCCCACCAGCGTGACCGGCGTCGTCCATGGCGTGCCACGCGCATTCCAGCAGCAGGCGCAGCTGCGGGTCGAGCAGAGCGGCTTCGTGGGCGGTATAGCCGAAATGGTCGGCGTCGAAGCGGTCCTGTCCGTCGACGAGGCCGCCGACCGGCACGTAGTTGCGGTGTGCTCGCAGCGTCTCCGGGACGCCGCGAGCGGCGAGCTCCGCGTCGTCGAACCGGGTCAGTCCTTCCCGGCCCGAGGCGAGCAGATCCCAGAAGGACGCGAGATCGGGGGCGCCGGGGAACCGGCAGGCCATACCGATGATCGCGATACCGTCGTTGTCATTGTCGGTCACGAGGAGATCTCCAATTCCGAATGCACCGAGGTCTTTCCGCTGGCGATCGCGAGGACCGGGCACGATTGATCGACGAGTTGCTGCAATTCCCGGTAGCGCGACGGGTCGTCCGGGCCACTCACCCGGGCCCGCATCCGGATCTCGCTCGGGTGCGGCGTCACGTCGAGGCCGAATACCGGGCCCATGTCCAGCCGGGCGCTGACGTCCACGGTGAGCGAGGTGATTTCGACGCCGAGCCGGGCCGCGTGGAATCGGTAGGTGGCGATCTGGCAGGTGCCGAGCGCGGCGAGAGCCAGCCCGATCGGATCCGGGCCCGCGTCGCCGCCGCCCGCTGCGACCGGCTCGTCGACCAGCAGGGTGTGTCCGTTGATCCGGACGTCGACTTCGGTTGCCGTGCCGGTCCGGTGCTCGGCGTGCACGGTGAACAGTTGTCTGCGGTCCGCGCGATGGCGCAGGCCCGTGCGAATCCGTTGCACGGCGTCAGTGAGCGACATGCGACGTCTGCCTCGCTTTCGATCGATGGGTGCGCCGCAGCCTGCCGCGCTCTGCGGCGTCGGCGAGGGCCGCCGCGGCCCTGACGGACTCGTCCGGGCGGCTCGGATCGGCGTCCTGGCCCTGCTGGGCGATCCAGACCGCGAGCCGGCGGATCGAACCGTGCCGGAAAAGGTCCGGCACGGTGAGCGCCGGAGCGAGGCGTCGCAGCCTGCGATGGGCGCGGACCAGCGTCAACGAGGTCGCGCCCGCGTCGTAGAACGGCGTGGTCGCCGAGACCTCCGCGCCGAGGAGTTCGGTGAACACCGCGGCGACCGCCTGTTCGATCTCGGCGGGCGCAACCGCCTGGGGCGGATCGTCCAGTTCGATGCGCAGTTCGGCTAGGCCGTTCCCGCCGGGTGCTTCCGCGACCAGAACGCCCTGTGCCGCGGCCTCGTCACGCAAGGCGCGGGTCCACTCGCCTGCCGCTGCGCGGGCCTCGGGCCCGTCGAGAGCACCCGCATCCAACCGGATCGTGAGCGCCAGTCCGTGCCGGTGTGCCTGGCGGGCGGCATGGATCAGCCAGCCGGTGTCCCCGTCGTCGGCCCGGGCTGTGTCATGGTCCACCGGGTCCTGCGGCTCGGGCTGGGTAGCGGTGCTGTGACGGAACGGGTTCGGCAATCGAGCCGAATCCACTTTGCCGTTCGGTGTCAGTGGAATCGCATCGATCGGCACCCAGCGGGACGGCACCATGTACTGCGGCAGATGCTGGGCGGCGTAAGCGGTGAGTTCGTCCGCGCGCGGGAGCGCGTCCGCGGCAACGAGATACGCGACCAGTCTCGGGCGATCGTCGGCGGCGGGCACCACCCCGGCGACGCAGCGGCGCACCGCGGGGTGCCGGGTCAGTACCGCTTCGATCTCGCCCAGCTCGATCCGGTGACCGCGGATCTTGACCTGGCGGTCGGCGCGGCCGAGGAATTCGATCGCGCCATCGGGCCGCCACCGGCCCAGATCGCCGGTGCGGTAAAGGCGTTGGCTCAGGTGCGGATTCCAGACGAACCGGCGCGCGGTCTGTTCTTCGTCGCCGACATACCCGCGGGCCAGTCCCGTGCCGCCGATGTGCAGTTCGCCGGGCGCGCCGACCGGGCAGGGATGACCGTCATCGTCGAGGATCAGGAAGAACTGATCGCGCAGCGCACGCCCGTACGGAATACTCGTCCAGTCGGGGGCGACGCGGTCGATCGGATAGCAAATCGACCAGATCGCTGCTTCGGTCGCACCGCCCAGGCTGACCACCCGGAGGTCGCCGACCAGCGCGCGCAGCCGGTCCGGCAGCGAGATGGGGATCCAATCGCCGGACAGCAGCATCAGCCGCAGGGAGCGGAGCCGTGCGGCCGCGGCCGGATCCGCCTCGGCGTATTCCACCAGCATCTCGGCCACCGCGGGCGCGGTGTTCCATACCGTGACGCGGTGTTCGGCGATCAAGTCGCACCAATGGCCGGGGTCACGCTGCCTGCTCGGGTCGGGCACGACCAGGGCTCCACCCACGCCGAGCACGCCGAAGATGTCGTAGATCGAGAGGTCGAAACTCAACGCCGACAAGGCCAGGACCCGGTCCGCGGGACCGACGCCGAACCGGTCGTTGATGTCGTCGATCGTCGTGCGCGCGGCACGGTGCTCGATGGCCACACCCTTCGGTTCGCCGGTGGAACCCGACGTGAAGACGATGTACGACAGATCGTCGGCCGCGACGTGGGCCGCCTCGGCGGTCGCGGGCCCGGGCGCGTCGTCGACAACGTGTCCGGTGACATGATGCGGCAGCCGATCTTTCGTCTCCGGTGTCACCAAGGCGTGCGTGATCTCCGCACGCGCGCACACGGAGGCGATGCGTGCCTCGGGCCAGTCCGGCTCGATCGGCACGAAAGTCGCGCCTGCCCACTGTGTCGCGCAGACCGCGACGATCTGCTCGGCTGATTTCGGAAGAACGACGGCAACCCGATCGCCGGCCTGGATCCCGGCTTGAGTCAGCCGGGCCGCGACCGTCTGAGACCGCGCCGCAAGTTGGGCGTAGGTCGCCGAGCCGGTCGGCCCCAGGATCGCGGGTGCGTCAGGCGTCGTGAGCGCGATACTCCGCGCCGGATCCAGCAGCAACGGGCCCGAGTCCGGCCGCACGGTTCCCGGTAGGGGCTCGGTCGTCTCGAAGGCGGGATTCCAGCCGAGATCGACAGTCTCCCATGCGCTGTCGTCGTCGGCCAGGCTGCGCAGCAGCCGCAGGTATGCCGCTTGCATTCGTGCGACGAACTCGGCGGGGAATACCTCCTCCACGGCGTCCCACGCGATGCGCAACCGTCCGGCCTCGTCCCACACGATGTGGTCGAGCACCACCTGCGGGGTCTGCGAGACGCCGAAGACTTCGGCGCCCAGCCATGCCGCGGGCGGGCTGCCTCCCTGGTCGAGGCCGACGCCGCTGGTGAACACCACCGGATACCGCGGCCTGAGGTCGCCCGCCTGGTCGCGCTGCACCTCGACGCCACTGTAGGAGCGATGCTCCAGATCGGCCCAGAACCGAGTGTTCACCCGCTCGGCGAACTCGGCGAATCCGCGCCACGTCCGCGGCTCTACGGCGGGCATCTCGACCAGCGCGGTGGTGGTGAAGTCGCCGACCACATCGGCCGACACCGCGTCGGGCCGGTCGAACAATGTCGTGTTGAGACAGAACGTATCGGTGGCACCCCAACGACACAGCGTCAAGCCGAATGCCGCCAGCAGGACGGCGGTCGGGCTCAGCCCGCGAGCCGCCGCCCGGGCGGTCAGGGCCGACCAGCGTGCCGCGTCCAGTTCGGCGCCATGCCGCTGGAACCTGGGGGAGTGCAGTCGTTCCGGCGCCACCGTGTAGGGCAGTCGCGGGCCAGGCGGAAGTGCCGCCGCACGCGCAGCCCAATATTCGCGATCGCGGTCGCGTCGTTGCGCATCGACCAGCTTGCGCTCATCGATGATTCGCAGGAACGAGGGGGCGGGTGGCAGCTGGGCGTAGGGATCCGCGACGAGTTCGCCCCACTGCCGCATCAGCAGGATCCAGCTCGCCATATCCAGGACGATGATGTCGAATCCGACCAGCAAGCGCAGGCTGTCGCCGGGCAGCAGAACGGCGTGGATGTCGAACAACGGCCAGTTCGTCGTGTCGCGGAGCTGATGGGACTTCTCCTGGCGCAGGTCGGCCAGCACTCGGTCGGCGTCCTCGGGTCGACGACGCACGTCGGTGCTGCCGATGCGGTACCGCTTGCCCGGCGGGCCGACCCGCTGTCTGCCGTCGTCGGTGATCGTGGCGCGGAGCATCTCATGGTGCGCGATCAGGCGATTCCATGCGTCCTCCAGCGCGGCGATCTCTGCGACCGGATCCGATGCGACGAATCGCGTTGGGCTGCGGTCGAACTCGAAGTAGTAGAAAGTGGCCACCCCACCCAGCGGCATGCCCGCTTCCCGGCCCACCCAGTACGACGCCTGGATCGGCGTCAGCTCCTCCTCGCGCACGATCCGTTCGTCACCGGCGACCATCTGCGGGGATTCGTCTGCCTCAGCCCTTTTCCCACCCGGCGGGACCGTGGCGGCGCGCTGCCGCACTTGCTCGGTCAGCGAATCCAGCGTCGCGCCGACGAACAACTCCAGCGGTACGCGTACCCCCGTCCGCTCGGCCAGCCGCAGGTGCAGCCGGACCGCGAGGAAGGAGTCCATGCCCAGTTCCTGCAACCTGCGCGTCGAATCCAGTTCTGCCGGTTGAATTCCGAGCACCGTTCCCACACATCGTCGAACCTCGTCTGCTGCCGTCACGATCTCCAACCCTTGCTCGCCGAACTCAACGGAGCTAGGTTAATAAGAACGATTGTCATTATCAATCTATTGGCCGGACGGTTGCTGTGGCGAACGCGACAGAACTGACATGCCCGCGATCACGCGGCGCCTTCAATGGCGTAATGAACGGAAGGTATTGGTGTACAAGGAATCTCGGAACGGGTTGGGAACGGCGGCGGCACCGCTCGAGCTGGACAGCTACCGGCTGCTCGGCCGGTCCGGCCTGCGCGTCTCCCCGTTGGCGCTCGGTACGATGACGTTCGGCACCGAATGGGGCTGGGGAGCCGACAAGGACGAAGCGCGCCGGATCTTCGACCACTACGTGGGCCGCGGCGGCAACTTCATCGACACCGCCAGCCAGTACACCAACGGCACCGCCGAGGAGTGGCTCGGCGAGTTCGCGGGCGCCGAGCGGGAAAGCCTGGTGCTGGCAACGAAGTACAGCGCGGTTCGGCGGCTCACCGATCCGAACTCCGGCGGCAACCACCGCAAGAGCATGGTGGCCTCGGTCGAGGCCAGCCTGCGCAGGCTCCGGACCGACTACGTCGACCTGCTCTATTTGCACCTGTGGGACGGGCTGACACCGGCGGACGAAATCGTGCGCGCCATGGACGACCTGGTTCGTGCGGGCAAGGTGCTCTACGTCGGCGTCTCCGACACCCCGGCCTGGCAGGTCGCGCGCATGCAGACCATCGCCGAACTGCGCGGCTGGTCGCCACTGATCGCGTTGCAGATCGAATACAACCTCATCGAGCGCACCGTCGAACGCGAGCTCATCCCGATGGCGGGCGAACTCGGTCTGGGGGTGGTTTCGTGGTCACCGCTGGCGGGCGGTGTGCTGACCGGCAAATATCGCCGCACCGATCTCGGCGGCGCATCCGGCTCGACAGGCGGATCGCGCAAGGACATCGCGCTGGCCAACGAGTCGCTCACCGAGCGCGGCTTGGCCATCGCCGACCTCGTCACCGAGATAGCCGACCAACTCGGGCGAACGCCCGCCGAGGTCGCGCTGGCGTGGAGCATGCACCGCCCCGCCGTGACCGCGCCCGTGCTCGGTGCGCGCACGGTCCGGCAACTTCAGGACAATCTCGGCGCGCTCGACCTGGTGCTCGATGAGCACCACACGGAACGGCTGGACCGTGCCACCGCGGTGCGACTCGGCTTTCCGCACGACTTCCTGGCTCGTCCACTGGCTCGCCGGACCGTTTTCGGCGACATGCGAATCCAGGCCGGAAGCCACAACTGACGCAACCCGGCTGCGCGCCGAGGACCAGTCACCGCAGAAAGGACCGGTGCACGCCGATGCCGCACCTCGCCGACCTCTTGACCGACCACCTCCTGCGCAGACCGCGCGGCCGGATCGCCCGGCGGATGTGGCGGGATATGAAGGCCCACCATGAGATGTTCCGCGACACGCTGCGGGCGTTGAAGCTCACCCCGGCCGACCGGCTCCTCGAAATCGGCTGCGGCGGCGGCACCTTCGTGCGATGGGCACTCGAGTCCGGCTGCCGCGCGACCGCGGTCGACCACAGCGCCGATATGGTCCAACTGGCCGCGAAGAACAACGCCGACGCGGTGCGTTCCGGTCGGCTCGAGGTGATCAACGCCCCGGCCGAAGCGCTGCCCCTGCCGGACGAGCAATTCAGCTGCGCCGCGATGACGAACGCGTTCTTCTTCCTCGACGCCGCTCGCGCACTCGCCGAACTGCGCCGGGTGCTGGCGCCGGGCGGGAGGATCGTCATCCACACTCTCGCGCCGAATCCTCCGGCATCCGTGGCGCCGCCGCCGGTGGCACGGCGCATGCGGCTGTACCCCGACGACGAACTGGTGGCCCTCCTCGACGCCGCGGGTTTCACCGAGTCGCAGGTCACCCGGATCGGTGAATGCTTCCAACTCGTCACGGCCACTCGCTGACCACAGTCTGCGCCCGACCGGCACTCTAACGCCGAGCGCGAGAAGCCGTGACCTAGCGCGCGGCGAATCGGCGGTGAACGGAGCGGTCCTTCTGACGGGACCAAGGTGCGGCAACCTGACGGGCATGTCCCGCCGCCCATCTCAACACCGCGGCCGTTCACTCCAAGGCGTGCGTGGTGCCGCATCCCAGCCGACGTTGCGCGGCAGGATCAGCCGCGATCGGTCCGGTCATCGCCGGGTCCGGTGCGGTCCCGCGTTCCGGCGGCGCGTTCCCAGGCTGCCCCGCGCAGCATGCGCAGCCCGTTGAGGCCAACGATGACCGTCGATCCCTCGTGTCCGGCGACGCCCAGCGGCAGGGGCAGGGTCCCGACGAGGTCCCAGACGACGAGCACGCCGATGAAGGTGGCGGCTATGGCCAAGTTGGCCACGACAACTCGTCGCGCCTGCCGCGCCAGGGCGATCACCGCGGGAATCGTGGTGAGGTCGTCCCGAACCACGACGGCGTCGGCGGTCTGCAAAGTCAGGTCGGCTCCCGCGCCGCCCATCGCAATGCCTACCTCGGCGGCGGCAAGGGCTGGAGCGTCGTTGATGCCGTCACCGACCACGGTCACTTTTTGTCCGTCGGCCTGTAGTTGCCGCACCGCGGTCACTTTGTCGTCGGGCAGTAGTTCGGCCCGGACATCGGTGATGCCGACCTGGGCGGCGAGCCGGTCGGCGGTCGCTCGGTTGTCGCCGGTCAGCAGTACCGGCGCGGTGCCGGTCAGTTCCGTGGCGGCGCGCACTGCCGCCGTCGCTTCCGGCCGAAGCTGGTCGGTGATGGCCAACACTCCGATCGGGAGCTGCTCGCAGATCACGACGACGGCGGTGTAACCGCTGGTCTGCACCGCGTCGACGGTGGCGCGCAATGCCGCGATTCCGGGAGAGCTGTCGGTTTCTGGTCTCACGGTGGCGGGGGAGCCGACACCGATGAGCCGATCGCCGACGCGGGCCGTCACGCCGCGACCGGGATGGGCGGTGAACTGGGAGATCTCGGGCAGGCTGAGGCCGCGGACGCGGGCCGCGCGTACGATAGCCGCCGCCAGCGGATGCTCGCTGGGCTGCTCGGCGGCCGCCGAGAGCCGCAGCACCTCCGCATCGCTGAATCGCATATCCAGGCAATGGATTTCGATGAGCTCGGCCGCGCCGCGAGTCAGGGTGCCGGTCTTGTCGAACGCGATCCGCTCGGTGGCGCCGAGCTTTTCCATCACCACCGCGGATTTCACCAACACACCGTGGCGGCCCGCGTTGGCGATTGCCGCCAGCAATGGCGGCATCGTGGCCAGCACGAGCGCGCAGGGGGAAGCGACGATCATGAACGTCATCGCCCGCAACAGCGCACGCTGCACGGTGTCCCCGAGCAGCAGTGGGATGGTGAACACTGCCACGGTGACCACGACCATGCCGATCGAGTAGCGCTGTTCGACCTTCTCGATGAACAGCTGGGTGCGGGCCTTGGTCTGCGCGGCCTGCTCGACCAATGCCGCGATCCGAGCGACCACCGAGTCCTGCGCGCGGCGCTCCACGCGAATACGCAGGGCCCCGGTGCCATTGAGAGTCCCGGCGAACACCTCGTCGCCGACGGTTTTGTCGACCGGCAGCGGCTCACCGGTGATGGTGGCCTGGTCGACTTCGCTGCCACCGGAGATCACGGTCGCATCCGCGGCGATCCGCTCACCGGGCCGCACCACGACGACATCCCCGACTCGGAGCTCAGCGGCGTTCACCGTCTCTTCCGCACCGTCGCCGGTCACCCGGTTCGCCGTGTCCGGCGTGAGGTCGAGGAGTCCGCGCACCGAGTCCTCGGTCCGGGCGGTGGCCAGTGCTTCCAAGGCACCGGAGGTGGCGAAGATGACGATCAGCAAAGCGCCATCGGTGATCTGACCGATCGCCGCCGCACCGATCGCCGCGACGACCATGAGCAGATCGACGTCGAGCGTCTTCTCCCGTAACGCCCGCAATCCCGCCAGTCCCGGTTCCCACCCGCCGGCGGCATAGCAGGCCAGATACAACGCCCACCAAAGCCACTGCGGCCCACCGGCCAACTGCACCGCCAGACCAACCAGAAACAACACCACGGCCAGGGCGGCCCATCGAACCTCGGGCAGTGCGAACAACCGGGTCCGGCGCACCGGCACCAGACCGGGTGCGGGGTTCGGTCGAGTAGGCGCGAGCGTCGGCGCGGCCACGATTCACCTCCAGGACAGCCATGAACAGACCGCCCGACCATATCAGAAGATATGAACAGGTCTTCATTTGTTCCTGGAGTATGCTTTTCCACTATGGGACACGGCGTCAAAGGCAGAGACCGGCTTGTCGCGCGCCTGGATCCGGAGTCCGCCCATCACGTGGCGACCACCTTGCAGGCGCTGGCCACCCCGAGCAGGTTGATGATCCTGACCGAACTTCGCCAAGGCCCGCGATCGGTGAGCGCACTGGCCGACGCGATCGGGATGGAGCAGTCCGCCGTCTCCCACCAGCTTCGGCTGCTGCGCCACCTGGGATTGGTCACCGGAGCCCGCACCGGCCGCAGCATCGTCTACAGCCTCTACGACAACCACGTCGCCCAACTGCTGGACGAGGCGATCTACCACAGCGAGCACCTGCGCCTCGGACTGCCGGACCGTCCCGAGACCGCCGGTTGACCGCCAGCACCCCGGATGGTCAGGCGGGGACAGGCTCCAGGTCAGCATCATCGAAGGGCGGATAGCTGTCGCTGCTCATTCGCTCGGCCGCATCAATGTAGATGGCAAGAGCGTCGCGGGATCGAGCAAGCTTGTCCATCTGATCGTTCAGTCGCTGCAGCCGTGACCGCATCGCGGCCAGCAACTCCGGACACCCGAGCAGTTCCGGGGCCTCTCCGACCGCACAGGGCAGCAGGTACGCGATGTCCTCGGACGACAAACCGGCACCGAGCAGGTGCCGGATCTGCTTCACCCGCAGCACGGCGTTCTCGTCGTACTCCCGATAACCGTTCGCGCCGCGCTCTGCCTCCAGCAGGCCTTGGGCCTCGTAGTAGCGCAACTGGTGAGCGTTGACGCCCGTCCGACGACTCAGTTCTCCGATTCGCACCAAAACCTCACTTGACCTTCACACCGGTATCAACGTTGACGATGCTGCCATGAACAAAACAGATACACCCGTGACAGTCATCGGACTCGGACTGATGGGCCGGGCACTCGCCGGCGCGTTTCTCAATGCGGGACATCCCACAACCGTGTGGAACCGCACGACCGCCAAGGCGGACAAACTGGTGGCCGAGGGTGCACGGCTGGCGGCAACGGTTGGCGACGCGCTCGAGGCAAGTTCCCTGACGATCATCTGCGTCACCGACTACCAGGCCATGCACGAGTTGCTCGGCGCGAGCGATATCGACCTGAACGGCACGATGTTGATCAACCTGACCTCGGGCAACTCCGCCCAAGCCCGGGAAGCCGCCCAATGGGCCGAGCAGCGCGGCGCCCATTACCTGGACGGGGCCATCATGGCCATCCCGTCGGCGATCGGGACCGCCGAGGCGGTGCTCCTGCACAGCGGGCCGCAGTCGCACTTCGAGGCACACAAGCCGACACTCGACGCGCTCGGCACCGCCACCTACCTTGGTGCGGACCATGGGCTGGCGTCCCTGTACGACGTGGCGGGCCTCGCCATGATGTGGAGCGTCCTGAACGCCTGGCTCCAGGGCACTGCCCTGCTCAGGACGGCCGGTGTCGACGCCGCAACGTACGCGCCGTTTGCGCAGCAGATCGCTACCGGCGTGGCCGAATGGCTGCCCGGGTATGCCGAGCAGATCGACAGCGGCTCCTTCCCAGCCGAGGTGGCGACGCTGGAGACCGACGCGCGGGCGATGGCACACCTGATCAAGGAGTGCGAGGCGGCCGGTGTCAACGCCGAACTGCCGCAGTTGATCAAGGCGATGGCCGACCGCTCGATCGCCGCCGGACACGGTGGCGAGCAGTATCCCGTGCTGATCGAAGAGTTCGGCACATCGAGCAACGACTGACCGATCCCGTCAGCTTCCAACGCGAAACCCAAACGGTGCGATCGTCTTTGTGCCGCACAGCACAGCGCCGGACACATCTCGCAACATTTCTACCGGGTTCTGGCAACCAATCGGCCGACAAATCGTTGCTTAGCAAACCTACCGTCTTCGGCTGTGACACACGGCTGCGCGCAGCGCACAACGCCCCGAGACCGTCCACCCTGGAGTGGACCCGCCTGAATCGGGGTCCCTTGCCCGCCCAGGTCGGCACTGCCGCGAATCCGGAGCCGACGCCTCGCTACGACCCAGCACAGCCGCGGGCCTAGCACGTGCGCCTGGGCGGCGAGCTGAGACGCCGTCGGAAATCACTGCTACGCGAAGCGATTCACGCGCCTCGCCGATCCATGCGGATCGGCGAGGCGCGAGTGGTCCGAATGCTGCTCGCGCACAAACACATCCGCTTACGCACCCGGGCGTAAGCGCGTCCCCGAAACGGAGCAACACGTGGTCGTCAGTCCTGTCCAGGACACCCCCGCACGCAGCGCGCCGCGCTTCTCCCCGCAACGCGGCGGCGTGCCCACCTCGCTACTGGTGGTCGTCGCGATGGTCAGCATCCAGCTCGGCGCGGTCGTCGCCAAACATCTGTTCTCGATCGCCTCGCCCACGACTGTCGCGTGCGCCCGGATCGTGCTGGGCGGTGTGTTCGCCATGCTGTTGTGGCGGCCCGCGCTGCGGGTCGAGCGCACAGCGCTGCTCCCGATCGCCGGGCTCGGCGTGGCCATCGCGGGCATGAACCTGTGCTTCTACGCGGCGCTGGACCGCATTCCACTGGGTATGGCGGTGACCATCGATTTCCTCGGCCCACTCACCATCGCGCTGCTCGGCTCGCGGCGCTGGCGCGACGCGTTATGGGTGGCGTTCGCGGGCGCGGGCGTGCTGCTGCTGGTCGACACCGAAGGACCGCTGTCGTGGAGCGGCGTGCTGTTCGCGGTGGCCGCCGGTGCGGGCTGGGGTGCCTACATCGCGTGCAGCGCCGTGGTCGGCAGGCACACCGCCGGGCACGATGGATTGGCCTTGGCCATGGGATTCGGCGGGCTGCTCGCGTTGCCGTCAGTGATCGCGAACGATGCTGCGCTCCTGCTCGATCCGGTGTTCCTGGCCGGGGCGGCGACGCTGGCCGTGCTGTCGTCACTCGTGCCGCACGCGATCGAGCTGGAGGCTCTGCGCCGGATCACGCCGGCGTCGTTCGGCGTGATGATGAGCTTGGAACCCGCGGTGGCCGCGGGAGTGGGACTGCTGCTGCTCGGCGAGGAATTGCAGGTGGTGCAGTGGCTGGGGATCGGCATGGTGATCGTGGCCTGCGCCGGGTCGGCACGCGGTCCCGTCGATACGCAGTCCGGGACCGGCCCGGGGAAGCGCGCGAGGCCATCGCGTTCCAGGGGGGTGAACAAGGGCCCAATTCGGGAGTACTCGGCATCGGAGCTTCCGTGAAAGTCAATGTCACGCAGCGGGTTTTGGTGCCGCTGCCAGCGGCGCCGCGATTTCGTCGAATGCGCGCGACTCACCTGGCCTCCATTGAAACTTGGACTGTCAGTGAGATAAACAACATCAAATCTCGGTGAACTTTTCGCATCTACCGCTGGGTACGTGATCGAATGCTCTGCAACTGACGTCGAACCCGCTGTGCCGGCACGGGTCCATGGATCCAGGAGGTTGTAGCTGTGGTCGACGCGAGCGTGCCCACGCTACGTCCGTCCGAGCTGGAAGAATTGGCCAAGCGTGGCGCCGTTCCCGACGGCCCTACCCGGCAGCTCGGATATCGACAAGCTCCCGATGGGCCTACCCGGCGGCTGGGACATCGACAGGTTCCCGATGGCCCCACCCGGCAGGTCGGCTATCGACAGCTCAGAGCCCGGCCGTCACGTATGGTCACTTTTGCCGAGGCGGCCGACGAGCAGTTGCCGCAGATCTCCGACGGAGACGTCACCACGTTTCGAGCGGACGCCTACCGGAGCCTGCCGTCCGACGAGTTCGCGCGCGTCGACGCCGTTTACACCCAAGGAATCCGAGCGACCTGCCAATGGCTGGCCGAGCACAGCGGGCAGCCGTGTCACCACGACCTCGATCAGCACGAACGCAATTGGGTCGACCCACTCGGCGCCGGTCTCGCCGCGCACATGCTGACAGTCCTGCAACCGCGCCTGTCCCTGCCGGACCGCCTCCATCAGGGTTCCGGCGGCGGCTTGGTCGACGAGTGGAACGACATCCTGAGCTTGTACCGGTTCCTCGGCGGTCTCGTCGCCGACAGCCCCAGCCGCGGACACACCATCACTCGTCTGCGCGGCGCGCAAGCCGCATTCCTGCTACACGGCCTGCGCCTGGATCTGCCGCCGGATCTCGCGTACTCGGTCGGGCCGGGGCTCACCACGATCCCCGTCGATCACGAGATCATCACCCGGATTCGTACCAGGACCGACAACCCCGTGGACGCCGCCGCGCTCGCCACCGCGCTGTTCACCGGCGCTACCGCAATGGAACTCAACGCGATTCCTTGCGTCGCCCTCACCGCGGACGCGCTGATCTTCAACGGCCCGATCGGCTACGCACACGCTCCCGACCTGTACGTATGGGTGATACCACCGTTGGCGCGCCCGCTGCTCTACGATGCCCGCATCCATCGGGAAGCGCACGACACACTGAACAGCAAACTGTTCGCCGGCGCTGTCGGTGGAGCGGGCTTCCGCCTGCGCAAAATCGCCGCGGCATGCGAGGTGACCCTCCCGGACCTGTACCACTGGCACCACAGCTGGATACGACAAGCCGGACTGCTCCGCATGTCCGAACAACCAACCCCGGTTCGCAACACCGATCTGCTGTTCGGCCTGAGGCTCGCCGCCCGCCCTCGCCGCCGCCGCGCGCGCTGACGCCGCGCGCGGCACTCACCCCGCGTCGTCGACCAGAGCCCGAGGGGCGGCTTGCCGCCAGGAATCGAGGACGATGGCTTCCAGCTCGTCCCGGTCGTCCAGCGCGGCGAGACGCACACGGACCCAGGCGTTGTTGGCTTCGTGCGCGGCGATCCAGAACTTGTCCGGTTCGGCGACGACGAGTTCGTCGCGGTCGGCGATGGGACAGCGGACCGCCATCGAGGACTCTGCCTCTGGAAGCGTGAGGAACAACTTGCCCGCGACCCGGAAAGTCGGCATCCCCCAAGTGAACTGTTCGGATGTTTCCGGCAGTGACAGGGCAAAGGCGCGGGCATCGTCCCCAGTGGCACTCATACGCTGAATCCTTCCAGGCATCACCGACGCTCCCGAACGTGCTCAGGAGGAATCAACGCTGAATTCTGGCATGGCGCGAGTGGCGATCGGACAGGTCCGCATAGGGCTCTGTGCCAACGTGCGCGCCTCGCCGCTGTGACCGCGACTTCCACGAAATCCGTTCCGCCACGGCGGCGAACCTCATCACCGGCTTCACCAGGGGCGACGGACGCAGTGTCGGCGTCGTCGCCAACCAGCCACTGGTCCTCGGTGGCGCGGTCGACGCGAAATGCCTTCGGCCTGCCGCTCGTCTTCGTCGTGGACACCCCGGGCGTGCTTCCCGGCGTCGAGGAGGAGCGCAACGGCGTCATCGAACCCGCACGCACCCGTCTCGAAATCCGGCATCCGCCCCGGCTTCGCGCGCTATCGGGTTAAGGTAGGCGGAGGTGGGTTACGAACGTCCGCGGTCCGAGGAGTTGCGGGCATGGAATGGTTCACCGCACCCGAATACTGGTTGGGCAGGCAGGTACTGACGCGCGGTGCCGCAGCCATCTATCTGATCGCCTTCATCGCGGCCGCACGGCAGTTCCGGGCGCTGATCGGCGAACATGGGATGCTGCCGGTGCCGCGATTGCTGGCGCGGCGGTCCCCTCGGGAGCTGCCGAGCATCTTTCATGTCCACTATTCGGACCGATTCTTCGCCGCGGTCTGCTGGATCGGCGCCGCGCTGTCCGCGGCGATGGTCGCGGGCCTGGCCGATCTGGTGCCGTTGTGGGCCGCGATGCTGCTGTGGCTGATGCTGTGGGTCCTCTACCTGTCGATCGTCAACGTGGGGCAGGCGTGGTATTCGTTCGGCTGGGAGTCCCTGCTGCTGGAGGTCGGCTTCCTGGCGATCTTCCTCGGCAACGACCGCACCGCGCCGCCGGTGCTGGTGCTGTGGGCGACGCGCTGGCTGCTGTTCCGCGTCGAGTTCGGCGCCGGCCTGATCAAGCTGCGCGGCGACCGCTGCTGGCGTGATCTCACCTGCCTGTACTACCACCACGAGACGCAGCCGATGCCCGGGCCGCTGAGCTGGTTCTTTCATCACCTGCCCAAGCCGTTGCATCGAGTCGAGGTCGCGGCCAACCATGTCGCTCAACTCGTCGTGCCTTTCGGCTTGTTCGCTCCACAGCCGGTAGCGAGCATCGCCGCGGCCATCATCCTCGTCACCCAGCTGTGGCTGGTGCTGTCCGGAAACTTTGCGTGGCTGAATTGGCTGACGATCATCCTCGCTGGTAGTGCGATCAGTCAGTCCTCGGCGGCCGCGGTGCTGCCGGTACCCACCCCGCCCTCGCTGCCGGGAGCACCGCCATGGTTCGCGGGTCTGGTTATCGCGTTCACGGGGCTGGTGGTGTTCCTGAGTTACTGGCCCGTGCGCAACATGATCTCCAGCCACCAGCTCATGAACCGGTCCTTCAACCCCTATCACCTGGTCAACACCTACGGCGCCTTCGGCACTGTGGGCCGGATCCGCTTCGAGGTGGTGATCGAAGGAACCGAGGACCCGACGATCACCGAACAGACCGAGTGGAAGGAATACGAATTCAAAGGAAAACCCGGCAACCTGCGCCGCCTCCCGCGGCAATGGGCCCCATACCATCTGCGCCTGGACTGGCTCATGTGGTTCGCCGCCTTCTCACCGCATTATGCGCGGGAATGGCTCGGCCCGTTCCTGGTGCGACTGCTGGAAAACGATCGGGCTACCGTGCGTCTACTCCGGTGCAACCCCTTCCCCGAGTCCCCACCGCGCTACGTGCGCGCGCAACTGTATGAGTACCGCTTCACCACGCCCCGGGAACTGCTTCACACCCGAGCCTGGTGGCATCGCACGCTGGTCAGTCGATACGTCCCACCGCTGACGCTCGCTGACAACCGCCACCTCGGCGGAGAATGACGGGGCGCGCCGTCGGGCCGGTCCGATACCGCGTCCCATTCGATCGAGGCGGTGCTTGCGGCGGGACCACGAAGTCTTGACGGAAGTTCACAGCGCAGCACGGTCGGCTACCGCGCCGTCCCGGGCTTCAGCGGCAGTAGCGCGGATGCGCCCTCGATGTCGCGAGTTGCTACTGTCGGATCAGATCCGCAACCGTGATTCCGCGATCAGCGCGGCGGCCGACAGTTCCGCCGCACCGAAGTCGATCAGGCGCAAGATCTCCAGCCGACTACGACGGAGGATCTTGTCATGCGCCAATTCGACTGTGCGGCAGCTGAAATGGACAATCTCTACCTGGTGACGGCCGTTTGCCCGCGCAAGGGCGAAGGCGCCGGCCCGACCGGAATCGTCGGCCGAAGCCTGGCACGCCAACTGCTGGCCGCCGAAGGCAGGGTGCGCGTGCTGGCCGAGCCGGGCCAGGACGAAGGCTGGCCGGCGGACGTCGAACTCGTGCGCGGGTCAGTTACCTCACCTGCGGACTGCGCCGCGGCATTGCACGGTGTGGAAGCGATGTTCCTTGCCGGCGCGATCCCGTCCACCGTGAAGGATGTCCTGGGCCTGGCGAAGGCGGCCGGGCTGCGCCGCATCGCCTTGCTCTCCTCGCACGGACCCGAATACGAGCAGGAATACCCGCCGGAAACCTGGTTCTGGCTCGCGATCGAAAAAGCCGTGGAGCGCTCCGGAATTGCGTGGACTCACATCCGCCCCTCCGCGGTGATGGGGTCCGCCATCGAGGGCACCTACCCCGCCACAGGTTCGGACTGGCCGGAAACGATCCGAGGCGAGGGCGTCGTCCGCGAGGCGTTCGCCGAGACCGGCCACTACCCCTTCATTCACGAGCACGACCTCGCCGCCGTCGCGGCAGCGGCACTACGCACCGACAAGTACACCGGCACCATTCTCGAAGCCGTAGGCCCACCACTGAGCACCCGCTCCCGAATCCACAGCATCGCCAGGGCTATCCGGCGCGACGTCGACATCGTCGAACTCACTCCGGACCAGAGCCGCACGATCTGGCGCCGTAACGGCTGGCCACCCGGTGCAATCGATGTCACGCTCTACGCATTGCGGGAGTATGCGATCCACCTCGCGGCCCTCACGCAATGGACTCGCGATCAGCAGCCCAGCGTCCAAGAGATCATCGGGCGGCCGCCACGCACATTCGACGAATGGGCTGTCGAACACGCCGATCTGTTCCGCTGACCGCACGCCCACTACGCCGCGGTTCCTCATCCGAGCGCGGACACCGCGCACGCACCTACGCGTGCGCGGTCTTTCCGCCGTCGATGACGAGCTGCGCTCCGGTGAGGTACGGGTGTTCCGGTGAGGCGAGGGTGAGGGCGAACGACGCGATCTCCTGTGCGGTAGCCAGTCGGCCGAGGCCGGGTACATTACTGCCCGCCCACTGCTTCATGAGCACCTGCCAGGCGTCGTCGGGCAGGCTCTCCATGCCCGCCGCACGGCGCACCAGTTCGGTGTCGGTGGTGCCGGGTACCAGCGCGTTGACCCGGATGCCGTCAGCGGCGTAGTCGAGTGCGGCGGACTGAACCAGCCCGACCAGACCGCGCTTGCTCGCCGTGTAAGCGCCGCGGCCGGAGTCGGTCGCGAGGGCATTACTCGACGAGGTGACCACGATGGTGCCGCCTCCGCTGCGAATCAGATGCGGCACTTCGTATTTGATGGCCAAGAACGTGCCGCGCAGGTTGGTGTGCACTACCCGATCGAATTCCTCGGCGCTGTACTCGTGCAGCTTCTTCTGAATCGTGATGCCCGCGTTGTTGAACGCGACATGCAGTCCGCCGTAGGTGTCGACCGCCGCGTCGACGAAGGCGCGGACTTCCTCTTCGACCAGGACGTCCGCCCGGAAGTAGGTCGCCTCCCCACCGGCCTCCCTGATCTCGCGTTCCACCGCACGCCCGCGCTCGGTTCGCCTTCCGCAGAACGCGACGCGCCCGCCTTCGGCGGCGAACAATCGTGCGGCCGCGGCGCCGATTCCCGAGGTCGCCCCGGTGATCAGCACCGTCTTGTTCTCGAAGCGCCGCAGCACTGAAGCCGCGAGCGGCGTCCGGACCGCGGCGTCCGGAGGGTTCGAATCCGCCCCCAGCGCGATCCCTCCGGCCAAGCCCGCGGCCGCGCCGACCGCGAGACCCGACGCGGCCGCGACCGTGCCGAGCAGTTTCCTGCGGCTGGGGCGCGGCAGCGCGTCCGGCTCTCGGTCCGCCGTCTCGCGGGCCGGATCGGAAGGGATGTGCTGATCGTCGTTCGTCATGGCACCACTGTCGCGAGGTTGCCATCGCCGCGAATCCGCCATCGAGCCCGAGGTTCCGGCCGCGAGGAGGACCCGCGCTCGTGCCGGGGGAGGAGTTCGGCGGCGAGCATGCCGACGGGAATGCCGGGTGTGGTTGTCCGACCGAATTTCGGCGTCGGTCGTCGCGCCGCCGTATCCCGATGGTGATCGCGCCTGGACCTGACGGATGAGGCGTCTCCTCCCCACGGAGGAATCGGGCCGCCCCGGCCGCCCGGCATGATGGTCGGCATGTGGAAAGCTACCGGTGTGTCCCGTGGCGTCGAGTCTTGGCTCGACGTGCGGTTCGTTCCGGTGCGGCTCGTCCTTCTTGCGGTGGCCGCCATCGGGTGCCTGCTCTTCTTGGTCGACGGCGCGAGCGCGGTGGACTGGACGATCGCGATGGCTGCGGTCGCGGTCGCTGCCGTGGGAGTGCGCCGGCCGTTCGTCACCGCGTTCATCGTGGCGGGTCTGTTGTTGCTCGGATTCGAGTTCGGCGACACCGGCCCGGTGGTGCCCAAAGTCGCGGCCGCCATCACGCTGGTCGAGCTGTCGGCGCGTCGAGGCGGGTGGCCTGCGCTGGTCGCGGCGGGCGCGGTAGCCGCCGCCTATGTACTGCACCCGACCGGTGATCTCGCCGCGAACGGCTACCGCGCGGTGGTCATGGCGGGCGCTCCACTGCTGATCGGCGGCCTGCTGCGCGCGGCACGGGAGGGTACGGAGCGTGCCGAACACGAGGCCCGCGAACTCGCGCGACGGCGGGATAGCGAGGTGGCGGCGGCGCGGGCACTCGAACGCACGGCTATCGCCAGGGAACTGCACGACCTGATCGCCCATCATGTGTCCTCGACGGTGCTGCGGGTCGGCGTGGCCAGGCACGCGTTGACGGACGCGCCGCCCGTCGCACTGGAAGTGCTCGACGACATCCACGCCAGCGGCAAGGAAACGCTAGCCGATCTGCGCAGGCTGGTCGCCATACTGCGCGATCCAGCGATGGCGGGCGAATCCTTCATCGCACCCGCGGACCTTCCCGCCGCGCTCGACGCGGTCGTGACTCGCGCGCGCCAGCTGGATGTCACAGTGACCGCCACGGTGGACGACGAGGTCACCGTGGTCGACGCGGTGCTGGCGCTCACGCTGCTGCGGCTGGCGCAGGAGGGGATCGCGAACATCGTCGAGCACGCCGGGCCGGGTACGTCGGCAACGCTCACCGTCACCGTGCACGGCGCCGAGGAGGTTCATTTCTCGTTGTGCGACAGCGGATTTAGTGCCGTTTCGACGCCCGGACGATCCAAGGTGGCGCCCGCCGGACACGATGAGAACCGTCGAGTACCTGGCGATCACGGCCTCGGCCTGATCGGGCTGCGCGAGCGCGTGGAGCTGCTGGGCGGCGAGCTGACCGCGGGGCCTTCCGGCCCTGGCTGGCTGCTCGCCGCGGGTCTGCCCCTGCGTGGCCGGGTGGTCTCGTGACGGTCCGGATCCTGCTCGTCGACGATCAGCAGCTCGTTCGCGCCGGTTTGCGCATGCTCTGTCAGACCGACGACGAACTCGAGGTAGTGGGAGAGGCCGCCGCGGGCGCGGACGCCGTCCGCCTCGCCGAACAACTGTGCCCCGATGTCGTCCTCATGGACCTGCGCATGCCGGGGATGGACGGAATCCGGGCCACCGCGGCGATTCTCGCGGCCCGCCCCGCCACCAGGGTCCTCGCACTCACCACCTTCGACGATGACGATCACCTCTATCCGGCCCTTGCCGCGGGCGTCTGCGGTTTCCTGGTCAAAGACGCCGCACCGGCGGAACTGCTGCACGGCATCCACCGCGCCGCGGCCGGTGACCACCCGTTCTCGCCCGAGGTCCTGCGCCGCGTCGTCGATTCGGCCCTGGCACATCACACGCCCGCCGCACCGGAGCATCCGGACCAGCGCGCGCCGCAGGGACTGACTCCTCGGGAGACGCAGGTACTCGCGCTCGTCGCCGATGGCCTCGGCAACGCGCAGATCGCCGAGCGCCTGCATCTGGGTGTCACCACGGTGAAGACCCACATCACCAACCTGATGACCAAAACCGGCGCATCCAACCGAGTTCAACTCGCGATACTCGGCGTTCGAGGGCGCTGAGCCCGGCGGCTTCCCGCTCGGCCCGGACCTGGATCCCACCGTCAGCATGCTCGCGTTCCTGCTGATCCATTTGCCGCTGTTCAATCAATGATTGAAACATTGTTTGAACAGTGCTTCACTGGGTGGCATGACCGACCAGGCCACCACCGCGACGAGCACCCGCGAACGACTTCTTGCCGCGGCCGAACAACTGTTGCTGACCAGCCGATACGACGACGTGTCGGTGCGGAGTATCTGCGCCGAGGCCGGCGCCAATCCGGCCGCGGTGCACTACCACTTCGGGTCGAAGGACGCACTGGTCGCGGCGTTGCTCGAAGACCGATTGGGGCCGCGGTGGGCGAATCGGTTGTCGGCCGTGACCGCCGAGCACGGGTCGGTGGCCGATGTCGTCGATGCCGTCATCGCGCCCTTCGTCGAGTTGGCCGCCGATCCCGTGGGCCGATTGCATCTGCGTTTGCTGGCCCAGTTCGTCCTGGGGCGGCAGGTGACGGAGTGGCGTCAGCCGTGGTTCCGGATGGACTCGTGGATTGCCCTCTTACCAGAAGTAGACGAGCGGGAGAGCCGACGGCGCTGGCGGTTGGCCTTCGACTTGATCATCACGCGATTCGGTGGCGCTGGAACCAACGAGAGAGACATGTCGGACGAGGCGGTGACCTCCCTGCGTGACTTCGTCGTCGCCGGGCTGACCGCCGCCAAGGGAGAGCGGAAATGAACGACATATTCGCACCTGCCGAATTCGGGCCGATTACGTTGCGCAACAGGGTGATCAAAGCGGCGACATTCGAGGGCCGCACCCCCGACGCACTGGTCACCGAGGATCTGATCGAGTTCCACCGCGAGACCGCAGCGGGCGGAGTCGGAATGACGACGGTCGCCTACTGCGCCGTCGCGCCGGGTGGACGAACCGACCGGCATCAGATCTGGATGCGCCCGGAGGCGGTGCCGGGATTGCGCGAGTTGACCGACGCCGTCCATGCCGAGGGCGCCGCGGCGAGCGCGCAGATCGGACATGCCGGCCCGGTCGCCAACGCGAGATCCAACGGCTTTCCCGCGCTCGCTCCCAGCAGGATGATCAGCCCCCTCACGATGCGCTTCATGAAGGTGCCCGACGAGGATGACATTCGCGAAATCATCGCCGCGCACGCGAACGCGGCGAAACTGGCCGAGCAAGCGGGCTTCGACGCGGTGGAAATCCATTTCGGCCACAACTACCTGGTGAGCTCGTTTCTGAGCCCGAGGTTGAACCGGCGCACCGACGGGTACGGTGGCTCCACCGTCAACCGCGCCCGGCTGGCGCGCGAAATCGCCTGTGCGGTACGGGAAGCCGTGGATGACCGGCTCGCGGTGACCGCGAAGCTCAACATGGAAGACGGCGTGCCGGGCGGACTGACGGTGCCCGAGTCGCTGCAAGTGGCGGCGTGGCTGGAGGCGGACGGCACCCTCGACGCGCTGGAACTGACCGCTGGAAGTTCACTGCTCAACCCGATGTTGTTGTTTCACGGCCGAGCGCCCCGAAGGGAATTCGCGAATGTCCTTCCCGTACCGGCGCGCTGGGGATTCCGCCTGGTCGGCCGGGCCTTCCTGAAGGAGTACCCCTATCAGGACGGGTATCTGCTGGAGCGGGCACGCCACTTCCGCCGGGAGCTGTCGATGCCACTGATCCTGTTGGGCGGCATCACGAACCTCCACGCCATGCAACAGGCGATGACCGAAGGATTCGACTTCGTCGCGATGGGCCGGGCGCTGCTGCGGGAACCGAACCTCCTGCAGCGCATCCGATCCGACGCCACCACGCAGTCGGCCTGCGTCCACTGCAACGAATGCATGCCTACGATCTATACCCGCACCCGCTGCGTCTACCGCCCCGATCGAACCGGTGCGCCGATCCCGTTGACTCTGTCCGGCATGGACGGCGGACCGACGAACCAGGAATGAACCCTGCCGAGCGCTGAAACACGCTGGGCAAGCCGTCGGTTCAGATAGCCAGCGGCGGCGGTGCGGTCGCTGGTTGCGCAGGTGGGCGGTAGTTGTGCCAGGCGGTGGCGAGCCGCGCGACGGCTGCTGTGAGAGTGCTTTCCGGGTGGCGGAAGTGCAGGCGGATGTATTCGTCGCTGCCGCCGCTCACGTCGAGACCGTTGCCCGCGAGCACGGCGACACCGTGGCGGAGTGCGGTCTGGGCGAAGGAGTTGCCGTCGCCGTAAGGCAGTCGAACCCACAGGGTCTGGCCACCACGGACAGCCGACACCGTCCAGTCGGGAAGGTGTGCGCCCAGCGCACCCAGGAGCGCGTGGTGGCATGACTGCCGTTGTGCCGCATCGTTCGCGCACAGTAGGTCCAACTGTGGGACCAGCCGGGCCGCGGCGAGCTGGGCCGGTAGGTTTCCGCCGAGGTCGTGCACCGCCCGCAGGCGGGTGAGGCGTTCGATGACCGGGATCGGTGCGCGGATCCAGCCGATGCGCAAACCGCCCCAGATGCTCTTGCTCAACGAGCCGATGGAGATGACATCGTCCGAGTCGGCCGCGAACGGCGGCATCACCTCGTCCGGGAACCCGAGCTCGGCGAGCACCTCGTCAGCGATCAGCGGGACATCGGCGGCAGCGGCCACTTCGGCGATTCTGCGCCGGACCAGCCGGGAAAGGGTTGCGCCGGTGGGGTTCTGGAAAGTGGGAGTCAGGTAGCCGAAGGCTGGGCGGTGCGCTCGGACAGCCGCCTCGAACCCGGTGAACCCGACCGGCAGGGCATGCAAGACTGCCGCGTGTTCGCGGAATGCCTCGAGCGCACCCGGATAGGTGGGAGTCTCGAGCAGAACCCGATCACCGGGGGTGACGAACGCGCGAGCCAACAGCGACAGCGCTTGCTGACCGCCATTGGTGACGAGAATTCGATCGGCATGCGTCGGCGCCCCCAGCCGGGTATAGCGCTGGGCAATGGCCTCGCGGAGTATCGAACAACCGGCAGGGTGGTAGCCGATGTCAGCGGTTATCGATGCCAATTCGGGCAGCATCGCGGCGAACGCCGCGGTCACTTCCGGGGGTGGTGCGCTCGGCGCGGCACAAGCCACCGAGATCACCTGGGGATCCGGCTCCAGCAGATGCAGGAACATGGGCGCACTGGTGGTCTTCGGCGCCGCCGTCGGCGCACCGCCCGCGACGCGAGTTCCGCTGCCTCGGCGCCGCACGATCCGCCCTTCCCCCTCCAGCAGCCCGTAGGCAGCGACCACCGTACTGCGTCCGACGGAGAGAATCCGCGCGAAGACCCGATCCGGCGGCAACCTGGTTCCCGGCGGGAGCTCTCCCGTATCGATCAACTGCCGCAGCCGTGCCGCCAGCAGCAGATACAACGGACCGCGCCCCGTCGACCAACGACCGAGACGATGCATTACCTCAATTGGCTCCATCAGCAAACCAATTTTGCCGGATTGGACCTGGGCGCACCACCCCGAGCCGACCACCATGACTCACATGAGCGAAGAAGTGACCATCTCATCCGACCGAGCCGTCTCCATCTCCGACACCATCGCCACCTTGCCGGGGCCGTTCCAGCAACGCGAGTTGGCACAGGTCAACGACACCGTGGTCCGCACGGCCCGGATCGAGGGCGAGTTCCCCTGGCACCACCACGACGAAGACGAACTGTTCCTGTGCTGGGACGGCTCCTTCCGCATCGAACTCGAAGGCCGCGCACCCGTCACCCTCGCGGCCGGGGACATCTTCGTCGTCCCCAAAGGAGTTCGGCACCGCCCCGTCGCGGAGACTCGCGCCCACGTCCTGCTCATCGAACGACCCGAAACCAAGCAGTACGGAAACTGAATCGTGCTCGCTTGTGCGTCGACGTGAGTCGGGCCGGTGCGTGGTTGTGGCCAGTCACAGCAATTCCGCATACTGCGGCCCGGTAATGAAAGCCGTCACACACGCCCGCGACCCGAGAAGTTAGCTGGTCCTTCGAGTGGATGGGCAGGCCTGGTGCGGGCGCGAGGAGGCGGTTAAGTGACTTCATATTCTCGATGGAGTGCAGTAGGGATGAATTAAAGACGAAAATACCTATTGGTCGGTATTGATTACCACTTGTCCGCCCGATGAATGGGGTATGAACAGCAAATTTTCCACAAATGGCCACATTTCTGTACCGCACGGTAACAGTTGATTCCTTTGCGGGCCCATCCGACCCGCTGTCAAATCGTCTGAGACAGTGCTCACCCGATTCGGGCATTCGCTGACTTCTCGTTTGTCGCGGAAACCAAATCGGAAGAAATTAGCCAAACAGTTGCGATCGACGGAAACAGACTGCACCGCACCGGTTTTCACATTGCAGCTCGCATAATGCGGGTGTACAGATGTGAGAACGCGTGGCGGTGCGTCTGCACCCTCGCGCGGTATGACGGGACAGCGGGATACGGCAGTCCCGTTCGCGGATATCGGAGGGCATGTGATCGCGGACTCTGCGGGTGTCGAACCCTGCGCTGAACTGTGGAGATCCGGTTCGGAACAGTCGAAGGAGCGTCGAGGGACCCATATATCACGCATGGCGGGAAAAGCATGCGGCGCGGTGGAGGGGAACGCTCGATGAATGTATCCGGGGCCGTTGGCGAACGGGTGCACGCGTTGTTCTCACGCGGTTTGCACGTGGCCGAAATAGATATGGACACGCCATTGCTGGATTATGGCTTGGATTCCGTTCGGTCGGTGGAGTTGGTGATCGAGCTGGAGCGCGAGTTCGGTATCGCGATCTCCGACGAGGAGGCCGCGACGCTGCACACCACGCGCGACGTGATCGCCTGTGTGACGGCGAAGACGACGCGTATCCGAAGCGCAGAGGCCGGAGCGCGAGCGTGACCGTGCACCCCGGGGGGCACGAACAAGCGTCGCCCGCCACATCCGAGCTCTTCACCGATTTCGCCGAGTACAACCGGCCCGGCCTGGCCCAGTTGCTGCGGGCCTGTCACCTGGACATGGTGTATACCGCCGCTGAAGGCGACCACTTGGTCCGCGCCGACGGCAGCCGCGTCCTGGACCTGGTCGGCGGGTTCGGCGCCGCGCTGTTCGGGCACAACCATCCAGCGCTGGTACGAGCGGCGACGGCGCTGCTGAATCAACAGGCTCCCTTCGTGGCGCAGGGCAGTGTCCGGCCGGGCGCGGCGCGGCTGGCGCGGCGGCTGTCCGAGTCGGTCGGCGCGAGCACCGGCCGGGAGTACGTCGTCACCTTCGGATCCACCGGGGCGGATGCGGTCGAAGCGGCGATCAGGCACGCCGCGGTCGCACACGCGCGCGCCCTGTCCGAATTGGACGCCGAGATACGCCGCACGCTGCGCCGGCTGCACCGCGACGGCCTGCACGACGTGCGCCCATCCGTGCCCGCCGGCGACGCCGAGCCGCGGACGGCCGCGGCGGTGCTCACCGAGACGCTGGAGCACATCGCGCGGCTGCGCGAACGCGGGCCGGTGTTCGTCTCGCTGGCGGGCGCGTTCCACGGCAAGAGCGCCGGGGCCTTCGCGCTCACCGAACAGGCCGACACCCCGGCCGACCTGGTGGTGCCCGGCCCGGAGCGACGCAGACTCGACACCTGGACGCCGGACGAGGTCGCCGGCGCGTTCGCGGACGAGCTGCGCACGGTGGGCGTCATCGGCTTCGACGCCGCCGGAGCGCCCGTTCGCACCTGGCGGCGTCTGTCGCCGGTCGCCGCGGTGTTCGCCGAGCCCGTGCAGGGCGAAGGCGGCGTGCGCGAGGTCCCCGCCGACACCCTGCGGGCTCTACGCGAACTGGCGGACCGGCACGCGGCGGCATTGGTCTTCGACGAGATCCAGTGCGGCATGGGACGCACCGGCACGTTCCTGGCGTCGTCGCCGTCCGGGGTGCGCGCGGACTACTACCTGATGTCGAAATCGCTCGGCGGTGGACTGGTCAAGATCGCCGCGCTGCTGGTCGACCGTCGGCACTCGGTCGCCGACTTCGGGCGCTATCACACCTCCACCTTCGCCGACGACGAGCTGTCCGCGACGGTCGCGGACGCCGCACTGGACCTGTTGCGCGACAACCAGATCCGGATCAGCGACGCGGGGTCCCGGCTCCGCTCGCGACTGGACGCGGTGGCCCGCCGCTGGCCGAAGGAGATCGTGGCCGTGCGCGGGCGCGGTCTTCTCCAAGGAGTGGAGTTGCGGGTACCCGAGCCGGAATCCGCGCTGCTGCGCGAGATCTGCGCGCCCGACCTCTTCGGCTACGTGGTGGCCGGATACCTGTTGCACCGCCACGCGATCCGCATGCTGCCGACGCTGTCGGCGCCGACCACACTGCGCGTTCAGCCCTCGGCCTTCGTCAGCGACAGCGACCTCGCCCGGCTGGCCGCGGCGCTGGACGACCTCGCTGCGCTGCTGCACCGCGGCCAGTACGCCCGGCTGCTGGCGCACTTGGCCGCACCGGTCAGCACCGAAACCACGGCCCTGGACCGCGCGCCACTACCGCGGCGCGACGACGCCGCACCGGCACGGGACCGGCACGAACCGATCAGGGTGGCTTTCCTGGCAAACCTGCCCGAAACCGCGGATCTGCGCCGGTTCGCTCCCGAATTGGCGGAATGGACCGACGCGCAGTTCGCCGCGCTCTTCGAGCGTCTGCGGGCGGTGGCCGATCCGTTCGAACTGACCAGGCAGACGGTCACCTCGCCGACCGGCGCCGAGGTCGAGCTGCTGCTGATCGCGGTGCCGCTGACGGCCGAGCAGATCGTCGCGCACCAGCGCGCCGGTGAGCGCACCTACGTGCGGGATCTGGTGTGGCTCGCGGTCGAACAGGCGATCGCAGCCGGAGCCCGAGTGATCGGTCTGGGCGGCTATACGTCGATCGTCACCGACGCCGCGCGCGAGGTCGCGGAGGACACCGTCACCGTGACCTCCGGCAATTCGCTCACGGCGGCCTGTGCCTATGCGGTGCTGCATGCCGAACTGGCCGCTCTCGCGCCGGGACAGCGGCGGGTCGGCATCCTCGGAGCGCTCGGCAACATCGGCGCGGTCATGGCCGAACTTCTTGCGCCGCTCGCGGATTCACTGGTTCTGGTGGGCAGGCCCGGCGCCGGAGCACGGCTGCGCCGGGTGGCCGCCGGACTGCCCGGCGAGGTCGTCGTGAGCGAGGATCTCGCCGCGCTGCGCGACTGCCGGGTCGTGGTGACCGCGACCAACGCGGCCGCGCCACTGGTCACCTCCGAGCATCTCGCCACCGATCACCCCGTGCTGATCTGCGATCTGGCCGTGCCCGGCGATGTGGACCCGGCGGTGGCCGAGCACCCGCACGTCACCCTGGTCGGCGGCGGCCGCATGGCGCTGCCGCTCGGCCAGACCCCACCCTTTCCGGAAACCGGGCTACCCGCCGGGATCGTGTACGCGTGCATGGCCGAGACGCTGCTGCTCGGCTTCGAGCCGCGCACCGCGAGCCCGTCCTACGGCGCGCTCACCGCCGCGGGCGTCCGCGAAGCGCGGGAACTGGCCGCCCGCCACGACGTTCGCCCGGTTCTGCTGCCGACAGGAGCCACCACCGTGATCACCCCCACCACCGCGTCCGGTCCCGCACCGATGTTCCTCGGTGCGGCCGACTTCACCCCGTCCCGGGCGGGCGCCAAGGCCGCGACCCTGCACGAGTTGCTGTCCGACGGATTCGCCGTCCCACCCGGCTTCGTCGTGCCCGCCGACCTGGACTTGGACGCCGTCTCCGACGACGAGCTGACCGGCTGGGTGCGCGCGATCGGCGGATTCCCGGTGGCCGCGCGCTCCAGCGGCGTGCTCGAGGATCTCGACGACGCCAGTTTCGCGGGACAGTACGAGTCCTACCTGGACATCACCGACGCGGCCGCGCTTCGCACACACATCGAACAGTGCCGGGCGTCGGTGCGCAATGAACGGGTGCGGGCCTATCTGTCTCGGCACGGTATGGCCGAGGCGGACGCGACGGTCGCCGTCCTGGTGCAGCGCATGGTCGAAGCGCGTTGTGCCGGCGTGGGTTTCAGCATCGATGCGCTTTCGGGCATCGAGGAGCACGCGGTGGTGGAGACCTGCCACGGCGTGGGCGAGCGCCTGGTCTCCGGACAGGTCGCACCCACGCGCTACACCCTGCGGCTGTCCGACGGAGGCGTGGTGGCGCGCGACGCGGGGCAGGAGGACGTCCACCTGGACGCCGCCGACACCGCGGCGCTGGCCGAGCTGCTGCTCACCGTGCAGGCGCGCCGGCATCGACCGCAGGACATCGAGTGGGCGATCGACGGCGACGGCGCACTGTGGCTGCTGCAGTCACGCGCGGTCACCGCGATCAGCTGGCGCACCGACATCGACCAGTTCTCCGATGCGGATCTGCGGGACGGCGGCGTCTCGGCACGGGTGTGCACACCGATGATGTTCTCGTTGTACGACAACGCCTTCCAGTACTCGATGCAGCGGTTCTTCGAGGGGCTCGGGCTGGCCGAGCCGGGGGAGGAGCCGGACTGGATGGCGATGTACTACGGCCGGGCCTACTGGAACGTGAGCGCGGTGAAGCAGTGCTTCCGGCGCATTCCCGGCTTCGACGAGCAGCATTTCGACGACGATCTCGGCGTTCTCAACGAATACGGCCCGCAGGGACCGATTCGCACCCCGAACACGCCGTTGACGATTGCCCGCGCGCTGCCCGTCGCCCTGGCCGTACAGCGCAGCTACCGCGCGCAGCTCGACGCGGTAGACGCGTTCGCCGCGAGCTGGCCCGCCAAGTACGAGGCCTGGCGGGAACGGGTACGCGCGCTTCCGCACACCGACGAGGCGACCTTCGCCGCCGACCTGGCCGACTGCCTGCTCACCGTGCACGCCGCCACCGAGCGCACCTACTTCACCACCATCTACCACAACTCCAGCCTGCAAACCGATTTCAAACAGCTGCTGGACAAAGTGGACGCGGCGACCGGAGCCACCACCCGGGCCATCGCCCTCATGGGCGGGCTCGCCGAGATCAGCCACATGGCGCTGCAACGCGGCATCGTCGAATTGCACCGAGTGGCAAGGGAATCCGGGCTCGACAGCCCGGCATGGGACGAGGCGCTCGCGGCTTTCCTCGACGAGCAAGGCTTCCACGCCGACGCCGAACTCGACCTGACCTGCCCGCGCTGGTCGGAGGACCCGCAGCGCGTGCGAACGATGATCGCGGTGATGCTCGACCACGGCACCGTGCCGGCCGATCCCGCGACCACCCTGGTGGAGCAGCGCAAACGCTACGAGTCCGAACTCGCCGCGGTGCGTGCCCGGGTCCGCGCCCGGCCGACGACGCGGGTGCGGTACGCCAAGGCGCTGGACAAGCAGATCGAGCGGATGCGGCGTTATCTGGTCGCCCGCGAGCGGATGCGCGAATTCTCCGCGCAGTGCTACGCCGTGGTCCGCGCCTACGTGGTGGAAGCCGGTACGCGGCTGGCCGCCGCAGGCGTGCTGGACGACGCCGACGACGCCTTCCAGTTGACCATCCACGAGTTGACCGATCTGGTCGCGGGCCGAGTGGCCGCCGCCGACCTCGCGCCCGAGATCGCCTACCGACGTGCGATGTACGCGGGCTACCGCGATCTGACGCCGCCGCACGAACTCGGCGGCGGGGTGACCGTCGCGGCGGTGCGCACGGTGGGCGACGGCGACCTGTCCGGCCTCGGGTGCAGTCCGGGCGTGGCCGAGGGCACGGCCCGCGTGATCACCTCGCTCGACCACATCGACCAGCTGCGCGAGGGTGACATCCTCGTCACGCGGTTCACCGATCCGGGCTGGACGCCCGCGCTGGGGTTGGTGGCGGGTGTGGTCACCGAGGTGGGCGGCATGCTGTCGCACGCGGCCGTGATCGGACGCGAGTACGGCATTCCGGCCGTGTTGAACGTGGCGGGGGCGACCACGGCGGTGCGATCGGGTCAGCGCATCCGGGTCGACGGCGGCGCGGGTCTGGTGCAGCTCTTGGACGCCGGCGACCCGGCGGACGAACCCACCGTGACCGAGCCGGTCTCCCACGCGCCGCGACCGGACGCCGCGACTTCTGAAGCGCTGGAAGCGGGCCCGCCGCCAGTCCGGCTGATACCGGCCACGACAACGGATTTCACCTCACCGCCGCGCATCCCGCGCGGCTCGGGAAAGGACACGACACTGACCGCACGCAAACGCCTCATCTGCCTCGCGGGTGGCGACGGTTCGGGCAAGACAACCCAGGTGGCCAGGATCGCCGCCGAGTTCGAGGCGCAGGGACACAGTGTTGCCGCGGTGACGATCTGGGACGCGTTCCTCGACCCGAAGATCTCCTCGAAACTTCCCTGGGCCAGCCCGGCCGAGATCTACGGCTACCTCCAGTTGCTCACCCCGCTCAGCCGCGCGCACTTCCTGTTCCACGCCATGCAGCTGTCACTGGACCTGGCCGCCGAACGCGACGCGGACATCGTGCTCGCCAACGCCTACTGGTACAAGTACTACGCCACCGAAGTCGCGCACGGCGGCGATCCGGCCGTGCTGCGCAGTCTGGCGGCGGGTTTCCCGGAACCCGACCGCACCTTCTACCTCGCGGTGCGGCCGCAGGACGCGCTGGCCCGCAAGCGATTGCGCAGTGACTACGAGAGCGGCTACGGCGACGAGGAGTCGTTCCTGGCTTTTCAGCAGCGCAGCCACGAGGCGCTCGACGCGCTGTCGGAGGAGCTCGGCTGGATCCGCCTCGACGGCGCCGCGGCGCCCGCCGAGGTAACCCGCGCCGTGCTCACCCAGCTACGCGAGGACGACCGGTGAACGGCCGCAGAGTGGCCCTGGTCGGCATCGACGGCGCGGGCAAGTCCTCGGTGCTGGCCGGGCTGCGAGCGCTGGCCGAGCCGGCCGGTGTCGGCCGGTTCGCCTCGATGACCTGCCCCGACTTCCACGACACCAGGGACGTCCCGCTCGCGGATCTGTCCCGGCAACTCAGGGCGTTCAGCGTCGGCTGCGACGAGATCGGTGACGTGGCGATGAAGGCCACCGCGATGTACCTGCAGATGACCTTGTTCGGCCCGGTCGAGCAGCACTTCCTGCGCACCTGGTCACCGGATGTGCTGGTCTGCGAACGACATCCGCTGATCGAACTGCTGGTCTACGGCCCGCTGTACGTGGCGCTGGCGGGCACCGACGGACGCTGCCGCGAGCGGGAGGACGAGATCGCCGCGGTGCTGGAACGGTATCGGCCCGGCACCTTCGCCGACATCCTGGCTTGGCAGCATGCTCAGGCGGCGCGGCTGGGCAGTTCGCCGGACCCGTGGCTGCTGCTGTCGGAGATCGCGGAGCTGGTGGAACGCGACATCTCCGGCGCGGTGTCCGGTTTCGCCGAGCGGTTCCGGACCACATTGCCCGATGCGGTGCTGTGGCTGGACGCGCCACCCGAGCAGGCCGCGGCGCGCTGCGTGCAGCGGTCGGCGCACGGGCCCGTCGAGGCCCATGAGACGGCCGAGCGGCTGACCGCTCTGCGCACCGGCTACGAGCGAGTGCGCGAAACCCTCGCGACCGCGTTCCCCGAGGTGGGATTCCACCGCATCGACACCGGCGATGGCGTCGACCTCGAGGAATCGGTGCGCGCCTGCGTGATGGAAGGGAAGTTGCTGGGATGAGCACGCGCGGTGATATCGGCGCGGCCGATCTGGAGGCGCGGGTACGCGCGATCGTCGGGGAGGTGCTCTGGGTGCCCGCCGCCGAGCTGGACCCGGCGGCGCCGTTGATCGACTACGGACTCGACTCGCCGACCGCCATCGAACTGACCATTCAGCTGGAACAGGCCTTCGCCGTGACCATTCCTGAGGATGTCGCCGTCCGGCTCACCACGGTCGACACGATCGTGCGATACGTCGAGGAGCAGGCATGACCACACCATCCGATGCACTGCGCCCCGCACACGAGAGCATCGTGCACGCCCTGCTGACGGGCGGCGAGCGGGGCGCGGCAGCGGCGTCGACGATCATCATGGCCGAGCGTGCCGCAGCACCCGACGCCGACGAGATCTCGTGGCGGCACGACGATCTCGTGGACGTGGCCAGCCGGGCGGCGGCCGGGCTGGCCGACGCCGGAGTGCGCCAGGGCGACCGGGTGCTGCTGTGCCTGCCCACTTCGGCGGAGTTCGTCACGGCGTTCTTCGGCGCACTGCTGCTCGGCGCGGTGCCCACCGCGATCGCCACCCCCGGCGGATTCGGGGCAGCGGAGATCTTCCTGGACCGATTCACCCGGCTGCTGTCCTACCTGGAACCCGCGGCCGTGGTGGCCGCCGGACCGGTGCTGGCCGGTATGCCGCTACCCGGGTCGGTGGCGGCGATCGATGCCACGGCGTTGCACGCCCTCGCCAGCGCACCGGATACGCCCGCGCTCGCGCCCCGCCTGCCCGCACCGGACGATCTCGCGTTCATCCAGGCCACTTCCGGCTCGACCGGCACACCGAAGGGAGTCCAGGTCACCCACGCGAATCTGGCCGCCAATTGCGAGCAGATCGCCCGCGCCGCCGCGATAGGTTCCGGCGACACCTGGGTGAGCTGGCTGCCGCTGCACCACGACATGGGCCTGATCGGCGGCTTCCTGACGCCGCTGTTCCGCGGTGTCGACGCGGTGCTGATCCCACCGAGCCGCTTCCTGCGTCATCCGGCCGACTGGCTGCGCGCGGTTCACCGGCATCGGGGAACGCTCACCGCGGCACCGAATTTCGCCTACGGCTATGCCGCGGCGCGGATCGCCGACAGCGAACTCGACGGGGTGGACCTGTCCACGTGGCGGTTCCTGTTCTGCGGCGCGGAACCGATCCATCCGGCGACGGTGCGGCGGTTCGTCGACCGGTTCCGCGCCTGGGGACTTCCGTCCGATGCACTCGTGCCCTGCTACGGGCTGGCCGAGGCGTCGCTCGCGGTGACGGTGTCACGGCCGCGGGCGCCGATCGCCTACGACTCGGTCTCGCGCCGAGCGCTCGCCGAAGACAATGTGGCCGTGGATGTTCCGGCTGGCGATGGCGATGCACTCGACATCGTCGACTGCGGCGCGCCCGTGGCGGGCACCGAGGTCAGGATCCTGGACGAGAACGGTGCGCCGCACGGCCCGGATCTGGTCGGCCGCGTGCAATTCCGCGGACCGTCGACCACGCCGGGCTACTTCCGGTTGCCCGAGGCCACCGCGGCCACACGTGTGGACGGCTGGTGGGACACCGGCGATATGGGCTACCTGCGGAATGGGCGACTGCGGATCACGGGGCGTCGCAAGGACCTGATCATCATCCGCGGTGCGAACTATCTGCCCACCGACTTCGAGATCGCCGCCGAACAGGTGCCGGGCGTCCGGCCCGGCGGTGTGGTCGCGGTGGGAGTGACCGACGCCGAAGGCATGTCGGAGGAATTGCATCTGATCGTCGAATCTTCGCTGGCGCCGGATGAATTCGATGCGCTGGCCCGTGCGGTACGCGCCGCGGTGAGCAAACGCACCGGGGTGCTGGCCGCGGGCGTACGAATTGTCGCGCCGCGCAGCATCCCCAAAACCACTAGCGGCAAAGTGCAGCGCGCCGCGGCACGGCACCTGCTCGAGGACGATCCGGACGCGCTCGTCGGTGCCGGGCACGGGGGAGACACGGCGCGATGACACTGCTGACCCGAAACGGCGACCGCCGCTTGGACGGTCCTGTCCTGAGACATCCACTCGGCGCGTATCCCGACTATCGGGCCGACCCGCTCACCTTGTTCTACGATTCCGCGCTCGCCTACGGCAGCGTGCGGCTGCGGCTGGCGAACCAGCACGTGCACCTGCTGGTCGAGCCTGAGCACATCGAACAGGTGCTGGTGACCCACGCGACACGATACGAGAAGGGGATCAGCTACCGGAGCCTGAACCATCTGCTCGGCCCCGGCCTGCTGACCAGCGGCGGCGAATTGTGGAAACGCCAGCGCGCCTTGATCAAACCGGCCTTCGCGCGGCGCCACGTGGAGACCGAGATCCCGCTGACGGTCGAGTGCGGGCAACGGATGCGTGCCCGCCTGGACGCGCGCGCCGCGGCGGGCGCGGCGTTCGACCTGGTGCCCGAGGTGATGGGGTTCGCCGCCGACGTGGTGTGCCGCGCGGTGCTCGGCGCGGACATCGACGGTGTGCTCCCGCAGATCGAAGACGATGTGCGCCAGGGTGTTTCCTGGGTGATGCGGCACATGGCCGCACCGATCCAGGTGCCGCCGCAGGTGCCGACGCCGGGCAATCGGCGGCTGCACGGCGTGCGGCGGCGGCTGCACCACGTGGTGGACGAGGTGATCCGGCGGCATCGGCACACCGACGGTGACGCCCACTCGCTGCTGGCCCGGCTGCTCGCCGCGCGCGACGACGCCGGGCACGCGATGGACGACGCGCAACTGCGGCACGAGGTGCTGACCTTCCTGCTGGCAGGTCACGAGACCACCGGAGGGGCGCTGGCCTGGACGGTCTACGAGCTGTGCCGCAATCCCGCCGCGCTCGACCGGGTGCGCGCCGAGATCGACGCGCTACCGGGCGCACTGGACGATCCGGACGCCATGCAGGCCGCGCTGCCCGAGTTGGAGTACACCGGGCGCGCGATCGACGAGGCGATGCGCCTGCACCCTCCGGCGTGGGCATTCAGCCGCACCGCGCTCGAGCCGGACAGCTTCGACCGGTTCGACCTGCGTCCCGGCGCGATCGTGGTGATCAGTCCGTTCGTCAATCATCGGCTGCCCCGGTTCTGGGACTCGCCGCTGACCTTCGACCCCGACCGGTTCACCAAAGAGCGGAACCGGGCGCGTCCGCCGTTCCGGTACTTCCCCTTCGGCTGGGGTGCACATCTCTGCGTGGGGCAGCAGATGGCGCTGATCGAGATCCGCGTGGGTCTCGCAATGCTGCTGTCCCGCTACGACATCGAACTGGTGAACGGGATGCGGGTGCGCGAGCACCCCGAGATCTCGAACACCCCCGACCCGGTCCTGGTCCGGCTGACCCGGCGCGAGCGCGCCGCCGCGGCAACTCCGGCCAGACAGGAGGCCGCCCGATGACCAGTACCACCACCGGCGCGATACTGCGCGCCGAAACCCTCGCCACGGACCCGGCGGCCGACGCGCACGCGGGCGCCAAGGCCGCCAACCTCGCCAGGCTGCACGCCGCCGGGCGTCGAGTACCGCCGTTCGCGGTGTTGAGCACGGACGCGTGCGCGCGGGTGCTTGCCCCGGCGGCCGATTCCATCGCCGACCTGCTCGCGGGTCTCGACCCGGACGACCCCGCGACGCTTCGGGCCGTCTCGACGCGGATCCGTGCGCTCGTCGAGGGGCTGACACTGCCCGCGGACATCGCGGCCGAGCTCGATGCCGTGGTCGCCGAAATGTCCACCGCATCCACGGCCGACGTGCGCTTCGCGGTGCGCTCGTCGGTGCGCGGCGAGGATTCGGCCACCGATTCCTTCGCCGGGCAGCTCGACACGGTGCTCAACGTCGCCGCGGCGGGCCTGGCTGCCGCGATCGGCACTGTCCTGGCCTCCGCCTGGTCGGAGCGTGCGCTGTTCTACCGGGCGCGCCGTGGTCTCGATGCCACACCGATCGCCTGCGCCGTCGTGGTGCAGGTGCTGCTCGACAGCGCCGTTTCCGGGGTGGTGTTCAGCTGCAATCCGCAGACCGGGGATCCGTCCGAGGCGGTCGTCGCGGCGGCGCTCGGGTTGGGCGAGGGCGTGGTGGCGGGAACGGTGGACTGCGACACCTACTTCGTCGATCGCGACACCCGTGCCATCACCTCGCGAGTCGTCGTCGACAAGCACAGCCGCGTGATGCCGTCGCAGGACGGTGCGGGCACCGCCGTCGAAGACCTCGGCGACCCGGTGCGCACCGCCGCGCTGTCCGACGCGCAGATCCTCGAATTGGCCGAGACAGCAGGGGAACTCGCCGACCGTTTCGGCGCGCCACAGGACATCGAATTCGCTTACACACCCGACGGGCGGCTGCATCTGTTGCAGGCCAGGCCGGTCACCGTGACCGGTGCGGGGGAAACGATCTTCGACAACGTCAACGTCGCCGAATCGTATCCGGGACTGTCGAGTCCACTCACCTTCTCCGTCCTGCGGGCGGCCTACGAGCAGGTCTTCCGTGCCTGCCACCGGGATTTCGGCGCCACCGCGCGGATCGTGGAGCGCAACGGCGCCGATCTGTACCCCTATCTGGTCGGCACGGCGCGCGGCCGGATTTACTACAACATCAGCAACTGGTACCGGCTCTTCCTCGAGATCCCCGGTATGGAATTCGCCATCGAGGGCTGGGAGGCCGCACTCAACATCGAGAACCGCTACCGGCGACCGGACGCGCCCGTCCGTGGCATCGCCCGGGTGCGCGCGACCGCCTTGCGGATACGGGTCTTCGCGATCATCCTGCTCGGCTGGGTGCGGCTGCCCAAGCGGCTGCGCGCGTTCTTCACCGAACTGGCGGCGGCCACCGCCGACCTCGATCGCCGCCTGAGCCCGGACACGCCGGAGCGCGAACGTGACGCACAGGCGTTGCTGGCCTGGACGGAACGCTTCTTCGCCGAGCTCGTGCCGGCGTATTCGGTGCAGATCTTCAACGACTTCCTCGCCCAGCAGATGTTCCATGTGGTCGGTCTGCAGCTGCGCCGGGCGGGCTTGGCCGAGGACGCGGCGCTCATCTTGCGCAACGAGTTGTTCTGCGGTGAGGACGGTGTCGACAGCGTCGACCCGGTGCGGTCGGCGCTCGCGCTCACCACCCGGGTGCGCACCGATCCGGCGCTGCGCGCACTGTTCGAGGGCCCCGCCACCGCGCGCGAGGTGTGGACGGCGTTGTCGGAGGACCGGTTCGCGGACTTCCGCGCCGCCTGCCTACGCCACATCGCGGAGTTCGGCGACCGCACCGTGGACGAGCTCAAGCTGGAGACCGATCCGCTGGGCGAACACCCCGAGCGTCTGGTGCCGATGCTGCGCAACTACCTGCGCGGTGGGCAGAACGCCGACGACATGATCGCGCGGGAACAGGCCATCCGCCGCGCGGCGGAGCAAACGGCCGCCGAACTGTTCGCGGGTAAAGCCATACAGCGCGCAGCCTTCCGGCTCACGCTCCGCTTGGCGCGCGAACACGTGAAGCAGCGGGAGAACATGCGGCTGGGCCGCAGCCGCTCTTTCGGCTTGGTGAAGCGGGTGTTCCGCGAGTACGGCAGACAACTGCATACGGCAGGCCTGCTGGACGATCCACGTGATGTCTTCTGGCTCACCTACGAGGAGATCGCCGCACTCACCCGCGGCACCGCGGTGGACACCGACGCCGCCCGCACCGTGGCCCTGCGCAAGGCCGACCACGATCGCTGGCGTGCGCAACGACTGCCCTCCCGCATCGTCACCACCGGGATCGCCGCACAAGGCATCGTCGACCCCACGCTGGAGGAACCGGACGAAGGTGCCGTTGCCGGCGGCCGCGTTCTGCGCGGAATCGGTTGTGCCCCCGGCCGTGTCGAAGCCCCGGCGCTGGTGCTGCGCACCCCTGACCCGGACGTGGCGATCGATGGACAGGTCCTGGTGGCGTCCACCACCGACCCGGGATGGGTGTTCCTCATGGTCGCCGCGGGCGGGCTGGTGAGCGAGCGAGGCAGCCTGTTGTCGCACACGGCCATCATCGGACGTGAACTCGGCATCCCCACGGTCGTCGGCGTCCCGGGCGTCACCCAACTGGTCGCCAACGGCGACGTACTGGTGCTGGACGGCCGGGCCGGAACCGTCACGCTCGGACAGGAGCAGCCATGACCGCGCCCGATCTCGCCCATGGCGAGAACTTCAGCCTCGAACACTATCTCGACCCCGCGGCACACACCTTCGAACAGCGTTTCGCGGAGTTCCGCCCCTACGCCGACCACGCCCGCGGCAGCGGATTCGTGCTGCGCGAAGTGGCCGGTCCTTCCGGCGCGGTCGTGCCGGTGCGCGATCCGGCGACCGGCGTGACCGACGAGTTGATCATGCTCGGGTCCAACAACTACCTCGGTCTGGGCAATGAACCGCGGATCGCCGAGGCAGCCATCGCGGCGATCCGGGAATACGGTGTGGGACACGGCGGCCCGCCGCTGCTCAACGGCACCACCACGTTGCACCGGCGGCTCGAGGAAAGGCTGGCCGAGCTGAAGGGCAGCGAGGCGGCCATGGTGTTCTCCTCCGGCTACGCCGCCAACGTCGGCTGGGTGACCGGTCTGCTGCGCAAGGGCGACGTGCTGCTCTACGACGAGCAGAGCCACGCGAGCCTCTACGACGGCATCCAGCTCGGCCGGGTGCGTTCGATGGCCTTCGCACACAACGATCTACGCCACCTGCGCCACCGGCTGATGCAGATCAGGTGGCGTAATCCGGGCGCGAATGTCGTGGTGGCCGTCGAGGGCGTGTACTCGATGGACGGCGATATCGCCCCGCTACCGGAGATCCGCGCACTGTGCGACGCGTTCGGCGCATGGCTGGCGGTGGACGACGCGCACGGCACCGGTGTGCTCGGCGCACGCGGGCACGGCACCGCCGAGCACTTCGGGCTCGGGCCGGGTGCCGTCGAGCTGTCCATGGGCACGTTCTCGAAGGTCTTCGCGGGCACCGGGGGTTTCGTGACCGGCTCCAGGGACCTGGTGGACACGCTGCGCTTCTTCGCTCGTTCCTACATGTTCTCCGCCGCGCTCGCGCCGCCGGTGGTCGCGGCGGTGCTCGCCGGGATCGACTTCCTGGCCGAGCATCCCGAGCGGGTCCGGCAACTGCACGACAACGTGGCGTATTTCGTGCGCGGGTTGCGCGCCATGGGTTTCGCGGTGGATCCGCAGACCGCGATCATTCCGATCCTGGTGCCGCAGCGCCTCGCCGTCGCGGACGTGGTCACCGCTCTGCACCGCGAGGGCGTGTTCGTCAACGGCGTCGAATTCCCGGCGGTGCCCCGCGACCAGCAGCGCCTGCGGATCAGCATGATGGCCACCCTCACCCAGGACCACCTCGATCGCGCGCTGGACCGGATCGACACCGTCGCCCGCCGCTTCGGCTTCCATCCCGAACAGGAAGGGATCGCCTGATATGACCGACACCATGATCGCCGCGGGCGGGACGGACGCCGAGCGTCTGCTGGTGCACGCCGCGCTGGCCGCGCCGACCGAATCGGAGCGCGCCGAGCTGGCCGAGCTGGCGCACCGGGTCACGGACTGGGCGGCCTTCTTCGAACTGGCGCAACTGAACGCGACGGTTCCGCTGGTGCGGCGCTCCCTGCTCGCCGCCGGGGTGTATTCGCTCGTCCCGCCGTTGACTCGAGTACGATTCGACGCCGTCGCGGAGCGGATCGCGGCCGCGAACGACCGTCGCCTGGCCGGTGCGGTGGACCTGGTCCGCCGGTTCGATGAGCGCGGTGTGCGCTGCGTGGTGCTCAAGGGCATGCTCTTCGCCACGGAGATCTACCACGACCCGCGCTACAAGCGGATGAACGACCTGGACATCCTGGTGGAACCGGAGCAGGTCGACGCCGTCGTCGAGATCTATCGTGAGCTGGGGCTGTTCGCGACCTCCGAACTGCTGGGCAAGGCGCCCAAGGTGCGGACCGAGCGCTCGCACCACCTGCCGTCGTTCGTCTCCCGCGACGGCTCGCTCGTGGTGGGCACCCACTGGGGGCTGATCACGCCGCTGGCGCCCTACACGGTCGACTATGCCGCGATCTGGAAACGTGTGCGGCGGATCGACTTCCACGGTGTACCCGCGTGGGCGATGGCACACGAGGACAATCTGCATCACCTGGGCATCCACTTGCCCTACTACAAGACCGGCGTCCGCGAACTCGGGGACATCTGGAACCTGGCCCGGTACGCGGGCCTCGACCTCGACTACGACCTGCTCGCCGCCGAGATCGCGGCGGCAGGCAGCGAAGGGCTGATTTACCACGCCCTTTCGCTCGCCCACCGGCTGGTGCCCAACTCCAGCTTCGCCGTGTTGCTGGACCGGATCGCGCCGCGCGTGGACCGGTTCACTCGTGGCGACACCGCGCGCAAGATCGCCGACGTGCACACGCTGCTCCGCAGCCGCTCCACGCATACGTCCCGCATCGAGAAGGCCTACACCGAGTTCAACATGACCGCCGACGCACGCGAGAAGCTGGACGGCTTCGGCCGGCTGTGGTCCGGGCTCCTGCTGGTCCCGGGCGCGGAGGCGGCCCGGATGAGCTCGCTTCGCGACCCTGGCCCGCTGGCCGCCATCGGCGCGCGCGCGATCGCGCCGTACCGCCTGACCCGCGTATTCCAGCGCGACCTCGGCCGATGGCTGTTCCCCGCCGCGCTCGCCAAGACGGTCTACGACCTCGGCGCGGCATACGCCGGAGAGCTCCGGTCGCGCACCGGGCTCGGCGGTGCGCGACCCACACCGCCCGGCATCGACGAATACGCCGCCCGGCTCGGCCTGACCAGGGCGGATCTGCAAGCTGTACTGGACAGCCAGGAATGAGCGCGCGACGCACCGTGCTGTGGGACCTGGACGGCACCCTGATCGGACTGCGGCGGCGCACCTTCGCGACGCTGATGCCCACCGGGGCGGCCTGGGTGTTCCGCGATCTCATGCCCCCGCAGCGTTTCCTGCCGATGTTGCGCCGCACGCTGCGGGACGTGCGCGCCAACGACACCGACCACACCAATACGGAGCTGATGCTCCGACTCCTCGCCGAACGCGTGGGCACCAGCCGCGACGTGGCCGCGGCCCGCCTTGCGCGGCTGTCGGAGGTCGAATTCGTCCGGCTACGAGCGTGTTTCCCGCCGAGCCCGGCCGCGGTCGCGACAGTGCGCCGATTGGCGGCGGCAGGTGCTCGTCAGGTGGTCGCGACCAACCCGTTGTGGCCACGCAGCACGGTCGAGACCAGGATCCGTTGGGGCGGGCACGATCTCGCGTCGTTCGCGTTCACCACCAGCGGTGAGACCATGCGCCGCGCCAAGCCGCGGCTCGATTTCTATCGCGAAGTGCTCGACCACCTCGGCGCGGCGGCGGGGGATTGCGTGATGGTCGGCAACGATCCCGGGAGCGACGGACCCGCGGCGCACCTGGGGATTCCGGTGTTCCTGCTCGGCGCGCGGAGCACCGGCATACCACCCGCCGTCGCCCGCACCGGATTGGTCACCACGGGAGACCACCGCGCGCTGCGCCGGTGGCTCGGCATCGAGGAGGATTCGTGCTCGTCGTCCTGAACCCGCGGTCGAACGCGGGTACCGCGCTGCGGCGCTGGCAACAGGTGGAATCCGTGCTGCGCGCACGGCATCCGGACCTGTCCGTCGAACTGCCGTCCGGCCCGCAGCACGCCACCGAGATCGTGCGCGCGGCCGTCACCCGGCCGGATCCGCCGTCGGTGCTGGTCGCCGCCGGTGGCGACGGCATGGTGAACCTGGTGCTGAACGCCCTCATGGACCCCGCGACCGATCGTCCCCGAGCCGCCGAGCCGGCACTCGGCGCGGTAGGGCTGGGTAGCTCCAACGACTTCCACAAGCCGGTGCCCTCGAGCGCACGCGTCGGCGCCATCCCGGTGCGGCTGGACGCCGCGCGCGCCGACCTCGTCGACGTCGGCAAAGCCAGCGTGCTGCTGGCCGACGGCACGCGTGCCGTCCGCTACTTCTTGCTCAACGCCAGCATGGGATTGGTCGCGGCGGGCAATCATTCGTTCAACCACGCCACCGGCGTGGTCGGCTGGCTCAAGTCGCGCAGCGTCGAAGCCGCCATCCTCGCCACGGCGCTGGCCACCATCGCCACCCACCGGCCGCTGCCGGTCGCCGTGCGCGGGGGAACCTGGACCCACACCGCCCCGATCACGAACATCGGCGTGCTCAAAAGCGTGCACTTCGCAGGCGGTATGCACTACGACACCGAGGTCACCCGCGGCGACGGCCAGTTCGACGTGAACATCTGGGCCGCGGCGGGCAGGCTGCGAACCTTCGGGCTGATCGCCGGACTGTACGCCGGGCGCTTCCGGCGGTCCCGGCTGGCGGTGTGCCACCGGGACGCGGCAGTGGAACTGCGACCCGACCGTCCGGTGCCGCTGGAACTGGACGGTGAGATCACGATGGTGGAATCGGCGCGACTGGAAGTTCTGCCGCGGGTACTGAAGGTGTGTGCCGCATGACCGTCGTGCTCGTTACCGGAGCCGCGAACGGCATGGGCGCGGCCACCATGGAACATCTCGCGGCACTGGGATACACCGTCGAAGGATGCGACCGGGTGGCCGCGCCGGGTGTCGCCCGAGTGGACGTGCGCGACGCGGAAGCGGTGGACCGCTGGGTCCATGACGCGCACGCACGGCACGGCCGGATCGACGCGGTCGTCACCTTCGCGGCCTACGGCGTGGTCGGGGCGGTCGAGGAGACCACGCCCGAGGAAGCCGCGGCGCTGTTCGACGCCAACGTGTTCGGCACGCATCGGGTGCTACGAGCCGTGCTGCCGCTACTGCGGGACCAAGGCGCGGGCCGGGTGATCGTGGTGAGTTCGGGAGCGGGCGCCATCGCCGAGCCGTACGGCGGTTGGTACTCGGCCACGAAGGCGGGGGTCGAGCGGATCGGCGAGGCGGCGCGGATGGAGGCGGCCGGGTTCGGTGTACACGTGTCGGTGCTCATACCCGGATGGACCGTCACCCCGATCATCGACACGGCAGTGCACGTGGCCGCCCCGATCGCCGCATACGACCGCGACCGCGCGGCCGTGCTGAACCTGGTGCGCGGCTACCTGGCGGCAGGACAGCCCGCTGTGACGGTCGCCAGGAAGGTCGCGGCGATCCTCGCCGCCGACCGGCCACGGCAGGCCTACCTGTGCGGCCGGGACGTCCGGTTGTCCTTCTGGACCCGCAGGCTGGTCCCGGCCTTCGTCTACGAGCGACTGGTACGGCGTTATTACGGTTTTCGATAGTCGCGGTAGTCCGGGCCGGCCTGCCGGTAGCTCTCGAGGTCGCCTACAGGCACGCCGAGCCCAGATTTATGCCGTTGCCGACGTTCACCGTGATCGAGCCCTCCGATTCCGGTGTGTAATTGCCGCCCACGTATTTGGCACGTAGCACATGATTTCCGGTAGTGGTCGGCTTCCACTCGATTGTCGCGGTGAGGGAGACACCGGTGGTCGGCGTCGCGCGGTTCACCGTGGGCGTGACACTACCGAGGAAATTCCAGTCGTCCCAGAACTCCACCGGCGGAATATTGCTGCCCAATCCGAGTGCTGAACTGCCTGCCACCGTGGCCGTCGCCTGCACCGCACACCCCACCGCCGCTCTGCCGGACAGCGCCACCGTGGTGGTGACATCACCCGGCGCGGCGACGGCCGCGCCTTGCGCACTCAGCGAAACGGCCCCTGCTGCGACAACGGCCGCGAAAAGCACTGATCCAGACCGGAAAGAACGTGATACTGCGGCAAACCCTTTGATGGACAACATGTTCGGCTCCCGTACCTGCGAAACTATCGAATCCGATCAGTGTCGGCGTCGCATGTCCCCGCCGCAAGCCTTCAGCGGCATCGCAGGCCCCCGGGCTGGTCGCTCGGGGAGGCCGACCGCACGATGATTCGATGGCCGGGCGGGCGCCCCGGCAAGCGCGGCAGGGCATTCGGTGACTTGTAGGGTTCATGGCGGGCCGGAAGATGCCGGTCGGATGCGCGGAGAAAGGAACGGCGGGGATGTCGGACGCATCGGTCGAGGTGCTCTTGGACGACTTCGAGAACAAGGACAAATGGGAGCTCGCGGGGGAGGGAGCGAACCGGGCGCATCTCACCACGTTCGCCGAGGGCGCGCCGAGCAAGACGCCGGGCATCTACGCCGACGGCGTAGCGGGCGCCGACTACCGCGCGCTCGTGCTGTTGATCCGCTCGGCGACCGACGATCTCGAGGTCGACCTCGTGGCGAAGCCGGGCCAGTTGTCCTCGATCGCCGGGCGGTTCGCGGCCGTGCACCTATGGGTGCGCTCGCCGCATGCATCGATCCGGGTGTCGGCGCGCCTCAGCACCGAACAGGGCGAACGAGAACTGGTGCTGGGAAGCATCTCCGCCAGCGGCGAATGGCAGCGCCTCGAACATGAACCGGCCGACCCCATCGCCGACGCAGAACTCATCGCCCTGAAGATCCGGCTCACCGAGGTCGTCAGGCGGGAAGGCGAAGTCATGATCCTGCTCGACGACCTGACCGCCCGCACCACGGCCTAACCACACACCTCGATTCGAGTAGTCCCTCCGCTGCCGCTACGCGGCGAGTCCAGCCACTCCCGAGTACGCCGATACTCGTGAGCGTCGACGAGTCGGCCGCCACACTGAATCCTGCACCAGCCGTTCCGGATACGACGGCGACAACTGGCGGGAGAAAGCCATGATCAGATCAACTCGACGGACAGTCGTTGCTCGCATCGCCTCCGCGGCACTACTCGCCGGAGCCCTACTCGGCATTGTGCCGAGCCAGGCACAGGCCGACTCGTGGGAGCGACCGTTTGTCTGGAACCAGGACCTCCACGCGGGGGACTGCACCATGTTCGCGGGCGCCACGTGGCGGCTGCAACGAGACGGCTGGGCACATTTCACCGGGTCGGTGACAAGCGGGGACGACAACGATGCCTGGCTGATGTACGCCGAACTCTTCGACAGGGCCGGCCGGTACCGGGGCAACATCGTTGCGCAGCAGCCGGGCGTCGACAACATCCATCGGTTCGTGATCAACCTGCCTGACTCGGACCAGCGGTATTGGTGGGATGTCAGGGGTACGTACGATCCAGCGTTGTTCGACGAAGTCGGCCGGATCAACCTGCGGTCGCATTGCTGAACAACTGCCCGCATAGCTGCACCCCGCGAGCCGACACAGCTCGCGGGGTGCCGCATGAGGTGCGGATGCCCGGCCCACGAGCCGGACATCACACCGCGATCAGGCCAGCTCGAACCGGTCCAGGTTCATCACCTTGTCCCACGCGGCGACGAAGTCCTGGACGAACTTCCGCTTCGAGTCGTCGGCCGCGTAGACCTCCGCGAGAGCGCGCAGCTGCGAGTTCGACCCGAAGACCAAGTCCACGCGGCTGCCGGTCCACCGGAGTTCACCGGTGACGCGATCCTTGCCCACGTAGGTCCCGTCGTCGGCCGGCGACGGCTCCCACTTCGTGCCCATGTCGAGCAGGTTCACGAAGAAGTCGTTGGTCAACGACTCGGGGGCGGCAGTGAACACACCCAGCGGCGACTGCTTGTAGTTCGCACCCAGCACGCGCAGGCCACCGACGAGCACCGTCATCTCGGGGGCGCTCAGGGACAGCAGATTCGCCTTGTCGATCAGCAGGTACTCGGCCGGGAGCCGGTTGCCCTTTCCGAGATAGTTGCGGAAGCCGTCGGCATTCGGCTCGAGCGCGGAGAAGGACTCCACATCGGTCTGCTCCTGCGTGGCGTCCGTGCGTCCCGGCGTGAACGGCACCCCGACGTCGAATCCGGCGTTCTTGGCGGCCTGTTCGACGGCCGCGCACCCGCCGAGCACGACGAGATCGGCGAACGACACCCTCGCGTTGCCGGTCTGGGCGGAGTTGAAGGCCTCCTGGATCTCTTCCAGGGTGCGCACCACCTTGACCAGCTCGTCGGGGTTGTTGACCTCCCACCCGCTCTGCGGCTCGAGGCGAATGCGCCCACCGTTGGCACCGCCGCGCTTGTCGCTGCCGCGGAACGACGCCGCCGCCGCCCACGCGGTGGAAACCAGCTGTGCCACGGTCAGACCCGACCCCAGGATCCGGCCCTTGAGGGTGGCGATGTCGACCGAGCCGATGAGTTCGTGCGTCACCGGGGGCACCGGGTCCTGCCACAGCAGCGTCTCCTCCGGGACCAGTGGCCCGAGGTAACGGACGATGGGCCCCATGTCGCGGTGGGTCAGCTTGTACCAGGCCTTGGCGAACTCGTCCGCGAGTTCGTCGGGGTGGTCGAGCCAGCGACGGGTGATCTGCTCATAGACCGGGTCGAACCGCAGCGAGAGGTCCGTCGTCAGCATCACCGGGGTGTGGGTCTTCGACGAGTCGTGGGCGTCGGGCACCGCGCCCGCCCCGGCGCCGTCCTTGGGAACCCACTGCCACGCACCAGCAGGGCTCTTGGTCTTCTCCCACTCGTAGCCGTACAGAGTCTCGAGGAAGCTGTTGTCCCACGTCGTCGGGGTGGGCGTCCAGGCGCCCTCCAGGCCGCTGGTGATCGCGTCCTTGCCAGCGCCGGTGCCGAAGGAGCTCTTCCAGCCGAGCCCCTGCTCCTCCAGCGGGGCCGCCTCGGGCTCGGGACCGACGTGGTCGGCCGGTCCGGCGCCGTGCGTCTTGCCGAAGGTGTGGCCGCCGACGATGAGCGCCGCTGTCTCGACGTCGTTCATGGCCATGCGGTGGAACGTTTCCCGGATGTCGGCCGCGGCGGCGAGCGGATCCGGATTGCCGTTGGGCCCTTCCGGATTCACGTAGATCAGGCCCATCTGGACCGCGCCCAGCGGCTTCTCGAGGTCCCGCTCGCCGGTGTACCGCTCGTCACCGAGCCAGGTCTGCTCCGGACCCCAGTAGACGTCCTCCTCCGGCTCCCACTGATCGACGCGGCCGCCGCCGAAGCCGAATGTCTCGAAGCCCATGGACTCCAGCGCGACATTGCCGGCGTAGACGATCAGGTCGGCCCACGAGAGCTTCTTGCCGTACTTCTTCTTGACCGGCCACAGCAGGCGGCGAGCCTTGTCCAGGCTCGCATTGTCGGGCCAGCTGTTGAGCGGCGCGAACCGCTGCATACCGGCCCCGGCGCCGCCGCGGCCGTCGTTGATGCGGTAAGTGCCCGCGGCATGCCAGGCCATCCGGATGAAGAACGGCCCGTAGTGGCCGTAGTCGGCGGGCCACCACTCCTGCGAGGTCGTCATCACCTCCTCGATGTCCCGCTTCACCGCAGCCAGATCGAGAGTCTGGAATTCCGCGGCGTAGTCGAAATCCTCGTCCATGGGATTCGCGACAGCGGGGTTCTTCTGCAGGATCTTCAAGTTGAGCTGGTTCGGCCACCAGTCACGGTTGCCTCCGCCCTCGGTCGGGTACTTCAAGCGACCGGACGCAACGGGGCATCCGGTTGCTCCGGATTCCGTTTGAGCCTCTGCGATGGGCGGATGTTCCTGGGGCACGGGCGTTTCCTTTCGAGAAGGGAGTGAGTAGGGCTGTGGTCACTGGTGTGATCGGGAGGTCTCCGATGTCGAGCAGTCGGGGCAGAGACCCCAGTAGATGACTTCGGCCTCTTCGAGGACGAAACCGTTGTGATCCGACGCGTTCAGGCAGGGCGTATCGCCCACGGCGCAGTCGACGTCGGCGATGACGCCGCACGACCGGCACACGACGTGGTGATGGTTGTCCCCGACCCGCGTCTCGTAGCGCGCGACGGAGCCCATCGGCTGGATGCGCCGGACCAGTCCGGCGGCGGTCAGCGCTCGCAGCACGTCGTACACCGCCTGGTGGGACACGGCACCGAGGGTCTCGCGCACGCGAGCGAGGATCGAGTCCGTGTCGGAGTGGGGATGGTCGTGCACCGCGGTCAGCACCGCCAACCGTGGTGCCGTCACCCGCAGGGCCGCCCCGCGCAGCATGCGCTCGAAGTCTGAATTCGTGGGCACAGTCGAAGTGTGCCGTGTTTTCTGGAATCAATCAAGTATCTGACGGATGCAATATTGCAAATGTTGACATCGCCTGCTGTTGACAACATATGATGTCAGAACCTCGCACAGCCTGATCAACTCGATGCAGACGTCACCGCGAGAGCTGTGGGCACGCAGGCGCTTGGACCGATTCAGCAACGACCGTGGCAAGGGAGCAGCGGTGAGGGCGAAACCACCCGCGCTGGGATATCTCCGCAAGGATGTGTCGGGCGTGTCCCAGACCTGGGATGAGGCGCAGCTACAGAGCTTGGCGAAACGGCTGGGCTACGAGTTGTCCAAAACCGTGACCTTCGGCGCCGCCACCGACGAGCCAGTGGCCCGATTGATCGACGTCGTCCGCGCCTGCGCGGTCGATGCGGTCATCGCGCCAGGCCTGCACCACTTCGACGGGGCCGTACCCGAAGAATTGGTGGAGGTGTGCGATCTGATCACCGTGACACCGCAGGAGACCTTCTCGCGAACGGTCCTACCGCGGCTCTGGGCGTAGGTCTCATCCGCAAGGCTTTCCGCCCTGGATCCAGGTATGACCGCAGAACTACACCGCGTGTTCGCCGCTGTTGGGACATACGACGATCGCACGGCCGCTCATGTTGCGCTCCAGGCCTGACGGACAGCCGTGTCAATCGCCGACGAGAGGGTGTTCTTCGCCCCACCTGAGCATCGCGTACAGGACGTCGCTGAGACTCTCGCCATCCTCGGTGAGCTGGTAGACGACGCGGGGCGGCACTTCGGCGTACACGGTGCGCGTAAGGATCCGCTGGTGTTCCAGGGCACGGAGGCGGTCGGTGAGGGTCTTGGCACTGGGGGAGTCCAGGGCGGTACGCAGGTCGCCGAAGCGTTTCGGGCCGGAGAGCAGCTCCCGGACGATCAGCGTCGTCCACTTCCCGTCGAGGACCTTCAGCGTGCGCTCGACGCCGCACCCTCGCGGCGCGGCGGTGAGCAGCCGCTCGAGCTGCTCGCTCCCGCTAGTTTCCATATGGACACTATATTACTTTCTGGGTATTAGTTCATTCCGAAAACTAATGTCGCTGCCATGGAGAAACAAACCGTGATCGTCCATGGCGCGACCGGCGAGCAAGGCGCCGCTATCGTCCGTGGCCTCCTGAGCGCGGGACACCGCGTGCGGGGCATCGTCCGCCGTGTCTCCGGCTCCCGGCTACACCCGGACGCCGAGCCGGTCCGGGCGGAGCTGCTCGAACCCGGATCGCTCACCGCGGCGTACTCCGGCGCCGACGCCGTGATCGTCCAGTTGCCGCTGGTCTTCGCCGCCGACCTGGCTGTCCGGCAAGCGGAGGCGGTGCTGGCCGGGCTCCGGGCGGCTGGGGTGCGGCGGGCGGTCCTCAATCCAGGCGCGATGCTGCCGACCGCGCCCGTCGGCGTGCCCTTCGTGGATGCTCGCGTGCTGGTTTCGGCCGAACTGCCCCGTAGCGTCGAGGTCGCCACCGTGATCGGGCCCGCCCGCACCTACATGGAGAACCTCGCCGCGCCCTGGTCCGCCCCACTGGTACGTGCCGGGGAAGTCGCCTACCCGCTTCCGGGCGACCTGCCCGTCCCGTGGGTCGCGCTGGACGACCTCGGGACCGCCGTCGCCGCCCTGATCACCTCGACCGCTCCTCCGTCATTCCAGATCGTGGCCGGTCCGCAGGCCCTGACCGGAGACCAGGTCGCCGCCGAACTCAGCGCGGCCCTGGAACACCCCGTGCGGTGGAACGCCATAACTCCCGCCGCCTACCAGGAGATGCTGGCCCCGCACCTGGGAGCCGAGGCCGCCGAGGGGGTCGCCGCGGCATATACGCCACCGCGCCCCGGGAACGCCCCCACCTCCGCAACCCGATCCGTCGGCGGTAACGACCGGCGCCACCACCCTGCGTGACTGGGCGGCACGCCAGAACTGGCCCGCCTATGCCCCGAGGCCCGCTCTCCATCCTTGACGGGGAAGCCGCTTCGGGCACACCAGGACAAGCCACGGAACGCCCTTCGGAGAAATTTGTGGCCCGCCCAATGCCGCAGCGGCACTGGGCGGGCCACTTCCCCGTTGCCGAGCGAACGCCGCCACGTCCACCGGCCACGGCCATAGTACGCAATGGCGCGGTCATATAGGGGAAGCCACGCGAACACGGCGAGCATTGACCCGCAACCGTTTCAGGATCTGAACGGCCGTCCAACGGAAAGATACTGTGGGACATGCACTTCGGCGCGATTGCGTAGGCAGCGACGATCGGCTGCATCGGGTAATCCGCACGGAGCCATGGCGGTCAGCAGGACGAAACCGCCGGTCGGCAACCACGGGGAGTGAGATTCAGGCAATTGACCAGTGCACGCGTAACCCCGATCAACCAATGGTCCCGAGCAACGTCCACCGTGGACAGTGACGTCACCTGGCAAGTCGACGCGGTTGTACCGCGCGCTGTCAACGTGTTTCCGCCGTATTTGTTTGCGGGCGCTCGGGTGTGGAGGAAGCTGAATATGGGGGCGAACGAATCGGACCGGGCCCCCACAAGGTCAGCTTGCGCTGCCGCTTCCGGCTTGGAGAACGGCAGTCAAGAGGTCGGCGAGAACGGTGAGGATTTCCACAACTACTCCATCTTGTTCGGAAACTGGAAAGCCAGGAGTCTGTACGCCGCAATTGTCCTTTTCATGAACGTGATGTGAACAAGAAGAGTCGAAAGTCGACGGGCTGCGGATCGAATGTTTGTACCGACTTCTGATCAACCGAGTATCGCGGCGCAGAAAATCGGAGCAGTTCCGAGCACTACATTCATCCGCGGTACGGAGTGCTATTTCACTATGTGTTGCACTTTGCGACGGCGGCACGCGGGTCGGGGCAGTGACGGCGTAGACAGATGAGCGCATGCCACCAACAGAATCAGCGCGAAGAAAATTCGACCGACCGACGTGTGAGCACAAGCCTCCCCGCACGCCGTTGGGCGGGAAGGCTGGTACGTCAGCGCTCGCGACCTCGGCGCCGACAACCTGGTTCGCTTCCGGCTCAGCGATCCCCTCCATCGCCGCTGAATCGGAGCTGCCGCGGACTGCGGCCGTCATGACCGTGGGCGCTCTCGCACATCAGCCCCGAGGGGTGGGCTGCTCCCTCCGCCAACTCCACAAGGCGCTGACAACCGTGCAGACCAACCCCGCCCAGCTGCTGCGCAACACCAGGCTGGAGCGCGCACGACGTCGGCTGCAGGATCCGTTCAATCCCAACAGTGTCGACCACGTCGCCTTCAATTCCGGCTTCAGCTCTCTCAGCGCATTCAGAGAATCTTTCCGAACCCGGTACGGCGTCAACCCAGGACAGTTGCGCAAGAACCGAATTCGCTGATCGCGCACCCGCAACCCCACCACACCGGCGGCTACCTTCGGCTCGTCCCGGCGGCGATGCCGGGACGAGCCGGGCAGCGGTAGTCAGAGCGCGTACAACGCGGCCCAGGTCTGCGGTCCGACGATGCCGTCCGGCTCGAGTCCGAACGCAATTTGGACGCTCACCACGGCGGACTCCGTCTCGGGACCGAACGAGCCGTCGACCGTGACGCCGAGCAGGCACTGGGCCTGGCGGACCGCATCGCCACTGCTGCCGCGCTGGATCGTGGGCTGCGCGCTGGTGTACGCGCATCCCGCGCTGCGGGCAGCGTGTTGGGCGTCGTGGGAGGCGGGTGCGGCGACGGCGGGGCCGCCTGCGGCCGCGAGCACGGCGGTGGTCAGGGTGGCGGCGGCGATGAGATGACGAAGAGCCATCGGTTCCTCCAGATATCGAATACGAACGGTGAGCTTGTGCTCCCTGATCAGCAATGTATGGTTCGCGCCTTCGGGGATTCTGGAGGTTTTCTTCAGTGCTCGATCGCGATGGAAAGCCTTGTGGCGGTGGGTCAATCGCTGTGTGTCTCGAACCGCAACGTGGTGGAGCCGAGACGGATGACGTCGCCGTCGCGCAGAGCCGTATCGGCCCCGATCAGGACGTCGTTGACGTAGACGCCGTTCGCCGAATCGCGGTCCCGGATGAACACACCCTCATCGCGGTGCAGGATGCGTGCGTGCTTGCGGCTGACCCGGTTGTCGTCATCGATGACGACGTCGTTGCCCGGATCGCGGCCGATGCGCAGTCCGGCCGGCGGTATGGGGATCGGCACGCCGCCCGCGCCGCGCAGCCAGGCCTGCCGCCGCACATCGGGAGCATCTCGCAGCGTGGCGCGCTGCGTGAACGCGCCGTCGGGGAGCACCTGCTGATTGCGCACCGCGTCTTCCAGCGCCACGGTCCGCGGATCGGGATCGACACCTTGCTCCTCGCGCAGGTTCCGGCGGATGCGCAGGCACGCGGCCAGCGCGTCGGCTTGGCGACCGGTCCGGTACAGGGCGGCGATCAGCAGCCGCCAGAGTTGCTCGTCGAGCGGGTATTCGGCAGTGCGGGCGGTCAACTCGCCGATCACCCCGGCGACGCGCCCGCAGGCGATGTCCGCCTCGATCCGGTCCGCGACGGTACAGCGCTTCTGCTCGCTCATCTTCACCGCGAAGTTGGCGGCGAACCGGAAATCGTGCAAGTCGGCGACCGCGTCACCGCTCCACTCCGCCAGCGCGGCCGCGAAGTACCGGGCGGCGCCCTCGAGATCGTCGGCGTCCCTGGCCTCCGCACCACGGGCGAGAGCTCGCTCGAAGCGGCCCAGATCGCACTCGTCATCGGTGATGTCGAGCTGGTAGCAGCCTCCGGGCGCCGATCGGAGCAGACCGTCGGCTCCGGCGCCGCGCAGGGCGCTGCGCAGATTCGAGACGCAGACGTAGAGATTGTTCACCGATCCGCTCGGCTCGTCCTCCCAGAGCGCTTCGACCAGCCGCGGCTTCGTGACCGGATTGCCCCGGTTGATCACCAGGACGGCGAGCAGGGCCCGCACCTTCGTCCCGGACAGATCGATCGGGTGTTCGTCGACGAGCAGACGCACCGGCCCCAGCACGCGCACATCGAGCGGAAGCTGTTGGCGGTGTCCGGATTCCACTGCGTATCCTCCCAAAGAGATTGCCCGCGAGGCGGACTCGCGCCGCAGTCGTGGCGAGTGCGTACAGGATACGCGCAGCCACCCCGGCGGCCCTCGTGCGCGAATCGACCCTGCCCGACCGGATTCTCGGCGTTATTCTCGCCGGGGGAGTCGCTGAGGAGGATATGGGAGTGTCCACTGCGGAGCTGACGCCCGGTACCGAGCTCGCGGGATACGTGATCGAGCAGAAGCTCGGGTCCGGCGGCATGGGCACGGTCTATCTCGCGACGCATCCGAACCTGCCCAAACACGTCGCCCTCAAGGTACTCGCCGAGTCACACGATGCCGCGGGATTCATCAACGAGGCACGGATGGCCGCGCAGCTCGAACATCCGAACATCGTGGACATCAAGGACTACGGGGAGGTGGACGGCACACTCTGGATGTCGATGCAGTATGTATCCGGCGGCGATCTCGCCGAGCTGGTGGACGAGCATCGCAGGGGGATCGCCCCCGACCGGGCGCTGCACATCCTCACCGAGGTCGCGAAGGCACTCGACTTCGCCCATGCGCGCGGTGTCGTGCACCGAGATGTCAAGCCCGCCAATATCTTCCTCGCCCCGGGCGACGGTGGCGTCGACCGCGTGCTGGTCGGAGACTTCGGCATCGCGCGGGACGCGGACGCCACCGTCGCGACCTACACCGGCACGGCCAGCCGCACCGATGCGTACGCACCCCCGGAGCAGCGTGCGGGTCGCCGCGTCGACCGCCGCGCCGACGTGTACGCGCTCGGAGTCACCTGCTACGAGCTGCTCACCGGTCATCTGCCCACCGTGGTGGTCGGACGGGGCCGCGACCGGATACCTTCCGCCCTGCGTCCCGTTCTGGCGAAGGCGACCGCGGGCGAGCCCGACGACCGCTACCCGAGTTGCGGCGCGTTCGTGCAAGCCGTGGCCGCGGCACTGGGTGGCCGCTCCACACTCCGGCTGGTTACGCCAGCGCGGGTCGCCATCGCGGGCACGGTGGCGGCCGGGCTGGCGTTCGGCGCCCTGCTGTGGGCGGTTCGGTCGCCATCCGATTCGCGCGCATCATCCGATACGTCGGCACAGCCGAGTGCGGCAGCCTTTGCCCAGCGCTGTCACTTCACCACCGCGGTGCCGACCGGCGACGGCTACCACGCGCTGGTGCCGAGCACCGCGGATGGGGGGCGGCGGTGTCTACTGTCCTTCGCCGATTCCCACCCGGCGGGAGCGGGGGAAAGGACCGCGGCGCCCATCGAAGGAGTGCGTGCGCTGCAGGACGCATTGCGTCGCTGCTACCATCGCGAACTCCCCTCGGTAGACGGTATTTATACCTCCGCGACCGGCCTGGCCGTCCTCTACGTCCAGGATCTGCACCGAATCGATCAGGACGGCGTCTTCGGACCGCAAACCTCCGGTGTCATGCAATGGCCGCAATTCCGCGACAGCGACGGCGAATTCTCCGCCTGCGTCAGGATCGGCCCGCCGTAGCGTCCACGTCATTCTCAATGGCGCTGGTCGACCGGGTCTCGCCCACCGACGCCGGAAGCGAACTCGCGCCATCGCCATGGTCCGCCCGCATCGGCGGCCAGCGGTGGGGTGTCTTCCCCTGCTCCTGCGCGCAAACCTGCCAGCAACTCTTGCAGAGCTTCGACCGCGGTGTAGCGCGGCGTCCACCCGAGCTCGGCCCTGGCCCGCCCGGTATCCAGGATCGGTAGACGCATTACCGCGTCGAACAACTCGGGTGCCGCGGGCAGCAACCGCGCGTGCCATGCCACAGCGAGCATTCCGCGCACCAGCGCGGGCGGCACCGGCACCACACGAGCGTCGAACAAGTCGGCCAAACGAGATCGGCCGAGCACCGGTTCCGCGGCCAGGTTGAACGGCCCATGGGCGTCGGTCGTGACTGCGCACGCATAGGCGCGGCCGATATCGTGGCTGTGCACCGCCTGGAACCTCAGGCCGCGTGGAATCGGCAAGATCGGCGTGAGCTCCGGCCGGACCAGTGGATTCGGCAGTAATGGACCGGCAAACAGTCGGCGCTGCTCGCTGGCGGTACCCCGTCGGAAGATGAACGCCGGTCGCATCCGAACTACCCTGCGATCCGGGTCCTCGGCTTCGAATCGATCCAATAGCCGCTCGACATAGGCCTTCTCGCGCGTATACGCCGCAGGAGGCCAACCGTCGGTCGGCCAGCTCTCCGGCACCGGCTCGTCGTCGCGACACGGGGAGTAGGCACCAACCGACGAGGCGTATACCAAGGCGGGTACCTGCGCCGCCGCTACCGCGCGTAGCACGCGTTCCGTGCCGCCGACATTCGCACGCCAGGTGACCAAAGGCTGATGCGTGGGCTGGAACAGCCATGCCAGGTGAACCACCACGTCGGCGCCGTGGAAGAGGGCTTCCAGGTCGTCGGTTCGCACATCCGCGCGCACCCATTCGACGCCGTCGCGAGGCTTCCCCGGCACTCGCCGCGCGATCCCCACGATCGAGTCGACCCCCGCTTCGCCCGATAGCGCCTCCAGCACGCTCGTTCCGACGTTCCCGGTGGCACCGACAACGACAACTCGCATTGTCCGCTCCTTCGCTCGGCGGGGGATTCGTAAGCGACTTACCCCCGGTCCCGGCAACGACACCCGGACCATGCGGTCGGAGGCTGTCAGCCACCGGCGCGGCTGCGTCACCGATGGCAATCGGGGTACGCCCCGAGTAGTGAGTTACCGAGCCAGGAGGACGCTATGGAACGCGGAAGCAGCAAACACGGTCCGGTACGCGATGACGAACTGGCCCATGAGTTGGAGGGCACTTTGCGCGGCAACCGGTCCAGCCGGGCGGAGGAATGGCGCGATCCCGAGCCGCCGGCCGATGACGACGCGCTCATCAACGAACAAGTGCAACGAACCGAACGCCCACCGGAGACCACCGAGCCGGAATGACCCGCTGAGCATCGAGCGGGTCTCAGGACTCGGCCGAGTCGATGTCCGAGCCGGGGTTGCCGGGCGTGGCGGCGCACAACTGGTCGATCTTCCGCTCGATCCGTTCGATGTCCGCCGCGTCCGCCCGGAAGAGCAGGTGTTTCGCGCCGAGCAGCAGGATCGCTTGAAAGACGAGTTGCAGCCACTCGCTCTGCCAATTCTCGAACGTGCTGGCGAAAAAGTTCGCCCAGAATCCCGGCCACTCGAACGGTTGCCTGTGCACCTGCTGGACGCGGTGATATTCATTCAGTTGGCTGACGAACTGCCCGAACCATGAACCCGCGAAGAGCAGCACCAGCAGGTAGACGGCTCCCCAGCGTCGCAAGTGAGACATATGCCAGCGATACCCAGGGGGAGTCGCCACATGCCGATATCGGGCGTTGCGGTGGGCGAATTGTTCAGCGCGGAACCACGCACCCACCGCAACCTTTCGATCCCACTGCCACGAGCGGATGCGTCGCTAGACCGCACCATTCGCCGTGGGCCTGCGCGACATGTCAGATGTCCGACTTCGCGAGGCGCTGGGCCAGCAGTTCCTTTCCTAGGCGCCCGCCTTTACGGCTGTCGGCCTGCGCTTTGCGGAAGAACTCCACAAGCTCGCTGTCTCCGTCCCGTTCCGCATCCTGAATGAACGTGTCCAAACGCAACGCGTTCTCCAGGGACGCCTCGACGAACCAGATCAGGTTGTAGTCCTTGTCGCGGGTGCCTGTGATGGTCCCGGTTTCTTTCTGCTCGGCCATATCCACTCCTCACCTCGTCGCCTTGCATGTCCGCTCGATCGCCTACCCCGGCTGAAGGCGACCAAACCGTCACCATCCCTTCGTACTTGCGCTGTGCGGGAATCCCGCCACGCCCGCGAACGGAGGTGAGTCACGTTCGGCTGGCGCAGTAGGACGGTAAGTGAAGTTGAGTCCAGATTCAAGACTTGACGTAGATCACAATTTGAGATTGAGTTCATGTTCAATCACCCAGGCTCATAAGAGTGGCGGTCGATCACCAACCAGGGCGAGCGCGCCACGGTGAAGCGCTGCATTCGGTCCGACGGGAGTACTGACCGAACCGACTGCAGCGGCGTCTATACGACGTCTCTCGAACGTGAGGTTCGAGGCACAGAGAAGAAGGAAATAGATGAGGAAAACGATTGCAGCAGCGACGCTGCTCGTCTCGACGCTCGGCGTGACGGCCGGGACGGTGTCGGCCGCACCGGACCAATCCGGCGCGGTGGGGTACACGGTCTCGGTCGGGGAGCGATCGACGGTGATCGGCGTCGACGCGGGCTCGCTTGTCGTCGAAGAAGGGGCGCTGAAGATCAAGGCGCCCAATGGCGTTGTCCTAGCCGGTTCGGAATTGTCCTTCCGGGTCGATGATTTCGTCTTCCCGATCGCAGCCGATATCCGAGACCGCACTGCTACGTTGACGCCGCAGTTCGACCTCGAGCACGCGGCCTACAAGCCGGTGGCCCTGCCCTACGAAGACCAGGCTCCCTGGCGGACCCAGTACGACCGGGAACAAGCCGCCTGGGCGCGCTTGTCCTCCACGATCCTCATGGGCGCGACGATCGGTACCGCCGTTGGTGGCATCGGCGGCGCGGCGGTCGGCTGCGTGCTGGGTGGCATCGCCGGGGCAACCATCGCTTCCGCGGCGATTATCGGCTTGTTCGGTGCCTTCATTCCGGCAGCCGCCATCGGATGCTTGGGCGGAATCATGGCCGTCGGCCCCCTCGGGGCAGTGGCGGGCCAGCTCCTCATCACCGCTCCGGTCGCGATCATGGCGGCTGTCCAGTACTTCACGACAATCAACCAGCCGATGCCGGCTCCGGCTCCGGCTCCGGCTCCGGCGAAGTGATGCCGAGTCGCACGTCATCGATTCCGTGAGGCGATTGCCCTGCCCAGTCGAACCCTGGCTGGGCAGGGCTTTGGGCGTGTACAGCCAGCCAACTTGAAGATGGGTTCATATTCGACTAACGTCGGAAGGGTTGCGGACCATGTCCGGGCATGTTGGGAGGTCGGCCTCGATCCGGTGGTCGCCGGGCGGGTCGGAGCCGGGTGCAGACCGATGACGGGTGTGCGACGATCACTCCGAGCATCCAGGGCGGATAGGGAGGGTGTGGATGGCCAGGACGGTCGACGACGAAGCGGCATTGGGGGAGATCCCCTCGCTGGTCGATACTTCCATCCTCCGGGAACCTCCCCTTACCGCCCGCGGTTTGCGAACGCGGGCGGCGCTGGTGGCCGCGGCCCGAGTGGTGTTCGAACGCGACGGCTACCTCGACGCGCGGCTATCGGATATCACTGCCGAGGCGAAATGCTCCACGGGCAGTTTCTATACGTATTTCTCCAGTAAGGAAGAGATTCTCCAGGCGGTCCTCGAAGCCTCCCAGCACGACATGCTGCATCCGGGCATGCCACGCCTCAGTGGCGACGAAGCATCTCCGGTGGCGGTCATCGAGGCGAGCAACCGCGCCTACTTCGAGGCGTACAAGCGCAACGCGAAGTTGATGCTGATCCTCGATCAGGTAGCCGCCATCGATCCGAAGTTCCGCGACTTGCGTCGGCGCCGCGCGCGGGCTTTCGCCGATCGCAACGCTCGCTCCATCAGGGATCTGCAGGAACGAGGCCTCGCCGACCGTGAACTCGATCCGCATACCGCGGCACGTGCGCTGTCGGGCATGGTCGGCCGGATGGCGTACTACGCCTTCGCCCTGGAAGAGGAGACCTCGCTCGACGAGCTCGTTGGAACAGCTACGCGCCTATGGGCCAATGCGCTGAAAATCGACGAGGCCGCCGGCTGAGCGTGCGAGGGGCCGCACTGTCCGCTATCACCTGCCTCGCTCGCGAATAGACGGCGCGCTGTCGCGGTGGCGGCCGCACCCTTGGAGTAGGCGATCCACGGCGATGTGACTCACGTCATAAGCATCGAATCGGCGGTGGCCTTGACCACTGCGCAAGCCATCCCGCATGGTGTCCAGGGCTAAATAAGCGCTTAGTAAGTTGGCGGAGATAGCGGCCACAGTATGGCCACGGCGCTCGGCGTCTCTCCTGAGTCGATTCAGCGCAGAAAGGACTCACCCATGAAGAGATTCGAAGGCAAAACCGCGATCGTCACCGGCGCCAGCCGGGGCATAGGGCTCGGCATCGCGCGGCGGCTGGTCGACGAGGGCGCGAACGTCGTGATCACCGCCCGCAAGCAAGACGCCCTCGACGAAGCGGTCGAGGCGCTCGGCGGACCGGACCGGGCGCTGGCGGTCGCAGGCCGCGCGGACGACGTCGCCCATCAGGCCGAGACCGTCGCGCGTGCGATCGATACCTTCGGCGGCGCCGACCTCCTGGTCAACAACACGGGTATCAACCCGGTTTTCGGCCCGATGATCGAGCTGGAGCTCGACGCTGCTCGCAAGATCGTGGAGGTCAACTGCCTGGCCGCGCTGTCCTGGGCGCAGCAGGCGTACCGGGCCTGGATGAAGGACTACGGTGGCGCGATTGTGAACGTGTCGTCGGTCGCCGGTCTCAAGCCCGCACCGGGCATCGGCTTCTACGGTTCCAGCAAGGCGATGCTCACGCACATCACCCAGGAACTCGCGGTCGAACTCGGCCCGAATTTGCGAGTCAACGCAGTTGCTCCGGCTGTGGTGAAGACCAAGTTCGCCACCGCTCTGTACGAAGGCAGGGAGGACGAGATCGCCGCGACCTACCCACTGAAGCGGCTCGGCGTGCCCGAGGACATCGGCAGTGTGGTCGCGTTCCTGCTCTCCGACGACGCGAGCTGGATGACCGGCCAGCTGCTGGTCGTCGACGGCGGCCTCACCCTGACCGGCGGGGTCTGACATGACATCGATGAAGGCGTGGCGGGTACATGAGCTGGGCGAGCCGAGTGCCGTCCTGCGGCTGGAAGACGTGCAGCGCCCGGAACCCGGCCCGCGGCAAATCCTGGTACAGGTCGCGTCCACGGCCGCCAACTTCCCCGATGTGCTGATGTGCCGCGGTCTCTACCAGGTGAAGCCGCCCTTGCCGTTCACGCCGGGTGTCGAGCTGTGCGGCGTAGTCGTGGCGGTGGGATCCGAGGTGACCGAGTTTTCGATCGGCGAACGTGTGCTCGGCGGCACCGTTCTGCCGCACGGCGGATTCGCCGAATTCGCGATTATGGACGCGGCCCAAGCATTTCCCGCGCCTCGGTCGTTGAACGATGCCGAAGCGGCAGCGTTGTATATCGGCTATCAGACCGGATGGTTCGGATTGCATAGGCGAGCCGGACTGAAGGCGGGAGAGACACTGCTCGTACACGCCGCCGCCGGCGGAGTCGGCAGCGCGGCCGTTCAACTCGGGAAGGCCGCGGGTGCCCGCGTGATCGGTGTCGTCGGTGGTGCCGACAAAGCTGCCTATGCCGAGGAATTGGGCGCCGACGTGGTCATCGACCGCCACCAGGACGATTTCGTCGAAGTAGTGAAGGATCTGACGAACGGCCGCGGCGCCGACGTGATCTACGACCCGGTCGGTGGTGACGTCTACCAGCGCTCCACGAAATGCATCGCCTTCGAAGGCCGGATCTTGGTCGTCGGATTCGCGGGCGGCGAAATTCAGCGGGCGGCGCTGAACCACGCCCTGGTCAAGAACTATTCGATCGTCGGCCTGCATTGGGGTCTGTACAACACCTACGACCCGGCTTCGGTGTCCGAATGCCATCGCGCACTGACCACGCTCGCCGCCGACGGACTGATTCGGCCATTGGTGAGCGAAAAACTGCCACTGGACCAGATCGCCGACGGAGTGCAGCGACTCGCCGACGGCAAAACCGTCGGCCGCGTCGTCTACGCGTCGTAAGCCTGCCTCTACCCGAAACACCCTTGTCGAGGAGCACAAGATGAACAATGAGACCCAGCGCATCGCCATCGTCACCGGCGCGGCGCGAGGCATCGGAGCCGCCGTGGCCCGGCGTCTCGCGAGCGACGGCATGGCAGTGGCGGTGCTCGATCTCGACGAAAGCGCCTGTAAGGCAATCGTCGACCAGATCGAATCGGCGGGTGGCCGCGCGCTCGCGGTCGGTGTCGACGTTGCCGACGAAGCCGCGGTGACACAGGCCGTCGACCGTGTCGTCACCGAACTCGGTCCGCCGACCGTGCTGGTCAACAACGCCGGCATCACCCGCGACAACATGCTGTTCAAGATGACCACCGACGACTGGGACGCCGTCATGAACGTCCACCTGCGCGGTTCGTTCCTCCTCTCCCGCGCCGCGCAAGCGCACATGATCGAGCAGAAGTGGGGGCGCATCGTCAACCTCTCCAGCACGTCGGCGCTCGGCAACCGCGGTCAAGCGAACTACGCGGCGGCCAAGGCGGGATTGCAGGGATTCACCAAGACCCTCGCGATCGAACTCGGCAAGTACGGGGTCACCGCGAACGCGATCGCCCCGGGTTTCATCGAAACGGAGATGACCGCTGCGACGGCCGAGCGTATGGGAATCCCGTTCGACGAATTCACGAAAGCGATCGCGGCTCAGACTCCGGTCGCCCGAACCGGCACGCCTGACGACATCGCACACGCCGTCTCGTTCTTGGTCAGCGAAGGTGCGGGATTCGTTTCCGGCCAGGTGATCTACGTCGCGGGCGGACCCCGGAACTGATACCGAAGGAGCAGAAGCAGTGCAGATATTCCATGGCCTGACCGAACTGGAGTCCGCGGTCGGCACCCACCTCGGATTCAGCGGCTGGCACACGGTCACGCAAGAGCAGATCGATCGGTTCGCGGAAGCGACCGGCGATCACCAGTGGATCCATGTGGACCCGGAGAAGGCGGCCGCGGGACCGTTCGGCAAGACCGTCGCGCACGGGTTCCTCACCCTGTCGCTGGTGCCGATGCTGACCCAGCAGGTCTACACCGTGCAGGGCCTGTCCATGGGCGTCAACTACGGCACCGACAAAGTGCGGTTCCCCGCACCGGTCCCGGTCGGATCCCGGATCCGGGCAGGAGTCGAGTTGCTCTCGGTGACCGCGGGTACTGCGGGCTCGCGGGCGATTTCGCGAGTCACGATCGAGATCGAAGGCTCGGACAAGCCCGCCTGCGTAGCCGACTCCGTCGCGGTGCTGGTCCCCTGATGCCCACTGAGCAGGATTCCTTGGATTTACCCGGTCTCGACCTGGACCGTCTGGCGGCATGGCTCGCCGACGCCTCCCCGGGCCTGGTCGCGGGCCCGCTGCACGGACGTCTGGTCGCCGGAGGTAAATCGAATCTGACCTACGAAGTCACCGACGGGACATCGAACTGGATCGTGCGGCGTCCGCCGCTCGGCCACGTGCTCGCGACCGCGCACGACATGGGGCGGGAATACCGCGTCATGAACGCTCTGGCCGACACCGAGGTTCCGGTGCCGATCACCTACGCCCTGTGCACGGACGCCGCCGTTCTCGGTGCGCCGTTCTACGTCATGGAACGCGTCGCCGGAACGCCGTACCGCTCGTCGACCGAGCTGGCGGCACTGGGCGTGGACCGGACCCGCGCGATCGCGACCGGACTGATCGACACCCTCGCCGCTCTCCACACGGTTGACCCCGCCGCCGTCGGACTCGACGATTTCGGCCGCCCGGAGGGGTTCCTCGAAAGACAGGTCCGGCGTTGGAAGAATCAGTTGGACGCGTCGCGAAGTCGAGACCTTCCCGCGGCGGCGCGATTGCATGATCTGCTTGCGCGGCACCAGCCGGAGCAATCGCCCGCCGGGATCGTGCACGGCGATTACCGGCTCGACAATATTCTCGTCGACTCGCACGACCGAGTGACCGCTGTCATCGACTGGGAGATGGCTACTGTCGGCGATCCACTCACCGATGTCGCGTTGCTCATCGTCTACCTACGTTCCGGCGAGCTGGGCATTCCAGTGGTCACCGATGTTGCGTCGGCACCGGGATTCCTCGGTGAAGCCGAGTTGCTGGAGCGGTACGCGCAGCGAAGCCGCCGCGACCTGACCCGAATCGGGTTCTATCTCGGGCTGGCCGCCTTCAAGCTCGCCGTGATCTGTGAGGGTATCCACTACCGCCATCTCCACGGCAAGACCGTGGGCCCCGGTTTCGAGAACCTGGGAGACGCGGTCGAACCGCTGCTACAGGCCGGAATCGCGTATCTGACGGAGGGCTATCGCTGACAACCGACGACGCCGGTCCTCGACGATGTGCGCCAGAATCCGATACGCGTCGGCACCGAGAATTGAAGTTGACGCCAGATTCAATTACGGTGCGAAGTGGATCCCATGCCGGCTGGAACAAGAGGAGGACTCGGATGGTCGACGTCGCCTGTCCGACGAAGTGCTGTACCGGCACTCCGACCTCATCGAGGCAGCGGTGATCAGCGGCGAACCTTCCCGAGCGGAGGTCGCCGCAGTGATGCCCCGGGTCGCCGCAGCGGTATCGGAACCGGACAGCGCAGAGGTCATCCGCGACGTCATCGCCGCAGCAGTGCGAAACCATCATCGATCGAAGGAGCCCGATGTTCGAGCTTTCCGATAGAGCCCGCAGATACCAAGAGGATCTGCTCGCCTTCATGGACGAGCACGTCTACCCCGCCGAACCGGTCTACGAAGCGCAGATGAAGGAGTCGGGTGATCCACATTTCCACCCGCCGATCCTGGAAGAGCTCAAGACCGAGGCGAGGAAGCGCGGTCTGTGGAATCTGTTTCACCCGCATCCGGAATGGGGCCCCGGCCTGACCAACCTGGAGTACGCGCCGCTGGCGGAAATCATGGGCCGCAGTGTGCACCTGGCTCCCGAAGCTACCAACTGCAATGCCCCGGACACCGGCAACATGGAAGTGCTCACCCTGTTCGGCACTGCCGAACACAAGGAGAGCTGGCTTCAGCCGCTGCTGGACGGCACGATCGCGTCGGGATTCGCGATGACCGAGCCGGAAGTCGCCAGTTCGGACGCCAGCAATATCCAGTTGCGGATGGAGCGGGACGGGGACGAATACGTCCTCAACGGCCGGAAATGGTGGACTTCCAACGCCCTGCACAAGAACTGCAAGGTGCTCATCGTGATGGGCAAAACCGATCCCGCGGGGCCACCGCATCGCCAGCAGAGCATGATGGTCGTCCCGATCGATACGCCCGGGGTTACTGTCCTGCGCAACCTTCCGGTCTTCGGTTACCAGGACAGGGAAGGGCACGCCGAGGTCGTGTTCGAGAATGTCCGGGTGCCGCGAACGGCACTGCTGGCCGGCGAGGGTGACGGGTTCATGATCAGCCAGGCACGACTGGGGCCCGGCCGGATCCACCACTGCATGCGGTCGATCGGAATGGCCGAACGCGCGCTGGATCTGATGATCGATCGCGCGCAGGCGCGCACGACTTTCGGTGAGCCGGTGGCCAACCGCGCCAATATCCAGGACTGGATCGCCGAGTCGCGGATCGAGATCGAAATGGCCCGCCTGCTGACCCTGAAGGCGGCATATCTGATGGACACCGTGGGCAATCGCCACGCGCGCACGGAGATTGCCGCGATCAAGGTGGCGGCGCCACAGGTCGCGTTGAAGGTGATCGACCGGGCGATACAGGTGCACGGCGGCGGTGGCGTTTCCGACGACTTCCCGTTGGCCAACATGTATGCCCTCCAACGGACTTTGCGTCTGGCCGACGGTCCCGACGAGGTCCACAAGCGCACGATCGCGCAGATGGAATTGCGACGCCGGGACCCCGCTTGGGGCCGGAGCGCGTGACCACCGGCAACGAGAGGAAACACGTGACCAAGACCCAACAGGTGCGGCTTGCACAAAGGCCCTCCGGGAAAATCGAGGCGGATACCTGGAGTCTGACAACCGAGGAGCTGCCCGCCATCACCGCCGGTCAGATTCTGGTGAAGGTCGACTACATCTCGCTGGACCCGGCCATGCGTGGCTGGTTGAACGATGTGCGTTCGTATGTGCCGCCGGTGGGCATCGGAGAGGTCATGCGGTCACTGGACATCGCGACCGTCGTCGAGTCCGCGCATCCGGACTTCGCGGTCGGGGACACCGTGAGCGGCTTATTCGGGGTGACCGAGTACGCGATCAGTGACGGACGGAATGTGCAGCGGGTCGACCTCGGCGTCGCAGCGGGGCCGACCTGGCTCGGCACACTCGGAATGCCGGGAATGACAGCGTATTTCGGTCTGCTCGAGGTGGGCAAGTTACGCGCCGGTGAGACTGTCGTGGTGTCCGCGGCGGCCGGGGCGGTCGGCAGCGTCGCCGGCCAGATCGCGAAGGCCAAGGGTGCGACGGTCATCGGTATCGCGGGCGGCGAGGACAAATGCCGTGTGCTGACCGACGAGCTCGGGTTCGACGCGGCGATCGACTACCGCAACGAGGATGTCCTGCGACGGCTGCGCGAAGTCGCTCCCGACGGGATCGATGTGTACTTCGACAACGTCGGCGGGGACATCCTCGACGCCGCGCTCGCCAACCTCCGCCGCGGCGCCCGGGTGGTGATCTGCGGTGCGATATCGGCGTACAACGCGGAGCAGCTGCCGCCAGGGCCTTCCCGGTACATGTCCCTGCTGGTCTTCCGGGCATCGATGACGGGGTTCGTGGTGTTCGACTACGCCGATCGCTACGGTGAGGCGATCAGCGAGATTTCCGAGTGGCTGGCCGACGGCCGCATCAAGAGCAGGGAGCACATCGTCGAGGGCGGGATCACGCGGTTCGCCGAGACGCTCGACATGCTGTTCACCGGAGCGAATACAGGAAAACTCGTACTCGCTCTGTGACGAGGCTGCCCACGGACCTACCGTCGGGCGAGCAGGCTCCACATCACTCGTGCTGATGACATCGCGGTGCAGAATGACGGCGAGGACCGTCTTCTGTGCCGCGATGTTGTTTTGGCATGCAAATGAGAATCCTCGGCGAGAACAAGTAGACGTAGCCGGGAATCCGATCCGATCGATGCCGTGAACGCCCAAGACGCTGGTGGTGAGAACCCGCCTGAGTTGACGAGGAATGCGGCGGGGTCGGTGACGCGGACGAGCATGCGGTTCGGTTCCCGCCTGGCCCATGTGAACGGCAGCGCGGTGGCCGGGAGCCATTTCTAAGGGGAAGTCGCCTCGCTCGCACGACGTGCGCCGACGATGCGCAGCGCGAGGTCCGCGTAGAAGTTCGCAATGTCCTCGGGAGACCAGGAGCCGTCCTCGTGATACCAGCGAGCTATGTCGATACCGAGCGACAAAAGCGCCGTAGCGGCCATATGCGCATCCGCTGTATCGAAGACGCCGGTCTCGGTGCCACGCGCGATCAGGGTACGGAGCTCGCCGTGGATGTCGCGGCGGAGATCCTTGATCTCCTGCTGATGCGGCGCGTCGAGGGCGGCGATCTCGTAGTTCACCACGCGGGCGACGACATGGGCCTTGGCGTGGTGTTCAGCGAAGTCGTGCATGACCGCGATCAATTGACCGATCGGGTCCTCGGCCGAGCCGACGGCGGCACGCATGAGATCCAGCGTGGCCTGGTGACCGGTCTTCGAGATCTGATAAAGCAGTTCTTCCTTGGAACGGTGGTGCACGTAAATGGCCGCGGTGCTCAAACCTGCGAGCGAAGTGATATCGCGCGTTGTCGACCCGTGAAAGCCTCGCTGTGCGAAGGCAGTCGCGGCAGCCTCGAGTAGTCGCGCACGGGTTTCGTCCGCGCGTGGGCGGTCCTCGGCATCGGTCACCCGCATAGTCTCTCACCTGCGCACGCGGCGTTCGGTGGCCGCGGCGCCTGTGCACCTGGCCGGAACACCGACAAAGTAGGGAGCCGGCGATGTCTCGAGACATCGCCGGCTCATCCGACATCGGTCAGGATTGGACGGATACGGAGACATGCCCGTCGGTCGTCGCGGACTGCTCGCGTGACACGGTTTCCGGCAGTACCCAAGCACTGCCGAGCGTGCACAGCGCCATGATCAAAAGGAAAGCGGAGACCGCTGCCGTTGATCCGGTCGTCGCCAGCAGCGCGGTCATGAGGAACGGGGTGCCACCACTGACCAGGATCGCGGCCAACTGGTAGGCCAACGTGATACCCGAGTAGCGGATTCGGGGCTCGAACAGTTCGGTGAGATATGCCGCGAGCGGGCCGTACACCAGCCCGGAGGCGATGCCGCTGCCAACCGTCGTCGCGATCAGGATCGCGACCAGTGAGCCGGTGTCCACCAGCCAGAAGAAGGGGAATGCCCACAGCGCCATGAGCGTCGCGCCGGTGAGCATCACGGGACGGCGACCCAAGCGGTCGGACAGCGAGCCGGCGAGGTAGATGACGGGCACGCCGATAGCGGAGGCCGCCAGGGAGACCGCCAATACGCTATTGCGCGCCAGTCCGAGTTCCCGGACGCCGTAGTCGAGCACACCGGCGATACTGATGTAGAAAATCGCGTTGGTCCCGAACAGCAGACCGGCACCGAGCAGAACCTGCTTCGAGTGCTTCCGAACCACTTCCAGAATCGGGGCTTGGGCGATTGTGGTGGACGCTTCGCTGGCACGGGCTTGGAGCCGGCGGAACTCAGGCGAGTCCTCGATGCGGAGTTGGATGAAGAGCACCACGAGGAACAGCACGGCGCTGGCCAGGAACGGGATGCGCCAACCCCAGGTCAGGAAGTCGGACTTGTCGACAAGTGCTCCGACCAGGAGAAACGCGCCGGTGCCCAGCAGCAGACCGAGGGGAACGCCCATCTGGCCGAAGGTCCCCGCTTGTCCTTTGCGGTCCGGCTTGGTGGTCTCGGTGAGCAGAAGGGTGACGCCGCCCCACTGACCGCCCACCGCGAGGCCCTGCAGGAACCGCAGCACAACGAGCAGAATCGGCGCGGCCATCCCGAGCGACGCGGCCGTTGGCAGCATGCCGATCGCGCAGGTGGACGCCGCGACGAGGATCAAGCAGGAGACCAACGCGGGCTTGCGGCCGAACGTGTCGCCGACGTGCCCGAACACCAGTCCGCCCAGCGGCCGGGCGATGAAACCCGCCCAGAACGTGCTGAAGGACAGCAACGTACCCATCAATGGCGAGGAATCGGGGAAAAACAGCTTGCCGAACACCAGGGCAGCAGCCGTTCCGTAGATGAAGAAGTCGTACCATTCGATCGAACTTCCCACCAGGGCAGCGGCCATGAGGCGCCGTAATTTCTTCTGATCCGGTGTGCCGGAATCTGTGTTCGGAGTCATACCTATCTCCAAGTCGAGAGCGAAGCCGATGTGACTCTGGTCACGATCGTGGGCGGCACGTTACTTGAACTTGACTTCGAATTCAACTGTTCGGCGGCAATAGTGGGACCCAACCACGCGCCGAGATAGGGGGATGCCATCAAGGTCGACAATTTGCCCCGGTAACGCTCGCCTGCTCAACCACGACGTCCTGGGTGGCACATGGCTTCGTCGGGGGGCCTGTCCGTCTGCTAATCAGTGATGGAATGGGGATCAGGACGTGGCTTTCCGCGAATTCTTCGCGCGACATCGAATCGCTTCGGCTGTTGTCGCGCCAGCAGTGTTGGGGGTGACGGCGGTCGTCGCCGCCTCATGGGCACTGACATCGGCACCGCACACCGAAGACACGCAACTCAAGGCCTCCGTCACGGAGTGCCACGACATGGTGACCATCTCGGTCGCCGGTCGGGGCGACACGCCGGTCGAGGGGACCACGAAGATGCTTGTCGATGCCAACGGCAACGCATTGCCCGCCGCGCTGTCCGGTGACCACAGCAGCGAGTGGGTCGATCCGGTCGTCAACGCGCCGGCCGACGCGGTCGATCCGGGCTCGTATGCCGCTGTCTACATCGCGTACCCGGCGAACATGGCCAGCTATGAAGACGCCGTCACCGCCGGTGTCGCGAATACCGAACAGGTGATGCGGGAGATCGCGCAGGCCTGCCCCGACACCAAGTTCTCGATCGTCGGATACAGCGAGGGCGCCGACGTCGTCCGCCGCGTCGCGATGAAGATCGGACATCAGGAAGCCGGCCAGGACGGCGAATACGGGATCGTGGATCCGGCCGATGTCGTCGGTGTCGTCATCCTCGCCGACTCGGGTCGATCGGCCGGAGACGGGCCGTTCCCCGGCGCGGAGGACCCGTTCGGCAGTCCCGACGGCTTCGACCGGCAATACCAGAACGGCGCGAAGCCCGTACCGGGTCAAGGTGCGCTCCCGGGGACCAGCGGTGACTTCGGCGCGCTGAACGGCAAGATCGCGTCGTTCTGCTCCGACGGCGATCTCACCTGCGCGGCGCCGGAGAACATTTCCCTGCTGCAGTTGGTGGTCAACGTGGGACGGCAGCTGAACGTCGACGCACTGGAGAAAGACGGGCTCACCCCGGCGACCGGGCAGGACGTCGCGGTTGTCCTCAGCCGTATCGCCCTCGCGGCGTTCGCGGACATCCAGTCGCAGCCGAACTGGATGCAAAGCGACGAGACGTTTCTCCAGGTACTGCTGAGGGTGTCGGATCCGGCGTACAAGCCAGGGGAGCCGACGAAAGCTCCGGCCAAGGCGGAGTCGATCGCGACCAACGAGATGTCGCCGCTGGCCTACCTGCCGCAGAAGGTGCTGAACGAGATCATCGGTCTGATCCTGACGAACCAGAACACGATCCCCGTGATCATGAGCGACCCCTACCAGCAAACACTGGGCCCGAACCACACCGGTCACCACTTCGACTACTGGCGTGACGCCGATCCCGCCGATGGCAAGCCGCTGACATCCGCCGAGTATGCGGCTGCCTGGCTGACCCACCTGGCGCAGCGGGCGCAGGCGGGTGAGCCCGTCGACACGACTGCCAAGCCGGAAGCGGCCGACCTTGCCGCCGCGTACAAGGCGGTGGCGACCTCATCGGCGGCGCCGACAAGTCAACCGGCCAAGAGCGCGACCGCGGCGCCGACCACGAGCGCTGCCCCCACGAAGGCCGACGTCGGCAGCGCGCCGACCAGCCCCGTCCCGACGACGTCGGCGCCGTCGTCCCAGACGCCGAGCACGACGGTCACAGCGCCGGTGGCAACCTCACCGGCTTCCTCTTCGGTCGCGGCGCCCACGACGACCACGGAGCCGACTACCACGACAACGGAACCCGCGGCGCCGACCACCACGAGTGCCGGCCCGAGGGCATCGAATTAACCGCCACGGCCGCCATTGGATCGCGAGCGCCGCCGCGAGGCGCCGCTCGCGATCCACGGCTGGCGAGGTCTCCGGATCTCATGCGGCCCAATGCCTTTGACAGAAGTTGTCCGCAAGGTCCGTCGATAGAGCCTCGCCGCCGGACGCGGCTCGGTACGTGGGGCCTCGGGTTCGGCACAACAACGCACGCCGCGGACGTGTGGGTCGAGCGGGTCGACTGCGATCCCGGATTTCCGCTCACGCGTCGAACCACGCGAACGTGCGGCGGCAGCGCCTAGCGCGGCAAGTCGTATGTGATCCGGTTCTGATGGAATTCGGGGTTGCATCCTGTATCCGGGTACAGGCTTACCGTGGCGTCATGACGATCAATCTTGCTTCTGATGACTGGGCCCCGGAGGCGTGCACTCTGCCGATCGCCGAGCGCCCGTTGCGGGTCGCGGAGTTCGATCGGTTCTTCGCCTCGTCCGTCCGGCGCAGCGTGCGGCCGGAGCCGACCCGTCTGGAGTTGCTGCTGGCCGATGGCACCGAGGCGGCGGGCCGAGATCTGGCGGACCGGGAGTCGAGCTGCTGCTCGTTCTTCGCGTTCGGCTTCGATGCCGGCGAGTCCGGGACACTGATGCGCATCACTGTTCCCACCGAGCATGTCGATGTGCTGGATGCACTCGAGGCGCGGGTGGACGCCGCACTGGATGCCCGGGGTCGGTGAACACGATGTTGCGCACCGGAGAGCTCGCCGCGGCGGCGGGGGTAAACCCGCAAACGTTGCGCTATTACGAGCGGCGTGGGTTGCTGGCCGAGCCGGGCCGGTCGTTGGGTGGGCATCGACTGTACCCGGAACGGGCGGTGACGGTGCTGCGCGTGATCAAGGCCGCTCAACGGTTGGGATTCACTCTCGAGGAGGTCGCCGAACTGCTCGGGGCCAGCCCGTTGGGTCGGCGCGGCGCGGACAAGGGGTTGCAGGCCCGCGCCAGCGCCAAGCTGGCCGAGATCGACGCCAAGGTCGCCGAACTCACCGCGGTGCGTGACACCCTGCGTGCCGCACTGGATGCCGGGTGCGACGATTTGGCGGTGTGCAGCGAAAACCCATGCTGCCCAGTTCCATTCGATTCCGATACCGACTCCGATCGGGCAGGAGGGACGTCGTCGTGACTGCTGAAGACCGCCCGGTGCGGCGCTGGTGGGCGCCGATCGGGATCGGTGCGCTGATCTGCGTGGGCTGCTGCCTGGCCCCATTCTGGTAGCGACCGGGCTGGCCGGCGGCAGGGCCGCATTGCTGACCTGGTCGTGGCTGCAACCGCTGGGCTTCGCCTTGATCGTTGCGAGCGTCGCGGGGTTGGCGTGGTCGCGGCACTGCCGCCGCGGCACCACCACCGGCTGCGGCACCGTCGGCGCCGGTTGCGGCTGCACCACCTGAAGATGCGCCCGCGGTTGGCGGTGGGGGTCAGTTGGGCGCGAATTGGTGCTGGAACCAGCTGAGGATCTCTGGCAGGGCGACCCTGGCCGTGCCCGAGTGGTCCACGTCGCCGAGGTTGTGCAGTGTGACGTTGTCGCTGCGCAGGGCCAGGAGGCAGTGCTCGGCGTTGGTGTAGGGAACGGCGTGGTCACCGGTGGCGGCGTAGAGGTGGACGGGCACGTGGGGAGTCCAGTCACAGGTGCCATCGCTGTCGGCGAGCGCCCTCGCGGCAGCGCCGGTCGGATCGGCGGCCCACTCGAGAAAGCGAGGGGTCAGCAGTCGCAGCGGGGTGATCGCCAACGAGGTCACGATCGTGATCTCGTTCTTGGTGCCGTCGAAGAGCTGCTCGACCCGGTCGGCGTAAGGCTGGTGGAAGGCCTCGGCCGGATTGTCGTAAAGGTGGTGGATCCGATTCATCGATGTGATCCAGTAGGCGAGGAACAGGACCGCGGCGCCCGGGGTGACGCGCCCGTCGAGTGCGGCGGGGGTTTGAACGTGCCGCAGGTCGTATGGACCGCTGACCGGCGCCAGTGCGGCGATCCCGAAGCTCGGGACCGCGCCGGCCTGGAGCGCCTTGCCCAGCGCCATCGCGGCGTGACCGCCCTGGGAGAAGCCGGTCACCAGCACGTTCGGGTCCAACTCGCGACGGTGCCGCGCGGCCAGTGCCGCAGCGGCGCGTAACAGGTCGGCGGAGGCACTGACTTCGGACGGCGCGTGGGTGTAGGGATGCCATCCTGGGCCGTTGCCGAGTCCCAAGTAATCCGGTGCGACCGCCGCGTAGCCCGCGGCCGCGAACATCACCGTGCGCAGCCGGTCGGGCAGGTTGCGGGTATCGACGGAGGGTGCGTCGCTCTTCAGCACCATGGTTCCGTGCTCGTAGCTGACCACCCGCAATCGACGAGAATCGCTCCGGGGCAGCACGACCAACCCGCTGGCCGTGGTCGGTTCGCCTTGCGGGGTGATCGTTCGGTACTCGACGCGAAACGCGTCGACACCGTTACGGACCGGAGTGTTGATCCCGCCGTCGTTCAACAGCGCCGCAGTTCGTTCGGCTGGCAGACCGAGCAGGGGAGTGGTCGACACGATCTCGCCCCGGTCGTGCGGCGGCATATGCGCGGGGCTCCCGCATCCGGCGACGGCACCCAATAGGACGAGGACCGCGACCAGACAACGCCTCGGACCGTCCATAGTCGATCCTCCCGATGCTCGTCTGTCGGTTCGATTCCATCATCGCGCCCGCGGCAGGGTCGGCGGGCCATGATCACCACACCGCCTTGCCGCGGCGGCGTTCTCTACCTCGGCGCCGACGCAATCGCGGCGCGCTGCTCGACCTGCGCGACGGCGGCTGCCCGGAAGCACGGCTGGCGGCCGCCGCATTTCGCGCCGCTGTTGGCGAGCTCCCCACGATGCTCGCGGAGCAATTTCCGGCAGGGAACTTGCCGACGGCGGCTCGGCCGAGCGGTCGGCCGTCCACCAAGGCGCCCGCTGGGCAGCGCGTGCATTCAGCCGCTTCGCGGGTCGGTAACCGGCCTGTGCGATGCGCGCCCGCGTTCCGCCAACCTGAGCGGTCGTCCGATTATGTTCCGGGATCCCGCGTTCGGGTGCGATCGGGAGATTTTGGTCCCGGCGACTCGTGTCAGCAATCCGCGAGGAAACTTCTGTGGCAGGGTGGTCGGCTATGAAGACAATCCTGATCACGGGGGCAACATCGGGTATCGGTCTCGAATCCGCTCAGCAGTTGGCCGCGGACGGGAACCGGCTTGTCTTGGTCGGACGGAATCCGGAGAAGCTCGCCGATACGGCCGAGCTGGTTCGGTCCGCGGGGGCCGCGGGCGTCGACACGCTGGAGTGCGATTTCGCCTCGCAGTCGTCGGTCCGGCAGCTGGCGAAAGCGGTTCTGGCCGCGTATGACCGATTGGATGTGCTGGCCAACAACGCCGGCGGTTACCACAAGACTCGCACCGAAACCGAGGATGGCATCGAGGCCACGTTCGCGGTCAATCATCTCGGGGGTTTCCTCCTCACCGAACTGCTCACCGATCTGATGGTGCGCAGCGCCCCGTCGCGCATTGTGTTCACCTCGTCGGTCATGCATTTCGGTGCCACCATGGATTTCGCGGATCTCGGCTTCCAGCAGGGATATTCGGGGGAGAAGGCCTACAGCCGCTCCAAGCTGGCGAATGTGCTCTACGCCCGCGCGCTGGCGCGGCGCCTCGAGGGGACCGGGGTGACGGTCAATGCCTTTCACCCCGGTGCGGTGGCGACCGGAATCTGGGAATCGATGCCTTGGTTCGGGCAGCCCTTGGTCGCGGTCGCCAAGCGTTTGTTCATGATCTCGGCCGCCGAGGGCGGCCGGGCACTCACCTACCTGGCCACCGATCCTGACCTCGCCACGGTCAGCGGCTGCTACTTCCAGAAGAACCGCATCAAGACTCCGTCGCGCCTGGCGCAGGACGACGCGGTCGGACAGCAGCTGTGCGACGTCAGCGCGGCCTTGGTCGGGCTGTCCGGGTAGGGCAGCAAGCTCGCAGTCCATGACACCGTTGCCGACGAGCATCACAACCTTCGTCGCCGACTGAAGCAGAAAGCAGGGGACCATGCTTCGTACTCGTTTCGAGTCGATCGGCTCGTACACGCCGACGACCGTCCGTTCTACCGAGGATCTGATCGCCGCGCTCGCGGTGCCGAGGTCATTGGACCTGGAGGGCATCACCGGGATCAGGAATCGGCGCGTCTACGACTCTGACCCGGACCGGTATGAGTCATCCTTCGAACTGGCGTTGCGGGCGATCGAGGATTGTCTACAGCACTCCGACTACGCGGCCGACGAGCTGGACGTCGTCATCTCCGCTTCGATCACGCGCACCCGCGGCAAGGAGATCTTCTGTTACGCACCGTCTTTCGCGCTGATGCTGGGCAATGCGATCGGCGCGGACGCGGCACGGCATTTCGATGTGTCGAACGCCTGTGCCGGCATGATCACCGGGGTGATGGTCCTGGACCGCATGATCAAGGCCGGTGTGGTGCGCAACGGCCTGGTGGTCAGCGGCGAGCAGATCACGCCGATCGCCGAGACGGCTCTCCGCGAGATCAGCGAACCCTACGACCCGCAATTCGCGTCGTTGACGGTGGGGGACGCGGCGGTCGCGGTCGTGCTCGACAACCGCGGCGACGACAGCGACGAGATCCACTACGTCGAACTCATGACCGCGGCCGAGGGCGCCGAGCACTGCATCGGTATGCCCAGTGACCGCAGCAGCGGGATCGCGATGTACACCGACAACCGCGCCATGCAGAGCGAAGCCCGATACCAGCAGGCCATCGATCGCATGGCCGACTTTCTCGCCGAGACCGGGCGCACCTGGGAGAGCGAGAAGTACGACTACTGGATCCATCACCAATTCAGCGCGCCGGCCATCGAATACATATCGGGTCTGACCGAACGGCATTTCGGCACGCCGATGCCGCAGGCCCTCAACGTGCTGCACGAGTACGGAAATACGGCTTCGACCTCGCATTTCCTGGTACTGCACGAGCATCTGAAGCAACAAAAGATCCCCAAAGGGTCGAAGATAGTCATGATTCCGGCGGCGTCGGGAACCGTCTCCGGATATCTCGCCGCGACCATCTCCCGTTTGGAGGCATGAGCATGGCAACGACGATCATCTCGGCCGCGACGAACTCCGACCTCGACACCGGCAGCTACTTCGAACTGGCTGCCCGAGCGGCGCGCACCTGCGTGGAGCGCTCCAATGTCGGCCTCGACGAGATCGGAATGCTGATCAACGCGGGAGTTTTCCGGGACAGCAACATCTCCGAGCCCGCCGTAGCGGCACTCATTCAGAAGCGGATCGGCCTGGGCCTCGCCTACGAGGCCGGGCGTGCGCCGACGTTCTCTTTCGACCTGATGCAGGGCGCCACCGGCCTGCTGCACGCCATCGTGACCGCCGAATCCTTCCTCGCCACCGGCGCGGTGGAGTACGCGTTGCTCGTCGCGGGCGACGCCCACCCCTCGACCATGCGCGACGTCGCCGATTTCCCGTACAGCGCCGGTGGCGCCGCACTACTGCTCGGAAGCTCGCCTACCGCAGGCGGTTTCGGACGGCTGCACACCTGCCACACCACCGGCTCGGACGAGCCGATCGCCTGGGTGGCGCTGGGCGAAGCCGGGACCAACGGCCGTTCTGTCATGTCTGTTCGTGCCAGCGAGGACGACCCGGTCGAGCTGGGCGCGGCGGTGGTACGAGCCTGCCTGGACGAGGAAGGAATCGACGGCAGAGCTTTCGCCGAGGGGCATGCGGTGCTGCTGGCCCCGGCACAGGCACTCGGATTCCGCGCCCGCTTGGCGGATGCACTCGTCATCCCGTCGCAGTCGGTCGTCGGTTTCGACTCCTCCACCGGAGCTCCCTACACCGCCGCCCCGGTGCACGCCTACCTGAACGCACTGAATACGGGCCTGCTCGACACTGCGCGCACCGTGATCTTCCTGGCCGCGGAAGGCGCATCGGCGGCCTGTCTCGCCTACCACCCTCGGGTGGCATCGCCGTCACACCCGACGATGGTGGCGTGTGGATGAAGCGCGAACGCTGATCCCATAGCCGTGCGCTCGTCAGCCCGATCGGGTGGAGCACGCTCAGCGGCGGTTACGCGCTACGGGCCCGCGACCGGGCCCAGGCAGCTGGCCGGTGGATCGACGAGAAAGCAGATGGCCGGGCCGCGGGTGGGGCGGTAGTCAACGGGGACTCCACCCGCGGCCACGATCTGCGTGTAAGTGCCTACCGCATCGGTGGGATGGCGAGTCAGCGTCGGGTCGGTGCGCACGTTGACCGTGTAGAGGCCGAATCGCGGTGTGTAGCTGCCCCATTCGTAGTTGTCGGTGATGCTCCAGTAGTTGTAGCCGATAACGTTGATGCCGTCGGCCTTGGCGCGCTGGATCCAGTAGACGGTGTCGCGGAGATGATCGCTGCGGGTGTAGCCGTCGGCACGGGGAAGGCCGTTTTCGGTGGGCATTCCGTTCTCGACGATGTAGATCGGTTTGTTCGGGAAGCGGCGCGAATAGTGCTGCAGCGCGTAGTAGATACCTTCCGTCCGCAACGGCAGCTCCCATATGCGCGGCCCCGGCAGGTTCGGCATCGCCGACCCGCTGGCCCGCACGATGGAATCGAGCAGCGCTTGCGCCGGATCGTAGGCGAAGTAGTAGTCGACGCCCACATAGTCGAGACGGTCCGCGATGCGGTCGATGAGCGCGCCATTGACCTGGGCCTCCGAGCCGGCGACATAGCCGACGTTGCTGGTCACCTGGGCGCCGGGCTGAACCTGGTGGATGTAGTCGTAGATGGCGTTGTGCGCCTGCGCGATCCGCTCCTCCATCTGCGCCGCGTCGGCAGCGCCCCTGCGGATCTCGTGCACGATATAGGCGACCGGCTCGTTCACGGTGACCCACATTGGATCGCGGGATGCGTAGCGGTCGACGACCATACGCATGTTGATCAGCCAGTCGTCGACCATGCCCGGACTACGCCAGCCACCGCGATCGACGGCCCAGCCGGGGTACACCCAGTGGTCCAGCGTGATCATCGGCCGCATCCCGGCCCGCACGATACTGGCGATGACCGCGTCGTAGAAACGGAACGCGCCGGCGTCCCAGACCCCCGGCGCGGGCTGCAGCCGGGCCCATTCGATGCCGATTCGGAACACCCGCACGCCCAGGTCGGCCGCCAGGCGGATGTCCGACTCGTAACGGTCGTAGAAGTCGACCGAATCGTGCAGTTCGTCGTATTCGGGGTTCGCGGCGATGTATCGCGTCCAATTGCTGTCGGGCGCATGGCCTTCGGACTGGAATCCGGAGGCCGCGACGCCCCAGAGGAATCCCGCGTCCAGCGGCGCCAAGGCGGCGGCCGGCCGTATCGGTGGAAGTGCCGGGGAGTGCGTACAGAGCAGTAGGGTCGACGCCGCGGCGGCGAGCGCGGCCAGGACGTACCGATGGAACCTGGATCGCATCGACTCAGGGTAACTGGATACTCGCTTCCAGATCGTCGAAATCCGCGTGTCGCGATATCCACTCCCACCGCGGCACCGGATCACGTTCGACTGCTCTGGTCACGATCTACACCGCACCGACCGCCGGTAGCTGGTGTTCGTCGCTTCCGGCGGAGCGCGAGTCGCGGCGGAACCGGCCGGGTGCTACGCCGAATTCACGACGGAAGGCGTTGGCGAAGCCGAATTCCGAGGCGTACCCGACCTGGGTGGCAATCGCGGCGAGCGGCGCGTCGGTGTCGCGCAGCAGCCGGGCCCCGCTGCTGAGCCGCCACCATGTCAGATAGGCCATGGGTGGTTGTCCGACCATGGCGGTGAACTTGCGCGCGAAAGCGGTTTTCGACATTCCGATCTCGGCACCGAGGTCGCGCACTGTCCACCGGCGAACCGGATCGGTGTGGATGTGATTGAGCGCCGCGGCGAGCAGCGGGTCGGTCAGTGCCGCGGGCCAGCCCCGATCGGGCCGGCGGGCCGCCTCCTCGTCCAGCCATGCGCGCAGTAGGAACACCAGCAGCAGGTCCATCAGAGCAGGTAATGCGGAGTGGGTGCCGGGTCGGGGATTGGCCAGTTCCGCGCCGAGGAGGTCGACCGCGGCCCGCAGATCGTGGTGGCCCGACGACGCACGCAGGTGCACGACGTCCGGCAGGGTGCGCAGAAATGGATGCGCTTGTCCGCGATGGAGTCGGTAGGCGCCGCAGAGTAGGTGCGCGCGGATGGCGGTCGGCTTGCCGGGGCCTTCGTCCGATCCGCCGGGCGGCTCCGGCGGCAGCTCATCGATACCTCGATCGGGGCGGTCACTCATACCGTGCACCGAGCCGTGCGGCAGGAACACGACATCGCCCGCGTGCAAAGGGATGGGTTCGCCCGCGGGTGGGGTGAGCCAGCACGAACCGTGCAGGAGCACATGGAATCCGGCACCGGGGTAGAGGCCGAATCGGTTACCCCACGCTCCGGTGCGTCGCGTGCGAGTGAATTTCGCCTGGCCGGTGCGCACGGTCGCGATCACCTCGCTGAAGACATCCACGGTCTCGAGCTTACGAGAAGCGGTCATGCCGTGGTCTTTTCACGTATTTTCCCGGCGTGACGAAGCATGGATACGACTGTTCGGAGCTCATAGCGTGGGTGGCGCTGCACGACTTCGGGTGCAGCGCGAGGAAAGCGAGCAAGCGCATGAGTACCGCGAACACCAGCGAGAACATCTCGGTGGACACCATCGAGCTCGGGGACGTCCGGATCACCCGCGTCGTGGAATGGCATTCTCCGATCGCGCCGGCAGCGGCGGTGTTCCCCGGCAGCACCGAGCAGATGTGGCGGTCCAACCAGGAGTGGCTCGCACCGGACTTCTGGGATCCGGAGACCACGTTTTTCAAGGCGTACACCCAAACCTGGGTGCTGCGCAGCGGGGGCCGCACCATCCTCGTCGACACCGGCGTGGGCAACGACAAGGAACGCCCGTATATGCGCGTGTGGTCGCATCTGGACACCGACTTCCTGAGCCGTCTCGCGGCTGCCGGTGTCGAGCCGGAGGACGTGGACGTCGTCGTCAACACCCACGTGCACGCCGACCACGTCGGCTGGAACACCCGCTTGGTGGATCGCGAATGGGTACCGACGTTCCCGAACGCGAAATACCTGATCGCCCGGGCGGACTTCGAGTTCTGGAACCCGGTCAACGGGCACCCCAAGCGCGGTTCGCTGGGCGGCATCAGCGGCGCGCTCGGCAACCAGAACATGTTCGAAGACAGCGTGCTGCCGATACACGAGCACGGTAAGGCGGTGCTGTGGGAGAACTCCTACCGCATCGACGAAAACTTGGTGCTGGAACCCGCACCCGGCCACACGCCCGGCTCGGCCGTGCTTCTGCTGGAGTCGCGAAGTGACCGGGCTATGTTCATCGGGGACCTCATGCACACCCCGCTGCAGTTCGTGGAACCGGAGTGCGAGGCATGCCTGAGCGAAGACGAACCGGCGGCCGCGCGGCAGCGACGCCGCTTTCTGGAACGAGCCGCCGACACCAACGCATTGGTGCTACCCGCTCACCTGCCCGGCCCGGGTGGCGCGCTGGTGCGCCGCGAAGGCAGCGCGTTCGCGATCGAACGTTGGGCACCGTTCAGCCCTGTCGCGTAGGGGAGACAGCGCAGGAGGACCTGGCGCCGACGCCTCGGCATGTTGCGCCGTCCGCACCGAGTACCTCGCCTTTTTGTTTTGTGACGCTCGGCTTCTGGTTGGCGGCAGGATTCGTCGATGCAACCGTCCCGGGGGCGGGCTCGCCGTGATACTCGTGCACGACCCGCCACAAGACCGCCTCGCGGGTTACGCGCAGAAGGGAAATCTCATGACAACGAGCCTGCCCGCATTCCCCGCCCCGAACGAGGACCTGCTCGACACCTGCATCCGGCTCCGGGAGATCGCGCCCGTGGTCGAGGTGGAGTTTCCCGGCGGCGTGCCCGCATATCTCGCCCTGACGTACGACGCCGTACGCGAGATCCTCGCCGGGGACAACAAGACGTTCGCCCGCGAACCGAAGCACTGGCCTGCCCTGTACGACGGCTCGATTCCGGAGGACTGGCCCCTGCGTGCCGTCGTCCAGGGCGACCACCTGTCCACCAAGGACGGCGACGACCATCGGCGGCTCCGTGGCCTGATCAGCAAGGCGTTCACGCCGGGCCGGGTGCAGGCGCTGGAGCCGCGGGTGCAGCAGATCATCGACCGACTGCTGGACGACGTGGTGGCCGCCGGCGACGGTGTCGACCTGGTACCGACCTTCACCGAAGCGCTGCCGATGGCCGTGATCTGCGAACTCTTCGGCGTGCCTGAGCAGGAACGGGATCGGCTGCGGCGTTGGACCGCTGTTCTCCTGGCGCACACGACTCCTCCCGAGGAGGCGTTCGCGACGCAGAAAGCGCTCATGGCGTATTTGTACGAACTGGCGGAGCGCAAGCAGCGGGAGCCCGGCGACGACCTCACCACAGGTCTGGTGCAGGCCCGCGACGAGGACGACAAGCTCACATCCGAAGAGCTGGTCGCCGTCCTGTGGATCATGCTGGTCGCCGGCCATGAGACCACGGTCCACATGCTCGGCCAGGCCATTCTGGCCTTGGCGCAACACCCCGATCAGCTCGAGCTGGCCAAGGCCGATGACCTCTGGGCCGACGTGGTCGAAGAGACCGTGCGATACCGGCATTCGGTGATGATGACCAGTTGGCGGTTCACACTGACCGACGTCACCATCGCGGGCGTGACCATTCCCAAGGGCAACGCGGTCGGCGTGGCCTACCAGGCGTGTGGCATCGACCCGGCCGAGTACGGCGAGACCGCGAACCAGTTCGACATCACCCGGAAGCAGCGGGCCGGACATCTCGGGTTCGGCCACGGACCGCGATACTGCATCGGCGCCGGGCTGGCCCGCCTGGAGGGAAGGCTCGCGCTCGCCTCGCTGTACCGGCGGCTGCCGGAACTCACCCTCGCGATCGACCCGAAGGACATCCCCTACTCGCCGTCCTTCTTCACGATCGGCCCGCTGTCGGTGCCGGTCAACCTCGGCACCGTGCGGCGATGACGAGTCCAAGGCCAGGTCATCAGGGCCCATACGGCGAGTAGCAGCACGGCCACCGTAACCAGATACCACGGCCAGGGGCCGAGCACGTCGAGCAGCGAGGGAGTCGAGGGTTTCCCGTTGACGAAGCCATAGTTGGTGTCGGCGATGGCGTTGAAGACAAAGGTCACCGCCGTCCACACCATGGTGACCGTTACGGCGATCCGGTAGCTGCGCCAGTCCGGATGCATGCCGATGCCCCAGGTCAGGTAGATCGCGGCCCAGACCACGACCAGGTGAATCGCCCAGAAGGCCAGGAATTCGTAGTGCGGGAAGTCCGGGCTGTGCAGCGCGGGTGATGCGAGCGCCTGCGTGCTCAAGGTGAGGCACCAGTAATAGGTCAGGGCATACGCCCAGCGGCTGTGCGACCAGAGCGCGTACGCGGCGGCCATGGTCGCGAGATCGGTCAGTCGCAGCGGAACCGAGCGGCCGACCGTCGGCGGGACCATCGTGGAGAGATAGATCGCCAGGTACAGCGCGATAATTGCCGCGCCCGAGACGCGCCCGAATCGGCGTGCGCTCTCGGGGGTAGGGTGTGTGCGCCCGACGCGGACAACCAACGCGGCCCCGGCCGCGAACACGGCCAGCACCACCCAGTGTGACGGCCCGTATGCGGAAAACTCCCGCTGCGCCGATAGCGGGTCCACCTACCTGATCTTATAGCGTGAGCACGCCCCGTCGAAGTCTTGCTGCCGACCTGGTTGTGCGCCGTGAACGCGTCGCTGATGTGGGTTTCGTGCTGCGCAACGTGACGTCGACGCCGATGGACCCCGGTGGCGCTCCGTCTTCGCAGGGGCCGGACCAGGCGCCAGTCATCGACGGCGCCGTCATTGCTGAACGGCGCAGGGCAGGCGTCATGTCGTGAGCAGTTCACCGATGTTTCACCCCGATCGGGCGGGTGGGCGGCAGGATGGAACAGTGCAGCGGATGTGGGCAGCGGGTGCCGTAGTGACTCTTCTGTCGGCTGGTCTTCTGTCGTCCGGCGCGGGCCGGGTGTCGGCGGATGGTCCGGGACGGTTCGATCTGCAGGCGCATCGGGGCGGGTTGGGGCTGGTGGTGGAGAATACGCTGCCCGCGTTCGCGAATGCGTTGGAGCTCGGGGTGAGCACGCTGGAGTTGGACGTGCAGATCACCGCGGACGGGTACGCGGTGGTCACCCATGATCGGGATCCGAGTCCGGCGAAGTGTGTGGATACGGCTCCAGCCTTTCCGGGGGACCCGAAGTTTCCGTATGTGCCGGAGACAACCTACATTCGGGATCTCACGCTGGCACAGGTGCGCACGATCGATTGCGGCTCTTTACAGTTGGCCGATTACCCGGAGCAGCGGACCGCTCCGGGAGCGCGAATGCCGTTGCTGTCGGAGGTGTTCGATCTGGTGCGCGCGTATCGGGCCGATCAGGTGATGCTGAATATCGAGACCAAGGTCGAGGCGGCCGCGCCGGAGCAGACCGCGTCGCGGGAGCAGTTCGTGCGTGTTGTGGCGGGGGAGGTGCACCGGGCGGGAATGGGGCAGCAGGTCACCATCCAGAGTTTCGACTGGGGCGCGCTGATGCGCATGCGGGAGGTGGCGCCCGACCTGCCGATCGTCGCGTTGACCAGCGGCCAGCAGAATTTGCGGGTCGGTGAGCCGGGCGCCTCGCCATGGCTGGGCGGAATCGATATCGACGATTTCCCGGGATCGCCGCAGGAGAAGTACGTCGCGGCCGCGGCATCCATCGGCGCCGCAGCGGTATCGCCGGTGCACGGCAGCCCCCAGAACGGCACCGTCACCGACCCTGCCTATCGGCCGTTCACCACAGCCGAACTCATACGCGCGGCACACCGCTATGGGATGCGCGTGGTGCCCTGGACGGTAGACGACCGCGCCACGATGACAGCACTACTCGACCTCGGCGTGGACGGCCTCATCACCAACCGCCCGGACCTGCTCCGCACCCTGCTGGCCGACCGCGGCCGCCACCTGCCGCAGGCATATCACCGCCCTTGATCTTCGTCGACTAGAGATAAAACGGAGAAGAAGGCGGGAACACAACCGGCAAGGCTGTCAATGCTCGGTGAAATGGGCCAGGGCGCCACACGAGTTCCTCTTTGGCAAGGCGCTGCCGAGCCGATCGCGGTCGCGTCGACCTGCGACATCAGCACCAGGGCGACGACGTGGTGCCGATCCCAGGCACCCGGCGGCAGCGGTTCCTGGAGGAAAATCTCGCGGCCCTGGCCGTCGAGCTGTCCACCGAGGACCTCGCCGCCATCGAGGCCGCCGCCCCCCGAGCAGATCGCGGGCACTCGCTACGCCGCGACCAGCCTCACCTTCGTCAACCGCTGAGCCCGCCGCGGCGTCGACCGGTCCGCGGTGTTGGGCTCGATGCCACTGGCCGTGCCGACCACTCTCATCTCGCTGTGCCCCTGGTCGGCACGGCGGCGCAGCGGCCATCACCACACGCGGTAAGGGACGTTCGTGGTGTCGCCGGTGCGGTCGAGGCGAACGGTCGGGCGCGGCTGCCACGGGCCGGGAGTGGGAACCGGTATGCCCGGAGCGGCACCGGAACTCACGCGTCGACCGATACCGTCACAGACCGCAGGTTCGGGAGACCGAGGTTGTCGCGCAGGGTGGCCCCGGTGTACTCGGTGCGCAGCACGCCGCGGTCCTGCAGTAGCGGAACCACCTTGTCGACGAACTCATCGAGGCCCCAAGGCACCAGGTGAGAGCCGAGGATGAAGCCGTCGGAGCCGTCGTTCTGCACGAAGGCGTCGATCTGCTCTGCGATCTGGCCGGGAGTTCCGACCAGCGGGCCGCGTTCGAACTGGTCGATCACCACCTCGCGGAGCGTGAGTTTCTTCGTCTCGGCGACCTGGCGCAGGCGCTCGACCGTGGCGAAGCGGTCCTGATGGACGAAGGCGCGCCCCTGGATGATCGGCGGGGCTTCCGGATCGGGGTCGATATCGGGTACCGGACCCTCCGGGTCGTAGCCGGACAAGTCGCGGTTCCAGATCTGTTCCAGCAGGATCAGCGCGGTCTGGCCGGTGACTTGCTCGTTGCGGATGGCGTGGAATTTCTCGATCGCCTCGGCCTCGGTGTCACCGAGGACGAAACTCGCCGACGGCAGGATCTTGATGTCGTCGACGGCACGTCCCGCCGCAACCGCGCGTGACTTGATGTCGCGGTAGAAGTCCGCGGCCTCCGGCAGTTTGCCATAGGGGGAGAAGATCGCATCGGCATTGGCGGCGGCGAAATCGCGGCCCTGCGGCGATACACCGGCCTGCAAGATCACCGGCCTGCCCTGCGGGCTGCGTGGCACGGTGAAGCGACCGGAGATGTCGAATTGGCTGCCGTGGAAGGCGAATGCCCCGGCATCCGGGCGGGCCAGGAACCGACCGGAGTCTTTGTCCGCGACGAGATCCTCGAAATTCCATGAATCCCACAGGGCGCGAACGGCTTTCAGTGTCTCCTCCGCCCGCGCATAGCGGTCGGCCGGGTCGAGGAATCCGCCGCGCCGGAAGTTCTGGCCGGTGAAGGCGTCGAAGGAGGTCACCACATTCCAGGCGGCGCGTCCGCCGGAAAGGTGATCCAGGCTCGCGAACTGCCGGGCCAGCTCGTAGGGCTCGTTGAAGGTCGCGTTGATCGTGCCGGCGAGCCCCAGATGTTCGGTGACCGCGGCGATCGAGGCCAGCACGGTGAAGGTGTCAGGGCGGCCGATGATGTCCTGATCGAAGATCTTGCCCGCGCGTTCGCGCAGGATGAGACCTTCGGCGAGGAAGAAGAAGTCGAACTTGCCGCGTTCGGCGGTGCGCGCGGTGTGTTCGAAACTGCCGAAATCGATCTGGCTGCCCGCCTCGGGATGCCACCAGGCGGTGTGATGGTTGACGCCGCCGAGGTAGGCGCCCAGGATGACCTGCTTACGGGGGATGCTCATGGTCGCCTCGCTCAGACAGTCGCGTAACGGTTGGGGACAGTGGTGGGCAGACCGAGCAACGCGCGCAGCGAGCCCTCCGGGTAGTGGGTGCGGAACACGCCGCGGTGTTGCAAAGCGGGGACGAGCCGGTCGGCGACGGCGGCCAGATCGTCAACCGCGACACCGGGCCGCAACCGGAATCCATCGACCCCGTGCCCGCTCCATTCGGCGAGCAGTTCGGCGAGATCATCGACGCTGCCCGCGAAAATTGCGGCGTCGGAGGCGAATTCGGCACCGGCGGCCTCGTTCAACCGTGCTAGGCGCTGCGGGCCGGTCGCCTCGTCGGTGTCGAGGAAGACGACGATATCGGCATACACCCGCAGCGGTTCACCGCCGCGGTCCGCTCGTGCCGCGGCGGACGCCACCTGCTCCAGGACGGTGCCGGGACCGGCCTCGCGGGTCGGAGTGACGAAGACCAGATCCGCGCCTCCAGCGGCGAATTCGTACACCAACGGGGAGTGGGCCAGCGCTGCCACAACCGGCTGCCCCTGTGGCGGCCGCGGCGTGATGGACGGTCCGCGAACGCTGAAGAAGCGGCCCTCGAAGTCGATGTAGTGCAGTTTGTCGCGATCGATGAAGCGACGGGTGGCCACGTCGCGGATCTCGGCGTCGTCCTCCCAGCTGTCCCACAGTCGCCGCACCACCTCGACGGCGTCGGCGGCTTCGTCGAACAGATCGTGCACGTGACCGGGATAGGTGCCCGATGCCACCGCCTCCGCGATCTCGGCGGCGGTGAGGTCGCGCACTTCGCGGCGTCCGAAGTGAGCGGCCTCCTCGGCCGTCCCGGACACCCGCACCTGCCAGCCGGCCCGGCCTCGCGACGTGTAGTCGAGCGTGGCGATCGACTTGGAGACGTGGAACGGTTCGGTGTGGGTGACGGTCACTGTCGGAATGAGCCCGATGTGCCGGGTGACCGGGGCGACGCGCGCGGCGATGAGATGGGCGTCGATCCTGGCCCGAACCAGGTCGACGGCGTCGCCCGACGGCCCGTGACGTTCACCGGGAATCGTCAGACTGTCCTCGATGCTCACGAAATCGAGCAGTCCGCGTTGTGCGGTGGTGACCAGCTCCGTCCAGTATCCGGGGCTGAACAATTCGGCGGGCCGGGAGTTCGGCTCCCGCCACGCGGCCGGATGCCAGCCCGCTCCGTCGAGCGCGACGCCGAGATGCAATCGGTTCGGTGCCATCGTCTCCCGTTTCTGTGCATGCGTGCATGTCGTGTCCCTCAACGCACGAATCGCTGCCGGCCCACTCGACGCTTGCGCTGCCCGTGATTCACCCAGCGGCGGCCGGGCAGCCCGGCCTGGCCGATCGATGACGAAAATCGCCTGATCACGCGATATCCGCGTCGGTGACCACCGAAGCGATTCCGGCCGCAACGGATGGGTGTCAACGGTTGAGATCAGCTCGAGCCATGGGAAATACCTCTGGACGAGGCGACTTGCCCGGTTCGACGCCTACTGCGCCGATGGCGCGGGCACATTGCGGAGGATGAGGTCTCGGCCGTCCGGCCAATAGAAATCGTGCAATGTGATGCTGAGTAGTGATGCCAATGGATCGGTATCCCACACGACGTGGACCAGCTTGCTGCGCTGATGTAAGGGCGGCTTGGCGTCACCCCCACCTTGGAATGGCACGTCCTCGAGTGCGGCGCCGCTGGCTTGGTCGCTGATTCGGAATGTCATATTGGAGAAGTCACTCGCGTCCGTGCGTTCCACATACGCTGTGATGGTCAGTGACGGTTTCTGCTGGAATTGCCACTCGCTGACCGTGCGTTCCACCGACACGACGGTGTATTTCCAACCGTATCCCTCGACCGTCCAGGGTGCCGCACCGACTGCCTCCACGATAACGGGTGTCCTTGACTGCAGGAATGGCAGCGGAAGATTCAGGCGGGGAATGGAGATGTCCAGGAGGGGTACGAGTATCGTCCCCCCGCCGAGCGTGATGAGAGCGACCATAACTGCCGCGCCGAGTCGCATTCGCCCTCGCACCTTGCCAGGGCGAGATAGCGGCCTCGGCGGTGGAACTGCCCTGCCGACCGAAGGTCCAATTGTGCTCGGCGGTAGTCCTGTGCGGCGGTCTCTTTCGGGCGGGTCCAGGCGACCCGGCGCTTGGGTGGACGCACGCGCCGTTTCCTTTGCTGTGGGCGTGGTCTCCGGTGCCGTCGTTACGCCTGCCAAGACCGCGCGTGCGACTGTAGCGACTTCTGGTACATCCTGCGCTGCAATGGTTTTCAACACCGACCGGGCTCCTGGCCCGGTGTTCGAGTCGGCGAGGAACTCGCTGAGTGTTCTGACCGCTGCCGCGCGGATGGTCGGATGAGGGCTGGCGAGTCCGTCGCGCACATGTGCGGGAAACTGCCATCCGAGTTGTGCCGGGGCGCGAGGATTGCGCGCGAGGATGATCGAGCCTTCGAGGCCGTAAATCCACAACTGTGGACTCTGATGGCCGCCGTGGGCGCGCACGTAGTCCGCGGCGTAGGTGTGTGCTTCTTCGACGCTGATGTAGCCGTCGCCGTCACGGTCGGCGCTGCCGTCGGCCATGCCTTTGACCAGCCCGGTGGTAAAGGCCGATCCTGTGACCGCGTCCGGAGTGTCGTCCGACAGCGGGACGCCTTCGTAGGAGTACTCCTCCGCACGGGAGGCGGTCAGCACGGCCCGTCCACGGGAGTTGCCGACCAGCTTTTGTTCGAGGTCGATGTCACCGGCGGCCTTCGTGCGGTCGAACGCGCCGGAAAAGCAGCAGTCCAGGATGACGACCTGGCTCCGGGCGCGGCACTCGTCCAATCGGTTCAGTAGCCAACGCGATTCGAGTGCGGTGGAACTGAGCTTTTTCTTTTCCGTGTCGGTGGCCGCGAAATACAGGTTCCCCCGGCGATCGAGCACCCCGTGACAGGACAGGTACACCACCACGATGTCCTCGACGCGGCGCCCGCTCAGGAACTCGTCGATCGCGCGGCGGATCCTGTACTCGGGCTGGTCGAGAACGTCGGTCACGGTGAACCCGCCGATGCGCGGGTCGGCCAAAACCTTGCGCAAGCCGACTGCATCCTGCGCGGGAGCCCGCAGCGCCCTCAGATCGGGATCTTTGTAACTGCTCGTGGCCACCAGCAGCGCGACGCGGGCGCCGACCCGATCAGGTCCTGGAGCCATGACGCGCCAGCCACACGGCGAGCAGTTGCTCCTGCTGCGCGGCGGTCGCGCCGGTCAGCTTGATGGTGTCGCCATCGATGGTCAGCTCGACACTGCGCTCGGTGCGGCTGAGCCAGTCCCGGATCTTGGCGAACACCGCCTTCAGCGCCGCCGGACCCAGCTTCACCCCCAACGTCGCGACGACTCCCGAGGCGGACTTCGCGCCATCGGGGATCTCGCCACCGTCCACCAGCTCGGCGGCGTCGATGTCGAGGTCCAGGAGTTCGCCCCGCAACGAGAACGCCGCATCCAGCTCGTCGCCGTCGTCCGGCACAACCAGAACCAGCAGATCCCACTCGCCCCGCATACCGACCTCCCCATCGACTATGGTTGCCCCACATCGTAAATGCCGCCCGGCGACTCCGCGCCACAGTCGAAGACCGAGATTTCGATCAACTCGCGGGGGAGTGTGACCCTCTCAGAGGCACAGGTCAGTCGCGGACCGCATCGAGGATCGCGCCCTCGCGGTCGAGGATGGCGCGAACCGCATCGTGATCGTCGGGGGTCAACGAAGCTCGGCGCTGCTTCCATAAAGAGAGGCTTGCGGCCAACCCGGGGTCGGCCGTGCCATGAGCACGGCAATGCTCCGCCAGCGCCACCCGCAACCGCGGGGATGTCATGGGGCGGCCAGCGAGATCGATGAGGCTTGTCAGCGTTCGACAGGCGGACACGAAGTCGCGGGCGGCGGCGGCCGGATTTTTCGTGCGCTGGCTCATCGATCGCCAGCCTGGCACCCACCTGGCTCCCGCGCCGAAGGTCAGATCAGGATCGAGCGCGCGATCGAATCTTCCTATCGAGGCGAACGTCAGCCGCGACCGACACCGCGTCCCTCGCGAGGTGCGATGAAAGCATGGTCGAGCTCCGACGGCATCGCCGCAGTCAGCGCCGTCCGGTGCAGTACCCCTCAGGGGTGTACTGGCAGGGCCGCTCGTTGCGGCCTTTGTACCCCCCGTGATTGCTGCTTCGCGCGCGCTCTCCCACGCCCGAGCCACGCCGATCGGCAGGGTCATGCGAATACCGGTCCGCGGTGACGGCCACGAATGGTTCGGGCGAGACGAGGGCGGGCGTCACCAGTGCGCCTCCGATCAGAGTGGCGGCTACCACTCGACGTACCGGGCGACGCTTCTTTGCGTTCTCCATGGCATTTTTCCCGTCGTATAACGTGCCGTTAGATAGCGATACGATAGATGACGGTCCACCACTTGCGGAAGAGGTTTTGTGATGTCGGACGGATCAGGAATCGAGAAGCGCCCCCCTCCGAGCCGCATCTAGCGTGACTGCCATGGACATCACAAGCGGGACTCGCCGCGGCCGCGCCGACGAAGGAGGGCCGAACGCCCTGCTCGAAGCTGGTTAGATCGAGCCAGGCGCCGCCCACGGAGACCGCGAAGGCGACCCCGCCCGACAGATGGAGACACGATGAGTTCGGCCACGACGACGGACACGCAGTCCCCCGTACTGCACCTTGCCGACAGCCACGATTTGATCCGCGTGCACGGCGCACGCGTGAACAACCTCCAGGACGTCAGCATCGAGATCCCGAAGCGCAGGCTGACGGTGTTCACCGGTGTCTCCGGCTCGGGCAAGAGCTCGCTGGTGTTCGACACGATCGCCGCGGAGTCGCAGCGGCTGATCAACGAGACCTACAGCGCCTTCGTGCAGGGCTTCATGCCGACGCTGGCGCGGCCGGAGGTCGACGTACTCGACGGGCTGACGACCGCGATCATCGTCGACCAGCAACGGATGGGTGCCGACCCGCGCTCCACCGTCGGCACCGCCACCGACGCCAACGCGATGCTGCGCATCCTCTTCAGCCGACTGGGCAAGCCGCACATCGGCCCGCCCAGCGCCTACGCCTTCAACGTCCCGTCGGTCCGAGCCACCGGTGCGATCACGGTCGAACGCGGTGACGGCAAGACCAAGGCCGAGAAAGCGACCTTCACCCGCACCGGCGGCATGTGCACCCGCTGTGAAGGACGGGGAACGGTCTCCGATATCGACCTCACCCAGCTCTACGACGACACCAAGTCGATCGCGGAGGGCGCGTTCACCATCCCGGGCTGGAAGTCCGACAGCTGGTGGACGGTGCGGCTCTACGCCGAGTCGGGCTTCCTCGACCCGAACAAGCCGATCCGCAAGTACACCAAGAAGGAGATGCACGACTTTCTCTACCGCGAGCCGACCAAGGTGAAGGTCGAGGGCATCAACCTCACCTACGAGGGGCTGATCCCCAAGATCCAGAAGTCGTTCCTCGCCAAGGACCGGGAGGCCATGCAGCCGCACATCCGGGCGTTCGTCGACCGGGCGGTCACCTTCCAGACCTGCCCCGAGTGCGGCGGCACCCGGCTCAGCGAGGCGGCCAGGTCGTCGAAGATCAAGGGGATCAACATCGCCGACGCCTGCGCGATGCAGATCAGCGACCTGGCCGAATGGGTCGGCGGCCTGGAGGACCGGTCGGTGGCGCCGCTACTCACCGCGCTGCGGCATACCCTCGACTCGTTCGTGGAGATCGGGCTCGGCTATCTCTCGCTCGACCGGTCGTCGGGCACGCTGTCGGGCGGCGAGGCGCAGCGCGTCAAGATGATCCGCCACCTCGGCTCGTCGCTCACCGACGTCACCTACGTTTTCGACGAGCCGACCACGGGCCTGCACCCCCATGACATCCAGCGGATGAACGACCTGCTGCTGCGGCTGCGGGACAAGGGCAACACGGTGCTCGTCGTGGAGCACAAGCCGGAGACGATCGCGATCGCCGACCACGTCGTCGACCTCGGCCCGGGCGCCGGTGCGGCGGGCGGCACCGTCTGCTTCGAGGGCACCCTCGAGGGGCTGCGGACCAGCGGCACCATCACCGGCCACCATTTCGACGACCGGGCCGCCGTGAAGAAGGCGGTGCGCGAGTCCACCGGCACGCTGGAGATCCGCGGCGCGAAGACCAACAACCTCCAGGACGTCGACGTCGACATCCCGCTCGGGGTGCTCTGCGTCGTCACCGGCGTCGCCGGCTCTGGCAAGAGCTCACTGATCCACGGATCCGTCCCCACCTCGGCGGGCGTGGTGTCGGTCGACCAGGCGCCCATTCGCGGCTCGCGACGCAGCAATCCGGCGACGTACACCGGACTGCTCGACCCGATCCGCAAAGCGTTCGCGAAGGCCAACGGCGTGAAACCGGCACTGTTCAGTGCCAACTCCGAGGGTGCCTGTCCCACCTGCAACGGCGCCGGTGTCATCTACACCGACCTGGCGATGATGGCCGGCGTCGCCACCACCTGCGAGGACTGCGAGGGGAAGCGGTTCCAGGCATCGGTGCTGGACTACCACCTCGGTGGCCGCGATATCAGCGAGGTGCTCGCGATGTCGGTGACCGAGGCGGAGGAATTCTTCGGTTCCGGCGAGGCGCGCACGCCGGCCGCGCACACCATCCTCGGCAGGCTCGCCGACGTGGGGCTCGGCTACCTCAGCCTCGGCCAGCCGCTCACGACGCTGTCCGGCGGCGAGCGGCAGCGACTCAAGCTGGCCACCCACATGGCCGAGAAGGGCGGCGTCTACGTCCTCGACGAGCCGACCGCCGGTCTGCACCTCGCCGACGTCGAGCAGCTGCTCGGCCTGCTCGACCGGCTCGTCGACTCCGGCAAGTCGGTCATCGTCATCGAGCACCACCAAGCGGTGATGGCGCACGCCGACTGGATCATCGACCTCGGCCCCGGCGCAGGCCACGACGGCGGCCGGATCGTCTTCGAAGGCACACCCGCCGACCTCGTCGCCGCCCGCTCCACCCTCACCGGCGAGCATCTCGCGGTCTACGTCGGCGCCTGACCAGGCCCTCGCGGACACCGAGACTCGGCGCCACGGCGACGGCGGAGCGACGTAGGATCCGCTACGTGACCCGGAAAGCCGACTCGGCGCAGCAGCTGCGCGACCTGGCGCTGTTGCGCCGCGTTCGCGATCGGATCGACCGCGAGTACGCGCAGCCGCTGGACGTCGAGGCGCTCGCTCGCGGCGTCCACATGTCGGCCGGGCACCTCAGCCGCCAGTTTCGGCTCGCCTACGGCGAGTCGCCGTACTCCTATCTGATGACTCGGCGCATCGAGCGCGCGATGGCGCTGCTGCGTCGCGGCGACCTCAGCGTCACCGAGGTCTGTTTCGCGGTCGGCTGCCAGTCGCTGGGCACCTTCAGTACACGCTTCACCGAGTTGGTCGGTGTGGCGCCCAGCGTCTATCAGCGCGAGTCGGCGAACGCGACGGCGGGGATGCCGTCGTGCGTGGCGAAACAGGTGACCAGACCGATCAGGAATCGAGAAGCGCGCAGCTCCGAGCCCCGTCTAGCGTGACTGCCATGGACATCACCATTCATTCGAGTTTCCTCCCGCAGGACGACCCGGAGGCGGCCCTGGCCTTCTATCGCGACACCCTCGGCTTCGAGGTCCGCAAAGACGTCGGTTACGGCGGGATGCGCTGGATCACCGTCGGCCCGGTCGACCAGCCCGGAACGAATATCGTCCTGCATCCGCCGGGCGTCGACCCCGGCATCACCGACGACGAGCGCCGCACCATCACCGAGATGATGGCCAAGGGCACCTACGCCGCCATCCTCCTGGCCACCAAAGACCTCGACGGCACCTTCGAGCGGGTGCAGGCCAGCGACGCAGAGGTGGTCCAAGAGCCGACCGAGCAGCCGTACGGGGTTCGCGATTGCGCCTTCCGCGATCCCGCGGGCAACCTGGTCCGTATCCAGGAACTGCGCTGAGCCGTCCGGCAATGCAGGATCGGAGGCCGCAGCTCGCTCTCTGTGGCCGCCGATCCGGCCCGCCTGATCACCCTCGGCGTCGCGCCAGCCGATGTCGCCATGTGCCGGATCGCATTTCGTCGGCCGTCGAGCCGGAAACCACTGGAGCACCGGATTCCGGGCCGTTCGGCGGTAGCCGTCCGGAGCCACGTCAGTACGGCTCCCGCGAGGTATCCGGTCGCATCCGACCGGCATTGATCAACGTTTGGCGGGCCGCCTCCTTGCGTGGGCACTGATCGGCGCGGCATCCCCTGTGGCGCTGCATAATCTGATGTGCTTCGGAAACACTCAGTGGATGGTCGGGCGCTTCGTGTGGCGACCCAGCTGGCCACCGTCTGGCATCGGGCTGTTCAGCTCGAATCCGTTCGTGTCGGCGTCCGGCACGCCACTCGGCCGCCACGCGGTCGATGATCGCTTGCGCTGATGTGTCGTCGGGCTCGGCTTCTCGCCACCAGTTGAATCCCATCGCATTTCACCCCTGCTGCGTCGCTTGTCGTTGGGTGCACGCCACCCGGCGGGGTGATGGTCACCGCTGGCCGCTCACGGCTGGCAGTGCGTCCGATTCGAGCGGCAATGGCGGACGCGCCCGCCGGGTGGGTGCTGGCTCCAAGAGTCGCTCGCAAATCTCCGTCCGAGTCCGGGGAATCGGCTACTGCGGGTCTACAGATCCGCCTACGATCCGCGTATGGGGACTGACGGCGGCTTGCCGCCGGACATCGGGGAACGTTTGCGAGCCACCAGGCAGGCGGCAGGGCTCTCGCTGGCCGAGTTGGCGGCGCGGATACCGTTTTCGCGTAGCTACCTCGGCCATATCGAGACCGGTACGCGCCCCGCCTCGGCCGAGGTGGTCGCCGCTTACACGCATGCCTGCGGCGAAGTGACATGCGATCCTGTCACACTGGTAAGCGTGCTGGGCAGAGCAGATGTCGACCGGCGGTCGTTCCTACGCACGTCCGTCTACAGTGCGGCGCTGTCCGCGACCGCGCTGGCATCGCAGTCGGACATGGCCCGATTGGTCCGAGTCGACGACTCCGCGCGAGTCGGCATGGCGGAAGTTCGAGCTGTACAGGGCATCACAGATGCCTTCCTGCGGTTGGACGAGGTGAAGGGTGGCGGTATCGGTCGAACCGCTGTCGCCGAATTCCTGAGTACCGATGTCGCGTCGCTGCTGCGGTCGCGGTTCGCCGATTCCACCGTCCGCGCCGCCGCGTTCAGCGCCGCCGCTGAGCTGGCGTACTTGGCTGGTTTCAAAGCGCACGACGCCGGGGAAGATGGCATCGGGCAACGGTATTTCCTGTCCGCCCTACGGCTCGCGGAGGAATCCGGAGTGCCGGGGCAAGACGGATTCTGTTTCCGCATTCTCGGCTTACACTCCACCGACGTCCGCCAACCGCAGCACGCCGCCGAACTTGCTGAACGCGCAGTAATGGCGGCACGCGGCAAGGTGAGCCCAGACACCATGTCGTTGTTCCTGGTCGCTCAGGCGCGCTGCTACGCCGAAACAGGCCAGCACCGCGCAGCGCGGAACACCCTGCGGGCGGCTGAACCATGGATAGTCCCGGACGTAACCACCGAGTTACCGCGGTGGGCGGCACTGTTTTGTCCGAACAAAGCGAGCGTAGCAAGGCAGACGTCGAAGACGTTCGCAGCCTTGGGTGACTACACGGAAGCCGAACGGTACCTGTATCTGTCGCATTCGATGTGGAATCCCGAGACGCACACTAGGATTCACGCTTTGTCCGCCGCTGAAACGGGACTGATCCGGTGGCGGCTCAAACGGCATGAGGACGCAGTGGCCCTATGGCGGCCCGCGCTGCCTGTCCTTTCGTCGGTGTCTTCTGAGCGCACCTCAAAGGTTCTGCGAAAGGTGCGGAAGGCTGCACCGGAATTGTTTGCCAGCACGCCAGCGTGACCATGCGCGCGCGGTGAACAGCAACCGCAAGCGTCCGCTGGTGGAACTGTGTCGATCAGTTCCAGCAGTTCGGCGCGCCCCACGATCACCAAGCCTTGGTAGGTCCAGCACCGGCCGGTGAACCGGTATTCGGCAGGGGCATCGGCTCGACATCGGGCCGCATCCGCTAAACGTACAGTGCTCCGTCGAGATGGTCGATCTCATCGAGTAGCGGCCGGGCGTGGCCGTGGTGGTAGTCGGAGGTGACGAGTTCGCCGGTGAGTGTGGTGGTTTCGACGGTGCTGTGCAGGGTGCGGGGTATGAGGCCGCGCACGTCGATACGGTGGATCTACATGAGACACCGTATCGCCGTGATCGGGGGCGGCCCCGCCGGCCTCACTCTCGCCCGCGTCCTGCACCGCCACGATCACCCCGTCACCGTCCTCGAACGCGATCCCGCCCCCGACGCCCGTCCCCCGGGCGGCACGCTGGACCTGCACGAAGGGCTGGGCCAGCTCGCGCTGGGCAAGGCGGGTCTGCTGGCGGAGTTCCAGGCGCTGTCCCGTCCCGAGGGGCAGGCCATGCGCATCCTGGACACCGACGGGACTGTTCTGCGCGACTGGCGGCCCCGTCCGGACGACCGGGCCAATCCCGAGATCGACCGCGGGCAACTCCGTGACCTGCTGCTCGGTCCCCTCGATGTGCAGTGGGGGCGGGGCGTGACGGAAGTGGTGCTGGGGACCGGGGACGGCGTGCTGGTCCATTTCGCCGACGGGCGCCAGGAGAGGTTCGACCTCGTGGTCGGCGCGGACGGCGCCTGGTCACGGGTCCGCCCGGCGGTCTCGTCCGCGACGCCGCACTACACCGGCGTCACCTTGGTCGAGACCTCTCTGGACGACGTCGACACCCGCCACCCCGACCTCGCCCGACTGATCGGCGATGGTTCCATGGCCGTGTACGGCGTGAACCGCGCGCTGGTCGCCCAGCGCAACAGCGGCGGCCACGTCAAGGTGTACGCCCAGTTCCGCGCGCCGCTGGACTGGCACACCGACCTGGACCGGCATATGGGCCTGAAACAGCGCCCAGGACCGGACGCGGGCCTGGACCTGGCCGACGTCGAGGCCGTGCGATCAAGCCTGCCGGCCCTGTTCGACGGCTGGGCCGCTCCCGTCCTCGACCTCCTCCGCCACGGCACCGCCTTCGTCCACCGCCCCCTCTACGTCCTGCCCGTGTCCCACACCTGGACTCACGTCCCCGGGGTGACGCTATTGGGCGACGCCGCCCACCTGATGCCGCCATTGGGAGCGGGCGCGAACCTCGCGATGCTGGAAGGCGCCGAACTCGCCGAGTCCATCGCCGCCGCCGCTGGCTCCGGCGATCTCGACGAAGCCGTCCGCGCCTTCGAGGAACGGATGTGGGCACGGGCCGGCAAGTGGGCGAAGATCACGACGACCGGTCTGGAACGCCTCGTGAGCCCGGACCCAACCCAAGCCCTCGCCCTCTTCGACGAAGTCCAGCCATCCTGACCGCCGAGCGCGAGACCAGTTCACCGTCACACCACGACCTTTCACCGATCATCGCCTCCGTCGCGCGGCGGGGTCGGTCTCGGCTTGCCACCGGATCAGCGCCTCTGCGACCGCCCGCGGAGGTGCTCTTGCCGCCGATCACGGACGCCGGCTCGACGACCTGGATGACCGGCCATGACGGACACGGACGCTCCGGACCCGGCCTGACTCAGCACCCTCGGCGTCGCACCAGCCGAGTCACCATGCGCCGGATCACATCTGGTCGGCCGTCGAGTCCGAAGCCAGGCGGGGCGCCGGGTTTCGGGCGGTTCGGCGGTAGCCGCCCGGAGCGGTGCCGAACTCGCGCTTGAACGCTTTGGCAAAAGCGAACTCGGAGGTGTAACCGGCGCGGGTGGCGATCGTGGCGAGCGGCTCGTCGGTGTCGCGCAATGCGCGGGCCGCCATGGTCATCCGCCACCAGGTCACGTACGCCAGCGGCGACCGACCGACGAGCTGGGCGAACCGTTTGGCGAACGCGGCGCGAGACAGCCTCGCCCGCCCGGCCAGTTGCTCGACCGTCCAAGGATGCGCCGGATCGTCGTGAATGTCTCGCAGCGCGACGGAAATCGACGAATCGGCGAGTGCCGCCGCCCAGCCGGTCGACGCGTGGTGGGCCTGCTCGTCGTACCAGGCGCGCAGGAGGTACAGCAGCAACGTGTCCAGCAAGCTGGGCACGATGACGTCGGTGCCGTAGCCCGGCCGCTCCAACTCCGCGCCGAGCAGCTCGGTCGCGGCCCGCAGATCCGGATGCCGCCCCACCCGAGCCGGCAGGTGGATGAACTCGGGTAACTCGGTGAGCAGCGGGTGCGGCATCGACTGGTCCATCAGGTAGGCACCGCACAGCATGATGACCTCCGCGTCCTCCGCATCCTCGCCCGCCGCCGGGGCGGTGAGCGTTTCCCGCGTCGTCAGCCGGGCAGCGGTCCTCGGCGAGTCGGCCAAGACGTGCTCGGCCGCGCTCGGGCGCAAGAGCACCACGTCCCCGACGCCGAGCGGAATCGGCTCTGCGCCGGACCGCAGCAGCCAGCACGAGCCCTGGAGCACCACGTGAAAACCGGCGCCGGGAGCGGACTCGAACCTCGAAGCCCACGGCGCTCGCTTGCGCGTCAGGTTGGAGTGCGGCCGGCCCGTTCGCATCGCCACGATCACATCGCTGAGCACGTCCATCAGGCAACGCTATCGCAGACGGCACGCCGTAGACGATCGGACATAAACGGAGGATTTCTCGACATTGTTCGTATTCCTCAGTGTTCATATGGTCATTCATGTCAACCACCTGGAGACGAAGGAACCGACATGAAAATCGCCGTCTACGGCGCCAGCGGGCACACCGGAAAGCTCATCCTCGCCGACCTTCGCCGACGCGGCGTCAGTCCGGTGCTGGTCGGCAGGGACGCCGACCGGCTGCGTGCGGCGGCGGTCGAGTCCGGCCTGCCGGACGCCGCCATCCGCATCGCCCGGCTCGATGACCAGGAACTCGCGGACGGGTTCCGCGACGTCGACGTCGTGATCAACGCTGTGGCACCGTTCATCGAGTTCGGCGAACCGGTGGTGCGTGCGGCCATCGCGGCCGGTGCGCACTACGTCGACATCAGTGGGGAACAGGCGCACGTCAAGCGGGTCTTCGACGCCTACTCCGAGCCTGCCCGGCAGGCGGGCGTGACGGTGGTGCCGATGATCAACGACGGCGGCTTCCTCGGCGACCTGATCAGCTCGCTGGCCGCCGCCCGTGTCGAACGCCCCGAACATGTGACGCTCGCGCACCGGATCACCGGCGGCACCGGGATATCCCGTGGCAGCGGCCGGACCGCGGTCGCCAACGCCGACGCATTCACCTCCGGCGGCGAGGTCTACACCAGAGGCGGCTGGCGGACCGAAACACCGGCACGAACGACCAAGGTCACCTTCCCCGGCGACGCGCAGCCTTCCGATGTGGTGAAATTCGCTCTCACCGAGGTGGTCACCGTGCCCCGGCATGTACCGGCCGACCATGTCGAAGGGGTCGCCGACACCGAGATCGCGACGCTGTTTGTCAACATCACAGCCGAACTCGCCGAGGCCCTGCCCGAGTTCCCCCGAAACGACCCGGACAACCCGGACCGCTTCCTTGTGCTGGCCGACATCACCGGATCGGGCGGTGCCGCCCGCGGATACGTCGAGGGCACCAACACCTACCGGTTCACGGCAATCGCCGCGGCCGAAGCGGCGGTCCGGCTCGCCACCGACGGTGCCGAGTCCGGTGTGCTCGCGCCGAGCCAGGCATTCGACCCATCCCGCATCCTGGAATCACTTGCCCCCCATGGAATTAGCTGGTCCGTGGAGACGACGGCATGAAATAGGTCGAATCCGCCACTGCCTGAGCCATTCGGCGATCAGTGGCGGTTCGTCACGAGAACTGTCGGTCGGGGAGGGAGTGCGCGGAGTGGACACCAGAAAACCGATTGAGGACCGGATGCTGGCAGCGCGGTGAACGTGGCACTGTGGTTTACCTTTATGGAAGACGGCACCGTTGCGGACGAGTGCGACCAGTTCGGGGCCATTGACCTTGCGTGACCGCCAACCGCAACAGCACCTGTTCTTCAGCCGACAACTCCTGCGACGGCTCGGCGATCAGCATGCCCATCGGAGCTGCTATCGACGGTCCCGCGATGGGTCGCTGGATTCGATCTGCCGGAGTTGGGCGGCGATTTCCTTCGTCTGCTCCGACATCGCGTCGCTGGGCCGATGAATCCACCAGCCAGGTCCCCACCGCAAGACTCTGCCATACAACGTCAGGACCAGACCGTCGTCGAAATCTCCTGCGGGAACACGGATATCACGCACCAGTGGATCAGCCTGCACCTCACGGTCGAAGGTTCCCTTGTTCGGGACATACCGCGCAGGCGCCTCGTCCCAACAGTCGATGAACACCCAGCCGCTGCCATCCGCCGGGGCATAGCACCACACCCGCTTGCCGATCCTGCAGCTCGGCGGACCGAAAGCCGCCTCCACCTCGCTGCGATGGACATCACGATCGGCCACCCAGTCAGCCAACGAGGCCATCGGCGACCACTCCGCCGAGTCCAGCAACCGGCTCACTGTCAGATAACCCAGGCGGTGATAGTGCTCGGCATAGACGGACGCCACCTCGGCCGTGTACTTATGCTCCTGGCCGAAGACCGACGCGAACGGACCATGCACGCCGAACTTGCCGAATCCTCGAAGCGTTTCCGCGACCTGCTCGTACTCGGCATCCCTCTCGTCGAGAAAGCACAAATCGCGCAGTCGGCGACCCGCCACCGACTCCATCTCCCGACCACCACGGGCAAACATCTCGGGACGAGCGAACAAGCCCGGCACCTCGCTCAGCCACCGCTGCCGCACTTCCTCCACCGACCGCACCCCACCAGTCTATTCACGCTGCCCCTTTGGGCTATGCCCATGAGGGCACGATCCGGGACCGCCAGCTCGAAGACCAGAGCGAGCAAGCCTGGTGCCTGACGCTGGCGACGAACGCTGTGATCGACTGGACCACAGAGTATTACGGGCTCGCTGTCGAGCAGATGCGCCGCTCCGGGCAGCGCATCGACGACGAGGTTCTGGCCCACATCTCCCCGGCGCACAGCGCCGATATCAACTTCTTCGGCGCGATCGAGGTCGACGTCGAAGGCGAGATCGCCCAGTTGGGTCCGACCGGATACCGGCCGCTGCGGGGTGCACGACACTCTGTTCTGATCAATTGTCCTCGCCGACGGCGCGAAAGAGGCTGACCGAAGCAGTCGCAGTGCGGTGATGCGGCGATACCGCCGTACTCGCTGTCCCGCAACCGATCTCGGGTTTCCTGCGTGGCTGGTCACCTCATCGCGCTGGTCAACGCGGTTCGTGCGTGCTCGCGCAGCCAGATGTGTGCGGGGTCGGTGTCGTAGCGCTGGTGCCATGACAGGTACACCGCTGCGGGCGCCAACTGCAACGGCAGCGCCAACAGGGCCAGGCCGAGGTCCGCCGCGCCCGCGCGCGCGGTGGATTGCGGGGTGGTCACGACGAGCTCGGAGTCTCGCACGAATTCGAGGGCGGCTCGTTCGGTGGGCGCGCTCGCTACCACGTGGCGGGTGAGATCGAGGCGGGCGAGCGCGTCGTCGAGAAGGTTGCTCAGGCGTCCGCGCCGCGAGACGGTGATGTGTTCGGCTGCGGCGTACCGCTCGGGGGTGAGGGTCTCGACCTCGGTGAGCGGGTGCCCGTGGCGCACGGCGATCACATGCTGGGTCTGGGCGATGCGATCCGCGCGGATCTCGGGGGCGTTCGGGGGGTCGGCGTCGGCGGCGAGGTCGATTTCCCCGCGCCGTAACCCGGGGGTGTCGATGCTGGATTCGGCGATGAAACGCAGCCGCACCCCGGGTGCCTGCTCGCGCACGACCGCGAGGAGGCGGGGGCCGCTGAGGGCGACCAAGGCGTCGTGCCAGCGCAGGGTGAATGTGCGTTCGAGCGTGGCGAGGTCGAGTTCACGATTGGGTGCCAGCACGCTGCGGGCCTGCCTCACCAGATCGTGGACCTGTTCGCGCACAGCCAGCGCGTAGGGCGTAGGGGTCATCGTCCGTCCGGTGCGGACCAGGATCTGATCCCCGGTCGTGCGCCGGATCCTGCCCAAACTTCGGCTCATCGCCGGGGCGGTGACATGTAAGCGCTCCGCCGCACCTGCCACGCTGCCTTCTTCCAGCAGCGCGTCGAGCGCTGCGAGCAGATTCAAATCCAATTGCATGACAGTCATCTTAAGCGTGTTTTACATGCACTTGATGTTAACGATGGCGGCTTCTACGGTCGAGAAGACCGGAACCGAACGACGACGACCACTCACCCGGCCGAGAACATCACCGCTGCTCAGACAAGGAGCACCACCATGCCCGAGTCGATGACCGACACCCCCGTCGCCACCGCCGCCGACTCTGCCGCCGACGCCGCACTGCTCGCGCAGACCGAGGCCGCCGTCCGCGCGGCCAGCGCGCCGTTGCGTGAACGTTTCGGCGAGGTCACCCTGTCCCGCACCCGTGAAGAATTGATGAGTGCGCTGGCCGCCAACGACGACGCGGTCCTGGACATCCTGCGCCCCCGCTTGCACGCGCTGCGCCCGCACGCCGGCTGGGTGGAGCGGGAACAGGAACTCCACGGTGGCGCGCTGCCGGGCGGTGAATGGTGGGTGGTGGATCCGGCCGAAGGCAACGTCAATCACCTGCACGCCCTGCCGGAGTGGGCGGTGACCGCCACCCTGGTGCGCGAGAACGCGCCGGTGCTCACCGTGGTCCATCTGCCGTTGACCGGGCAGACCTACACCGCGCTCGCCAGTGGCGGTGCCTACCTCGATGGTCGCCGCCTGCATGTATCGGGGGCCACCGACCTCGGGTTGAGCATCGTGGCCACGAGCCAGGCCCGCCCGGACGAGCAGGAGAGCCTGGTGCGGCGGGTGGGTTCCTCGATCACCGAGATGCTTCTCGACGCGCTCGTGGTGCGCACAGCCGTGCCCGCGACCCTGCATCTGGCGAACGTGGCCGCCGGGCGGATCGAGGCGTTCTGGCAGTTCGCCGGGGCCCGCGCGGACCTGCTGCCCGGAGCGCTGCTGGTCGCCGAGGCCGGCGGACAGATCTGCACCACCGACGGCCGCCCCTGGACCCCCGACAGCGACAGTTTCCTGGCCACCGCCCCCGGCGTCCACGCCGCTGCGGTCACCACCCTCTCGCGCTGACCCACCGACCACAACAACACACAGGAGGACTGTTCACGATGAGCACCATCGCTGTTCTCGGCGGCGGCCGTGTCGGCACCGCCCTGGCCACCGCACTTACCCACGCCGGACACGAGGTGAGCGTGGCAGACAGCTCGCCCGGCGCCGCTGCCGCGGCCACCGCAACAGCGCAGATCGTCGTCAATGCCACCCCGGGCGCCGGCTCGCTCGAGCGGCTGACCGCACTCGGCGAGCGATTGCGCGCCAAGATCCTGATCGATATCGCCAACGCCACCGTCGACGGCCCCGACGGGCTGCCCGCCGGCCTGCTCTACCCCGGCTCGAGCCTGGCCGAGCAACTGCAGGCGGCCCTGCCCGACACGCACGTGGTCAAGACACTCAACACGATGCTCTACACGGTGATGACCGCGCCCACCATCCTCACTCGAACCCCGACGGTATTTCTCTCCGGCGACGACGCGCAGGCCAAGCAGGTCGTGGCCGGGCTTCTCACCGACCTGGGCTGGCACCAAGAGTGGATCACCGACCTCGGCGGGATCGAGACCGCGCGCGCCACCGAAGCCGCGATCCTGTTCGTCCCGCACGTGATCCGATCACGCGGCTTCGCGCCCTTCGCCATCTCGATCGCTCACTGATCAACACGGCCCGGGTGCTCTGCTGCCTACCGCATCGGGACATCTCTGCTGGACGTGCGGCGTGCGGCGATGCGGTATTCGAGGGGAGTGAACTCGGGCACCAGAAAACCGATTGAGGGCTGGATGCTTCAATCCATAGGCTCGGCGCATGAACGGCAATGCGAGGCTGCTGAATGTGGTCGATGTCGAGGCGACGTGCTGGGAGGGCACGGCGCCTGCGGGCGCGGTCAGCGAGATCATCGAGATCGGCTTGACGGTTGTCGATCTCGACGCGGGCACTCGGATTGCCAAGCACCGCATTCTGGTTCGGCCTGCCCGCTCCGCGGTGAGCGAGTTCTGCACCGAACTCACCGGGCTCACCCAGGCCGAAGTCGACACCGGTATCGAGTTCGCCGACGCGTGCCGCCTGCTGGCGAGCGAGCACCAGGCCGGACTCCGGCCGTGGGCCAGTTGGGGTGACTACGACCGCAAACAGTTCGAACGGCAGTGCGCTGCCACAGATGTCGAATACCCCTTCGGACAACGCCATACGAATGCCAAGCAGGTATTTTCAGAGTCCTACGGACTGAACCGCCGCCAGGGCATGGCCGGCGCGCTCCGCATTGCCGGGCTGCCCTTGGAGGGCCGTCACCATCGCGGTGAGGACGACGCCTGGAATATCGCCGCGCTCGTCTTGGACCTCATCGGACGAAACGGCTGGCGAACCACCTCCGGCGGCTGACCCGCCGGTCGCATGATGTGCCGCGACAGCTCGCGCGGGGCGCACGGCGTGTACACGGCGAGGTGGTGGTCGCACCGGCTACCACCACTTCGACGTGCTCGCCGCGGCCCCTAAACCCTTGCGGATGGCTTCATTTGCGCGATGATTGCGGTTCCCATCCAGCGGCGTAGGTATCGCCGTAAATCGTCGTCGCTTCGTGGTGGATTGCCCGGGGAGATGAAGAACGACTGCATCGTTCGCAGGACATACTCGACGAGCTCGTGCAGAGATGCGTCGTCGTAGCCGTAGTGCTCCCAATTGACGTCGAAGCGTCTGATCATCGTCATTCCGAAGGTTCGCGCCTCTTGGGAGGTGAGGCCGTCGGGATGGGCGTTCGAGTACGTGCCTGTCAGCAGAATGCCCAGATGCGGCGTTCGGCGCACCTCGGTCAGCGTGTAGACCACTGCCTCGGTCATCGCTTCGACCGGTTCTTCGATGCCGCGCACATGCCGTGTCAGTCGATCGAGAAATCCGTCGACCGATGCGATCGCCGCGGCCTTCATCAGAGCGTCCGCGCTGGGAAAGTAGCGGTAGACCGTCTGACGGATGACGCCAAGGGACTCCGCGACGTCGGCGATGCTGATTTCCGAACCCGTTCGTCCGATCAGATCGACCGCGGCGGCGACAATCCGACGGGACGCTTCCTCGTCGTTATCGGGCGGACTCCCGCCCCACCCGCGCCTTCCTGCCACTGCCCGCTTCCTCGGCTCGAACCATCTCGGTCGCACGCAGCCCTCCGCGTGGGAAAGGCCGCCGACTATCCGGATCAGGGGCCTGACGGTACCACAGGGCCGTCCCGTCGCCTGTCGTGCGATTCGAGCAGTAACGACGAATGTGATCATACACAGACTCGGATATGTGTATGATCAGCGCCACCATGGCTTCGGCGCATCCCGAACAAGACCGCCGGCCAGCCCACTTCCGTACGACGAGGTATCGCAAAGTGACCGATCTTCATGTCCGAAAGATGAGTTTCGCGTTCGCGGACTACGACGTGCCCTTCCTCTGGAACCCGGAGAATCCGGCCTTCTCGAGCATGGCCAACGCGGTCTCGTTCCTGGCGATCGGCTTCGAAAAGATGATCGTGAAGATGATTCTGCAAACCAAGCCGCTGATCACCGACGCCGCGGTCGCCGAGGAGGCGGACGCGTTCATGCGTCAGGAAGGACAGCACTCGGCAGCACACCGCCAACACGTCAAGGGCCTGATCAAGCGGTACCCAGGGCTGCAAGAAACACTCGACGAAGTAATCGGAGAGTTCGACCGGCTCACCAGGGAGACCTCGCTGAACTACCGGCTCGCCTACACCGCCGACCTGGAAGCGACCTTCACTCCGGTGTTCAAGTTGATGCTGGACCACGATTCGACGCTGTTCCGTCCCGGAGACGACCGGGTCGCGTCGCTGTTCATCTGGCACTTCGTCGAGGAAGTCGAGCATCGAAGTTCCGCGCTCATCATCTTCGATTCCGTTGTGGGTAGCGACGTCTACCGGATGCGCATGGCCCCATCCATCTTCCGGCACGTCATGAAGGTCATCAGGATGGCCTGCGAAGGGTTCAACAAGCATGTCCCGCTGGAGGATCGGAAGATCGACGCGCTGTCGATGTTCGCGTCGTACCGGCGTAAGCAGAACCTGCGCAAGCGGTTACCGCTGCTCAGCGCGGAGGACAACGGCCCGATGGAGCGAGCGTTCGACCATCTACCGCTCGGCGAGCAACTGACCGCCTTGGCCGGAATTGTCCGCAGCCAGTTGCCGAAACACAATCCTGCCCACGAAAAGCTGCCCGCACTCGCCGACGTGTGGTTCGAGCGCTACGACGCCGGCTACGACGTCACGCACTGGTACACCGCCGACGCGGCCGCATCGTAGGAGGACTGATGACCGATCATTGCTCACCCACCTTCGAGCAGCTCGCGACGGCACTCGGCTTCTCCTGTCAGGAGGCCGGGGGAGTCGTCGAGGTCCGTAACCCGCTGGCGTTGGAGAACTGGACCCTGCCGGTCCTCGAGCTCACCATCGTTCTGGGCTCCGTGCTCGCGCTCGTGTTCGCTATCGTGCGCCTGCGCCGGAACGGCGATCCCACCAACCTGGCGCTGTGGTTCGGCGCCACCGCATACCTGTTCATCATCGAACCACCGCTGTACTTTCCCGCGGCTTTCGGCATCGAAGAGCACGTGGACACGATGTTCGCGCACAACGTGTTCACCGTGGACTTCCTATGGGGCCGGCTCCCGCTGTACATCATCGCGATCTACCCGCTGATGGCCACACTGGCCTTCGAGATCGTCAGAATGCTCGGCATCTTCCGACGGCACGGTGTGCTCGTAGGTTCGGTCTGCGTGGGCTTCGTTCATCATGCGTTCTACGAGATCTTCGACCACCTCGGACCGCAGCTGAGATGGTGGGAATGGTCGATCACGAACCCGATCAACCAACCCATGTTCGATTCGGTCCCGCTGCCGAGCGTGGTCGTGTTCGCCGCTTTGTGGCCGATGTCGCTGGCGCTCTGCGTCCAGTTGTTCGTCGGTCGCTACGCCGACCAGGGGCAGCAATTCTCCGGCCTCCAGTTGGTATGGCGCACAATAGTGATCGGTGTCCTGGCATCGCTGGGCACGTTCATCCTCCCGTTACCGGCGACGGTGCTCGGAATGGGGAGCACGACGGTCCGGGGAGTCGTCTATGCGACGGAACTGGTCGTCGTCACGCTGGTCGCGATTCCGATTCTGGGTCGTCAATGGTTACGGCTGCGCCGGGACACATCGGATGTTCCCCGATACACGAACGGCTTCGTCCGGTGCTACAGCGTGGTGTATCTGTGCGTTATGGCGGTGCTGTGGGTCACCGCGTTGCCCGACTTCTTCGGCGCCGTCAACGGTCACACAAGCGCGGGAGACCCCGTTGGGAACCTCTGGTACACCCTGGCGTGCTTCATTGCCGCAAGTCTCTGTGCAATCGCAATATTCACGGTGCCGCAAAGAAGAGCAGAAGAGCGCAGGAATACTTCCACCGGAGAATACGCAGCGACCGACGCGGCATAGCCAATCGGTTCAACCGGGGAGACAGACCGCAGGTGCCGTACGAGCCGGAGAATGTATCGGCGCCCGCGTCCATCACGAAAGACCCTCGACCGCAAGGAAGTCGGTGAGCAGCGGCACGAGCGTTGTCGGTGCGTCGAGCGGAATGATGTGCCCACAGCCGGGAATCACACGATGGACCAGATCGTCGGTGATAGGGGCCAATTGCCGGGCCAGCGCGTCACCCACGGGATGGGCGCCGACGGCCATTGTCGGCACAGTGAGCCGAGCGGTCGCCACGGCGTCGCGGATCTGCTGAGCGCTGGTCGGCATGGCGCGGTAGTAGGAGAACGCACACCGCAGCGCCACAGGGTCGGCGTAGGCGTCGACGAAGGCGTCGCGAATCAGCCCTGGCACACCGCGACCGAGCGTGCCAACCGTCAGAAACCAGTCGATATAGGCGGATTCGTTTCCGGCGAGAACCTTCTCGGCCAGGCCGGGCACCGCATGGAATCCGAACCACCATGGCGGCCCGCCCGCCAGGAAGTCCTCGGCGCCGGGCAGTGCACCCAACAGCGATTCCATCAACACCAGACGCCGCACCCGCTGGGGCTGCCGCATGGCCAGCAGGAAGGCGGGCGGCGCGCCCGCGTCGATCCCGACCACCGCCGCCGTCGGTTCGCCGAGCGCGTCCAGCAGCCCTTCGGCATCGACGGCCAGATTCACAGCGTCATAGCCGTCGCTCGCTCGCGTGCTCGCGCCGAGGCCACGGAGGTCCGGTGCGATCACCCGATGCCGTTGCGCCAGCGGACCGATCACCTCGCGCCATAGCTGCCAGGTGTGCGGGAACCCGTGCAACAACAGCACCGCGGGCCCACGTCCAGCGATCGCGACATTGACGTGGATGCCATTGGTCGCGATGCGGCGCAACGAGATGTCGGAAGACGTGTATGTCATCACCTTGCTCCTAGTCACTATTCGTTACCAGGTGACCGTAGGTAGGCTGTCCGGCGTTGCCAAGACCGCACGTTCGAATCAGGTGGTGAGCTCGGGGTGACTACCGGACCCATGCGTAAGCCGGCCGAGACACGCGGCGATCTGTTCGATCCGGCCTGCCCGACCCGGCGGCTGCTCGACCGCGTCGGCACGAAGTGGGTCTCGATGGTGGTGAAACTGCTCGCCGAGGCCGCGCCAGGCGAGGTGCGCTTCGCCGAACTCCAGCGGCGTATGCCCGGTGTTTCGCAGAAGATGCTTTCGGTGACGCTACGTAATTTGACTCGAGACGGGCTGGTCGCCCGTCGCGTCGAACCCACCGTGCCGCCGCGTGTGCACTATCGGATCACCGATCTCGGTCTTTCCCTCGAAGTTCCGCTCGCGGCGCTGCGTGCGTGGGCCGAGGAACACATGGCCGAGATCGACCGCGCCGACTCCGAAAGCACTGCATGACTGGATGTTCGGGACACCTCCGGCGCGAGTACGCGTGTGAGGGCGGGGTGGGCGAGTCCGATTCCGAGATCTCGGACACGCTGTGCTCTAATACTTTTGGCTAGTAGCCGGTCGGTCAGGTCGCAGCTGCGATGTGTTGATTCGGCGCCTGTGGTTCCAGCGTCCGGGGTCTGCCTCGAGGGCCGCGCGGTCCCAGTGGCCGAGTTCGGCTGCGGCCGCGTATGTTGTGTCGAGGAACTCGAGTAGCGCCCGCTCCGGCTCGGCGGCAGTGCGCACCGCCTCGTATGGCAGCAGAAACTGGCGGTTGTCTTTGCTGTAGAACGCTTCGCGCGGTTCGACGCGATATTCGGCGAATCCGTCGGGTTCCGGATATGCGTAGGCGTAGAAGGCGCCCTCCGCACCACCACCCGGCCAGAATCCGCAGCTGCTCAATTCGTGCGAGTAGCCCTCGACCATCACCCAGTCGCCGCAGTTGGGAGCACCACCCGGGTGTTGCGGCGCTGTCCGCCCGGAGAACCGGGTACATGCGAGATCCATCGCTCCCCAAAAGAAGTGCACCGGGCTCACCTTGCCGATGAAACGTGATCGGAACTCGTGCAGGACGCGGTCGGCGGCGACCAATTGCCGCCAGAACGTGGTGGCGGCCGCCGCATCATAGGATCGATGCTCGTAGTCGTCGGCAAAGGGGATCGCCGGATCGACCTCGTTGGGTCTGGCTTGGATCCGCACGGTAATTCCGAGTTCATCGAGTGCGGTGATGGTTTCGCCGTAGAAGACGGCGACCGGTTTGGGTGCGAGCGCAACCTGCCGGGTGCGGCCATCGCTGGACCGGACGTGAAGCTGATGGTCGACGAAGTCGAACTCGATGTCGAACGAACCCGCCGCATGCGGAATAGCAGAGGTGGTCAGTCCACGCGGGCTGACGTAGAGCGTGACTTGCCACCAGTGGTTGACCAAGGGAGCGTGGGAGAGCCTGATTTTGCCGACAATCTGCGTCCACATATGCAAGGTTTCGCGTGTCGGAGTCCAGTCATCGACTCGCAATGCCGGCCACGCCCGCAGTCGGGGAGTGAAATCTGTGTCCTTCACTGCTGCACGCACCTCCTTGTTCTTCGGAAAACTTCCCTTCGAGGATCGGGCGGCCCGCACGCCGCGATGCACAATTTCGTCGCCGCAGCTCCTGTGCAGCGCTCTTTCACATGAACGTACCTGTTGGGCGATTGCTTCGGATGCGAACATTCAATCCAGGAACCAGCACCACATCGGTACGGGGTTCAGCGACCGCCCGCGGGGCAGCCTCGCTGCCGCCATGGCCGGATGTCGGGTCGGGTTCGGTCAGGCCGATCTGTCGAGCGAGACGAGTGGAGCTTCGGCCGGAGGCGTATTCCGCGGTCGCCACCGGCGCGACCGGCAGAAGGTATCGGCGCGACGGAAATGTTGGCGGCACGCAACCGGTATCGAAGTTGCGGGCGTGTCGCCGGTTGGGACGGATACTCGGCTCATCCACGCAAGAAGGACCGGAACGATGCACGTGAAGAACATTAGCCTCGGAAGTCTGCTGATCCTGGCCTGGTTGATCATCGGGGTGATCGCGGCGGGCCAGCGCGACTACTTCGACAGCGGCCCGATCAACTGCGCGGGCTTCGGCACGATCACATTGACGGTAGTCGCCGGTCCACTGAATTACCTGGGACTGAACCCCAAGATCACGGATTGCAATGTGCCCCAGCCGAGTCCGTAGCGCACGATATGTCCGTATGTCCGGACAAATTTCTCGGAGCGCTCAGTGCCGAACCGTCGTGTCGAAGAAGTGCCGGGAGGCGCGATACACGTGGCGACCCAGCTCGACCGGCCGCCCCGAGTCGTCGAAGGCGACGCGCTGCATCGTCAGCAAGGGGGCGTTGGTGCGCTCGTCCAGCAGCTGCGCCTCCGCGCGGGTGGCGCTGCGTGCACCGATCCGCTGCCGCGCGATCGCGATGTGGATTCCCTTGGCGCGCAGGCATTCATAGAAGCCGTGCGCTTCGAGCTGGTCGGGTGCAGGCGCGTATTCCGCGGGCACGTGATTGGTCATGATCGCCAGTGGTTCACTGCCAGCACGACGCAGGCGGCGAAAGGTCACCAAGCGTGCGTCCGCCGGCACACCCAGCTCCTTGGCGATATCGGGGTCCGGTGCACCGAGCTGGTAATCGAGCAATTCGGTGGTCGGTTCCTGGCCCGCGGTGAGCAGGTCGTCGTAGAGGCTGGTCAGCTCGACAGGGCGGTGAACTCGATTCTGCACCACCTGGGTGCCCACCCCTCGCCTGCGCGCCAGCAGCCCCTTGTCGACCAGGACCTGGATCGCCTGGCGGGCTGTCGGCCGCGACACATTGAGGCGTTTGGCCAGCGCGACCTCGTTCTCGATCCGGTCGCCCGGCGTCAGTCGCCCCTCGATGATCGCTTGCTGGATGGCTTGCGCGAGCTGGAAGTACAGCGGTACCGGGCTGTTCCGGTCGATGAGGATATCCAAAGGCGCGGACATCGGGTGGCTCCTCGTGAACGGTCGGCTCCGGCGCCTTCATCGTAGTCCTATCGGGACCCACACGTGCCAAGTTGTCCTGAAGTCATTATGTCAGGACAAAGTGTTGACAACTACAGACGTCGCGGCGCACAGTCGAACCAGGCGGAAACGCCATCCTCGTGCACCCGAAGCTGGAGTGAGTCCGTGACAGAGCAGTTCGAGGTGGTGTCGAACGGCAGCGCCGGTGTCGACATCTATCCCACGATCGCGCCGCCGACCAGGTCGTATGCCGAACTGACCGAGCTGCGTGCCGCGGATCCCGGGGCGATCGCGCGGGCATTCGAGGCGCGCAAGAGCCGGGAGTTGGTGCGCGGCGACGGCCGGTTGATGATCATCGCCGCCGACCATCCCGCGCGTGGAGCTCTGTCGGCCTCCGGCGACCCGCATGCCATGAACGACCGCAAAGAGCTGCTGGGCCGGTTGGTCATGGCCTTGAACCGGCCCGGAGTGGATGGAGTGCTCGGCACCGCCGACATCATCGAGGATCTGCTGCTGCTCGGAGCGCTGGAAGACAAGGTCGTGTTCAGCTCGATGAACCGGGGTGGCCTGGCGGGCGCGGACTTCGAAATCGATGACCGGATGACCGCCTACACGGCCGGCGCCACCGCGGCGGCGGGCCTCAACGGCGCCAAGATGCTCAACCGCTTCGATCTCACCGACCCCGGCACCCTGTCGATGATGACCGCGTGCGCGGCGGCCATCGATGAACTCGCCGCGCACGGGTTGGTCGCGATGCTGGAGCCGTTCATGTCGCACCGCCCCGGAGGTCCGGGCAGCACGGTTGTCAACGACCTGTCGCCGGACGCGGTGATCAAGAGCATCCATCTGGCGCAGGGACTCGGCTCCACCTCGGCCTACACCTGGTTGAAGCTGCCCGTGGTCGAGCAGATGGAACGCGTCATGGACGCGACCACCTTGCCGACGCTGCTGCTCGGCGGCGACCCGCAGACCGCGCCCGAGGCGACCTACGCCAGCTGGGCGAAAGCCCTTGCGCTGCCTGGCGTTCGGGGTCTGATCGTCGGTCGCGCGCTGCTGTATCCACCCGACGGCGACGTCGCCGCGGCCGTCGACACAGCCGTGTCCTTGGTGCGGTGACCGCAATGCGCAGCAAGCATTACCTGCCGGCACGCGGCGCCGCGAGCGCCCCGTATCTCGTCGCGGTGACGCCCGAATCCGCCGGTTGGGATCACTGCAGCCTGCACGTCATCGAGCTCGGCGCGGAGAGCTCGTTTCGGGCGGACACCGGCCACGACGAGGTCGTCGTGGTGCCGCTATCCGGCTCGTGCACCGTGGCCTGTGGTGGCGAGTTATACGAATTATCCGGGCGCGCCAGCGTTTTCGATGGGCCGACCGACTTCGCCTATATCGGGTGCGGCAGCTCCTACACGGTCTCCAGCACGGCTGGGGGGCGTTTCGCCCTCGGCGGCGCCCGCGCACACCGGCAATTGCCGTTCCGGTATGTCGCGGCGGCGGATGTGGCGGTGGAGCTGCGCGGCGCCGGGAACTGCAGCCGCCAGGTGCACAACTTCGCCACCGCGGACACCTTCGAAGCCGACTCGATCATCGCCTGCGAGGTGATCACCCCTGGCGGGAACTGGTCGTCGTATCCGCCGCACAAGCACGACGAGCTCACCGAGACCGAGACCCCGTTGGAAGAGATCTACTACTTCGAATTCGCCCGCGGCGCGGACGACTCGGCGGGCTTCGGCTACCACCGCGTCTACGGCACGCCCGAGCGGCCCATCGATGTGCTCGAAGAGGTCCGCGACGGCGACGTGGTGCTGGTGCCGCACGGCTACCACGGGCCGTCCATCGCCGCCCCCGGCCACCACATGTACTACCTGAACATCATGGCCGGTCCCGGCCCGGAACGGGACTGGCGGATCAGTGACGACCCGGCCCACGCGTGGTTGCGCGATACCTGGGCGGACATGGTCGTCGACCCGCGGCTTCCCTTCCACGCGCGCTACCGCGCCCGACCGACCTGAGCAAAGGAACCACATGACTACCCCTGTCGAGATCGGCCACTGGGTCGATGGAAAGCCTTTCGCCGGAACGGCATCGGTGACCGCGCCGGTCACGAACCCGGCTACCGGACAGATCACCGGCCAGGTCAGGATGGCCGGTGTCGCCGACATCCGCACCGCCATCGACGCGGCCAGGGCGGCATTCCCGAGCTGGCGCGACACCTCGCTGGCCAAGCGCACCGCCCTGCTGTTCCGCTTCCGCGAGCTGCTCAACGCCCGCAAGCCGGAATTGGCCGCCATCATCACCGCCGAACACGGAAAGGTGCTCTCCGACGCGCTCGGCGAGGTCACCCGCGGCCAGGAAGTCGTCGAATTCGCCTGCGGCATCCCGCATCTGCTCGAGGGCGGATTCACCGAGAACGCCTCCACCAAAGTCGACGTGTACTCGCTGCGCGCGCCGCTCGGACCGGTCGCGATCATCTCCCCGTTCAATTTCCCGGCCATGGTGCCGATGTGGTTCTTTCCGATCGCCATCGCCGCCGGGAACACCGTAGTGCTCAAGCCCAGTGAGAAGGATCCCTCCGCGTCGCTGTGGATCGCGCAGCTGTGGGCCGAAGCGGGGCTGCCCCCTGGGGTGTTCAACGTCGTGCAAGGCGACAAGAGCGCCGTCGACGAATTGCTGGCCAACCCTGCCATCAAGGCGGTGTCGTTCGTCGGTTCCACCCCGGTCGCACAGTACGTCTACTCGACCGCGACCGCCGCGGGCAAGCGAGTCCAGGCCCTCGGTGGTGCGAAGAATCACGCGGTGATCCTGCCCGACGCCGATCTCGACCTGGCCGCGGACGCCATGGTCAACGCCGGGTTCGGCTCCGCGGGTGAACGCTGCATGGCGATCTCGGTGGCCGTGGCCGTCGGCGACATCGCCGACGAACTGGTCGCCAAGATCGCCGCACGCACCCGCGGCCTGCGGGTCGGCGACGGACTCACCGATGCCGATATGGGTCCCCTGGTCACCGCCGCCCACCGCGACAAGGTCCGCGGCTACGTGGAGTCGGCCGAGGCCGACGGTGCCACCCTCGTCGTCGACGGCCGCGCCGTCGCCGCTGATGACGGCGGCACCGATATCGATGTCTCCGGAGGTTTCTGGCTCGGCCCCACCCTGGTCGACCACGTCACCCCGGACATGAGTGTCTACCGCGACGAGATCTTCGGCCCGGTGTTGTCGGTCGTGCGGGTCGAGACCTACGACCAGGCACTGGAACTGGTCAACGCCAACCCGTACGGCAACGGCACCGCCATCTTCACCAACGACGGCGGCGCCGCCCGCCGCTTCCAGAACGAGGTCGAAGTCGGCATGGTCGGCATCAATGTCCCGATTCCGGTTCCCATGGCCTACTACAGCTTCGGCGGCTGGAAGAACTCCCTGTTCGGCGACACCCACGCCCACGGCGCCGAAGGGGTGCGCTTCTTCACCCGCGCCAAGGCGATCACCAGCCGCTGGCTCGACCCCAGCCACGGCGGACTGAACCTGGGGTTCCCGCAGAACGCGTGACCCTCCGGATGCCACCCGGCCTGCCAGTCCAGACCACCCAGCCGGTCCGGCTCACCCGGACGACCGCTTCCACGCCGGACCCGCCATGCCATCCGGATTCGCCGTAGTTGTCGTATGCGGTGTCTAGGGTGCCGGGTATGGGATACGAGTTTCAGGTTGTCCTCGACTGTGCCGACCCCCATACGCTTGCCGACTGGTGGGCCCAGGCGCTCGGCTGGGATGTCGAGCCTCAAGACGAGGGGTTCATCCGCAGCATGGTTTCTCAGGGCCAGGCGTCGGAGGACGACACCACTACGCATCGGGGCAAACTGGTGTGGAAGGTAGGGACGGCGATCCGTCATCCCGACCGGCCGCGTGTCCTCTTCCAGCTCGTCCCCGAGGCCAAGACGGTCAAGAACCGCATGCATCTGGACATCCGGGTGGGCACCGAGCACCGGGCGGCCGAGGTCGAGCGTCTGGTCGGCATGGGAGCGAAGGTCCTGCACGAGGGGCGGCAGGGGCCGTACACCTGGGTGACCATGGCCGACCCCGAGGGCAACGAGTTCTGTGTCACGTAACGTGAGTGGGCCGCTGGCGAAGACACTCCGCGCGCGACGCCGCGTTTCGACGCGGGCCGGTCGCCGCGGCGTGATACACCGGAGTCCGTGCGGCTGCTCCTCATCTCCGATACCCACGTGCCCAAGCGCGCGCGGGATCTGCCGCAGGCCGTCTGGAACGAGGTCGACGCGGCCGATGTGATCGTGCACGCGGGCGACTGGGTGGACGTCGCGCTACTGGACCGGCTCGAGGCGCGCGCCAAGCGCCTGATCGGGGTATACGGCAACAACGACGGACCCGAACTACGTGCCCGGCTACCGGAAATCGCCCACGCCGAACTGGATGGCCTGCGACTGGCGGTGGTGCACGAGACCGGACCCGCGAAGGGCCGTGAGCAGCGCTGCGCGCGGAACTTTCCGGACACCGACGTGCTGGTCTTCGGCCATAGTCACATCCCATGGGACAGTGTCACCGACACCGGGTTGCGGCTCCTCAATCCCGGCTCGCCGACGGATCGACGCCGACAGCCGGATCACACCTACCTGACCGCCCGAATACGCTCCGGGCAACTGAGCGAGGTAGTACTGCACACCGTTCCGGGAACCTGACCGTTTCTCGCTCCGGCGATCGCAAACGAAACGCGAAGTCCGCTACCCCATCCGGCCAGGCCACCGTGGGCCGCGGTGAGGTGGGTGTCGTTGTCCGTCATTCGGCAGGACTGCCGGTCACAGATATCCGACAATGAGGATGCCCGGTGTTTCGCCGCCGGTCAGTTGCCGATAGGAGAGCCCGATGACCCAGCTCGAGTCCCCTTCTCCCGCAACCGATTCCCCAGTACCCGAGCATTCCGAGGCGACCAGTGTGTTCGTCAACGGACACTTTCCGCGGCGGCGCGGGCTGGTCCTGCTGCTCGGCGTGCTCGGCGGGTTCCTGCTGACCGTGGTGTGGTCGGCGCCGTTCGTGGACCGCGCGATCGGCGGTACGGTGGCCGACGGGCTGCTCGGTCACGATGCCGAGGAGACCGCACTCACCGGCATCGGCGCAGGCGTCGTGTTCGCGTTCGTCTCCGGTCTGGCCGGTACGTTCACCGCGTGCAATATCGCCGTGTTCGGTGCGGTGGCTCCTTTGGCCGGCAGCGCGGGCGGCTGGTGGAACCGGGTGCGGGCGGTGCTACGGCCGCTGCTGTGGATGGCGGTAGGGATGGTCGTCGTGTCCGCCGCCTACGGTGTCGTCGTCGGCATCTTCGGTACCGACATGCCGCAATTCGACACCGCGCCCAGCCAACCCGGCCAGATGCCGCCGCGCCTCGTCCAGTCCATGGTGGTGTTCGGCGTGATCGGGGTGATCATGATCTACCTCGGACTCGCCGTACTCGGCCTGGTGCGCGACCCGTTCGCCCGCATCGCCGCCCGCTTCCCGAACGCACCCCTGATCTTCTTCGGCGGCCTGATCGGCGCCTTCCTCATCGGACGCCCGTTCCCGTTGTTCCGCAAGCTGTTCCGCGACGTCGCCGAAGAAGGCAACCCCCTCTACGCCGCGGGCGCCTTCGTCCTGCAGTCCATCGGCAATATCCTGATCCTCGCCGTCCTACTGATCCTCACCGTTCTCGTCGGTGGTCGCCTGCAACGCTGGTTCCAAGCCGACCCGCGTCGCGTCAGCGTCCTCAGCGCCGGCGCACTGCTGGTCGTGGGCGTTTTCACGTTCCTCTACTGGGACGTGCGCCTGCTGGCCATGCGCGACATCATCCCGTGGTATCCCGTGGCTCCCTGGGTGTAGCCTTCGCCGGCGACCCGGCCGGTGCCAGTCCGGATATCAGGAATTGCGCGGGACTACCAGGCCGGATTCGTAGGCGAAAACCACGAGTTGGGCGCGGTCGCGGGCGTGGAGCTTGGTCATGGCGCGGTTGATGTGGGTTTTCGCCGTCAGCGGGGTGATCACCATGCGGTCGGCGATCTGGTCGTTGGACAGGCCCTGCGCGACCAGGACTACAGCCTCGCGTTCGCGATTGGTCAGTTCTGTCAACCCCGTTCCCGTGCCGGTGCCGAGCGGCTGGGTGACGTACCGGTTGATCAGTCTGCGGGTGATCGACGGTGCGAGCAGGGCGTCGCCGCGGGCGGCGACGCGTACGGAGTGGAGGAAGTCTTCGGGTTGGATGTCCTTGACGAGGAATCCGGCCGCCCCGGCGCGCAGCGCGTTGAAGACGTATTCGTCCAAGCCGTAGTTGGTCAGGATGACGACGTGCACCCCGGCCAGGATCGGGTCCGCGGCGATGCGCCGGGTCGCCTCGATGCCGTCGATGACCGGCATCTGAACGTCGATGAGCGCGATGTCGGGTAGATGTTCCCTGGCCAGCGCCAAGCCCTCGCTGCCGTCGGCGGCCTCGGCCACCACTTCGATGTCGTCCTCGAGGTCGAGAAGCGCGCGGAATCCGCTGCGAATGAGCGGCTGATCGTCGACCAGCAGAACACGGATCATGACGTTCGCTCCACGGGTAGCTCGGCTTGTACGGAGAAGCCGCCCTCGCTGCGCGGTGCCGCCCGCAGGCGACCGCCGAGGGCGCTGACGCGTTCGCGCATCCCGAGCAGCCCTACGCCGGGCACCGGCGCGGTGTCCGCGGTGGCCTTGCCGTCGTCATCGACCTGAATGAGCAGGGCGTCGGGACGGTATTCGATCCGGACCGACGCCGTAGCCGCGGCGGCGTGCCGGGCGACATTGTTCAGCGACTCCTGAACGATTCGGTAGACGGTCCGGTTCACCGCGGCAGGCACGTCCTGGCGTTGCCCCTCGATTGTCAGCGTCGCGTCGAGACCGGTCGAACGGGCTCGCTCCACCAGGTCCGGGAGGTCGGCGAGGCCATGCGCCGGGCTGTTGCCGTCGTCGCGGAGCGCCTCCAGGGTCGCGCGCAGTTCCCGGGCCGCCTCACGACCGGCCGCCAGGATCGCCAGCAGGGCATCCGGTACCTCTTCACCCCGCTTGCGGGCCACGTGGACGGCAGCCTCGGACTGCACCTTGATGACCGAGATCTGGTGGGTGAGCGAATCGTGCAGTTCCCGCGCGATGTGCAGCCGCTCCTCGTCGGCGCGGCGCCGCGCGGTCTCTTCCCGGGTGCGCTCGGCCTCGTCCGCCCGCCGCTCGGCTTGCCGCAGCGCTTCCCCCGCCGCACCGGCCGCGATCAACCACGCCAGCTCGAGCGCGCCTCGGGCCTGCGCGTACGCCGCACCCATGTCGTGCAGGGTGACCAGGGCCGCGAACGGGAGCGCGGCCAGCAGGGTCGCCGACGCCACCACCGTGATCATGCGGTGTCCCGCCCGCACCGCGGCGTATACCGCGACCAGAAACGCGACGGCAGGCACATCGAAACCGACCGCTTGGTAACCCAGCGCGCACGCCCCGGTCACGGCCAGCACGGTGACCGGAGCCCAGCGGCGCGCGGCCAGCGCCAGACCGCCGGCTATCAAAAACGCGTAGCCCAGCGGGTCGAGATTCGTGGGGGAGTGCTGCATGGACAGCCCGGCGACCAGCACGATCGCCGCCACACCAACGGCGATCGCCCAGTCCGCGACTCGTCCCCTGCTCATGCGTGCACCCTAGCCCGATGTTCGCGCGGGCAACTCCTGCGCACGGATGATCATCCGACTACCGCACGCGCGGTACCTTCCCGGCTCCTGCGGCGTCCACGGCAGCCGACTACCACATCAGCAGCAGCGCGAATTGCCTGCGGCGGCAGGACGACCGCCGGTAGGTCCAGCGGACATGATCAAGCGAGTTCCAGTCGCACGACGAAGGAGTACCCCAATGTCCGTCCGTCACCTGCTTGCCGCCGCGGGAGCCGCCCTGCTCGGAAGTTTCGCCCTTGCCGCACCGGCAGCCGCGCACGTCTCGGACCAGTCGGCCGCCGTCGACGCCTACACCGCGACCACCGGGCGAGTCCTGGGCGCGGTGGCCGCACTGGTGGCACTGGCCGGTGTGGTCATCGGTGGTCTGGCTCTGACCCGCTTCGCCGGTCGTATCGGCAGCGGCAACAGGAACTGGGGGGCTATTGTGGCCGTGGTTTCGGGGCTGACCGGCATGGTCGTCGGCGGGCTGGTCGTGGTAGCCGCCGACGGCGGTCCCGGTACCGGCAACGGAATCGTCGGTGGCTTCGCGGCCCTGGTGATCGGGCTGATCGCCACGGTCCTCGGCTGGCTGGCTTCGGCCCGCTCCCGCCGCGCGAGCTGAATCGCGCGCTTTCGTGCGCTGATCGGGAATGTAGCCGAGCGGGCCGACAACCAGGACATCGATATCCCGTGGCGGCCAGGGATTTTCGGTGGACGGAGCAGACTGCCGCGAAAGAAAAGACTGTTTCTTCTCCAGTCGCGCCTTTACCGACCTCTCGTGGATATCTCAGCGCGGACGGAGTGTGATCCGCGCGTTGTGAGCAGGGCTGAGGCCGGTGTGGTACCGGCGTGGTGGTTCGACGGATCCGGGGGTGGAGTCGATGCGGCGGTGCTGCAGGACAGTTCGGAACAGGACGCGGGCTTCGAGGAGTGCGAAGTTGGCGCCCAGGCAGCGATGCGGGCCGGCGCCGAAGGTCAACCAGGTGTGGCTCTTGGGTCGCTCGTCCCCGAGGAAGCGTTCGGGGCGGAAGACCATCGGATCCGAGTAGTGCCGCGGCGATTCGTGAATGAGCAGGATCGGAACTATGACGATGGTGCCCTTGGGAATGTGGACACCGTTGATCACGGTGTTGCGCAGCGCTCGCCGTCCGGTGAACGGGGACACCGGGCGCAGCCGCATCGTTTCGGCGACCACGGCGTCGAGGTAAGCGTCGAGCCGGGCGCGATCGCCCGCGTCGGCCGCCGCGTCCACTTCGGCCATGGCCTGCGGATGACCGGCCAGCATGGCGGCGATCCAGCCGAGCGTGATCGCGGTGGTCTCGTAGGCGCCCAGCAGGATGCCGCGCATGTTGCGGGCCAGCGCGGCGTCGTCGTGCTGATCCAGTTCGGTGCCGACATACCGGGACAGCACGTCTTTCCGGTCGTTCCCGTTCCCGGGCGTGGCCCGGCGTGCGGCGATCTCCTCGATGATGATGGCGTCGACCTCGGACTGGCGGCGACTCAGCGGCGGATAGGGCGGCGTGTAGCCGCCGACGAGCGGGGTGAGCAAGGTGACGGCGAGAAACCCGCGACTTTCGATCTCCCCGAACCACCGGCTCACCGCCTGCTTCAGCCGGTCGGAGCGGGACGGAGCCACGTCACCGAAGACGACGCCGAGCAGCACACCGATGGCCAGGTCGTAGCCGACCTTCAGGAACTCGAACGGTTCACCGACCGGCCAGGTGGGAAGTTCGCGCTGGACCACCTCCACCATGAGGTCTTCGTAGGACCGGAGTGCCTTGTGCTGGAACGGCGGAGCGAACAGCCGGCGTTCGCGGCGGTGCTCGTCACCGTCGAGGAAGATCAACGTCTGCTTGCCGAACATCACGTCGTGGCTGGAGAGCCGGCTCAGCACCTGCCCGATCGAGAAGTCGTCGTGGTTGGCGAACAGTTCTCGCACATCGTCCATGTCGTGGGTGACCAGCATGGTCGGAAATCCCGGCGGCGAGACGACGAACCGATCCCCGAACTCCAGCAAGGGGGAACGGTGGGTGCCGGGGCGCATCAGTCCACCGATCTGCGCGATGTGACGGGTGCGTAGTCGGGGAAGTTCGCGCAGCGATACCGGGGTGTGTGACACGCAGCCATCCTCACCGCTTGCTCGACGACTCGCAAATGTGGAATCCCCACGGTGGCAATAGTCTTCGAGCGGCGGCTGCCCCAATTTTTTGGGGCACACGGCGCCGGGGGGGTTGATATCGCCGGTCCCGGGGAGCGGCGTAACGGCGGTTATATTGTTGGCGCTGTCAGTCACAACGCGCCGCCTGCCGTTCCTCCGTTTGCCAGGGAACCAGGACCGGCTGAATCTCCAGTTTCACCGGTAGAGGAAGTAGTTCGTGCACCACACTTTCGTCGAGACACTCTTCACCCAGGTCCAGAATCGGCCAACCGAGTTGGTGTACCGGTTCCTGGACAGTGGTGACGTCGACGGTGTCGTCCGCGAAATGCGGTATGCCGACCTGGGTGTCCGTGCGCGGGCGATCGGCGCCGTACTCCAGGATTCGATGCCGCAGCGGGCGCTGTTGCTGTATCCGGCCGGTCCGGAGTTCATCGAAGCGTTCTTCGGGTGCCTGGCGGCCGGAGTGGTCGCCGTTCCCGCGCCGCTGCCGGAATGGGACAACCGGTCGCTGCACCGGCTGCGGCGGATGGTGGCGCATGCGGATGTCGATGTGGTGTTGGCCCCGCGCCGTATCGTCGCGGATTCGGCTGCGCTGCATGCGCAGATTCCCGAGCTGGCCGGCTTGCCGTGGCTGGCCACCGACGAGATAGCCGACGACCGAGCAGCGCAGTGGCGGGAGCCGGATATCGGGGCCGACTCGGTCGCGTTCATCCAGTACACCTCCGGCTCGACCAGCGCGCCGCGGGGTGTGCTGCTCACCCATGGGAATCTGCTGCACAACCAGCATGCGATCGCCGCGGGGCTCGGCCACGACCGCGCGCTGATCGAGTCATGGGACGGTGCGCTGTTCGCCAGCTGGCTGCCGATGTACCACGACATGGGACTCATCGCGCCGATACTGCAGACGGTGCATCTCGGTGGGAATTCGGTGCTGATGTCGCCGCTGCATTTCCTGCAGCGCCCCGAGCGGTGGCTGCAGGCGATCTCGACATACCGCGCCCACACCAGCGGCGGCCCCAACTTCGCCTACGAACTGTGCCTGCGCCGTATTTCGCCGGAGCGGATCGATCAGCTCGACCTGAGCCGGTGGCGGGTGGCGTTCAATGGCTCCGAGCCCGTGCGCGCCGCGACGATGCGGCGGTTCACCGAGACCTTCGCTCGGGCCGGCTTCCGCGCCGAATCGCTCCAGCCGGTCTATGGTCTGGCCGAAGCCACCTTGATCGTGACCGCGTCGTCCACCGCCCAGATGCCGACACTGTTCGAGGTCGCCGGACGATCCGGTGCCGGAAACCGAGCGCACAGTGCGGAACTCGTCGGTGCCGGGCAGCCGCCCGAGGGAATCTCGATAGCCGTCGTCGACCCCGAGCACGGTACCGAGCGTGCCGACGGGGACGAAGGCGAGATCTGGGTCGCCGGGAACAGCGTGGCCGCAGGGTATTTTCGTGATGCGCAGGCCACCGCCGAGGTGTTCGGGGCGACGCTGCCCGGCGACGATCGGCGCTACCTCCGTACCGGGGATCTCGGATTCCTTGCCGGTGGCGAGCTGTTCGTCACCGGAAGACGCAAGGATCTGATGATCGTCGACGGCCGCAATCATTATCCGCAGGACATCGAGCTGACCGTCGAGGCGGCGCACGATAGTGTCCGAGCCGGCTGCGTCGCGGCGTTTTCCGTGGATATCGGAGTGGGCGGCGAGCAGCCCGTCGTGGTGGCCGAGGTGCGCAGCGAGGATCCCGGCGAGTTGGCCGAGATCGAGGGCGCCGTGCGTGGGGTGGTGGCGACCGACCACGGGCTCACGCTCGCGGCTGCGCTGCTGATCCGGCCGGGCGCCATCTACAAGACCAGCAGTGGGAAGATCCAGCGTTCGGCGTGCCGGACGGCGTATCTGTCCGGCGAGCTACTCGCGCTGTCGGCGGGTCCGGTGCGGTCGCCGGAGGACGAGCTGGACGACTACGAAGCGGAGACCGAGGACGCGAAGTCCGCGGATCGGTCCGCCGCGGTGCCGTCCGCGGAGGCGGTCCGATCCTGGCTGGTGACGGAGATCGCGCGGCAGGCGGCGCTCGATCCGGAACGCATCGATGTGCATCGGCCTTTGGTCGAATTCGGTTTGGGCTCGGCCGATCTGGTGGAGCTGGTGGTCGAGTTGTCGGATTTCGTCGGCCGCTTCCTCGACACCAATCTGTTCTTCGACAATCCCACGATCGACGGGGTGGCCACGGCACTGGCCCCCGGGGGGGCGTCCGGCGGACGCCGCGCCGAGCGAGTCGCGTGCGGCCGGGTTCGAGGCGGTTCAGGCGACCGCTGGCGACGACGCGGACGACGACGCGATCGCGATCCTGTCGATGTCCTGCCGATTCCCCGGCGGCGCGGATTCACCCGAGGCGCTGTGGCGGCTGCTGGACAGCAACGGTGACGCGCTAACCGAGGTGCCCGCGGGCCGTTGGGACATCGACGGGTTGTACGACCCCGATACCTCCGCGCCAGGCAAGGCGTACACCTTCCGCGGCGGGTACGTCGATGGTATCGATCGCTTCGATGCCGCCTTCTTCGGCATCGGCCCGCGCGAGGCCGCGGTGATGGATCCGCAGCAGCGCATGATGTTGCAACTCAGCTGGGAGGCGATCGAGCGGTCGGGGCGCGATCCACGCACCCTGCATGGCAGTGCGACCGGCGTCTATCTCGGCGTGTACAGCACCGGCTATCTGGCCGACCCAGCGCCGGAACAGCTGAACGGTCAGGTCGGAACGGGACTATCGCCGAGTGTCGCCTCCGGTCGGATCGCGTACACGCTGGGGCTGCACGGTCCGGCGGTCACCCTGGACACGGCCTGCTCCTCGTCGATCGTCGCGATGCATCTGGCGATGCAGGCGCTGCGCGCGGGGGAGTGCGACCTCGCCTTGGCGGGCGGCGCCACATTGCTGATGTCACCGACCGCCCATATCGAATTGTGCCGGTTGGGTGTGCTGTCGCCGACAGGCCGGTGTGCGCCGTTCTCCGCCGACGCCGACGGGACGGTGTGGGCCGAGGGCGCCGGTCTACTGCTGTTGAAGCGTCTGGGCGATGCACGCCGAAGCGGGGACCGGGTACTTGCCGTCATTCGTGGTTCCGCCGTCAACCAGGACGGCCCCAGCCAGGGGTTGAGCGCCCCTAACGGCGCGGCCCAGGAGCAGGTACTGCGCTCGGCATTGGGTGCCGCGGGCCTGGCTCCGCACGATATCGACTATGTCGAGGCGCACGGCACGGGTACGGCGCTCGGGGATCCGATCGAGGCGCGCGCACTGGCGCGGGTGTTCGGGCCGGGTCGTGACCAGGACCGGCGGCTCGGTATCGGGTCGTTGAAATCCAATGTGGGGCATACCCAGGCCGCGGCGGGCGTGGCCGGCGTCATCAAACTGGTGCTCGCACTGCAACACGAACGAATCCCCGCCACCCTGAATGCGGGTGTGCCGTCACCGCAGGTCGACTGGGAGCGAAGCGGTGTGACAGTGCAGGCCGACCCCATGCCGTGGCGAAGGGGCGATCGGCCGCGTCGCGCCGGTGTGAGTGCTTTCGGGCTCAGCGGCACGAACGCACACCTGATCCTCGAGGAGGCTCCGCCCGAGCCCGCTGCCGCGCCGGGCGCGAAGGTCGACGACCGGAGCGTGGCGCTGTTACCGATCTCGGCCCGCAGCGAGGCGTCGCTGCACGGTCAGGCCGAACGGCTGCTCGGCCTGGTGGTCGCCGATCCGCGACTGGAACCGGGTCCGGTCTCGCGCGCACTGGCTTTGCAGCGCACCCAGTTCGAGCGGCGAGCGGTCGTGGTGGCGGGCGATCGGGACGAGATGGTCCGGACGCTACGCGATCTGGTGGACGGCCGATCGTCGCCGAATGCCGTCGTCGGCGCCGGTCCGGTGCTCACCAACGCCAAAACCGCATTCGTCTTCCCCGGCCAGGGAACGCAGTGGGTCGGCATGGCGCGCGATATGCTCGCCCGCTCCGAGGCGTTCCGCGCCGAATTCGAGAAGTGCGACAAGGCTTTCAGCGCACACCTCGACTGGTCGCTGAGCGACAGGTTGACCACCATGACCGCCGCGGACCTCGGTGATTTCCCCGTCGTGCAGCCGCTGCTGTTCGCGACCATGGCCGCACTCGCGGCCGCCTGGCGGGCGGCGGGCGTCGTCCCGGACGCGGTGATCGGCCACAGTCAGGGCGAGATCGCCGCCGCCTACTGCGCCGGTGTCATCGAATTGAGCGATGCCGCACGAATCGTCATGACGCGCAGCCGCCTGATGCAGGGCATCACCGCTCCGGGCGCGATGGCGATGATCGGCCTGCCCGAGGCAGAGGTGAGCCCGCGGCTGACGGAGTTCGACGGCCGGGTCTCGATCGCGGCGGTCAATGTGCGTCGCTCGACGATCGTGGCGGGCGAGCAGGCCGCGGTGGAAGAACTGCTGGCGGAGATGGACCGCGCGGGAATCTACACGCGGCTCGGCGCCGCCGGTCCCGGCTTCGCCGGACACTGCCGGTTGATCGAATCCATCCGCGATCCGTTGACGGCCGAGCTGGCCGGGATGATCGCGGGTTCGCCTGCGACGCCGTGGTATTCGACGGTGTCGGGCGAGCTGATGACGAACGAACCGATCGAGCCCGATTATTGGTATCGGAACGCGCGCGAGACCGTGCGGTTCGCGCCCACGATCGAGCGCATGATCACCGACGGGTTCCGGTATTTCGTCGAACTCGGCGTCCACCCGTCGCTGACCGCGGCCGTCCGGACGGTGGCGGAGGAACTCACGCGCGAGGTGGTGGCCGTGGGTTCGCTGGTACGGGACCAGGACGGACCTGCCTGCCTGGCCAGGTCGCAGGCCGAACTGTATGTCGCGGGCCACGAACTCGACTGGACCCGGCTGGTTCCCGAATCCGGGTGGGTGGACCTGCCCACCTATGCCTTCGACGAGCGGCGGTTCTGGACCGACTCGGCCAACCGCAACACCGCTTCGCTCGGGGTTCAGGACGTCGCCCATCCCATTCTGGGCGCGGGTGTGCCGCAGCCGGATTCGGGTGGCGTCACACTGACCGGGCGGCTCTCGCGTCACCAGCAGCCGTGGGTGGCCGATCACGCGGGCCCGAACGCGGTGCTGCTGCCCGGCGCGGCGTTGGTCGAACTGGCCGTACGTGCCGGTGACGAGGTGGACAGCCCGGTGCTACGAGAGCTGGTGTTGCGGACCCCGATGCTCGTCCCCGAGCGCGGAGCTTTGCAGATCCAGGTGGTGGTCGGTGGCGCCGACGCCGACACCCGCCGCACGGTGCGCATCTACGCCCGCGACGAACACGATCCGGATGCCCAGTGGACGCTCCATGCCGACGGCAGACTGGCAGAACAGTCCGAACCTCTTTCGTCGCACATTGATTCGTCGATTTGGCCGCCCGCGGACGCGGTGCGCGTCGACGTCGACGATCTGTACGCCGCGCTGTCCACGCGCGGACACCACTACGGTCCGCTGTTCAAGGCGATGCGGGCGGCATGGCGACGTGAGGACGAAATCTTCGTCGAGGTAGAACTCGCCGAATCCGCTCACCGCGATGCCGCGAAATTCGGTATCCATCCGGCATTGCTCGATGCCGCGCTGCACGCCACCGCGCTGTTCGCCGCCGACGGCGAGAATGCCCTGCTGCCGTTCGTGTGGACCGATGTCGCGCTGTGGGCCTCCGGGGCCACCGCGCTCCGCGTCCGGCTCACCCGGTCGGGGCCCGATACCGTCGCCATGTCCGCGACCGACCGGACCGGACGCCCGGTGGTGTCGGTGGGTTCGGTGCTGTCGCGTGCGGTCACCGCCGCGCAGTGGAATGCCGCCTCGGTCGCGCCCGCGTACCGTCGCTTGTTCCGGATGGACTGGTCGGAGCTTCCGCTGCCCGCGCCGGACCGGACGCTCACGCTGGCCGAATGGAATTCCGCCGTCCCGATGGACGCAGACGTCATCATCCTGCCGGTGCCCGAAGGCGAGTCGCCGAGCCAGGTGCACGACACGGCCCAGCGGATCCTGGCGGCGCTGCAAACGATCATCGCCGACCGTCGATTCGAGCAGACGACGCTGGTCGTGCGTACCCGCCGCGCGGTGGCGCTCCCCGGTGAGGACGGTCCGGACCCGGCAGGCGCGGTGGTGTGGGGGCTGGTGCGCTCCGCGCAGTCGGAGAATCCCGGGCGGATCGTGCTGGTCGACACAGCCGACCCCGAGGTGGATATCGCCGCGCTCCTCGCCGCGAGGGAACAGCAGTTGGCCGTGCGCGACGGTGTGGCGTTCGTGCCGCGGCTGGCTCGACTGCCGGAGACCGCGGGGCGAGGGTCCGAGGGCCGGGTGGCACTGGGCGAAGGCGCCGTGCTGGTCACCGGGGCGCCGGGTCGGCTCGGGTCGGCACTGGCCCGTCATCTGGCCGACGCGTACGAGGCCCGAGACTTGGTGCTGGTCAGTCGCCGCGGTGTCGATGGCCCAGGCGGCGCCCAGTTGCGGGACGAGTTGGAGAGCCTCGGGGTGCGTGTGCGATTCGCCCGCTGCGATGTCACCGACCGGTCGGCTCTGGCGCAGCTGCTCGACGGTATGCCGCTGGCCGGTGTGGTCCACGCGGCGTGCGTACTCGACGACAGCACACTCGGCTCGCTGACACCCGCTCAGCTCGACGCCGTGCTGCGTCCGAAAGTCGATGCGGCACACCACTTGCACGAGTTGACGGCGGATCGGGAGCTCTCGATCTTCGTGCTGTTCTCCGCGGCGGGGAGCCTGTTCGGCACACCCGGGCAGGCCAACTACGCGGCTGCCAACGCCTATCTCGACGCGCTGACGCTGCGTCGCCGCTCGCTCGGTCTTCCCGCACAGTCGCTGGCTTGGGGCGCATGGGAGGTCGATATGCACGACCACATGGCGCAGGCCGATATCCGGCGCATCGCGCGCGCAGGCATCCGCGCATTTTCGGTGCCGGAGGGGATGGCCTGTTTCGATGCCGCGCTGCGGGTCGGTGATCCGGTGCTGGTGCCGTTGCTGCTCGACACCGACGTGCTACGCCGCGCACCGGCCGTCCCGCCGCTGCTGCGCGGACTCGTGCGCCGTGCGCCGCGCCGAGCCGTGGCCGACCGCGCGACCGTCGACGTGGCGGCGGGATCGCGCTTCGCCGAACAACTGCGGGCCGTACCCCGCGCAGAGGCCACCGCCCTGGCGGTGGCCGCGGTGGCCGAGTGGACCGGGGATGTGCTCGGCCATGCGGGCACCGAGGCGTTCACGGCCGAGCAGTCCTTCCAGAGTCTCGGGCTGGACTCGTTGATGGCGGTCGAACTGCGCAACAAGGTGCGCGAGCACACCGGAATCTCGGTGCCACTCGGCACGATCCTCGCCGGGCAGAGTCTCACCGACCTCGCCGGCCATCTCGTCGATGAGGTGCTGCGGCAGGCCGACACCGACGCGCCGGATGCGGCCACCGAAGTGCCCGAAGTCGAAGTGCTGCCGGTGACCCGGGACATGATGCGTCTGCTGCGGACCGAGCAACTCGGTATTCCCGCCGCCGCGCAGACCGGCGGCGTCGCCGTGCGGCTACCCGCGCCGGTCACCCGGCCGCGGCTGGAGGAGGCGCTGGCGCGGCTGGCCCGTCGGCATGCGGCGCTGCGCACCACGATTCAGCCCAGCCAGGAGCACGGACGACAGCTGGAGATCCGCCGCGAACCCGGCATTCCGGCCGGTTGGCGCGACCTCGACCGACTCGATGACGCCGTGGTACAGCAGCGCTTCCGGGAGCTCATGGCCCTGCCGTTCGACCTGGAGACAGGCCCGCTGTGGCGCTTCGAACTTCTCCATGCCGAAACCGGCGATGCGGTACTGCTTTTCGGCGCGCATCACAGCATGAGCGATGTGCAGTCGATGCTGCTGGTCGCGGGCGAACTCGCCGCGGAGCTGTCCGGCGTGCAGCTCGGTGACGCGGTGACCAACCGTGATATGCATCAACTGCTCGCCGCCCAATCGAGCAAGCGCGACGGAGATACCGCGATCACCCGATGGCGTGACGCCTTCTCCGGATCTCGCCGACTCGAGTTGACCTTGGCGCGGCCGCGCCCGGCCCAGCGCAGCTACGGTGCGGGATCGGTCGCACTGGACATGCCGGCCGGATTGCACGACCGGGTCGCGGACCGGGCCCGCGACCTCGGCATCACCCCCGCCGCGGTGTTCCTCGGCGCGCTGACCGTCCTGCTGGCGTGTCGGCAGCAGGTCGACCGGTTCGCCCTCGCGGTCCCGGTGGATACCCGAATGCACGCCGATGCGACCGATGCCGTCGGGTATTTCGGTGTGCCGGTGCCGTTCCCAGCCGCCGTGGAGGCCGGTGACCTCGTCGCCGACGTGTTGCGCCGCACCGGCGAGCGGCTGCGGAATCTGCTCGCCCCCGGCGCCGGCTTCGCGGATGTGCTCGCCGCGCTCGCCACCGAGGGCCTGTACCGCGACAACGCGCCGTTGATCGAGGTGTACTTCAACTACCTGCGCGCCAACTCCGCGGTCGCACAGGCTGCGGTCGTTCCGGTGAGCACCGGCTATTCCGATCTGGACCTCATGGTGGCGGTGCTGCCGGATACCGGCCAAGTGTGGTTGACCTACAACAGCGACATCATCGACGCCGGGGCCTGCGCCGATTTCGGCACGGAATACCTGAAGACGGTCGCGGCCGCGGTCGCCGACCCCGGTGCGCCCGCCCGGCCCGGAACCGCTGAGCAGCCGGTTTCCGGTCTTCGTGCGGCGCTGGGCGCGACCTTCGCGCTGGGCAGGCTGCCCGAGCTGATGGCGGCGGCGTCCTCGGATTCCACGGTGCTCACCGTCGCGGAGGCGCCGTATCACCATGTGTTGTCCTGCCTGCGTGACCCGTCGGGTGTCTTCGCGCCACCGTCGACGGCACTGGGGATCGTGCTGCTGCGTGCGACGGATCTGGAACGTTTCGGCGCGATCTCCGATGATCTGCTCGCCGAGCTCGCCACCGATTATCCGGCGGCGGTGCGCGGGGTGGCCGAACGCACGCACCGGCCGGTCATCGTCGGCATCCTGCCTTCGGCCCGCCCGGAGGAACGGTTGCTCGCGTGGGAGCGGCTCGTCGCCGAACGCCTACGCGACGTGCCCGGCGTCGCGGTGCTGGAACCGCGGGAGTGGACGCGTCACCACCCGGTGGACAACCTCTTCGACGACCGGACCGAGATCTTGGCGCACCTGCCCTTCACTCCCGAATTCCAGGCGGCGGTTGCGCTCACCCTGGTGGCGATCGCCGGCACCGTGACGGAGCCGGCGCCGAAGGTTATCGCCGTCGACGGTGACGACACATTGTGGAGCGGAACGGCGGGCGAGATCGGTTCCGCCGCAGTGGCTTTCGATGAGCCACGCCGAACACTGGCCCGGCGGCTGTTGCAGTGGCGCGCGGCGGGAACGCTGCTGGTGCTGGTGACCAATAACGACGACGATATCGTCCGCGAAATCCTGGACCGGCCCGACAGCCCGCTGCACCGCGACCATTTCGCCGCCGTCTCGGCGGGCTGGGGCGGCAAGCCCGAGCGGCTGGAGGAGGTCGCTCGCACACTGCGGCTGGGCCTGGACAGCTTCTGCTATCTCGACGACAACCCGGTGGAAGTGGCGCGTATGCGCGCGCTGTTGCCGGAGGTGCTGTCGGTGACGTGTCCTCCCGCCGGTGAACTGGAGTCGTTCCTGGCGCGATTGTGGCCGATGGTTCCGGTCGCCGCCACAGCCGAGGACCGTGCGCGAGCCGACTTCTACCACCAGGAGCAGGAGCGCGACCGTGCTCGCGCCACCGCGGAATTCGCGGAGTTCCTCGAGCAGCTGAACCTCGTGGTCGACCTCGAGCCGCTGACCGACGCCACCATGGAGCGTGCACGACAACTCGTGCGGCGGACCACGCAGTTCACCCTCGCCGAGGTCACCGCGGACGATCTCGACAGGTGGCGCGACGAGGGCGAGGTATGGAGCGCGACGGCGCGCGACCGGTTCGGCGACTACGGCCTGATCTCGGTACTCGCGCTACGGGCGGATGCGGGCAGTCTATGGATCAGCGGCTGGCAACTCAGCTGCCGTGCCCTCGGACGCGGCGTCGAGGAGCGGCTGCTGAGCTGGGTGGCGGATCGGGCCGATGCCCTCGGTTGCTCCACGGTACGGATGTCGGTCGAGCACACCGTCCGCAATGCGCCCGCGCGCCGATTGGCCGCGCGCCTGCTCGGCGGTACCTCCGACGATCGACGGCTTGACGTGTCCGCGACACCGGATCACCTGCGCGAGTTCCGGTCCTGGCAGATGCAGGCGAGTGGAGAGGACGTGCCACGGTGACCGCTCCTGACGAGCCGACGATGGTCCGCAACCCGGCCGTCGACCGTCGCGTGCGCGGCGAAACCCTCGAACGAGGCGCTGTCGGACTGGATGTCGCCGCCCTGCTCGCACGCATCGGCGGCAAGGGCGCGGCCCCGCCGGCCGAAGCCGATGGAAGCGTGCCGCTGGTCGAAAACGGTGGTAGCGCGCCTCCGGCCGACACCGCACAGGGCGCCCCTCGCATGGACGCCGAGGCGTTGGCGGCGGCGGTCACCGCGGTGGCGAATCGGTACACCGATACGACCCTCGACGCCGACACCGACTTCTTCGATGCGGGCGGCACCTCCATCGCCGCGGTGGAATTCGTCGCGGCCCTGGCGCGTGAGCTGGATGTCCACCTGGATCTCGACACGGTGTTCTTCGACGCGCGACCCCGCAGGCTGGCGCACCGCTGGCTGGCCGACCACCCCGATTCCGCACCGCCGCGGCCGGACGCCGAGCCCGAAGCCGATACCGATGACCTCGCCCAGCTCTTCGCCGATCTCGCGGGCGCCGACCGATTACCGGTGGTGGCCGCGCCGGAGCGGGTCGCGCCGCGCCGCATCCTGCTGACCGGGGCGACCGGCTTCCTCGGCAGTCACCTGCTGCTCGATCTATTGCGGCACAGCGAAGCGCACGTGGTGTGCCTGATCCGTGCCGACGACGATGACGCCGCCGCTCAACGGCTGGAGCACGCCCTGCGGCGCTTCGCGCTGCCCTGGAGCCGGGAGGTACTGCGGCGTGTGACGCCGCTTGCGGGAGATCTGCGCCTGCCCCGGCTCGGCCTATCCGAGGAACGGTGGGCCGCCCTGGCCGCGGAGGTGGATGCGATCGTCAACGCCGGGGCCGCAGTCGATTTCCTGCGCGGCTATCCGTCGCTGCGCCGGACCAACGTGCTCGGCCCGCTGACCCTCGCCGAACTGGCCTGCACCGACCGGCCGAAACCGGTGCACCACATCTCCTCGCTGGCGGTGTTCAACGGATCGGATGCCGCCACGCTGGGCGAGGACGATCCGACCGCCAACGTCGCCGCGCTGCCCATCGGCTACGACCGATCGAAATGGGCTGCCGAGGCGGTACTGCGCCGTGCCGGCGAACACGGACTCGTGGTGACCATCCTTCGTCCCGGCGGTATCGGCAGCCATCCGGAGACCGGTGCCCACAATCCGCGTGACCTCAACGCCGGAATCACCGCGGCGCTGACGCGATTTCGCACCGCACCGGGATTCCGGTACCTCAACGCCGCCCCGGTGGATTGGGTCAGCCGGGTAGCCGCGCAGATCGTCGGGACCCCGAGCGCCTGGGGCCACACCTATCACCTCACCGGCGCGCCCACCTCACTCGATCAGGTGGTCGCCGAAACCACGCTGGCCGGTATGGGTATTCGCGTGCAGCACTGGGAGCAGTGGTGCGATGACGTGGTCCGCGCGATCAGAGAAGAACCGGTACCGGAACTGGAATCGCTGGCCCAGGTGCTGCGGAGTCCCGTCGCCCGGCGTCAGCTGGCGGCGATGGTCACCGCGCCGCCCGCATCGGCCGCGCGCACCGAAGCGTTCGTGTCCGCCAACGGCCTGCCCGCGCCCGCGACACCCGGTCCAGCGGCGCGCAGCCGGATGCTCACGGCCCTGGCCGGTGCCGGACCGCAGCCGGGTGACCAGCCCTATCTGCGGTTCGACGAAACACTCACCGGGACGGTCGGTCCGATCGGCGAGACCGCCGACATCCCCTGCGACCTACGGCTGACCCTGTCGGTCGCGAGCAGCGCGCAGATGTTCACCGCTCGAACGATCGAGGTCACCGGTGAGCTCACCTGCGCTGGGTTGGGCGACGAGCCACTCGCCGTCGAGGGCACGGCGACAGTCCGGCCGCACGACGGGATACCGCTGCGTCACGAAGTGCGGCATCCGATCATGCATTACCGGCTGACGCTGCGTGATTCATCCGGCGGCTCCTGGTGGCTGGAGGGATACAAGTTCGCCGCGGCGCGACGACGCATGGTGCGGCAACTCGGAACACAGGAGATCGAGATCGGGCGCACCGGGGAGTCCGCGTCGTACACCGGCGAGGTCGCCGTGCCGATGCACACCTACTTGTCCGACCAGATCGACGGCATCCAGATCGATCCACGACTGCCCGAACGGCAGCAGCGGCTGGCGAAACTGCTGTGGCTCAGCTGGTTCGGCGGCCAGCTCGGCAAAGGTCTGCTGGAACCGGTCCTCCGGGTCGGTGTCGATCTGCTGGATCTGCGCCGAGCGGCGCGTAAGGAGCACCGCCGATGACCGATATGCGATCGACCGTGCCGGAACTCGGTAGCGAGGAGGTGATCTCCTTCCGGACCGCCGACGGCCTCGACCTCGCGTTGCGTCGAACGGGTCCCGCCGACGCGCCTGCGGTGCTGCTGGTGCATGGGCACGGGGTGTCATCGGAGATGTTCGCACTTCCCGAGATTCGCAATATCACCGACGTATTGACCGATGCGGGCTACCAGTCGTGGCTGCTCGACTGGCGTGGCAGTTGCCGCCTGCCCTACAACGAATCCGGCCCGCCCTACACCTTCGACGATGTCGCGCTCTACGACCTACCCGCGGCGGTCGCGCGAATCAGGGAGCACATAGGGGACCGTCCGCTGTTCGTCGTGGCGCACTGCATCGGCGCGCTGGCCCTCTCGCTGAGCATGACGGCCGGACTGCTACCCGGACTGGCAGGCGTGGTCGCCCAGGGCGTCTTCCTGACACCCAAGGTCAGCACGGCGGCGCGCGTGCGGGTGCTGCTCGGCAGCGAACTGCTCGGCTCGCGGATCAGGCACATCGAATCCGACTTCCGCAAGGTCGGGCTCTGGTCCCGGCGCACCTTGCTGTACGCCGCGCTGTCGCGCAAGGGCGACTGCCCGGACCCGACCTGCCGCATGGTCCAGCACGGGTGGGGGATGGGCGCCAGGCTGTTCGAGCACGACCACCTCGACGCGCGCACTCACGACCGGCTGGCCGAATTGTTCGGCGCGATACCGCTGTCGGTGCTACCGCATCTGCGGCAGATGGAATTGGCGCACGCCGTGGTCCGGTGGAACGTCGACGACGAGCGCTACCGTGCGCTCCCGGAGAACGCGCTCGACCAAGCCGATCGAGTCGATTGTCCGGTGCTGCTGCTGTCCGGCAGTCGCAACGAGGCCTGGCTGGATTCCAATAAGCTTTGCTACGAAGTGCTTTCGGTGCGCAATCCCGGTGTCGATGTCCGCTATATCGAGATTCCCTCCTACGGCCACCTCGACACGTTCCTCGGCCGCGGCGCGGCGCTGGACGTGTTCGGGCATATCGTCGATTTCTTCGACGAGACGTCAGCTCGGCTGGCGTAGCGGCAGGCCGGCGGTGAGATAGATGGCATCGATGACGCTCATGGTGTCGACGGCGTCGCTCGGCGCGGTAGCGACCGGCTCGCCGCGCAATACCGCGGCGGCGAAGGCGTCGAGTTGGTAGTCATAGGACGCGCGATGCGCGAACCGCCGTACCCGCCTGCCGCTCTCCGAGCGAACCGTCAGCAGATGTCCCAGGTGCGGCAGCACCGGATTGACCAGCCGCATCCGCCCGCGTTCGCCGATGACGGTGGCGCCGACGCGCAGCACGTCCGCCGACCACATCGAGCACCGGATGTAGCCGGTGTGCCCGGACGGGAAACGCAGTTCGGCGGTCATGGCCCGGTCGATCCGCGGTCCGCGCAGCTTCGCCTGCGCCGCAACCACTTCCGGGTTCTCGCCACCCAGCACGCGGGCCATGTGTACGGCGTAGCAGCCGGCGTCCATCAGCGCGCCGCCGGCGAGGGCGTAGTCGTAGCGGATATCGGAGAACTTCGGCAGCGGAAAGCACAGCGCGGCTTCCACCCGCAGCAGCGTCCCCAATTCGCCGGAGGCGATGATCTGTTCGGCGGCCGACATCAGCGGGTGGTAGCGGTAGTGGAAAGCCTCCATCACTACGCGATCGGAACCGCTCGCAAGGGCGGAGATTTCGGACGCCTCCGCGGCATTGGCGGTGAACGGCTTCTCGCACAACACATGTTTTCCGGCCTCGAGTGCGGCGCGGGTCCAGCGGCCGTGCAGGCCATTCGGCAGCGGGATGTAAACCGCGTCGATATCGGGTGCATCGATCAGCGCCCGATAGCTGTCGAAGACCCGCGCGATGCCGTGCTTGCGGGCGAACCGCTCCGCCCGCGACCGATCCCGGGCCGCCACCGCCGCGACGACGACCTCCGGGTTCCGCTCGGCCGGTTTGATCAGGGATGCCGGCGCGATGCGGGCCGCACCGAGAACCCCGATACGGACCCCGGAGCGCGTGTCTTCGGTCACCAGCAGACATTAACATCGGCACCGCGCCGTGGTTGGTCTGCTCGGCAGCCGGACGAATCCTGAATGACCAACCACAGCAGATTACGAACGGAAGTCGAGAGTATGCGTATCGCGTTGTTGACGGCGGGAACCCGGGGCGATCATCAGCCGTATCTCGCCCTGGCCGACGAGCTCCAATCGCGCGGACACCATGTCGAGATGACCGCCACCGAGAACTACGCCGATGTGGTGCGGCGATCGGGGTTCGAGCCGCATGTCATCCCGTTCAACTCCGCGGAATTGCTGGAATCGCCCGAGGCCAAGCGTGCACTGTCCTCCGGTAAGACGCTGCCGTTCGTGCGGATCATGCTGGATACGGTCAAGATCATGGCGGGCGAGCGTGGCGAGCGGATGCACCAGGTGCTCAGCGGCGCTTGCGAATCCGCCGAGGTGATCGTGTCGTGTGCCTCGACACTGCCCTGGGCGATGGAGCGGGGGGAGAAGACCGGACAGATCGTGGTGGGCTGCTTGCCGTATCCGCTGGAGCGCACCGGGGAGTTCCCGTCGTCGTTCATGGTCAAGCACATGATCTCGTCGCGGCGACTGCGGTTGGCCAGCTACTCGGCATTCGAAGTGGCGTACGGCGTGGCATATCGCCGGGTGGATCGGCGGGTGCGCGAAATGATGGAGTTGCCAGGGAAGCCGCGGAATCCGTTCCGGCGCATGCGCGAAGACGGTATTCCGCTGGTGCACATGGTGAGTCCGGTGCTGTTGCCGAAACCGGGTGACTGGCCGGACCGGTCGACCGTCGTCGGTGCGCCCATTCTGCCCGCGCGCCTGCGCGACGCATGGGGTGAATCGGTGGTCGATCCGGCGCTGACCGAATGGCTCGACGAGGGCGAGCCGCCGATCTACTTCTGCATGACCGGTATGCCGATCCTCGATCCCGCCGGGTGCTGCGACCTCATCGCCGCCGTATGCCGCAGGCTGGGGGCCCGTGCCCTGGTGACCGTGCGAGGTGAGGGCTATCCCCGTGGTATCGGGTACGACCGGAGACTGTTCGTCCTGGATTCGTTCGACTACGACCGCATCCTGCCGCGGTGTCGCGCGGTCGTCCATCACGGTGGCAGCGGCAATACCCACGACGTGCTGCGCGCCGGCCTGCCCGCGGTGGTGATCGGGGTGCACAGCGACCAGTTCTTCTACGGCTGGCGGATATCGTCGCTCGGGATCGGGGCCGACTTCCCGTATCCGTCGTTGACCGAGGACCGGCTGCATGATGCGCTGGTCCGGACGTTGACACCCGAGGCACGCGGACGGGCCGAGGAACTCGGCCGCAGGGTATCCGCTGAGAACGGTGTCCGCGCCACGGCGGACGCGGTGGAACGACTCGCCGTCTCGGCATCGGCCTGAACGGTGTCCGACTCCGTGCACGTCGCGATCTTCACCGACTTCCATCCGGCGACACTGGGTGGGGTCCAAACAGCGATGCGGTCGCTGTGCGCCGGCCTGCGGCGACTCGGCCATCGAGTCACCGTATTCACTGCTCCCGCACCCGGCTCCGTAGCGCCGGACGCCGATACGGTGGTGCTCGGGGCGTTGCCGATCTCGATGTCGAACGGGCTGCCGGTGGTCCTTCCGACCCGGGCCAACCAACGCAAGATCGATACCGCGTTCACCGAGCGTGGCTCGATCGATATCGTGCACGCGCTGACGACCTACGGCTGCGGGATCGCCGGCGCACGCGCCGCCCGCAGGCACGGCATTCCGATCGTCCAGACCATGCAGAGCCGTGATGAAACGGTCATCGAAAAGTATTCACCGGCACCGTATCTGTCCGCCTTGACCATGCGCCTGGTGCACGGCTGGTTCGTACCGATGCGCGGACAACCGGCATATGACGGCGACGGCCGGATCGCTCGGCTGGCGTGGCGTCCGCTGGTGGCGCAGGCCCAGGCGGCCGACCGGGTGATCGTGCCGACCCAGTACTTCGCCCGCCGCTTGGCCGCACGCGGCGTGGACCGGCCGATTCACGTGGTGTCCAATGGAATCGACGACGAGCTGCTCGAGCGGGCCCGCGGCACCGGCAGCGCGTCGACGAATACGGACGCACCGCTGCGTGCTCTGTGGTGCGGTCGCCTGTCCGCGGAGAAGCGTCCACTCGAAGCGATCGACGTGGCGCGCCTCGTCGAGGAATGCACGCTGGACGTCTACGGCAGCGGGCCACTGGCCGATCGGGCCCGCTCGGTGGTCGCAGGCGCGGATCTGGGGCACCGCGTCCACCTGCACGGAGAGGTCGGCCAAGCCGACTGCCTGAGCGCCATGCGCACCCACGACCTCCTGCTGCTCACCTCCGACTGCGACACCCAGGGCATGGTGCTGCTGGAAGCGATGGCGATGGGTCTGCCTGTCGTGTACTGCGACCCCGAACTCTCCGAAACAGTGCCCGGTGACGGTGGCGTCCGCGCCGCCGACCGGTCGGTGGAATCGCTGGCGACCGTGCTGAAGACCCTTGCGCGGGACCGAACCCGGCTGCACGCCATGCGCCGGGCACTGGCATCACACGCCGATGAACCGCGCCAATCGAGGCATACCACCCGGATTCTGTCGGTCTATGCCGAATCGCTCTCCGCACGCTGAAGCCGCCCGCCGGGTGGAAGCCCTCGTGCATCCAGCCGCCGTGCGGTCCGGCCGGACCCATGTCGGCGGCGTGGACGCGCTATCCCACCGCACATGGTGATTCGCCGTGAGCGAGGGGGCACGGATCAGGGTGACACCTTGTTGAGATCCGGACGGTTGGACTGCGGCGCCGTCCGCGCTCGGCCCTGCGGCCGAGCGATATGTCCGATTTGTCCCAATCTCTTGTACTACCGCCCGTAGTAAGTAAGAATGATGTCGTGGCCGTAGGTAGCAGCTCTGCTACATACCGTCACACCATCACTATGGGAGGGCATATGACGGTCAGCGTGGACCGCCGTCCGATCATCGTCTCCGCCGGAGTGGGAATCACGGTTCTCGCGGTGGCCGGGATGCTGGATCGGCTGCTGTTGGGTGTATTCGTTTGTGTCGGAATGGCGCTGGGTTACGTCAACGCGTGGCTCACCCGAGTTGCTGTCGCGTGGATTTCACAGGACACCGGATCCGGCAAGCCGCGTTTGGCGGCGACGAGCGCGTTGCGGTTGTTCGGTATCACGGCGGTTGCGCTGTTCGTCGGCGTCCTGACGCGACCTGATGGGCTCGGCATTCTCTTCGGGCTGGTGGCCTTTCAGATCGTCCTGTTGCTCCAGGTGGCAGCGCCGGTGTTGCGAGGTTCGCGATGACGAAAGTCGAAGTGGGACATCATGAAACGGCGCACCTTCTCGGCATGGACTTCCATGTCGACACCATCCTTGCCACCGTGGTCGCGGCCGTTGTCGTCGTCGGGCTCGCGCTCTACCTGCGCGTCAAGCTGACCTCTGGGATTCCGAACGGGGTGCAGTTGTTCTTCGAGACCGTGACAGTGCAGCTGCGCGGTCAGGTGGAAAGTGCTGTCGGACTCCGGATTGCGCCTTTCGTCCTGCCACTGGCGGTGACGCTGTTCGTCTTCGTTCTGCTGTCGAACTGGTTGTCCGTGCTGCCGGTGCAATACGGCGACGGTGAGCTGATCAAACCACCCGCCGCGGATGTCAACTTCACCTATGCGCTCGCGCTGTTCGTCTTCCTCTGTTATCAGGCCGCGGGTATGGCGCGGCGCGGTCCGATCGGGCATGTGAAGCAGGTGTTGAAGGGGCATACGGGCTGGGGTCCGATGATTGTCGTCAATGTCATCGAGGAACTGGCCAAACCGCTTTCGCTGGCCCTGCGGTTGTTCGGCAATATGTTCGCGGGCGGGGTGATGATCTCGGTGATCGCACTGCTCCCGGCCTGGCTCAGTTGGGGCCCGAACGCCGCATGGAAGCTGTTCGACCTCTTCGTCGGGCTCATCCAGGCCTTCATCTTCGCCCTGCTGACCATCCTCTACTTCGGTCAGGCCACCGCGCTGGAGCACGAAAAGCACTGAGCTGTATCGCCACATACTCATCCGAGCCACCACATTCCTATTCAACGGGGAAAGGAAAGAACAGAAATGGCAGACGTGACCCATGCGACGATCGTCCAGGCGGCGGCCCTGCTCGCGGGCGGGCTGATGATGGTCGGCGGTGCGATCGGCGCCGGCTATGGCAACGGGATGGCGGGTTCGGCGCTGATCAATGGCGTTGCCCGGCAACCGGAGGCCGAGGGCAAGCTGCGCGGCAACTATCTGATGGCGGTCAGTCTGGTCGACGCCGTGTACTTCATCAACCTGACATTCATGGCGCTGTTCGCGTTCGCGGCGCCGGGCAAGTAATGCCATGACCACGAAAACCCTGGCGGAGCAGAACTTTCTGATCCCGAACGGCACCTTCTTCGCCGAACTGTCGATATTCCTGCTCGTGCTCGCGGTCATCTGGCTCTTCGTGGTGCCGCCGGTCCGCGATGTGCTCGCGGAACGCGAGGCTCGCGTCGCCAAGACCGCCGCTGATGGGCAACGGGCGCGGGAGATCCTCGATGCGGCCGAGGCACGGTATCGGTCCTCGGTGGCACAGGCCCGCGGCGCGGCGGCGCGGCTGCGCGAACAGGCCAAGATGGAGGGCCGGGCGATTCTGATCTCGATGCGCGAGCGGGCGCAGGAACAGTCGGACCAGATGTTGGCCGAGGCCACGATCGAGCTACGGGCCCACGCGGACGCGGCGGCGGCGCGCCTGCGCGGACACATCGACCCGCTGGCCCGCGATCTGGCAGATCGAGTGATCGGAGGGAGACATTGAACGAACGTGACGGTATCTACGACATCACCTGGAACTGGCCGGTATTCCTCAGCCAGCTGCTCGGCTTCGCCGTCATTGTTGGTGCGCTCGTCAAATTGGTTGTGCCGCAAGTGAAGGCGATGATGCACCGGTCGCAACACACCATTCGCGAACAGCTGGAGGAGAGCTCGCAGGCCGCGGCCCAATTGGCCGCCGCTGAACGGGTATTCGCCGAAGCGGACGCAAGGGCCCGCATCGAGGTGGCGCACATCCACCGGGAAGCGCGCACCGACGCCGAGCGGATCCTCGCGGAACTGCGCAAGACCGCTGCCGCTGAGGTCGAACGGGTGCGCCGACACGGTATGGACCACCTCCAGCAGGTGCGTCGGCAGTTGCGGGAGGAACTCGGGCACGACCTCACCACCACGGTGCTCGATCGTGCCGAGCGCGTAGTGCGCGAACGCCTCGGCTCACCAGGGGCCAGGTCGGACAGTATCGATCGAGTCCTGGACGAGTTGGCTGGTGTCGCCGAGAAACTCCCCAGCTCGTCGTAACCGCGTGTCCCGCCACGGGATGCACCCAGCGCCCGGATCGGCTCATGATCCGGGCGCTGGCGGCAAATATCTGTCTGCTTCGATCTCGGCCGCAAGAGCGGATCGTTCGGCCTGATGTCGAGCGAGTAGCTCCGCGCTGTAGGCGGTCCACGCGGCCTCTTGGGCTGCGGTCATCTGCGCTCCGTGGACTTCGGATTCGACATCCGGATGTGCGTCGACGAACCGCTGGAACAGCACACCCATCTCCCGGCTGTGCCGACGGTTGAGTTCGATCCGTCGCTGGTCCATCCGTCGCTAGTCCTCACACAGCGCCAACTGGTCGAACACGACCAGGGCTATGTTCGTGGGGTCCTCTGGTGGGTGCACACGCAGTGTGTGATGTGGGTTCGGTTCGTCGTCAAGGATCACAACGGTATCGATCCCGGCCGGTAAGTCCGAGGGCCAACCGATCTCATCGGTGGGCTCCTCGACGAGTATCCGGGCGAGCCTTCCCCGAAGGCCCACCTGGTCGAAGCGCAGCGGCGTGCGGCCTGGATTTTCGCTCATGTGATGATCGCTCGCGATTCTAGTCGTCACCCCGAACGAGTGCGTGACTTCACCAATGTAGGGGTCCGTTCGACTTTCCCGTTGTGCGAAGCGGCATTTTATGTCCTCTGCCGCAGGCCAATAGCGTCGGATTCATGGAGTGGAATTTTCGGTCGGCCGAAGAGCTCGCGGCTGCCTTGCGTGTGGGTGCGGTGACCTCGGTGGAACTGACCGAGGAGGTGATCGCGCGTATCGAGCGCGACGACAAGATGATCAACGCGATCTGTGTGCCGGACTTCGATAATGCGCGGGCCGCCGCGCGCGATGCCGACCAGGCGCGCGCCCGCGGCGAGGACCGGCCGCTGCTCGGTATCCCGGTGACGGTCAAGGAGTCCTACGACATCGCCGGGCTGCCCACCACCTGGGGCATGCCGGCGCAACGGGACTATGTGCCGTCCGAGGACGCGGTTCAGGTGTCGCGGCTGAAGGCCGTCGGCGCGGTGCTGCTCGGTAAGACCAATGTGCCGTTGATGCTGCGAGATATCCAGAGCTTCAACGAGATCTACGGCACCACCAACAATCCGTGGGATCACGGCCGCACGTCGGGTGGGTCGTCCGGCGGTTCGGCGGCGGCCCTGGCGTGCGGATTCGGCGCGCTGTCCATCGGCTCCGACCTCGCCGGTTCGCTGCGCACCCCCGCGCATTTCTGCGGCATCTACGCGCACAAGCCGACACTCGGGCTGGCGCCGACCCGCGGCATGGTCGCGCCGCCCGCGCCTGCCTTGCCGATCGACCTCGACCTCGCTGTTGTCGGCCCGATGGCGCGCACCGCCCGCGACCTCGCGCTGCTGCTCGACGTGATGGCCGGACCGGACCCGCTGACCCACGGCGTCGCCTACGATGTCGCACTGCCGCCCGCGCGCCACGAGCGGCTGTCGGACTTCCGTGTCCTGATCATCGAGGACCATCCGCTCATTCCGACCGGATCGGCGGTGCGGGCGGGCGTGAACCGGGTCGCCGAGGCGCTCGTCGACGAGGGCGCCCGCGTCGAACGGCGCAGTCCGCTGCTGCCCGATCCGACCGAAGCGGCGACGCTCTACATGCTGCTGATGCTGTCGAACGCCGCCGCAGGTATTTCCGTCGACGTGTACGAACAGCTGCAAACCCACGCCGCCGCCCTGAGCGCGGACGACCGGAGTCTCGATGCGGCGCGGCTGCGCGGCATGGTGCTCAGCCACCGCGACTGGGTCGAGGCGAACAACCGTCGCGAACTCCACCGCCACGGCTGGCGGCAGCTCTTCGCCGAGTTCGATGCCGTGGTGTGCCCCATCACGCCCACTCCCGCCTTCCCGCACGACCACAACGGAGGTCTGGAGAACCGGCACATCGACATCGACGGCGTCGAGTACCCGTACTTCGACCAGCTCGTCTGGGCCGGTGTGGCCACCATGCCCGGCCTGCCTGCCACCGCCATCCCAGCGGGCCGATCGCCCGAGGGGCTGCCGGTGGGAGTGCAGCTCATCGGTCCGATGTTCGAGGACCGCACCCCACTGCGGCTGGCCGAACTGCTCGAGCAGAAGATCGGCGGCTTCACGGCACCGAAGTAGGGCGTACTACCGCGCGTCCGTCGAGGACGGGGGCCGATGACGAACAGCAAGCTGGTCGCACAGAGCACTTCGATGACCTCGACCGGTAGACCAGCACGACCGGCGGCGGCAAGGCCGTGACGATCCTGGGGCTGTCGGGACGGTTGGCCAGTCGTCGTCGGCGCTGTCGGGGTCGCGCAGCGGCCGGTGATTCCCGCCCAGATCGGGCAGGTGGAAGGCGTGGGTGATCTTGTCTGAATCCCATTGCGACACTGCATCGCACGTGTCGCAGGCCGACGGGTCGCCGCGGCGCCTGCCCTACCTGCGGAAGAGTCGATCAGATGATCATCGTGGTGTTCGGGGCGCTACAGTACGGCCGTGACAGAGCACCGATCGCCCATCGGCGGGGATCGCTCGCAAGACCTCGGAGTGCCGCCTTCGCTGGAACTCCGCGCCGCCGACTGGTCGAATTCCGATGAGACCCTTGCCCGGCTGTTCCAACGTGTCGAGACGTATGCCATAGAGGCACGCGATCGGTATGCGAGGGACAAACTAGCGAAGCGGCGAACCAGCCTAGCCCTCACCGCGGCAATGATCAGTTTGGGCTTACTCGGAATTCTGGTACCGCTGCTGACGACCGCCGGAGTCGACGCCGTCAACCCGAGTTGGGGTTACGCACTGCTCGCCTGCGCCGCCGGATGCGCGGCATTCGACCGATTCTTCGGCATTTCGGCGGCTTGGTTGCGCGATATCCGAAGCGCGCAGTCGATCAACGCCATGTTGTGTGACTTCCAACTCGAGTGGGCTTCTGTCTCGAGGGCATCCGCCAATTCCAATGGGGAGATAGACCGGCGAATGGGACTGCTCAGAGATTTCTCCCACCGAGTCAACGAGGTGATCGCACGTGAGACGGACACCTGGACGGCGCAATTTCACTTCTCGACGGAAGCTCGGGTAAGCAGATTCGATCGGAGACAAAGCGTGTAGCCGCGGTCAGGACAACCGACGGATACCACTTCGTGGTGGATACGTGGAAGCTGTTCTGCCAGAACGATTGCCGGGACTGCGCCCCGAGAAAACAGCACAAGGTCGTGGGCGCATCCGCCAGCAAGAACACCGCGACATACCGCCTGCGGGCAGCCCAATCGGTCTGCTGACCCGTCGTCCAACGAGGCACAGGCATACGGACACGCGCACATCGGCAGAAGCGTACGTTCACCAGCCGCGCGCCCAGCGGCTTGAACGGATGTTGCTCTGCGTGAGGCGATACCGAACGAGGACTTTGCTGGTGTCGGTGTCGTGCACACGTTCGGCGAACTCGGTCCAGCGCTCGTGCGGCTTCGCGAGGAGATTGTCCGTCCACAGCGGATGATGAAGGGGAGAGGAGAGCACCTACTCCTTTCCACTCTCAACATATAGCGCACCGGGGGGCTTGCGGCAAGACCCGGGTCGTGCCGCAAAATCGCTGGCCGAAGCCAGAACAGGGACGGGTGTGCGCGCCGCGGGACGAGGATTTCGCGGAACTGCTGCTCGATGAGGTCAGCTGAAAGGCCGCCAGTGTCCGCGTGAACCACACGGATCATCGAGCCAGGGAGAAAGTGAGGGTGTGTGTCAACTCAGGGGTATGCAGACGAATTGCGGTCCGAGCAGAGCTACGTGACCGGGCTCTACACGCGACTCGACGCCGAGCGCGCGCGAGCGAAGGGGCAGTACAGCGCGGCGTTGCGAGGAAACGGCGGGACCCTCATGGAACGGGATGTCGAGGTGCGCGCGATGGCCAAAGAGGTGAAGCGGCTGGACGTGGCGGACAACGGGCTGTGTTTCGGCCGGTTGGACACCCTTTCGGGCGAACGTTTGTATATCGGCCGGATCGGATTGTTCGATGAGGAGAACGAGTACGAACCGTTGTTGCTCGATTGGCGGGCGCCCGCTGCGCGCGCGTTCTACGTCGCCACCGCCGCCAGCCCGGAGAACATGCGCCGGCGCCGCCAGTTCCACACCGGTGGGCGTCGAGTGGTCGATTTCACCGACGAGGTGCTCGGCCGCCCGGGTGGTGGCGAGCGAGGGGACGCAGCGCTGCTCGCGGCGGTCGACGCGCCGCGCGGTGCGGGGATGCGCGACATCGTGGCGACGATCCAGGCCGAACAGGACGAGATCATCCGGCTCGATCATCCAGGGGTGCTGGTGATCGAGGGCGGCCCGGGCACCGGGAAGACCGTGGTGGCGCTGCACCGCGTCGCGTACCTGCTCTACACCCAGCGGGAGCGGATGGAACGCCACGGCGTGCTCGTGGTCGGGCCCAACCCGGCGTTCCTGAACCACATCGGCCGCGTTCTGCCGTCACTGGGCGAAACCAACGTGGTGTTCATGACCACCGGCGACTTCGTGCCCGGCCTGCGCGTCACCGACCAGGACAGCCCGGAGGCCGCGCGGCTCAAGGGCTCGCTGAAGATCCTGGACGTGCTCGCGGCGGCGGTCGCCGATCGGCAGCGGCTGCCGGAGCATCCGCTACCGATCGAATTGACCGACGTCACGGTGCGAATCGACGCCGAGACCGCGGAGTGGGCCCGGCAGGAGGCGCGCGCGAGCGGTTTGCCGCACAACGAAGCCCGCGCGGTGTTCAGTGAGATCGTCAGGTGGGTGCTCACCGAACGGGCGATAGCCCGGATCGGCCGGGGTTGGCTGACCCGGGAGGACCGCGAAGCATGGGAGCAGTTGCGGGCGGACCTGCTCGCGGAGCTCGCGGACCACGACCAGTTCACCGCCGCGCTCCACGAACTCTGGCCGATACTGACGCCGGAAACACTGTTGGCAGAGCTGTATATGTCGCCCGAACGGCTGCGAGCGGCAGGCGCCGGCCAAGCGCTGTTGCGCGCCGCTGGCGATGCGTGGACGGTGTCGGACGTGCCGCTGCTCGACGAACTGGTCGACCTGCTCGGACGCGACAAGTCGGCCGACCGCGCGGCCGAGCGGGAACAGAAGGCCGAGGCCGAATACGCGGCCGGTGTACTGGACATCCTTATCCGCCGGGAGGACCTGATGGACGACGAGGACCACCTGCTCGCCCAGGACATGGTGTACGCCGAGGACTTGGCGGATCGCTTCCTCGAGCGCGACACCCGTGAACTCGTCGAACGCGCCGCCGCGGACCGGGATTGGACCTACCGGCACGTCGTGGTCGACGAGGCTCAGGAACTGTCCGAAATGGACTGGCGGGTGCTGATGCGGCGCTGCCCGGGCCGATCCTTCACGGTGGTCGGCGATCTCGCCCAACGCCGGTCGGTGGCCGGAGCGACATCGTGGGACATGATGCTGGAGCCGTATGTGCCCGGCCGCTGGCTCTACCGGTCCCTGTCGGTGAACTACCGCACCCCGGCGGAGATCATGACCGTCGCCGCCGCGCTGCTCGCCGACTTCGCGCCCATGGTCCAGCCACCGGAATCGGTCCGTGCGTGCGGCGTCCAGCCCTGGTCGAGGCGGGTCGCCGAGCACGAACTGCCCGCTGCCATCGAGGAATTCGTCCGTGCCGAAGCCGGTCGCGAAGGCACCAGCGTCGTGATCGGGCCACCGGATGTGCCGGGCGCGGTGGCGGCGTCGGAAACGAAGGGCCTGGAGTACGACGCCGTCCTGGTCGTGGAACCGGAACGAATCCTCGCCGACGGCCCACGCGGCGCGGCCGAACTCTACGTCGCCCTCACCCGCGCCACCCAACGCCTCGGCGTCCTGCATCAGGGCCCGTTGCCGCAGGCCCTGACCAGACTCGCCGAAACCGCGACACCCGCCCAGACCGCGAATCAACGGTAGGCGTAGCGATTCGGCGTGCGGCACATCGCCGGAGCCGGGATCGAGGGCTGGTTTCGCCATGGACACGGCACCGGACAGCGGGATATCGCCGCCTACTCCGACACCGCCCCGGAGATCGAAGATCTGCGGGGCGGTGATTTGTGCCGGCGCTGGGATCGGTGGAGTCCGATCAGTACCGGTCGACGGGGGGCGGCGTCAGCGTCGAGTCCCGGAGCGGACCGATCGTTTCCTCGAACGCCTTCTTCCAAGAACCGTCGGCGACCATTGCCTCGATCGCATCGTTGATCTTCGCGCGGGTCTCCTGATCGCCCTTCTTCAGGCCGATGCCGTACTTCTCGATGGTGAACGTGTTGCCGACCAGCTTCAGTTCGCCCGATGCCTCCCCCGCGTAACCGGCGAGGATGATGTCGTCGGTGGTCACCGCGTCGACCGAACCGCTGCGCACAGCTTCGATGCACTGCGAGTAGTTGTCCAGCTCCACCAGCTTGACGTCCTTGGCGTAGTTGTCCTTGACGTACTGCGCCGGGGTGGAGCCTTTGACCGAGCAGAGCTTCTTGTTGCCGGTCAGCGACTCGACACCGGTGATATCGGTGGTCTCCTTTTTCACCAGCAGGGCCTGCCCGGCCACGAAGTACGGCCCGGCGAAGTCGACCTTCTCCTTGCGGGCGTCGGTGATCGAGTACGTGGCAACGATGAAGTCCACCTCGCCGTTCATGATCATCGTCTCGCGTTGAGCCGACGGCGCCTCTTTGAACGTGATGCCGTCGGGCTGCACGCCGAGCTTGCCGGCCACGTACTTGGCGATCTCGACGTCGTACCCGTGGTACGAGCCGTCCGCCTCGCGGAAGCCCAGTCCGGGCTGGTCGAACTTGATGCCGATGGTCAGCTTGCCCTCCCTCACGTGATCACTGGTGGTCGCGGCGTCGCTGCCGCTACCACTACCGCAGGCGGTAGCAGCGAGGGTGACGGCGATCGCCCCGATACCGAGGCGGAGTGCGCGGTTGATCCTCATCGAATTTGGTTCCTTCTCAGGGTGAGCCGTCAGGCCCGATCGGAGTGCTAACGGCACGTCATTTTTCCCGGGAGTCCCAGCGCCCGTGTGGAACGCCTTCCCGCCAGTGGAAACCGGTCGGTCGCGACAGGCCGGTCGCTGGGTGTCGGTTTGTCGGGCGAACGTCAGCCAGGAGTCTTGTCGGCCGGTGTCCGGACGGCTATTTCGCCACCCAGGTCGTAGCTACCGGACAGCCGCAGTCCGTCTCCGCTCCAGAATCGGCCCGGGTCGTACCAGTCGGGGCTGCGGTGTTGGGGGAGCAGTCCCATCACCTGGTATGTCGCAGCGACGATTTCGGCGCAGTACGCGTTCTCCAGTTCTCGGGCAGCCGACCGGCTCGTTTTGCGGCGGGGGAGGCGTGCGCGGCCGCGTAGCCAGCGCCCCGCCAGACCGGCGGTGGAGGGGAACGGTGTGCCGTCGAGCCGGGCGATGGTGCGCAGCACGCTATCCTCCATCTCTCGGGAGGCAGGAGGGTCCAACTGGCGCAACCAGGCCTGCTGACCGTAGCGGTGTGCCCACACCAGCACGGCATCGCGCAGGTTGTGCAACTGGACGCCACGGTGCGTGTTTCCCGACCACATGTCGGGCAGGGATCGTCCTAGCTCCGCGTGCCAGATCAGGGCCGGCAGGTCGTCGATCACCACGGACATCCCGACATGGTTCACCGGACTGTTCGTCGTCATACGGATCACCCGGTCGGCTGTCGAATGGCCACGGAAAAGCCAGATGTCACCCGTTCTGGTGATCTCGACCGCTCGGTCGAGACTGATGCCCATCCCCGTCATGGTCGTAGCCTATGCGTTATGAGGTGGTGGAAGGTGTTGGGATTGGCAGGTGCGGCCGGTGTAGTTGCCACCGGTGCCGTGGTGGTGCGCGCCGAGCGCCGCCGCCGTGCCTACACGCCGGACCAGGTCCGCGAACAACTGCACGTGCGATTGGCCCAGGCGACGTCGGCCCGGGAAGCCGTCGAAACCGCCGCTCCGGAGCCGCGGAAACTCTCCGCTATCAGTGCGCCGATCCGACGATTGTTCCGCCGCCGAGCACAGCAGCGGAAGTGAGGGAGTTTCGGCACATCGCGTCGGAGACCAAGCTGGAGACGGTCATGAGAAGGCCGATCGCCCGGCCAGGGCTTCCCCCTGTTGGTGTCAGATTGCGGCTGCCAACCTACGTAGGCTTCGGGTGATCGGATGTGCGGTGCGAATTCCTGCCCAACGCACCGAACGCCGTCGACGCCGTAACGTCGACAAGCTCTCATCCGAAGATCAACTCGCGCCAAATCAACTGACACCGAGGGAGTTCCATGAACAAAACGCTTATCGCCGCCGCACGAGTCGCGACGGCCGGCCTTTGTGGTCTGGCCGCTGTAGCAATCGTCGGTTCGGGCGCCGCCCAGGCGGCGCCGCAGGATTGCACCGTCGAACGAGATCTCTTCGGTGCGTCGGCGACCTGCCAGCCAGACGGGGGAAGCAACTACGTCCTGCACGTCGACTGCTTCGGCCTCTACGCCAGCGGGCCGTTCCCGCTGTACGGTCTCGGTTCCTATGCTGTTCTCAGCTACCCCTTCACACCGGCAGGCCAGCGCATCACCGCAGGCTGCACGGGAATGGGTCCCGGCGTCGTCGCCGTGTCCACCAACGCCTACGTCGAGACCTACCGCGGCTAGGTTCTGTGCCGAAGTGAGGGAAGGCGGCCCGTTCGGGCCGCCTTCCCTGTGTCGGACACCTCGCCGACGCCTGCCTCATGCCCGACCCGTTGGCCGCAACATCATTCGATCGCCAAGCGCGGCTGAAGAATCAGCCGGGCAGACGGGCTTCGATGGCCTCGATGATGCGCGGGCGGAGTTCGGCGGCGCGGATAATGGCGTCGACCGAACCGACCTCCACAGCGCGCTGAATATTGTGCACGCGGTCGAATTCCGCGGCGACCTCGCCGAGCTTTTCCGCGCGGACCGACGACCGGATCTCGTCGAGTTCCGCGGTCAAGGCCGCACGATCGGTGCCGAATGCGTTCGCGGCGCGTGCCTCCAGGTCCCGCACCCGCGGATCGGCCGCGGTGCGCGTGTTGACCTCACCGGAGAACACCACTGCGGCGGCCGGAGCGCCGCCGAGCACCGAGGCGAACGAGCCTTCCAGCGCGAGTACCGTCATATTCGGGTTCAGCGCCTTCGAGAAGACCACGAACGCGCCGCCGTGATACCGCGAGATCACGCAGAACACGATGGGCCCTTGGAAGTTCACGATCGCGCGGCCGATCTCGGCGCCGTACTCCAGCTGCAGCTTCCGCATCGACTCGGGCGAGCCGTCGAACCCCGACAGGTTTGCCAGCACGACCAGCGGCCGGTTGCCACTGGCCGCGTTGATTGCCCGCGCGGCCTTCTTCGACGACCGCGGGAACAGAGTGCCCGCGGTGTAGGTGTCCGGGCCGTCGGTGGACGGAAAGCCGCGCCGCGGCACACTCCGTGACTCGATGCCGAGCAGGCACACCGGGATGCCGCCGAGATGCGCGTCCTGCACCACTGCCGTCTCGGCGTCGGCCATTCCCGCCCAGCGTTCCAGCACGGGGTGGTCCTGGTCGGAGACCGCCCGCATCACGGTCCGGATGTCGAAGGGCTTCTTGCGGTCCGGGTTGGCGGTGGCGGAGAAGATCTCGCCGACGGTGGTGAAGTCGCTGCCCGCCATGACATGTGGGAAGTCGGAGACGTCGCGATCGACGGGGTCGTTGGTCCGCGACCGCCGCGGCGCCTGTTCACCGGGTGCGACGTACGTGTGGTCGTAGTGCGACATCAGCACGTCCCGCGCGGCGGTGAGGTTCGGCGCCCAGTATTGCGCCTGCCCGTTCGGACCCATCACCCGGTCGTAGCCGCCGATGCCGAAATTGTCCTCCGCTGACACGCCACCGGAGAAGTCCAGCGACTGCTTGCCGGTGAGCACCATCGCGGACTCCGGCGTCATCACCAGAATGCCCTTGGTGTGCATGAGCATCGTCGCCTCGGCGTTCCAGTACGGCTGCGCACCGACGTTGATGCCCGCGACCACGATGTTGATCTCACCGCCGTCCTGGGTGAACTCGACGATCCGCTTGAGCGCCGCCGCCACCCAGTCCATGTTCTCCGTGCCCGACTCCATGGAGATCCGGGCACCGGCCGACAGCGCGTACCACTCCAGCGGCACCTGCATCCGTTCGGCCAGGTCCAGTGCGGCGATCACGCGGCGGCACTCCGGTTCCGACAGTGCGCCCAGCGACTTCGTCGGATCACCCAGCAGCACCACCCTGGTGACGCCCTGCGGATGCTGCTCGGTTGGTGTGGTGACCACGCCCGCGACGATCGCCGCGGTGTTGCGCCCCTTGGGCCGGTCGACCGCCACCAGCGTGTGGTCGGCATCGAGGTCGTATTCGGCGAACTCACCGAGCAGACCGGTCAGCTCGTAGGGGTACACGGTGTTGCGGCTGCTGGCCCGCAGCACCTTCTGCCGGTATTCGTCGATCGGCTCGACCGGCTCGTCGGACGGCTCGCCGACGCTCACCTCGGTGCCGCCGGTGGAGTCGAAGGAGATGCGCACGGCGACTTTGGTCAACTCGCCGGTCTGCGGATCACGCTGCCGCGCGATGAGCAGAATCTCCTCGAGCCCCGCGCCCGCGGTGGTCGGCTGCACGTGCCCGCCGATCGTCTTCAGCTCGTCGCGGGTGACGTCGATCGGCGGCCAGATGTACATCACGATGCGGTTGGTGTTGAAGCGTTTGGCCGACGGCCGCCGCGACTGCGCCCGGCGGATCGAGTCGAGGCAGGTGGCGATGGCGCTCTCCGCCGTCGGCAGCGCGAGCAGACGGCCGTCGTGCTCGCGCAGTGCGGCCAGATCACGCACCTGCGCGAACGCGATGAGGCGATCGTCCGACGGGTTCTCTTTCGCGACGCACCGGAACAGGTAGACCTCCTCGTCGTCCGAGGACGGCAGCCGGGTGAGGTCGAACTTGTGCAGCCGCTCGATCTGCATCCGCTGCGCGATGTACGGGTGCAGGCCGCGGATCAGTCGCTCCTCGTCCATGCCGGTGGCAGACGGGCGGAAGGTGAAGTGGTGGTGCATCACCGCGCCGCCGCTACCCGCGACGGTGGCGGTGATCCGGTGCACCTGGCTCGGCAACGGATGCGCGCTGATGACCTCGTGCAGCGCCGCTGCCATCGCGTCGAAGTCCCCTGGCTGCTTCTCCCAGCTGAGGTAGATGTCGGCGTCGATGGACGCGGCGCCGCCGGCCAGCTCGGTGAGTCCGCGCAAGGCGGTGTCGAGCGCGTCGAAGCTCACCGCGGCGGACAGCAGGCTCGAGCCGCCACGCTCCGCGATCACGAATGTGCAGCCGCCCACCTCGTGGGTGCGAACGCCGGTGAGCCCCTTGTTGCCGTAGTACCGCCGGGTCAGCACCTCGAGCATGACCGTGTTGTCCAGCTTGCCGCGCACCAGACGCTGGCCGAGCAGCCGCACCAGTGGCTCGGTGCTGCGTACCATCTCGGAGATGCGCTCGGCGCGATCGGGAGTGTCCGGGTGCGCGTCCAGGTAGGTCAGGTGCTTGCGGACGTTGGTGTACACGCGGGCGCGATTACGCCGCAGCAACGGCTGGCCGTACCAGGCGTACACCACGCCGCGCGCGAGGTCGGCGATCACGGGGAAGCGCACCTGCGTCGCGGCCACCAGCCGCTCCAGTGCCAGGCCGGCGGGCTCGCGCAGCACGCGGTCCGGCACCGGCTCCTGCAGCCACTCGCGCAGCAGCGTGGTGATGACCGTGACGGTGTCGGACGGGCGTTGCTGGGCGAGGAAGATCCGGAAGACCGCGGCTTCGAGTTCGGGGGAACGCTCCAGATCGGTGACACCGTAGTGCACGAGTGCCTTGGCGAGCTTGGCCTGGAACGACTCCGGCAGCCCGGCCCGCTCGACGTCGAGGCTCTGCAAGTAGGTATGGAAGTACTCGCGGGCGCTGTGGACGTGGCCGTGGATGTCCTCGTCGGACGACCGGTTGTGGCTCAGCTCGGCGAGGTCGGCGAACACACCGACGAGTTCGAGCTCCTCGGCGAGCGGCCTGCGGCCGTCCGCAATGGCTGCCCGGCGCGCGGTGAGGTAGTCGTCGAGCACGCGGCGGTCGTCGTGTGGGTCGACGTCGAAGCCCAGCAGCAGGCTGCGCAGATCCTCCTGGCACCGGGTAGTGCGCTCATGCGGTTGCACCTGCGCGGTCCCGGCGGGCAGGTCCAGCTCGACGGACCCCGCCGCCGCGGTGTCCTCGGCCTCGTCACCTTCGGCGAGCGGCTCCAGCCGCAGCAGCGGTGCACCGGCCTCCACCTGGGTGCCGACGGAGACGCCGCATTCCTTCAGTCGCGCCTTGAACGGCGCGCGCAGCACCGTTTCCATCTTCATGCTCTCCAGCACCAGCACCGGCGCGCCCGCTTCGACCTCGGCGCCGATCTCCAGTGGCGTCGCAACGACCAGCGCGGGGGCGGGCGAGCGGACTACGCCGCCCTCGTCGCGGCTGACCCGGTGCGTCACACCGTCGACATCGATCAGGTGGATCGGCCCGTGCGTGCCGGTGATCAGGCGGTATCGGGTGCCGTTGACCACGATTTGCCCGGTGTGCCGATCGAAGCGCTCGAGATCCACGTCGGCGGTGCGGATGTCGCCACCCGCCTCGATTCCGATGCGGAACCGATGAGCCCCGATGCGTGCGACGCGCACGCGGTAGCCGACGCCGCGCAGCTTGAGGTCGAGCGGTCGACCACTCTCGTGCTGCACCTGCGGACGTCCACCGGATGCGGTGGACAGCAGACGGTGCCGCTCGACCCGTTCCTCCTCCTCGTAGGCATCGATGGCGGCGGCGGCCACCGCGATGGCGGAGTGCCGGTGCGAGACGAGCCTGCCCTCACCGCGGACGCGGTCGATCCAGCCGGTGTCCGCGCTGGCGTCGATCACCTCGGGCTGGTTCAGCAGGTCGAGCAGGAAGCTCTTGTTCGTTGCGCCGCCTTCGATGATCACCCTGGTCTGCGCCACTGCCCGGCGCAGCCGGCCCAGCGCTTCCTCTCGGTCACGGCCGTAGGCGATGATCTTGGCGATCATCGAGTCGAAGTCGGCGGGAATGGTGTCGCCTTCGCTGACACCGGTGTCGACGCGGATGCCCGGCCCGGCCGGCAGGTCCAGCAGCGCGATGCGGCCCGGGGCGGGCGCGAAGTCGCGATCGGGATCTTCGGCGTTGAGCCGGGCCTCGATGGCGTGCCCGCGCTCGGTCGGCGGCTCGCCCTCGAGGCGGCCGCCGGATGCCACCGACAGCTGCGCCTTGACCAGATCGAACCCGGTGGTGGATTCGGTGATCGGGTGTTCCACCTGCAGGCGGGTGTTGACCTCGAGAAATGCGAACAGCTTGTCACCGGGGTGGTAGAGGAACTCGACCGTCGCCGCGCCGCGGTAACCGACCGCGATCGCCAGCCGTTCGGCCGACGCCTTGAGCTCGGCTGCCTGCTCGGGCCGCAGCACCGGTGACGCCGATTCCTCGATGACCTTCTGGTTACGCCGCTGCACCGAGCAGTCGCGGACACCGAGCGCCCATGCGGTGCCCTGGCCGTCCGCGATCACCTGGACCTCGACGTGCCGGGCGCCGGTGACCAGGCGCTCCAGGAACACCACGCCGCTGCCGAAAGCTCGTGCGGCCTCCTGGCGGGTGCGCTCGTAGGCATCGACGAGCTCGGCCTCGTTCGTGATCACCCGGATACCGCGGCCGCCGCCGCCCGCGGTTGCCTTCAGCATCAGCGGATAGCCGATCTCGGCCGCGGCTGTCAGCGCGGCGTCCACGGACTCGACTTCGCCACGGCTCCACGGCGCGACCGGTACGCCGACCTCCTCGGCGATCAGCTTCGCGCCGATCTTGTCACCGAGCTTGCGCATGGCCTCCGGGCTGGGGCCGATGAAGGTGACTCCGATTTCCTCGCACAGCTCCGCGAACGCCGGGTCTTCCGCGACGAAACCCCAGCCGACCCAGGCGGCGTCCGCACCGGTCGCCACCAGCGCACGCTCGAGCGCCTTCAGATCCAGGTACGGCCGCGCAGACGCCGGACCGAGGTCGTAGGCGATATCGGCCTCACGCACGAACGTCGCGTTCCGGTCGACATCGGTGTGCAGAGCGACCGTTTCGATCGGGCGCGCGGTCTCCGCGGCCAAGTCTCGGACGGCGTGGATGAGGCGCATGGCGGCCTCTCCGCGGTTGACGATGGCGATGCGGCTGAACACTCGCCAGCTCCTTCCTCTCCAAAACTCTGGCCCCGGTCGACGGGCGAGGGTTGCGACTCTCCCGCGTAGTGTGCACCTATATTCCACGTATGTGCACAGCGCGCGGGTGTTACTCGCCCGTATCTCGGAGTGTCGCGCTCTCCGGCGCAGGTGACACCGTGCGATCGTCGCATCCCATCGGTCTATAGGCGCACACCGACGCCTCACCGGCCACCCACCCGTGGTTCACGGACGCCCCGCGGCACCCGGTTCGGTGTATCGCTGAGGATGGCAGGTTCATTCGATCGAATCCGCAAACTTGGGCAGCCAACGAAATACCTGGTTCTGCCAGAAGTTCCACGCGTGGATTCGGAACGGCCGCACACTCACTCGTGGGCGCCGCGGATACGAGACGGCCCGGTCGACCCCAATGACCAGGTCAGGCCGATCGGCGTGCGGTGACCAACAGGTACTCCCACTCCATCCGCCCGTTGCCCAGGTCGTGTTGGGAAGCGAGATCCGCGAGTTCCCGGTCCAATTGCGCGATCCGGTCGGGTTCGGCGGCAATGGCCTTGTACACCGCGACCGTCGGTCCGTAGTAGGCCTTGAAGAAGTCGCGGAACTCGGCGCCGTCGGCGAAACGATCAATGACCGCGTTTTCGCGCCGCAGCTCCAGGTCGGCGACACGATCGCCCAGTAGCGACCGGACATGCGTCTCGTCGCCCCACAGCGGTGGCGGCTGCGCACCGGGTGGGGGCGGTGGAGCGTACGGTTTCATCGTGGCGAACATCTGCCCGATGAATCCGGTGGGTGTCCAGTTGATCAGCCCGATCGTGCCGCCCGGCTTGGTGACGCGCACTATTTCGTCCGCGGCCGCTTGGTGGAACGGCGCGAACATGACGCCGACGCAGGAGATTACGACGTCGAACTCGGCATCGGCGTACGGCAATGCCTCGGCGTCGGCTTCCTGCCACTGCGGGTCGACGCCCCGTGCGGCGGCGATCCGCCGACCCGCCTCGAACAGCTCCGGCGTGAGGTCGCTCGCCACGACCTCCGCACCGGCCTCCGCGGCCGGGATCGCGGCGTTCCCGGACCCGGCCGCAATATCCAGCACCCGCTGACCCGGACCGATACCGCAGGCCTCGACGAGACGCCGGCCCAGCCCAGGGATCACCTCGGTGGCGACAGCGGAGTAGTCGCCCAGTGCCCACATTGCGCGATGCCGCCGCTTGAGATCAGCAGGCCCGGATCCGGTCATCTGATTCTCCCTCTGCAATTGGGGCAGGTGAACGCTGCCGTACTGCCGAGCAGGTGTTTACCCGGCAGGGCTGACAACAAACCGCGACGTCGGCACGCGGTGTCTTGTGGCCGAACCCCTCGAGATGAAGGAGACACCATGAGCGGCAACATCGATGTGGTCGTGATCGGCGGCGGATACGCCGGTGTCATGGCGGCCAATCGCCTGATGCAGCGCGACGACGTCACCGTGACCCTGATCAACCCGCGCCCGTCCTTCGTCGAGCGGATCTACCTGCACCAACTGGCGGCCGGGACCCACGAGACGATCGTCGAGTACGGCAAAGTTCTGGGCGAGCGTGTCCGACTGGTGGTCGATACCGTGACACGGATCGACGCCTCCGAACGCAGCGTGACGTTGGCGACCGGCGGCACGGTCGGCTACGACTATTTGATCTACGCGGTCGGCAGCGGCAGCGCCGACCCGAACGTTCCCGGAGCGGCCGTGTTCGCCTACCCGATCGCCACCCTCGAGGAGGCGCAGCGGCTGCGGCCTGTCCTCGATGCCGCGCCCGCCACGGCCGCGGTGACGGTGGCCGGAGCCGGTCGGGTCGAGGATGCGAAGCGCCGGCAGGTGTTGCAAGCCGAGCGCGACGAGGCGATCGCCACTCTCTGACCCGGCGCCGGGGCCACACATCGGTGGTCGGCCCGCCCCGCAGGTCGTCCTCATGAGCGACGGCGGCGGTATCAAGCGCGCCGCGCTGCGACCGGTCATCGGCGCCGAAAAAGTGAGCCGATACATCCTCGGCGGCATCGGCAAACCGCAGCCGCACTCACCGGCGACCCCACCGTCGTCAACGGCAGCCCGCGCTCCTCATGCGCCTGAACGGCGAAATCGACGCCATCATGGCGATCCGTGTCGAGGACGCCCGCATCACCGGCCTCTACTACGTCCGCAACCCCGAGAAGCTGACCCGCGTCGAATCCGAAACCCCACTCACCTGCGATGAATACCGGTGGGGGAATGGCGACCCAGTTCGATCTCATCGGGGCTCATGGCAGGCAGTGATATCCGGTGGCCAACACGGTCGCGGGTGCGGGTGAAAGGCTCGATTCGGCTATCGACTCAGAGCAGAGCGTACTCAGACTTCACACATGCTCGCGTCCGGTCAATTCTTTCGCACCATTGGTCGTGCAGCGTTCTCCAGTCCTCGGCGGCCGCGCGGATCCACTTCTCTTCCAGCTCTGCCGCAGCCAAGGCGGGTTTCTCCCTCTCGACTTCGTTCTCCGCGTGTGCGGCACGGTCGACCAGTTCGGTCCAGCGACTGAAGTCCTGGGGTAGCGCGTTGCCGGCCTGCTTGTGCATTGCAACTCCTTCCTGACCGTAGTTGGTTGTTCTCTGAATCTGTCCTTCTGGATGGCGTGCTCGGCTCGCCGGAGGTTGGATCTGCCGGTCACGGAGGTTGGCTGTGGGCAGTGACTCTTCGCGACTCGGTCACGCGCTGCTTCCGTCTCGTCATCACGTGACCGACCGCGGTGTCGCGGGGTCTCGATATCCTCGATGCGATAAGAGAGGGGTAGACCTGCAGATCGCGAGATCGTTGCGGAATTCTGCTGGCCGACCCCGAGGGCAGCTTGCGGAACGTGCGATCGTTGCGACCGAGCGTCCACAGGCTGTCGACCTTCCGGCAATATTTTATTTGATTTCAGCTTGGTCACAGTTTATGCACGATCAGTTAACTATGCATAGAGCCGGCACGGAAATGGCCAAAGAAAACCGCAGGTGCATCACCGTTTCGCCGCCTATCCAGGGAGTTTGCTAGATCTATGTGATACACATCACATCGCATGTAACAATGGCGGCCGGTTGACGCATCTACCGCAGGAGAAGTACATCGCTCATCTGGCGGGAATTCTTAGCAGAGGAAACAGCCCGACGCCGAGGCACTGCGCAGCCGATCGACGAGCGCACAGCCGCACCGGCAGGAAGACCCCGGTTCCCCGCAGGACCTGCTCGTCGCACCTTCGGATGGCGACTCGACCGAAGTGAAGTCCGAGCGGACGTCCGGCGAGGTCAGCCGTCTGATCGCCTGCTTCGTGCACTGAGGCCGACACAGGCAGAAGCCTATTCAGGAAACCGGCGGCAAACCGACCGGCACAGCTCAACCGTTGTTCACGAGCTCGCACAGTTGACTCCATAATGTCGAGTCCGTCGATGCATCGGCGAGACCAACGTCAGGGGTTGCGATGGGCCACCACGAGCCTTCCCGCAGGACCATACTCACCGCGCTCACCGCAGTCGCCACGCTTCCCGTAGGCGGACTCGCCTTGCTTGCGCCCCAGTCTCTTTCGATCACAGCCCGGGATCTGGAACTCATCACGGTGAGCGATCAGTCGGTGGCGGTCAGCTGGACGACCGCCGCGGCTGACCCGATCGGGCGTTGGCGGCCGGTCGCAGCGGACACCGAACTCGCACTCGGACCGGCGGATTCGCGTAAGCCACTGCCGGTCGTGCACTCCGACACCACGCCCACCGCCTTCCACTACGTCGAAGTCACCGGGCTCGAACCCGGCAGGCGCTACCGGTTGGAGGCCCGCTCGCGAGGCATGCGGGCAGTCTCCGGTTCGGCGATGCGCTGGTGGAACGACGAGCAGAAACACGAATTCCATACCCTCACACCGCCGCCGGGGCGGCTGTTGCGCACTATCGCGCTGGCCAACGATTTGCACTTCGGTGAGGAGGTGAGCGGCCAGATCGTGGCCGCGTTGCCTACCGGAGTGCGGCAGGAGCCCGGGATGGCCCCGTATCCAGCGATGATGCTGGAAGCGCTGTTGAGCGACGTACGCGAGCCGGATCGCAACGTCGACCACTTGGTGCTGGCAGGCGATCTCACCAGCGGCGGCAGGCCGAGCGAATCTCGCCATCTGCGACGTCGGCTCGACAAGTGGGGCGAGCTGGGCAGAGACCTGTTGGTGTGCCGCGGAAATCACGACCGGCCGCGCGTCGGCGCGGACTGGCAGTCGGGTCTGCGACTGCCGGGGACCGCGCACCACGACTGCTGGGGCTCGCATTTTCTGCCTCGACAGCGATTGTTCAGCTACAACCTGGACGGGCTGCGGGTGATCGGACTCGACACCACCGATCTCGACGGCTCCGGCGGCCGGATCGACCCGGAGCAGATGTCTCGCCTGCGCAGCGTGCTACGCGACGAGCCCGACCAGCCGACATTGGTTTTCGGCCACCATCCGGTGACCCGAGAGTCGGCGTTGAGCAACCTCGGCGGCCCGGGCTTCGTGCTCAACCGGCACGACGCGGCCACCGTGCACCGGCTCTACGGGCGCTCCCCTGGAGTGTTCCTGCACCACAGCGGGCACACTCACCGCAATCGACGTACGCGCCCGGACATCTCCATCCCGGTGGAGTTCTTGGAGGTGGCATCGATCAAGGAATACCCTGCCGGTTACTCGCTCCTGCGGCTGTACGAGGGCGGATACATGGTCACCTTCCAGACCACCCGCACAGCCGCCGCCCGCCGCTGGAGCGCCCGCACCCGCACCCAGCTGTTCGGGCTGCAATCACGCTACAGCCTGGGATCACTCGCCGACCGAAACCATGTGGTGTACCGCGATCTGTCCGGAATCAAGCAGATACGTCAGCCACGCAAGGCAGCCTTTGCGGATCATCAATACCGGCACGCTCGACCGCACGACACCGCCCCGCGCTGACAAGCGTAGCCGCGGGTCGAGTTCGGCACAGCCGCACAACAGACCACACGGTCGCGCACACCAGCAGGCCGTTGCGCACTGTCAAAACCATTACTCCTGGCCAACTTCCGGTGGCCACCCGGTCGTAGACGAACGGGAATTCCACCTGGCTCACAAGCGCCGTCGCCAGCACCAGCATCAGCACAGGTCGCTGTGTGGTGTGCCGGTCCAGCGCGCAGACCGAGGCCACCGCCACCGCCCACACCAGGTATTGCGGGCTGAGTACCCGGCTGGTCAGCAAAGCCAGTAGCACCGCGGCCAACGCGAGATCCGCTGCCGGGGGCCGCGCCCGCCACCAGATGATCAGCAGCACCGCACCACCGATGACCGTGGCCGCCACGCACCCTCGGGCCATCGCGGACACCCACGGCCCAGACAGTTCCTCGGCCCCGTAGCGATGCACGATGCTCCAGCCGCCGTCCAACAGCCGGAGCATCAACAGCGGTGTGGCAGCGGCAGATTCGATCTGCAACCCACGCTCGGACTGAAACTGCAGGAACGACCACGCGCCTGGGCCCAACCCCGTCAGTCCCGCGGCCGCCAGCGCGCCGACGCCGGCCGCTGCGGCGCTCATCCGCCACAGTGCCGGCCAGCGCAGCCCCAGCACAACCACCACCGGCCACACTTTCAGCAACGCCCCGGCAGCAACGGCCGCGCCGGCGGCCGCCGGACGTCGCGTCGCCCACAGCAACGCTACGACCGCGGTCGCCGCCACGATCAGATCGAATCGGCCGTAACAGACGCGGCCGAGCAATGCCACCCCGACCACCCACACCCACGGCCCCGTCCGGGCTGCCTCCCTGCCGTCACGCCGCGCGGCCCGGATCAACAAACACAGCACGGCCGCGTCCGCCGCGGCAACCAACGCGAAGAACCACCAGTTGTACCCGTGCCCGCCGCCGAACAGCCAGGGCACCACCAGCAATGCTCCCGCTCCGGGCGGGTACTGCCACCGCTCGTCATACAGCGGGAAGACACTCTGGTACACGATCACCTCGGCCCATCCCCGGTACAGAGTCAAATCCGCGGCCGAGGCATCCCAAATGCTGTGCGGCAGCACCGTCACACCGGTGAACACCACCATCAGCGTCCGAGTAACGCCCCACACCAACCACAACCTCGACACCGACGACAGTCCGCGCACAAGGCCGCAGCCTAACCATCGCGGCACACGTCCCCAACCCGAGATGCAAATACCGTCGAGCGGGTACCTACGACACTGCCGTGGCCATTCGGACAGTCCCACAGCTGGCGTCGTGTCTTTGAACGTCGACGCGGTAACTGGCGGGTTGATCGTCGGCCACCGCTGGAGCAGGGCGCGGAAATGCCTGTGCGACAAGAGGCGACCCAGAACATTCGATCCGGCGTGATGTCCATGCCCATGGAATTCCCAGTGCTGATGGCGAATCACCGGCGCCGGCATCGTGTGCCCGTCGGATTCTCCAGCAGGACATCGACTCTGGAGCAGGCAGTGCCGCGGCACGACTCGGCGCCTAGTTGCTGGTCAGCCGACCTTGATCGAGACGGTGGCGGTCTGGGTTCGGGCCGGCAGTTTGGTGGTGTCGACCACTAGGAACTCGCCGGTATCCGGCCGCCCATTCGCCAGCGTCTTCGGCTCGAGTGTGAAGGGCGGTGTCTCCGAGGCGATGCCGGCCAGGCCGAAATCGCTGTCATTGGCGATTACGAGCGTGGTTCCACCGTCCGGGGTGGCCAGGCCCTCGATCTTGTCGTGTCCGAAGAATTCGCCCTTGTCGTTGAACCCGATCAACAGACCGCCCAGGTCCAGTTTCGGTGTCTTGGCCGCGACGGTGATACCAAGGGTCTTCAGTTTGTCGATGGCCTCGGTGTCGGTGGTAACCCCGATCGCCGTCTCGATCGGCTTGCCGTCCACCTGCAGCCCACCGGCGTCCGCCCGGTACGTGCTGCCCGGCACGGTGGCGCCGGGCCCCACATCTGTGGCGCCGGAGATGTCGGCGACGTAAATCCTCTTATCGCCACCGGGTTGCAGTTCGCCGTCGCGCTCGTCGATCAGGAACGCGGTGTTGCTGAGCGCGGTGATCTCGGATATCGCGACCTTGGTCTTCTGCGGATCGGCGAGCGGGTAGAGGTATTCTTCGACGGCCTTGGACGCCAAGTTGATAGTGACAATCCGGGTGAGCGGTACCGATTTCGCGGAGCCCTCGAGCCCTGGTGTCTTCAGAGCCGACTGCATGATGCCGACGAGTGTGGAACCGTCGGGCGTGATGGTGAGACCCTCCATACCTTGATTCGCGCTGCGCAGCGACAGTTCGCGCGGCAGTGAGCCGTTGAACGGCGACAGCCGTTCCAGCTCTTTGCCGTTGGCGTCGAAGTGCACGATGAAGGGCCCGTACTCGTCGGACACCCAGAAGGTGCCGTCGGACAGCGCGACCAGTCCCTCGGTATCCAGGCCGCGGTCGGAGGGGGGCAGCGGCTTGCCGTCGATGGTGACAAGGTTTTCGCCGGTTTGTGCCTCGGGGTTCACCAAGCCGACCAATGGTTGTCCATCGGGGCCCGACAAGGTGATCGTCTTGCCCGGTATCGCAGTGCCGTCGCTGAGCCGGAACACCCTGATCTGCGGGTGGAAGTCGGGAACCGGCAAGACCTTTTCGTTGTCGGTGCGGCCGGCGACATTCGGTCCGCGGTCGGTGAGGCCGTAGACTTCGTCGGCCTTGCCGGGGACGAGGGCGATGGCCGAGCCGTTGGCGCTGCTCTGAATCTCCACACCGCCAACAGTGGCGATCGGCGGGGTGTCGACGGCGTAGATTTTCACCGCATCCGTGGTGGTCACCCGCAGCTGTTCGGTACCGGAGAAGCCCTTGTGCGGGGTGTAGACGATGCTACCGCCCGGACCGTAGCTGATCTTTCCGTGTGAGGGCTGGGCGAACGCCACGGGCGTGGCTCCGCCGGTGGCCGCCAGGAGTTGTCCCGGCATGAGGGTGAGCGCTTGGTCGACGCCTGTGCTGAGCTGTCCCGCCGCGGTCGACGAGACACGCGACCCTGTCGAGCACGACGGCACAGCCGTCACGATTACCACGATCCCCGCCGTTACCAGGACCATCCGGCGGCCGATCATGAGGCGCGAGCGTAGGAGTCGTAGGTGACCGCCGCATGTCTGCATGATCAACGTGGACATCAACGCCGCCACCTTCTTCCGCTCGTCGAACATGAACCCGCCGGGCCCGCACCTGCGCCAGCACGCCGCCGTACGAGGCCCTGATCCGCACCGAACCGACTCACACAGCCGGGACCGATGACGCCGTCATCCCCGTGGCCCGCCGCGTGGGTCCCTCGCGATATTAGTGGTCGACTGACGTCACCGACTTGGCACGTAAATGATTCGGCGGAGACGGCCCGGGCTGGAGTCATCCCATACTGCCGCCGTCGCAGATAGCGGATGTAGCCAGAGGTTCCGTTCTCGGCGTATGGCGACCGATGTCACCGGCTACATCGACTGGATCGCGGACATCCGAGCTCCACAATGGACCGCCGCGCCGAGCTCCTGGGCATCGCCGGTGACGAGCGGACGGACGCCACTCGTCGATGCGAATCCCATTCGCAGCCACCACAATCCGGTCCGACTCACAGACCGTGATCGAGGGGTGCCAGCTGTCGGCTGAGTCTGAGGACGCTGTCGACCGTCCTGGGGTCGGTGCTGCCGCGGAAGGCGGGGACCGGGTGGACGTCGGGTCCGATCAGCAGGCCGGTCTGGTCGTCCAGAGAGGCCACACAGCAGGCGGCGCACATCGTCCGCTTCGATGTCACCCCGGATGGCATCGGACCGACGGGCGCGGCTCAGCAGCTCCGCGACGGCCCGGTCGAGCTCGGCCTTCATCGCCGAGGTCCGCGCGTCGGCATCGCTGGCGGACTCGAGCACGGCCGCGAATCCGGCGTCCTCCAACGCGCGTCCGAGCGCGAACCGGAGCAAACGGTGCAGACCTGCGAGCGCATCCTCGTCGGCCGCGGCAGCCTGCGCTTGGTCGACCAGCTCTTGAAAGCGCTCCACCAACAGCGCCTCCCACAACGCGTGACGGTTGGGGAAATGCCGGTACACGGTTCCCACGCCCACTCCGGCGAGCCGGGCGATGGTGTTCAGCTGGAGCGAGTCGTCACCGCCGGCCAGCTGCTCGCGGGCAACCTGCAACACCCGGGCGCGATTTCGTGCGGCGTCCGCCCGCACCACTGGCTCCCGCTCGGCTCTCGGTGTCACGGCCCCAGCATAATCGGCCGCCTGCCAGGGCTGGCTGACAAAATCCGAGGGGTGGGCCGCCGCGCAGCCCACCCCTCGGCATATCTCTCGCTGTACGAGGGGATTACGGGGCGGCCGCCAGCGCTGCTTGCATCGCGACTCCATCGACATAAGAGTGCTTCGCTTTGACCGCACCATCCTCGACCAGAACATAGTCCGCAAGATCGACACGGAACGGATTGCCGGTCGCGGGAGGTCCCGGTCAGCTCCCACTGCACGACCCAGAAGTCCTCTCCGACACGCAGCGAGACCAGGTGGAACGTCAGGTCGGGAACGAGAGCCAACAGCGCCGCCGCCGTCTCCCGGATAGCCGCCCTACCGTGCGCGGGTTCCTGACCCGAGTGGAGGTGGAGCAGGGAGTCTGCGGTGTGGAGTTCGGCGATTCGGTCGGGGTCACGGTCCGCCCAGCACGCATGGTAGCGCTCGAACAGTTCGCGGGTGTCAGTGGTCATGGTGTGTAACTCCGATCTATTCATCCAGCAGTCGGTCGGTAGGAAATCTGGGCCTTCGACGGGCGTCGAGTGGTTCCGTCAAGCGCGGAACGCGGACGCGACGATGCCTGGTAGTCGCAGCCAGCTCGGCCGGCCGGCATAGTCGGTCAGCTTCCGGGAAGTCCTGGCCCCGCTCTTGGCGGTGACGAACCATGATGGCTTCGGCGACAACGCGAACTCCCCGTGGGCGATCGAGCGCGGGAACGGTCTGAACGGTCCGCTGAGCACGGCACGCTCGGTGCCATCGACCAAGTAAGCGTTGTGGACTACACCGATACCGCTGCCGACCGCGTCGAGGGTGTGCCCCGGGTACGCGCCCCACGGCAGGCCGGGAACCAGGAATCCCAAGGCGCTCCAGACATTGATGCCGATGGTCCCGTACCGGAGGTCCGCGATCGCCTCGTCGAAATCGGAACCCATCGCCGCGCGGTCGGCGGGCGCGACGATGAGGCTCGCGCCCAGGGTGCCGTCGAGCCGATCGTTCGCGAAAGCCACTGCAGCACGCAGGAACTCGATGCCGAGGCCGGGCAGGGCCGCATGCCCCAGAATCGGGGCGAAGTACTCGGTGGTGAACAACTCCTGGGACGTGGACTCGTCGACCTCGACGAGTAGGCGCCCGGAATGGTTTTCGGCGGCCGGGTAGGCACGCTCGGCCAGCCCGATCTTGCGGTCACTGCCGGGATACCACGGAGCGCGGGCCGGAAGTTCATCGAGAACCGTGCGGAGCATGTCGAGGAATTCCGCACGCTGATCCCAGTCGCTGCTGAGAATCAGGGCCTGGCCGGCGATGCAGTTATGGCCGGCGTTGTGCAGCCGCTGGGTCGCGACGTGCTCGGCTTGGAAGCGAAGATCGGCCTTCGACCACCGACCCGGTACCACGATAATCGGTGACACGCCGCCGAGTTCGCTGGTGATCTCCTTGTCCAGGAGCGGCGTGCCCGCGGCCCGCCGGGCCTGCCCGTCTGCCCCGACGCCCCAGACGATCGCGTCGTGCGTGACACCGCTGCCGGTGATGTGCACGTGCATGATGTCGGGGTGGTGAGCGAGGTAACCGCCGACCGCGGCGCCGCCGTTGACGATGCGCAGGGCCCCGAACTCGACGAGCGGCGCGAAGGCATCCTGCAACACGGGCAGCAGCGTCGCGAAAGTCGGGTTGAGCTTGAGAATGCTGACCCGGTTGTGGGCTATCAGTTCGTACAGCACATCCAGCGGTGCGATGGAGCTGATGTTCCCGGCACCAAGGACCAAGCCCACTCCCGCTTTCTCGCCAACGTGCTTCGCGCCCAGCCCGGCCGTTGCGCGCACCTGCTCGGCGGTAACGCCCGGCGGCATCCAGATCTCGGCCGAAAAGCCGTGCAGCAACATGAATTCCCGGAGATCGGCTGGTAGGACCTTCAGCGTGGTCCGGCCTCCCGGTGCCGTGCCTGTCGCTCGCCCAGCAACCGGCGACGTACCGGCGGCGACTGCGTCGAGCGTTCGGGCGATCGCGGCGACATTCGCCAAGGCGACGTATGGGCCGGACATCCATTCCTCGCCTTCCCATACCCCGGCCGGCATGTGCTTGGCCGCCACGGCCGTGCGCACCCACCGTTCGGAGTGTGCGCGGATCGAGCTATGGGTGCGCGCGAACAGATCGGCGCGGTCGGCGATTTCGAGTCGCGCCCACCGCGCGGCACCGGCCTGCAATTCGGCGACGGCGTAATCCAGCGCAGCGATCTCTCCATCGCCCAAGACGTCGTCGAGGTGGGACTGGTGCGGGGCTGTGGTCACGGCGTACTCCGTCCATGCACGATCAGGAGAACTCAGTCTCGCCGGGTGCCATCGGTCGTGACAACGGGCGTAGGCACCCACTTCAGCCAGCCCCGTTGTGCCTGTGCACAACGAGGATTACCGTTGGCTGCTGTGACCCAGGACACGCAGAATCCATCGCTCCGCCTCCTCAGCGAGCTGCGCGGAGATTTGGATGCGATCTCCGAGCTCGTGACCGCCAGGATCGAGCACGATGAGCAGGCCTACGGTGACGCGGCGCTCGGCCACGACGAGTTGTCGACCCTGGTGGCCGACAACATCTCCACATTGCTGGACGCGATCGCCAACATTCCCTACTCACTCGAACCGGCCCGCCGAACCGGGCGCCTCAAGGCCGAGCGGGGCATACCGCTGGACAGCCTGCTGCACGCCTTCCGGGTGGCCGGACTGGCGATCTGGGAAGTCACCGTCGAACGCGCTCAGCGCGACGATCGCCCGGGGCTCCTCCAGCTGTCCACGCTCGTGTGGGCCACCGTCGACGAATTCTCCATCGCCGCCGCCGACGCCTACCGGCGCACCGCCGCCACCGCAGACCAAGGATCGAATCGACAACTGCTGCGGGCCCTGCTCGATCCTGACTTCCCCGCCACGCAGCGCGAGGGCCTGCGCAGCCGGATGGGCCTGCCTGCGGGGGCCACTTTCGTCGTCCTGGTCGGCCATGCCCGCGTCGCCGCGGCGGGGGTGACAACCGTCGAGACTCTGCTTGCCGACGACCGCGTAACCCTGGCCGCCGCGGTCTCCCCGGCCGCGCTCGACCGCGCCCTACGCGCTGCAACCACACGAGCCGGTGCCAGCCGGCCGTTCACCGACCTCCGATCTGCGCCTGCCGCACTCGAACAGGCGCGCCTCGCCCTTCAATGTCTGACGCCGACGGAGGCCAGGGTCCACACCTACGGCTCGTCGCCGGTGCGTGTGCTGCTCGCGGCCGACCCGGGCCTGACCGCCGACGTCCTCTCCGATGCATTCGCAGCATTCGACCCACTCGACCCCGACGACGCCGGCGCGCTCGTGCAGACCGCGCTGGCTTGGTACGAACTCGGTGGCTCCACGTCGGCCGTCGGCAAACACCTTCACCTGCATCGCAATACGGTGTTGCATCGTCTCAAGCGGATCGAGCGACTCACCGGCAAGGCGTTCGCCGTACCGGCCGACGCCGCACTGCTGTATCTGGCGCTCCAAGCGCGGCTGCTACATTCCGCCCCGGAATCCGGAGCAAAGAAGAATAGGTAGCCAGCAGGAACATTCGTAGAAGGCGTCGATGCAGGCTCGAGCGCAGGACCGTCCGGCCTCGGGGATGGCGTGAGGTTTCAGCGATGCCAAGGATTTTCCGCCGCTGCGATTATCGGCTCGGTCAGCGCGAAGAGTCGGAAGACATAGCGATGCGGACCGTGTCCCTGGATCGGCGCGGAACCCGGTAGCCGCGATCCCATCCCGAGCGCAGGACCCGTACGCCCGGTGCGGGATCGCCGGCGCGAGGCAGGCTATCGGCGCGTCTACACTGTTTCGTTGCACGGACGTAAGGGTTGCGACAGCCCGCGTAGGGGTGTTCGTGGGGCAACTCGTGCACGCTCGGCTTCGGGAGGAAGACCGGAGCAGTGACCGAGGGCGAGATGACCGAACGGCGCAGTGGCAACGCTGTCCGCGCGCAGCGCCGCGACGACATGCGGCGGATCGGATCGTGGTTGACCGCCGTGGCGGTCGTGCTCAATCTCCTCCAGCTCTTCGCGCTACCGCTTCTGCTGTTGCCCCGCGACCCCGCGTGGGGTTGGGCACTGCTGCCGTCGGCGCTGCTGACGACGACGTTCTGGTCGGTGATTCACGAGGCCGTCCACGGAAATCTGCACCATCGGCGCTCGCTCAACGACCGGCACGGACGCGTGCTCGCCGTGCTGTACGGCTCGCCGTTCGCGTTGCTCAAAACCGGGCACCTGCTGCACCACCGCTACAGCCGGACCCGGGAGCGGGCCGAGGTCTACGACCTGGCGACGTCCAGCTGGGCGAAGGCCGCGCCCGGGTATTATCTGAGGCTCTTCGGCGGACTGTATCTGCTCGAGGTCGCGGCGGTCGTGCTGGCGGCGCTGCCCGCCGGGGCGGTGCGCCGGTTCGGCCGTGCGGCGGACGGGCCGGACACGGTGGCGGGGCCGCTGCTCGAACGCGTCGCACAGGTCGAGGTGTTCCGGCAGTTCCGCATCGACGCGGCCGCGATCACGGTGCTCCACGGCGCGGCGTTTGTCGCCTACGGCAGTCACTGGTGGATGTTGCTGGCGGCGCTGGCCGGGCGCGGCGTAATCGTCTCGCTGTCGGACAACGCGTACCACTACGGCACCGATCTCGACGAGCCGCTCGAGGCGCTGAACCTGAAACTGCCCGCGTCACTGGAGATCCTGGCACTGAGCTTCAACCTGCACGGCATGCACCATCGGCGCCCGGGACTGCGCTGGTACGAACTTCGGCCCGCCTTCGACGCCGAGGGCGGCCGGTACCACTCCGGCTGGTTCCGTGCGGTGGCTCGCCAGATTCGCGGTCCGATCGGGATCACCGATCGCTGAGCCGACCGGCAAGGCGCGACGACGTGAGCGATCGGGCGGGTCTGCCAACTACCACTGGCCTGACGAAATGCACACGTGCACGATGTTCCGGCCTGCCGGTTCCGGCTCCCCGATCGAGTCACGGGATGCGTTCGGGTCGGCGACCTCGACGATGAGTTTGTCGTCCACCGGGGGGCTTCCGAGCTGGTGGATGTGGCGTGAGGGAGGCGCGGATCACACACCGGTGCACCCTCCAATCCTGGACGTTCTCGCCCCAGATCTGTTTGGCTGGTGGCTTCCACGGTCTCAGGGAGGTTCACACGCATGGCGCTCATGCACTGGGGATTCATCTACACAGCGGCCGGCAGCGCCGCGGGCGGCGATGTCAGCGTCGTGGACACCGGTAAGTGCCGCACTGTCCTCGTGGGGGTGGAGAAGCCCGAGGAAGGCATCGAGGTCGCGCGCCGCCTGGTGGGCGAGGGTGTGCAACTGATCGAGCTGTGCGGAGGGTTCGGGCCCGTTTGGGCCGGGCGCGTCATCGAGGCAATCGACGGTGCGGTGCCCGTGGGCACGGTTGGCTACGGGCCTGAAGCAGTCGACCAGGTGCACGCTATCTTCTCCTGACCGTATACCGCAGGCAGGTTGCGTCTGTGTGAGATTGATTGTGACGCAGGACTTTTCGGCGTGCCGAGCGTTCTATCTCGACGGCGAGTTCTGCGCCGGTGAACAGTTCGTGGGCGATCATGTCGTCACCGGGCGATAGCGTGCGCCTATCGTTATGCACATGAGGGCGAATAGCTGAACCGGAGGAGAGTCGAGCCGCCGTGCCATATGAGGACAAGAAGCAAGCAGCGCATCGTGCTCTGGTGGACCGCGTCCTGAACGGAAAAGGCAGGGCATCTGCGGACCAGCGCGCCCGCGCATTCCGCAACGCAGATGTGCCCCCGCCCTTGCACGCACTGATCGACAAGGTCGCCACGAGACCAACACGGGTCATCGACGCGGACTTCGCCGCAGCCAAGGCCGCGGGCTTCAGCGAGGATCAGCTGTTCGAGCTGGTGGTATCCGCTGCGGTCGGCCAGTCCGCCAGGCTGTACGAGGCGGGACGGGCAGCCTTGGCCGAGGCGACCGGTAGCGACGAGGCCAGATAATGCGACTCGACATCCTCAACCACGGTTATCGCCCCGGCACCAAGGTGCTGTTCACACTCATCCGGGTGTTCTCCGGGCATCCGGTACCGGACGCCGCCAAGCTGGTCTTCTACCGGCCCGACTTCTACGGCGCCCGGGCGAAGACGTTCACCCACGAGGCGATGCGGGGACCCTCCGCCTGGTCGGTAGCCGATCGAGAGCTGATGGCGGCCTTCGTGTCCAAGGTCAACGAATGCACATTCTGCATCGGCGCGCACACCGCGACCGCGGGGCAGGCATACCAGAACGAGGCGAAGGTTCGAGCGGTGCTGACCGACCTGGAATCGGCCCCCATCGAAGAGGGCCTGCGGGCAACGCTGCGGATGCTCGGCAAGCTGACCCGGGAAGCAACCGTGGCCGCCGAGGACATGCGGGAAGTGCTGTCCGCAGGTGTCACGCGCCAGCAGGTCGAGGACGCGCTGGCGGTGTGCGCCGCATTCAACACCACCAACCGGCTCGCCGACGCCTTCGACTTCGAACAGCTCAGCCCCGCCGGCTTCGAGGCAGGAGCCAAGTACCTGCTCGAACGGGGCTACCGATAGGACTGCAGCTCTACCGTCGGACACGCCGCCGCGCGCGGTTCGGCCTGCCGCCCGCTACCGGCCATAGCCGGCAAGAGTGAGCGCGGGATACGGGTCACCGCGCGAGGGAGCGGCTGATGACCAGGCGCTGGATCTGATTGGTGCCTTCGAAGATTTGCGTGATCTTGGCTTCGCGCATGTACCGCTCGACGCGGAAATCACGCGTGTAACCATAACCGCCGAACACCTGCACCGCGTCGGTGGTCACCTTCATCGCGGCATCCGTGGCGACCAGCTTGGCCACACTGGCCTGCCGCGAATACGCCAACCCCGCATCGCGGCGGCGCGCGGCGTCCAGATAGGTCGCCCGCGCGGAGTCGACGGCCGCCGCCATGTCGGCGAGCAGGAATCCCAGTCCCTGGTGGTCGATGATCGGCTTTCCGAACGCTGTGCGCTCGCGGGCGTAGGAGACGGCCTCGTCCAGCGCTGCCTGCGCCAGCCCGGTAGCGACCGCAGCGATGCCGAGGCGGCCGGAATCCAGTGCGCTCAAAGCGATTTGCAGACCCTGCCCCTCGTCGCCGATCCGGCGCTCGGCGGGGACGAACGCGTCGTCGAAGTGGGCTGTCGTAGTCGGCACCGCGTGCAGGCCCATCTTCTGTTCCGGCCTGCCGAAGCTCAACCCAGCAGTGTCGCCCGGCACGAGAAAACAGGTGATGCCGCGCGAACCCTCACCCGTGCGCGCGAACAGGTTGTAGAAGTCGGCCTTGCCGCCGTGGGTGATCCACGCCTTTGTCCCGGTGATCCGGTAGCCGCCCTCGACCGCGGCGGCCTTACAGGCGACCGCGGCGGCATCGGACCCGGCGTGCGGCTCGGACAGGCTGTACGCGCCGATCAGGTTGCCGCCCAACATGTCCGGTAGCCATCGCTGCTTCTGCTCTTCGGTGCCGAACGCGAGCAGTGGGTGACAGGCCAGGCTGTGCACGCTCACCGCCACCGCCACCGCAGCCCACCGTGCGGCGATTTCCTCGAGCACCTGCAGATACACCTCGTACGGCTGACCGCCGCCGCCCCACTCCTGCGGATACGGCAGGCTCAGCAACCCAGCCTCACCGAGCGTGGCGAAGACTCCCTCGGGATAGGTCTCGTCACGCTCGTGCTGATCGACGATCGGAGCGAGAACTTTGTCGGCGATCTCCCGCGTGAGCCGGATCAGATCACGAGATTCCTCGCTGGGGAGCAACCGTTCAACGGACACACATCACCTCGGCTACGACAAGCAGTACTGCATTACTCTTCAGAGTACTGGTTTCGGACAGTACTACAAGGGGCGCTTCAGTACTATTCGACGCTATGGATCAGCTCACTCGTGGCGGCTTCCCCACCCGCAGACGCAGCGAACTGTTCGACACCCTGGTCGAGTTGTTCCTCACCGAAGGGTTCGCGCACCTCACCCTGGACGAGATCGCCGCTCGCCTGCACTGCTCGAAATCGACGCTGTACACCCTCGCGGGCAGCAAGGAACAGCTGGTCCGGGCCGCAACCGTGCACTTCTTCCGGCGCGCCACCGACGATGTGGAGGCGGCTATCGCGCCCATAACCACCGCACGCGACCGCGTCGCCACCTATCTCTCCGCCGTCGGCACCGCACTCGCGCCCGCGTCGAGCCAATTCATGTTCGACCTGCACGCCTTCATACCGGCGCGCGAGATCTACGAAACGAACACGCAGATCGCCGCCCGCCGCGTTCAAGAACTGATCGACGAAGGCGTGCAGGCCGGCGACTTCCGCGACGTCCACGCCGCCTTCGCCGCCGACCTCGCCGCCACGATGATGGCCCGAATCCAGCGCGGTACCGTCCGGACCGAAACCGGTCTCGACGACTCCGATGCCTATCGGGAGTTGGCCGCCATCCTCACCGCCGGAATCAGCGCATAACCAATCCGCACTTTCCGGGCGCGTCGTCACCCCACGCCGACGCGCGCGAGCCTGCGCGCAGGCGCCGACACAACCCGCTAGAACATGAGACGCGAGGTGCTGGACCCAACGGGCGACCACCGGCAACCGCTCGGCGTGACATTTTCGCGACCGTTTCGTAATGTATCGGAGACCTTTTCTCGACGGAACCGGTACTCGACACCATGCCTGGTCAACATCGCAAACGGACCGCAGCCCGGAAGCTCAGACCCCTGGCTGTGTGTGGCATCGCGGCGGCTGTCGCCGTTGTGCTGTGGGTGGCGATACGACCGAGCCCGGCTGCTCAGCACGCCGCGGTAGTCGATTCGCCGCCGTCGTCCGCCGTCGCGTCCGGCGCGGCCCCGACCACCGTGCCGTCACCGACTCAGCCGGCACCGGCGCTGGCAGCGGCCGCAGCCGAGCCACCATCACCGTCGGAAAAGACAGCAAAACAGCACCCGCCCCCACCGCCTCCCTCCGTCCCGTGTTCGACGGAACTCGCCGGCACACAGCCGCACGTGGCACAGGTGGGCAACCTGCTCAAGAAGACGTTCGGCGTCACCGAGATCGGCGGCGCCGTCGGCCGTGGCGACGGCGACCACGGTGCCGGCCTGGCGCTCGATTTCATGACATCCGATTCCGCGCGCGGCGACGCGATCGCCGAATTCGTGCTGGCCAATCAGCGGCGTTTCGGTGTGACCTACGTGATCTGGCGGCAGCGGTACAACGACGGCAGCGGTTGGAGGTACATGGAAAACCGCGGGAGTCCGACCGCCAATCACTACGACCATGTGCATGTGTCGTTCGACGAGGCTGCCGTTGTGGACGTAACCTGCTGATCGCGCCCCACCGCCGATACCTTCGCGGCCTGCGCCTCGGGTGCCACACTTCGCAACCGAAGCTTCACCGACAGCGGTGTGCGCGCATCCCGGCAGCCGTGCGCAATCTCCGCAATCGGCCGAGAGCACAGGCTGACGGCGAGCGATTGCTTCTGGCGGTGCGCGTGGCCAGGTCTCGGCGCCGCTTGGTCAGGCTGCGGCTCTCCGGCGGACGGTGCGCTCGAGGATTCCGAGGGTGGCCTCGAGGGCGGACTCGGGAACCACCGGGAAGACGAGGCGCCTCTTCCACTCCTCGTCGATCTCTGACCAGTCGTAGTAAGACGTGACCCGGGTGCCGCCCTCGGCCGACTCCAGCCGGTAGCCGTAGATGTGGCGGACATGAGGCCCGCGTGGGCCTTCGACTGTCCAGGCGATCTCCTCGTCCGGGATGAACGTGGTGATGACAACATCGACGTCGTACTTGCCCAAGGGAACGTCCCCGAGGGCTTCCCGGTCCATGTGGACGACGAACCGGTCGCCGGGCTGCTCGACCGGTTCCCCTTCGGCGTCCATGAGCATTCCCGACGCGTCGATGTCCACGTGGCCCTTCGGGTCGGTCAAGACCGCGAAGATGGCGCCGGCGGGGGCGGGGATCAGTCGGGAAATTTCGATCCGTTCGGTGTTGTCGGCCGAGCGGCCTTCGCTCCCGCGCGGCGTTTCCGCCGTGGCGGTCAGAACCGCACGGCCGAGGATGTGCGAGGCCATAGTGAAGCCGAGGAAGGCCGGGGTGGCGTCAGCCGGGACGCCGATGGACTCGACGTCGAGGGCATGCACCACGACGAAGTAGCGATGAGGGCCGTGCCCGGCGGGCGGGGCCGCGCCGATGAAGCGGGCTGCTCGGGCGTCGTTGGGCAGTTGGAAGGCGCCCTCGGGCAGGCCCGAGCCGGTGTCGTCCCCGGCACCTTCGGGCAGCTCCGTCACGGTGGCGGGAATGTCGGCGACCGCCCAGTGCCAGAACCCGGACCCGGTGGGGGCATCGGGGTCGTAAACGGTGACGGCGTAGCTCTTGGTGCCTTCCGGGGCTCCGCTCCAGGACAGCTGCGGGGAGACATCCTTACCTCCAGGGACGCCGGAGGAGAACTGCTCGGACGACCAGGCGGCGCCGTCGGCGACGGTGGCGCTGGTGACGGTGAACGAGGCCGCCTCGGGGAGGCGGGCGAAGGGATCGTTGGCGCTCATCGCGTCGTTCCTTTCAGACCATGCAGTGGGAGTGGCGGGTGGGGCCGACGGAGGACCCGCAGCGCCACGTGAAGGCACTACCGCCACAAGATCGATCCTAGCACTAATAATCGATTATCGGTCTGATCATCTATGCTGGAGATATGCGTGCGGCCCACACCTCGACCTCCTCGGGAAAGCAGATGCTCACCGAGCAGATCTACGAACACCTGCGGGACGCGATCATGCGCGGGAACTACGCCCCCGGTGAAGCCCTCAAACCGCAAGACCTCGCCAAGGAACAGGGCGTGAGCCTGGCGGTCGTGCGCGAGGCGCTGGTGCGAGCGGTAGGGGAGGGTCTCGCCGACCGGCTACCCAACCGTGGCTTCGCCGTCCCGGCCTTCTCCGACCGCCGCTGGCAGGAGATCACGGAGGCCCGCAGGACCATCGAACCGCTCTTGTTGCGCATGTCCATCGAGCGCGGGGACATCGACTGGGAGGCCCGCGTGCGAGCCGCCCACCACCGTCTGGCCCGCACCCCGGCGCACGTGCGGGAGCAGGGCGAATACTACAGCGACGCATGGTCCGAAGCCCACCGGATGTTCCACCGCACCTTGCTGGAGGGATGCGGCAACCACGTCCTGCTGGAGACCTTCGACCGGATGTGGACCGCGAGCGAGCTGGCCCGCCGCTGGTCGGCGCACCGCAACCCCGACCGGGACGACGCCGGTGAACACCGCCGACTGGAGGAGGCGGCGCTGGCCCGCGACGCCGACACCGCAGCCGAGGCACTGGCCCAGCACCTCACCCTGACCGCGGCCGCACTGACCGGCCGCGCCCCGCACGAACCCGCACAGCAAGCATGATGCGCCTCTCCATGCCTGAACTGGCGATTCCGTATCGTCTGGAGCAAGGCGTGTCACGTCTGAGTGACGCGGCCGCGGGATCGGTAGACCGTTGCCGCTATCCGCACGAATGAGCGGATCAACGGGTTGTGATCGGCGCTGTTCCAAGGCCACGATCAGGTCGCTGGACGGCATATCGAGCAGCGGGATCGCGGTGAGGCCGTCCGGCAGTGTGTTGGTCAGCGGTGCCAGCCCGACAGTGCCGTTCCACAGCACGGCTTGCAGACATTCGTGAACCGTCCGTACGACCGGGCCGCCATTGTGTTGTCCGTTGGGTGGTGACCAGAATGCCCGCCAGGCGGGATCGGTGTCGTCGGGTAACCGGAACCATCGGCGGTCGGCGAGGTCGTCGACGGTGAGGCTCGAGCGTTGTGCCAGAAGATCATCCGCACGCAGGACGACTCCCATCGGGTCGGAGCGCAGCACGTGGACCGTGATGCCACTGCGATCGAACGGCGCCCGGGTAAGCGCAATGTCGACCAGGCCGCTGCGGAGGCCGGCGGTCGGGTCGGTGAAGTCGGCTTCGTGGATGCGGATGTCCACCCGGGGATGGCGCTGGTGGAAGTCGGTGGCCAGGCGGGTTCCGACCCGTTCGGCGCTGTCGGCGAGTGTGCCGACGGTGAGAGTAGAAGCGCCTGCCACGGCCAGTGCCCGTGCGCGCGCCTGATCGGCCTGGTTCAGCAGGGCACGGGCGTCTCGGTGTAGTGATCGCCCGGCGGGCGTGAGGGAGACCCCGGTTGACGAGCGCCGCAACAGCTCACAACCCAAGTCGGTTTCGAGTTGCCTGATCGCGCGGCTCAGCGGCGGTTGCGTCATGTGCAGACGGGCAGCAGCCCGGCCGAAATGCAGTTCCTCGGCCACAGCCACGAAATAGCGCAGTGTCCGCAAGTCCATCAGCGGCAACGATACCCGCGCGGTATCGGGTGCACCGGATCGGGCTTGGACGATGCGCTGCCCGGCGCGATGAACTGGACTTATGACTGAACCAATTGCGTTGCCCGATCCCGTCGTGGAGTTGTCCGATATCCGCGAAGTCGCCGATGATCTCGTGGTGATCGGGGACCGGCGAGTGCCCCTGGTCCCGAATGTCGGCGTAATCGGTGGTCGCGATGCGGTCTTGGTCGTCGATACCGGGATGGGACCCGCCAACGCGGAGACCGTTCTGAAGTTCGTCACCGACTACGCTGCGGGCCGCGAACTGTTTCTGACGACGACACACTTTCATCCCGAGCACGCTTTCGGCGCCGACACTTTCGCCGGCGCGGCGACTTACCTCGTCAACCGGGCCCAAGCCGACGACCTGCGCCACAAAGGTCAGGGATACCTCGAGATGTTCCGCGGACTCGGCAGATCGGTCGCTCGCAGGTTGGCGGACCTACGTCTACCTCGGCCCGATCTCGTGTACGACCGCGTTCACGACCTGGATTTGGGCGGTCGGATCGTCCGGATGCGAGCCACCGGCCGCGCGCACAGCAACGGCGATCAGGTCATCGAGGTAGCCGACGCGGATGTGCTGTTCACCGGAGACCTGGTCGAAGCCGAACACTTCGCGATCTTCCCGTGGTTCCCGCCCCACGACACGGATGTGTCAGGCCTGCGGTGGCTAGCGGTCATGGAGCAGCTTTCCGCCGCGCCGCCGCGCACCGTGGTGCCAGGACACGGCGATGTCGGTGGCCCGCAACTGCTCACCGACGTCCGTGACTACCTGCGGCTGTTACGCGACGAAACCTGGATCCGCCGCGACTCGGCGATGAGCGAGCACACCATCGCGGAGGAAGTCACCGCGGTGATGATCCAGCGGTACCCGGAGTGGACGGGCCGGGAATGGATCGAAAACGGTGTCGTGTGTCTGTGCGCTGAACACGCCCCGACTTCCTCTGCGGCTCAAGAGGATGCCTCCTGACGGGATGTCCCCGGAGTAGTGGTTTCGACGCCGATGGCGTACGGGTTGGACCGCGGTGCCGTGTCGGCCTATCTACTCGACTCGGTTGATCAGCAGTGGGGATGCTGTTCGATAGACGCCGTGGATACTGTCGACTTCGCGCGCGTGGTGGCGGAATTCGGTCCCGGCTCCGCGCTGCTCGTCGAACCGGGCTCGTCGGCCGCAGCCCATGTACCCCCGCGGTGGGCGGGGATCGCCGACTGCCGCGATTCCCGTGCCCGGTGCGCCGCCGCCGTGGCTCTGTGGAACATCGACTTGTTCGTCGACCTGCTGCCGCGATTCGGCGCTGTGCTGGAGGAATGCCTCGACGATGTGCGGATCTGTCTGCTGCGTGGCGACTGGGTGCTGCTGTATGCGCTGCGAAAGCCGTTCCAGCCGCACGAGTTCCGTATCGGATGGGAACCCGAAACGTTCGGCGCCGACCAGCCGCCGTACTGGGATGCGCTGCCCGCGGCGCTGCGGGTGTTTCTCGGCACGGTGCACGCGGGATTCACCGATCTCGATGGGATCTCTTTCGGCCCCACCCGGCCCAGGGACATGCAGACATATCACGCGCTGAACTTGACGGAGTCGGTGCGTAATTGGGAAGCGGCCGAGGAAATTCCGGGAGACCGGGCAATGCTCATCGCCAAGGGCCTGGGCGATACGCGCTACTTCGTCTCTCCTGATCTGCCCGGCGGTGCCATTGGCTGGGAGGCGGACGGCCATCTGGATCGGCCACTGGATTTCGCCCAGACCTTCGACGAACTGATGAGCTATGGCTTCCAACTCGAGCGTGATCTCCCGCCCGAGGCCGCCGTACCCGCGACATCGCCGACCCCGCAAGAACTGCGGCAGGCGAGCATGTCTGTGCCGCGGGCAGCACGGGCGGTCGTATGGAACCGCGAACTCACCGAGGAAATCGCGCGCGACCGTATCCGCGACCTCGTCGCCGAGTTACTCGACGCGTTGGGCGGTCAGATGCGCATCCGCACGCAGGAGGGCTTGGGCGGCGAGACCATACTGCCGTTCGACGACGACGCGGGCAACATATACCAGGTCGACCGGCTCGAGGCCCGCTACTTCCTCGACCCCCCGGCCCCGGACCGCGCGGACATCTATCCGCCCGTGATCGTCCAGATCTGGGAGAAGCATGGCTGGACAGTGACGCTCTCCACCGACGATGAGGGCATCGTCGCGCAGGCCCGCACCTCCGACTGGTACGAGCTCACCCTGAGCCAACGCGATGACATGTTGCGCCTGTCCGTCGCATCGCCCGGTTTCTACCGGCCGCACTGATCATCGGGTGGTGTGCGGCGACCGCCTGCAACAACACGCGCCAGCAGTCTTGTTCGAACGCACCCGGACTCAGCCTATCCTTGACTACTGGCATTGCGCACGGTGTGCCAACTGACCGCGCTCGAGGATGCGGAAGTAGCCGTCCATAGAGAATCGTGTCCAGCCGCTGACAGCGCAAGACGTTGCAGCACAGAGTGAAAGCTGTCCCTGACGCCTCCTTGATTGCGTCAGCGTTAGGCAGCTCGCGCCGCTCACGCCTGACAGCCAGTCCAGGGGTGAAGGTCTCTGCTCAGGCGGGTTCCGCCGTGGCTTGCCACCGGGTTGGGGCACCGTAGGACCCTGAAACAGTGCGATGACAGACCCGGTTAGGCCTGGAGGCCGACCTGTCTACGGCCGTGCAGGATATGTGATCTGGACCACGATTTGCACATGTTGCTGTTAGAGAGCTGTTTTCGGGGCTAACGCTTGGTCGGAGTCCGAAATCTCGTCATCTGCGGTGACCGAGGGGGGCTTGCATGTCGATGTTCATGGCGATAGGGGAGGGCTTTTGTTGGTTCACTCGAAGCAGCTACTGGTGAACGGACTCCGTCGAGGCGGCGGGCTGACGTGTGTGGCGGCGGTAGCGGTTGTCAGTGTTGTTGTGGGAGTCGGTGTTCTCGCGCAGGCGCAGCCGCCCCAGGCTCCGTCCGGGCCGACCACTTCGCCGAGCGCGTCGACGTCGGACAGTCCCGCGCCTGTCTGCCAGAACGATGGCCGCGACTGCACACCGCGCAAGCAGCAGAAGGTCGTGGGCGCATCCTCGAGCAAGGACGCAGAGACGTATTTCGATATGCCCGCCGGCAACCCAGTCGGGTTGCTCACCGTCTACTGCGACTACGGCGACACGACGAGACTGCGGTGTGAGGACTGGGTGAACAAAGCCTTGCGCCCAGCCACGCGCTGACAGGTCGGTGACCATTGGTCCGAGTGGTGTGCTTGGTGAGGAGGATGACGTGATGGTCGAAGACGTGCTTGTCGAGATCGAGCGGCGCTACCCGCAAGTGCTGGCCGCTCAACGGGCACTCGACCATGCCGTCACGCGAGCCGGTGGCTGGGGACCGCAGGAGGCGGCGCTAGCACCCGAGCGCCCGTTGTCAGGTCCTGCGGTGACCCTGCCGGGTGTCGAGGTCACGACATCGATCGTCTACGTCGAGGTGCACGGTTTGGGCACCTTCAGCACCGAGACCCCAATTCTGGGTGTGATGGTGTATGTCTGGGGCCTGGAGACTGACGGCTCGGCAGTCGAGTTGCCCGACACGGAATCAGAGGGGTGGGCGCGAGCTGTTCTCGGGGCGGAGTGGTCGGAGTACACGTATGCCCTCCGCGCGAGTGCCGGCGACCACCAATGGCGGCAAGGTTTCCTCGTCCTGGTCGATCGTGAACAGCAGCCGATCCCGGTGCCGCCCGATTTCTTCTTCAGCGGCGCAACCAACGGGTCCGGCGACATCGCCGTGCGGCCACTGGCGCTGTCCGCCAACGGCGAGATCGCCACGGAGTATGTCGCGGTGCGCGCCGGGGATGAACCTCCGCACTGGCCAGTCGAATTGAGCGGTGAAGGACCTGACGAGGTTCGTCCAGCCGCGCAGGCGTTGTTGGACCAACTCCGTGTGAAAGCCGCTGTGGACAACCGATTTCGCCTGCTGTCGATGCAACTGGATGGATCGGCGGCGGTCGTCGGATTTGAGCGGCTCGACACCGGCGAGTCGCTACAGCACACGATCCAACTGCCCAGGATGCGGGATCTCACCGAAGACAGCGACTACTTCCGCCGATCCACCCCACGGCTGCCCTTCCCCCTCGCATCCCCGCAGGAATGGGCACAGTTCATTTGTGGGTTCTTCCAAGAACAGTTTCGCACTGGCTTCCTCGGACGAACCGAATAGATCCTGGGAAGAGCCAGAGTGACTCGGCCGTGTGATCACCCTTACCCTCGCTGGGGTTCGGCCGATCCACGCGGGGCTCGGCCGAACCAGGCCGCGACGGTGTCGGCCGCCGCGGGTGCATATCAGGGGACGGTAACCGTCACCGGCTCGGTGAACGGCATCCCGCCGGTGGGGGTGTCGTCGAAACAGCCGCCCCGGGCGCTGATGGTTGTGTCCGGTTCGAGCCCTTCCAGCGTTGTGGTCACGGTCTGGCCGGGGCCGGCCAGCGACTCCGGGGCGCCGTTGCCGAAGAAGCGGTGATTGTTCTCGGGGCCGACACCGGCTTCCGCCCAGCACCGGCCGGTGCCGTTAGGGTTGTGCACGGTCGCGGTCACGGTTCCCGGCGCGGTGCCTGCGAAGGTGACCTCGGGAGCCCGCAGCGGTGTTTGCGCGCTCGCCGGCGCCGTGACTGTGCCGAACGCCATAAGCGCGGCGGACGCGGCCAGCAGGATGGGTCCATTGATTCGCTTGTTTGTCACAACCGGACCTTATCGGCAACAAGTGACTCGCTGACGAGTGGACCTCGAACGAGATCCCTTGATATCGCTGGCTCTTCGCGTAACCGCTTGGTTGCTGATGGTGCTCGATCGGCGTCGCCACCTGGCGATCTCACGAGTGGGTATCCGGCCTCGGTGATATCGCGGCCCTCACTAGCATCGATACGGCGAAAAAATCGAGGAAATCCGAGGACCTGCGTTGACTACCGAACAACTTGACCGCTGGAACGCCCAGGAAGCCGCCGCTGAGGCGATGATCCCCATCATCGGCACGTTGTATCGGGGGAAAGGCGTGACCATCCTGCTGCACAGCCGGTCGCTGGTGAACAAGTCGGTGATCAGCATCCTGCGGACGCATCGCTTCGCGAGGCAGATCGAGGGCGAAGAGTTGTCGGTGGACGAGACCCTTCCCTTCCTGCAAGTACTCAGCGAGCTGGATCTGGGGCCCTGCAAGATCGATCTCGGTCAGCTGGTCATGACCTATCGCGCCGACGATCGCGGACTCTCGATCCGCGAGTTCACCGCAGCGGTGCTGGCCGAGGTGACCAACGGCAACAAGGCTCAGTCACCCGGCCCCAGGGATGTCGTCCTCTATGGCTTCGGCCGCATCGGTCGTCTGGTCACTCGCCTGCTCATCGAGAAGGCCGGATCCGGCAACGGGTTGAACCTGCGTGCCGTGGTGGTGCGCAAAGGAGGCGACGACGATCTGGCGAAGCGCGCGTCGTTGCTTCGCAGGGATTCGGTGCACGGCCACTTCAACGGCACGATCAAGGTCGATACCGGCAATGACACGATCACCGCGAACGGAAACGTGATCAAGTTCATCTACAGCGATGATCCGACGACGATCGACTACACCGCGTACGGGATAAAGGACGCGATCCTGATCGACAACACCGGTAGGTGGCGTGATCGTGACGGGCTGTCGCAGCATCTGCGCCCCGGCATCGCGAAGGTCGTTCTCACCGCGCCCGGTAAGGGCGACATTCCGAATATCGTGCACGGCGTCAACCACCGCACCCTTGACCTGTCGCAGCAGATCTTCTCGTGCGCCTCATGCACGACCAACGCGATTGTCCCGCCGCTCAAGGCCATGGATGACGAATACGGCATCGTCCGCGGGCACGTGGAGACGGTTCACTCGTTCACCAACGACCAGAACCTACTGGACAACTATCACAAAGCGGACCGTCGCGGTCGGTCCGCGCCGTTCAATCTCGTGCTCACCGAGACCGGTGCCGCGTCCGCGGTCGCGAAGGCGATGCCGGATTTCAAGGCCAAGATCACCGGCAACTCGATTCGTGTTCCCACCCCTGACGTATCGGTCGCGATTCTGAACCTGCAGCTCGAGCGGAAGACGACGAAGAGCGAAGTGCTCACGTACCTGCGTCAGGTTTCACTCGCCGGGCCGTTGAGCCGGAACCTCGATTACACCGCCGCCACGGACGTGGTTTCCAGCGATTTCATCGGATCGCGCGCAGCGTCGATCATCGATGCCAATGCCACGATCGTCGAGGATGACACCGCGATTCTGTATGTCTGGTACGACAACGAATTCGGCTACTCGTGCCAGGTGGTGCGGACGGTGCAGTACATCTCGGGCATCGAATATCCGACCTACCCGCAGGTCGGCGCGCGGCTGGACCCCGCCGCCGGCGATCGCGTGCTGACTGCGACCGACGCGCGGTAACTCGCGCAGCCGAACTGTGCGGTGAAGCCTGCCTGCACAGGCCCTCAGGGCGGGGATTCGCCAGACCCCCGCCCTGAGGCTTTTCCGGTATCCGCTGGGCATGTCCTGCGGAACTGCGTTGGGCTTCGCCACGCACCGGAATTGTCCGCAAGGGCCCTGGAGGCGCGTTTCCACACGCGCTCGGCCGATGGTTTACCGGGCCGTTTCCGTCCAAGTGACCGGCAGTTCGTGGACGCCGTAGATATTCATGTCGGTCCTGAGTTTCACCTCGCCGGCGGGGATGGCGAGCTCGAGGGCCGGGAAGCGCCGCACCAGTCCGGCGAAACCGGCGCGCATCTCGATGCGGGCCAGTTGCTGGCCGAGGCATTGGTGGACGCCGTGGCCGAAGGACAGGTGACCGCGGGCTTTGCGGTGGATGTCCAGGGTGTCGGGGTTGTCGAAGCGCTGAGGGTCGTGGTTGGCGGCGAGCAACGAGACAACGACGGTCGATCCCTTGCGGATTGTTTCGCCGCCGAGTTCGATGTCGTCGGTGGCGTAGCGATAGAAGATGTCGGCAACGGACAGGTAGCGCATGAGTTCCTCGACGGCATCGGGGACCAGATCCGGGTCGGCGCGCAGTTCCGCCAGCTGCTCGGGGTGCTCCAGGAGCGCGAAGGTGCCCAGTGCCAGCATGTTGGCGGTGGTCTCGTGGCCTGCGAGCAGCAGAAGGAAGGCGATGCCGGTCAGCTCCTCGATGCTGAGGTCGTCGTGGCGGGCCAGGTCGGACAGTATGTCGTCGCCGGGTTCGGCGCGTTTGCGCGTGACCAGTTCGGCGAGATATGTGGTCATTGCGCCGTACGCGGCCATCTTCTCGTCGAGCGGCTGGTCCTTGACCAGGAACTTGGCGGAGTTGACCTGGAAGTTCTCCCGGTCGGCGTAGGGGACACCGAGCAGTTCGCAGATCACCAGCGAGGGCACCGGCAGCGCGAACGCCTTGACCAGGTCGACCGGCGGGGTCAGCCGCGCCATCTCGTCCAGTTGCCGCTCGGTGATGTCGATGATGTGTTGTTCGAGTTGCTTCATGCGCCTGACGGTGAAGGCGCCGGTGAGCTTGCGCCGCAGCCGGGTGTGGTCCGGCGGGTCCATGGCGATGAACAAGCCCGGAATCTGCGGGGACGGCTCGGTGGCGACGGGCATGCCGGGGGTCTCGTACGGCACGTGGACAACGCCGATGTCCTGGCGGGAGCTGAACCGTGTGTCGGCCATGAGCTGGCGGACCGCGTCGTAGCCGGTGACGAGCCAGCCCTCGTGACCATCGGGGAAGATCATGGGACTGACCGGGCGGGCCTCGCGCAGCCGGGTGATCTGGCGGGGCGGGTCGAAGGGGCCCGCATCGCGCTCCATGGGGAGGCCGTGCGGGATGGGAACCGTTTCACTCATCGGATTTCCTTTCGTAGTGGTTGTTGGACGATGGCGATCGCGCCGGACGGGCACACCTGGGCGGCCTCGCGGACGGCTGGCTCCCGCTCGGGCGCGGGTGTGGGGTCCAGCGCCACGACCCGGCCGTCCTCGGTGTCCTGGTCGAACACTCCGGGGGCGGTCAGTACGCACATGCCGGCGCTGACGCAGCGCTCCCGGTCCACCCTGAGTTCCATCAGTTACCCCTCCGCCCAGGTGAACAGGAGGGGGCGCACGCCGTAGATGAGCCCGTCGGTGCGCAGCTCGATGCCATCGGGGATCGTCTTGTCCCCGTAGACCTTCCACAGCCCAGAAGCTGCAATTGCTGAACTATTCACAGGAACACTGTCGCCAGCCCGGCTGACACCGACCTGATACCGAGCTGACACGTCCACCGACACGGCGTTCGGCCTGGTCAGACAAGGGAGGACGAACAGACATCGGTCCGCAGCTGCGGGTGCGACCGCCGCTCGGTGGCTGTCTCACCGCGGCCGATCAGTCACTGGGCCGGGTGCCGACCACACCCCCGGTGCACGACGCTGACGTGGCGTCGTGCGGCCGGGTGTGCGTGGATAGGCCCGGGGTGCCGCCGCTGGTGCTGTTGCGTTGGCGGATCTGGGCGCGTCAGGCGGCGGTGGCGTGCCGGATGATGATGTTGCCGTAGGAGTTGCGCGCGTACACCTGCACGGTGTCGCCGTTGTCCTGCGGCCGGTCGACCGGTTGGATCTCGTTCTGCACGGTGCCGTACTGAGCGTTGACTTCCAGCCGCGCCGCGCTGCCCGGGCGGATACCTACCTCCAGCTCGCCCATGGACGTTTCCAGCCGCAGCACGCCCCGCGATGCTTCGTCGATGCGGATGTTGCCTTTGGCGGTTTTCGCGGTCACCGAACCGCGCGGGCGCTCGACGGCGATGTCGCCAGCCGATATCTCCAGGTCGCACTCGCCGAGTTCGCCGGCGCCCAGCAATCGGCCCACACCGGCGGTGCCCTTCAGCCGGGAGCCGGTGGGCACCTCGATGATCACGTCGATCGACGGGTTGCCGCCGAACGGGGCGTACGTCCGCCAGTCCTTCAGCGCTTTCACCGTCAAGGTCCCGGCGACGAAATCGACCTGGGTTTGCTCGGCGGCGCGCACGTCACCCTTTTTGGACTGATCGGCCGGCCGGACCTCGACGACCGTGTCGGTCCGGTCGGAGGCGATCACCGTGACGCTACCGGAGAGCACGTCGACGGTGACGGCAATCGGTTCCGGTGTCTTGAATGTGGGCATGGCTGTCTCCTTCAGCGTGAATTGGTTGGTGTGCCCAGAAGCTGCAATTGCTGTGCTGTTCACAGGAATACTGTCGCCAGCCCGGCTGATACCGACCTGACGCCGAGCTGACACACCAACTGACACGATGTTCGGCCTGGTCACAGCGGACAAGGGTGACGAACAGACACCGGTCTGTAATCGTTGGCCGCCCCGCGGCGTCTACTCTTCCGGGGCTGTGATGGTCGCTGGTGGTCGCCGCGATCGGAGCGGTTGTCATCCGAGCGGTGGGCGGCCCGCTGACCGCCGATTGTGCACGGCAGAATAGTCCGGGTGCAGATCGGGATGCTTGGACCGCTCGAGATCCGACTAGATGACGGCGGATTGATCGAGGTACCGGGTACCCGGTTACGGGCGCTGTTGATCGCCCTTGCGCTCGAACCCGGTCGCGTAGTCCCGAAAACGACGCTGGTCGACTGGATTTGGGGTGAGCAGCCACCCTCCGACGCGGCGAACGCCTTGCAGGCACTGGTCTCCCGGCTGCGGAGGGTGCTGCCGGACGGGTCGCTGGACGGGCAGGCTGGCGGATACCGGCTGACGGTGGAACCCCGCGCAGTCGACGCCGTGCGATTCGAACAGCTTCTCGACCAGGCCCGCGGCCGTGACGACGCGCAACAGGCCCAGCTGCTGCGCGAAGCCCTCGATTTGTGGCGCGGTGCGCCGATGCAGGACGTCGGTATGCAGGACAGCGCAGCTTTCGACGCGGCAGTCACCCGGCTCGATGGGCTGCGCCTCGCCGCCATGGAGGATCGGTACGAAGCGGAGATCCGCCTCGGCCGGGGCACGGGGCTGGTCACCGAGCTGACCGAGCTGGTGGCCCGGCATCCGGTGCGGGAACGGCTCGTCGCCGCGCTGATGCGTGCGCTCGGCGCCGCGGGTCGTGGTGCCGAGGCACTGATCGCGTACCAACGTGCCCGGGAGGCACTGGCCGACACGCTGGGCGTGGATCCATCACCAGAGCTATCCGCACTGCATGTTGCGCTGCTGCGCGGCGAAGTGGGAGCGGAGGGAAACGACCGCAAGACGAACCTGCGAGCCGAGTTGACCAGATTCGTCGGCAAACACGCCGACGTCGCCGCCGTGCGCGAACTCATCTCTGACCATCGGCTGACCACCTTGACCGGGCCCGGTGGCTCAGGGAAGACCAGGCTGGCCCTGGAAACCGCGCGGACGCTGCTCGATGACCTACCGGACGGGCCCTGGCTGGTGGAACTGGCGTCCGTCGGCGCGAGTGGTGACGTGTCACAATCGGCGCTCGCCGCCCTCGGGCTCCGGGATGCGCTGCTCGGCGGTGCACCGAACGCCGAACCGATGGACCGGCTCATCGCGGCGATCCGCGAGCGCGAAACGCTGTTGATCCTGGACAACTGTGAGCACGTGATCGAGTCCGCGGCGGCGTTCGCCCACCGGGTGCTCGGGGAGTGCCAGCGGCTGCGGATCCTTGCGACGAGCAGGGAACCGCTCGGCATCACGGGTGAGGCGTTATGGCAGGTCGAGCCGCTGGCGTTGCCCACAGAGGACGCGGACCCCGGCGAGATCGAGTCCTCCCCGGCCGTTCAGCTGTTGCGGGACCGGGCCGGTGCGGTGCGCAAGGATCTCGCAGCCGATGCCCGCACACTGCCGACCATGGCGCGCGTCTGCCGGGCGCTCGACGGTATACCTCTGGCGATCGAACTGGCCGCGGCCAGACTGCGCACCATGTCCCTCGATCAGCTCGCCAACCGCCTCGACGATCGGTTCCGCCTGCTGACCGGCGGCAGCCGTACCGCGCTCCCGCAGCACCGGACGTTGCGAGCGGTGGTCGACTGGAGCTGGGAGCTGCTCACCGACACCGAACGGATGGTCCTGCGCAGGCTCGCGGTGTTCTCCGGCGGCGCGAGCCTGGAGGCGGCCGAGCAGGTCTGCGCGGGCACGAGGGACGGGCCCACGGGGGCGGCCCGAAGGGCAGGGGGGCGGGAAAAGCACAGTGCACGGGGACGGGAAGCACGTGGCGGTCGAGCGGTGGGAGGTGCTCGAGCTGCTGACCGCGCTGACCGAGAAATCGCTGCTGCTCACCGCGGGGGATAGCGGACCGCGCTATCGGATGCTCGACACGATCAAGCAGTACGCCCTGGACCGGCTCGTGGAGGCGGGGGAATCGGATCCGGCGCGGCGGGCGCATCTCGCGTACTTCACCGGACTCGCCGACACCGCGGAGCCGCATCTGCGCCGCGCCGAGCAGTTGGAGTGGCTCGCCACGCTCGAAGTCGAGCACGACAACATCGCTGTCGCGATGCGTGGCGCGCTCGCGGCCGGCGACGCGGCCGGGGCGATGCGTCTCGCGGCGGCCGCGGGCTGGTACTGGTGGCTCAGCGGGCACAAGGCCGAGGGCATGGAGCTGATCACCGCGGCCGCCGACATGTCCGGCGAGGTGGACGACGAGACCCGGGCCAGGGTGTACGGGCTGGTCGTGCATTTCATGAACTCCGGGCCGAGTGACGAGGCCCAGGTAGAGGATTGGATCCACAAGGCATACCAGTTCAGCCGGCGCAGTCAGGGCCGATACCCGCTGCTGGGGTTCGTGGCCGCGCTGGAACGCATGGTGCAGGGGCCGGACGCGAGGCTGTCCGCGTTCGAACCGCTGCTCACCGATGACGATCCCTGGGTGCGTGCGCTGGCCCGGCTACAGCTGGGCAAGATGCGGATCGTGCTCGGGCTGGAGGGGCGGGACGCGGAGGCGTATCTCGAGACGGCGCTCGCCGAGTTCCGGGCCATCGGCGAGCGCTGGGGGATTTCGTTCGCGTTGACCGAGCTGGCGATTCGAATCGCCACGCGCGGCGACTTCGCGGGTGCGTGCGAGCACCTCGACCAGGCGATCGCGGTGGTCACCGAGGTCGGTGCGATCGAGGACGTTTTCCTGATGCGGGCGCGGCAGGCTCAGCTGTACTGGCTGCTGGGTGACGCGGAGGCGAGCGCGGCCGCCATGGCCGAGGCGCAGCGGTACGCGGATCGGTCCGCCTGGCCGAACGCACTGGCCGAACTCGCCGTCGCCAAGGCGGAGCTGGCCCGTTGGAGCGGCGACACCGAGCAGGCATACCGGCAGATCGACGTCGCGACAACCATGCTGAGCAGTGATGCGGAGCCCGTGTACATCAGCGCGGTGACACACGACCTGCTCGGCTACCTCGCGGACGGTCTCGACGAAGCCCGAGAACAACACGCCGCGGCCTTCCGGGCGGCATGCGCCGCGGGATACGCGCCCCTTATCGCCCAGGTCCTCGTAGGGATCGCGGATTTGGCGCTACGTGAAGACCAACACGAGCAAGCCGTGCGGCTGCTCGCGGCGAGTGCGGGAGTACGCGGACTGCCCGATCGTTCCCGACCGGATGTGGCCAGGATCGAGCAGGCAGCACGACATCGCCTCGGTGAAGCACGCTTCACCGAGGCGATGAGGGAGGGCGCTCGAGCGAGTTGGCGTGAACTGGTCGCGACTACGCTCGCTTGTTGAACGTGGCACGCGACCACAGGTACCCGACGAGGGCGAACCCGGCACACCAGGCGAGCGCGGCGGCCGTGTAGCCGCCGGACGGGTGGCCGGCGAGGAATCCGCGCAATGCTTCGATGATCGGCGTGAAGGGCTGATACTGCGCGAACTGCCGGACGCCCTGTCCCATCTTGTCGGCCGGCACGATCGCGGTGCTCACGAAGGGCAGCATGATCAGCGGTACCACGCCCATGCCCGCGGATTCCGGAGTCTTCGCGGCCATTCCCAGCGCGACCGTGAGCCAGGAAGCCGCGAAGGATGTCGCCGCCACGATGCCGATCGCGCCGAGCCAGTCGAGTGCGCTTGCAGGCGGCCGGAACCCCAGTGCGAAGGCCACACCGAGAACAGCCGCAATGGCTACCGCATTGGTCAGTATGGTGGCCACGACGTGACCGGTCAGTACGGCGCCACGGGAGACATCCATGACCTTGAACCGGTTGATGATGCCCTTCGACATATCGGAGCTCACTGCCACCGCGGTACCCGACAACCCGTAGCTGATGGCCAGCAGGATCATCCCCGGTGTCGCATAGTCGATGTAGTCACCGCCGACATCGAAGGCGCTGCCGAATACGTACACGAAGATCAACATCATCACGACCGGCATCAGGGCCGCGTTGAACACCGTGACCGGAGTCCGGGCGATGTGCTTGAAGTTGCGGCGCAGCATGATCGACGAATCGGCCAGCGGTGCGGAAATGGTGCTCATTGTGCGGTGACCTCCGTGGTCGCGCGACCGGTCAGGGAAAGGAAGACATCATCGAGGTCGGGGGTATGGACGGTGACCTGCTCGGCCTCGAGCGAGGATTCGGCGAGCCGATCCAGCAGGTGGCGCAAGGATTTCGTCCCGCCGTCGCCCGGCACCCGCAAGGTCAGCGCCTCGTCGTCCCGGATGGAGCCGGGCAGGATCCGCGCCGCCGCATCCAGTTCCATGACGTGGGAGAACCGGAGCCGGATGTGGCTGCCTGGCACTCGGCGCTTGAGGTCGTCGGGCGTGCCCTCGGCGACGATGCGGCCCTGGTCGAGTACCGCGATCCGGTCGGCCAGCTGATCGGCTTCCTCGAGATACTGGGTGGTGAGGAAGATCGTCACACCATCGGTCGTCAGATCCCGCACGATTTCCCACATCGTGCGACGGCTACGCGGATCCAGCCCCGTTGTCGGTTCGTCCAGGAAAACGATGTCCGGCTTGGTGACCAGCGTCATCGCCAAATCCAGCTTCCGGCGCATACCCCCGGAATAGGTCGCCGCCCTCTTTCGCGCCGACTCCACCAGATCGAACCGCTCCAGCAGCTCGGTGACCACCCGCTTGCCCTTATCGCCCCGCAGACGGTGTATATCCGCCATCAACTGCAGGTTCTCTTCTCCCGTCAGCAGATCATCCACCGCCGCGAACTGACCGGTGACACCGATCGCCGCGCGCACCGCCTTGGTCTCGGTCGCAATATCGTGCCCGGCAACGCGCGCCGTGCCGCCATCGGCCTTCAACAGGGTGGTCAGCACGTTCACCGTGGTGGTCTTACCCGCCCCATTCGGACCGAGCAGAGAAAAAATCTTACCGGCACCGATATTCAAATCAATGCCATCGAGGACGACCTTGTCGCCGTACGCCTTCCGCAGCCCAGAAGCTGCAATTGCTGAATTATTCACAGGAACACTGTCGCCAGCCCGGCTGATACCGGCCTGATACCGAGCTGACATGTCCGCTGACACGGTGTTCGGCCTGGTCATATCGGACAAGCCGCCGCCATCGCACAGCGACCGCGCTCTGCTGGGGGCGGAGCGGCTCCATCAAGCCGGCGCTGTCGGACCTACGTTGCACCAACCTTCGCAGACAATACTGTCGATACTGGAGTGCTCTGGAAGCCAATTGGTTTCCGTTATCAGCCTCGTGGGGTCGGTGACCAGCGCGGCAGGTTCTGACGCTGGTGCTCGATGCACGACGGGGACACGACGAGTCGTTACCCGTCCGACAGCCGCTATGACCTCGAGAATGCTTGTGCCGGTTCCAGATCCGACGTTGTAACGGATCGCGGCGCCCTTTGATGGGGCGTGGTCGATACACGCCACGAAGGCGCTGGCGGCGTCTGCGACGTGGAGGTAATCGCGAACCGTCGAGCCGTCACCGTTGATTTCCAGAGGGGTTCGGGTTGCGGCGGCGTTCAGTGCACGGGGGATGAGGCCGGCGGGGTCTGCGCCGGGACCACCGGCGAGGTTGGACAGGCGGAGAATGGTGGCGGGGGGAGACCGGTGCGAGCTTGGCTTCGATGGCCAGCTCGGCGGCTAGCTTGCTGCTGGCGTAGGGGTGGGGCAGGGCGGCGGGAGGTCTTCGGTCATGGGTTGGTCGGCGGGGGTTCCGTAGATCGCGCAGGTGGAGGCGAAGACAAGGTTGGGGGTGCCGGTGGTGGCCATGGCTTCCAGAACTGCAATCGTGCCGGTGGTGTTGACGTGGAAATAGCGAAGGGGAGTGGTCAGGGATTCGCGGACATTGATCAGCCCTGCCACATGGCAGACTGCGTCGGTATCGTCGACCGCACGACGGAGGGAGTCCAGGTCGCGTAGGTCGGCGACCCGGGTGGCGTGGGCGTCGGGTAGCCCGGCAGTTGGGTTGCGCACCATGGCGATTGGTTCGTGGCCTGCCGCGTCGAGGGCCGTGATTATTGCTCTGCCGAGGTAGCCGCTCGCTCCTGTGACCAGAACTCGCACGCCGCATGTCCTTTCCCTGAGGTCATCCAGCCGTCGACTGAATACCCACGGTTTCGAGGAACTCCAGTAACTCTGTCTCGCCGGGGAGGGCCTCGTTGGCCGCGCGGAAGGAGGCGATCCGACGATGAAGGCCGGCGTCGGCCATCATGCCACTGGCCGTCTCACGCACGGCACGCGCGGTGACAGCGTCCTTCGGCAGTGTGCCGGCTATGCCATTCCGAGCGCACGTTTCAGCGACGAAGAAGTTGTCGTTGTGCTGCGGCACGATCAGCGGCGGACAGCCATAGTAGAGCGCCTCCATAGTAGAAGTGGCGCTCCCATGGCATACGAAAAGATCGGCATCGGCCAACTCGGCCGGCAGATCCAAGTGCGCGTGCAGCTCGACATCTCCCGCGCGAGAGCCGACACGCCGAAGGATGTCGGTGTCCTGGCTGCGCACCGTTACCTGGCCGAACCCGGCGTCGAGTAGTCCACCGACTATCGCGGCGAACGTCGCGCTGGAACCCTCGATTGTCGTGCCGAAGCTCACGACCGCCCGGGACGAATCGTGATCGCGTGGTCCCGGCACCGGCACCTTCGGTGACATGCGATGTTTCGACGGGTCATAGCGGAAATACCGAGCCGGCACTTTGAGTGTGTCGAGGCCGAAGAACTCCGGTGGGCCGAACGCCATGACGGTATCCGGCAATCGCACCGACGAACCATCCCAGGCATCGCCGAGCGCATCGGCAATCTCGGCAAGGTAGCGTGTTTCCCGCCGCCGGATTGCCGACAGAGCCGCGTTGGCACACGAGAGAAGATCCACGCATGGAACACCAGCGCGTTGTGCGGCAAGCGGGCTACCGCGTTCGGAGGTGTCTCGAACGACGAGGTCCGGTTGCCAGGATCGAATCAGCGGAAGCAGATCGCGGTAGCTCCCAGCGCCGAGTACTTGATGTTGGTTCGGATCGCTGATCCAGTAGTCGTCCACGGGTGCGGTTACTCGCATGGCAGCTTGGTACGACGCAAAGCCGGTACTCATCACCGGAACCTCCGCGTTGCTCTTTGCCGCGATCTCTCTACTCCCGCAGAGGAGAACGTCGTGCCCATCTCGCACGAGCGTGTGAAAGAGTGGCAACATCGGTTGCAGGTGCCCCGCCCCGGGTGCAAACGCAAGCATTACCCGCACAACTTCGCCTTTCACCTGTCGGCCATATCGGTCAGTGCGTCTCCTTGACGGTTGCCCGCTTCGCAGACCCACGAATTTATTTGTGCAGATTTGCCAGCACGTCCTCGAACTGCACTGACGCAGGGTCGATCGGTTCCACTCGCACCCTGACCAATCCGTTCGCAGGTAGGTCCTGTACAGGGGATTCCGAGTCATCCAGATAGTCCTCGTGCAGCTTGTCCCCCGGCCGCAGACCGATGATCTCGATGGGCAAGTTCGCGCCGGCGTCATCGATCATGGAGTGTGCGATCTCGAGGATACGGACCGGTTTTCCCATATCAGCGAGGAGCGTTTCACCACTTCGGCCGTGTGTCGCCGCGCGCACGATCAATCCGACTGCGTCGCCGACGCTCATGAGAAAGCGGGTCGCATCCTGATGAGTGACATGCAGAGGCTTGTTGTCCTGGATCTTTTCCACGAATGCCGGCAGGAACGAACCACGACTGCCCAGCACGTTGCCGAACCTGACGTTGACAAAGCGCCTCTCATAGGTAGCGCCGAAATAGGAGGTCAAGCGTTCACCGAGACGTTTCGTGAGGCCGAGCACCGACGTCGGGTTGGACGCTTTGTCGGTGGATACATTCACGAAAATCTCGGTATCACACCTCGCAGCTGTGGAAAGCGCTGTCCGAGTGCCGATGACGTTGACGCGGTACGCCTCGGCAGGGTGTTCCTCGAGCAGAGGCACGTGCTTGAGGGCCGCGGCGTGGACGACCACCTGCGGTCGCTCCCGTCGGAAGACCTCGGTGAGGGCGTCCTCGTCGCAAATGTCGCGCAGATAGTAGGTCAGAGCGGGAACACTCTGCCCATCGGCGAGGCTCAATTGGAGCGCGTGCAGCGCCGAGTCGTCGCGGTCGAGCATGACGAGCTCGGCGGCGGGCATCGTGGCGACGGCTCGGCAGAACGCCGAACCGATCGATCCGCCCGCGCCGGTCACCAGGACGCGCTTTCCCGCCAATGAAGCGAAATCGGCAGGTGTGACACCGCTGTGGGCTGCGTTTTTCCCATGACCGTCGAGCATTCGCAAAACTTCATCCACATTCATCTGCATCGCATCCCTTCTCGACCATGAGTTCTCTCACGAGCCGCTCCAAATCTCCGACGGTGACGACCTCGATGATTCGATCTCCACTGATCGGCACCAACCCGAGGCGATCCTCGATGGCCGACATCAGATTGATCAGGCTCACCGATTCGTAGCCGAGGTCGCCGACCAGTTCCCTGCGCCGATCCACCCGTCCCGACCGCGGTGCCAGCGCCGCGACGAGGCCGTGCACGATCGCGGGTATCTCATCGATCGAGCTCATGACCGTTCCGCCGTCGGCCCGGGGACGGTGAGCGCGGTTTTCATGGACGCGGGAACATTGCCGCACACCACATCCCACGCCGACGGCGCATCCGATACCAGCTGCTTCCACATCAGTCGCCGCCGCGGCTTACCGCTGGACGTGCGCATGACCGAGCCGCTGGGACCGCGTAACACCAGCACATCGGCGAGACCGGCGGTGAGGGTCGACGTGCACGCGATGGCGGCGGTGAGCCACTCGGCGTCGGGCTCGTCCTCGATCAGCAGCACGGCGAGGTGTTCGCCGTCCAGGGTTACGCCGAGGACGACCGTGCACCGCACATAGCCGTGGCCGGGCAGGTTGCGGATTCCGACCTCGATATCTTCGGCGTATGCGCTGGCACCGCGAATCTTGATGGCGTCGCCGATTCTGCCGATCACGTAGAGCTCGTCGTCGAGGACGACTCCGGCGTCGCCGGTCGAAAAACCTTCCGCCGAAAAAGGTTCGAAACCGGCTGCCGTCAGATATCCGTTCGCCAGCGACGGCCCGTGGACGACGATCTCGCCCACCCGCCCCGGCGGCAGTGCGGCGCCGTCCGCATCGACGACGGTGACACCTGCCTCCGGTATCGGTGCGCCGCAGCTGGTCAGCCATCCCGTACTGCCCGCGGCATCCACGCCCAGGGCGGCCCGGGCGTGTACGCGCACCACCTGTCCGTCCCCGTGTCCGCCGTCGTCGTTGCGCACGACCCGAGTACCCGCCCCCGGTTCGCAGCCGGTGACTGCCAGCGTCGACTCGGCAAGGCCGTACGCACCAACCAGCGCGCTGCTGCTGAATCCACGCGGACCGACCAGGCGGTGGAATCGGTGCAGGGCGGGCGCGTCGATCCGTTCCGCGCCGGTCAGCGCGACCCGCCAGTTCCCGAAGTCGAGGCCGGAAATCTGTTCGGGGGAGACGCGTTCGGCGATGTAGGAGTAGCCGAAGTTGGGCGACATCGTCACCGTCGCGCCGTGCCGGCCCAGGCATTCCAGCCAGCGCAGCGGTGTGCGAACGAACTGCTCCGGCTTCATCAGCCAGATATCCAAACCCGAGCTCAGCGGCGTGATCATCGTCCCGATCAGCCCCATGTCGTGGTAGTGCGGCAGCCAGCCGGCGAAGGAGTCGTTTGCGGTCAGCCGCAACCACGACGCGATCGCCCCCACATTCGTGGTCAGCGCCGCATGCGATACGCACACGCCCTTCGGGGTGCCGGTGGAGCCGGAGGTGAACTGCAGGAGGGCAAGATCGCCGCCGGTCTCGGGAATCGGTCCGGGTTCGGCATCGTCGAGGTTTCCCGGAACGTCGAGATCCTCCTCGCCGCTGAGGATCAGAACGGGGGCGGCCGAATCCGCTGCCTCGACACCACGCACGACATACTCGGCCAGCGTCGTATCCGCGATCACGTAGGCGGGCATGGCAACGCGGAAGGTCGCGGCGAGGTGGTCGATGTACCGATCCGATCCCCGGAACGTCAACGGCGGGGCCAGGGGAGCGGGCACCATCCCCGCGGACATGAGTGCAGTGAACGCGGTGAGGAAGCTCAGCGGGTCGGTGACAACCAGTGCGACGACTCGTCTTTCGGCAAGACCGAGCCCGCGCAGCCGAGCCGCCACTCGGCGAATCCGTGCCGCGAGGGCGCTATAGGGATGGAACTGCCAGCTGCCGTCGGATGCCAGGGTCCGAATTCCTCTGCCGGGACGCGGATCGTCCAGCCATTCCAGTATGGGGGTGGCCTTGTGCGACACTGCGCGCACAGGTAACGACATGGTCATCACACTCCTTGCTTCGGAATCCTGCTGGTCGCACCGTGGGCTACGACCGGGCCGCCGCCTCGACCAGTTGGTCGAGGCGGGCGGCCAGCTCGCGCACGGTGGGGTGGTCGAATATCAACGCGCCGTCGAGTTGCAGGGCCGTGATGCGCTCGAGTTGGTTGCGGACGGCGAGCCCGGCCAGTGAGTCGACACCGATGTCCGGCAACGCTTTTCGGTCGTCGATGGAGGCCGGATCCTCGTTGAGCTGGTGCGCGACGACGGATCTGATCACCTCCCGCAGACGCGCCTGACGTTCGGCCGAAGAGAGCTCGGCGAGCACGGCACGGAGCGACTCGGGCGTGGAATCGGGGCCCGTCTCGGGACTCAGGTGCGCCAGCATCGGATGCGCGGCGGCAGCGCTGAATTCGAACGCCGCCGCCACCAGATACGGATATTCGCCTGTCATGGCGAGGTCGAGGCTGCGCAGCCCGGCTCGGGTCGACAGCGGCCGGACGCCCTCCGCCGCCAGCCGGGCATGGTCGGCGGCCGACATCGTCCCGGTCATACCGCTGGCCGTCTCCCACAGTCCCCATGCGACCGACACCGCGCGCAATCCCTGTGCGTGCCGATCGCAGGCGAGCGCATCGAGATAGGCGTTGGCCGCGGAGTAGGCCGACTGCCCGGGGGATCCGAATGTTCCGGCCAAGGAGGAGAACAGGACGAACTGGTCCAGGTCGTGGCCGCTGGTCAGCGTATGCAGATTCCATGCGGCCGCGATCTTCGCCGGGAGCACCCGAGCCAGATGCTGCTCGGTGACCCCGGTGATCGTGACATCGGCGAGGACTCCGGCGGCGTGGAAGACGGCAACGAGCGGATGCGCGGCCGGAATCGAGTCGAGCAGAGCACCGAGGGCCGCGCGATCGGTGGCGTCGCAGGCCGCCACCGTGACCGCCGCACCCAGCGCGATCAGCTCGTCACGCAATTCGATCGCGCCTGCCGCGTCCGGGCCGCTGCGGCTGGTCAACAGCAGGTTCTTGGCACCATGCACGGCCACGAGGTGACGGGCGACCGCGGTGCCGATGGTGCCCGTGCCTCCGGTGATCAAGACGGTTCCGTCGGGATCGAACGGTACGTGGTCGCGGGCGCGTCTGATCCGCACCGGTTCCAAGCGGGGCTCGAAGTGCACGGTGTCGCGCAAGGTCAGTTGTTCGGCACCGCATGCGAGCGCTGACCGGAGGGTCTCGGTGGTGAGCGGCCGGTCGGTGTCGATCAGGATGAATCGGCCGGGGTGCTCGCGTTGGGCGCTACGGATCAGACCCCATACCGCGGCGTGTGCGGGATCGGCTCGGTCGCGGTCGTGTATCGCCGTCGCGGTGTGAGTCGCAACCACCAACCGCGCATCACCGAGTCGCTCATCGCTCAACCACTCCTGGACGGCCTCGAGTGTGTATCGGATGCGGTCGCCGGCAACCACATCGGACTCGCCGGCGTCCGCCGGCCCCGGTCCCAGAACGACCACGTCCGGTGGTGCGGTCAGCGGATCCAGGCTGTCACACAGCGCTGCCAGATCCGCAAAAGTGCGGTCCCCCAGCGCATGTGCATTCGGCTCCGCGCCGATCGTGACGATGTCTCCCTCGGGAGCCGCACCGATCGGGCCCGTGCGGGAAACCGTCGCCCATGCAATGCGGTACAACGTGGACGATCCACCACCGTCCGTCGACGACGTCGGGTCCAGCCAGTAGCGCTTGCGCTGAAACGCGTATGTGGGCAGCAACTCCAGGACGCGGTGCCGGACGGCGGGCTCGAGGTCGCGCTCGGCGGCCGGCCAGGTAATCGGGTAACCGTGCGTGTACAGATGCGCCATCGCGCGCTTGAACTGCCGGTAATCTCCATTGTCGCGGGTGAGCGTGTGGCCGGCGATGAACGGCATCGACGCATCGATCGAACGGGCCGTCGTCTCGATCGACACGACAAGGCCGGGGTGCGGGCTGATCTCGAGGAAGTTCTCGTACCCATCCTCGAGCAGCCGTTCGACGGTCGGCCCGAACCGGACCGGCTCGCGGAGGTTCTCGAACCAGTAGCCGGCATCCATGGCGCCGCTATCGATCGGCTCGGTGATCACGGTGGAGTAGATCGGGATCCTGCTCGGCGAGGGTGCGACATCGCGCAGCAGAGCCGACAGTTCGTTGCGCAATTCCTCGACCTGCGCCGAGTGCGAAGCATAGTCGACCGGGAGAATCCGGTTGTAGATCCCCTCGGCGGTCAACGCGGCCGCCAACTCCAGCACCGGCTCCCGGACCCCGGAGACCACCGTATCCCGGGGGCTGTTGACGGCGGCGATACCGATCTGCCCGGACCATCGTGCCAGGCGCGGGTGAAGGTCGTTGCCCGGCAACGCGACGTAGAGCATGGCGCCGCGGCCTGCCAGTGCGGTCAGCGTCCGGCTGCGCAGCGCGACGATCCGTGCGGCATCCTGGAGCGACAACGCACCCGCGACGTAAGCGGCCGCGATCTCCCCCTGTGAGTGGCCGACCACCGCATCCGGATGCACCCCGTGCGCCTGCCACATCGCGGCGAGGGAGACCATCACCGCGAACAGTGCGGGCTGGACGACGTCGACGCGATCCAACGACCGGTCCGCGGAGCCGGCGGTCAGCACCGAAAGCAGCGACCAATCGGTGTGCGGTGCGAGAGCTTCCGCGCAGTCTTCGACAGCGGTACGGAAGGTGGCGTCGGTGCGCAGCAATTCGCTCGCCATGCCTTGCCATTGCGACCCTTGTCCAGGAAAGACGAACACCGAGCGGCCGCTGGTGCCCCGGGCCGTGCCGCGGACCACCAACGGCGATGATTCGTTGCGCTGGACCGCGCCCAAACCCTCGATCAGCTCGTCCCGGTTGTCGGCGAGCACCACACAGCGCTGCGCGAGCTCGGCTCGATTGCCACGCAACACGTGGGCGGTCGCCACCAGATCGGCATCGGAGAGGTCGGCGGCCAGTTCAGCCAGTGCCCCGGCGCCGGCGAGCAACGCGTCCTCGGAACTGGCCGAAAGAAACCAGTCCATCGATGCCGCGGCACCGTCCGTGGGGGCTGCTGGGAGCACATCGTCGGGCTCGGGAGCCTCCTCCACGATCACATGCGCATTGGTGCCGGAGATACCGAAGGACGACACACCAGCACGCCGTGGGCGGCCGGGTGTTCGTGCCCAGGGCCTAGGTTCGGTGAGCAGGGCAAGCCTCCCACCGCCCCAATCGATTCGGCGGGACGGCGGCTCGGCGTGCAATGTCCTTGGCAGGAGTTCGTGCCGCAGCGCCTGAACCATCTTGATGATTCCGCCGACACCCGCGGCCGCCTGCGCGTGTCCGATGTTGGACTTGAACGTACCGATGGACAGCGGAGTCCGCCGACCCGGGTCACGGCCGTAGACCGACAGCAGCGCCCGCGCCTCGATCGGGTCACCGAGCGGTGTTCCGGTGCCGTGCGCCTCGACCGCGTCGATAGCGTGAGCCTGCAGATCGGCATTGACCAACGCGGCACGGATCACCCGTTCCTGCGCCTCCGCGGCGGGCGCTGTCAGGTGCGTACTCGCTCCGTCCTGGTTCACCGCCGTGCCGCGAATAACGGCATGGATCTTGCGGCCGTGCCGCTGTGCGTCCGAAAGACGTTCCAGCAGCAGAAGTCCCGCGCCCTCGCTCCAGACGGTCCCGTCCGCGGCCGAGCTGAACGCTTTGCAGCGTCCGTCGGGTGCGAGGCCACGCTGTCGGCTGAACTCGACGAACAGCGACGGCAACGACATCAACGCGACTCCGCCGGCCAAGGCCAGATCGCATTCGCCACTGCGCAGCGCACCGACGGCCAGATGCACGCTCACCAGGGACGAGGAGCACGCGGTATCGACGGAGATGGCCGGGCCCTGCAGGCCGAAGGTGTACGCCACCCGGCCCGACACCACACTGGCGGCGCTGCCGATCCCGATAGAACCCTCGAAACCGGCGGGGGCCGGGTTCAGTCGGGCGGCGCCGTAGTCGTCGTACATCACGCCGAGATAGGTTCCGGTTCGGCTGCCGCGTAACGAGTCGGTCGCGATACCGGCGCGCTCGAAGGTATTCCAGGCCAGTTCCAGCACGATTCGTTGCTGCGGATCGATGGCGCTCGCCTCCTTCTGGCTGATTCCGAACGGCCGTGGATCGAATTCGGCCGCCTCGTAGATGAATCCCCCGGATCGCACATACGTGGTGCCGACCCGGTCGGGGTCGGGATCGTACAAAGCGTCCAGATCCCAGCCTCGATCATCGGGAAAGTCCCCGATAGCGTCGACCTCGTCGGCGACCAACCGCCAGAGTTTCTCCGGGGAGTACGCACCGCCGGGGTAGCGGCAGTCCATGCCGACGATGGCGATCGGCTCCTGCACTCGGCGGTCGCGCCGCGCCACTTCCGCACGGGCGTCCTGTAGTTCGGCAATCGTGCGGTCGAGTTCCTCGCGTAGCTGTCTGATGTCGTCGGTCATGGCCGAGAACCGAACCTTCCAAGAGTTATCGGGAAAACGTGGTGAGGCCAGGAAAGGTGTGTTCCCGGACGAGTCGGTCGGTGATGTGCTCGAGCAAACGCGAGACCTCCTCGACGTGGAAATGGTCGACGCGCATATTCGCTTTCAGCTCGAGTCCGCCGCCGGCCGTGCCGATCTCGATATCGAGCCGATGCGGTACGGCGTCGGTGTATTGCCTGGGGTCGAACGGGAGTGTCAGCAGCGCAGCGCCGGAACCCGGCATGCGCAGATCGAACGGTGAGGTGGACAGGTAGAGTGTCGGTCGCGCCGATCCGGTGACCTGGGCCTCCGGATGGTCGCGCGCGACGACGGAGCGCGGTAGCGCCTGCTCGACGCGCCGCGCCATGCGGTCACGCACGGCGACGATCGCATGGTCGATATCGGCTGCTTCGTCCCGGGCCAGATGAAGATCCATGCTGTGGGTGAACATGCCGACGGTGCCATGGACCCAGGGTTTGGTGCGCCCGTGGAAGTCGATGGTCAAGCCCGCCGACGGTTCGCCGAAGTCCGAAATTAGTTGCCGCAGTATTGCAGCGGCGAGCACGACCAAACGACTCGTATGATGGCGCCCGACCAGCACATCCACTGCCACGACGGCCGGCTCGGGCAACCGATGGGTCAGCCGCTTCGTGTCGCCACCGGACGATGCGGTCGAATCCCGGCCGAGCACGCAGCGTGGCCGGTCGGAGCCCCATCGATCGAACTCGGCGGCCCAGAATCGACGGGCGGACGCGGCGGCGTCGCTCGTGAGCCAGGTTCGTTGTTCTCGGGCAAAACGGGCGTACGAGATATCCGGCTTCGTGTTCTCGGTCGCTGTCGAATTCTCGAGGTAACCAAATGCATCCGACGCGAGGATCGACCCGGACAGTCCGTCGCACGACAGACGATCCACGACCAGCAGGACGAGTGTCGATCCATCGGGCAACGGGCATACCCCACAGCGCATCCGCTGCTCGTCGCCGAGTTCGAACGGACGAACGGCGAAATCTCTTGCGGTCTCGAATGTTTCGGTCGGAGCATCCAGTACCCGGAGGTCGAGCGGCCGGCGCCGGTGGACGATGGCCCGGTCCGGCCGGTCGGGGTCGAAACTGGTGCGCAGCATCACATGACGAGCCACCACATCGTCAACCGCCGCGCTCAGCCGATCCGTATCGACCGGTCCCGCCACGGTGAACAGGACGGGAACGTTCTTTCCCGCTCCGCCCGCGCGCAGCGACCGCAGCCAGCTCTCCTGCTGAACGGTGGTAGGAATCTCATAGGTTCGAAACCGCACGGCCGTCCCCCTTCTCTTCGGCCAGTTCCCCGTGCGCGGCGGCCCACATGCGGGCGTACGCACCGTCTCGGGTCACCAGCTCTGAGTGCGTACCTGTTTCGACGATCCGGCCATGCTCGAGGACCAGGACTCGATCCGCGTGCTGCGCCACCGACAGTCGATGCGCGATCATCAGCGCGGTGCGCACACCGGTCAGCTGTCGTATCGCGCGCAGGTAGTCGGCCTCGGACCTGGCGTCGAGCGACGAGGTCGCCTCGTCGAGCAGCAGGAGGGCCGGATCCACGAGCTGGGCGCGTGCGAGTGCGATCAACTGCCGCTCGCCCGCCGACAGTGCGGTGCCGCGAGGCCCGACGGACCGGTCCAGCCCCTCGGGATGGTCGATCAACCGCCATGCCCCCACCAGTTCGACGGCACGGTCGATCGCACGCCGATCGGCCTCGGGCCGGGCGTAGGCGATGTTGTGGCGGATCGACCCACCGAACAGAAACGGCTCCTGCGGCACGATGCCGAGCCGGCGCCGATACTGGCGCGGTTCGTAATCGAGCACATCGACGCCGTCGACGAGGATGTGCCCCCGCTCGGGTTCGTATAAGCGGGCGAGCAGTTTGAGCAACGTCGATTTGCCCGCACCGGTCGTACCGACGAGGGCGGCCGTCTCGCCGACCTCGAGCGCGAGATTCAGACCTTTCAGCGCCAGGTCGGGACTACCGGGATATCGGAAGCTCAGCTGCCTGATCTCGACCGAACCGCGGATATCCGACGCGGCGGCACCGGCCCCCGGGCTGTATTCGGCCGGCGGCGTCCGCAGCAGTTCGGCTATTCGCTGCCAGGACACCTGCGCCTGCTGCCCGTCCTCGATCGCCTGGGACAGTTGCTGTATCGGCGAAAAGAACAGCTGCAGATACAGATAGAACGCGATGAGCGAGCCGGTGGACAACGCTCCGGAGCGGACCTCGAGCGCACCGAGGCCCAATGCCGCCGCGGTCCCGAGCGTGATCAGCGCCTCGACCGCCCCGAAATACAGTGCGGTGATCCAGAAGGCGTGCAGCCGCACGCGCGCATGGTCCCGGTTGCGCCGGCGAAATACCTCGATCACTCGGGCTTGCTGACCGAATACTTGCACGACGGCAGCTCCGTTGACGTGCTCCTGGATGTCGGCGTTGAGCGAACCGTCGAACTCACGCATCGCGCTGTAGGCCGGCACCGAGCGGCGGCGGGTGACCGCACCGGCGAGCAGCAGGATCGGCAGCGAGCCCATCGCGACCACCGCGAGCAGCGGATTGAGGACCAACAACGCGATCGTGACGCCGACGAACAACAGCATGCTCGTGCCGAGGTTGGGTCCGCCGGTTTGCGCGAAGGAGGTGATCCGATCGACATCGACGGTGAAGCGGGTGAGGATCTGGCCGCTGTGCTCACGATCGAAGTAGTCGGTGCCCAGCCGCTGCAGGTGTGCGGTCACCCGCAGCCGCAGCGCATAGGCGAGGCGCTGGCTGACCCGCGTGACGGCCTTGGTCTGGACATAGGCCAGTACGGCACTGATCCCCGCGACGACGAGCGCGGCGACCGCCGAGATCGCGAGCACCGTGCCGTCGCCGCGCGAGACCCCTCGATCGATGCCGACCCGGACCAGCGCGGGGAACGCCAGCCCGGCCACGGTCGAGCACAGCAACAGGGCCGCCGCGATCGCGAGGCCTCGGCGCAACGGACGCAGTAACGGCCCGAATCGCAATTGGGAATTCGAACCGACCACCTGCGCCATATCGAGCGCCGGAGTCTCCAGATCCGTTGCTGAGCCTGTTTCGTCTTCGAGGCGAGTGGGTGCGGATGCCGGCCCGGCGGTTACCGTAGTGGGCGCGATGCTCTCATCGAGTTGCATACCGGCCAGCGATCGATACAGCGGACAGCGCTCGGCCAATTCCTCGGCGCGCCCGCTGTCGACCACCCGGCCCGCTTCCAGCACGATGATCCGATCGGCGGCCTCCAAAACAGCTGGGCGACAACCGATGAGCACCGTGGTCCGGTGCGAGGCGGTTCCGGTGACCCGCCGAAGAATGCGCCGCTCGGTGATCGCGTCGGTGGCATTCGTCGCATCGTCGAGCACCAGGAGCCGCGGGTTCGACAGCAATAACCTCGCCAGAGCGATGCGCTGGCGCTGGCCCCCCGACAAGGTGACACCGCGTTCGCCGATGACGGTGTCGTATCCGCGCGGCAGTGCGCGAATGAATTCGTCCGCCTCGGCCGCTTCGGCCGCTTCGGCGATGTCCGCTACCGTGGCCGCTGGACGGCCGAAGGCGATATTCTCCGCCACGGTTCCGTGAAAAAGGAAGGGCTGCTCCACTTCTACGCCCATGGCCGCGCGCAGTGACGCCAGCCGCACGGTCCGCAGATCGCGGCCGCCGACGGACACCCGTCCGTGGTCGGGATCGAACCAGCGGGCGAGCAGCAACGCGACGGTTGATTTGCCCGATCCGGGCGGCCCGACCAGGGCGACCGTCTCACCCGGGTGGATGCGAAAGGATATGCCGTGCAAGACCGGCCGGGCGGGGTCGTAGCCGAAGCTCACCTGCGACAGTTCGAGCGCCCCCGGCACCGGACCGATATCGACGGCCTCGCGGCGGTCGGTGACCGCTGGTTCGACATCGGCGATCTCGAACAGCCGGTTCAGCGCCGCACGCGCCTGCAACATCATTGTCAGCCCACTGCCGAGGGTGGCCAGCGGGGCCATCAACTGGACCGTGTACAGCGAAAACGCGAGGAAAGTGCCGAGTGTCAAGCGGCCGTGCATCGCGAGCGACCCACCGACGCCGAGGACCGCGATCTGACCGACTGCGGGCATGAGCAGGATCGCGGCCGTCGCCCGGCCGGTGAGGCCGGCCGTCTGCATCCGCAATCCGAACAACCGCCGCGCCGCACCCTCCATGCGCGACAATTCGCGGCTTTCCTGGCCGAAAGCACGAACCGCTGCCACGCCGTGGACGTTTTCCTCGGCGATCGCCAGCACGACCGCCGCCTGCTGCTGCGCTGCCTGAGTCGCCGGAACGATCGCGCGGCGCGCGCGCAGCATGATCGTCACCGTGACCGGGATGGTGATCATCAGCAGCGTGGCGAGCAGCGGCGACAGCACCACCATGATCACCAGCGAACCGATCAGCAGCACCAGCATGCCTGCCAGCATCGGTGTGAAATAGAGCAGACCCTGGATGCTTCCCAGATCGGTGGTACAGCGGCTCAGAACCTGCCCGGCCTCCAGTTCCTGCCGACGCCGGGCATCCAGCCGCTGGATCGCCGCGAACACGTCGTTGCGGATGTCGTGCTGCACCCTGATGCCGAGCGAATTCGAGTGGTATCGGCGAAAATAGCCTGCGGCCGCCCCGGCCAGTCCGGTGCCGATGAACAAGAGCACCAGCCAGGTCAGGTCGGCCCCGCGCGCCGCTTCGTCCACGATTCGGCGTGCCACCAGCGGGCCGAGCAGTGCCGCGCCGGTGGCAACCGCGACGGCGGCGAATGCGCTCACCGCTGTACGGCGCGCCCGGAAAACATACGTGCGCAGGCGCTTCGACGACTCGAACTCAGTCATACAGCCCGTCCGCGGTCCGATCGCCGCCGCACCGGATGCTCGACATGCAGGCTGCGGTAGAGGCAGCGCTGCCGTTCCGGGGAGTCGCGATAGGCATGCCGCCCATGGGAGATTCGGCAGTTTCCGAACAGGATCATCTGATCGGCCTGCATATCGAGTTCGACGTATTCGGGGTTGCCGAGTCGGGCCCGTCGATCGAGAAACTCGACGCCGCGCCACAAACTCGCCGCCTCGACCCCTTCCGGAACATTCCAGGCATCGGTTTCGGTCACGGAGTATCGAGTGATCAGCTCGCCATCGGTGTTCACGGCGAAGGCGGGCCCGTCGTTCGACTCGGTCGAGCCGTTGATGTTCGCTGTGCGGATCAGGCAGCCCGTGGTGGCCAATGCGAGGGCCGCCTCCGGATCCATCTTCAGCAGTTCGCGATATGCAGCCGACGCGTTGAACAACATGGTCGTTCCGCCCTGCGCGGCAGGCGATTTGCAGGCCAGGATGGTGGACTTGATCTCGCCGATTTCCTGCAGGGTGCCGTCGGTGTGCAGCGCTTGGCCGACCGTTCGCCCGAACGACGGATGTGTGGCATCGGTGGTGGAGCTGTTGGCGGCGGCGGATATCCGCGACACCCGCGACGCTACCCGGCCGTTCAGTGTGTAGAGCGGCGGGACGAAGGGGGCACCCATCCCGAGCCCCGCGGCTAGCTGTTCGGTGCTCTCGGGATCGACCCGGCCCTCGCGCAGCTGGATGATCGCGAACCCGTGAATCACATAGCGCCGCACTATTTCCGATTGTTCTGCGTCGGACAGGGAGCCGGGATCGGCGAGGTCCACCGGGGTCCGCGGGTAACTGTCGAATGTCGGAATTCCGTTGAAAGACGCCGAGTACAGCTCATCGAGTGTGGTAACGCAAGTACCGTTCGACATGGTTGGGACCTCATGCTTACATGCGATAGCTGGAGTGGTGGGACCGATTTCGGCGATCACCAGACCTGGTGCACGACAGGCGCGGGATTCGCCGGGTGTGCGCCGACCGTGAACGATCTGTCGGCGATCCTGATCGCGGCGCTGATATCACCGCGGTCGTTGTGATGGAGTTCGGCGAGCACATCGCCCGCCCTGACCTCGTCGCCGATCCGGCGACGCAGCAGCACACCCGCGCCGGCATCGACGGTGCTGTGCTGAGTGACGCGACCGGCGCCCAGCCACAGTGCCGCCGAACCTATGCCGCGCGGATCGATGCCGGTGACACAACCATCTTCGCGAGCCCGAATCTCCTCTCGGGCAACAGCGCTGGGCAAACGCTCCGGATGCTCGATCACGTCCGGATCGCCTCCTTGCAACGCGACCCAGCGCACGAACTGCTCGTAGGCGCCGCCGTCGGCCACCACCGTACGAACCCGGCGGTCCGCATCGTCGGCGGTCACCGCAGGGTCGGCAGCACACAGCAACATCGCCGAGAGTGTGTGGCACAATTCCGACAGCCGCGGCATGTATCGCCCGCGCAGTACCGCGATCGCTTCGCGCACCTCGAGCGCGTTGCCCACCGCATCGCCGAGCGGCATGCTCATATCGCTGATCACCGCCCGGCACGGGCGGTCCATGGAGTGGGCGATCCGCAGCATCAGTTCGGCGAGTCGGTTCGCGCTTTCGATGTCCGGTACGAGCCCGCCCGCCCCGGCCTTGACGTCCAGCACCAGTGCGTCGGTCCGCAGGGCCAGCTTCTTGCTCATGATGCTCGCGGCGATCAACGGTGCGCTGTCGACGGTTGCGGTGGCATCGCGCAGTGTGTACGTCGCTTTGTCGCCGGGCGCGAGATCGTTGCTCTGTCCGGTGATCACCATGCCGGCGGCGGTCAGCAGTGGCGGAATCTCGTCGGCGCGCAGGTCGAGCCGGAGGCCGGGGATCGATCCCAGCTTGTCCAAGGTTCCGCCGGCGTGGCCAAGGCCGTGTCCGCTCATCTTGGCGACGCGCACACCGCATGCCGCGACGGTCGCGGCGACGATCAGCGTCACCTTGTCGCCGACGCCACCGGTGCTGTGCTTGTCGACCACCGGCCGATCATCGGAGCGCAGATCGAGTTCGGTACCGCCCGAGATGTACGCGCGGGTAAGGGCCACCGTTTCGTCGACGTCGAGGCCGCGGCATGCGACGGTAGCCAGCCAGGCGGCCGTCTGGTAGTCCGGCACCTTCCGCGCCACGATATCGGTGACGATCGCCTCGATCGTGGCCGCGGTCAGTGTCCGACCGCTGCGTTTGTCCTCGATCGCGGACAGGATTCTGGTCGAGGCTTTCCGCTCGCCGGCATCGAGCGCCTCCGGCAGCGCGGTCACTCCTGCGCTCCCTCGAGCCCATCGGCGCTCTGTTCCAGCACTCGGGCGACGATCTCCGCGACACCCGCGTCGTCGATTATCAGCGGCGGGACGACCATGACCACCGGTCCCTGCTGCCGCAGCAGCACGCCGGCCGACCGGGCACGGGCAACCAACGTCGCGGCCGATTGTGTGGTGTCGAGCTCGAGGGTGGTCACGAGACCCTTCCCGCGCACGTCGACGATCCGGCCGTGCCCGGACAGCTGACCGAGCCCGCGCAACAGGTCGCGGCCGCGGCGCGCGGCCTGGTCGGGCAACGACTCCTTTTCCAGGATGTCGAGCGTGGCCAGGGCGGCTGCGCATGCCGCCGCGTGACCGGAGGTCGTGTGTCCGTGCCGCAGACCGCCGAGCATCGGGTCGGACGCGAAGGTGTCGTAGATGCGCCGGTCGACCGTGACCGCGCCGAGCGGGACATAGCCGCTCGTCAATCCCTTACTGGTCAGCAGGATGTCGGGGACCGTCCGCTCGTGGTCGCATGCCATCATCCGTCCGGTCCGGCCGAAGCCGGTGAACACCTCGTCGAGGATCAGCAGGGCACCGTAACGATCGCAGAGCGTCCGCGCTGCCCCCAGAAATCCGTCGGGCAGGACGACGCCGCCACCCACGTTCAGCAACGGCTCGATCAGCAGCGCCATGGCCGGACCGTCGGGATGATCGGGTGCGAGAGCCTTCTCCAGCACGGTCAGCAGAGGTTCCAGCGCTTCCGCGTGCCGCATCCGGCCGGCGGCACAGGGGAATTCGATTCTCGTGATGGGGAGTGGCTCGCGCAGCGGGGGATCGGTCGACGGGAGCCCGGACAGGCTTCGCGCGAGCACCGTCGATCCATGGTAGCCGCGGGCGAACGTGACGATCCGGTTGCGCGGAGCCCCGACCAGGTGGTGATACGAGGCCGCGATGAACACGGCCGCTTCGACGGCTTCCGAGCCGCTGTTCACGAACAACGTGTGCGCGAGGGGTTCCGCCAGGAGCTCGCTGAGCCGATCGGCCAGCGCGCCCGCCGGCCGATGAGCACCGACCGAGAGGTCGAAGTGATGCAGATCGGCGAGCTGCCCGGCGACCGCCGCCGTTATCTCCTCGCGACCGTATCCGCAGGTGGCGTTGAGCGACGACGAGGTGGCGTCGAGGTACTCACGGCCGGTGTCGTCCCATACCCGATACCCGGAGCCACGCACCAAAGTGATTTCGCCGGCACCCGAAGACCACGGTTTCCACGGACGCCATACGTGCCGGCCTTGTGCCACAGATGATCCCAGGTAGCTCATGCCGCCCCCTCCAGCCAGGCCATGAACGGTGCGAGTGTGTTGTCGTAGCGGTATCGCTGATGCAGGGTCTCCGGCTCCGGGCCGCTCGGTTGCTGAGCCGCTGCGGCCAGTGCCGCGGCGAGTTGCTCGGCGCTCGCGTCCGGCGGCACCACCGCGAGGCCGTCCGCACTCAATTCCGTCGCGGTCGCGCCGAACGGGTCGACGATGGCCGGTTTGCCGTGCAATCGGCTGTCTCGTGCGCGAAGCCGGACACAGGTTTCGTTCTCGAGGCCCGGACGCGCGACCGAGACGAGTATCCGCGTCCCGCGGATCCGCCGGGCCCGCTCGAGCAGACTCAGGTCGGCCGTCTCGAATCGGATGGCGTTGGTCAACTTCAGTTCTCGGACTTGTTGCCGCAGCCGTCGAACGATCTCCTCGGTGTCCGGTCCCGGCCGGGCGTGCAGGAACTCCGCGGTGACCGGCAGACCTTCGCGGTGACACAGGGCGACCGCCTCCACCAGGAGCTCTGGCGCGAAATACGTCCACAACCCTCCGGTCCACAGCGCATCGGCGGTCGGTTCGGCGGCCGCGGCCGCCTCGCGGGACAGCGCCTGCGCGCCGAAACCGATGGGCACCAGGGTGATCAGGTGATCCGCGGTCCGGGATCGGCTGATCGTCTCCGGGTGCAGCCGCCCGGCGAGACACAGGTTGGTCGCCAGCGTGGCGCGCTCCACGCGGGACCGAACCAGGAAGTGATGTGAGACTTCGAGCTGGCGCCGGTAGTCGGCGACCATGGCGGAGTGCCGCGCGATCGGATCCCTGCTGCCGCGGATGGATGGATATTCCAACTGCTCGATCGGCGCGGCATTTTCGCAGATGATCACTTTGCGATGGGCAACCGCCGACTCGAGATGCGCACGATCGGGCAGGTCGAAGAAGAAGACCGCATCGGCCGTTCGGATCAGCGCATCCCAGTCCGACCGTGACACGACCTCGCCGGCGCCCGTCGAGACGACGTCCGCAGTATCGCCGACCGCCACTCGCACAGCGAAACGTTCCGACAGCGTCTGCGCGAATTCGGCTATACGCAAACCGATTCCACCGATCCGCCCCTCTACGAGGGAATACTCGCCGGCATCGAGCAACAGGCAAAGGCTCATATTCGGTTCAGTACCTTCCGGGTCGAGTGACGTGCTGATAGCCGCCGACCATCACGACCGAAGCGCCCACCAGCGGGCTGGGTACGGATCGATCGAAAAGCCGCCACAGCGAATCGGTTTCCTGCGGCGCGCAGAGCACCGCCGCCCAGACAGCGTTGAAGCCCGACGGGTTATCGGGCTTCTCGGCGGCGGCCGCGACGGTGGGCCCGTTGCGGTCCTCGATCACCGCCAGCGCCCCCTCGCAGCGCAGTTCCGCCGGATCGTCGATCGATGCGGCCAAGACCACGTTGCCGTTTACCCCAGACCCGTTGTCCAGCAGAGCAAGTGCCCGCGCCACCGGGTTGTCCGCACCGTTTCGGTCGAAGAACTGGTCGGGCATCATGACCAGCACCGGCCCCGTGCACATCGGCAACGCCCGTTGGACGGCCGACCCTGCGCCCCGGGGTGAATCCGCCGCTTCGAGCACCACGACCACCTCGAGGCGATCGGCGAACCCGCCGAGATGGGCGATGGTCGCGTGGCGCCCTGGGTCGACCACCATGACCAGGCGAACACCGACGCCCGCTGCCGCGAGATCGAGCAGTGGCTCGATGCTGCGATCGAGAACCGTGACGCCCGGCTCCAGGCAGTGCAGTTCTTTGGGGTACGGCGCACCGAAACGTGTGCCGGCGCCGCCGCACGGAATTATCGCGGTCAGCCGCGGTGTATACCTGCTCCGATTCATAATCGGCGGCCGTTCGTATCAGTCCCGAACAGCCTTCCGAAAACATATCGGTGGACACGAAATTCTAGCTTCATATGCACCCCCGCATTACCCTGTCGACGACCGCGACAGTATTGCCACAACGCCCTTGCCTTCGGGGTGTGCGACCACTGCCCATGTCGTTGACAGCGAGACTTCCCCCCATGCCGCATGACGAGCAACAATCGTGCGACTTCCAAGGTTCGAACGCGTCGAACGTAGCCGATTCTTACACAGAAATGCTTCCAGTCGGAAGGGTATGACGTATATCACAGTTCGCAGTAAAATAGCTGGTCCGGGGCCTGCCGCAAAGGGGTTGACAGGCCCCGGAACCGGCTCGTAGCATTCACACCAGTCTGGCCCTTCGGTCTATTGCGAATCTGTACACGTACGCCAGACTCAGTGGGGGCAGTGTGATATCGGATATTCACAGCTTTGTCGAGGCGAACGACGCTCGAGTTCCGGGGGAAGAAACCGAAGTACCCGGACTTCGGGAATTGACAGCGCTATCGGAAACCTGGCGCTCGATGTGGCATGGTGTTTCCGACGCGATCAATCTGGTGCCGAGCGAGAACAGAATTTCCCCGCTCGCCGCCTTGCCGTTGCATACCGATCTGTGCAACAGATATTTCTTCAACGACACGCTCGATCCGACCTTCTGGCAGTTCCGCGGCGGCCGGACAGCCGGTGTATTCGAAGTCGGAGTCACGATATCCGCGCTACGTAGGTTGACGACCGCCGATCACGTGAATGTGCGGCCCATTTCCGGGATGAACGCCATGCTCATCGCGGTGTCCGCGCTGGCGGGCGATACCGGATCGACCGTGGTGTCGATCGACCACGGCGCTGGGGGTCACTATGCGACGACGGCCCTCGTACAGCGTTTGGGAATGCGGTCGGAACCGGTACGGGTGGTCGCCGGACAGCTGGACCTGAATCAATTCCGGGACATCCTGGCTCAGTCCCGGCCGTCTCTCGTCTATCTGGATCTCCAGAACAGCCTCGACCCTCTCGACTTGGCGTCGGCGGTGGCCGCGGTCCGCGAGTGCAGCCCAGCCACCTTGATCCATGTGGATGTGAGCCACGCCCTGGGCCTGGTCCTCGGCGGTGCCATCCCGAATCCGCTCGACCTGGGTGCGGATTCGGCGGGCGGCTCGACCCACAAAACCTTCCCCGGGCCACACAAGGGCATCCTGTTCACCCGCCGTCCCGACATCGCGGAGCGATTTCGCCGGGCCCAGTTCGACCTGCTCAGCAGTCATCATTTCGCCGAAACCATATCCCTGGGCCTGGCGGCTTTCGAGTACGAAACGTTCGGCGCCGCCTATGCGCGACAGGTCTTGGCCAACGCGTCGGCATTCGCCAGGGCACTCGCGGACCGCGGCTTCGAGGTAGCAGGCGATCCCGATCGGTACACCCGGACCCATCAGGTATGGGTACGCATCGGAGACGCCGAGACGACGGATCGACTCGCCGAGGCGCTGTATAGCGCGGGAGTGCGGGTGAATGTGCAGACGGATCTGCCCGGGCACAACGGCCCGATGTTCCGCCTCGGCGTAGGTGAAATCACCTTCGACGGCGCCGACGAGCAGGCCATGAGTGCTCTCGCCGAAATCTTCGAACTATCGGCGGCCGGCCGTTCGCACCGCGCCGTCGAATTGCGCAGAAATCTCCGGGACGCTTTCGGGCATCCGTATCACTACACGCACGCCGAGCTTCAGCGGACAGAATTTTTCGACCAGAACGAGGGGGACAGTAATGGCACCGGTAACTACCGCGGTCGGTCGCGCCACCCCTGAGCTCGTTCAGCGCATCGCGCTCGGGCTCGATCGGGATCGGCTGCACGCCGAAGCCACCGAACTCATCGGACGAATACCGATGATCTTCGAAGGAACCACCCAACTGGCGCTCCAGATCCGGCCCGGAACGACGGATCCCTGGTATGAATCCTGCTATCAGGAGAAAGACATCGCGCCGGAGCGCGAGTATCGTGTCCTGAACCCGGAGCTCGCCGGAACATATTTCGAGTATGTGCTCGAGGCGTTTCCTTTCGACGTGTGCCGCGCACGGCTCATGGGCCTGGAGTCACGATTCTGCTATTCGGTCCACCGGGACGAGACGGCGCGATATCACATCGCCATCGACACGTCCGAGCATGCACTGTTCATCTTCGTCGAGAAGAACGAGGTCGTGCGGATACCGCCCGACGGCGACGCGTACTTCGTCGACACCCGCGAGGTACACACCGCGATGAACGGCGCTCGCAACACTCGATTGCACCTCGTCGTGGGCGCGGTCCGCTGACGTATGTCCATGGATCCCTTCGAAGAGAGCATGGGCAACCCTGCCGGATTCGCCGACGTTCCCTGTGTCCGCTACTACCGGGTGATCCGAGACGGGGTATCGGCCGACGCACGCCAGATCGGCTACGGCGTCAACCGAACCATGCCCGCGGTGGTGGTGCAGCGGTGGCTCGGCCGGTTGTACCGGGATTTCCTGGGCGAGCGTGTCACCGACTACGACACCGCCGCAGGGCAAATCGAACGCGCACTCCTCGCCTGGCTCGCCGGACGCTATCTCGGCGTCGAGGATCTCTCGCACGACAACGTCGTGCTGTGCAACGGCAGCAGTGAGGCCATCAGCATCGTGATGGCCTACGCCGGCCGGCACGGGCTGGAGGCATTGCTGCCGTTGCCGCTGTACTTCAGTTTCGAGCAGTCCTCGAGCAGACACAACGTGCGTATCGCGGGCTATTACAACCTCGGCGGCGAGATCGCGGCGCCAGAACCGTTCCACCCCGGCCGCTTGCTCCTGGTCGATGTCGCACCGAACGGCGTCACCGGGTCGTGGGCGGCGACGCCGCACACCCGCGACGCCGCGCTGACCGTCATCGATCATGTCTTCGCGTTGCCCACCTACGAACCACCGAGCGCGTTCTTGCGTAACCTGCGCACGCGAGTCGACCGGCTCGAGCGATCGGTCGTCTTGCTGACGCCGTCGAAAGATCTCTCCATTCCCGGGGTGCGCTGCGGCACGCTGGTCACCAAGGATGCGGATCTGCTCGCCCATGTCGCCGCCGATCGCTTCGAACGCGGGTACACGGTGCACGGCGCGACGGTCCGCGTGTCCTGCGCCCATCTCGCCCTGCTCCTGCTGTCGTTCGAGCCCCCGCGCGGGCGAGCCCGACTGGTTCGCGAACTACGGCAGCGGTTTGCGGATGCGGGATTACTTTTCCTGAGCGACGATGACGTCGACGCGTTCCACACTCACCTCGCCGGAATGGGTCAGGACTTCCGCGACAACATCCTTCGGCTGGATCGGTCCGGCTTGTTCCACGCGGTGCCGCAGATCGGTGAACAGGCTGCGGGGTATTCGGGGTTCCGCCGACTCGATACGGAATTCCGGTCGGCCGACGAACTCACCGAGTGGATCCGCCGGGCGGGGCATCGGGGGATGAAACTCAACCCCAATTACCTGTTCGGCGCAGATGCCGATGTCTGGAACCGGCTCTACCCCAACATATTCGGCGTTCGGGTCAACGTTTCGGTTCCGCCGCGACAGTTGGCCGCCGATCTCGTCCACCTGCACAACATCGTCCAGAACCAGGACCTTGCCGTATGAGCGATACGACATCCAGTGACACTGCCCGCGTACACAGCTGCTCCTATCTCGCCGGATTACTCGGTGACTCACTGGTCGCCACCGCCACCGAAGCGACCGCCTGGCTGCTGGTCGAACATCCGGGTCCGTGGGGCAAAGACGCGTTGAAGGAAAGCGGGCTGCCCGAACTTTTCGTCCAGGCCGCGGCCGAGAAATCGGCGGTCACCGGCGTGCGCATCCAGCTGATCTCGCCACCGGAAGGGGAGCCCGCACAACGCTGCTACCTCGCCGGTGATCCGTTGCGGACGACGCCGTGGCTGGCCTGGCAACCGCTGCCGGATCTGTGGTCGGTCCTCGATATCGACTTCGCCGCGCTGGCCGCGGGCCGGATCCCGGACAGCGCCACCCTGATGTCCGAGCCGCTGTACGCGGTCTGTGCGAACGACCGCAGCGACCCGTGCTGCGGCAGTACCGGCCCGGCGGTCTGGGCCGGGGTCGCCGAGGCGATCGGCGGCCGGTGCCGGCGCACCGCGCATGTCGGCGGGCACAAGTACGCCGCCAATATGGTGGCCTTTCCGCACGCGGTGTTCTACGGCAGGCTCGACGCGCGAACCGCGCTCGATATCGTCCGTACCCACGACGGTGGCAACGTCTACCTCGATCGCTATCGGGGGCGCTCGGCGTTCGCCCTCCCGGAGCAAGCGGCCGAATACTTCCTGCGGATGGAGTGCGGCCATACCCGACTCGGCGGGATAGCCCTCGCCGAGCGGGCGCGCGCACTCGAGAACGATTGCTACAGTTGCGCTTTCGACCTCGACGGGGTCCGGTACGAAGTCCGCGTCGGTTCCCGGCGGCGGGCACCGGCTCGGTTGCAGTCATGCACGGACGAACGTCCGAGCGTGCCCGTCGAGTGGAACCTCGACGCGATACAGGTGGTCGAACCGTCTACGGGTGTACGGTGAGCGCGCGGGTCGAGGCAGCGTCCGCCACCCGGGCGATCGCAGTTCTGCGCGGCCTGATCATGGACACGATCGAGCACGCCGGTTCGGGTCACCCGGGCGCGGCGCTGGCGCTGGCACCCTGGGGTCACGCGCTGTACGGGCACGTGCTCAGCGCGAATCCAGCCGATCCGGACTGGCCCGACCGCGATCGGGTGGTCTTCTCCGCGGGCCACGCGTCGGCGCTGCTGTATTCGCTGCTGCACCTGCACGGCTATCCCGTCTCTCGCGCGGACCTGCGCGAATTCCGCAAACTCGGGTCGAAAACCCCCGGTCATCCCGAGTACGGGGTGACGCCGGGCGTCGAGACGACCACCGGCCCACTGGGCCAGGGGCTGGCGACAGCGGTCGGCCTGGCGATGGCCGAGCGCTTCCTCGCCGACCGTTTCAACCGGCCGGGCCACATCGTGGTCGACCACCACACCTACGCGCTCGTTTCCGACGGCGACCTGATGGAGGGTATTTCGCAGGAGGCGGTGTCGCTCGCCGGACAGCTTCGCCTCGACAAACTGATCGTCTGCTACGACGCGAACGGTGTCACCATCGACGGCACCACAGAATCGACATTCGATCGCGAAGATCAGCGGCGGCGCTTCGAGGCGAGTGGCTGGGCCGTCGAAACCCTCGGCGCCACAGAGGATCCGGTCACGCTGGTCGACGCTCTGCAGCGGGCCCGCGACCGTACCGGTAGGCCGAGTCTGCTCATCCTGCACACCACGATCGGCCATCCGGTGGCCTCGGTGCGCGGCACTCCGGCCGCACATGGTGGCACGCTCGGTACGGAACAGATCGGGCGGACCAAGCAGGCGATCGGTCTGGATCCGGACGCGGACTTCGCGATTCCGGAGGACGTGCGTACGGCGGATGACGCGGTGCGTGCGGGTCGCGACCGTGCACGTACGTGGCGTGAACGCTTCGACGCCTGGTCGATCCGATTCCCGGACCTGCGTAAAGAATGGGACCGCTGCCATGAGGAGGCCCGATCCGGTATTCGGCTACGGCTCGAGACAGCCGCGGTCGCCACCGCCGCGTCACCGCGCAACGCGTCGCGGATGATCATGGACCTGCTCGTCGATCATGCGCCGACCATGGTCGGCGGTGCCGCCGACCTCGTCGATTCCACCAAGACAGCGTTCACCGGCGAGGCCACGTACTCCGCCGCAGCTCCCGGCCGCAATATCGCCTTCGGCGTTCGCGAGCACGTGATGGCGGCGGTGACCAACGGTCTGGCCCTGCACGGCGGCATGGTCAAGCCCTATGCCTCGACCTTTCTCGCATTCAGCGACTACATGCGGCCCGCCGTCCGGCTGTCGGCACTCATGCGACTTCCAGTGCTCTGGGTGTGGACGCACGACTCGATCGCTATCGGCCCGGACGGTCCGACCCATCAACCCGTCGAGCACCTGGCGTCCCTGCGCGCGATACCCGGCCTCTGGGTTGCCCGCCCGTGCGACGCCAATGAGACCGCGGCGCTGTGGGAATGCGCCCTCGCCCGGGCGAACGGACCGGTGGCACTGGTGCTCGCCCGTCAGGTGCTGCCCAATCTCGACGAAACCCGCGACCGATCGAGCGAGGTGGCACGCGGCGGATACGTGGTGTGGCAATCGGAGTCCGACCCCGGCCTCATACTGCTCGCCACCGGCAGTGAGGTACATCCGGCACTCGCGGCCGGAAAACGGCTGGCGGCTTCGGGCATTGCGACGCGCGTCGTCTCGCTGCCGTGCTGGGAACTGTTCGAACAGCAGGATGTCGCGTATCAGGAGGCGATCCTCGGTGCGGATCCGCGGGTACGCCTGGCAATCGAAGCCGCCAGCCCGCTGGGCTGGCACCGATGGGTGGGCAAACCGGGCGATGTGCTGGGCATGACCGGCTATGGCGCCTCGGCCGACGGTGCCGTCCTGGTCGAACATTTCGGATTCACCGCCGACAGGATCGTAGAGCGGGCCAGGGAGTTGCTTTCCGGCACAGAGCCAACACAAATCGTGCGCACACAGGAGGTCGAATCGTGACCGGCACTACGATGTCCTGGACACCCGAGACATTGCAGCGAGTGCAACAGCTGCTCGAATCGTCGATCGAGACCTCGGGTGCGGTGCAGCGATCCTTTTTCGGAAAACCGGAACGTCGCCTCGATGCGGCGACATTCCTGTCCACCTGGAATCGGATCTATATGTGTGCCGCCGCGACCCAGGGTTCGACCGAGTGGCCGCATCTGGCGGGCATCAAATGCGAATTCGACGTGAATGGCGAGTTGAGCATGCTCGTGTATCGCGGAGGTGCCCGTGACGCCGACTTGTCCGCCAATCCCAGAGTCGTCCTGCAGAAGCATCATGACGACGGCACCATACTGACCATTTATGCACGGGTCAGCGCTGCCGATGACGCGCCCGTGACGGACAAGCGCGGTCGGCAGCATATTCTCATGCGATTGATTCCGGTACGGATCTATGGCATCGGGCCATATGTATCGGTACCGATCGGCCCGAACCCGGTCGAAACAGGGGAGCAGGGCGTGTGAAGACAACGGAAGTATCCGGTGTGCGGGTTTCCGCTCTCGGCGTCGGTACCGCGTCGTTCGGCAAGCATTGCGATGCGAGCGCGGCGGCCTCGACAGTCCATGCGGCACTCGACTGCGGAATCTCGTTCTTCGATACGGCGGACAGCTACGGCGCCGGCCGTGATGGCACAGCGGAGCGCATTGTGGGTCGCGCCCTGGGACGAGCCCGCTCCGACGTCGTGATCGCCACGAAGTTCGGAACGGAGTTCGCCGGAATGCCGGCATCGGCCCGGCCGGACCGGGTACGGTCCGCCCTCGAAGGCAGCCTGCGCCGGCTCGGCACGGACTACGTCGATCTGTACTTGCTGCATGTGCCCGATGAAACAACGCCGCTGGCAGACACTCTCGGCGCGATGGCCGATCTGGTCAGGGCCGGAAAGGTGCGGGCGATCGGCTGCTGCAATCTGAGCGTCGACCAGCTCGCGGCGGCCGGCACCGCGGCAACCGACATCGGTTTCACCTGGGTACAGGACGAATACAGTGTGCTGGTCCGTCAACCGGAACAGGAATTGTTCCCGTACCTTTCCGGCCGTGGCCTCGGGTTCATCGCCTACGCGCCGCTGGCGCAGGGGCTACTCACCGGAAAATATGTCGATGATTCGCTGGATTGGGCGATTCCACCCGACAGCCGACTCGGCCGGATGAGCGCGGAAAAGGTCAGTGCACTACTGACCGACCGCAACCGGCGAATCGTCGCGTCGTTCGTGCATTCGTGCCGGTCGTTCGGTCTGTCACCCATGCAGGTCGCTCTTGCGTGGGTACTGTCGAATCCGACGGTGACATCGATCATCCCGGGCGCAACCAGTGCCGAACAAGTGCGCAAGAATGCCGCCGCTGTCACCCTTCGACTGGACTGTTCCATACGGGCCGAAATCGAAAGCAGCGTCGCACGAGCCATGTTGGGAGCAGACACCCGATGAAGACCACCTCCGATTTCGCGCAACTGGTCCATAACCTGAAACAAACGGCCATCGATGGACGTGACGAGCTGATCGAAGGGGAACCAACGTGGCTTCCCCTCGATCGGCCGGTGCCGACCGCAGTGGAAGCGGCGGCGGCGGCGATTCGCCGGACACCTGCCCTGCTGTGGGATATCGACGGCTTACGCAGGGACGCGACCGAATTACAACGCCTGTTCGGCGAATACGGAATCGGTGTCAATCTGGCGATGAAATCGTGCTCCTCGGTCGAGGTGGTCCGGAACCTCGCCGACCTCGGATTAGGGGCGGATGCCGCGAGCCTGTACGAAATGCGCTGGGCGGTGCGCGCCGGATTCGGCGAAATCAGCACCTGCGGGCCGGGATTCACCCCCGCCGACCTGCCCGAGATGGAAGCCGCCGATGCCATGCTCGACGCGGTATCCCTGCGCCAAGTCCGGCTGTTCCGAGCGGCGGACGCAACCGGGCTCGGATTGCGGCTGCGGGTACCGTTTCCCGACCATCTGCTTTCTCCCACCTCACGCGGCAGGGACAGCAGGTTCGGCGTCGAGCTGACCGACGAACTCGCCGACGAGCTGTCGACCGGACGCGTGCCGATTCGACGGGTGCGGGTCCATACGGGGGAATCCACCTCGCTGAACCTCGCTTTCCGCGCTGCGTACGCCATGCTCTGCGCCGACCGGCTCGGCACCGTCCACACAGTCGATCTCGGCGGCGGATTCCTCCGGCTGGCTCGCCACCGGGAGGACCTGCGTCGTGCGCTGGATCAGCTGGCTCCGATTCTCCGGGGCGATGCCACGAGCGGGAACCGCTACCGCGTCACCGTCGAACCGGGTGGCGCACTGGTCGCCGACCACGCCTACCTGGTCACCGACGTGCTCGATGTGGAAAACCATCCGCTGCGCGGGCGAGTGGTGACGGTGGATGCGTCGGCGTGGAATATCGCGCCGTGGTCCAAGATCGCATTCCATCGGATTTGCGCCGATCCCGCTGACACATCCGCGATCCCGACGATCGTCACGGGACCCTCGTTGTACGAACATGATCTGTTCACCCACGCGTCCGATGGCGCCCGGCACGAATTCTCCTTCGGCGCGGTACAACCCGGCGACCGGCTGATCGGCACCTCGCTCGGCTCCTACACCATCACCAACGCGCGGTCGTTTCACGGTCTACCGATACCACCGCAATTCGCCGTGGCACAGCCCGCACCGACGCTGCTCCACGGACCGCTCGCATTCGTCGAACAGCACGACACGCCAAAGGCGGTACGGCCGTGATCGTCTGGATCAGTGGTCCATTCGGCGCAGGCAAGTCGAGCACCGTCGCCGCGGTCCGTCGACTACTGCCCGCCACAAGCGAATTCGATCCGGAGGTGATCGGCGATCAGCTGTCTCAACTCTTCCCGGGAGTCGAGGACTATCAGGACCTGACGCTGTGGCGATCGCTGGTGACGCACTTCCTCGCCGAGGTCGTCCGGCACGGCGCATCGGGAGTGCTGGTCCCGATGACACTGCTCCGCGAGGACTACGCCACCGCGATCTTCACGGGACTCCGCCGGCGAAGAGTTCCGCTGTGCCATGCGGTGCTCGATGTGTCATCCGACGAGCTGCGACGCCGTATCTACGCCGCCGATCCCGAACTCGCCACACCGCACCGGCTCGCCCGCAGGAAGTGGCGATTGGATCACGTCGGCCCCTACGAAGCTGCCCGCGAATGGCTCTGTGCCAGTGCTGATCTCGTGGTCGACACCACCTCTCGCAGTGTGCGCGAATGCGCGGCCGAACTCATCCGCCGCACTCCGTTGGCGGAACTCACTCCCGATCCGACGATATCCGTCGAGCAGCGCCCGATCGAGGTCGGCCGGGCCCTCGATCCATCACAACCGAAATGAGGGTGCATCATGACCGGTGAAATTCAAGTGATCAGCGCTGTGGACGGACGCGCGCTGGATACCCGGCATGCGATCCGGCTGTGGGCTCGCGTGCAGATATTCGACCGGAACAACCCGCCGAATCGCAATCAGGTGTGGCACCTCGACACCGACGGCCTGCTGCGGTGCGGCGGGCCGGGCAGCACACTCGTGCTCGACTACGCCGACGGTGAGCTGCGACTGACCGAGGCCGCCGGCGCACGAGCAAGCCAGCAGTGGGACTTCGTCGACGGGCGGTTGATCAACCGACAGCATCCCGGCGACGCCCTCGAGGTCGTCCCACCGTTCGGGCGCGAGGCCCGGCTCACCCTCGCCCCGGCCAGCTCGGCATCCGCCCAGCAGTGGACCCTCGTTCCCGTCGCCGATCCGTCCACGATCCTCGAACCGGGGCCGTGGGACGGCGACGTCGACGACTGAACGGCACGGATCAAATGGAGTTCAGACTCCTCACCGAGCCGCACCTGGCCGCCCGCGATGCGCGAACCAGTGGATACGACGAACTGCTGCGATTCACGCGGTGCGCGGAAGACGCCGGGTACGACGCCGTCTTCCGTACCGACCATTATCCGGTCGGGGCGTCGTATCACTCGGGTGACGCCTGGATCTCGCTCGCCGCGCTGGCTCGCGACACCCGTCGCATCCGGCTCGGCATCATGGGCAGCACGATCACGTTCCGAACCGCGGGCCAGCTCGCGATCATGGTCGGGCAGGTCGACGAGCTCGCCGGCAACGGCCGCCTCGAACTCGGATTGAGTATGGGCTGGTCGGAGCGCGAACACCGCGCCTACGGCATTGCCCTGCCGGACGTGCCCACTCGGCTGGCACGTTACGAGGAGCAACTTGCGGTGCTGCGCGGAGTCGGGGCCACTCCGGTCGGCACTGCCTACCGTTTCACCGGCGACCGAGAATCCGTCGAGCTGTCCGGCACCGGAGCCGCGGTGCCGATTATCGTCGGCGGCGGTGGAATCGGCGCGAGCGGCAAAGTCGATCTCGCCGCGCGGTACGCCGATGAATTCAATCTGCCGTACTGCTCCGTCGCGCATGTGAAGACGGAATTCGACAAGGTCCGATCACGGTGCGCCGCGATCATGCGGGACAAACCGCTGCGGTGCTCGGTCAGCCTGCCGCTGTGCTGCGGATCCACCGCGTCCGACGTTCGACGCCGAACCGCCGTGACCCGCCGTACCGAGGAGGAGCTCGCGGAGATCGGTGTCCGCGGATCCGCGCAGCAGTGCATCGATACGCTCGCCGGATATGTTGCAGCCGGCGTCGACCGAATATATCTCCAAGTGTTGGACGTGACCGATACGGATCAAATCGAGTACTTCGCCACCTCCGTGCTCGGCAGCTTCGGAGCGAACCGGCAATCCAATTACTCCAGACGAGGAATCGGCGATAATGGAATTGATCAATCTGGCGGTGACGATGATCAGGTATGTTTTCCAGATAATATCGGCCGCCGTCGAACTCCTCGACAGCGCTGATTGACCGCAATCGGAGGTGGACGCTACACCACCTATTCTGGCAGACTATCGCATATGACCATACCATCCGTTGTCGACGACATCGTCGGGCTGTATCTGTCCTCGATCGACGCCGAAATGCCCGATTTCATAGAAGGGCTCTACCTGGAAGGTTCCGTAGCCTTCGGAGACTTTCGCGAGAATGCCAGCGACATCGATTTCATCGCGGTCACCGAAGAGAAGCCCGACACCGCCGCGGCGGCCGCCCTGGGTAGGGTGCACGAAAAGCTGCGCAAGCAGCGCCGGAAGCCGTATTTCGACGGTTTCTACCTCACCAAAAAAGATCTCGCCCTCGGCCCCGATCGGGCCGAAGGCGGCCCTGTCAGTCACGAGGGAGTTTTGCACGAGGGTTCGCATCCCGATCAGTACAGTCCGGTCCTGTGGCACACTCTCGCGCGCTACGGGCTCCCGTTTCGGGGTCCGCAAGTCAGTGAGCTGGAAATCTGGGCCGACGACGACGCTCTTGCCGAGTGGCAGAACAACAATCTGGACCGGTACTGGTCCTCCGGACTCGATCGCGCGAGCCGGCTGCTGAGTACACAAGGCGCCCTCTTGCTCTCCGATTACGGTACCGTATGGACGGTTTCGGGTATCGCCAGAATTCATTACACGATTGCCACCGGTGATCTCACGTCCAAGACGGGTGCCGGGCGTCATGCCCGGGAGGTTTTCTCCGACCAGTGGCACCCGATAATCGATGAGGCGCTGCGAATCAGGACCGGCGATACCCGGCGATCGCACTATCGGAATCGATTTGCACGTAGACGCGACATCATCACGTTCGGGCGCATGGCTATCGAGGATGCACATCGCATCTACGCCGGCCGGTCCGGCGGACAGGACACGGTCTGATTCAACGCGGAGTGTCGCGGTCGACGACGGTGGCGACAGCCGATCGTCGACTGTCGCACAGAATTTCATCGGGGCGACCACGCTCTGCTCATCAGTTGGAATGAAGGTTGCGGACTCATGGTATCCGACTACATCGGTGACAACTATATATTCACCACGGCCATGGACCCCGCCGAGGGCGCGCAGTCGGCGGTCGGGCGCAGGTACCGTACAACCGGACATTACACGGTCGGCCGGGAGAAGATCCGCGAATTCGCACAGGCGGTTCAGGACTACCATCCGATGCATTGGGCGGAAGATGTCGTTTCGGATTATGGATACGACGATCTGGTTGCATCGCCCACCTTCTATACGATCCTCTGTTTCCATGTCCAGGCGCAGATGTTCGATTCGATCATCCCGGGCTATCCGCTCGATCACATGATGCACACCAGCCAGACTGTGCGGTACTACAAGCCTGTCCACCCGGGCGATGATCTGGCGGTCGAGGTAGAGCTGGAGTCTTTCCGCCGAGCAATTGGCGGCGATATCCTCGTTTTCAGGTATACGATCACCGACGAGCACGACGATCTGGCGATCATCGCCCGGTCCGGCGTCGTGGCGAGATCCGAGACGGACCGGGATCTCGGTGATCTCAGAGACCGCCTGATGATGCACGCTTTCGGCCCCCATGGCAAGCTCGCATTACTACCTATTTCAGAGATCGATTTCAATACTCCGAAACGCTATGTCCGCCCGTCCGAAAAGAAAGTGCGAACAAGCGAGCCGACCCGGTCGCTCGACTCCCTATCGGTTGGCGACCCGCTGCCGCCTCGGACCGTTCGCCTGACGCTGGGCGATCTGGTGAACTATGCCGGTGTCTCCGGTGATTCGAATCCGATCCATTGGAGCTCGGACCTCACCGGAATGATGAATCTCGAGTACCCCATCGCGCACGGCATGCTCACCATCGGCATCGGCGCCGGATTTCTTTCGTCCTGGACGGGCGATCCGGTCGCGATCCGGGAATACACGGTCCGCCTCACCAGTCCGGTTGTCGTTACCGCGGCGGGCGTCGCCCTGGAGTACAGCGGTGCCGTGCAGGCGATTGATCCGATCAATCGGATCGCTACGGTTTCCATGAGCGCCGGATACGACGGTCGCAAAATTTTCGGCCAGGCGACAGCAACTGTGCAACTTCGCTGAAGATCGCCACCACGGCTTCGACAACAAGATGGAAGGAAGTGGTGCTGCCATGAATGTACTCGCGGTAATCGCCCATCCGGATGACGAGATTCTGGGCTGCGGCGCCACGCTTCGGTTACTCGCAGACCAGGGTCATCGTGTCGTTACATGCGTGCTCAGTGGCGAGGCGGAAGCGCGCCACGCCCGCCCCGACAGCGCGCGCTTGCGTCAGCTGGCCACTGATTGTGCCGCCATGATCGGTGTTGCGGATGCTCGGTACCACGCATTCGGGAATATTCAACTCAACACCGTGCCACACCTCGACCTGGTGAAAGCGATCGAGGCGGCGATCATCGAATTCGAGCCGGAGTGGGTCTTTACTCATCATCCCGGCGATCTGAACATCGATCACAGAGTATGTTGGGAAGCGACCATGGCTGCCATCATGCTGCCGCAGCGCCTGTCGACCGAACTGCCGCTGACACTTATCAAGAAGGTTTTCCTGTTCGAAGTGCCATCGTCGACGGATTGGGCGCCCGCACCCTTCCAGGCATTTCAGCCGAACGCATACTTCGATGTTACACGGAGTATCGAAACCAAGCTGGCGGCGCTTCGCGCGTTCGAAGGTGCGCTGAAGCCGCATCCCCACGCGCGCAGCGAACAAAACGTGAGATCGCTTGCCGGCGTGCGCGGCGGCGCGGTGGGAGTTGCGTACGCCGAGGCCTTTGTTCTGACCCGAGATCTCTATTTGGACCGGAGCCATTGATGCAAGACCTGAGTTACACAGAGAAGAGCGACCGCTTGGCGACGCGCATTCGCGCGCACAAGAAATTTGCGAACTACGACATCGAAGAATGGATCGGCACATTCCTCGCAGGCCGCGCGCGCCAGGACATTTTCGATATCGGCTGTGGCAGCGGCAATCATTTGCATCTGTATCTCGACTGTGTCGAGTCCCGCGGCACAGTCGCTGGGCTCGACCGCGAAGCAGGCCTGATCGATGAGGCGAGACGCCGCTACCCGGATGCCACCAATCTAGACCTGCGGGTCGGCTCGATGGATACGAGTTTGCCGTTCCCGGATTCCAGCTTCGACACGTGCTTCTCGAATTTCGCAATCTATAACGCGACCGATCCCGCATTCACACTGCGCGAACTGCGGCGCGTCTTGCGATCCGGCGGCGAGGTTGTCATGATCGGTCCGACCATCAACAACGCGAAGGAACTCTACGCTTTCAACGAGCGCCTGACCGGGAAGGCCATCGATGAGGTGACTCTCATACGTACCGACCGCTTGCGCCGGGAAATCGTGCCGCTGGCGCGCGATGTCTTTGCCGAGGTGTACGAGGAAGTGATCAACGCACAACTCGAATTTCCGAGCGCCGAGGAATTCCTACGCTATTACACCGCGACAATGCTCTACGAAGAGGGTGCCGAGAAGGAGGGCAGGACAGCGGCGGAGATGCAGGCCGCGCTCAGCGGCGATGCTCCGTTTATCCTGTCCAAGGAAATGCTGGCGGTAATCGCTCGCTAGTCTTGTCGATCCGAACCGCTTGCTGAGCCGCTCCGCCATCTCGGCGATGGCACCGTGCCGGCCCTTCGAGTCGCCCCGAGGTCTTGGGCGGGGACGGGTTCCTCGGTGGCGTGATCACCCTCTGGGCTTGTCGTGGCTGGAACCGCTCCTTCGCGATGGAGCAGGGCCTGCTTCGCCTATTTCCGTTGTGGCGCAGACGAATACGTATCTCGTAACCTGGGATGCAGCTACGGGTAAGAGTGAGATCGGTGAAGCGCTTTCTATTTCTGATCATGGCGGTGATCGTCGCGGCGTCGACGTACGATTACGCCGGATCCGCTGGCCACTACGGCCTCGTCGTCATCGTGGGAGTTCTCGCTGCCCTCCTACTGGCTGAGAGGTTCATCGGATAGCGCTACACGAAACGATCCGGTTGGTCAGAGTGACCGCCATGGCGGTAGCGATGGCCGCGGCGGCGAGGGCGGCGGTGGCGGGCCAACCGAACCAGCCGACGGCGACGGCGCCGAAGGCGGCACCCAGGCTGCCGCCGATGAAGTAGACGATCATGATCATGCTGTCCGGCCATGACGACAGGGTCTGCTGACCGGCATGACACCGGTATTCGACCTCGACCCCGCGTGCGCGGAGGGCTTCGACGAGGTTCATTCAACGGGCCGTGTCACCGGGCCGGTGCGGTCGAGAGCTGCCGCCACGAGCTGGCGCGCATTGGCAGCATCGAGCCCGGGCAGTGGTCCGTTCCCCGCTGGGTTACCGGCGAGGGTCGGCGCGTACGTGCGATCGCACCCCCTGCTGACCGAATAGAATGAGAAGCTCCACCGCGCCGCCGTCGGCGCTGCCGTCGCATTCCAGTGCGCCGCTCAGTTCCCCGCCGACACCGCACGCCTCGGCTACCTCGACCTGCTGCTGCCCGGGCCCGCGATCGATGCGCCCACATACCGCTCACTGAGCTGGCACATCGCCTTCCACACCCAGCGGCGGGTCCCCGAAACGGTGGTCGGCGACGACGTCCGCGAGTACCTGGCCCTGTTCTACCCACAAGTCTCCTTCGGGGGAACGGCATTCGGCGGCACGTCGGACCGAGCCCCCTTCACCGACGCCGAGATCGACGAATTCGCACGCACTTACAGCAGGCCCGAGGCCCTGGCGGGCGGCTTCGAACTCTACCGCGCCCTCGATAAAGACGTCCGCGACACCATGGCGGCAGCATCGACACATGTGCCGACCCTTCTCATGACCGCCCAGGGGCAACTCGATGCGGTCCGAGCCACCGTGTCCCCACGCATGACCAACATCGTGCAAGCTGTGGACGTGCCGCGCGCGGGACACTGGCTCGTCGAGGAGAATCCCCAGTTCGTCGCCGCGGAACTACGGCGCTTCCTCGACTGATGACACCGCCACCACCTGGCTCGGGGTGCCGGACAGCATCCCGAGCCGGTGCGTTTTCGGTGGACAACGTGAATGTCCGCTCATGCCACATACTGCGCATGGCCGATCGTTCGCCACTCAGCCGTGATTGCCTCGCCCGGCATTCCCACTGCTGGAGTCAGGCGCTGCGGTGGCGATGAGACACTCGGACGGTGAACGAGAAGCTCGCCGCCGAGATGTCCACCGGCACATTCGATTACGACGATCAATTGCCGCGGCTCCCCATCCCGACGTTAGAGGAAACGTGCGAGCGGTTTCTCGAGCGGTGTTCGCCGTTGCTGACCGACGAGGAACTGACTGCCACGGCAGCGACCGTGGAGAAGTTCCTCGCGTTGGACAGTCCGGCACGGACATGGCAGGGCGAGATCGAGCGATTCGATCGGACACCCGGCGTCCACAGTTGGCTCGACGCATTCTGGACGTCTCGCCATCTCGGCTATCGGGACAGTGTCGCGTTCAATGCGAATTCCTTCTTCTTGTTCACGGACTCCGAGCATGGGCAACTCGAACGTGCCGCCGAACTGATCGTGCGCACCGCCGCGTACAAACTCGAACTCGACGCCGAGATGGTATCGCCCGTGATGCTGCGCGGCCGGCCGATGTCCATGCATCAGAACAGGTCGCTATTCTCCACCACCAGGATCCCCGGCATCGAATGCGACGCCGTGCGCTCCGCCTACAGTGCCGCGGAACCCGGCCCGTCAACGGCCAGGCACATCGTCGTCTTTTTCCGTCGTCATGCGTTCCGAATGGACATTCTCGCAGCTGACGGCACCCCGCATCCCATCGAAGACGTGATCGCCGGGCTGGACGCGATCAGGGGAGCCGATGTGGCCGCGGAGCCATCGCCGGGAGCGCTGACAACGAAACCGCGCGCGGCATGGGCGACGACCCGCCAGGCCCTCATCGAAGATCCGGACAACGTCGCCGCACTCGACACGATCGAAACGGCACTGTTTTGCGTCGCGCTCGAGGACTTCGCGCCCCGAGACGAACTCGCGGCCTGTAACCAGCTCCTGCATGGTGACGGCGGGAACCGCTGGTACGACAAAGCGTTGACATTCATCGTGTTCGCCGATGGTCGCGCAGGCGTCAACATCGAGGAGTCCGGCCTGGACGGAACCACCGTGGCCAGCTTCTGTGACGCAATTCTGGCGAGTGCGACAGCCATCTCAGCGGACAAGCCCGGTCGAGCGCCCGCGATATCACCGATCGAATTCCGTCTCGACGAGCACCTGCGGCAGGAAATTCGGCAGGCCGCAGCCGACTTCGACAAAGTAGCGGGCGAGACCGCCACGGAGGTTGTCACGTTCGACGACTTCGGCTCGGACACAGCCAAACGTCTCGGAATATCACCGGATGCGTTGGTGCAAGTGGCTTACCAACTGGCTCATCAGCGGTCCAGGGGATTCCTCGGCAGCACCTACGAATCCGTTGCCGTGCGGCATTACCGCCACGGCCGCACCGAGGCCCTCCGGGCGGTCACCCCTGAAGTCGTTCGCTTCGTAGCGTTGATGAACGACTCGACCGCCACAGCCACCGCTCGGGCCGAGGCGCTACGTGCCGCGGCGGGGGCACACGTCGCTCACACCAGAGACTGCCAGGCGGGGCGTGCTCCCGAACGGCACCTCGCGGAGCTACAGCGAATCCAGCGGCACCGCGGCGATGAGCCGCTCGCGATTTACGAATCTCCTGGCTGGAGGATTCTGCGTGATGACTATCTCAGCACCAGTTCCGTGTCATCGGTCAATGTTCGATTCTTCGGTTTCGGGCCGCCGACCGCCCAATGCATCGGGATCGGCTACATCGTGCAGCCCGGCGGCTTCAACATCTACCTCAGCGCATCCAAGGGAATTGAACAGCACATGCACCAATTCGCGCACGCTATCTCTGTCGCCATACCAGAGTTGTGCGACCTGCTCGAGATGACATCCATCGCCTAGCATTGCGTACAGCGCCAATCACTTCCAGGGGTAAAATTTCCGCCCGAGGTGAGTGGGAGTGAACGCCTACCGAGTGCTTTTGGCAAATCGGACAGTACGAAATATGGTGTTGTTCAGTCTACTGTTCCGGACTGTTCTCAACTCCCAATCCCTGCTGTTGGTCATGCATGTGCGGCATACGTTGCACCTCTCCTACGCTGCTGCGGGCCTATTGAGTGCTGTGGTCTACCTGTGTATGGCCGGCACCGAACTACGGCGCGGCCCGCGGCTCGACCGATTGGGCTTGCGGGCCGCCATGGCTCCAGCGATCCTGGTAAACGGGATCTGTTGGCTGATCGCACCACTCGCCCCGTTTCCGCTGTTGCTGTTGCTCGCGGCGCTGGCGGGATGGTTCGAAATACCCGTCATCAACGTCACAAAACAGGCCATTACGGTCGCCACGACCGAACGCGAGCGGCGACCGGCGCTCGCCGCGTTCGAGGTGACCGCAGATGTGTCGATTTTGGTCGGGCCGCCACTGGGTGTCGCAGCAATGACTATTTTGGACACCGACGTGGTGCTGTTGGTGGCCCGATTGGTGGCCGTAGGTTGCGGGGTCGCGTTATTGAGGCAGAACCCACCGCTCCGAACCGATACGAGCAAAGTATCACGGCGTCTCCCACGGCGATCCTGGTTACAGACCGGATTCGTGGCGGCATGCGTCGGATACGCCGCAGCCGCTGCCGTCCTTTGTGCGGAGGAACTGATTGTCATCACGGCTATGCACAATTTCCACGCCAAGCACGCCACTGGACTGGTACTAGCCGTTGGCGCAGCCGGTGCAGTGGCCGGTGGGTACGGTTATGGCGCAATCTCCAGAACCATCTCGCCGTATGTCCTGCTGGTCGGACTCGGAATCAGCATGTTGCCTTGCGCCTTCGCATCCGGACCAGTTTCGCTGGCCATAGCCGTTTTCATCGTCGGCCTGCTGGGCGGTGCTGTTTTCCCGGCCAGTAACGATCGGATGCATGCCGTTTTGTCCAAGGATGCACTCGGTGAGGCCCTTGGCTTTCATTTCAGCCTGATGTGGGTTGGCGTAGCAATGGGAAGTATCGTGGCGAGTCAGGCCGTCAACTTCGCCGGTTCGTCCGGAGGCATCCTATCCGCGGCTGCAATCGGTATAGGTGCCGGGATCGGGCTGGGCCGGATTGCGGCGCGGGCCGCCCCAATACCCGGGGTCCCCGGCCAAGTGAGTCGAGCACCCATTGTCACCGCGGCAAGGCGGATGCTGGACATCGCGCAGATCGACTTTGTCCGCAAAACCGATGGAACAATCGAAATTTGGCTCGGCGGAAAGAACACCTCCGAGAAAAAGGCGAACCCGCCGGTTCTCCGGCACCACAACCGAGCGGAATTCTCGGTCGCGCCATCAATGGATTCCGAAGCCGTGGACCCCGGCCAGACCGCGGTGCGACGCCGCCGGACACCGTGGACCGAAACTCCGCCACCTCATGAGCGAAAAGGCTCACCATGACGCCCACCGGGTTGACTCCCCGGTTTCGCTAACTGCTGTGGCCGTCCGGCGATCGCCGAGTGAACGTCCGATACGCCAGGAAAGCCACAGGCACCAGCATGCAACTACCACCTCGAAGGTCTACCTACCGTGACACCTATCCGTACGGACAGTTCAAATTTTCCGAATCCGCTCGGGCACACAACCAGTACCACATATGAGCGACGTAGTCTCGATCGAGCCGTAAACCTATCGGACGCCCATTGTCGCCAACCGCTGACGTCCTCCCAAATCGAAATTGTCGAACGATTTCCGGAGCTTTTCTACGAGGCGCGAAAGCAATCGCAGTCCGAGCTGGAGGAGGCTTTCCTCGCCGCTTTTCTGCGCCTGGCGGGCGAGCCGATGCACCAGGATGTGTCCAGGTATATGCTGTCGTATTCCGCATCATCCGCGATAACAATGGTGGCAAGCCACTGCGCTCGCGCAGGCAAGCGAGTTGCCTTGATCGAGCCGGTTTTCGACAATATTTCATCGATCTTGCGCCGAGAGAATGTCGAGCTCGTGCCGCTGTCGGAACAGGATTGCACGGTCGAACAACTGCCTGTGGCGATGGCCCGGCTCGAACCTGCGGTAGTCTGGCTGGTCTCGCCCAACAATCCCACCGGATGGACGCTGTCCGAACCGGAGTTCAGAACGCTGGTTCAGTGTTGCGCCGACCGTCGTTGCACCCTGGTTCTGGACTCGTCTTTTCGATTCTTTTCACCTCTGCCGATCGGTTGGTCGCAGTACGAGGTTCTGGAGGAATCGGGAATCTCGTATATTGTGCTCGAAGACACGGGCAAGACCTGGTCCACCAGTGAAATAAAGGTCGGATTGACGGTATGCAGTCCGGATATGTACGCAGAGATGTACCGACTGCACGACGATCTGCTGCAGAGCGTCTCTCCTTTCCATCTGAGGGTGCTGACGGAATTCATCGAGGACACTTCGAGAAATGGTATAGAGCGTAGCGTCCTGCCTTCTGTGCTACAGAACAGGGCTACCCTCCGGTCGATTCTCTCGGACGGAGAATTGGAATTCATTACCGACTTGCGATCCCCTGTTTCGGTGGACTGGCTGCTTCTCCGGGAGGGCATCGATTGCGAGGACTTCGTCCATGAGGCGATTCGGGAGGGAGTGCACGTTCTACCCGGAACAAACTTCTTCTGGAATCAGCCGGAGCGCGGGCGAAAGTTCGTTCGCGTTGCCTTGGCCCGCGATCCGCAGCTGATGCTGGAGGGTGCGCTGTTGCTGCGAGACACCGCAATCCGGCTCGCCGCGAAGGACGTATGACCATGAGCACTCAATTGAGCCGTCATAGTGCCTTACTCACCGGGGCTGATTTGACGCCAGCCGATATCGAATGGCTGCGGCAGCAGAATCTCGAGGTCGAAGTTTGTCGCCGCGACCTATCCGAAAACGAGTTGGCGCGCGCTCTGGTGGACAAGGACGCCTACATTCTCGGTGGCGTAGAGCGTGCGACCGCCGCCGCGTTGTCCACTGCCGATGACCTCAAAGTCATAGCATTCATGGGTGTCGGGTATCACACATACATCGATACTGCGGCAGCGACTGCGGCGGGAATTGCGGTGACCAATGCGCCCGGAGCCAACGCCCGAGCGGTCGCGGAATTCGCGATCGGTCTCATGCTCGATGCCTGGCGCCGGATCACGGACCTGACGATGGAAACGAAGGCTGGTCGATGGCACGAGATCAAGGGACGCAACCTTTATGCGAAGACGCTTGGCATCGTTGGAATGGGGACCATCGGCACTATCGTCGCCCGGATAGCGGCCAGCGGGTTCGGGATGCGAGTGGTCTACGTGAGCCGAACAGCCAAACCGGAACTGGAACGAGACATCGCCGCTCGCCGGGTTGAGCTACCTGAGCTGCTTGCCGAGTCCGATGTCATCAGTCTGCACACTTCATACGGCCCGCAGACGGACCGGATAATCGGCGAAGCGCAACTCGCTGCCGTCAAGCCCGGCGCGATTCTGATCAATACTTCCGAGGCGGAGCTCGTGGATCCGGAGCCGTTGCGAACCGCGCTGCTCGACGGTCGCCTCGCGGCCGCTGCCATGGACGGCTACTACATCGTGCCCGCGCCTTCCGAACAGAACGATCCCTTTGGGTTGATGGCATTGGGCAACAACAGGTTTCTCGTCACGCCGCACGCGGCTGGCGCTACCGAAGAGTCCTTTCGCGCGATGCTCACGGCGAATGTCGATTCCATCAGGAATATCCTTGAGACAGGAGAAGATCGACGAGTTGTCAACCCTGGCTTCCGTGATAATGCCCGTTGGTTGTCAGTGCGCCGCAGACCCTGATGTCGACCAGCGGATGCGCTTGGCGGATGCCGCCACCGTCGTTCGGGGTCACGGTGCCGATAGAGCGTTCGGGTACGGCGCCCACCGCTGCCTGGGCGCACCGCTGGCACGGCTGGAGGCACAGGTGGCCCTTCCCGCACTCTTTCAGCGGTTCCCGCACATGAAACTAGCCGTCTCTCCCGACGAACTCGGCACGGTACCCGGTTTCATTGCCAACGGGCACGACCACCTGCCAGTACTCCTGAAATAAGCAGCGGTATTCGGGGGAAGAAATCAAGTCGGCCGCGGCGTCGGGCGGGTGCACAAGCTCCGGGTGACTCTGGTCTCCGGTCGCAGTACCGGCCCGCGCCGCGCGGGCGAATAGGTTTCAACACTCAGCCCTCCGCTCGTGGTGACCTGGGTGCCACATCGGCGAGACACCGGCCCTGTGCCTGGGGCCGGTTGCCGTTCTGCCGGAGCATCAGCAGACCGGTGCGGGAGGTGCTTCGATCCGTGCCTGGCCTGCGTGCCGCCGCGGAGCACGGGGAACGGTTCGTCACCGTGCTCGGTCACCGCCCTACTAACCGCGGTTCGGTTTCCGCCGAGTCTCCGAGTTCGGCATCAGCGGGGAGTGATCCACATCACTGGTCGATGCTGTCAGGGATTCGGGGGCTGTCTCGTTCACAGAGCACGCGAACCAGACAGGAGCGAACCATGAAGCACCGCATCGTCGTCCTCGGGGCCGGATACGCCGGAGCCTTCTCCGCTGGATACCTGGCCCGCCAACTCCACTCCGACGACTTCGAGATCACCGTGGTCAACGCCGAACCCGATTTCGTCGAGCGGCTGCGCCTGCATCAGCTCGCCGCCGGGCAGGAGCTGCGCCACCGGCCGCTGGCGGAGGTGTTCGCGGGTACCGGCATCCGGCTACGAGTGGCGCGGGTAACCCACGTCGACGCCGAGCAGCGGACCGTCACAGTCGTCGACGGCGAGGGCATCGACCGGCTCGACTACGACACCCTTCTCTACGCGCTCGGCAGCAGCATCGCCGACCACGGCGTTCCTGGCGTCGACGAGCACGCCTTCCACGTCGCCGCGCGCCCGTCCGCGTTGCGTTTGCGTGCACGCCTGGATGAGCTGGGCGAGGAGGGGAAGGTGTTGGTGGTCGGCGGTAACCTGACCGCGATCGAGGCCGTCACCGAGATCGCCGAATCCCGTCCAGGACTTCGGGTCGGCCTGGCCACCAGCGGCGAAGTGGGCGGCTGGCTGGGCCCGAAGGCGCGCCGTCATCTGCTGGGTGCGTTCGACCGGTTCGGTATCACGGTCCATGAGCACACCGCCATCGCGCGCGTCGAACAGGCGGTGGCGGTCGCCGCCGACGGCGCCGTTTTCGCCTCCGACGCGACCGTGTGGGCCGCCGGGTTCGCCGTCCATCCGATTGCCGCCGCCAGCGGCCTGGCGGTGGTAGCCAACGGCCAGATCACCGTCGACCGTCAGATGCGGTCGGTCTCGCACCCGGATATCTACGTTGCCGGTGACAGTGTCTTCGTCATCGGCGATAACGGTCTGCCGCTGCCGATGTCCTGCGCTTCCGCGGGACCCACCAGCAAGCAGGCGACGGCCGCGATCATCGGGGACCGGACCGGCCGCGAGATCTCGACGATCTCGATGTCGTATGTGGGCAACCACATCAGCCTCGGCCGCAAGGACGCGATCTACCAGCCGGTCGACGGTACCGCGCGATCGAAGTCGTATGCCCTGTGTGGCCGGACGGCCGCGCGCGTCAAGTCGGCAATCCTCGACACTGCCGCCTGGGCTCTGAGCCACCCGACCTTCGGAATGCCGGGTCACAAGTATCGTTTGGCCACCACCGGAGAGCACTCGACCGACGTGGTCGCCGCATAGAGTCGTGCTCATGGACGCTGTCACCGTGGCGCGGTTCGAGGCCAGCCGGAATCGGCTGGCCTGCCTCGCCTACCGCCTGCTCGGCTCGGCCGCCGACGCCGAGGACACGGTGCAGGAGGCGTTCCTGCGGTGGCAGGCCGCCGACCGGGACTACGTCGAGGTGCCCGAGGCCTGGTTGACCAAGATCGTCACCAACCTGGCGCTCGACCGGCTCCGTTCGGCGACGGTGCGGCGCGAACGCGCGGTCGGCGCCTGGATGCCCGAACCGCTGCTGGACGGTGACCCGATGCTGGGCCCGGCCGACACCGTCGAGCAGCGCGAATCGGTGACTCTGGCGGTGCTGACGCTCATGGAGCGGCTGTCGCCGGTCGAACGGGCCGCTTACGTGCTGCGCGAGGCCTTTGCCTACAGCCACGCCGAGATCGCCGAGATCCTCGGCATCACCGAGTCCGCCAGTCAGCAACACACCCACCGAGCCCGGCGCCGGATCACCGCCGCCGGCAACCGCACCGGCATCGACCGCGCCGCCGCGCGTCGAATCGTGGAGGCGTTCGTGGATGCCGCCTCCTCGGGCCGGACCGAACGGCTGGTGGCGCTGCTGACCGACGACGCGACCGGCATCTCCGACGGCGCCGGGGGACTGGCCCAGACGCTGATCCGGTACTCGACCCCGCAGCGGCTCGCCGACGCGGTGCGGGCCGGTTTCACACCATCTCCGACCAAACGCAGACTCGCCGGTGGCTCACCCTCGATCCATGCCGGCGTGGTCAACGGCTGCCCGGCCATGCTGTTCACGCTCGACGACCGGGTCCTCGGTGTCGCGATCCTGGAGATCCGTGACGACAAGATCGCAGGCCTGCGCGGCATCGCCGCCCCACACCGACTCGGTCGCCTCACCCAGCAATGGCGCCGGCAGCAGCATGACCTCCCGCTGATCGAATCGTGGTAACCGGCCGTCCGACACTCGATCTCACGTTCGCCCCGTCAATTCCCGTTGAACCATTCGGCGAGCACCACGGCTTGGCCGTGGGTGGCCGGTGAGCAGGGTGACGTGGTGCTTGCCCGCCAGTTCGCGGAGGTGACCGATCGCCTCCCGGTGAGGTCAGGGCTGTGCGGCCGCGGGCACGTCCACACCCGCCGCAACCGATTCGGCCCCGCCGACACCGCCCGCACCGCCGAAGTCACCGAACAGTTCCTGACCGCGGCGACCACCGGCGACCTCGAAGGCCTGCTGGCGATCCTCGCACCGGACGTCACCTGGACCACGACAGCGGCGGCAAGGTCACGCGCTGTTGCTCACCGGCGCCCGGCAGGTCGCCGCGACCGCGCTAGCGGTGTTCGGGACCGCGCAGCGTGGATCGAGTCAGCGCCGTCAGGGCGCATCCAACACACTTGCCGGAACCCCATAGGGCAGAAACCGCACCCGACGGCGGGCATCGGTGTTGTCGCGATGCGCGCGTAAGGCCTCGAGCTCGCTCGGAAAGACCTGGTCCACCCTGGCCTCGCCGCTGTCATCGATGCTGTAGATCGCCCACACCCCGCTGCCGGTCTCACCGGTGGTCTCGCCCTCGGGTTCGGGTGGACGCGGCCGTTCCGGTTGGACGAACTGACCGAGCAGCGACGCCAGTGAACTGACGCTCGCGTGATCTACGCGATCCAGGTATACGCCGGCTTTCCCGAGCAGGTCGCGGAGCTCCGTTCCCGCTCCACGCAGTGCGCGTTCGAAATCTTCCGGATCGATGCCGAAAGGCCCGTTGGTTGCCATCGCGTGTGCTCCTGGGGACGAGTTGGGCGCTACGTCCTCAGTGTCCTCGCGCAACGCCGACTTCGCCACGCCGACCTCGCCCGTCCTCGACGCCGTCACGCTTTCCGATGTGCGGGCAATCTCACCGGTGGGTAGCCGCCCTCGGTACCTGTGTATCGACGACTTTCACCTTGAATAGGCCATCCCATCCGCTGCGGCTCCCTCGGAGAGGCGATGTGCCTGTGCCGAGCGACCGGCCCAAGCGTGGACTATAGGTACACACCAATGGTGTGTACCATTGGTGCATGCCGCTTCCTCGCTTTCACCGCCTCCCACCGGAACGACAACGCGCCATCATCGACGCCGCGAAGGTCGAGTTCGCGCACAACGGACCGGAACGGGCGTCGTACAACACGATCATCACCAACGCCGGCATCTCGAAAAGCTCTGCTTACCAGTATTTCGACGGGAAAGAAGACATCCTCGCGCTGGTGCTGTCGGACGTCGCCGATCGGCTGCGAGAGCAGTTGGGGGCATGGGTGGCGGCCGACACTTCCGACGCGTTCTGGACGCGCCTGCGCGAGAATTCGGCCGCGCTGGTCGGCTTCCTCCGGGACAATCCCCTGGACCTCGCGCTGGCCGACGCCGCCATCGCCCGCATACCTCCCGCAGCCGAGCAATCGTGGCTCGCTGCGGTGATCGGCAACGGCATCGAACTGGGCATTATCCGTACGGATATCGACCGCGGATTGCTGACCGCGGCGTCCGCAGCCGTGCTGCGCGCCGGTGACCACTGGGCGCTCACGAGCGGCGGCGATCCCGATCAGATCTTCAGCTTGCTGGCCGGACTGTGGGGACCTCGTCATGCGTAGCGACCTGCGAGCGGATTGGTCGATCCCGACGACACGGCCGGGATGGGCGGGGCGCCTGGAGCGGTTCATGGGCCCGGGGAAGACTCGAGCGGAGTCGGCGGTCGAATACACGGGCGGCGTCGTCTGCGTACTTCTCCTCGGAACATACTGTTGGACAGCGCTTTCCGGACGCAGCATCGCGGAAGTCGTAGCGCTCGCCGTCATTGCCTGCGATCTGGTCGGCGGCGTGCTCACCAACGCGACGAACTCGGCGAAACGCTGGTACCACCGCACCCGCTCAGCACGCGGCCGTCTGACATTCGTCGCGGTGCACACCCTGCACATCGCCGTGGTGGGTTTTCTGCTCCTCGGCGATCCGGCATGGTTCGTGGCCAATACCCTGCTGCTGCTCGGGTCCGCACTGCTGATCGAAGCCGTGCCGGCTGCACTGCGCCGCCCGGTCGCCATGGCGGCCTATATGACCGTGTTCCTGATCAACCTGATCGCATTACCGGTACCGGCGCTGCTGGCCTGGTTCATCCCGCTGTTCTATCTCAAATTGCTGATCTGCCATCTGATTCCGGAGGTCCCCGTTGGAACCGGACATCGTCCTCGCCCGAGCGTTTGAATCCGAACCCGGAATGTCCTGGGTCGGCCCCACGGCGATCCACCGCACCCTCGACTACTCTCGCGAAGCCGACCGCCGCAAACCGCCGCATGCCTGGACGCTCGAATTCATCGGCGCCGAGCACCCCGGACACGGCACCGGCCGCCGCCTCGTGGACCTGATCCTCGCTGGCCTCGAGGTCAATGGGTACAGCGTTGGACTCTCCCACCAGGGGAGGGTCCACCATGATGGCAGCGCTCTCTTCGTCGCCATCACGGAACGCGGGCTGCGCCCGCAAGCGCCCGTAGGTGAGTCGTATCTCGTCGGGCAGGCAGAGCACCGCGAGAAGAGCTGATGATCTGCACCCAGGAAGGCATGGCATGACCACGGTGATAAACATTGATGCCCGCAGTGGCCAGCACTGCGAAACGACAGCTCTGGGAGTGCTGCTGCGGCACCAGGGTCTCGATCTGTCCGAGCCCATGCTTTTCGGCCTCGGCTCCGGTCTGTCCTTCGTCTACTGGGACAGTAAGAACATGGGCTTCCCCTTCCTCGGCGGACGGGTCAAGCCTTTCGACCTCGCCAGAAACCTGGCCACCAGACTCGGGCTGGAGCTCCTGGTCCAGGAGACCACCTCCGCGCGCAAGGCTTGGGAGTACGTGGTTGCCCGCATCGACGCCGGCCACCCCATCGGACTGCAACTCGACAGCTACTACCTGGACTACTTCACAGCGAAGGTGCACTTCGGCGGTCATGTCGTCGCCATGTACGGCTACGACGACCACGACGCCTACCTGGTGGACACCGACCAGCAAGGCGGAACGGTATCCACCAGCCTGACCAGCCTCGCCGAGGCCAGGGCCGCGCGCGGCCCGATGACCGCCGAGCACCGGTCCTTCACCCTCACCGCTGCGAGGAACCTGCCCTCCCCACGGAGCCGGATCGTTCCCGCCATCACCGCCTGCGCCGACGCCTTCCTCAACCCGCCCATCGCCAATCTCGGCCACCGAGGCATCGAGAAGGCCGGCAAGCTGGTGCGCACATGGCTACAGCGAACCGACAACCCGCAGCGCGATCTACCGCAGGCCGCCCTCATGATGGAGAAGGCCGGCACAGGCGGCGCCCTGTTCCGCAACTTCTACCGCGACTTCCTCGCCGAATGCACCCAAACACTCGACAGCCGCCACCTGCGCACCGGCCACAGGCTGTACACCGAGGCAGCCACCCTATGGACAGAAGTCGCAGCACTGATCACACAAGCCGGTGAATCAGGCAATACGCAGTGCCTCGTACGGGCAGGTGCCATTCTCGGCGATCTTTCACGCATAGAGCGCGAGGCCATGCAGGCGCTGAGCCGCCTAGGGGAGTAAGCCCAATAGCCGCTGGCAGTGGAGCGGACGGTGCCGTCACGTTGAACGAGCTGTGGGGTGAGATTAACTGATTGCGTAACCACTTCGGCCTGCTCCCCGGAAGCAACCACCGAATCCATCTCGATTACCCAACCGTCGACACGAACTGGAGCCGACTTCCGCAGGCGGCGCAACTGACCACGTGGCGGCGACGCAATCGCGGCGGCCGGGCTGGCCGAAGAATCTGACCGATGCCGACCCAAGCCTTGCTGGGTTTCCGTGCATAGTTGCAATTTCACGGGGTACTGAAATATGTTTTCAGCAGGTGCTGAAACAGCATCAGCAGGCAATCACGCGAGCTCATGGAACGGGCAAAGGGGGACAGCGGGACAATGGCGGCACGAGCTGGAAGGGGTCCGCGTGGGGAACGTGGCGCGCAGGCGGACCGCATCCTGACGGCGGCCCGCAAGTCCTTCGCCGAGCGGGGCTACAACGGCACCTCATTGCGGTCGGTGGCTCAGGCCGCCGATGTGGATCCCAGCCTGGTGAACTACTACTTCTCCAACAAGACGGGACTGCTGAAGGCGGCGCTGGAGCCGCCGGATACCTTCGGTGCGGCCATTGCCGAGGCCGCCCAGGTGCCGCTGGAGGAGCGCGGGCGAGCCTTCGTGGAGGCGGCGCTGCGCATGTGGGACGACCCGGCCACCGCGGAGGTCCTGCGCTCGATCATCCTCGCGGCAAGTCACGAGCCCTTCGCCATGGAGCGCCTCCGCTCCGTCTTCTCCGCGCTCGTCCTGCAGATCGTGTCGGCGAGCCTTCCCCACGACGAGGCCGAGCTGCGCGCAAATCTGGTCTCCACGCAGATCGTGGGCCTTGCGATGACACGTTACGTCTGGGCGATCGACCGCATCGCCGACATCCCCTCAGAGCAGATCATCCGCCTGATCGCGCCGACGGTGCAGCACTATCTCACGGGCGCCCTGGGCGGGGACATCCCGGGAAACGCCTGACCGCAAGCGACTGCCCGGGACGCCCGCCAGCCCGCCTATTTCCAGCGCAGACCGCCGGTCGCCAGTGCCCCACACTCCACCAGCCATGGGATGACCTGCGCGGACGATGCGCCGGCCTGAACGTGTGCCCCGGTCGCGGCGAGCTCCCGGCGAACGCCTGGTAGGCGGCGACCGCGCCCCGGACACCCGATATTTTCACGGCATGTGGAAATTCCTCTTGCCCGCAGCGAGCGGGCACGCGTACGGTGAGGACAGTTAATTTCTATACACGTGGAAATGAAGGTGTCATGGCCCGATTCAAGGCTGCTGGAGTAGAGCCCGGTCAACGTCAGCTCAACGGACCGCAGACCACCGGTCGTCAGTACCACAACCTGTCCCCGGTTCTCCATGGGACGACCCGCGAGGACAATGTGCCCGTCCTGGTCCGCGACGGCACCCAGCTCCTGGCCGACATTCACCGGCCCGACGCGGAGGGCAGGTTCCCCGCCCTCATCGCGGCGGCCCCCTACCCCCGCCAGCTCCAGGACCTGGGCGCCCCCGCGGCCGTCATCGAGGCCGGTATCAGCGACTTCTGGGTGCCGCGCGGCTACGCCCATGTCATCGCCAACCTCCGCGGCACGGTCGGCTCCGGCGGCACCTACACCTTCTTCGACGAGCAGGAGCGCAAGGACCTGTTCGACCTGGTCGAGTGGGTCGCCGGGCAGCCCTGGTGCGACGGGAAGGTAGGCATGATCGGGATCAGCTACTACGCCATGAGCCAGTTGGAGGCAGCCACCCAGCGCCCGCCACACCTCGAGGCCCTGTTTCCTTTCAACGTCACTGTCCAGGTCCGGGAAGCCGCCTACCACAACGGCCTGTTGAGCGGGTCCTTCATTACCCCCTGGATCCATTCGCTGGGCGTCCTGTCCGCTCACGGCGACCGCCTTTACCGCAAGGGCCTGTCCCGTCTCCTGCGCCGGTTCCTCGCCATCCCCGCCGTCCACCGGCGGTTCACCCGGATCGACGGCATCCAGGCAACCCGCGGCCTGCGGCTGGTCAGCCGCTTCCGCCACGACCCCCACCCATGGAACGCCCTGCTCGAGGCAGTGGCCACCGATCACCCCACCCGGGATGCGTGGTGGGACGAGCGTGACCTGACCGGACTGCTCGCCGATGTCGACATACCCGTCTACCTCGGCGGCGAGTGGTCCAACGTCCCCCTCCACCTGACCGGACTCTTCGAAGCCTGGGACGCCCTCGCCCACAACCCGCACGTGCGCATGGCCATGCTCGGGGAGCACAGCCTGCCCTGGCCATGGGAAAGCATGCACATCGAGGCCCTCGCCTGGTTCGACCACTGGCTCAAGGGCCAGGACACCGGCATTCTCGAAGGCCCTGCCATCCGCTACTGGCTGCCCGGGGCCGAACAATGGCGCACCGCCGACTCCTGGCCCCCGCCGGCCACCCACACCGCCCTGGCCCTCAACGCCGACGGCTCCCTGACGCCCGGCGAGCGGCAGGGCGAGCGCAGCTACGCCACCGACGGCGCGAACGCAATGCCCGCACAGTTGAGTTGGACCAGCGACCCTCTTCCCGGCGACATCGACATGGTCGGCCACCCCGAACTACGGCTCACCGCCACCAGCAGCGCGACCGACACGGCATGGATCCTGCTCCTGCAAGACGTCGGCCCGGACGGCACGGCCACCGACATCACCCAGGGCTGGCTGCGCGCCGGCATGCGCCACGTCGACGAGGACGCGAGTGAGACCGGCCGCCCCGTCCTCCCTGCGCGGGCGCAGATCCCTATCCCTCCGGGCGAGCCGGTCGACTACCGCATCCCGCTGGTCGCCAACGCCCGCCAGTTCCAGCGTGGGCACCGCATCCGGTTGATCCTCACCAGCGACGACAATCGCAAGGACTTCCAGCCCATGCTGCTGTTCGGTCACGCCACCGTCGGCATGGCGGGCGTCAACACGGTGCACTCCAGCTCACGCCTGCTCCTTCCGATCCTGCACCGCGAACGGACGGAACGCCCTCCGGCCGCGACGAGCCGCCGGTCCGCTCGTCTCGATCACTCCTCCCGGTGAGCCCCCAGCCCGAACGTGTGGGGCCTCACATACCCCTGTTCGCCGCGGCGCCCCCGCCCCGGCAAGACCGTCCCAACCTCTGATCGGAGTGCTCTGATGACCACGACCTCCACCCGCCAGGCCAGCCCGAGTCTCCTGTGTTGCGCATCCGCGATCGGCGGCGCCGTCCTGGTCACAGCCCTGCTGTGGGCCGCAGCCCGCAGCCTCGGCGTCGAACTTCGCGTCGATACCCGCAACGGACAGCCGGCCCAGGTCGTCGGCCTGCCCCTCGTCGCCGGCAGCACGCTCGTCGTCTCCCTGCTCGCCTCAGCGGCGCGGAAGTGGCTGGACCGGTTGACCGACCGGGCCCCAGCTGCCTGGACCCTGTTGGCCGCCACCGTGTTACTGGTGTCGCTCGCGCCCCTGACGTACATCCAGGCATCCGGCAGCGCCAAAGCCACGCTCGCCCTGATGCACCTGGCAGTCGCCGCCGTACTCGTTCCGCTCCTGGCCCGCGGAAGAAAGGGCGGAGCGTGATCCGGCCGCCGGCCCATGCCGCGCGCCACCCCGACCGCCCCGCCGTCCGGCTCGACGGTGCCACCCTGAGGTACGCCGAAGTCGACGAGGCGAGTGCCCGAGGCGCATCCCTCCTGCGCAGCGCCGGGGCGAACGCGGGCGACCGGGGTCGGCCTGATGCTGCCGAACCTGCCGGCGCTCGCCGTCCTGTACCACAGCATCCTGCGCGCCGTCGCCGTCGCGGTGCCCATGAATCCGCTGCTGAAGACGCGGGAGTTTCTCGACCATGGCAGTACAGAGAGGTCGGCAAAGTAATGCAATGCCATGTCACAGTCCACTTCCCGGGTTGGCCGCCGATGCACTACCGCGCCGATTCCGTAGCAGCGCACACTTTTGCGATGGCACTGTATGAAATTGGAGTGGCAACAATTCAAATCGATCAGGATATGCGCGAAGCATTGCAGCCCATGCCTTGTCAGCGGCTCTGGCGATGAACAACATGACTGATGCCGCCTGCTGCCGCATCTGATGGGCCTCGGCCGGAACCAAATCCCTTGGCGTGCCACCAGCTCGACAGCTCTTCGAGTCCGGTTCATTCCGGCAAATGCGCCGCATCGCACGAATCGGTAGATCATGGAATGCCGAGACGCGCACGGCTGTCGTGGCCGACTCGCGCATGACCACGAGTCGACGATCGGTGACGTTGACGGCGTCGCGCCGTCCGGGTACATCTCGGGAAACGCCAAGTCTCGATGCGGAAATCCGGACGACTTTCTCGACTGCGCGGTGGGCGACCTGTGGTCGAGTTCGGCTCACCGGAACTCGATCGTCGCCACGCTGCACATCGATGGGTCACGGTATGCCCATGTCCTTCGTAATCAACAGCCCGGGATCCGGGCCCGGTGTTGTCGAGGCTGCCGCGGCACGCCTCATCCAGGGATCAACGGTCGGGAAGTGTCCACCGGCACCGGCTCCGCCTGCCTCGACGACCCACTCGAAGCCCTGCGGTGGCTCGCCCGGACCGCCCGAGAATTCGGCGATCCGCTACGGGCCGGCCAAATCATCCTCTCGGGCGCGCTGGGCCCGATGGCACCAGTAGTCGCCGGCGATCACGTCACCGCCGAGATCAGCGGCTTGGGCGTGGTCCAGGCCCGCTTCGCAGCCAGCGCAACCCCCGGCAAGGCCACCAGCATCCACGCAGGAGAGACAGCATGAACCACGACGGCAAGACCAAGGTCGCCGTCATCGGGTCCGGGAATATCGGCACCGACCTGATGATCAAGGTGCTGCGGCTCTCGAAGCACCTGGAGATGGGCGCCATGGTGGGCATCGACCCGGACTCCGACGGGCTGGCACGCGCGGCCCGCTTCGGGGTACCCATCACGGCCGACGGTGTCGACGGCCTGATCGACATGGCCGGATTCGACGACATCGAGATCGTCTTCGACGCGACGTCGGCCAAGGCGCACGAGGCCAACGCGGCCGAACTGGCGCCGTACGGCAAGCGGCTCATCGACCTCACCCCGGCGGCTATCGGACCGTTCGTGGTTCCGGCGGTCAACATCGAGGAGCACATCGACGCCGCGAACGTGAACATGGTCACCTGCGGTGGTCAGGCGACGATCCCGGTCGTGGCGGCCGTCGCGCGGGTTGTGCCCGTCGCGTACGCGGAGATCGTGGCGTCCATCGCATCGAAGTCGGCAGGCCCGGGCACGCGCGCCAACATCGACGAGTTCACCGAGACCACTTCGCATGCCATCACCAGCGTCGGGGGAGCGGAGCGCGGTAAGGCCGTCATCATCCTCAACCCCGCCGAGCCCCCGTTGATCATGCGCGACACCGTCTTGTGCCTCGTTCACGCCCCCGACGAGGCCGTCCATGCCGAGATCACCGCATCGGTACAGAAGATGGTCGGCGATGTGGCCGCGTATGTGCCCGGGTACCGGCTCAAGCAGGCGGTCCAGATCAACCCGATCCCGGATGGCCAGCCGGTGCACACGTTGCTGCGCGAGGGCACCGACACCGTGCCCACCCATCAGGTCTCGGTGTTCCTCGAGGTCGAGGGCGCTGCCCACTACCTGCCGGCCTACGCCGGAAACCTCGACATCATGACCTCTGCCGCGGTGCAGATGGCCGAGCGCATCGCCCAGCGGAAGGAACAAACCCGATGACCGCCAACCTGTTCATCCAGGACGTGACGCTGCGTGACGGCATGCATGCCGTCCGGCACCGCATCACGCCGGAGAATGTCGCCGCGATCGTGGCCGCGCTCGATGCCGCCGGTGTCGATGGCATCGAGGTCGCGCACGGTGATGGCCTGGCCGGCGGCTCCCTGAACTACGGCCCCGGGTCCAACACCGATTGGGAGTGGATCGAAGCCGCCGCGGCCAATATCGAGCACGCTCGCTTGACCACGTTGCTATTGCCGGGAATCGGCACCATCGATGACCTGAAGCAGGCGTACTCCCTCGGCGTCCGCTCCGTCCGCGTGGCCACGCACTGCACCGAGGCCGACGTCTCCGCGCAGCACATCGCCACGGCCCGCGAGCTCGGCATGGACGTGTCCGGCTTCCTGATGATGAGCCACATGGCCCCGGCCGGCGAGCTGGCGAAGCAGGCGGCGCTCATGGAGTCCTATGGCGCCCACTGCGTGTATGTCACCGATTCCGGGGGACGGCTGACGATGGACGGGGTTCGCGACCGCGTTCGCGCCTATCGCGACGCGCTCAGCCCGACGACGGAGATCGGCATTCACGCGCACGAGAACCTGTCGCTGTCGGTTGCCAACTCCGTGGTGGCGGTCGAGGAAGGAGTGACCCGGGTCGATGCGTCGCTGGCAGGCCATGGCGCGGGCGCAGGCAACTGTCCCATCGAACCTCTCATCGCCGTCGCCGACCTGTACGGCTGGAAGCACGGATGTGACCTCTTCGCGCTTCAGGATGCTGCCGACGACCTCGTTCGTCCATTGCAGGACCGGCCGGTCCGCGTGGACCGCGAGACCCTCACACTCGGTTATGCGGGTGTCTACTCGAGTTTCCTGCGCCACGCGGAAGCCGCCTCCGGGCGATACGGCATCGACGTGCGTGACATCCTCCTCGAGGTCGGCAGACGTGGGCTCGTCGGCGGACAGGAAGACATGATCATCGACATCGCCTTGGACCTGACGGCCGCCCCGAGCTCATAGGGAGGAAGGCGGCATGCCCACTCGCTCACTGCCACTCGTAGGTACCGCGACCGAGTGACAGGCGCATCGAGACGCTGCCCTCGTTGAGGCGCCACCGATGGACAACGAAGGTTCGCAGACCCGCCGTGACGAAGGGATCCGCTGACGCGAGGGCGGTTGCCTCGGCGGAGGCGCGTAAGGAAGGCGTCACTGAGATACTGGTGGCCTGCTTGATCGAGGGGCGTGAAGTGCCTGATTCCGCAAGGCGTGCCGAGCCGGATCCGGACACAGTGCTGGGCAAGGTGATGTCAGTGCTGCACGCGTTCGGGGTCGAGGACCACGGAGTCGGTTTCGCCGAGTTGCAACGGCGTACGCGGCTGCCGAAGGCAACGCTGCACCGCATATTGGGCGATCTCGAGTCGACACGCCTGCTGGATCGGGTCGGCGGTGCCTATCATCTGGGCGGTCACCTTTTCGAACTCGGCATGCGGGCCTCGGTCGAACGAGGCCTGATCGAGGCGGCCACACCCTTCCTCGAGGACCTCTACGAACGCACCCACGAGTTGGTGCACCTCGGGCTCCTGGAGAGCCGCGAGGTGGTGTACGTCGCGAAGATCGGTGGCCACCGGCAGGTGCGCTCGCCTTCCCAACTGGGCGGCCGGATGCCCTTGCACGCCACCGCCATCGGCAAGGCGCTGCTGGCCCATGCTCCCGCGGACGTGCGGCGGGCGGTTCTTGCGGAACCGCTGGCGCGACTGGCGCCGCGGACGATCACCGCACCAGGGACGCTCCGTAAACAGCTCGATGACGTGGTCGAAAGCGGGATCGCCTTCGAGTTCGAGGAGTCCGCACTAGGCATTGTGTGCGTCGCCGCGCCGGTGCTCGACGCCGACGAGCGGCTGCTCGCGGCAGTCAGTGTCACCGGTCCGGTAACCCGTTTCCGCCCGCGGCAGCACGCGGCGTCGGTGCGCGCTGCCGCGGACGGCATCGCAGCGACCCTGGCACGGCGCGATGCACTCCGCAAGCGGGATTGACATCGTCACCGCGCGGCACACAGCACAATCCATATCGGGTGTTGTTCGCGACTCCGGCGAGTCGTACAGAGGTACGGGGCCGATATCTCGGCCCGCGGCGTGCGACGCCGGGCCCGGCGCATCTTCGTGCCGCGATGGCTGCAGGCCCTGCACTGGCATTACTCCCTTGCCTGCGAGGGTTTTCGTGTTGTCCTGCGGCGCGAGGGTATGTCTGTCGGTTATCGAGCGCGTCGAGCCATGTCGCGAACACAGATCGGCCGCGGATGGCGTAGCCGAACGGATAACGGTCACCGTCGCCCACGCCGATCGGCCCGCCCGAGAACGATGACGAGGTTGGCGTCGAGCAAGCGGTCGTCGCCGATCGGGCTGGTGGTGACTCCCGAGGCGGGGCGGGCGCACGTCCGAATGGATGCGCGCCCGCCGCGGAGCGATCTACGACCTCGGCGCCCCTGCTTGCCACGTCGAGCCGATCGCCGCGATGGTCAGGGCTGCCATCCACGCCATGACGTCGGCGGGATGGGAGCATCCGGTCGGCGTCGGCACCGTTGGAACATCAGCCGGCCCGCCGCAGACTCACCGTGGGGAAGTCGACCGGGACTGCGAGGGCGACGTTGATGTAGTTGGTGAACAGGTTGAGCCCGACCTGCCCGATGACTTCGACGATGTGCTCATCGCTCCAGCCCTGGTCACGAACTGCCTGCACGTCCTCTGCCGTGACCTGGCCGCGCTCTTCCACCAGCTTCAGTGCGAAGCCGAGGAGTGCCGCCGTGCGAGGGTCATCGGACTGGCCCGTCTGCGCGGCTTCCAGCGCCGCACGGCTCACCCCGGCCTTGCCTCCGAGAGCGGTGTGCGCGGCCAGGCAGTACTCGCAGGAGTTTCGGTTGGCGACGGCCACGGCGATCTGCTCGCTGAGCGCCGGACCCAGAGTACCGCCGCCGAAGGCGCCGAACGAAGCCCACATGCTCGTCAGGGCGGCAGGCGAGTTCGCGACAGCTCGGAACATCGCGGGGACGGTGCCGAACGCGGCATGGATACGATCGAGCTGGTCCTTGACGGTTCCGGTCGCGGACTCGCGCTCGACAAGGGGGACAAGAGACATGGAGTGCTCCTCGGGTCGTGATTCGGACGACGCCCGCAGTGTCTCGCCGGGCGACGTACTCTCAGACTGCCTGGACCACTTGGACTGATTGAGTCATATCATCTCGATTTCCTACCCGATCGTCTGTCATCCTTGGTTTGTGACTTCCCTCGACCAGCTTTCGCCCCTACTCGAACGCTTCCGGGTGCGAACCCGCCTGTTCCATGCGGGACCGTTGTGTGGCGTAACGACCTTCGACGCACAACTAGGCCGAGGCTTTCTCCACGTGCTCCGATACGGTGAGATGGAAGTGACGCACCGAGGCGTCAGCGGTCGGCTGGAAAAGCGACAGATCGATAAGCCCAGCCTGCTGTTCTACCCACGCCCGCTGGAACACGCCTTCCACAACGCACCCACCGAGGACTCCGAGTTCGCCTGCGCGACACTCGACTTCGACGGCGGCCCGCACCACCCCCTGGTACGCACGCTCCCTCCCGTGATCGTGCTCCCGCTGAACGCCGTCAGCACCCTCGAACCAGCGCTCGATCTGCTCTTCGCCGAGATCGACAATGTGCAGTGCGGCCGAAAAGTGCTGGCCGATCGGCTCTTCGAAGTCGTCCTCATCCAGCTGTTCCGCTGGATTCTCGACCACGCCGACGAGCTTGCGCTGCCCACTGGGCTGCTGACCGGGCTGTCCGATGAAAGCCTCGCCCGTGCACTCGTCGCCATCCACGAGTCGCCTGGGCGGCCTTGGACGCTCGCCACGATGGCGCGCGAAGCGCGCATGTCCCGCAGTTCCTTCGCTGCCCGGTTCAAAGAGATGGTGGGGCAGCCCCCGGCCGAGTACCTGACCGGGTGGAGGATCACGGTCGCCCAGGACCGGCTTCGCGCCGGCGCCTCAGTTGCTCGCACGGCCGCGGAACTCGGGTACGCCACCCCTCCGGCGTTCTCGCGGGCGTTCACGCAAAGAGTGGGATGCTCACCACGCGCATGGTTGGCGACTGCCCGCTGAATCATCCGCAGGCATGAGCCCCGCCATCCGTTGTCGCCAGCGCGGTTCGGCAATAGCCGATATCGCGTTCATTACGCCGGGCCGGGGGCGTGGCGCGAATAACTGACTCAGCAGCCCTCCCGATGGCTTCTGGGCTATGACGGCTGGGGTCGTGTGTGTCCACGCATGATGTCGACGGCGAATTGCGCGTATTCGACGGCGATTTGGTGGCGAGAGATGGGACCACCGGGGCGGAACCACTGCGGGAGGGAAGTGCACATGGTGGAGACAGCGCGGGCGGCTTCGCGGGGGTGGGGGGTGGTGAATTCGCCTGCCCGGATGCCGACGGCAACTTGATCGTCGATCATTCGCTGAATGTCGGTGCGCAGAGCGGCGATTCGGGAGCGGTTGGGTTCGTCGAAGCTGCGCATTTCGCTCGCGCCGATGAACGCGAGGTCAGCACGGTGCGTGTGGAACAGCGCGAGGGCTTCGACCATGTTGGCGAATCGTTCGACCACGGTGACACCGTCGTCGCGGGCTGCCGGAATTCGCCAGTGCAGTTCGGACATTCCGAGGTCGAAGATGGCGACGAGCAGGTCCTGTTTACTCCGGTAGTAGTGGTAGACGCCGGCGACGCTCATACCGGCGTTCGCCGCGATGCTCCTCATCGTCGCGCCGTGGTAACCGGTTTGCATGAATGCGGCGATCGCCGCGGCGAGAACAGGATCGAGGATCAGAGGCTCAAAGCTGCGCCACGTTTGCCCGTCACCGGCCGAACGTGCAGGCGAGGGGTCGGTAGCGTCGGCAGCTGCTGTTGGGCGGGCGGTGAGAATATCGACGGTGGAGACACCGAGTTCGGCAGCAATACGGTCGAGTCGGTCGACGGTCAACGGTGTCTTGCCGTTCTCGATGGCGCTGAGGGTTCCAGCACTGACGTCGATCTTGCGCGCCAGTTCGCGCAGCGAGACTCCAGCCGCCATCCGAGTCCGGCGCACCAGATTGCCCGCACCGGTGTCGCCCGCACCCCCACCGACCATCGCCTGTTCAGTCATACTGAACATGCTACATCAGCTTACCCATGCCTCTGCATAAATAACCAGGAAAGCTTGACAGTTTCCTGAGATGCTGTGAGCATGGTCACTGCCTGAACAGTAGGCTAGCGAACGTACGGTGCGTGTTCAGCCTACTGGTGAACGGAAGGATGCGCGATGGCTGAGGTGCCGGCCCTTCTCGGCTTGCTCGACGACTCGCCGACGAACCGGGATAAGGGGCGTACGACTGCCGAGGAGGTCCTCCGGCGGGCTCGGGAGATCACCGCGCGGACGGTATTCACCTGGCAAGACGTGGAAATCTCGCTCCAGTCGCATCTGGAGGCTTTCGTCACGCTTTCCGGTCTCAGTACGAGGTGCGTGCCGCCCCCGCAGCATCCGGCCCAGCCTGGCGCGGAACCCGCTTCCGTGGTGTCTCTTGGTGCGCACGACTGGCGATCCGGCCGCCCACGAGCGGGACTGCCGCGAAGAGACCTTCGCCACCATTCGCCGGTTCGCGCACCACCAGCTTCGGAACGGCGAACACGTCGATCCGATCCTCGAGCTTGCGGCAGCCGGGCCGCGGGTTGCTGACGTCGTTCCCAGCAGACAGGTAAGTGCGGTTCGCATGTTGCTGTCACTTGCTATCGCTGCCATTGCCGGAGGTGCCTCACACTGACTTGAAAATAAGGACTGAGCATGTATTTTCCCGAAATAGATATCAACAGAGCCGGTTTTCACGCGGCTATGGAAGCCCTGGTGATGGACGATCCTCACCCCAGTGATGATTTTCAAGATTGTCCCTCCCACTGGATGCGGAGGGCGCTCTACGCCTATGAATGGGCGAAACGGACCTTCGTTACTCAGGAGCTTCCACGCCCAGGCGAAGCGCGTGAAGCTGTCCTACTTCATGAGGCCAGGGAGCAAGAAGGACGGACACCGTGATGACTTCGTGGTGTTGAATTCCGAAGATCGGAAGCCACCTACGCCGTGCGAAGCTGTTGATGCACGCGACAATCTCTGTGCTGAACCACATTTGGCCGCTCCTGCCGTCGGCCGCTTTCGCTGCGGCGTTCTCGATACGGCTTTCGTCGGTCGACAGTGGCTGTGCCTCGGAGCCGTCCATCGAGCGTGGCTGGTTGTAAAAACGAAATCGGCCTCAGGCCTGACCTTCCGATCGGCTCCGAGCAGTAGTGCGGAGACATTCACTTCGGCGGTGGAGTCGGCCCAACCGATGACCGCATCGATACGACGTATCGCTGCGGGCAAGGTGAGGTTCTGTCCGCGCGACAGCATCGGAGACGTCACGGTGTGAAACCTTATTGGCGCACCAATTGCCCTGTCCCGGAATGGATGCGGAGAGGGTGAGCACCGCAGTCCGTTCACAACAGGTGACTACTCGATCGTGGGGCGCGCCCGGCGCACGTCGTTGCGCGACAATTTCCGCCGATTGCATCGCTCGTTCGTTCAACCAGCCGGCAGGCATCCGGCCACGTGCATCGGCGCCCGCCTGGACAGGGGACGGACGAGTTGGCCGACCGCCGCACTACCGATCGATCCGATGGAAGTTTTGGACGCACCATCTGGGGCGGGCCTGGCGCACGGCCTCGGTGAGTCGTTTACGCCCCGACGCGACGACGGCCACCTGGAGCGGCGCCCGGGCCGGGCCGCCGCGGACCAGATGGCCGCTGGATCGATCGCCGCCAACCCGACGGGCGATCGATCCGAGAACGTACGACCGGCGATCGGTGGGTGGGCCACCGATCGCCGGTCGTACTTATGGATTTGTCATCGCGAGAGCGAGTTGCGCAGATCGGTGATGGTGGCGCGGCGCTCGTAGGCGATCCAGGCGAAGATCGCGGCGAGCACCAGTGGGAAGATCCCCATCACGGGCTTGTCGGCGATGAAAACCTGCGTCCCGGCGGCGAGCACGGTGAGAACGGACAGACCCGCGGCAGCCAGGGCACTCAGCCGTGGCACCATCAGGCCGATACCGCCCGCGACCTCCACAACTCCAATGAAGATGAGCAGCCCGAGGGGGATGGTCAGATTCTCGGGGGCGTTGTCCATCAGGGCGTTCGGCATAACGATCTTCGGCCCGCCGGAGGCGATGATGAAGAACAAGCCGAGCAGGATCTGCAGGGTCCACAGGGCGCGGTTGCGGATCTTGCCGGGACGGTCGGTGACGTCGTTGGAGAAGGTGGCGGAGGCGTTGGCGGTGGTCATTTCTGGTCCTTCTGGTCGGTCGCGCCGGGTTGGTAGCGCGTTCAACAGATAGGACGGAGCACCGTCCGAGGACTCATCGCTGTCCGCGAAGATTTTTCGGAACCGCTGCCAAACGCTCCCCGGCCCGATCCGGACGATCACTATCACCACAGCATGATGAACGGCCCGTATTCCGCCACGCGGGCCCAGTATCCGCAGGGGCCCACATCTTGCGGGATGGTCGCGCATTCGGGGTGGCCGATGGCCGCGAAGGCCAGGGTCGCGAGCATCGGAATCGCAACGGCCACACCGAGTACGATCGCCAGGCTTCCGATGGGGCGGTAGAGGACTGCCATGCGGTCAGACCCTAATGCGCGGCCGGGGGGCACCCACGTTGTGCAACTTTTCGACGGAGTACACCCACACTGCAGGGATCGGGACAGCCCGACCGATGAGCAGGCGGTGTTCACCGCTGTGGTGTCAGTGCCGCCGGCTGCGGGATGCTCGCCGAGGGGTGACCGGCGCGGGCCACGGCTGTCTCGCAAGCCGCAGTGTCGGACTGCTCTGACCCGAGGGCGATCAGCGCTCCGGCGCCTGGAGGGCGGGGAACCAGATGCCGGTGAGCACTTCGGCGGCCTGTTCAGCGGACACGTCGATGGTGCCCTGCATGGCCCAGCGGGTGAAGAAACGCTCCAGCTGTGCGACGAGCAATTCGATGCGCAGCCGCGCCTCGTCCCGGCGCTCGGCGGGCCAGCGGGAGAGAAAGTCCGGCATGCTGTCGGCCAGCGTCATGATGCCGTCGCGCGCCACCGCGCGGAACTCGGGCTCGAGCGCGGTCGCCTCGTCCCAGGCGGGCAGCAGATCCTTGTTCGCGAAGAACCAGTCGATGGCACGAGTCATCCACTCCGCGAACGCTTCTCGTGATCCGATGGTGAGTACTCGGTCGAGGTCGGCGTAGAACTGCCGGACGCTGGCCAGGGTGCCCGCCTCGGCGATGGCGCGCAGCACTTCCAATTTGCCGGTGAAGTGCAGATAGAAGGTTGCCCGGCTGCAGCCGACGGCGGCGGCGATGTCATCGACTCGGACGCCGGAGTAGCCCTGCGTTTCGAACAGGTGGCGCGCGGTGTCGACGATGCGCGTCCTGGTGATGCGCTTCTGTTCCTCTCGCAGCGATCCGCGGCGGGCCACGGGCGGTTCGGTCGGCATGGACACGATGTCTAGACTACACGCAAATTCACTAGACGCCGTGTCTAGTTAATGCTACTTTGTGGTTCAGGTCACGTCGGTGGTCGCCGACAGCTGTGGCCGGTCAGGAGCTGTGCATGGATACACGCGAATTGCCCCGGGTGTGCGTCATCGGCGCCGGACCGTCGGGCATCACCACCGCCAAACGCCTAGCCGAGTACGGCATTCCGTTCGATTGCTACGAAGCATCCGACGAGGTCGGCGGCAACTGGTATTTCAAGAACCCCAACGGTATGTCGGCCTGCTACCAGAGCCTGCACATCGACACCTCGAAGTACCGGTTGCAGTTCGAGGACTTCCCGGCGCCCGCGCACTGGCCCGACTTCCCCCACCACTCGCAGCTGCTGCAATACTTCAAGGACTACGTCGAGCACTTCGGCATCCGCGACCGAATCCGCTTCAACACGCTGGTCACCGCCGCCGAACGCGATGCCGACGGCCTGTGGACAGTGACGACGAGCACCGGCGAGACCGATGCCTACGACGCGCTGATCGTGTGCAACGGCCACCACTGGAACCCGCGATTCCCCGACTACCCGGGCGAATTCGACGGCGTGCTGATGCACAGCCACGCCTACAACGACCCGTTCGACCCGGTCGACATGCGCGGCAAGCGGATCGTGGTCGTCGGCATGGGAAATTCCGGCCTGGACATCGCCACCGAACTCTCGCAGCGATTCATCGCCGAGAAGCTGTTCGTCTCTGCCCGGCGCGGCGTCTGGGTGCTGCCGAAGTATGTGAACGGCCAAGTGGGAGATCGGCGTTCGATGCCCGCCTGGATGCCGGCGAAGATCGGATTGAAGCTGCGGCAGCGGTTCGTGCGCAAGTACCGCGGCGAGATGCAGAACTACGGCTTGCCCGCGCCGGATCACGAACCGTTCGAGGCGCATCCGTCGGCGAGTGAGGAGTTCCTGCACCGCGCCGGCTGCGGCGACGTGGAGTTCAAGCCCGCGATCACCCGGTTGGCCGGTGACCAGGTGCATTTCGCCGACGGCAGCGTCGAGCGGATCGATGTGGTGCTCTGTGCCACCGGCTATCACATCAGCTTCCCGTTCTTCACCGATCCCGCGTTGGTTCCCGACGCGGCCAATCGATTCCCGCTGTTCGAGATGATGATGAAGCCGGGCGTCGACAATCTCTTCTACCTCGGGCTGGCGCAGCCGCTGCCGACGTTGGTCAACTTCGCCGAACAGCAGACCAAGCTCGTCGCCGCCTACCTGATCGGTCGCTATCATCTGCCGCCGCGCGAGCAGATCGACCGGCAAATGCGCGAGCAGGAATCCCGGCGCAGCGGGCGGTATTACGATTCGCCGCGGCACACCATCCAGATCGAGTTCGAGCCGTATGTCCGCGAACTGATGAAGGAGATCGCCCGCGGTGCCAAACGGGCTGCTGCGGCGGGGAATACGCTGCCGGTTCCCGCTCGGGCGGCGCTGGGGGTGCGGCGATGAGCGGCGCATCGGGGTTCTGCCACGACGAATTCGCCCAGGTGCGAGCGGTTTTCGACAAGCACCTAACCTTAGGAGCCGAACTCGGTGCGGCACTGTGCGTCACGGTAGACGGCGATCCGGTGCTCGACCTCTGGGGCGGCCACGCCGATCGCGAGCGGACCAGTCCGTGGCGGGCCGACACGTTGGTGAACGTCTTCTCGGTCAGCAAGACCATGACCGCGCTGTGTGCGCTGCTGCTGGTCGATCGCGGCGAGCTGGACGTCGACGAGCGTGTCGCCCACTACTGGCCGGAGTTCGCCGCCAACGGAAAGGCCGACATCGCGGTCAGGCACCTGCTGTCGCACACCTCGGGGGTATCCGGCTGGGAGCGGCCGATCGAGCTGGCCGACATCTACGATGCCGAGGCCGCCGCCGCGCGGTTGGCGGCGCAGGCTCCGTGGTGGGAGCCGGGCACAGCATCGGGCTATCACGCGCTGAACTACGGCCACCTCGTCGGAGAACTTGTGCGCCGCCTCACCGGTATGTCGCTCGGGCGGTTCTTCGCCGCGGAGCTGGCCGGACCGTTGGGCGCCGACTTCCACATCGGCACCGGCCCCGAGCATGCCGACCGGATCGCCACCCTGATACCGCCGGAATTGCCCGAGTTCGGCCTGGCGACGCTGGATCAGGACAGTGTGCTCATCAAGACACTCACCAGCCCGCTGCTCGATATCGCCGAGACCGCGACCCCGGCCTGGCGCGAGGCCGAGATCGGCGCGGTCAACGGGCACGGCAACGCGCGTTCGGTGGCCAGGGTGCAGTCGCTGATCTCATGCGGGGGAGAGCTGGGCGGGAAGCGGTTCCTGTCGCCGGACACCCTCGACCTGATCTTCCGGCAGCAGTCCGAGGGCGTCGACCTGGCATTGCTGACCCCGCTGCGGTTCGGCATCGGCTACGGCCTCCCATATTCGCAGACTGCGCCGCATGTGCCCGACGGGCGCGTGTGCTGGTGGTCCGGTTACGGCGGGTCGATGGTCGTCAACGACCTGGACCGGCGAATAACCTTCGCTTACACCATGAATCGAATGGCGCCCCGGCTGATCGGTTCCGATCGATGCGATGCCTATCTGAAGGCGGTCTTCGGCGCGGCGGGTGGTCGGCGATGACGATGCGTGCGATGCAGCTGACCGCACCGGGCACACTGGAGCTGCGGACGGTGCCGATCCCTTCTATCGGGCCCGATGATCTGCTGCTGCGGGTCGGTGCAGCCGGGATCTGTCATTCGGATTCCTTCGTGCTCGGCCTGCCGTTCCCGTTGCGCGAGGATCCGCTGACGTTGGGGCACGAGATCGCGGGCACCATCGAGGCGATCGGCGCCGACGTCGCGGGCCGGACGGTCGGCGATCGCGGCATCGTCTACCTGTGCTGGTCATGCGGGAAGTGTCGGGAATGCCTGCGCGGTAACGAGAATGTCTGCCTTGCCGCGGGCCGGACGGCGATGCCCCCGTGTCCCGGGCTCGGCCCCGACGGCGGCATGGCCGAATACGTGCGGATTCCCGCGAGTTCGTTCATGCCGGTCGGTGAATTGGATTTCGCGCAGGCCGCGCCGCTTGCCGACGCCGCCCTCACCCCGATGCACGCCATCCGCGGCGCCTGGGACCAGCTGTGGCCGGGCGCCACGGTCGTCGCCATCGGCATCGGCGGCCTCGGGCACGTGGCGGTGCAGATTCTCACCGCGATCACCGAGACCAGGATCGTCGCCGTCGATGTCGCCCCGGACAAACTGGCGCTGGCCACCGAATGCGGCGCCGATATCGCGCTGCTCGCCGGCGACGACACGGCGGCGGCGATCCTCGACCTCACCGGCGGGCGAGGCGCCGAGGCGGTATTCGACTTCGTCGGCTCCGACGCGACCGCGAAGCTGGCCGTCGAAACCGTCGCGCCCAACGGTGCGTACCGGATGGTAGGACTGGGCGGCGGCGTGCCGGGGATCGACGCGGGCCCGGCCGGTGGGCCCGGGCTGCCGTGGGGCGCGACGGTGCGCAAGTCCTACGGCGGCACCCGAGCTGATCTGGCGGCGGTCGTCTCACTGGCCCGCGCCGGTGCGGTGCGGGCCGAGGTGGAACGTTTCGACCTCGCGGCCGCCCGCACCGCCTTCGACCGACTCGACGCAGGCACGATCCGCGGGCGCGCGGTGCTCATTCCATAGTGGAGGTATTGGTGACGAAAGCTGTTGACCCACAGGCGATGACGGCCCAGATTGTCGCGGGCCTGACCGCGCCGGGCGCGCCGTTCGAGATGACCGTCGAACCGGTGCTCGGCGTGCCGATACCCGTGCTGGCGCACCGCCGCCGCAGCCTGCTCGACGTGCTCGACGCTTCCCTGGAGTGGGGTGATCGCGACTATCTGGTGGCCGAGGAGCGCCGGATCTCGTTCGCTGAGCATGCCGCTCGGGCCGGAGCTCTCGCGGCGGCGCTGGCGCACCGCCACGGCGTCGGCAAGGGCGATCGGATCGGCATCTTCGCCGCCAACACCCCCGAATGGGTGATCGCGTTCTGGGCGGCGCAGTGCCTCGGCGCGATCCCGGTCGGCTACAACGCGTGGTGGGCGCCGAGGGAGATCTCGTACGGGCTCGGCCACACGGCGCCGACGGTGGTGATCGCCGACGCGAAAAGAGCTGCTCTGCTCGCCGACTCGGGTGTCGACGTACCTGTGCTGACGATGGAAGAGGACCTGCCGGCCCTGATCGCCGAGCACACCGGTGAAATCCCGCGCACCTCGGTGGCCGAGGACGATCCCGCGGTCATCCTCTACACCAGCGGTACCAGCGGCAGGCCGAAAGGCGTGGTGCACTCGCATCGGAACCTGGTGGCGATCAGCGATTATCACCGATTCTCCGATGCGATCCTGGCCGCGTTCACCGGCCGGCCGCCGAGCTCGGGCCCCAGCGACCGCCGTTACCTGATCACCTTGCCGCTGTTTCACATCGCGAGCCTGCACAACCTGGTGGTCCCGCGGTTGGCGACCGGCGCGGCCGTGGTATTCCCGCACGGCGGGTTCGACGTGGACCGGGTGCTGCGGCTGGTGGAACGCGAGCGGGTCACCAACTGGGCCGCGGTGCCGACCATGGCGAGCCGGCTGCTCGAGCACGACCTGTCCCGCTACGACCTGACCTCACTGACGGCATTCTCGCTCAACGCGGCACCGTCTTCTCCCGCGCTGCACCAGCGGTTGCGGGAGCGGCTTCCCGTCGCGCAGTTCGCATTGACCACCAGCTACGGGCTGACCGAGAGCGGCACCGCGGCAACGGTGGCCACGCCGCTGGAGTTGGCCGCCGACCCGGAGAGCGTCGGCAGGCCGATTCTCGGTGTCGCCATCGAAATCCGCGACTCCGACGGCGTCGTCCTGCCCGATGGCGAAGAGGGCGAGATCTGCGTGCGCAGCCCGTACGTGATGCTCGGCTACTGGAACGACGATGCGGCGACCGCCGCCGCGATCGATGCGCAACGCTGGTTGCGCACCGGCGATTTCGGCGTGCTCACCGACGGCAGGCTCCGACTGTCCGGCAGACGAACGGATCTGATCCTGCGCGGCGGGGAGAACGTGTATCCCACCGAGATCGAGAACGCGCTCGATGAACATCCGGCGGTGTGGGAGTCGGCGGTGCTGGGTGTCGACCATCCCGACCTCGGTCAGGAGGTGGCCGCGGTGGTGGTGGCCGACCCGGATGCGGTCACCGCGGAGGAACTGCGGGCCTTCGTCGCCGAGCGGCTCGCCTATTTCAAGGTGCCCGCCCGGTGGCGGATCACCGCGGAACCGTTGCCACGCAATGCGACCGGCAAGGTCGTGCGGCGCGAGATCGCACTATAGGAAGACAGCGATGTTCGACAGCATCATCAAGGGCGGCCGGTGGTTCGACGGCACCGGCGCCCCGTCGGCGGTCCGCCAACTCGGCATCCGCGACGGCAAAGTGACCGAGGTATCCGCCGTACTGCTCGATGAGACCGGCTGCGGCCAGGTCGTCGACGCCACCGGTCAGTGGGTGATCCCCGGCATGATCGACATCCACACCCACTACGACGTGGAGGTGCTGCTCGATCCGGCGCTACCGGAATCGGTGCGCCACGGTGTGACGACGTCCAGGTCGAAAACGCCTTGGATCTGGTCACCTTGGTGTTCGACACCACGAGCCTGCTGATGAAGGCGGGCGGCGCCCTCGCGAGCGCGGCCGGAGTCGGAGGCACGATCATCGATCAACTCTCGCTCGTCCAGAAGCTCGCCTTCGCACCCGCGGACTACGGTGCTTCGATCGTCAAGGGCGTCATGCAATCCATGTGCGCCGTCTAGATTCGACCGACCACGCGAGAACAAGCAGTGAAGCGCAGGAAGCAAGAGTGAACGAATCCGAGATGTCGCACATCAATCGCCGGCAGCTGTTGGCCGGAGCGGCCGGTGCGCTGGCGGGAACGGCACTGCTCGGCCTGACCCCGGCGCAGGCCGTACCGGTCGCCGAGGGCGTCGCCAAGTTCGATCTCCCGACCGGCGGCAATGTCCGCGTCCTGGTCACCGGCGACGCGGGCACCGGCACCCGGACCCAGTGGGCGGTCGCCGATGCGGCGCGGGAATTCCATGCCCGTGAACCGTTCTCGCTGGCCGTCGGGCTCGGCGATAATATCTACGACTCCGGCCCGGACGACGATCAGGACATCCAGTTCGCGACCAAGTTCGAAAACCCGAATGCCGGATTGGATTTCCGGTGGGCCATGGTCCTCGGCAATCACGATACGAGTTCGGTCTTTCCCGGTGACGGCGGCTGGCTGGCGCGCGGCAACTTCGAGGTCGCCTACCATGGAATCTCCTCGCGCTGGTGGATGCCGAGCCGGTACTACTCGTTGCCGGTGCCCGCGAAGAACCCGGTAGTCGAGTTCTTCATTCTCGATCTCAACCCGCTCGGTGCCTACATTCCACCGGTGCTCGACCCGTACTGGGCGGTCGATGGTCCGTATATGACCGACCAGCGCACCTGGTTGGACCAGGCGCTCGCGGAATCCACCGCGAAATGGAAGGTGATCTGCACCCACCACCCGTATCTCAACAACGGCCCGCACGGTAGCGCGGGCTCCTATGACGGCCTGCCGATCGAACCGATCAACGGAGTGCACGTGAAGCGGTTCTTCGAAGACCATGTGGTCGGCAAGGTGCACTTCATCATGTCCGGCCATGACCATTCGCTCCAGGTGCTGGAGCCGTCCCCGATGTCGAAGGGTACCCGACAGATCATCTCCGGCGCGGCGGCCAAGACCGTTTCCGGTCAGCCCAGCCTCGGTGGGGCCGACAGCCATCCGATGGCGTTCGGGAACTTCCACCAAGTGGGTTTCATGGTTATGGACCTCGCCCCGAATACGGTGAACCTGCGAGTTTTCACCGTCGATCCCGCCACCGGTGCCAGTACCCAGGCGTTCGAGCAGCGCATGGCGTAATGCAACGCTTCTTTCTCACCCGACAGTGGAGATCCGCTCGGCCTCGCCACGGCCGGAGAGCAGTGTGCCGTGAGCTGGTCCGAGGCCTCGAACAGGCATCCCGGTTGTGCCACCGGAATCAACTAAGTCGACGTGGTTGCCGGGATGTCGGCGTAGCGTTCGATTCGACAGGATATGTGCTGTTCATGACCAGTCGGACGACCGATTCCAGGCGCGTCGGACGAGGTGGATGGGACGTTCGATGCCGACAGCGGATGGTTCTCCCAGCGGCTCGGCCGGAGACCGGTGCCGGTTACTCCGCACCGTCGTGCCGCACGGTGACATCGTGGCCACGTTGCAGACCAGGCCAGTTGGCACAATCCGGCCCTTCCCGATGGAACGAACAGAAGGACAGTGAGCACGGTGCGGTCCGTGAAATTGTCGGTGGCATTGGCCCGCGAAGTATCTATCGCGCGCACCCAGGCCGCGACCGGCTGGCTGCGAGGAACGCCGTACGGCCGGACGCTGCGCCGCGCGATCGAGGGTCTTGCCGAGATCCAGATCGTGGACCGGTCGCTGGCGCTCGCCGCGCAGATCTTCACCTCGGTGTTGCCGGTGATGATCGCCGCGTCCATCTTCAGTGGCTGGCAGGCGCCGGCGAACACGATCAGCGACCAGTTCGGCTTCGATTCCAGATCGCTGTCCGACGGGGAAGCCGTTCCTACCGATCCGTCGGTGGCTGCGTTCGGTGTGGTCGGACTGCTGATGGTCCTGCTCGGCGGCACCTCGTTCGCGCGCGCTCTCGGGCGCGTCTACGAGGCGATCTGGAAGGTGCCCGCGATTGGTCCGCGAGACGCTTGGCGGTGGCTGGCCGCGCTGCTCGCGGTGGCCCTCGCCGCAGGTTTGGTCGGGCAGACACGCGAACTCGCTCAGATCCGTTACGCAGGTCGGCTGCTTGCCCTGCTGAGTGAGGTGCTCATCTGGGTGTTCGTCTGGGTGCTCGCTCCCTTTCTTCTTACGAAGAGAGCGCTGACCGGACGTCTGCTGTGGGTGTCCGGGGTGCTCACCGCGGTCGGATTGACCGCGGTGCACGCGGCAGGCCGTGTCGTCTTGCCTCGTATCACAACGAACGCTCAAGAGCATTTCGGTCCGCTGGGGCTGGCATTCACCTCGGTCAGTTGGCTTTTCATCATGTCACTGGTGATCGTGGGCGCGGCATCGGTCGTCAAGGCACTCGCGCTGGACGAGACCACCATCGGTCGCTACTTGCGGGGCCCGGACAGCGGCGACGGCGAATGACGCTGCCGCTGCGCGAATACCGCGAACGGTCGTTCGATCATCCCCGCACCCAGCCCACGTTCGACCCTGGCCACGTACGGTCGTGTCATCCCCCGTCGCCGGGCTCGGCTTCCCCTGGCGTGCGCTGCTCCTTCCCGTCCGGTGCGGCGACCGATCGGCGAGGCAACAGACCGGTGCCGAACAGCGCCGCGATCGCGAGCAGAGCGGTGACGGCGAACGCCACTTGCAGCGCCTCGAGGCGGGCCCCGGAGTTGACCGCGAGGATGGCGTCCGCGGTGGTGTCGTCGATACCGGCATTATCGAGCGCGCCCGCCAACTGACTGTTGGACAGGAACGGCACCCCGGCAGCCAGATCCGTGGTGGCCTGCTCCTGCACGGACACCGGAATAGCCGGATTGTTCTCGATGCCCGCGATGACGGACGACGTGAGCGTGGCGATCAGGATCGACCCGATCAGCGCGGTGCCCAGGGACGCACCGAGAGTGGTGGCGGTGTTCTGCAGTCCCCCCACCTCGGCGCTCTGCGAATCGGGCACGGCGGACACCGTGACGGCGCCCAGTTGCGAGGACAAGGCGCCCAGACCCAGTCCCATCAACAGCATCGGAATCGACACGACGGCCGCATTGGCGCCAGGGTCCATTCCAGCAGCGAGGATCAGCACGCCGACGATCATCGAGCACAAACCCATGCGAACGACCCGGCGCGGATCGGCATGCGGTCGCAACCGGGGGATGCCCGCCGCAGCCAGGACCAGTGCGATCGACAGCGGAAGGATCCGCACCCCGGTCTCGAGTGCGCTCAGTTCGAGTACCACCGACAGAAATAGCGGCACGGAGAAGAACACTCCGGCTTGAACCGCGAACTGTGCGAAGAACATGGTCAAGCCCCCGGTGAGCTGTCGGTTCGCCAGCAGCCCCGGATCGACCAGCGGATCGCGGCCCTGCTCCACCAGATGGGTCTGCCGCCGCAGGAACAAGTACAACGCCAGCAGGCCACCGATCAACAGCCAGATGACCGGCGACAGACCGAGCACGGCAGGTCCGCCGGCTACGGTCCGCACCCAACCCCATTCGCTCGACCGCAACACGCCGTATACGACCATGCCGAGCCCGATCACAGACAGGAGCGATCCGATGAGATCCAGCCGGACACGGTTCGCAGGAGCGTCCTCGACCCGGCGCAACGCCAGCAGGATCAGCACGACGACGACCACCTCGCCGAAGAAGACGTACCGCCACGATGCGAAGGTGGTGACGGCACCACCGAGCAGCGGGCCCACCGCGACCGCCATCGCTCCCGCCGCCGCCACCAGACCGTAGGCCGCGGAACGGCGTTCCGGTGCGAAGTTCCCAGCGACGAGGGAGACGATCGCCGGCATGATCAGGGCGGCGCCGATACCCTCCAGCAACGACCACCCCAGCAGGAGGATCGGCAGATTCGGTGCCAGCCCGGTGGTGAACGAGCCCACGCCGTAGATGACGAGGCCCAACCCGAACGTCCGGCGTCGGCCGAGGATGGTGCCCACTTTGCCGCCCGTGATCATCAGCGACGCCATCACCAGCGTGTACAGGGTGATGGCGGTTTGGATTCCGGTGATCGTGGTGCCGACGTCCTGGGCGACGGTGGCCATGGAAACGTTCATCACGGAGCTGTCGAGGGTCATCAAGAACTGCCCCGACGCCAACACCGCCAGCACGAGGGAACTCGACCGCACAGTCGGCGCCGACGACATCTGGCGCTCCTCTCATGGGCCTAGGCCGGTCCGAGCTGCCGAGTAAGTGCCACAGCTCCGCTCTCCAGCTCGTGCGGGCCGCTCGCATACGGAGAAGACCGGCCGCGAGTGGCAGTGCCGCTATGTCAGCGTCTTTGCCTTGAGGACCTGAAACTCCTCTTCTGTGATCGCGCCGGAGTCGAGCAGCGCCTTCGCCTCCGCGATGTTCTGAGCCGGGGACTTCCCGGCGACTTCCCTGATGTAGTCGTCCTGGGCATGCCGGACATGCTGGGCGGCGGCCATCGACCGCCGCGTCATTCCGTCGTTCTTGGCGACCACATAGATCAGCGCCGACAGGAACGGCACGAAGAACAGGAAGAAGATCCAGACAGCCTTCGCCCAGCCCGAACTCTCATGGTCACGGAACAGGTCGGTGATGATCGAGAACAGCACGCTCAGATATGCCACGAATGCGAAAGTGGCGAAGATGAACCAGAAGAAGTCCCAGAAGCCTTCCATTTTCGACGCTCCGTCCACTCGGCGTTTCGGCTAGGAGGCCAGGATATTCCGGCCTTTCCGGCGGTTGTGCTCGTCCTATCTGGATCCAGCCAGTCCTGCGTAGGCATCCTCGTCGGGCGGAAGTCGAAATTCTGTGTTGGTGCCTGCGGTCTGTCCATGTGTCCGCTCTCGGCGACTCGGATGTGGACAAGCGAATCCCGGACATGGCGTATACCGGCATCCTACCTGCGAAGACAACCCGGCTGAGACACAAGGTCATAAAGTGTGCAGGCGCTCGGCCGACACACGCCCCGAACAGGGAATGCCCGGGTTTCGGTCACGGCTTCTGTTTCAATTGACGAATGTGCAGGTGGATGGCGTACTCAGGGGAGCCGATCCTCGCCGAGGACCTGTTGTTCCGGCCGCAGCATTCGTTGATCGATCAAAGTCTGCACTCGCGCCTCGGAGAAACCACTACGAACGGTGACGGCTTCGGTATCGGCTGGTATGGGGAAGGCACCGAACCGGCGGTGTTCAAGAGTGTTGAACCCGCCTGGAACGACCGGAATCTCCGCGAGATCGCCGGCCAGGTGCGAACTCCGCTGTTCTTCGCACACGTGCGTTCGTCGACCGGGACACCGGTGCAGCGCAGCAACTGTCATCCGTTCCGGTATGGGCGATGGTTGTGGATGCACAACGGCTCCCTGCGTGGCTATCGGGAGATCCGGCGTGACCTGGTGACCGCGCTGGACCCGGCATTGTTTCCCGACCTCGAGGGGTCGACGGACTCCGAAGCCCTGTTCTTCCTCGCCCTGACCTTCGGCCTCGCCGACGATCCCATCGATGCCGTCGCCCGCGCAGTCGGTTTCGTCGAAGAGGTCGGCCGCGCGCACGGGGTGGACAATCCGGTCCAGATGACCGTTGCGACGACGGAAGGCGAATCGATCTGGGTCTTCCGTTACTCGAGTGAACGGCAGACGCGGTCGCTGTTCTTCTCGACGGAGATCTCCAAGCTGCGCGCTCTGCATCCCGAGGTGGAGGTGCTACACCGTCTCGGTGGCGCGACTCGATTCGTGGTCTCCGAACCCCTCCGCGACCTTTCGGGGGCATGGAACGAGGTGCCGGAGTCCTGTGCCGGGCTCGTCCGAGCGGGAGCGGACGAACTCCGGCCATTCCAGCCGATCTCACCGAACTGAGTCGAACGCTGGTCAACCAGGCGGCTTGCGGTGCCACGCCAGCGTGCGGAGCCGCACGAGGGCCTGCGTCCGTCCCCGCCACCCTGGCCCAGCAGGTCGGCTCCTCGTTCGTCCGCCTGCCGGGCCTCGATCGGGTCACGGCGTCGGCGGAGGAGGCTCGGCGGCTGTTCACCGGCTACACCCCGAGCCTGGCGGTGATCGTGCCGTCATCGATCGCGTTGCGCAGCGCGGCGTGATCGCGTGCGTTCTGGTCGGCATAGTTCTCGGCGAACGCGCACATCGCTTCCTCGAAGTCGTTGTCCGAGCCGAGGTAACCTGCGATCGCGAACCGGTCGCCGGCACGTGCGTGGGCGTGGGCGAGCACGCGGGCGCACAGACGGCCGTAGCGAGTCATCAGTTCGGGGGACATGGTCTGGATGTCGGCGGATCCTTTGCCGTCGCGGAGCTGACGGACGTAGAAGTCTCGTACCACTCCGTCTTCGCCCGGCCCTTGCTGCCAGCCGAGGAAGATATCGCTGGCGGCCTGCATCAGCCGCTGCCCGGTCACGACACGTTCACCCTGGTTCGTGACCGATGGGCCATCGAGGTGCTCCGCGAGGACCGACGGCTGGGCTTCCTTGATCTGGAGGAACAGCGGATCGTTGCTCGGCCCGCGGAGAAGGATGATCCAGGCGCGGGTGCCGACGCTGCCCACGCCGACGACCTTCCGCGCCGCTTGGACGTATTCGAACCGATCGAACAGGGCCCGCCAGTTGGGTTGCAGCGTGTCGCGGTAGTGACCGAGCCGTTGGATCAGTGCCCGGTTCAAATGCTCGGCATCGGCGCCGGTGAAGATTTCCTCGATCGGGACGATCAGCGGCGGCGTACTCACGATTCTCGGCTGCCCGTCGACGACTGTGGTCAGTTTGGACAGCGCCTGAACGCTGTCTCGGCTCCAGGACTTGTCGATCGTCTTCTGTATGCGTTTTGTGGTCGGGGAATCGAGGACCTCGCGCAGTCCGTCCAATTCGGTCGCGGCGTCGATATGGGAGTACCAGACCGCAAGCTCTCCACGTGCGGACTGGTAGTTCATGGTTTCGCGGTACTCGGCGGCGCAGGCGCGGGTGTATCTCCTGCGTTGTTTGCCGCTGTGGTTGTTGTCGCGCCCGGCGACCGCGAGGCTTGCGACGAGTCGTTTCACGTCCCATTCGAACGGGCCGGGGTAGGTTTCGTCGAAATCGTTGAGGTCGAAGGCAAGTCTGCGTTCCGGTGTCGCGAAGAGTCCGAAGTTGCTCAGGTGCGCGTCGCCGCACACTTGGGTGATCAGGCCGGTGGCCGGGGCATGCGAGAGATCCTCGGCCATGACCACGGCGGCTCCGCGGTAAAACGCGAACGGCGTAGCGGCCATCCGCCCGTACCGCACCGGGACGAGTTCGGGAATTCGTGTCGCTGCCTGAGTTTCCAGCAGTCCGACCGGGTCGCGTTCAGAGAGTGGTTCGTACTCGGCCATCACGCCGAGCGGTATTCGGCGCCGTACCGACCTGCCATATTCGGCGCGGCCGGCCAGGTTCCATCGGTCGGCCGCGTCAGTGCGTTCGTCGGGCTCCGGGACGGAGAGATCGTTTCGCTCTGTCATAGCCTCGGCCCACGATCGGGAATTTCGCTCAGAAAAGGGAGCCGACTAGACGCGTTCGGGCTTCCATGTCGTGACCGCCCAGATCACAACGATGTCGAGTGCGATGATCAGTACCGACCACCACGGGTAATACGGCAGCCACAGGAAGTTGGCGAGAATCGATATCGCCGCGATGACGACCGCGGCAATTCGCGCCCAGCCCGCTCCCGTGAACAGGCCGAACCCTACCGCCGTCATCAGTACTCCGAGCACGATGTGGATCCAGCCCCATGTGGTGAAGTCGAACTTGTAGACGTACTCGACGCCTACTACGAAGACTTCGTCCTCGGCTACCGCAGCGATGCCTTGGAACAGCTGGAGCAGTCCGACGGTGACGAGGATGATCGCGGCCCCTAACGAGGTTCCTGCCGCGATTCCTTGCTTGACCGACGCATTTTCGGACATGATTCGCTCCTTCCTCGAAGACCCGATCAGATATGAACGATTCTCCACCGGGCCCACTTGCTGGTGTGTGGGATCGTGGATCGGTGCCGGATCGTTGTGCTCGGCAAACAGACGCCGCGCACTGTGCGATGCGAACCCGATCGCAGCGAGGCGCATGTGATCACGCTTCGGCGCGGCGGCGCCGAGTTCCGCTCGCCTAGTGGGTCAGGATGACCTTGACCGCCACGACGGTGGTGGCCGCGCAGACCAGCAGGACCGCTCCGAGCAGTGTCGAACGACGGGGCTGCTCGCCGTGGAGCCGACCGATGACGAAGACGATTCCGCCGATCCGCACCAGCATGGCCGATTCCGCGAGCACCTGTGCGGTGCGTGGTTCGATCCACCCGATTGCCGCGGCCGCGAGGATCGCACAGGGCAGCACGGCCGAGCTGAGGATGGGGACGGAGTCGCGCAGGTCCGCCCATCGCTCCTGTGGGGAGAGAGCATGGCTCTGGCGCACCGTTTGCCCGACCCCTTCGGCGAAGGCGTGCGCGATGAACGTGGAGAGGGCGGTCCCGAGTACGACCAAGATGCCGACGTTCTCGGCGGACGGCGTGACCGGTATCAGTGCGGCAAGGATCAGGACGTTGCCGTAGATGTACGCGCTGATCCGGCTGGCCGCGTTTCGGCGGTCGAGCGGAACGCTCCGGGAAAACAGGGGTCCGTGCAGGAGGGCTTGTCTGCTGCGTTCCATCGGTCCTCACAGCGTTCGTCGCGGCGACACCAGTCTCATCATTGACGAAATCGAGGGTTGTCCAATGGTTGCTGATCTCGCCGATGATCGCGCGAGGCTCGCCGCCATCAGATTGAAAGCCTGATCTAAATGCGATTTCCACGGTGAAGACGTCTGCAACGTTAGTTCACCGCAGATTCGCTATCTGGAACAGATCTACTTTCGTCCGCTCTCTCCCGCGCGCTGGCGGCGCGGCGCACACTGTGAAGGAGAGTGCTTCCGGAGAGGAGGTGCGGACGCTTGGGCGGGGCCACTTCCGGCCGTCCGGTTATGCCCGATTTCCCTGTATGAAGGAGTAAATCGTGAACGCCTACCCACCGATCTCCGAGCATGGCATCGTCGGGGATCTGCAGACTACGGCATTGGTCTCGTCCGCGGGCACGATCGACTGGTGGTGCACACCGCGGCTCGATTCACCCAGCATCTTCGCGTCACTACTGGACAGCGAGCGGGGCGGACATTGTCGCCTGGCCGCCGATCTCACGACGGAGGACGTGGCGATCCGCCAGCTGTACATGCCGGACACGGCCATCCTCGTCACTCGGTTCATGGCGCCCGAAGGGGTCGGTGAGGTCGCCGACTTCATGGAGCCGATCCGCGATTCCGCACCCACTGACCAGCATCGGCTGGTGCGTGTGGCCCGGGTGGTGCGGGGGAGTCTGCCGCTCATGCTCACCTGCCGCCCGCGATTCGACTACGGACGCGCCACACACACCCTGGAACGGCTCGGCGACCGGGCTGCGGTCTTTCACGGCCCCGGCACGGATCTGCATCTGCAGGCCACCGACCCGGTTCTGCTGCACACCGAGGACGGGGACGTCACGGCCCGCTTCACGCTCTCCGAAGGGGAGACCGCCGTGATCGTGTTGACCAGTAACGCGAGCGACGGTCCAGCGCCGGCGCATCCGTCGCGCGAGGATATCGCCGCCGCGTTCGAACAGTGCCGGGGCTTCTGGCAGTCCTGGCTGCGTTCGTCCACCTACCGGGGCCGGTGGCGGGACATGGTCAACCGTTCGGCGATCACGTTGAAACTGCTCACCTATGCACCCACCGGTGCGCCGATCGCCGCGGCCACGATGGGTCTGCCGGAGCAACTCGGCGGCGAGCGCAACTGGGACTACCGCTACACCTGGGTCCGGGATGCTTCGTTGTCGGTCCGGGCGTTGATCGACCTCGGCTTCACCGAAGAGGCATTGGCTTTCCGGCGCTGGCTGCGCGACCGCCTCGACGCCGGTGACACGGCGTCCGGTGAGCCGCTGCAGATCATGTACCGGATCGATGGTGACCCGCATCTGGAAGAGGAGGTACTAGACCATCTGGAGGGCTATTGCGGTTCCGCGCCGGTGCGGGTCGGGAACGCGGCGGCGGATCAGATCCAACTCGATATCTACGGTGAGGCCGCCGACGCCCTGGCTCAATCGTCGGATATGGGTGGCATCTGGGGTTGGCGGTCGTTCGCGAACCTGACCGACTGGCTGACCGAGCACTGGGACCGGCCCGACGAGGGGATCTGGGAAACTCGCGGCGGCCAGCAGGAATTCACCTACAGCCGGCTGATGACGTGGGTCGCGTTCGATCGAGGCATCCAGTTGGCCACCGACTACTCGCGACCCGCTGATGTAGCCCGCTGGACACAGGCGCGGGACGCGGTGTTCGCCCAGATCGTCGAACGCGGCTGGAGCGCGAAGCGGCAGGCTTTCGTCCAGCATTACGCCACCGATGTGCTGGATGCGTCGCTGCTGCTGATGCCACGCATGGGGTTTCTGTCACCGCGCGACCCGGCATGGCTGAGCACCCTCGACGCCATGGACGACGAACTGGTCCGAGACAGCCTGGTCTACCGCTACGACCCCGAGGCATCGCCGGACGGTCTGCGCGGCGTCGAAGGCACCTTCAACTTGTGCAGCTTCCTGTATGTCGAGGCACTCGCCCGTGCGGGCCGGGTGACCCAAGCCCGCTACGCCTTCGACAAGATGCTCACTTACGCCAATCACGTCGGGCTCTTCGCCGAGGAGATCGGTCCCTCCGGCGAACAATTGGGCAACTTCCCGCAGGCATTCACCCACCTGGCCCTGGTCGCGGCCGCTATGGCCCTCGACGAGCAACTCGACCGCGCCGAGGCCCAGCCCACGGCGACGCCCGGATAGGCCGAGCAGCCGGATGGCCGGTACCGGTGTGTCCAGCCCACCCCGCGGGGCGCTCGTTCCGCTGGCGCTCGCGCAGTTCATCTGCAGCTTCGCCGGTTCGAACATGAACGTGATGATCAACGACATCAGCGCCGACCTGAACACCACGGCGCAGGGCGTGCAGGTCGTGATAACGGTCTTCCTGCTGGTCATGGCGGCGCTGATGATTCCCGGCGGCAAGCTCACCGACCGCTACGGCCGCAAACGCTGTTTCGAGCTGGGTCTGATGATCTACGGTGTCGGCGCCGTTGTGAGTGCGCTCGCTCCCGGGCTGGGGGTGCTGATCCTGGGCAACTCGATTCTCGAGGGTATCGGCACCGCGATGCTGATCCCGCCCGTTTACATCCTCACAACCCTGCTGTTCACCGAAACGGCCTCGCGGGCACGGGCATTCGGCGCGATCATGGCGCTGGGTGGCATCGGTGCGGCGGCGGGACCGTTGCTCGGCGGAGTCATCACCTCCGCGCTCAGCTGGCGAGCGGCGTTCGCTTTCCAAGCACTGGTGGTCGGATTGATCGTGCTGCTCGGTCGGCGCATCGCCGACCCTTTGCCGCCGGACCCGACCCGGGCCTTCGACGTCGGTGGTGCAATTCTGTCGGCGGCCGGTCTGATACTGCTCGTGACCGGCATCCTGGCGGCCGACGACAATGGCTGGCTCATGCTCGGCCTGCTGCTGCTCGGCGCAGTGGTCCTGGCGTGCTTCTTCCTCAACATTCGCGCCCGGGAGCGAGCCGGACGCGAACCGCTCATTTCGACGAGCCTGTTCCGCAACCGCACCTCCAACCTGGGACTGATCACCGAACACATCCAGTGGCTGCTGCTGATGGGAACGTCGTTCGTGGTGGCGGCATACCTGCAGGTCGTGCGGGGATACGACGCGATTCAGACCGGCGTGATCTTCACCGCGGCCACCCTGGGACTGCTGGCTTCGTCACTGGCCGCGGCACGGCTGGCGCGACGGCGCGCCCAGCGCACCCTCATCATGGCGGGCTTTCTGGTGACCATCGCCGGCATCGGCGTGCTGCTCGCGCTGGCCGGGACTCTGGTGAATCCCTGGGCGTTCGCGCCCGGACTGCTGCTGATCGGCCTCGGGCTCGGCGTCATGCTGACTCCAGCGGTCAATGTCGTCCAGTCCAGTTTCGGCGAGGACCAACAGGGCGAAATCTCCGGGCTGTCGCGCAGCGTGTCCAACCTCGGCTCCTCGCTCGGCACCGCCATCGCAGGCACCATCCTCGTCGCCGGGCTCACGTCCCACGCCTATGCCGCTGCGATGATCGTCCTGGCCGCCATCGGAGCCGCCGGATTCCTCGCCGCGGCGTTGCTACCCCGGCGCGCCGCCGCGGCCGCGGAAAGCCGTGGAGCCGGGTGACGTCGTTGCGCCGAGTGCTCGAGTTCCACGGCCTGCAACAGCCCAGCAATGCCGATTCGGCCGCTACTCTTCTACGTCGGGTCGGTGGCACTCGCACGGGTGGTGCTTACACGCGCTGTTGTGGCACAAGGTCAGTCGTGCGATACCGCGGCGGATCTCGTCGACTGTCATCGGTCGTCGTGACCGCAGTCCCGTTCGTGAGCGCCCGATCCGATCGGGATCTGATTTGCCATTGTGGAACGGTGAGGTCCCCGCGTCATTGCTGGTAAAACGTCGATGCCACCCTGAATCGATCTGTAATTTCGCAACGTACACTCGTGCCGCCACCGCATCGGCACCCATACCGCGACCAAGGGGCATAGTGGTATCTACAAGTTCCGTTGCCGTTGAGCAAGCAGTGAATGGCGTAGAGGGGAAATTCCTTCAGGATGCGAGAATTCTGGCCTTCTCGGCTTCGAACTCGGCTTCGGTGAGCACACCCTGCGCTCTGAGCTGGGCGAGTTCTTTCAATGCGGTGATCCGGTCCATCCCCGCACCGCCGCCGGACGGCGGCGCGGGCTGCGGTGCGGCGGGCTGCGCCGCATACTGCGCGTCGGGGGCGTACTGCGCCTGCTCCTGCATGGCCCAGCGCTCTCCCTGCCGTCGGGAGACGCGGTTGGAGACAGCGGTCGCGGTTCCGGCGACCACGGCGGTGCGGGCTACGCCGCGAAGCAGTCCGGGCATGACACTCTCCTTACTCGGTCGGGCCGACGACGCGAATGCGATTGTTTGCTAACGAGTTTCGGCCTCAATGGCATCGAGGGACGACAAGATGCTCTGCACGGGGATGCGGCCGGAGGCCACGAGTTCGGCGCCGTTGCGCCGCAGCGCGGATGCGAAGGGCGCCGCCCACCTGTTCTCGTAGACCAGAATCGCGGCTGAGCATCCCGGTTCCAGCGCCGCACCGGCTTCCCTGCGGTCGGTTTCGTCGAGCAGGCCCGAGCCCGCCTCCGCGAACAGGGTGATGTCGAAGTCCCCTTCGAGTCCGACGTCGGCGATGTCGATTCCGGATAGGGATCCGTCGGTGCCCTTGCGGACGAACGCCAGATCCAGCACCCGGACGATGCCGCGCTCGACGAGGTCGCGCAGCAGGGGCAGCGCCGAACCGTCCGGAGGCCTATCGGCGGGAAATTCGATTACGAGATAGTCGATGGGACCTAACGCGTCGATATCGGTTTCGGTCACGGTAGCCCTCTTTCTGTCACGAGAAAGGAAGTCGTGTCAGCCTGACTCCCTGCAGAGCTCGTTTCAATTTCTGCCGGATCGAGCGGCGTCGGTTCGAGAAGAATCCCGAACTCATCGGCATCAGTGGTGCTAATCTCGGTCCAAGCGTACGCCCCTGATCGTCACCAGATCGCTGATTTCTCACCGGACCTCGGATGGCCTGATCGGATTCGACCCGGCGTGAATCAGCAGATGCTTTTCGATGCAAGCCCTGCCTCGAAAGGGGACCGCTATCGCGGGGAACATGCGTGTCGGCGGAGAAACCAACAGGGTCGAGCAAGGCATCGCGGGCGGAACGTCGATGCTCTCGGCGGACCGCTCCGCCGAGACCGGGGCGGCGCCGCCCTCACCGAGACCGGGGCGGCGCCGCCAACCGAACCGCACGATAGCTGGTTGCCGCGGTTGGTCGTGGCCGACGAATAGTAGGCGCACGGGCCGCCCGACACCGTTGGTTTCGATGACGTCGGGGAAACGCCGTATCCGTTCCTGGAGTGAGGGGTACCGATGGCTTCCGATGCGCGAGAGGACACGCCCGGCGACAGGTTGAGCGCCGACGAACGCGCCGAGCTGGAGCGGCTGCGTGCCGAGGTGGCTGCCCTGCGGACGAAAGGTCGTGGCGCGGCGGCGCCGCCGGTACGCCGACCGCCTCGGCATGCGTGGCGGTGGACCGCGGTGGCGATCTTGACGGTGCTGGTCGCTGTTCTGGCGATCACCACGGTGGTGTCGCGGTTCGTGCGCGGTGAGGTCCTCGACACCGATCGCTACATCTCGACGGTGGCGCCGCTGGGCTCGGATCCGGCTCTGCAGACCGAGGTATCCAACACGATCACGGACGAGATCTTCGCCCGCGTCGACATCGAGGGTCTCACCGCGGACGCGCTGGCCGCGCTGACCGACGCGGTCCCGGCGACCGCGAACCGGCCGCGGGTGGATCGCGCGGTCGAAGGGCTGGCGCCCGTCATCACCCAGCAGGCCCGCGGCTTCGTCAACGACACTGTGCTGTCGTTCGTGCGCAGCGACCAGTTCGAGGACCTCTGGCTGCAAGCCAACCGTGTCGCCCACACCGCGTTGGTGGCGGTGGCGACCGGGCACGTCGGCCCGGAGTCGGTGACCGTCGACGAGAACGGCACCGTGACCCTCTCCCTGCGCACGGTGATCGAGAACGTCAAAGCCCGGCTGCTCGACCGTGGCTTCACCTTCGCCGAGAAGATTCCCGCGGTCGACAAACAGTTCGTGTTGTTCCGATCCCCGGAACTGGTGCGGGCGCAACAGGCGGTCGACACGCTCGACAGAGGCTCGGCAGTGCTGCCGTGGGTGACGATCGCGGCCGCGGTGGCCGCGATCGCCGCGGCACCCCCGGGTCGTCGACGCCGCGCCCTGGTCTTCGTCGGACTCGCCATCGCGGCGGGCATGCTCATCCTGGCGATCGCGCTGATCATCGGCCGGGCGCTGTATCTGGACAAGGTTCCGCCCGACGTGCTGTCACCGGATGCGGCCACCGCGATCATCGACACGGTGCTGGTGCCGCTGCGGACCGCGCTGCGCGGGGTCGCCGTGCTCGGCCTGGCGATCGCGCTGGGCGCTTACCTGACCGGGGACTCGCCCTCGGCCATCGCGGTGCGCCGTGGATTCGGGCGCGGTATGGACGCGGTGCAGCAACTTCGGCGATCGCGGCCGCCGAACTCGGTGGAAACGTGGGCTTTCCGGGCTCGCGCCGCGCTGCGCTGGGCGATCATCGGCATCGCCGCGCTCCTGCTGGTGTTCTGGCGCTACCCCACCGGACTGGTGGTGGTATGGATCGTCCTCGGCGGGCTGCTGGCGCTGCTGGCGCTGGAACTCTTGATCCGACCCGCCCGCGCCTGGCAGGACGAGTCCGAGACGAAGAACGATGCCGGGACACGGCCAAGGCCGGTCGGCGCATGACCGGCAGCCACAGCCCGCCGCGGTACCCAGCCGGTCCAATCGTCGGCCGCGGTGGTTCTGAGTGTGTGCGAAGAAGCGGTCAGATCCGGCGTGGGTGCCACGTCGTCACGGCCCAGATCACGACGACGTTCAAGGCGATCACCACGATCGACCACCATGGATAGTAGGGCAGCCACAGGAAGTTCACGAGGATGGACAGCGCTGCGAGGAACACAGCGATCACTCTCGCCCACATGGCTCCGGCCATCAGTCCGACTGCGGCGAGCACCACCAGGATCCCAAGGATCAAATGGATCCAACCCCAGTTGGTGGTGTTGAGCTGGTAGGTGTAGTCGGGCGTGGCCACAAGGACTTCGTCCTTGGCGATGGCGGAGATTCCTTCCAAGATCGACAGAATGCCGGCTGCCATCAGCAGGATGGCGGCGGCGATGGACGTCCCGGCCGCGACCGCCTGCCCGACGGAACGCTGATCAGTTGCTGACATGGCGAATCACCTCTCATAACTTGGTGAGGCATCTGATCGGGTTCACCGCCTCATCACGCGAACAAAACGGGGCCGGGCCCGAGCGGAGGTGGGCCGCGGCAACGGCTCGAACAGAAGCGGGGATCGCGGACGGTAGATCAGCGCAGGAAAGCAGTGGTTTATGGCGAGAATGAGCATCGTGCTTCGCCAAGTCCCAAGTCGTCTTCGACGCCCGAACTCCAGCGAGGTGTGCCGTCCGCATTGCGGTCGCTCGCACCGATTGTGGCACTGGCCTCACCCAGCCAGCATATCTCCAGCGACACTGCCGGCGTCCTCGAATCGCGACCGACGCAGGTGCGGACAAGGGTGTCGAACGGGCGGATGCGGGCGAAAAGACCCATGCTGCCTCGAGCTGCTTACCGTACTCCCGGATCGCTGCCTCACGACCGGGTTTGATCCTCGCGATGATCGAGAAGCCATAATTGACCGGTGTGCGGGGGATATCGGCCCGTACCTGCCCTGCTCGAACTTGAAATACCCTTCTTTCGGAATGGTCATCGCCGCCCGCTTGGACCAATCCCCATCACCCGTGGTCATGTCCGCCTCCGTCTCCAGCGGTGTGGCTCGCATAAATAGTGGATTTGGCGAACGGCATCAGCATCGTCGCGAGTGCGAGGCCGCCGTGCCAGCTGGTCGGCCACTCAGCTCTATTTCCGGCGCTTACGGGCTTCTTCGTTCGAATCGAAATCAACGCGATATCGAGCAGGATTGCGAGGAGTACCGTCGTCAGCGGCGCAACTCGTGGTGTCGACAGCTGGCGCAAACCCGGCCCGGATACCGCAAACCGACCCGCGGCGGTACTCACGCGGCGATTTCAGCAGCCATGCTTCATCTGCGAGCATGCTTTTGCCAGTGCCCACTGGCACAGTCGAACCTTTGCATCCCGGCAAGAGTCGCTGCTCATGTACTATATGTTCAGCAATTTTGTCGAGTTCTGGCGCCGACGTCGCTCTGTGCTTGTTTCGAACCGCACCCATAATCTGTCGCCGAATCGCGATGCGGCAGGGGACCGCAAAGATAACAAAAGTTTGTTTTCGACCGAGGGGACGACCGGCGGTCCGATTCGCAGCAGCCGGACCCACGCTCGCAACGACACGGGAGAGATCCGCCCGAGGAGGTTCACAACATGGATTCGTTCTGGGATTACGTGTGGTACACGATCCTCGTATTCGCCTTCGTGGCTTACCTGATCGTGCTGTTCCAGATTCTCGTGGATCTGTTCCGCGACCACTCCGTCTCCGGCGTCGCCAAAGCCGTGTGGGTGATCGCCCTGGTGGTGTTCCCGTACCTGACGGCGCTGGTGTACCTGATCGTCCGCGGGCGGGGCATGGCGCTGCGCGCCCAACGGGCGCAGGCCGATGCGAAGCAAGCCACCGATCAGTACATCCGGCAGGTCGCGGGCAAGTCCCCCGCCGAGAACATCGCCGACGCCAAGGCCCTCCGCGACTCCGGTGTCATCACGGACGTGGAATTCGAGCAACTGAAGGCCCAGGCCTTGGGGCAGCCGGTTTCAGCACCCAACGCGCCGACCGGCCAATGACACTGCGGCCCTATCTGATGCCCGGTGGGTTGGTAGTCCGCCACCGAGGCCTGTCCAGGTTCAGTCACGCCGGGGCAGCGTGAGCAAGACACAGCTGTGGGGTTTGCTGCCAGCCAGCCTCGGCGACAACACTGCGCTTCCCGTGAGTCGTGAGCAATGATCAAAACCCGTGGATGACCAGGAAGGAGTACCTTCCCGGATGATCTTCGAATCCGAGGTTTGATCTGTCCTGGCGCGTCAACGCCGGGCGGGAGGGCAACTGGACGATCCTCGTTCAGCTCCAGCCAACCACCGACAAGCACCTCAACGACACCACCTGACGGAGGTCGACCGAACTTGCTGATCCCCAAGTCTTTTGGCATTTGACCTCATCGTGGGGGCTTCTCGGATGGCGAGTTGCCTTCGGAGAAGGCGACTTCGCGAAATAAACCACCTATGCGGTTTTCGGAGCGGAGGCGCTTACCAGCTTCGAGAATCCGGCGAAGGCGAAACCGGCTAGGTGAAATACCTGTACCGATGGCCAGACGCAAAGCAGCAGACCGGCTGGTCCTTGATTAGGCAAACAAACCTTCCGTTGATCGCATAGCCGCCGACGCGGAGCGGATGCGCACCGAGAGGTGTGGATCCGCGCCGTCGATCTCGCAGGTTGCGCTCGTTTCGGCGACTTCCCCCGGTCGCGCTCGCCTCGCTGCTCTCCGGCATCTCGGCACGTCAGTGGCAGTTAGCGACCGTCATTGTGAACTCTCACTATCGCTTGCTGACCGGTCCTCCCGAAATTTCACGTTACTCGGAGTAAGCCGTTCTCATGAATCGTGTTCTGGTTACGCTGGTGCAATAGCGCAGTTAACGGCGACGGAAGGAAGTTCGACTATGCCTGTCACCTCTCCGCGCCGGCAAGGACTCACCGTATCCGGCAGACCCATGTCGTTGCCGTTGAAAGACGTGCGGGCCTTGTCACGGCAGATGGTCGGGCATTTCGTCGAAACCGTCGCCCCCTGCGGCACCTTGCCCGGTGACGCAATCCACGGCGACATCACGATCATCACGCGCGTGTGCTTGGAACTGGCAGTCAGCATGCTGGACGGCAGCAACATTCCGGAAAAGACCGAACAGCTCGAGGACGCTGCGGCCCAATGGGCTCGCGAAGGCGTGCCCATTGGTACCATTCACCACGCTATCCACGAGGGCTTCAAGATCGGCTTCGACCTAGTGGTGTCTCCTGCCTTGGCCCAGCAGCGTGCCTCAGGCTCGGCCGACACCGAGCCGATGCTCACCCCCAGCATGGCCGACTACCAAAGTATTCTCGACGGCGCCAAACTCGTCGTCGAAATGCTCGACACCATGACCACGGCAGTCTCGGTGGCCTATGTGCGCGAACTTCGCGCGGTCGTGTCGGAGCACCACACCGCGGTGCACACGCTCACCTCGGCGCTACTCGGGGGGCACCCCACCTCCACCATGGCCCGCGAGTGTGGCATCGACATCTCCGACCGCTATCGCGTCATAGCCCTCGCCATTCCCTCCCACCCGGACGAGTCCAACCCGATGCTGGACGCGAAAGTCGTTGCCCGCCGCAAACTCCGGCGCGTGCAGGCGGAACTGGCCACCCGCTGCGACGACACCGTGCTGTCGCTGCTGTCGATCGACGGCGGCACCCTGCTCATGCCCGCCGATCACATCACCGAGGGCCCCATAGAGGAACTGATCGGGCATCTGTCGCGGGCGGCCCGCGTGCCCATCACCGCCACCGTGGTGACCGCGCCCACCGACACCGTGCCCGCCGCGGCCGATCAAGCCCACCAACTACTCGACATGGTCACCCGGTTGTGCGGTCGGGGCCGGGCCTGTACCCCTCCGAGGTTCTGGCGCGGAAATCCCAGCTCCCCCGCCCGGGCCCCGCCCGTGAATATCTCGGGTCGCTGCTGGACCCACTGGACGAGCATCCGGAATTGCTGGAGACCCTGCAGGTCCATATCGCGCACAATCTGAACCGCCAGCGCACTGCGCGGCTGCTGCATGTACACACCAACACCGTGGACTACCGGCTCAAGCGGATCGGTCAGCTCACAGGGTTCGATCCCACCAAGGCGAGCGGGGTGTGGTACCTGCGTTCGGCATTGGTTGCCCACACTTACCGCAGGTGACGGAGTGCCGTCGAGCGGACGCGCAATTACTCCGGTCGATCAGCGTCCGCCGTTCCCGTCGCAGCACGGCGGCGCCCGCGCTGGAGAGCGCCACCTTCCAATCGCAGACTTCACACCACCCGGTACGCCTATGAGTTGCAAATATAGGGGCATGTTTGCGTTTCTCACCCATGCCCGCACCCGACCCGACCGATAGTAATCGTGCAATCAGAATCAGCAGGAGATCGGCATTGACAACGGTCGAAAACGCCCTAGAACAAAGCCGACGAGTTGGAAACAAAACATGGATGACATGCGAAGAACCGAAGCCGACGGATTGCGCGCAACATGGCGGCCGTTTCAGAACCACCTGATCTCCATCGTCGCCGTCCACGAGGCATCGGGCGCCACCCCGATCGTATCCTTTGGTCCCGAGAATTTTCCGGATCTCGCACAAGCACGAGAACTGCTTCCGGAAATGAACACGTTGTGGGACGCAGTACGCCACGACTTCTGGACCAAACTCATTCCGCCGCGACCACGGTGTCGACAATTGCGATGGAAGTGATCTTGAAACCCCGCGCCCGCGGCTGCGTGCGCATCGGTCTGTCGACCAACGGCCACCGCCATGTGGTTTGCCCTAGCCATAGTTTCCCTGAGCCGACGTCAGGGGCGCGCAATATCGATCGAAATCTAGAAGCCGTCGATCAGATGCGGCTCCACCGCGCCGGATGTGGCCGAGGACGTCGAGCTCGCCGAGACAGTGTCGATGGCCCGATGCTCGTCCGGGAGCTCAGAGTTGGACCGTCAGGCGATGCGTGACTGGGCCGGTGAACGTGTCGACCTAGGTGCCAGTCGAACCACTCTTGCCGCGATCGGCTCGATCGCGGCCTTGCCGAACCGGCACACGCCCTGGCCGCGGCGCCGATTGCCACTACCGAGAGAAACAGTTTCCGAACGCATCTCGTGTGTCAGGCCGGAATCCGGCGATCAACGTGTGGTCCGGATGGTGTTGCCACCGGCACTGGGGGCGAGTTCACTTGGCGAACTGGGGAACTCGCACACGGCCGGTCACGACGCCCGGGGTGGCGACCTGGTCGGTGATTTCGCTGATGCCGTCGGCGGTGACCTCGAGCACGCAGGCGGTGGAGATGTCGAAGAACAGGCCCGACACGGTCAGGCCGCGGTCGGCGACGGCCTGACGGATCACCGGGTGGCGTTGCAGGGTCTCGAGTTGCACGGCGACGTTGACCATGCTCAGCTGTGCGGCTTCGTCGTAGCCTGCGGCCGCCGCAGCCGCCCGCACCGGGTGCCCGTCACGGTAGGCCTCCAGGCTGGGGCGGGCGTGGGCGAGCCAGGTGTCCAGTCCCGGTCCGGCGGGTGTGTCGGCGAGCAGGGCCTTCATGGCACCGCAGGAGGAGTGGCCGCACACCGCCACGTTGTGCACCTTCAGGTTGTCCACCGCGAAGGATAGGGCCGCCTCGACCGAGGGGTCCGAGCCGTGCGGGGGGTGCAGGTTGCCGACGTTGCGGACGGTGAACAGGTCACCGGGGCCGCTGTTGGTGATCACGTTGGGCACGATGCGCGAGTCGGCGCAGGTGAGGAACAGCGAGTGTGGATCCTGCCGGTCACGCAGCTCGTCCAGGCGCGGCCGCATCACGCGGGCGTGGCTGCGGTGGTAGGCGGCCACACCGGCTGCGACCGCGTCGCCGTTGCGCTCGCGCCACGGGCCGAGTACCTCGTCGAGCATGCCGCGCGCCCGGCCGCGCCGGGGTGGTCGGGTCATGGCGTGTTCCATGCGGGCGGTTCCGATCTCGACGAATTCCACGTTGCCGCCGATGCTTTCGTGCTGGCGGGCCCAGTCGTGGATGGCCTCGTAGGCAGCGTGGTCGAGGAAGTCGACGGTCAGCTCGACCAGTACGTGGGTACCGGCCGGCACCTTGGCTAGTTCCTTGGTCAGCTTCGGCAGCGCCAGGAACGTGCACGTACCGTCGATGCCGACGATCCAGCGGTCGGTGCCCGCCACTGGCGCGGCCTGTACCGACACCTTCACCACTCGCCACAGCAGCATCGCGAACGCCAGCGCCAGGCCGATCAGCACGCCCTCGAGCAGGTTCAGGAACACCACGCAGACTATGGTCATCACGTACACCGCCAGGTCGCCGGTTCGATGGGCGAGCCGGATATGGGCCAGCTTCACCAGCTGGACGCCCACCACGATGAGCAACCCGGCCAGTGCCGACTTCGGGACCTGCTGCACGACGCCGACGAGCGCGATGGAGAACACCAGGATCCACACGCCGTGCAGAATCGCCGAGGCCTGAGTGCGCGCACCGGCGGCCACGTTGGTGGAGCTGCGCACGATCACGCCCGTGACCGGGAGGCCACCGAGCAGGCCGGAGGTCATGTTGGCCGCGCCCTGAGCTACCAGCTCGCGGTCGAAGTTGGTGCGCTCGCCGGTGTGCAGCTTGTCCACCGCCACCGCCGACAACAGGCTCTCCACACTGGCGATCAGGGCGATGGTAAGCACCGCCAGCATCACCCCGCCCCAGTTGCCGCTGGGCAGGCCGGGCAGGCCGATCGCGTCGAACAGCGAGCCGTCGATCTTGATACGCTCCGGATTGCCGGGCAGCACCAGCGACAGCACCGTACCCACCAGCACCGCGACCAACGGGCCCGGAATCAGGCGCACCTTCTCGGGTGCCCAGCGCCAGGCGACGATGATGCCGATGACGATCAGGCCGATGACGAAGTCGTCACCGTGCAGGTTCAGCAGCTGACCGGGTAGTTCGGTGACGTTCTCGAAGGCCGAGCTGCGCGACGTACCGCCCAGCAGCACGTGCACCTGCTGCAGCGCGATGGTGACACCGATGCCGGCGAGCATGGCATGCACGACGACCGGCGCTATCGCCAGCGCGGCGCGCGCGATCCGGCTCAATCCGAACACGATTTGCAACAGACCGGCCGCGACGGTGATGAAACAGGTTGTCTTCCAGTCGAACTGGTGGATGGTCTCGGCGACGACCACGGTGAGGCCGGCGGCCGGCCCGCTGACCTGCAGCGGGCTTCCACCGACGAAGCCGACGACGATGCCACCCACCGCAGCCGCGATCAGGCCGGCGGCGATAGGGGCATCGGACGCGATGGCAATGCCCAGCGACAACGGCAGGGCGACAAGGAATACCACGATCGAGGCGGGCAGATCGTGGCGGGAGATCGACGAAAGCCGTTCGGACCAGGGAATCCCCGGTGGGGCGTCCGATCCAGGCGTCGTATCGGTGTCGGTGGACATATTGCTCCTTCACCAGGCCGGTGGACCGGACCGGTCGAACATGTTCTCGAGGCATCGAAAGCAACTGCGGGAGAAGCGGATCCGAGACATCGGTATCCGGCAGCCTCTCAGAGGTAGGGAGTTTTCCAAGATCAAAGTACAGGCAACAGCGCAGCGAAAAACGGGCCGAACGGATGTTTGTGACCGACACTATTCCGAACGGCAGCGTCTTCCTCGGCGTCACAACTCGGGGTGGCCCAGCATGCCCTCGTCGCCGACCTCGAGGTATTCGATGTCGATTGCGAAAGACCACAATCAATCGACAGAATTATCGTGTATATTCACGACACAGTTAGTGTGATTGTTCACGACAGTTTCGCAAATAATTGATCTTGGAATCCGAATTCTTGAAAACGACGTGCAGCGGCCCTCGGGGGCGTGATCTGATTGGGCCGTCTCGGGCCCGGGGCTTTTCACATAACTCGACTGAGGATGACTGTATGAACTCGAGAATTATCCGTCCGCTCGCCGTCGTCGCATTCGCGCTGTCAGCCACCGCGCTCAGTGTCGGCACGGCCTCAGCGGATGCGCCCGCGGCCACCCCCGTTACGGGCTCGGTGGAATTGTGTATTCCCATTCCCCTTGGCTCGGCCGAGAACACCTTCTGCCTGCCTATCGGCTAGTCCAAGGCGCACGCGGCGGTGGCGACACCGTTCATGGTGCGCACGACTCCGCGCTTCCAGTTCGGAGTCGCCACCGCCCGAAGCCTGCGCACCAAGGTCGACCTGGAGTGTTCGAGAGGCTCCAGGCGGGGCACCGGAGGGATTGCGCGCGTGCGGCACCACACCGCCGGGGCGGGTGCCGCAGAGCCGGGTCAGCGCCGGGATCAGGCGAACACCCGGACGCCGGGCCCTGTTCGTGCACGGCGACCACCTTCGGTGCCCCGGGCGCCTGCGCGATCACCGAGCGCGGGATCAGGGCTTGTCGGCCCGCAGCGGCCCGTCGCCTCTCGGCGATCGAGTACGCGTCATTTGTGGACGTAGTTATGGGAATCGCAAGCTGCACGACTCGGCGATCGAAAGAATGATTATGACAATTTTGTCATCAGTGTCGCAAATTATCAGGCCGGTTAATAGGCTTTCCGCGGCCATCGCCACCTATGGATCGTTCCCGATCAGGTAAGTAGGAGTTGTACGTGAGCGTTGATACCGCGGACGCCACAGGACTGTCCGCCACGGCGGCGCGCCTGCGCATTGCGCTGACCGTGATTTTGCGCCGCGCCCGGAGGGATCCCGATGAGCGTCAATTGTCCGCGACGCAATGGGCGGTGCTGGGACGCCTGCATCGATGTGGAGCCATGGCCGCCGTCGATCTGGCTCGCCTGGAGATGTTGCGCCCGCAGACTATGCGCAACGTCGTCGACGGGTTACGAGATCAGGGGCTGATCGTCGGCTTGCGCGACCCAATCGACGGACGCCGCGTGAACCTGATGCTCACCGACGAAGGCCGCGCTTGGGTGCGCGGGCAGCAGGCACCACTCAACAACGCTCTCGCGCAGATCTTGTCGGAGAGCTTGTCGTCGAGCGAGCTGCATAAGGTGGACCAAGCGCTGGATCTGTTGGAAAGAATTGCCTACGGGTGATCTCCCCATACCCCGCACCGGCCTGCGGCAAGCGAACGCTTGGACATAGGTCATCTTCCTTGAAGGCCAGTCGTTTCAGAGGCGGATCCACCTGGCATCTGGTTCGACCGGCGAGCAATCGAAGGCACGAGCACGTCTCGACGGATCTGGTGTGCTCGGCGCTGAAACAACTGTGCTACCGCCAGTAGTCGTATTCGTGGCTGTATCCGTAGTCGATACATATTCGGTGCGCGTCGCGCTGGCCGAGGCGTTCGCCGTCGGCGAGCACGACATCGTATGGCGCTGCATCGCGCTGGGCCTCGCCCGGACCCGGGTCGAGGTCGTCGACCACTTCGGCGCCGAACCTGGCGGTGAGCTGGAAGCCCAAGCCCGGGGGTGTCGTGCGTCTGTCGATCGCCGCCCAGATCAGTCGAATTGCAGGGGGCCGAGCACTGGATAAGGAGACTGCCGAGAACGTTCGGTCAGTGGTGAACAGCTCACGACGCCAATCGACAGCCTCGCTATTCCTCCAGCTCAGACGCCCTAGGACCGGCGTTCGGATGGAAACCCTTGATGATGAATCGGGTGAGCCCGGCTCGCCGTGTTATCGCGTACCGGCCAGTCGGCCAAGCGCGACAGAACCTGCGCGGCCGATAGCTTTGGGCACACGAGGTCGTCCTTCCCCGGGTGCTCCCACGCCCGAAGCGGTCGATCCGGCCTGGCGCAGTTGTTCGTCGAGAGTCATGCCAGCCGATAGAGGGCGGGTTGTGCGGAGATGTCGTTGGCGGCGAAGTTGGCCAGGACGAACCGCCGGAACGAGGGCCGGAAGATCATCTTCGGCGCCACGTCGCGCAGACGGTCCCACCGGCAGTGGTTGATGATGCCGTAGTCGCGCGGTTCCCCGGGGAGCGGCTGCATGACCCGGGAGTTGTCCAGCCCGGTGTTGACCGCCCACCATCCCGCCGTGTATTCCCACACCGGGACGAGTTCCTTTTCCTCCTGCCCGTAGAAGAAATTGAACAGGAACACCCCTTGCCGCGTGGCGTCGACATCGCCCATATTGCGCGGGTTGGCGGCAGCGAGTTCGAAGGTACGCCGGGCCCCGGCCGCGACGAGGTGTGTGAGTCGACGGTAGTGGGCGTGGGTCCGCAGTGTGTCGATCATTGCCGGGGTAGTGACCTCGACGAGGATCACCACGTCGTAGCGGGCCGGTCGCAGCCGATCCGCGGCGACCGCGCGGCGCAGCAAGCGGTGGTTCTCGCCGAAGACCAGGTGGGCGAATCCCCGGAACACGGTGGCTCGCACGACCTCCGGGAGCCGCTCGAGCTCCGCGGTGACCGTTTTGGCCTCGCGGATCAGGCGAGCCTTGGCTCGGCTGCCGGGCAGGAACATCGGCCGGCGGTCGACCTCGGCCGCGAGCAGGAGATATCCGGTGCCGCTCGGTGCGACCAGTGCGGCCTGACTCGGGTTGAGGTGTTCGTTCACGATGCGCATGTTCGCACTCCATTCTCTACTTTTCTATCAACACTCGTTGGCCAACGAGCGTTGACAAACATCATGCACCCGGGACTCCGGGTGAGTCAACAATTGTTTGCAAACGGCTGTTGGCATACACTGCGGGACATGAGAAGGTCGTCGGCACAGACCAAGGCCGTGATACTGGACGCCGCCCGGGAGCGGTTCGCCGCCGACGGGTACGACCGCACGACGATCCGCGCGATCGCCGGCGATGCCGGCATCGATCCGTCCATGGTCATGCGCTACTACGGCAGCAAACAGCAATTGTTCGCCAGTGCAGCGGATCTGGACCTGGAACTGCCCGACCTGACAGTCCTGCCGCCCGACCGGGTGGGCCAGGCCCTGGCCGCCCATATCGCCGATCGGTGGGAGGGCGACGAGGCGCTGCGGATCCTGCTGCGGACCGCGGTCACCGATACCGGCAGCGCCGAGCGGATGCGTGGCATCTTCGCCGCTCAGCTGGTCCCGATGATCGCCGAGCTCACCGGCGATCCCGCCGGGGCCCCGGCCCGGGCCGGGCTCGCGGCCTCCCAGGCACTCGGCTTGGCGCTGTGCCGGTATGTGCTGTTCATTCCGCCGGTGGTCGATCTCTCCCGCGAAGCCATCATCGAATGGCTCGGCCCCACACTGCAGCGCTACCTGGTCGGTACGCGATAACCCGGCGCCGTCGGGTATCTGCCATGCACCCGGTGCCGGGTCGGGCACCGACGCGCCCACCAGCCGTTCCGGCGCACCGAACTCGTACTGCCGTATCGCGCACACCTCGATTCCTGGAGTTCCTGGTGGCCAGGTTCTCAGCGGCGGTCGAGTCCGGACAGGCGCCACGCCAACCGGTTCCGCACGGGCGCGGCCTTACCTGCCAGCGCCATTGCGGTATTGCGCATCGGTCGCACGCGCGCCGACGCGGTGGCCAGGTCGGTGAGCCGGCTCGCTGTGGACACCACGGTTGCGGCGGTGCGGCGCCGGGCGTCGGCGTATTCGTCGAGCAGGCTTTCCGGTTCACCGGTCAGGACCCGGGACAGCATCGTCGCGGCCGTGACGGCGTCCTCGATACCGAGGTTCATTCCCTGACCGCCTGCCGGTGAGTGCACGTGCCCGGCATCGCCGGCGAGCAGGACCCGGCCGTGGCGGAAGGTGTCGGCGATGCGGTGGTGGACGCGGAAACGTGACCCCCACACCACTTCTTCGACCACGACCGGGTGGGCCTGCGGGCCGCGTTCGTCGAGCAAGCCCTGCACGAATGCGATATCCGGGTCGTGCGGTGCCTCGTCTACGGTCGCCACGATCCGGAATCTGTCGTCGGGCAGCGGCGCGACCACCACGAGCCCGGACGGTGAGAAGTACAGGATGACCTCGTCGGTGGGTACTCCGCCGGTGAGGCGGACGTCGGCGAGGGTGAACGATTCGGCGTAGGTGCCGCCGGTGAATCCGATTCCCGACTGTTCCCGGGCCAGGCTGTGCATACCGTCAGCGGCCAGCAGGTAGCGCGCATGAAGCGGCCCGCCCTCCGAGAGGGTGGCGGTGACCGAATCCGGTTCCTGCGTTATCCCGGTGACCGTGGCCGGGCGGGTGACCTTCCCGCCCAGTGCGGTGAGCCGATTCAGCAGGAACTTCTCGGTGTCGGCCTGGGAGATCATCAGCGTGTACGGGTAGGCGGTGGGAAGCTCGCTGAACGGAACCGCGATCAGCAGGCGATCCCGGTCGCGGATCGTGAAGGTCGGGGTGTGCACGCCGCGCTCCACCAGGGCCGGGACCACGCCGTAGGGCTCCAGTATTTCCAGGGTGTGCGGGTGCACCACCGCCGCGCGGGAGGTGTTGGCGCCCTCGGCCTGCTGGTCGACGATCACGACGTCGTGTCCCAGTTGCTCCAGCACAACCGCCGCAGTCAGGCCGACCGGGCCCGCTCCGACGATCAGCACGTCCGCTATCGGGTTGTTCACAATGGCTCCTCGAGCTCAGTACTTTTCGGGATCGGAGAAAGGGGCAAATTCAAGTGCGCCGACCAGCACGGCGGCGGTCGCGGCGAGCCGGATGAACACCGGTTTCGATGTCATGACACAACTTTCTGATCAGAGGGACCCTGTGCCTCTTGGACGAGCGACCGTTGCCCCACGTGACCGACTGTGCGGCAGATCACATCCCCGCCAGGTAGTTTCGGTCGATCACGGTTCCGTGTCCGGTTCCGGCCCGGGGAGTAGAGCTGCGGCGGCGGCCCATGCTCGGGCGAGCCCGAATTCGGCGACGCCGCGGATCAGGTCGCGGAGGGTGTTCTCGGTGGCGCCGTCCGATCTGGCCAGTTCCGCGTGCAGGTGCAGGGATGCGCCCA